>NZ_CP104067.1:3772500-4972500 GCF_026651875.1 Alicyclobacillus fastidiosus | reverse complement strand
GTAAGCTCAAAAGACTGCTTGTTGAAACGTTTTATTGACCTTCTAAGTCGGCGAACTAACTTATGAATTGATGCGTGTGCTTTTCGTGAACTTTTACTGAGCAGTTGGCCAATATAGCGTGTACTTGAGGATTTCGGACCGAGGAGCCTCGCCTCCACCATTAAAAACCTGCAAGAAATTTCGATGGAGTGGTCGTCAATGCTCTTAGAGGGCATGATGACCACTTTTCGATCAGTTCTTGTACGACGTTCTTTTTCTCCTCATCGTTTAGTGAAAAGAGTGTCTCTTTTTTACTGTTGAACCATGCAATCACCTCTGATTTATTGAGTGTTTGCGCCGCTTCCGTTGCTTCGATTCGTGCTGGTGAAGCAAAACTGCAGGCTATAACATAAAGTGAATCCTGCCGCATCGACATATTCAACCTGAAAGGGACAAGAGGGAGTCGAGCTTCGTATTGTGTGGCGAAGACCATGGAACGTGTGAAGAACTTAGAGCTGGATCCTTTGTTCTATACATAGGAATACATGAATATTTTGACTTATGATGTGGTGCACGAAAATAAAGTGACTGACACTTAATTGCGGGGGATACAATGAATATTGTTATATTTCACAATGGTTCTATATTGGGTAAACAAATCATTGACACCTGGTGCGAAAAGCACAGTCAAACTAGTGAATTTCATATCGTGCACAACTGTTCACTTGATGATCTAGAAGAATACCGCCCAAAACTTGTCATTTTGGCATCGGATATGCCTTCTGAATTCGAGCACTTGGTATTGGGAAAGTGTAGGGATTTAAAACTCAGCACCTTATCTGTTCTTGGCAGGGGATCGACGGTTCTGCTGGGGCCGCTGGAGACTCCAGAAATACCTGGTTGCGCGACTTGTCTACAATTGCGGTGGGAAAATACTTTCCATCGCAGTCTTCTGAATTCTATTTTAAACCAACAAGTCGGCAGTATCGTGGAACCTCTGCATATGCCTCTGATGATGTCTCAATCAGACCTTTTAACGTTGGGAGACATCGTAACCGATGAGATACAGTCGATTATTTTGGAATCCCCGAACTCTCCAAATTCCAAAGGGAAAGTTGGTGTGTACGACCAAGAGGAACACATCGAGTGGGTGCCAGTTGTCCCAAGTCACGATTGTCCTCGATGTAACCTTATGCCAGATGACGATCCCGTTCTTGCCCAATTGCAATTCGCTTCTCATATCATGAACGATGTGGAAACGTTGAGAGTTGGAACTGTGGATTTCAAGCGTTTAGAAGAGTTGTTCATGCATACCGAGGTAGGTTATATTTCAGCCGCAAATGAGTTTTGGAATGGAGACCGTTATGTTCAGGCAGATGCATATATTTATACACCTGCTGGTACTGAAATTGCTGGGTATGGCTCGGGTTTGTCCATCATCGATGCGAAGCAATCCGCAATGCTCGAAGTGTTGGAGCGTAGCTGCGGATTTCAGGCGGTGAATCGACGGCCTGTCGTCCTTGGTAAGTATTCGGAATTCAACGACATCGCCGTACACCCGTCACAGTTCGGGTTGCACAGCCATGAGTTGTTTCAGTCGTCCAATCATATCCTTGAACCTTTTGATGAAGAGAAGAAGTATTCATGGGTTTGGGCACACTCGACCAAGTATAATAAGTCTGTCCTCATTCCGGAGCAGATTGCCTATTATGGACCAACGGCTGATGAGAAGCGGTTCATCAAGGAATCGTCTAATGGATGCGCAATAGGAGGGACTGTGGAAGAAGCTGTCCTGCATGGAATTTTCGAAGTTCTCGAGCGGGATGGATTTCTTAACATGTGGTACGCAAAGATGCCGATGCCTGAGCTCAGACTGGGTAGTCATTGCCCATCTGAAATATCTGAAGTTTTTAATTATTTAGTAGAAAATGGATTTGAAGTTCGCCTGTTTAATATATCCCATGATCTCAGCATACCGGCAATTTGTGCTGTGGCCATCAGCGGAGAGAACGACTATCCGAAAGTGGTAAGCGGATCCGCGTGCCATTTAAATCCCTACCAGGCTGTCTATGGTGCGCTCCGCGAATTAACTGTTCAAGTGCTTAACCTTCAGCGAACGTCGGAAGAGAGACGTAAAGAGGCAGTTTCCATGTTCTTGGATTCGACAAAAATCAAGGATATTCTCGATCACGTTGTGGTTGCTGGTTTGCCCGAAGCTTACCCACGTTGGGAATTTCTTTTGAGGCAAGAGAATCGAAGGCAGATTCAGTCAGTCGAAGAAGTATACACCGATGTAGCTCGACGATTCCAAATCGATTCACGAGACATTCGACTGATTCTCAATTCGGTACTTGATGATTTACACGGGCGAGGATTTGACGTTATCGTGCTGAATCAAACCAGTGTGGAAGTATCTTACGGTGGACTGCATGCTGTGAAAGTTTTAATACCTGGAATGACTCCTATCACGTTTGGCTATGGATTTCAAAGAGTTCGAGGACTCTCAAGACTATTCGAATTGCCATATCGAATGGGATATTCCCCACGGGTGCTGACGGAAAAAGACCTAAATAAGGATTGCCATCCGTTTTCGTAACACACAGCCTTTAATAGCAACTTGTGGTTCTATAGATCTATTTTTTCGTTCTGTTTGTGGGACGATTTCTGGTCATTCCCCAAAATGCATGACGCAGGCCACTCACGATTCGGCCATTAGACCCGATTCCGACTTGTGTATCCTTGCCACCGTGTTACTCTTCGGGAAAGCGCTGGGATCACAGACGCAAGTCGTATCACAATCCATGTAATTTGGGTAAGTAATGCCGAGGTTCCGGCCAGATGTCATTTAAACTTCGAAATTGGTTATGAGCTTGATTGAGAGTCAACAGCAGGTTGAAGCAGATAATCGTTTTGACAAGGGATATGTTGGCGTACGAGATTTCCTTTTTTACTTGCTTGGTTTTAGCCAAGGAGCGATTTTTGCAATGACACTCGTTTTGACATCTGGAAACTGTATTAAGGGAATCATGGCACTTAGTGGGTACATCCCAGGGTGTTTCGTCAAGGAAGAATACAACATAAAGCCTATAAATGAAGTATCCATCTTTATTTCACACGGTGAAATGGACCAGGTGTTACCGTATGAATGGGGTAGATTTTGAACGGTAGTTGACCGACGATTTACCAAAGAACAAGGTGGTATAAACAGTGGAACGGCATGTGTACCCAAAAGGGCTTCTCTGGTCGTTAAGATAGGTTTAATTAACGCCGTCAGCGCGTTTTAATGCAACCCAAGTCGGGACTATATTGACCACAGAGAAGCCATTGTTAGTTTATTCACGTATTCTATAGAAGAGAGAAGCTGTCCAAAGTTTAACTTCGTCTCAGCGAGTCGGATCTGATACGGTAAGGCAACCGTTTCGGAGATCCCTTTCAACTGGCTGCTTCGGGGCTGTTCGCCCGTATGATTTGCCATGAGTTCGACCACTTAAATGGGGTTTTGTTTATGGATAGGGCCAATATTAGCGTCAACGGCTACCGGACCACGGCATTCTTGCTGTGGAAGGAATGATAAGGGACGACCATTGACGCTGAAAAACCTCATAAAAAGATATAAACCGAAGGGAAGCCTATTTTGGGGGCTTCCTCAGTAATTCACCATAGCAATAGGGAAAATTTTAAGCGTGGCGTTATTGCAATCGAATATCATGAATTTTGCAACACCCCAAGAGACTTCAATTGTAGTCCCTTGGGGGGTACTGGGTTATTACCAGTAATATCTACCGTAGCCGTAACCATATCCGTAATACGGATATGCCGCCAGCGCAGTGAGTGCGAATAAGGGAAAGAAGAGAAATGGCCAAAAAACCTCTTGAACGTCATCCGTAGAGTTGGGTATGTTCTTTAGCAAATCAATGTTTGCAGAACTGACGTCTGTTTCACTCGCAAGACGAGTGGTTCCTCCTCTTATGGGTCGTATGTAAATTCCGTCATTTGTAACGGAATGCAGAATCCCTTGGTGAGTTACCCCATCTCTCGTGCGAAAGTGGATGTGCTGTCCAATAAACCTCGTTGCATAAGCACGTGTAATCACAGTCTCACCTCCTATGCAGTAATAAAAAGGCGTCCTTATAGGACGCCTGTGTTCGACTTAAATCTGCGTAAGTCCACGTTTCTATGGGGTTGTTTTTTAATAATTTTCTGTTATCTCTTATTAGTATGCTCCCGCACAGCTGGTAGCTGCGCCATAACCAACGGCTGGTACAAACAAGAAGAACAGAACAAAGATAATCAAGAACACTACAGCCCATTGAGTATATCCACCAAAAGCTCCATACATGGACAATTCCTCCTTATTATTGGTTTCCTATGCGGGAGTCGTTGTGCAACAGGTTTGTGTTGGCACATATCCAAGAACGAGTTATTAGTATGCTCCCGCACAGCTGGTAGCTGCGCCATAACCAACGGCTGGTACAAGCAAGAAGAACAGAACAAAGATAATTAAGAACACTACAGCCCATCGGGTATACCCGCCAAATGCTCCGTACATAAATTTCCCTCCTTATTGTTGGTGTCTGTTTAGATTTATGTCTAGAGGATTGTCCTGTCGAAGGGCACATGACTCAGCAAATTCGCCCCATTTTGGCTGATTGACGTAAAAAGCCGCCTAGCACCTTTACTCCTCTAGGGCCCCTGCATCGTTGGAAGCTTACCTTCCTCGCACCAGCGGTGACCCGTAGCGCGAGAGCATTTCAAGTGCTTCATGACATCCACAACGGAAATCCATTCATCATCCGGCTGCCAGTCCATCGGTGACCATGTAGGCTTGTTCGTCATATGCTTATTCCTCCTTCGGATGTGCCTTCGTTCGATGTGGTTTTGTATGACAAAAACCGTTCGCTATCAGAAGGTGTTTCGGATATACGTTTCATCCAAATTTCCGTTCATTTTTCCCGACAAAAATTCCGACAAATTTCTACACAACAAAAAGAGACACGTTTATGTGCCTCTCAGGTAGTTGTGCTCGTCTCCAATTTGTACTCATTGTTCTTACTTTCATCGACTAGCTTTTCAACTATTGCCCGTGCATCAACGGCTTTCTTCAAAGACCTGAACGATGGAACCAAATCATGTTGACAATATGTATGCAATGGTATACGTTTGGGCATATAAAGATTTGAATACTTTTGTATACAAAGGAGATTGATCTTGATGAAACACCAAGAACACTACGGACATGGCAGGCACGGGCACAAAGGCGAACACCACAAGCATGGGGGAGGAGCGCAGACGTTCCGACGTGGACGTGCGCTTGCTTTTGTAGAGTCACTGAACGTCAAGCGGATGACGCTGCTACAACAGTTGGAACAGCCTGAGCTGCAGGAAATCCACCCAATCATTAGAGGGGAATTGAAGGCGATTGACATGGTTCGAAACGAGTTCATTGCCATGTTTGAGTTGTATGAGTTGGACGAACAAGGCGGCGAAGGCAGCAATGGCTCCAAAGAATCAAATGGCGGTTCCGAACTCGGTGGCGGATCCGATGAGCCGAATGCCTCTGCCCCTCCTGAAACCAACGGTTGAAACAAGAGGGGAGACAAAACGACTGTATGAGGGATTTAATACGCTATCTAAAACCTTATTGGAAAGTGGCTACCCTTGCACCTCTTTGCATGATCCTTGAGGTGTTTATGGATGTACTACAACCGAAATATATGGCGAACATCGTCAACAAAGGTGTCATACAGTTGGACCTGCATCAAATCCTGGTGACCGGCGCCATCATGGTTGGCATCACCATCATTGGGTTGGTCGCAGGGGTAGGGTGCAACGTATTTGCTAGCATGGCCTCTCAAAACGTCGGGGCGGATATCCGTGAGGCGCTGTTCAAAAAAGTGCAGACTTTTTCGTTTCGCAACTTGGATAAATTCCAAACCGGATCGCTCATCACTCGTATGACAAACGATGTCACTCAAATGCAGAACTTCATTCAGATGTCACAACAGGGGTTGATCCGGGCACCGGGATTGGCCATCGGCAGCATCGTCATGGCCTTGACGCTCAGTCTCCGCTTGGGCATGATACTTCTCGTTGCTGCCCCGGCACTTGCCATCTTTCTTTACTTCTTAATTCGTGCCTCGTACCCCCTGTTTTCCACCGTACAGGCGCGTTTGGATGGCGTGAATACGGTGGTGCAAGAAAATCTGACGGGCATCCGCGTAGTCAAAGCCTTTGTGAGGTCCCGCTTCGAAATCCATCGCTTCCAAACAGCCAACAATGCTTATACGGCTATGGCGGTAAAAGCGGCCCGAGTGATGGCGCTCAATATGCCAGTCATGAACCTCATCTTGAACGTAAGCGCCGTCGCTGTTTTGTGGTACGGGGGCCACGCGGTTTGGCATGGGACGATGCCGCTTGGAAACCTGATCGCATTCATTAACTATGTCACGCAGATTCTTTCATCGTTAATGATGTTAGGTATGATCCTCACGAATATATCGCAAGCTAAAGTATCCGCAGATAGGATAAAACAAGTCTTGTCCACTGACCCTGATATCACGAACAAAGACCACACAGCGTCTTCTTTCATGGTGCAAGGACACGTTGAATTCAATCATGTCTCCTTTTCTTATGGAAACAATACAGAACATGAGTTGGTCCTGCGCGACATCAGCTTTGTGGCTGAGCCTGGCCAGAAAGTGGCCATTATCGGATCGACCGGAGCAGGAAAGTCGTCTCTCGTGAATTTGATTCCTCGACTGTACGACGCGACACGAGGTGATGTCCGCATTGACGAAATCGATGTTCGGGACATGGACCTAGGTGTCCTGCGCAGTCAAATTGGTATGGTGCTACAGGAATCGATCCTGTTCAGCGGCACCATCCGCGAGAATATTGCGTTTGGTCGACCAGATGCAGGCGACTCCGACATTGAGGCAGCAGCCAAAGCGGCGCAGGCACATGACTTTATTGTGGGATTGCCCGACGGATACGACACGGTCGTCGGTCAGCGGGGCGTAAATTTGTCCGGGGGCCAGAAACAGCGTATTGCGATAGCACGCGCACTCTTGGTGAAGCCGCCCATCCTCATCTTAGATGACAGTACCAGTGCGCTCGATCTCAGCACCGAGTCCAAGCTTCAGCTTGCCCTCCGAAGTCTCATGCAGGACGCTACGACGTTGCTCATCGCACAGCGAATTTCCTCTGTTTTAGATTTTGAGAAGATTCTCGTGCTAGAAGACGGCAAAATCGTAGGAGAAGGTACGCATCAGGCGCTTATGCAAACCTGCGAGGTTTATCAGGACATCTACGAATCCCAGCTCGGTATGAACAAATTTGAGTTCGGAAAGGAGGTTGTCTGACATGGCAAAGCCTGCGGCAGAAGTAAACGCGGGACCTCGTCCAAATCCGTTTCAAATGGGAATGGGTCATGGCCCCGGAAGAGGACCGATTGTGAAAGTACGAGCGAAGGATACGAAAACGACCGTTCGTCGAATTTGGGGCTATTTGCGACAGCAACGTCTTGGACTTATTGCTGTCCTCGTTAGCACAGCGATATCCACCGGTCTTTCGCTATTGGCTCCCTATCTCCTAGGTCGGGCTGTTGATCTCTACATCGTACCACGGAACGCAACTGGACTCTGGCAGATGTGTCTCATTCTTCTGGCCGTGTACGGGTGCGGCGTACTCTTCACCTGGATCCAGCAATTCGTAATGGCTGGCGTGTCGCAGCGCACAGTCAGGGCGATGCGTCATGATTTATTCGTGAAGTTCCAGACACTACCACTCCGTTATTTTGATACACGGACCCATGGGGAATTGATGAGCCGAACCACAAACGACATTAGCAACGTGTCGAACACGCTGAATCAGAGTGTGATTCAACTGATATCGAGCGCATTGATGCTGGTCGGCAGTGTAGTCATGATGCTCAGTCAGAATTTGTGGATGACAATCGTGACGATCGTCACGATTCCGCTGATAACGACCATTACGAAGAGAATTACCACATACACACGAAAGTACTTTTCGTACCAGCAAAAGAACCTCGGTGAAGTGAACGGCTTTGTGGAAGAAACCATCACCGGCCAACGTGTCATCAAGGTGTTTCACCGGGAAGAGAAGGCCCTGCAGGAGTTTAGAACTATCAACGACAGGTTGCGAAAGGTCGGCGTGAGGGCCCAAAGCTTGTCTGGATCGATGGGCCCGCTTATGAATGCGACGGGCAATCTGAACTTTGCCGTCATTGCAGTGGCTGGGGGATTAATGGCGTTTCACCATATGATTACAATCGGCGTGATCGTTAGCTTTCTCAACTACTCGAGGCAGTTTAGTCAGCCCATCAATCAGCTGGCCAACCAGTACAACATGGTTCAATCGGCTGTTGCGGGCGCTGAACGTGTGTTCGAGGTGCTCGATGAACCGTCCGAGTACGAGGACGAATCTGGTCAGCTGCATGTCGACACTCATTCCGATTTTCGCGTTGTGGGTGACGTGAAGTTGCAGGACGTCAACTTCGGTTACGTAGACGGCGTACCCGTCCTGAAAAATGTCTCGTTGCACGCCAAATCTGGCGAAACCATCGCGTTAGTAGGCCCTACTGGAGCAGGGAAAACAACCATCGTGAACCTGCTTACGCGGTTCTACGAGATCCAGTCTGGAACCATTACCATCGACGACGTAGACATTCGCACGTTAGATAAACAAGTGCTCCGGAGTCAATTGGGCATCGTTTTACAGGATGCATATCTGTTTTCCGGTACCATACGTGAAAACATCCGCTTCGGGCGACTAGGTGCTACGGATGCGGATGTGGAGACCGCTGCTACGCTGGCGAACGCGGATGCGTTTATCCGCAAACTCCCGCAGGGGTATGATACACCGCTCACCGCCGAGGGAAGCAATCTCAGTCACGGACAGCGACAACTTATTACCATTGCGCGTGCTATCCTAGCGGATCCTGGGATTTTAATCCTCGACGAAGCCACGAGCAGTGTCGATACGCGTACGGAACTCCACATTCAAGAGGCCATGTACAGATTGATGCAAGGCCGTACAAGTTTTGTGGTTGCACACCGGCTGAGCACCATTCGGAATGCGGATCAGATCCTTGTCATTCACGGCGGAGAGATTGTGGAACGTGGTACTCACGATGAGTTGTTGGAGCAGCGTGGTTTCTACCACGGATTGTATATGAGTCAATTTGCGCGATTTGCATGAGCCAGGGAATAACTTTATAGAGGAACTCTTCTTTATAAATCATGGAATCTCCAACTCAAGAAGGGGATATTCAAGCGGAGAGCGGTGAAATGAACTTCCTAGATAGCATGGTTGGGTAACTATGTTGGGTTGTGTACATGGTCATTTGGATGCAGCACAGTAAGTGTTCTTGAACGATCGGGGGCAATAAGAAGTTCCACTTCCAATATTATAAACATTCATTGTAGCGTATGTGTATTCGGTGTTGAATCCAGCAGTAAACGTTTCTCAGACAGGCCGGTCTACCAATGTTTACTTTTGCGGCCAGCTTTGGGCCCACCTTCGGAAAGAGGCCCCGATAATTCCAGATTATTTGGGGGCTGTCTGCCTGGTGTATATGATTTATGTTCAGGGTACTGGTTACATTAGCGCTGATATTGTCTACGGCTCGGGAGTCTCTGATGGACCTCCCAGAGATGAGTTGATAACAGCTATATGTAAGGGCTATAGAGATGATGAAAAGATTTTGAAACTTCATCCCGCACGTTCCTCATCAATTGGAACGTACAGGATGAAAGCACCGGCGCTTCATTCTTTCGGCAACTTGGCGAAGCCGACTCGATCCGCTATTTCACTGGCGAAACGACAATGTCGTCAATCTGTGCGTAGTTTGATCCATGACGCAATAGGATGGAGTTTTCGCCCTGTTGTAATGTCGTGTCGAAACTGACGGTATTGAAAGTATTCCATGCGCCCGTACTTGGCAAGCTGAGCGGCACTTCGGAGTCGCCGTTGACGGACACTTCATCGGTGCAGTTGCCTAAACCGTTGTCATAGCGAACGGTGATGGAATATGTTCCGGTTCTGCGTACGTCGACGTTGTTGAAGTTGACGTAGCTGTCTGGGTTATTGATATCCCCAACGACTTCGCCATTTTCCGCATTATACTCGTCGACAATCTGTGCGTCCGCATATATGTTGTTTTCCGCTTGGTATGTGGTGACCGGGCCGTGATCCGGTGTGCTACCGCGACTGGGCACATCGAGCCAGCCAAAAGAAACCGAACCATTGCCTGAGTCAAAGTGGATAACATCGGTTCCGAGCGGTAAGTATACTTCGTCCCAAACGGTACTCCAGTCGGACGAGCTGCCTGTTTTGGCGTAGGAAACCGTATTTTGATCGCGTCCGTTCACCGATACATTCGCCAATACGGGCCCATTGCTTCCATAGCTAGGCCCAACCCCGTACCTCCGTTTGATCTAGCCTTATTGGCCTGGAAGAAGCGATCAAATAGCTTGGGCAAATCCTCTTCCGATACTCCGATGCCATTATCCGAAACCGCAAGGTGGACAGCATTCCCCACGACCGACCAATTCACCTCAATGGAGCCTCCATGCCCAGTAAACTTCACAGCGTTATCTAACAGAATCGTCAACAACTGTTGGATACGCTCTTCATCCGCTCGAATGGTCACAGGAGTCGTTGTGGATACCTTAATGTCGATGCCTTTCATCATTGCTAGATCTCGAAACTGCTCAATGATAACGTCAATCACAACGTCAAGCCGTACAGGCTTCATCATCAACTGCACTTGGTTGGAGTCTCCCCTCGCGAGTGTCAACAAATCGGAGACGAGCCGCCGCATTCGGGTCGTTTCCTTGACGAGCCGCAGGATGCTTTCGACCTCTTGTTCGATCGTGTGCGAAGGGTGCCGGAACAACCGCTCAAGGTGCATTTGCAACACCGTAAGTGGAGTTCGCAGTTCGTGCGATGCGTCAGCGACGAACTGCTGCTGTTTGTTCCAGGACTTTTGAATCGGAATTAATGCTCGATTGGCGAGGTAAAGGCCAGCGGCCACGGCTAATGCTGCGCAGATGATAGTGCTGATTTCGATAACCGTCCTTAAACTGCCGAGCATCGCCTCATCGTCTTCACGATTATAGAGAAGCTGAATTTCCCGTACACTGGAATTACCCTGGCTCACCAAACCGGCGGGAACCTGAATGGTATACAACCGAAATGCAGCCCCATTTAAACGGATGGTACTCGCACGATCCGTCGGTGTCTGTGCAGGCAACTGCGCTAAAGCCCCTGTCGAAAGAGTATTAGGTAGCTGTCTCAGTAGTTTGCCGGTTGCATCTGGTAGTACGTAAACGATATGCGACTGTCTGTCTTCATCGATCTCATCGGGATCATCATAGTATGGATCACCTGAAGGATTACTACGCGTGTGCTCGTCGATGTTGTCATCATCCCCCTGCTTAATTTGCTGCGCCGTAGCAATCAAAGTCTCATCCTCTTGACTGTACAATCGATACTCGGTGAAGAAATAGAGCACCGCCCCGAAAATCAGCAACAAGCAGAAAAACACAATCGAATTTATGAATACTAGGCGTAGTCTTGTCTTTCGAAACACCTAAACTACTCCTCTCTAAGCATATATCCAACACTTCTAATCGTCCGAATATGTTTATCTAAGCCGGATGGACTCAATTTCTTACGCAGGTAATGCACGTATAAATCGATGACCGATTCAATTGTTTCTGTATGGATTCCCCACACCCGATTAAAGATCTGTTCCCGTGTTAAAATTTGTCCCTTGTGCAGCACAAAGTACTCAAGCAGGTCATATTCCCTCGCTGTGAGGGTGAGCTGTTCGTTGTCAACGCTCGCTTGTCTTTTCACCGGTTGGAGTACGAGCGGACCATACTTAAGTGTCATCTCGGTGTCTATTCCTCGATTTCGACGCACCAGTGCACGAACGCGGGCCAAGAGTTCCTCAATCGCAAATGGTTTTACCAAATAATCGTCTGCACCAGCATTTAGTCCCGCAACCCTTGAGTCGACACTGTCTTTTGCAGTCACGAAGATAGCTGGGACTTGAATCATCCTCTTCCGAATCTGCTTAATCAAACTAATTCCGTCCAGTTCTGGTAGCATGATATCGATAATGAGGGCATCATACACACCTGTTTCGGCGAAATATAGGCCCTCCTCACCATCTGCCGCCTTATCCACTTGGAAGGACTCTTCTTCTAGAATCTTCGAAATGACTTCGCGCAATGCGTCGTCATCTTCCACGACCAAAATCCGCATCATCATTTCCCCTCGTATTGCGGCGTCTGATGTATATTCAGCGTTTACACGTACATGGCTTTCGAAACACATTTCAAAGTAGAAATTATAGTGACGAAATCTCTAAATCAATTTTGAATAATAACGGATGGTAATGAGGGTGTACCGTTACACTATGGCCAGGAGCTGCTCCGACGTATGGTGATAATGGCGAGTCATTGCACTGTTCTAAGACAAATTCGAACAACCCTCTGTAATGTAAGAGCTATGCCATCTCGACTCACCTCACTGAGATATTTGGAACGACAGAAACAAATCATTAATATAGAGCGGAGCGAAGTGACTTGATGCATCATCCATCGACCCAAACTAAAAAACGCTCCACGCGCGTCGTCCGTAACGAACGGATGACAGCACTTGCCGGCGCTGTGCTTTTTGTACTCATCGTGATAGAACTTGTCATCACAGCGAATTTACACGAGCTGATTTCCGTTCATATTTTTGTCGGTGTACTTTTATCTGGACCACTTATCGTCAAAATGTTTAGTACAGGCTACCGATTTTTTCGTTTCTATACGAGATCAGCTGTTTTCGTTCAGAAAGGGCCGCCTAACATTTGGCTCCGGTTGTTAGCACCTTTTCTCGTTATCATTACACTTTTGGTCTTTATAAGTGGGTTCGGACTCGCGTTAGTTGGCCCCACCCATACTGGACTCTTTTTCAAGATTCATGCCGTGAGTGTCGCTTTGTGGTTACCGCTCATCGCCGTCCATATCTATGCTCACATCCGAAAGGTACCACGTCTAATCGCGAGTGATTGGAGCAAAAAATCGGAATTTCGCGTGCCTGGGCGTGCACGCCGACTAGGCATCAACAGCAGTGCGCTTGTTGTGGGATTGATTGCCGCTGTTGTGATGATTCCTGTTTCCGCGCCGTGGAGGCATTGGCGGATTTCTCGCGGGTTACCAAGTCCACTTCTTTTGGGAATCATAGCTGCCGTATTTGCAGTCTTGGTGGCGATACCACTTCTTCGTAATACGAATAAAGAATGATCGCGATAGGTCAGCGATCTCGATTCAACAACACACTATGTATCCGAGAGATACGCATCTGAATACGATGTGATGCCCCTTTTATGTACATATCTCTCGACTAACTGACCACATTAATAACGCAGGGGAGGGAGCTTGATCGGGGCATCCATCATACGTCCAGATGTATGGATGCCCGCTCCCTTTTTAAGGCACACTATCCACATCAGCGCTCCTATGAAATATAGAGCAATCCTCAGACAATGCTACACTACAGATGACCACCTAGATGGTCGACTTTATGTGAGAGGGCGTAGCCTTGTGGCTGCGTCTTTTTCACGTTTGGACACTCGCATTTTCAACACGTCGAAATCCCTGATGTGATGGGCTTGTTATCTTAAACAAATTTGAATGAATTATCCCCCAGTGTAAAGGGACTATAATACCCCGATTTAGAACATATGCATCATGAGAATTACCGTTGACTAATATTTACATTTGATTCGATAATGGTCGCGCATCAACTGAACAGAGAGGTGAGATTCTTGGCGGTGCTTTCCCCAACTGAGAAACTTGACGACGTTCTAGGCATGGAAAAGAAGGACAATGTCGCCGATTGGATTGGCGATGCGATATATGGCGTTAATAATGGTTTAGGTGCCATTTTTGGTATCATCGCAGGTGTAGCAGGGTATACAACGAACAGTCACACCATATTAGTTTCTGGTTTTTTGGTGCGTTGGCTAGTACCTTGTCCATGGGTGCGGGTGCTTGGCTAGCTAGTGGCCCCTGAAAAAGTCCACGAATTGAATAAAGAAAAGGAATCGCAATGCCCGTTGGTGAAGTGGTTGTTGTCGAGACAATCACAGATCCACCCGAGGTGTGTGCGAATTCCTTTTGCTTGAGAATTCGGCATCATGCCTCGGGAATCCTGTTAGGAGGCATGAGAAAATGCTACGAACTCACCAAAATCAAGTGACACTATGGGACTCAATTCTCCCCGAATCTCTGCTTTCGCTACCTGCGGAACTTGAACGTATCGACCAGATTTTGAATGACGAGCGATTCATGTGGCCATTCCTGGAGAACTTTAATACCACCATGGGACGTCCGACTGTCCCCGTTCAGACCTATCTTCGACTCATGTATATCAAATTTCGTTATCAGCCGGGCGATGAAACACTCGTTCAGGAGGTCAGCGACAGTCTTCACTGGAGACGGTTCTGTCATATCGCCATTGACCAAAAGGTTCCTGACGCAACCACACTCCAAAGCTCGTAAGCGGTATGGTGAGGGCACGATTGAACATCTAAATGAATTGCTAGTCAAGAAACTCAGCGAAGAAAGAGTCATTCGTCATCGCAAGTTTCGTACAGACACCACGGTGGTGGAGTCGGATATCCATCACCCAACGGATGCAACGCTCTTACAGGACGGGGTAAGTGCCATTACTCGGACGATAAACAAGATTCGTAAGGTGGCGTCCCACGCTACAGAAGGGTTTGTCGACCAAACTGACATCGTAAAACGAAAGGTGCTGTCTTTCGCGAAAGTGTTGCGCCGACGCATGAGCCGGTCCTGGGATGAAGTGAACAAAATTACGCAGGACGTAGTCGAGATTACGGAAAGTGTTCTGCAGCAGGCAGAATCAGTGATTGAAAAGCTACAGCGGTCAACGAAGCAGTCTGTGCAAAAGCAAAAGCACGGATTGCAATCTTTGGTGGATCAAACTGAGCGGTTGTTAGAGCAGGCCAAACAGGTAGTGAGCGGAAACCGTATTATTCCAGACCGACTGATTAGCATCTATGACCCGATGGCTCGGCCAATTAAGAAAGGTAAGCTGGCCAAGAAGGTTGAGTTTGGATACAAGGTCCGGATTGACGAAACGGAGAGCGGATTTGTCACCGGTTACGCAGTCTACTCTGGAAATCCATCTGATGACGAGATGTTGATCCCTGCAGTGGAACACCACCAAGAGATATTTGGCTCCGCACCTCATGCAGTAGCAACCGACCGGGGATTCGGCAGCCGTAAAAACGAGCGGGTCTTGCAAGAGGAACTTGGGGAAAACATGTCACACTCCGTTTCGAGGAAAGAAAAGTAAGAAACGGACAGAGCTGGAGCAGGAACCTTGGTACAAGGACTTACAGCGATTTAGAGCAGCAGGAGAAGCAAAGATTGGCCTCTTAAAACAGAAGTACGGACTCAACCGCAGCCGATTCCGTGGACATTCGGGCACGGCGGTGTGGGTTGGGTTCGGAATTCTAACCCACAACCTAAGAAGAGCAGCCCAGGTAAGCAAATAAGTTGGCACGTGGATACCAATCACCGATAACTCCTAATAGAAACACTTCATCCGAATCGGGCCGACCTGACCGCTGCAAAAATGTAGACTTTTTCAGGGGCCACTAACTAGGTGATTTAATGAAAAAAGCAATCGCCCTGATGTTAGTTGACGGATGCAACCGCATGCTGCAATCCTGTACATAATCCAATTTTGTCGAGAACACCACAGATAGGTAGTTCGATTGTCGCTCCACCGCAAATAGATGGGACGATAGTCCACTGTCCGTATAGCTGAATATATGTGTTCTAAAATATTAGGAGTGCATTGTAGAGGTTGTCCGAAAAGCATCCGATTCGAGTAAATGTCTAGCCAAATACATGAATACAGGCTTCCTGATATGGGATAAGTTTACTTGGTAATTTGGTGAATGCCTCCGTATGGGAACACATTGCCTGCTCACCCTTGAAAATGGGCGCACGAACCCCTTGTCAGTAACATTGGCTTTTGTTTATTTTCCAGGTTCTGCTTGCCTATGCAGCGATATCGAGTTTCAATTGCTCGGCCTGGACTGTATACATTTGTGTAATTCGCTCTATGTGGTCATCAGGCAGCATGGTCTCTCGAATGTGACCTATCCTCGCCTGCATGAGCTGGAATATATCCTGCATGGTGAAGAAGGACTGTACTCGTTTGTTTGTTCGTACAGGCACCTTCTTGTGTTTCATAACTGTTGTCAACTCATTGGACTCTTGCGCAAAGGACAGCTCAATCTGCCTTCTGAAATCAAGCATCTGGGCATGCAGCATGGTGCCTTGTGGCACCGGGCCGTATGCAATCGGTTTGTCGTCAAAGGAAAATTCGAATTGCCTGCTGCATACCCCGGATAGCGGGCATGACTGGCATTTCTCTGAGTCCCCACGAAACCAGGAAGTGGCCGTTTCCCAGTCAAAGCCATCCCAAATCAGTCGTTCGCCTTGTTCGCACTCAGGTTGCCCATGTTCATTACATTCCTCTGGCATCACCATACCACTGCGAAACC
Organism: Alicyclobacillus fastidiosus; assembly: GCF_026651875.1. Lineage (GTDB taxonomy): Bacteria > Bacillota > Bacilli > Alicyclobacillales > Alicyclobacillaceae > Alicyclobacillus > Alicyclobacillus fastidiosus. Next base: position 4,955,891 of record NZ_CP104067.1, on the reverse strand, counting down.
CTGTAACCACAGCCATACTGTGTTTGTGGTATGCCTCCTTCTGGTCATCCGCATCTATGTAACCCATGTCGGCAACGAGATACTGAGTGCGCATTTCGTTAATCTGCCGGAGTTTCTCTATCAGTGGAAGCATCACTCGAATGTCGCCCACATTCGCAGGCTTAAGGATAGACAACAAGGCCACAGGTCCTTGAGATGTTCTTACTGCAATCGAGTGCTTCCGGTAACCAACGAAGAAACGGTTCTGGTTCACCTTGCTGCGCTGTGCCCCATAGGTGGCGTCCGGGTCAGAAAACGTTTTTTCACATGTGCAAACTGACTTAACCTCACAATCGCAGCGTTTTTTCTTGTATCCGTTGACATTGGCGTAAATCGGACGAGAGTCAATAGCGGCGAGGGTGTCCTGGATGAATCCCTCCATGTGAATGGATTGACGTATAAACTCGTCACGAATTTGTTCGAATACGTCCGGCCCTACTTTGTTACGGAAGTCACTCAGGCTCTGGTGTGACGGAACCTTTGCTGGATTGGGTACACCGATGAAGCTGCGCCACGCCTGGTTCTTTGGGTCTCGCAACTGTTTGCACAATTGACGGAATGAGGTAATCTCCGGCCTAGTGAAATACAGATAGTGCATCCGGAAATAGGCGATTGGAGATGCGGGTCTGCGTCCTCTCTTGTCGTACAGGGGTCCGACGAGCAGGTCCAGGAATGAGTCGTCAATGTGATCTACGTAATCAATGAGTTCGGGGTCGAAGCCAAGCGTGTTATAATAGGCGTATGGAAGCAGGTCTAACTGCAAATCTATGGAAAAACGCACCTCCAGAACTGGAAAATTTGACGGCTGGATACCTTCAATTTTACCAGTTTTGCGGATCGGTGCGTTTTGCTATTTACTCAAAATTGTGGGCTTTTCGGACACGCTCTATTACTATATTTGACGGTTTGATATTGAATAGCCTCTCGGTATTGGATGGTTAGAAAATTACATGAACCAGATGAATTTCCAGAAATGAACTGGTAACCATCGGCTTCATGGTTGTTCGGCAAGGTTCCTTGAAAAAGGGTATAGCAAACAAAGCGATGACGATGGGATTTTTAAAAAGTCATCGCTGGAGATGGTATGATTGGGGTGTTCTCAAGCTGACAAGAGCATTGGCTTTAGGTCCAGGTTGCTCTCTTGGTACCAAGCGTCAATGTGTTGACACATTGCAATGCCATAGACCCGGATGGTCCACATCATGGTGCTGCGATGCTTGGCGGCTTCGAGGTGGTAATCCTCTTTTGCTCGCTTGTTGCTGCGTTCGCAGGTGGTTCTGCGTTTGTAGATATTGGTCCACTCGTTGCTGTTGCGAGCGACGGGTGGAAACAAGCGGGGATTATCCTTGGTGTATGTGTGGACACATCTTCCGTAAGGTGAAACGGAGCATGGCGTGTCACATGTCACCACTCCCTTTACGACAAGCGGACAGTGATATTTGCGACGGGCTCTTGAGCTGTCGTATCCACGGTTTCTCATCTCCAGCCCTTTCTTGCAAATCGGAACCCCATTTCGAGAGATCATCATATCGTCTTTGTATTTCTTGTTGCCCGTGTTGCGCTGATTCATGTCGATGAACGGTGTAATCTTTTGTGACCTTAGATACTCGTAAATCGCCATGGCATCATGTGCAGCGTCAAGAAGAACTCTGTCCCAGGTGTATTCTCGGAAGTATGCCTTGAACTCACGGGCACTCACGACCCAAGATGTGGCATCGTGTCGGGAAGCCCTTTGTAGCCTAGGGTAAATCGGTAGGTCGTAAGGGCTATCCGCAGCGACAAGGCTGTATAAGTGGTAGCCGAAGTAAAACTTATTTCGGTAGCTGTCCCAGCCCATGTCGCAGTCTGGTTGTGAGAACTGGCGATGACAGGAGCACTGATTTTTCCCTGGTCACGACAGGAACAAATTCGCTTGCTACGAATCTGGGCTGCTGTTTGCACGGGCATACCGTCACCAGCGATGGACAGGGCATGTACATTTCCTAACAAACCAAGTGAAGAGGAGACAGAGAGAAATTGTTGTTGGAAGAGGCGAAGCAGCACGTCAAAAGGCTGTGAACGAATGGCTGTACGTCTTTGCAATTGAGATATGAGTTTGGCAATTCTCTTTGGATTGGTAGTGGGCGCCTTTTCTCCCTTTTTTCCTCTCTTGGGTTTCTTTCGACTAAGTCTTCGCCTAGATGCAATGTTGGGAGAAACGTGATTCCATAGCCGCCCAAAGAAATCGTAGAACGTACCTACGCCCGGGGTGTGACCATACTCAAAACCACTGAGGATAGCGTATAACGGGCAGCGGCGGAGCTGGTTCACCCACTTCGTGATGGATGGTTCTCCAACCTCAAGCATGAGAAGGTAGGAACGGAGTAGGTTCGCAGGGTCAATGGATTGGGGACCACGACACGAGTAAGTACCTTTGACGCACTGGAAGGTGTCAGAGAGATCTGTGACCCAAAATTTTGCTACGAGCGCCCAGTCTTTGGCGATGAACAACAGTGAGCCATTCGAGTAGTGCAGGCGAAGACGTTCCTCAATGAACGATTGATACTGTTGGTGAGACCGAAGGATAGGTAACATAACACAACCCCAATATGGATGAGATAGGACGGCTAAGCCCTTCTCGGTGATTATTGGGATGATTCCAAAAAGTCAAGTGTTATTTGATGTTCCAGCATAATTTGTTCCGAATTCGTATTTGAATTTCCAATTCAGTACCCTCGGCATATGGAGGGAACGTGGGGGCAAATGAAAATCTCTCTAGGTCCAAAACCTTGAGAGACCAATAAAAACCAAATGCCGAGAGGCTATTTGAACAAACGGGGGCTAATATGCAATAAGATGGCTTTTTCACATTGAATAAACATACATCATATCGTATTATTTACCCTTGTTTTCCTCTATGCGTCTCGTTGGTATAAATCCACATTTAGGATGCTAAGCACACTCAGACCCCTCGTCCTTGGAATCGTTCTTCACGATGGATGGTTTACAGTTAACTTATACAACAATGATAACAGAAGGTCGGAACCTGATGGTTGGTGGCGGGCTGGGTGTATTGATATTCATCCAACTTTGTACAATGCCAACGTTATTCAAATTCATGGTGGAGGTCGTGGTTTTGGACTGATACGGATCGCCTCCACCAATCAAAGGGGGTGTCCCAAAAGTCAATTTTGGATTTTTGAAGCCCCACTTTGATTAAGAATTCCTTAAAACAAAAAGCCTCCATCTCCACTTTCACTGTGGATTTGGAGGCTTTTCTATATGATGTTGGGACTGGATGATTTGGTACGACCCTTTTGGGACAGCCCCTTTTGCCTATACATAGGGGTTGTTGATTATAATCCAGTCTGTGAATAAAGAATCTGCGAAATATATAGTTTAAAAATAACTAGGGTGCTTATTGAACTAGTCATAATGAACGACATCGGCTCCGTTTCGCACATCGTGGATGACACTGAGACTTGAGAGAACAGTGCAGAGCCACATACGAAAGAGCCTTACTATGAAGACTATCACAAAGTTTGTAGGTTTGGATGTATCTAAGGAAAATATCGCAGTTGCGGTAGCAGACGAAGGCGTGGAGAACCGAGATATATCGGAATGTTCCCTCATACGGTGGAAGCTGTAAGGAGTCTAGTACATAGACTGTCTGCAAATGGTGTAGAACTGGAGTTTTGCGACGAAGCTGGGCCGACAGGCTATGGACTGTATCGACTACTGCGCGCAATGGACGTGCCGTGTACCGTTGTCGCAGTGTCCCTCATTCCGGTTCGCCATGGAGACCGAGTGAAGACAGACAAGCGAGATGCGTTGAGATTGGTACAGTTGTTCCGTGCTGGAGAGTTGGTTGCAGTCTTTGTCCCGAATGAGGAAAACGAGTCATTACGGGGGTTAGTGCGGGCACGGGAAGATGTGGTGGAAGACCGTACACGGGCCAGACATCGGTTATCCAAGTTCCTGCTCAGACACAATCGGCGTCCTGAAACTAAACTTAGTGCTTGGGGGGCGATGTATCGTCGGTGGCTGGACGGTCTCAAATGGACGGATCGTCGAGAACAAGTGGTGTTTCAGGAGTATTTGCATCATTTAGACGAGATTGAGGGACGTCTCAAACGTCTTGAGGCAGCTATACATTTGGAGGCAACGGAAAGCGAGAGAGCTCCAGTGATTCAGGCTTTGCAAACACTGAAGGGTGTTGCAGAGGTCATCGCAACCTCTTTGGTCGCTGAGGTTGGGGAGTTTCGTCGTTTCCGGAATCCAAAGCAGTTAATGGCATATGCCGGACTGGTACCATCCGAGTATTCGAGTGGTGTATCTCGAAAGCAGGGTAGAATCACGAAGTCTGGGAATGCCCGTCTCAGACGGGTTCTTGGTGAGGCTGCCTGGTGTTACCGATACAAACCCGCTATTAAAGGAAAGATTCGTAAGCGGCAAGAGGGACAGAGTCCCAAGATTCAGGACATTGCTTGGCGAGCACAGGACAGGCTTCATCGAAAGTATGTGAAGATGATATCACGAGGTAAGTATCACAATGTAGCCGTCACTTCAGTGGCAAGAGAATTGACGGGATTTATATGGGCGATTGCTTGTGAGGCAGAGCGGCAGATGGAGACATCGACTGCAGTATAAGTTTTGGAAAAGAACTGTAGTAAAGAATAATTCTAATTAGGGTTGAAGGTCGGGACTGAAGGCACAGGAATCCGGTACGGGGAAACCTCGTTCCCCGATTGTGCAAGGTCCAGAACCTGACGCACGAAGCTAGTCCGAGGCAGTCCCATGACGGAGGTACGAAATGTGGTAACCAACCCACGGATATCAGTGTGCCAACCGTCGACGAACCTTGCCTTCGGTCCGGGCTTTCAACCCCATCACGACACGGGGCTTGACGGTGTCGTTCATATCAAAGGGGCTTTAACGACGTAGACATGCCGTAAATGTCACAGGGAGTCCAGTATAATATGATTCAATTCCAGCCATTGCAAAACCTGTCGTCGATGAGCATTACGCTCAAACGTAAACCATTGCTCCCGTTCTTCGGGAAAATCGTAAAGAACGTCCTTAAACGCGCGAAATGGTTTGCGTCCACTTAATGCCGCTTCGAGGCGGTCTCTAAGTGAAGAAAAAGTCAACGCTTCCGTGAATTCGACCATCAATTGATATGCTTCACGTGATTCAATCTTGGGAAGATGAAAGTATCTCTCACCAAACCCGTTTTCGAGTTCATCATCCAACTCCTCATCTCGAATCCCTGTCGCGATGGGGTCCATCCACATGATGACTTTGCCAGTTTCTATGTCCAGATAATGCTCAATTTCTTCGTTATTGACGGCAAATGCATCGCATAGCTCATTCAGGTCTGCTGGTACACGTATCACGTACTTCACTCCTAAGTTGGTTCTGTTCTTCATTATAAACGTAGGCCCTTTTCCGAGCGAGTACTCCGCGCTATATAAGGACCACGTACTGTTTCGCTAACAGGAGCGAGAATTGAGTAATCCCTCTGCAATGTTTTTCGCATTAATATAGAGTTCATCTAGGTGTGAGAAATGTCGCTCAAGGGCAGTTATGCCGAAGAGATAGCCATACCGCCTTATGATTTGTAACCGTTCGTATAGTGCCACTGGGCGCAATGTTATTGATCATCTGGGTAGAATAGCGCGATAAGCTCCCTGTAACTTTCCAAGCCCAGGTCTGCTTGACACGACACCAATTAGTATCCTATTATAAATCTGACACCAATCGGTGTCTTTTAATAACGTGAAAGCAAGGGGGGGTGATTTTGAGGGATGTGTATGTTGCCGTTGCCGACCCGACTCGACGTGAACTGCTTCGTCTTCTGGCGGATGTGGAAGAATTGCCTCTCCACGATTTAACAGTTCACTTTCAAATGGGACGAGCGGCGGTTTCAAAGCATTTGGCAATACTTAGGGTCTACTGAATGAACCATAAACCCACGCTTGGCAAGGAATCAGCGTATGATTTGTCGAAGTAAAGTGTATCGATTTTGAGCGGAACAAGCGAAAAACCGTGCACTTGGAGGACCGGCATTGTACGCGAATCATCAGGACCAACAGATACTTCCCGGAAACTTCTTTCTCCCGTTTGGGGGACGACTTAGCGAGAACAACCGCTGGGTTCAACTTTCGTATCTCATCCCATGGCGACGTGTAGAACAGGAGTACAGCAAGCACTTCAGCAAGCACTTCAGCAAGCACTTCAGCAAGCACTTCAGCAAGCACTTCAGCAAGCACTTCAGCAAGGACGTTCGGGGCGGACGTGCGGTTTCGGTTCGGATGGCGCTTGGTGCCCTGATTATTCAGGAGCGGGAAGGTTTTTCAGACCGTCATTTGGTCCAGCACATCACGGGAAACCCGTACCTTCAATACTTCATTGGTCTCCCGGCGTATCAAGAAGAACCCCCGTTTGACCCGTCTCTGCTCACCCATTTTCGCAAACGGTTGGGACCCGACGTCATCAACCAAGTGAATGAGTGGATCGTGCAAGCCGGACTGAAGGATGAGCAGAATGGCGACGATGACCAAAACAACAATGAACCCCCAGGGAATCTGGACAGTCCGAAGTAAACAGTCAATCAAAAGCTGAGGTTCAGGAGCCTCAAACCCATCAAGGGAAGCTCATTCTGGACGCAACCTGTACACCGGCAGACATCGCGTATCCGACAGACCTGTCGCTGTTAAACAGAGCGCGGGAGAAGCTGGAAGACATCATTGATACGCTTCACGCGCCGCATAAGGGCGAAGTGAAGAAGCCCAGAGACCGACGTCGTCAAGCACGTCGTGACTACTTGAGGACCGCGAAGAACCGTAAGCCGAGTCGTGCTGAGATTCGCAAGGCTGTCGGTCGGCAATTGCGTTATGTGGCACGGAACTTGAAATTCATTGAACAACTCGTACATTGCACTCCCCTCATGGCACTCTCACGGCGACAATATCGTGACCTTTTGGTCATTGGTGAGCTATATCGGCAACAGCGAGAAATGTATCAGAGCCGTAGTCATCGGGTGGACGATAGAATCGTAAGCATTGCACAACCCGACGTTCGACCGATTGTACGTGGAAAGGCAAAAGCAAATGTGGAGTTTGGTGCAAAGGTGTCAATCAGTGTGGTTGAAGGATATACACTGATGGAGAGAACAAGTTGGGACAGCTTCAACGAGGGTTCGACGCTAATTGAGTCAGTGGAGCGGTACGTTGAGCGTTTCGGATATTATCCGGAGACCATCTTGGCGGACAAAATCTACAGGACACGTGAGAATCTTCAGTACTGCAAAGACCATGGAATCCGGATGAGTGGTCCGAAACTTGGACGACCACCAAGGCAAGTCGACCGTGAGCAAAAGAAAATGGAACAACAAGATATGGGCGAGCGCAACGCAGTGAAGGAAAGTTTGGTGAAGGCAAGCGCATCTACGGGCTTGGCTTAATGCGAACGCGCCTTCGGCAGACAAGCGAGACGGTCATTGCCATCCAGTTACTGATTATGAATCTCGAAAAGAGGCTACGGCTTCTTTTTTTGCTCATACTCGGAGAACTTTTTGGAACAGATTTCGGCACGACCGTGGTCATTGCGTAGTTCATTCATCAGACCCTACTTAAAGATGCCGGTCTCGTAACCGACCGAAAAGTCGGCAGAGAAACGCGATTTAGGCTAAACGCCTCTCCACTCAGAGAAATTCAAGATTGGGTGGCTTTCTACAGCAAGTTCTGGAGTACGAATATGTTGCGCTTGAACCAACCATTAGAGGAGGAAGAAGAATGAGTTCAACATTATCCTTGGATTTTCAATACACGACATCGATCGAGAAGGTTTGGTCCGCCTTAACCGATTCAAGCAAGCTTGCCAAGTGGGTCATGGAAAATGATTTTAAGCCCGTCGTAGGACACCGTTTTCAGTTTCGCATGCCACCGATGAATGGGTGGAATGGAATTATTGACTGCGAAGTGCTTATCGTGGACGAACCAAACCGGTTGTCCTATACTTGGGTCAGCTTAGGGCAGAATAACACGGTCACCTGGACGCTGCAGGATTTAGGGGACGGAAAGGTTAACCTTCATCTCGAACAAGCCGGAATCACAAATGATCAGGCATTCGAAGGCGCTAAGTATGGCTGGACTAACATGTGCGGCGAGCTTGCAAAGGTGTTGGAACAATAACCGCATTCGGTACTAAAACATCTCATTCCCCAATGCTAAATTAATGGGTACGATAGTGAAATAGCCCAACATCATAAAACAGATCACTTAATGGTATCTATTGCCCATCAAGTGATCTGTTTGTACACGCATGGCGGCTGTATCTGATTTCCGGAACGTAAATACCACTATATTCCATCTGCTTAGCAGGTGCTAACAGCTTCGCTGGCACTACCCCTAATTGCGTTAACGGAGCAGAATAGCGACATAAGCTCCCTGTAACTTTCCAAGCCAGGTCTGCTTGACTGTCAGCTGAACGAAAAATTGATGAGGGGTGTTCCTTGATGACAAATAGTAGAATGAATCCTAAGGTTGATGAATTTTTAAGTAAATCTAAAAAATGGAAGGTGGAATATGAGAAGTTGAGAAATATCGTTCTTGACTGTGAGCTGACCGAAGAATTTAAGTGGATGCATCCTTGTTACACGTTTGAGAAAAAAAACATAGTTTTAATACATGGATTTAAAGAATATTGTGCGCTTCTGTTTCACAAAGGTGCCTTGTTACAGGATGCCCATGGGATTCTAATCCAACAAACGGAGAATGTACAGGCGGCGCGCCAGATTCGCTTCACCAATGTTCAGGAAATAGTTGAAATGGAAACCATCTTGAAAGCCTATATTTATGAAGCCATTGAAGTTGAAAAAGCCGGTTTGGAAGTGGATTTTAAGAAGACGACAGAATTCATAATTCCTGAAGAACTTAAAAATAAATTCGATGAAATCCCTGCCTTGAAAACTGCTTTTGAAGCATTGACGCCGGGACGGCAAAGAGCATACATTCTTCATTTTTCTCAACCCAAACAATCCAAAACTCGAGAGTCAAGGGTTGAAAAATGTATGCAGCAAATTCTCAATGGAAAGGGATTAAATGATTAGTATATTCTCCTTGAACAACGGGGGTGAGAATTGAAAAAGCTGCTCCATCGATTGGTACATGGTCATTCAGTCGAATGATGGACGTTGTAATGTAGCTTAGGGGCAGGTTAGTTCAAGAGCGAGGTTGTTGATCACGTACAATCACTAACACGGGCATTGGTTTCTGCGTGTTTCAACACTATGTGCAACATTCTTATCGAACTATGTGACTTACAATTATTGATGTAATAAAATTTGGTAGACCTATTAACTCAACTTTCGCAGAGTGAAATGTGTAGCTAGCCCTTGTGGCGTAAAGACTTGAACGGATTAGAATATTAGCGTTGACAAATCAAAAGCACCACTTCCTTTGGTATAGTAAATGCGACCAAACACTACCATACCGGAAGAGGTGCTCTCCTATATGATAGGTTATGAGACGGAAAACAACAATCAATTGCCTGTCGAAATTCGTCCTGCCTTTCAAGAACTAAAGGTCCTTAAGCATCTGCGTAATGCTGGCATCACCAAGAGGTTTGGGGTTGCGTGTTCCTACCTATTCCAGCTTGTGTTTGTGCTCATCTTCCATCATCGAAACTGGTTTCAATTTCTTGATAGCGCAAAGTCAGAATCATATCCTGGCAAGGATGCTGTGTACCGTTTTCTCAATCATGCCGGATTTGCATGGCGACGCTTTCTCCTATTGCTCAGTGTGGAGGCCGTGAACAAAACCAGTTCGTTAACATCTGACAAGCGTGTCAGCGTATTCGTTGTCGATGACTCCATGTATGAGCGGAACAGGAGTAAGTGCGTGGAACTCTTGGCTCGATTCAAAGACCATGCACGGAATTGCTACTACAAGGGATTTCGTATGTTGACGTTAGGCTGGTCTGACGGTCATACATTCGTCCCAGTGGACTTTTCTCTCCTCAGTTCCGTCAAGTCGCAGATTCAAGGCTTGGGTCAATCGATTGATAAACGCACTCACGGATACAAACGCAGAATGGAATCACTTCTCCCGGCCCCAGATATCATCCCTGCCATGATTGACCGTGCTCTGTCTGCTGGAATGAATGCCTCGTACGTATTGATGGACAGTTGGTTCACGCACGCTCCGTTGATTCAAGCCGTGCTGGATAGGGGACTGGACGTCATCGGAATGGTCAAGGCGGACAACAAACGATATTTACTCGACGGACGGTGCCTGTCCTTGCAAGAGCTGTACTACGCTGCTACGCCCGTTCAAAGTACGAAGAAAGGAATCTTAAGGTCCATACATACTCAACTGCGCCCAGGCATCCCGATCAAAATGGTGTTCGTTCGTCACCGAACCAACAAGAAGGAATGGCTAGCTATCCTGTCTACAGATACGACGCTGACGGTCGAGAAAATCATACAGATTTACGGCATTCGATGGGACATTGAAGTGTTCTTCAAATGCACAAAATCATTACTGCGTCTGCAGAAAGAGTTTCAAGGACGTTCCTATGACATGCTCGTCAGCCACACGACGATTGTCTTTTCACGGTATATTCTGTTAGCTTGGCAGCACCGCCAGAGCACGGACGACCGTACATTGGGGAATCTATTTCTAATGCTCTGCGACGAAGTGAGCGAACTGGACTGGGCCATCGCATTGAGCCAATTGGTTGAACTTGTAAATAATGTTTCCAAGAAGGCAGGCAAACGACTCTCGAAACTGATTCGCAGTCAACTACAGCGGTGGATCGACGGTTTACCCAGCTATATCAAGGCATATCTCCCTGTTTTGGCCTGCGAAAGTTGAGCTATTAAAAATGTCGTAACTGCCCATGAGCTAGCATACCCTCTTGATTGCTTAAACTCATCCATATACGATTGAGGTCTCATCCACGCTACCTGTGGAGATGATTTACTACCTCCGATAAATGGGAGCACTGCAGACGCCATAACAATCAATCCAAAGATCCCAAGCCAGTGACTCGAAATGGACCACTTTGATGAAATAACAGATGCCAAGATCGCAATAGCGGAGAAGCATAACCCTATTCCCAATCTCCAAAAAATAGATTTCAAAATCAACTTCATTAAATCATCTCCTTAAACCGTTCTAGTCGTGTAGCTTTTGCTGCTTAAAACCTCCTTGAATACAGATAAAGGAGAGATGAAGATACCAATCATGATAATTCAACCCTATTTTAGGATTCTTTGTTTTATTCTACAGTAGGATATAACTCATCAGTACAGAAAACTGGAAAAAAATATAACTTGTTTTCCGTATTATTATACGGTGGCGAAGGAATGCCCTTCTGTCGCACAGGGGCAGTTATGCGCAGTAGTATCGATATGTGAAAAATGAGGAGGGAATTTAATGACAATGCCTTTTGTACCGAAATATGTACGACCAACTATCATCGTACTCGATGGTCAAAATAGAATTTTGTTAGTTAGATATTGCGAAGATAATACTTGGGGTATTCCAGGCGGTTGTATGGAAGTTGGAGAGTCTGTAGAGGAATCTGCAAGAAGAGAGCGTTAGAGGAAACAGGGTTAACAGCTCTAGAAATGAGGTTAGAGACAATCGTTGTGGCGCTTGTGTCGCTCAAGGTTAGTCCCGTAAGAGAGACCAAATCTGATGTTCATTGCATTGTGGTAATCGACATCCATGAACTGGATGGGAGTGTTCTGCAACGTTCGTTTTCACTTCTTGTTCGAGTTGGCGTTCCGAGCGTATTTCATAAAGGTAACCCAGAAAAATCGTCTTGAAGAGTACGACCGGACATGAGGTAGGCTGTCAAGAACTTTCTCTACGGCCTGGGGGCTGTCCCAAAAGGGTCGTACCAAATCATCCAGTCCCAACATCATATAGAAAAGCCTCCAAATCCACAGTGAAAGTGGAGATGGAGGCTTTTTGTTTTAAGGAATTCTTAATCAAAGTGGGGCTTCAAAAATCCAAAATTGACTTTTGGGACACCCCCTTTTACGTGGTAGCTACTTTTACCGGACGGGAATACAGACCTTCTTATTGTCATACATAAAAACAGTTGTACAAGGAGGGACTGTGTCTATGATTACTATTCACGAGAAGCCGAAACGTGTTGACGAGGAACTGTTATCTCGATTAAGGAAAGTTAGCCCTTCCACGATTGGTCATATGACCGATACCGGGTTCATGAAGGGGCTTAAAAGTTTATCCGGAGGGAAACTGGTTGGGCGTGCCGTTACCGTGAAGATCCCGCACCTTGATTCGTCCGCAGTACACATCGCCGTAAATGAACTTGAGGCTGGTGACGTGCTTGTGGTCGATATGAACGGGGACTACGATCGCGCTGCGGTAGGCGGAATGGTGGCTTACGCAACACAGGTACGTGGAGCCTCAGGCATCGTGATCGACGGAGGAATAACCGACCTAGATGAGCTCCGAGAACTCAGTCTGCAAGTGTATTACCGTTCCATTACCGCGATTACGACACGTGGATTAGGTATTGAGGGAAACATTCATGTGCCAGTGTCGATTTCCGGAGCCGTTGTCATGCCCGGTGACATTATTCTAGGTGATTCCAGTGGTGTGATGGTGTTGCATGGGACAAACGAGGAACTCCTCGCGATCGCGAAAGATGCGTACGAAAGAGAACAGCGCGAGACCATTACACAACGTCTGGATGCCGGCGAACCATTGATGAATATCTCTGGAGCTTATAAGTACATCAATCATAGATAAACTTGTTCCCTGAAAATATTTGAATATTTCGTTCAGAGGCGAGGTGTTTCCAGATCATGTCCGTTCGAATTGTCCTTGCACAACTAGGATCCACCGATGATAAGCAACTCAATTTGCAAAAAGCTCGGGATGCGATTGGCAAGTCTGTGGACGTATACGGTAGTGACATGGTTGTATTTCCGGAAGTGTATATGAGTCATTTTCCGGCAGGTACACCGCATGACGTTGTAAAAGCAGATTCCGAACCGCTAGACGGTCGGTTTGTAACCTCCATGTGCGAATTAGCTCAGAAGCATAACACATGGCTGGTCTTCGGGATGCGGGAATCCACTGAGGATGCTGATGACGACCGGGTATACAACACAACAGTGATGGTCGATTCCAACGGTTCCATTGTTGGAAGCTACCGGAAGACCCATCTATACGACGCATTTGGGGCCAAAGAGTCGGAACACATCAAACCAGGTGATCACTTGTTTGATCCCGTCGACACCCCCTTCGGAAAGATTGGTATGTTCGTCTGCTATGAACTTCGATTCCCGGAAATCGCTCGCTATCAAGCCATACAGGGGGCTGACATCATTATCGTCCCTTCTGGTTGGGTCCGTGGCCCTCTCAAGGAACACCATTGGAAGACACTCGTTACTGCGAGAGCGCTGGAGAATACGTTATTTGTCGCTGCTTGTGATCAAGTCAGTGATCATTACTGTGGCAATAGTTTGGTTGTGGATCCAATGGGTGTACACATGGCAACCGGATCGGAAGTCGAAACCTTGATTCCCTGCGAGATCGATTTGTCCCGTGTCGCGGATGTTCGGAGGAAGCTCCCATCCTCGATTCACAGGCGTCCAGAATTGTATGGGAGGTCTTTTGTTTGAGTGTGAATACTTGAAGTCATTCACCGGTTAAGACCGGTTAATGGGGGGAGTCCTCATGACGAAGCAGGCTGCTCCAAGAAGTGGAGTACGTTGGAAGCTGATGTACCTCATTATCTTTCCACTCACTTTTATTATGTCCCTTGACAGAACCAATATGACGGTGTCGGCACCCATTATCCAAAAGCAGTTTCATTTCTCCCTCTTCAGTATGAGCTTGATTCTCACCTCGTTCTCGTGGACCTACGCTTTCTTACAAGTACCTGGTGGTATATTGAGCGAGCGTTGGGGGTCACGGAAAGCCCTGACACTTGCTGATTTGTGGTGGTCTCTATGGACCATCCTCACGACCATTGGGTCAAGTGTCGCTGGATTTGTCGGAATTCGCGGATTACTCGGTGTCGGGCAAGCTGCGGATTGGCCAGCGTCTGTGAACTCCATCAAACGATGGTTTCCAAGTCATGAACGTGCACGGGCAAACTCTATTTTGCTAGGTGGTTTGTACCTCGGCCCCATTATTGGCGCCCCTCTGACGATTGCCATTGTGCAAGCGCTCGGGTGGAGATGGGCATTTTACATCTATGGTGTAGCCGGAGCTCTTATGGGTATCCTTTGGTGGATATTCTATCGAGACAAACCGCAAGATCACCCCGCGATTTCCGCTGAGGAACTTCAGCACATTGCGGCTGGCTACGATTCAACGATTGTTCGGGACGCAGCTGGGTGGCGTGACTGGGGGCGTTTTATTTCGAACTATCGCTTTTGGGCGTTTGGATTGCAATATTTCTTTCTCATTCTGATTCAAAGCTTTTACTCTACGTGGTTACCCACATATCTTGTAAAGGCCCGTGGATTTTCTTTGAAATCGATGGGCTATGCATCCTCGCTACCATGGGTTGCCCTATTTGTCATGGTGTTCGTTGTCGGTGCTTGGCAAGATCGGGTCTACGCACGGACCGGATCAAAACTGCGTGCAAGAACACCGTTTGCTGCCGCTGGATTCGTGATTGCTGCAGCCTTTCTCATCATCGGCAGCCAAATTTCCATCACTTGGCTCATGATGCTATGCTTTATGATTTCTCTCGGAGCTGTGGGAATGGTTCAGGTGTCCATTTGGTCGACATGTACGGATCTTGGTGGAAACATGACTGGATCGGTTACAGGATGGGCGAACTTCTGGGGTAACTTTTCTGGTGCACTCGGCCCGATCTTTACCGCCATCCTTGTCTCCCTTACTTCCAACTGGGCGACTTCCCTAAGTGTAATGGCGATAGCAGCGTTGGTGGGAGCCGGTTTATGGTTGCTGGTTCACCCGGATCGCCCGCTCGAGGCTGCAAAGAGTTCGACGAATGCGTAAGTAAATCCGGCGACAAGCTTGAACTCGTGGATTATGGAGTACAAGAAACCCAGACATCTGCAAGACGTGCCCTTTCCTAATCGAGTGAGCGTACCTTTGCAGATTCCCTCCGACACCACAGCAATTGAAGTGCCAGACGGACGATCACAGTTGGAAGACCCGCGAGGAGATCTCCCCGCGGGTTTTTGACTACGAAAGGGGAGTAGAGGGCACTACGCTGGCATCGCGAATGTACACAGTTGGTGACCCTACAGACTCACGAACCTGAAGTTGGGGAGCAGATCCATCTTGTCCTCCGGGTGCGTTGTTAGGAATAGTCCCTGTCCAAGTTAGTGTTTGGAACCCGCTGGTTAGTTTGACGGGTATGGTTTGTATGTCCTGTGTTCCATCCCATACATCCATAAAGGCCTGACCTGATCCTGCTACTTGTACGGAGAACGTATATGTCTTTCCGTTTTGAACAGGTGGATAATATGACACCCAATCCTCGCTGCCTGTATTATCGTTAATTTTCCATTCAAGAGCGGAAGAACCATTATACGATGTACTTGTTAGGGTAGAATATTGCCCATCATAAGCAACGACCCAGCCCGTGGTCCCATTCTCTCCGCTTGGATTTGAGATGATATTACCAGGCGGATTGTATGGAGCATCCCCTGAAGGTGAGCCAGTACTATGAGTGCTGTAATAATTCTTCATCGTCGAGGACAATTGACTTGGGGTCAAAAAAACATATTTTTTACCTGTCTGTTGGCCACTTTCAATTAATTCCTGCGCAACATTGTATATATCGGTGGGGGTTAAATTCCATGCATCAATTAAGGGCTCAAGGAACAATGGACTACCTTGTTGCTCAGTCGCAGCTTGTTGCTCAATTGTATTTAATAAATCATTTGGATCCGAAATGTAACCGCTGGTTTGCTCATTAATCACAGTGTGTCCAACGGTTTCGTAAGCCAGCGGCGCGTCAAAAGAAATGTTCGATACGCCAGAGGCTTTCGCAAATGTGTCCAGAGCCGTCGGCGAACCCCAATAATCCACAGTACTCATATCATCACGTCGCATAATTTCTCCGGTTAGACTTGCAAATTGTTCCAAGTTTGAACCGGTTTCGGCAGTCGCATAGCCAATTCCCGAGGGACCTGGAAGCAATTCGCTGTTTTTAGGTAGATGTTTGTAGTAGTAGGAAATGATTGTTGGCGCGAAATTAATCATGCCTGGTGCAATCGTCCATCCAACAGGTACCTTACCCAAATCTGGGTCTTGCCAGAGATTCTGCATGCGATGTTGGACGTATTGCGCGTTGTCCCCATCGCTGACCAAAAAGGCTACATATACAGTGTTGGACTTTGCATTAACGGCTGGAAGCTTAGGTTGCTTGAGACTCGGAGGACTTGGCATCGAAGCCCACACCGACTCATTGTCCAGGTAGTCAGAGGCGTTTAGAAAATGACCCTGGCTACTAAGTTCCGCGACGTCGGGGCCCTCATTTGGGATATAACCAAGGATTGGGGTGTTTGATGGCGTGTATTTTAATATTTCATCCATCAATGCCTTCTGGTCAGGATCCGTTGAGGTCAAATAAAACACAAATGATTTCGTAGCAATAGCGTAATCTCGAATGTACCCTTGAATGCTCGGGTCCAGCATGACTAAGTCTTTGTTCGTGGTCTGAGGAAGTAAATGTTGGACCGCCCACTGATACGTAGCCACAGTACCCGTTAGGTGATCGTCTCGAAAATCGTGAAGGATTTTGATACCGTAGCTCTCAACCAACGTCTCTTGGCTGGGCGTAATGACCATTGCGTCGTCGATGCCAGCCATGGTCGTGGCGACATTCACTGTGTCCGGATTGTTCGGATCAGTAATAATTGCACCTTTCACATCCTTACCAAACTGAGTTAGCAAGGCTTTCAGTACTCCATTGGGGTCACTATTCGAGTAAGACAACTGTTTGACTTCGATATCCTTCGGCACAGCATTTTTCAACCAGAATTCGTCTTCCGGCCGCTGGAAAAGATAAATTCGACTTGAACGTTGTTGCTGGTTATATGCACCCGCAGGGTGGTGGCCGCCAGTTGCACGTCTGGACTGGAGTTCTGGATATCCGCTGTCAGCAAAGTCTTGGCCTTCGAGAACTTAATCCAAAGGTTTTGGGTTGCCGGCGTAGTTTGATTTACTTGTTGACTGGGCTCCACCCCTGCCGCAGCCAGTGTTGGAGACAATGTGATCAGCCCCGTAGTCAAGGCAGCGCTAATAGCTAACATAGACTTAACTGAGTGTTTCGACATTTGTAAATCCTCCTGTCTTGTGTAAGGCTAGTCAAACCAGGTATAGCAATTTTACGGTTATGTTTTCATCACCCCCCTAAGTTAAGCGCTAACATCTAGTACGATGTACCAAGGTAACTCGTTGGACAGGGCACGCGTTTCGCTCAATCAACGTGACTGGTTAATTTCTCCCAATTGTCTTTCAACAGCTTGATAAAAAGTCCCCCGACTACACTGCGGTGTTGAAAGCCGATCCATCGACCTGTAACTGTGTCATACCAATCTGTAAACGGAACCCTGTCAGGTGATTCATTGACAAAGTCCCACAGCGGATCCATCAACCGTTCAAAATCTTCGTCGTTATCGCTGAGCGAGGCCACCCACACAAGCCAATCCGACTTGGTGTACGGCCTTCTATTATCGAGCGGAATACCGTATTGATTCTGCATTTTGAAGTACCACTGAACTTCCTTCTGGCGTACTCGTGGGTCAAACACGTTCGTGTCAAAAATCACGTCCCAAATGAGATTGTATTTGAGACTCCAGGTACCAGGCTGGTCAAATGCCAGACGGTAGTGCTCTCCCTCTCGTGCCATTTCTTCCCACGTACTCGTCATCTGGCGGGCTGTATTGAGCAACGCTTGTTCCTTGTCCTTATCCCCCATCATGCCGCACAGCAGCCCATAACTGACGATTCCCATGATGGCTTTTATGGAGAGGTTTGCGTTGTGAGCCAGGTGTCCAGCAAAATCGTCTGTACAGAGTTGATGGTCAGGGTCTAAACCGTGATTCAACAGGTATTCGGCCCACGTAGAAATGAGGGACCAATTCTCATTGGCAAATGAAACGTCACCTTCGACTAGGCAGACAGCCGCCATCATCACGAGCATGTTGCCACACTCCTCGACAGGCATTTGTCCCTCGATGCGGGTACCTGAGTAGACCTGTCCATTGGCTAGTGGGTACTGGCCGACATCATGAGGCGCAAAGTTAAACGGCCAGACGTCGCTCGCAGCGTACTTGAATATAGGCCGCATCATTCCTTTAACAAGCTCCGGATTGTATAGGAGGAAGAGGGGAATGGAGGGGTAACTGACATCGACTGTTGCAATGCATCCATTACTGAAGCACTCTTTTGAGAGAAATAGCACAGCCCCGTTTTCGTCTAAGACAAGCTTGTGGGCTGCAATGGCCTGGCGGTACGCAAGAGATAGTAAGTCGGCGTACTTCTGACCGCCCGATTGAATCGCATTCGACACCAAGTCGCGATTAAACGCCCGGCAAGCGCGCATGACTTCGTCGTATTCATGCACGACGGCCGACAGCAAGTCCTGGGTTGTGCTGAATTGGTACGTCCATAAGGCTTTAAGCTTCACGTGAAAGTACTCGATACTGTAGATGTCGTCATAGGCCAACACGATGAATTGAGAAGCCGCCAATTTACCCACCAATCCGAAATCCAACACGCAACTCATCACTGGATGGTCGTGGTTGACTGGTCCAAATGAGAAATCCCCAGCGTATGGCTCCCAAGCGATGGATTTGGCGAACTCCTTGCGCTGTGTAACAGGGCCAATCTGAGTCATGGCGGTCGGTTGGTCGTGTACAACCAAGTAAAAGTACCCCCAATCAATACGTAGATCGTCACCGGAACGATTGAGGTAATCCTGTTGCTCGTGACCGATTGCCATCACGCGAAGGCCATTATCTGTCATCTGTTGAGCAACAACGGCCTGATTGGTGGAATCGACGCACCATTCTGCGGATACATCAAAGTAAATCTTCACATCGTGATCTCGTCCATCCTTGGACTGTACCTCAAACGTGACATACGACGCCGGGCGTGAGAGAAGGCTGAGATTGTGCGCCAATTGCGGCGTAGTAAAGTCGACGCGCAAGCGGATACCAGCTGCCTCGAACGTATAAACAGATGATACAGGAGCAATTTCAACCGAAATCTGCGTCATAGCAGGCGGTTCTGCGTAGTAGTGCTCCGGATTCGGTTCAACTCGTCCGAGAAACCGCCAAACAGTGTCATCAATCACAACCAGCCCGGTCATCGAGTGACGTCTACCCGTCCAATGCCGTGTAAAATCACCGTGCAGTTCGTCAGACATGGACCAAACGCTGAAATAGGGATCGACTGTGGTGAGGGGAACAGCAGGTGCGCGAAATTGACGAGACATCGTACATTCTCCTCTTATTTAGGGTATCCTTGAACTTTGTGCGCCCAACCGCGCGCAACATTGATTTCGCTTTGATTCCGTCGATTGTTAACCATGGCCAACACTTCAATATCAAATTTGGATTCAGCTGGGTCACTGTGTTTCCCTAAATTCCCTCGCTAACGTTTCAGTGGTTCAACGTCCTCTCAGTAAGATTTGAAATGAGCTATCGCACAATATTGACAAAGGATATTGTGTGAATTATCTTTCTATTATCAATATTAAACATAATATATATCATATTTCAATTGGAGGACGTCACTGTAATCCGTATAGTTCTATATATGTTTTCTCGAAATATGCTTGTGTTGGAATGCGTGAACGTAAATTGTTAGGCATGATAAATATTATAATATCAAATGTGCGAATTTTATGAATTAAATTGTTGAACCTTACACTTCCAGCGAGTGACTAACGTGTCAATGAAAATTAACAGGATGACGTAAGGTCATTTCGGGAGAGGGGGGATGGCAGGCAGATTCGTGCGACGAGGGTCGAGATCACGATTGAGGATAAAGTGAGAATCTGCCAAGCATGAAACGAGCTTTGAAATGTCGGAATGCAAGTTATTTTTGGTTATGTTGTTGCCAAGGTCGAATGAAAACCAAATCCAGTTTTATAGCTTTAAAAACTCCGATTTTTAAGTAGTGAAAGGTGTTTAGGTTTATGCCATATGAGAACATCAACATCAATCAACTACGGCACATGTGTAACCGCATTCAAGAGAAGATCTATACTAAAATTTCGGCACTTTCGGTGACCGCATGGGTGACTCCAGAGCCCGTCTCATATGACAACCGTATGTCAGGAAACAAACGTGTTCTTACACCAGGGGACAAATGGGGAGAACGTTGGGACTGTGCTTGGTTCCATTTTGAAGGCGCTGTCCCGGAAGAAGCAGTGGGGCAAAAGATAGTCTTGCTCATCGATGTCAACGGTGAAGTTTGCTTAGTTGACGAGGAAGGAACGCCCTTTCAGGGGCTGACCAATGTCAATTCAGAATTTGATTTAAGTTTAGGTTTGCCGGGGAAGCGTGTCGTACACATTAGTGAGAACGCTCGTGGTGACGAAGTGATTGATTTGTGGGGGGATGCAGGGAACAATGACCTTTTTGGTCATTATCGGAGTGGGAGGATCAAGGAGGCTGATATTGCAATATGTCACGAAGAGATGAGACAACTCTACTATGACGTGGAAGTACTACTCGAATTAGCTGAGCATCTCCCTGAACAGGCGGTACGTAGAAAACGTATCCTGCAAAAATTGTATGAAGTCAGTCTGTTCGGAAAAATCACAAATGAAAACGTTAACAAAGCGCGTCGATGGCTGGCTCCGGAGCTTCAGAAACAAGGCGGGGATCCATCTTTGACCGTTAGTGCAGTCGGTCATGCACATATCGATTTGGCATGGTTGTGGCCAATTCGCGAGACTATGCGAAAAGGAGCAAGAACGTTCTCTACAGCCCTGCGCATGATGGAGCGCTATCCAGATTACGTGTTTGGTGCAAGTCAACCACAACTCTATCAGTGGATCAAGGAGAGGCATCCGAAACTCTACCGACAAGTAAAACAGCGTGTGAAAGAAGGTCGCTGGGAGGTCCAGGGCGCCATGTGGGTAGAGCCGGACTCCAATTTAGCGGGTGGAGAAGCTTTAGTACGCCAAATATTGTATGGGAAGCGGTTCTTCCAGCAAGAGTTCGATATTGACGTAAAGGTCCTGTGGCTGCCAGATGTCTTTGGATATACGGCAAGTTTGCCGCAAATTCTGAAGAAGTCTGGAGTCGATTACATGATGACTCAGAAACTGTCGTGGAACAAGTATAACGATCATCCGCACCATTCGTTTTGGTGGGAGGGAATCGATGGTAGCAAAGTACTTAGCCATATGCCGCCAGAGGACACCTATAACAGCCCTGCTGCCCCAAGATCTATCTTGAAGGCAGAAAGAGAGTATTTGGATGGTAACGTTTCTGAACATTGTCTGATGCTATTTGGCATTGGTGATGGTGGTGGTGGGCCTGGCGAAGAACATTTGGAGCGTCTTAGCCGCGAACGGAATCTTCAGGGTTTATCGCCGGTAGTTCAAGAGCCGGCGATTGACTTCTTCGACAAACTAAGTAGCTGCGCTGAGCACTTCCAAACCTGGCGTGGCGAGTTATATCTCGAATTACATCAAGGCACATTGACGTCTCAGGCTCGTAACAAGCGATACAACCGTAAGATGGAGAAAGCTTTGCGAGAGCTTGAATTCGCAGCAGTGCTCTCATCGTTACACGGTGGATATACCTATCCAGCTGAGGAGCTTGAGGCTATTTGGAAAGAGGTACTCCTATACCAATTCCATGACATTTTACCTGGCTCTTCGATTAAGCGTGTCTATGATGAATCGTTAGCGCAATACAAAGTCCTATTAGGACGGGTCACCGAATTGACAAATGCGTGCTATCGTAGCCTCTTAAAACCTGCCGCCGGGAATGGGATAGGCTCATCCGTGGTGTTATTTAACTCTTTGCCATGGACGCGCAACGAATGGGTGTACATCAAAGATCAGTGGATGCGTGCGACCGTCCCATCGATGGGCTACCAAGTTATTAGTAGAGATAAGGCAGAAGTAGATGCACTGCCAAATGTAAGTCAATTACATGCCGAACAGGATTGCTTAGAGAACGACCTACTCTGTGTTCGATTTGATGCAGACGGTTCCATTAGCTCTATTTTTGACAAAGAGTGTCAGCGAGAAGTGGTTGCCGCTGGACAGAACGCGAATTTGCTTTCGGTTTATCAAGACAGTGCAAATGCTTGGGATTTTCCGACAGATTACAGGCAAATGGATTCCATGAGGCTCACTTTGCAGGAAGTGCGAGCCTATACTGAAGGGCCGCAAGCCATTGTCCAACAGACCTATCGTACGGGTGAATCTGAACTGATTCAGAAGATTGTATTGACGTTGGACAGTCGCCAAATCGATTTTATCACACATGTGGATTGGCGCGAGTCTGAAAAGATGCTTCGTACAGCTTTTCCTGTTGATATCCATACAGATCACGTCAACTGCGAAATTCAGTTCGGACATCTGAAACGTCCGACGCATCGGAACACGATGTGGGATTTCGCCAAGGACGAAATATGTGCACACCAGTGGATCGATTTGTCGCAATCGGATTACGGTGTAGCACTGTTAAATGATTGTAAGTATGGGCATCGAGCTCACGAAAATACCTTGGATATCAATCTATTGCGGAGCACGTCTTATCCTGGGGAACAGGCGGACCAAGCGGTTCATGAATTTACGTATAGTCTCTTCCCACACGCTGGCGATTTTGTTCAAGCCCAAGTTTATCGTGCAGGATATGAGCTCAATGTACCGCTTCATATCGTTGAGGATGCGGAGATGGAGATTGGTACATCACATTCCGATTCATTTATTTCGCTTGACTCTACCAGTGTGATGATTGAATCCATCAAGAAGGCGGAAGACAACGATGATCTCATTATTCGTTTATACGAAACTGCTGGTTCTAAAGTTGAAGTGACGGTTTCTGTATCTCTGCCTTACGAAAAAGCGTTTATTGCGGATTTGATGGAACAGCCAATCACACTCATTCGGGATGGAAAACCAGGTATGCAACTGAGCTTCACTCCATTTGAAATTCAAACCGTAAGACTTGTTAGGTGATTTAAGCCATTTCGTTTTCTTTTAACACTTTTATCCGTTTGACACTTGATGAGGGGGTTCATTGATGAATAATCGTGTCAAAAAAGCAACCAGAATCTCTTTGATAGCGGGTGCAGCAATCGTACTTGTCTCCGGGTGTTCGCAAGGTGCGACAACCAAAGATGGAACAGGGAATAGTCAGCAGGCAAATGCCACTCTCTCTTATGCGGGTGGTTGGACCACAAACGGTGTGACCAATCCATTCGGCTCGAACAACATCATTCAAAATGATTTGTCCTACGTACCGTTGGCTTGGTACAAATACACAGGCAACTATGACTATTGGAAAGTATTGGCTAGTAATTGGGAAATGAGTAAAGACGGAAAGACATTTACAGTCAACATCAATCCAAAAGCTAAATGGTCGGACGGTTCTCCGGTGACAGCGGAAGATGTCTACGTCACCTTTGAGCTTCAACTTTTGACCGGTAATGCCGAAAGTTGGGGTTTGAGTGGTATGAAGATCGTGAATAGTCACACGATTGAGTTCACGCGTGATCTGAATACCTTGTATAGCACTGTGATGTTTGAACGTCAAATTTTGAACAATATCGAGATTTTCCCTGCAAAGGTTTACAAAAAATTCATTCCAAGCAACCTCTGGTCTTTGGTCAGGGATTGGAACGGCAATCCGAATGCTCAATCGACAAAGAATGCGACCGCAGAGCTGACACAATACGCCACAAAGGCACAAAGTGCGAATATGTCGGCTTCAGATCTGATTTACAATGGGCCTTGGTCGCTTGTACGCACGAGCTCATCTCAAGAATTGTATCAAAAGAACCCGGATTATCTATTTGCCAATAACGTCAATGCCGGTAAAGTGATTGCGTTGAATCAAACTACCAACGACGTGACGTGGCGTGCACTTGAGAATGGTCAGCTGGACTATGCTGGTGTTGGCTATTCGCAAGTAGTCTACAAGCAGGTCATGAAGGTGCATCAGAATTCCTACATTTCTGCACCAGGGACTGGCGGTATGGCTTTATATTTCAATGAGAATGTAGCGCCGTTTAACAATGTAAAAGTCCGGCAGGCCCTGGCTTACGCGATTGACAGGCCTGCTGCGCAAGAAATTGGTGAACCCATTGGATATTTCAACACCAGTACGATTACTGGCATGATCCCAAGCGTGGAAAATCAATGGCTCACGCCAAACCAGTTAAGCTCATTGAGTGCTTACAATTATGATCAGAACAAAGCGGCACAGCTACTCGAATCTGCAGGGTTTAAAAAGACATCAAGTGGCTGGGTAATGCCGAACGGAAAACCGTTTACCTTCAACCTCACGGTACCCAACCTTTCCGATTGGCTTGCCGGTGTGAATGCGATTTCTACGCAGTTGCAGAAAGAAGGCATTAACGCGCAAACAGCGGTCGTTGATACCACAACATGGACGCAGGAAGTTCCCCTGGGAAAATATGCCGTGTATGCGAACTGGTGGGGCGGCGGGGATGTTAATCCATCGGCGCCTTACAATCAGTTGTATATCAGTGATAATAACTATCAGGTATCGACAACGGGACAATTGAAGAATACAGCGACGGCCCAGAATCAACAGCAAGAGGCCATTCCGGAGAGTATCAATGTCCCTGGGCTAGGCACGGTCAATCCCATGGCTTTAAGCGTACAACTTTTGGGAGACATGCCACAGCAAAAGGAAAAGAACATCGTTTACCAACTTGCCAAAACAACCAATTATGATGTGCCATTGATCCCGATTTGGGGGCAAGCGGCAGGACGCACCATTTCCTCGGCCAATTGGACCTGGCCCGATTACACAAATAATCTGGCTATTGAAAATTGTTATTCGTATCATACACCGTTTGTCGTCTTTGAAACGTTAGGTTTGATGAAACCGAAGAAATAAAATCCAAATTGAAGGAGTTGGTCGTGTGATGAAGGAGCTTACTCACCGCGGGCATGTTTTGGAGAAGATGGTTACCGGAGCGCGATTCTTCTTCATCTGGTCCCTATTTTTACTTGTGTTAGAAATTATCACGTTGTTCGGCGCGACCGCGCCAGCTTCAAAGTTCCTGGATTTGTTTGCCCTACTTTTTACCGTAATGCTGATGTTGGTAACCACTGTCGGGTTGCGGCTGTTCCTTAAATGGCAAACCAATCGAGAAAGGCTTGACCGGGGATGAAATGGATAAAACGAATTTTGATGGCGATCGCGACGATATTCGTGGTAGCCTCTCTGACATTCTTCTTAGTTCGCCTGATGCCTGGTAGTCCTGTCCAGGTGATGTATCTACAATTGATTCAGAAGGGGGTTCCAGCCAGCCAGGCGATGGATCAGGTTCGTATCATTCTTAATGTGATTCCGAATCAGCCATTGTGGCAGCAGTATATTCAATGGTTGGGTCAAATCATCCGTGGAAATATGGGTCAATCAATTATGCAGACGGGCGTTCCCGTCACTCACCTGATTTTTAACGCATTACCATGGACGCTCATTACGGTCTCCATTGGACTGCTTATCAGTTTCATCATTGGGGTGCTGTTCGGTGTGATGAGTGCGTCCTGGAGGGAACGGTGGAGTAGTAGCGTGATCGACAATGTGGGCTCGGTCGCGCACGCGATTCCGCAGTTTGTCATGGCTGTGGCTCTGTTATACATCTTTACCGTGTTGATTCACTGGTTTCCTTCTTCCGGGGCGTACAGTATCGATGTGGTACCCGGGTTGAACGGACCCTTTATCTTGAGTTTTTTGTATCACATGATCTTGCCCGTGTTTACCTATGTGCTGACAGGGTTCGGTTCATGGACTTTGTTGATGAAAGCATCGACTGTCACGGTACTGAAAGAGGATTTTATGATGGCTGCTCGATTACGCGGACTACCGCAGGATACGCTGATGGGGTATCTTGGCTGGAACTCGATTTTACCCTTATTTACAAGTTTCATGATTAGTCTAGGTGCGATGTTTGGAGGTTCTATTTTTATTGAAGGAACTTATGCTTTTCCTGGGATTGGGAACCTCTTGGCGACTGCCATCAACACGCGCGATTATCCTGTCATGCAAGGTTGTTTCATCTTGACCACTGCTACGATTATCGCGGCCAACCTACTTGCTGACTTCGCTTATTCAAAATTAGACCCACGTATCACAGCATAAGGGGGGAAGGGCAATGTTAATTGCTTGGAAAGTCTTTAAGCGTCGTCCATCACGGCTGGTTGGGTTGGTCTTCCTCTTGTTCTTTGTTCTCATGGCACTGTTCGGCAACTTGTTTTACCCACATGCACCCAACGTTAATCCGAATGATATCTATGCAGGTCCATCTTGGCATCACCCGCTGGGGACCGATTACGCCGGGCGTGATGTTTGGCAACAAATTGTGCAAGGTGCAGCGACCGTACTATGGGTGGCAGCCCTTGCTGCCTGTTTCACCATGGCAATCGGAACCATAATCGGTCTGGCAGCAGGTTATTTAGGGCGTGTGGTGGACACCATCCTCATGCGGATCACAGACTTGGTTCTGACCATTCCTTCGATTGCGCTGCTCCTAATTTTGGCGGTGAGTCTGGGAATGAGTAATCTGGTCGTTCTCGCATTGCTGCTGAGTCTGACAAGTTGGGGTGGGTTAGCCCGCGCCATTCGTTCGATGGTTTTGAGTTTGCGGGAGCGGAGCTTTATCGAAGTTTCGCGCGGGCTCGGCTTGGGACGATGGTACGTTCTGTTTCATGATATTTCCCCCAATTTGATGCCTTTTGTGTGGACGCACTTGATGCTCGCTATCACGGGTGCCATCTATGGTGAAGTCGGTCTGTTTTTCCTCGGAGTTGTCCCTTTTAAAGCAGACAACTGGGGTGTCATGCTAAATTTTGCTACGGGGAGTTCTGGTGCAATGTACAGTACACAATCAATTCTCTTTCTTGCTGCACCCATCTTGGCGATTGTGCTACTACAGACAGGGATCGTATTGTGCGTAGATGCGGTGAATGAATTGGTAGATCCGCGTTTACGCGTTTCGCACTAGGAGGCGTTGGCGTGGAAACCATATTAGATGTCCAGAATTTAACGATCGAATTCCCCACTGAAACACGTGTCGTTCGCGCTGTGAAAGATGTGAGTTTTCAGATTCAAAAAGGCGAGAGCCTGGGGATTGTTGGTGAAAGCGGGAGCGGAAAAAGCACCATTGCATTTGGCTTATTCAATAGTGTACCCGACCCGGGTAGAATATCGGGCGGCAAAGTTCACTTCTTTGGTGGTCCTAATTTTTTAGATATCAAAGGAGAGACGCGTCGTAAATTTTATTGGAGCAAGATCTCGATGGTCTTCCAAGCTTCACAAAACACCCTTAATCCATTGCTACGAATCTGCAAACAGGTGGATGACATCGCGCATGCGCATCGTTTAGCCAAAAATAAGGCACGCGCAAAAGCATTTGAGTTGTTCGATATGATGCATCTAGACGGCAATCGTGTAATGAACTCTTTTCCGCATGAACTGTCCGGTGGAATGAAGCAACGCGTAAGCATCGGTTTGGCATTACTGCTAGATCCGGAAATCATCGTATTAGACGAACCGACAACTGCATTAGATGTGATAAGCCAGGCGTCCGTTTTAAAAATCCTAAATCGAATCCGCAAGGAAAGAGAAATTTCTCTCATTTTTATCACGCACGACATTTCCGTGATTAGTGAGGTTGTCGATTCTGTGATGGTCATGTACGCAGGACGCGTGGTTGAGCAAGGACCGGCGAAACAAGTGATGCGTTATCCTTCACATCCATACACGCGTGGACTCATTCGTTCGATCCCGCCGCTTGTCGGTGAAGTGGATTATACAAAAGCACTTAAAGGGAGTCCGGTTAACCTGAATAATATTCCAAGTGGCTGCCCGTTTCAATCACGGTGTGAATTGCGGATTCCTACTTGTTCAGAGATCGAACCGCCTCGGGTGCAATTAGACAATAGCGTAGAAGTTGCCTGTCACTTGGCAAAGATGGAGGCGACAAGTCAAGGATGATTGAGCTAAAGGATGTCACGAAGCGCTTTAATTTAAAAGGTTCGGCTGCTAAAAAGAGTAAAATATTCAATGCTGTCAATCAAATTAACTTGACGTGGCGGCGAGGAGAGTTCATTTCGGTGGTCGGTGAAAGTGGCTGCGGTAAGAGCACGCTCGCGAAGGTCATTGCAGGGCTGACGGATGCATCGGAAGGAGCCATCTCTCTAGATAGGGAGCCCGTTCATTTGCGTTCGCAAAAGGAGCGTACAAAATGGGCGAAAACGGTTCAGGTTGTGCCGCAGGATCCCTATGCTGCTTTAAACCCGGTTCGCAAAATCCGTTCATCTTTAGCGGATGCATTTCTCTATCATAAGCTTGTGTCACGTCATGAATTGAGTCATAAGATGGAGGAACTGTTGGAGTTCGTTGGCTTAAATGCTCGGGAGACATTGGATAAATATCCACATCAATTGTCAGGTGGGCAGCGCCAGAGACTCGTCATTGCGCGCGCTCTTTCGGTAAACCCCGATTTTCTCATTGCCGATGAATCAGTCTCGATGATGGATGTCTCTTTACGCGTTGAAATTCTCGATTATCTCAAGCGGGTGTCCAAGGAGCGGAATTTGGGTCTCCTTTTTATCACGCATGATTTCCGTGTGGCACGTTACATTTCCATTACGGGTAAAATCGCAGTGATGTATTTAGGCCATATTGTGGAGTTTGGGCAGACTGATGAAATTTTAAGGAACCCCATGCATCCTTATACACAATCACTGATTTCAGCGGTGCCGTTGATTGCTGGACGGGAGCGGCGGGTTGAAGAAGTGCTGCCAAAATCCTTCGAGATTGGCACACTTGACGAGCGGTCTATAGGATGTCCATTTGCTGCCAGATGCCCATTTGCCCAGGCAGATTGTCTCGAACAACGTCCCAAGTTGGATTCAGTCACGAGCTATCATCAAGTGGCCTGCCACTACGCTACGGCCCGAAAGATGCTTGTGAATGAGTAGGCCGTTTTATGCGAGGCCGCGGGTAATGGACGCGTTAGAGATTGTTTTAAAAACTTCGCATTCTAATGGACCCAGCTGGTCTCTAGCGTTCACAGCCAGGATATCTTGTGAAAAGGGAGATAATCATTCCTTTTGCAAGGTGGTCAACTTTTCGATTGACAACAACTTATGTGTCAATTTTGTTGGTTAATCGCGGTAATCTGTCTCATGGAGCTGCTGGTTAAGATATACTCAAATTGAACACCGTAAAAACTAGGGTGTAAGTTCACGGAAGACCCGGTAGATTCGGTTTTAAGGAACCTGTTGCCGAATCCGGAGGGAGCGTTGATTGGCGTATCTGGGATGCAGGGAGCAACGGAAAACAAAAAGTGTGGTGCTCCGTTACTCCCGTACTCCTAATATTAAAAATTCGAGATAAGGTTGGAGAATTTAAATGCCTAAGGGTGCACTATATTTGCAAGTCTATCATGCAATAAAAAATGCCATAGAAAATGGACAATTCCAAGAGGGTGAAATACTTCCCACGGAATCAGAACTTATGGAGAAGTTCGGCGTGAGTAGGATTACGACTAATCGTGCTTTACAAATTCTAGCGTCGGAGGGAATTGTTACTCGCAAGACGGGTGTTGGTACATTTGTTGGTAAAACTAGACCCGTGTCGGATGCGTTACGTTCACCTGACAATACAAGTTCTAGTAGAGAGATGAATAATTCTTCCATTCCGGAAGGATTACCGCTCGTAGGCATTGTCGTTCCGTTCCTCACAGGTACTTTTGGTCAGACCATAGTATCTACCACAGAACAAATCTTGAATAAACGAGGAATGTCTATCGTTTTGGCCGCAAGTTATGGTAGTCAACAAAATGAGCAAGCATGCATTCATCGACTGGTTGAATGTGGCGTCAAGGGGCTGATTGTTCTGCCGGTCAATGGACCGTATTATAACGATGCAATTTTAAGCTTGCGCGTTGATCGATTTCCCGTCGTTCTTGTTGACAAGTCGCTCCCGGGAATTCCGCTTCCTTACGTCACCAGTGATAACTATGGTGCAGCTAAGGAACTGACCGACTATCTCATTTCTCTTGGACACAAGAATATTGCCTTTTATTCTTTACCGCTCCATGGGACTTCCACACTAATGGATCGGTTTGATGGCTTTATAGATAGTCTGAAGAGCCATGGGATCACAGCCGAATCCGAATATCATCTGACGTTAAGTGAAGGCCGTATCAGTAATGGGAAAGGTCAACAAGTGAATGGGATTTCAGACTTTTTAAACAAACACCCAGAAGTCACCGCAGTCTTCGCCGTGGAGGATAGCCTTGCTCAGAATGTTTACGACGCGAGCTTAAACATCGGCAGAAAAGTTCCTGAAGAGCTTTCCATTGTTTGTTTTGATGGTGGCCCAGTCAAGAATGGTTTTTGGGACTTTACGCATGTGGTTCAGGATGAAGCTGAAATGGCCCGCCACTGTGTTCGAATATTGGATGACCTATGGTCATCTGACAAAGAGAAGGCTTTGGAACCAGTCGTACTTCCCTGTCGAATTCAAGTTGCTCAATCGACGGCTTCCGTCCCGTTAGTGAATGCTGCACGTCATTGATGGAGTCACTTTACACATACCATCAAGTTAGAGTTTTGCGGAACCTTGAAAGTATTACAGTGCCTCTTGACAGGTCCGACTCATCCTATGCAGCGAATGAATGTAAATGATCCCGTGTGACTTTCATAATTGATTGTTGTCTTTCCTCTCCTTTTAGCTGCAGCAAGCAAGTCCCTCCTTTGTTTGCTCGGAAATGAGATCGCTCAAACGGAGCGATACCAGCAAACACGGGAAAGTGCATCTTTCCATGCATAGAAGTGGTATCCAGCCAAGATTTTTTAAGGCTTTTGTAAGGAGTAATTTCTATCAATAGCGTATAATGCGTCCCGCGCAGTCCGGCGGTACCCCGGAAATGATCGCTGTGGGAGATAACATAGACGTAGAATGCCAAAGCGTATCTTACCCGAAGAAAATCGCCACCAGGATGATACCTGTGCGTGTGTAAAATTACTTTGGGATTGAATCGTTCGTTGGACTTACGGAATCACAAGGGAGGAACATGGCGTGCGTATCGGTGCTATTGAAGCAGGAGGTACAAAATTTGTTTGCGGCTACGGAAATGAAGACGGATTCATCGAGGATCGAATCAGCTTACCGACCGGACAACCGGATCAGACACTCGATGAAGTGATCGCGTATTTCCAAGATAAAAGAGTAGATTGCATCGGAATCGGGACGTTCGGGCCGATTAACATTGACCCCGCTAGTCCCTTATACGGATACGTGACAACAACTCCAAAGGAAGGTTGGGCGAGGTATCCTTTTTTAAGGAAATTAAAAAAGGAATTTCATGTTCCGTTTGGATGGGATACAGATGTAAACGCTGCGGCATTAGGAGAAGCAACATGGGGTGCCGCCAAGGGTTCAGATAGCTGCGTGTACTTCACAATCGGTACCGGGATCGGGATAGGTGTATATACTGAGGGAAAACTTGTCCATGGCCTTGTTCATCCTGAAGGGGGACATCTTCTAATCAGACGTCACCCACATGATGAGTTTGTTGGGAGTTGTCCATATCATGGGGATTGTTTGGAAGGGATGGCTTCAGGTCCTGCTATTGAAAAGAGATGGAATATTAAAGGAAGTGACCTTGGGACAAACCATTCTGCATGGGATATTGAAGCATTTTATATTGGTCAGGCAGTTACCTCCGCAATTCTGATGCTTTCGCCAAAGAAAATCATCTTAGGTGGCGGCGTGATGCATCAGAAGCAGTTATTTCCCCTAATCCGTACCGAGGTACAGAAAAATTTAAATGGTTATGTCAGTTCGGAGGCGCTACTTTCGGATATCGATCATTATATTATTCCACCTGGATTAGAAGATAACGCTGGATTGTGTGGGGCAATGGCTCTTGGCTTACAAGCATTCATTCAAAGAGAAATAGATGAGTGATAGTGATTGAATTTTAATTGAACTACGTCCTCTGAAGTAGACACAAAGGATTTAAGTTCTGATCTGTAATATTAGAACATTTGTGTGCGCTCGGGCAATATGTGACCAAGTTTGTTATGAAAATTCCATAAACCATCTTTTGGAAAGCGGGGTTGAGAATCATGGATATCACTGTCATGTCGATGAATTTGCGGGTTCATGTCAAGCGCGATGGGGTAAACGCATGGCCACGTAGGGTGTCTAGTGTAGGAGAAGTGATACGTGAGCATGGTCCAGACATCATCGGTGTGCAAGAGGCTCTTGTACCCATGATGGACGATCTTAAGATATTCCTTGCAGGCTACGAACGGGTCGGAAAAGGCCGCGACGGAAAAGATCAGGACGAACACTGCGCGATATACGTGTGTTCTTCAGTCCTATCGATTAAAAAATCCGGGCAATTTTGGCTTTCCGAGACACCAAGCGTCCCGAGCACAAGCTGGGATTCGGCGTGTCCTCGAATCTGTACCTGGGTACTCGTGTCGGAGAATAGGGTTCCAGCGAGCCAATTGCTCATCCTAAATACCCATCTCGACCATATGAGTCAATCGGCCCGTGAACACGGCGCGGTTCTCATTGCTTCATTTCTGAAATCATTTACGCAGGAACATCAATGTCCAGCCATTTTGATGGGCGACCTAAACTCTACGCCGGATAATCCGGTAGTTCAATTTTTGAGCGGGCAGCAGAATCTAGCTGACAATCGAGTTAAACTGACAGATGCTAGTGTTATAAATCATTGCCAAACGCGGGCAGCAACGTTTCACGGATTTAGTGGACGGACGGATGGTGAGACGATTGACTACGTGTTTCTTACACCGGACATTCACCCGTTCCGGTTTGAAGTCGATCAGAGGCAATACCTCGGACGTTATCCGTCAGATCACTTCCCAGTCATAGTTGGTCTCGGGATTGATTGAGTCTACGGTCCCGGTTCCGGTGCGAAAATTGACGAAACCACAATATACAGTGGTGCAGCGGGGGCAACGGATTAATAACCGGAATCATTGGATAACAAGGGATGGTTTGGTTCATGCTAGGATGATCATCTATGATTGGTAGGTTTGGGAATTACTTCCAGAAATCGCTCGGAGGAACGTACAGGATTTCAAGAATTATCGCCGTACCATCCCACGTATGATCTTCAGGCAGACTTTGTAATGGTTTACGGTATTGATGAAACCATGCCGGATCGAATCAAACAGTGGCGGGACAAGGGATACATCGTACATTTGATGACCGGTGTCTCATGGGGAGAATATCAAGATTATTTGAATGGGAAGGTAGACGGAAGAGCACATTGGGATGAAGCTCAGCGCAACTCCAAGGGGGACAATATCAGCCACGGCATTGACGTTCCTTATATGGTGCCGACGATTGCCTTTGCAGACTTCCTTACAGAAAGAATACGGGTGGCCGTGGACGCCGGCGTTGAATCTATCCATTTGGAAGAACCAGAATTTTGGGTGGAGGGAGGCTATTCGGACGCGTTCAAGAGGGAGTGGGAAATCTATTACAGGGAACCGTGGCAGCCTCCGCATGAAACTGAGGATGCGCAGTACCGGGCCTCTCGTTTGAAAGCGTATTTGTTCACACGGTGTCTGGATCGAATGTGCAGTACTTTGAAAGAATACGCAAAAGTAACATACAACCGTAACATTCGCTTCTATGTCCCTACGCACAGTTTGATCAACTATACGCAGTGGCGGATTGTCAGCCCCGAGTCCCGTTTATTGGACTTGCCTGGGATTGATGGCTACATCGCGCAAATTTGGACGGGGACCGCGAGGACTCCAAACGTCTACGAAGGGATTCGTAAGGAAAGAACGTTTGAGACCGCCTTTCTGGAATACGGCATTATGCAGGAATTAGTTCGGGGTACAAACCGACGGATGTGGTTTTTACACGACCCCATTGAAGACGATCCCAAACACACTTGGAAAGACTACGAACAAAACTATTTCCAAACTGTGGTGGCGTCTTTGTTCCATCCACATATTTCACGCTTTGAAGTATGCCCTTGGCCAAGCCGAGTGTTCAATGGAAAATACCCTCGGGAAGACGAACTTGGTAGAGAAAATATACCGGCCGATTATGCGACCAAATTATTGGTGGTCATGCATACGCTTGGGGATATGGATCAAAAGCGAATTTCCTGGCGGGAGCATCATCTTGAGGTGGGGATACTGCTTGCTGACTCGGCGATGTATCAACGGAAGATACCCGAATTGAACTCGGTTCACGGTTCAACTTCTAACGACCTTCTGGATTGGTCTCCTTTCTATGGGTTGGCTCTACCATTGCTCAAACACGGGCTTGTGGTGCGCCCGGTCCAGTTGGACAATATTAAACGATTTCCGGCCTATTTGGACGACTATCGTATTCTCGTGCTCAGCTATGAATTTATGAAACCAGAATCTCCAGACCTTCATAATTCGTTGGCTCAGTGGGTACTTGACGGTGGCATCTTAATTTATGTCGGTGACGGCAGTGATGGCTTCCATCAGGTTCGGGAATGGTGGAACCATGGCAAACGAAAGTATCTCTCACCAGCAGAACACCTCTTTGAGAGCTTGGGTTTGCGAACGTCGCTAACGGAAGGCTCATATTCCGTTGGAAAGGGAATTTTGGCCTATTTTCCGATTCATCCTGCAAGCTGTGCTCATGAACGAGTGAAGGCCAACCGACTTCGGGACATGGTGAAGGATGCCATCGGTTCGGTGGATGATGTTCATCTAGAGTGGTGCCCGACAAACGCGTTCGTTTTGGAACGTGGTCCGTACGTGATTGCTTCCGTTATGGATGAATCTTATCATCAAGAACCTGTAGTTCTCAGCGGTTCATACGTAAATCTTTTCGACGCAAACCTTCCAATTGTACATCGAATTACGCTCTATCCCGGAGATAACATTTTATTATATGACTTGACTGCAATAGAACAAGAACTTCAACTAATTGCAGCATCATCACGGATCGAATCAATATCTAGAACGGATAAAGGGTTCGAGTTCGTTGCCAGAGGTCCCGAAAACGTGAATGGAATAGCCAGATTTCGCTGCCCACAAAGGCCGCAAAAGATTACGATCCAGGACAAAGTTCACAACGATGGTGCAAAGTTTGAATGGGATGAACCGAGTTCGACGTTGTGTATTCGGTACGCGAACAATCCGACAGGAGTCCACGTGAAAATATATTGGTGAATACCTTGCTCACGGTGGAATTAGAGCAAGCTGCTGCCATGGTCGGAGAGTTTGCCAAAGGGATTACGGGTGGCATCCACAAATAAAGACGCGCTGACTAATCCCCGCCTGCTAACAGGTGGGGGTGTTTATTGTGTGATTAAGGTCACAACATGGAAGATGATGATGGTGGGATTCTCCGGCTGACAGGAGCATCGATCTAAAATCTAGATTACTCTTAGGAACCAAACGTTCATCTGTTGGCACATGGCGATACCATAGATGCAGACGGACCCAGAGCCTGACGCACGTCACTAGTCCGAGGCAGCCCTTGGACGTAGGTACGAAAATGTGGTAACCACGGATATTAGTGTGCCAACCGTCGACAAACCGTGTCTTCGGTTCGGGCTTTTAACCCTATCATGACACGGGGCTTGACGATGTCGTTCATATCCCAAAGAGGTTTAAATAATATGAAAATATAATTAAGCTATAATATGATAAATGAACAGATGAAGTAATACACCGTTCTTTCCTTGTTTGTCCAGTTCTAAGATGTCATAAAACGCAACACATGTAGCCTTCTGAGTTATTTTCTGAAGCTTAATACGGGTTGAGAAAGCGCTTGCCAATACTACAAACAACTTATTATAATATAATTAAGAATATTATATTATAATAAGTTGTTAGATTTTTTCAGAAACGTACTGTAACTAAAGTTGAAGGGGAGATCAATTTGAGAAGCATGAAAAAGGTTGGTGTAGCATCAATGGCATGTGCGTTGTCTGCGATGCTGGTGGCAGGCTGCGGAACGAATTCTAATAATGCTAACACCACAACAGGTGCGTCGAAAGCGAATACCAGTGGCTCGAAATCTATCACACTTACCATGTGGACTTATCAATTGGAAAAATTCAAACCCTACATTGATAGTGTCATTTCGCAATTTGAAAAGGCACATCCGGGAGTGACAGTGAATTGGGTCGACGTCCCTGCGACTGGCTTTGATCAGAAATTAATTGCAGCGTATCAGGGGAATAATTCCCCAGACCTTATCAATGAGTTCACACCTGTGCAACAACTATATAAATACTATGCACCTTTGAACAACGACTTGACGAAGGCGCAAATTGCGTCATTTTTTCCTGCAGCCGTCCAGACTATGACGGTAAATGGTAATTTGTATGCGTTTCCGTTTTACGGGACGACGCCACTTCCTAGTTTACCAATGTATAACATGGCCCTGTTGAAAAAAGCTGGAATCACTACGCTTCCGACTACTGTCCAACAAAATTTACAAGACGCAATAAAGTTTCACAAGGCCGATCCAATGGCATATTGGTCATTGAGTCCGATTCAACCGCAATCCGAGGCTACGACTTATGGCAGCTCCAGTGCTTGCCTGGAGTTGTACGATTTTGGAGTACCTCTTTTGACTCCAAATTTCAAGAAGGCAGGATTTGATACGCCTGAGGGTGTCAAGGTCTTGACCATGTATGCGAATGCTTACAAGCAAGGTGCGTTTGATCCGGATACGGGTTCGTCTGCAGATCCTACAAATTTATTTGTTCAAGGTGCAATCGCGACTTACGGATCGGGACTGATCAGTGATTTGCAAAATAGTTGGGGACCAATTTTGAACGATATTAAAGTGGGACCACCGATTACCGGTCCGTATTCAGCAACACATGAACAAGTTGGGAGTGGATGGTATTGGGCCGTAAGTGCACAATCTAAGCACCCGAAATTAGCGGCTCAGTTGGGGATGCAGTTTCTAACGGTATCCAATCAACTTGCTTTTTATAAAGCCACAAGCGGGGATGTTGGAGCAAATACTGAACAAGCACTCAATAATCCGGGTTTTGAGCAAGGTATCACAAATCCAGTCGCCAAATCGTACACGAATTTGCAGCACAAGTACTATGATCCGAACAAGAAAGTTGTCACTTCGCCTACTTTACAAGGTCAAACCACCGATTTTCCAAATCAGACGCAAGTAGTACAAGCACTAAATCAGTATTGGGATGACGCGATAGAGGGGGAGATGTCTCCTTCCGCTGCATTGCAACAGGCTGCGCAAGCAGTTAACAACATTCTTTCTAATCCGCAAAATGGATCTAATTGATATCTTGTGGGGTAAGTATGGAGGCCTGCGACGTTTTTGACCCATCGCGAGTCTCCATCTGACCAGTTATCGCCGCTCTGCTGTTGATTCTCCGAGATAGAATGAGGCTTCGAGTTCAATGTGCAATGGTGCGGCATCTCTCGTGTCGCGTCGCATGAGTTCATTGAGAATTTCGAATGTCTTTGTCGCCATCCCTGTCTCGTCTTGCACCATATGTGTGAAATTCCAACTATTCCATCGAGGTGCGGGCCCGTCAAAGCAAACGATCGACAAGTCATCTGGAACATGCTTTCCGATAGCGTTTGCTGCTTGCAAGATGTTCTGCGCGATCGCATCGTCCGTCGCCACCACTGCCGTAATTTGCGGATAATCGCGAAGAAATGGCTCGAGAATCTTGATGTATCGGTTGTCGACTTGATCATTGGTAACATTTACCGTTTCTACACCTGATAAAATGTACTCTTCGCGAATACTGATGTTTGCTTCGGTCAAGGCTAGCCGATATCCATCGAGCCGTTCGATTAGGGACGAGGTGAAATTAGAGTGCGGCATCACAAAGGCGATTTCTTCATGATTGAGACTTATTAAATAAGATGTCAATTCATAAGAAGCTTTTCTGTTATTGGTCGATACGCAGGAGAATGGAATGCCCTGCAGGTTTTTGTCGATGAGCACTAACGGAAACTTTTCGACATGCAATTTTAAAAGTGCTTCATTGTAATAATCACCGTTGACGGGAAATACCACGAGTCCGTCCACACCTGAGTCGACAAGTCGATTGATAGCGACTTTCTCTTTTTCTTGGTCAGCATACGAACAAGCGACTGTCAGAACCATATCGTGGTCGGAACAGAGTCGTTCTAATTCAGTGAGAATCGTATGTCCATAAATGCTGCTGAGAAAAGGAAGCACGAGCCCGATTTTATGCACTTGCTTCCCGATGGACGACACGTTACTCTCCATGCCCGATGTCTTGGTTCTTTCATTCTGTTTGGAGACAAACGTGCCGATGCCGGCTTTCCGTTCAATAATGCCTTCGTTGACCAGCAATTGGAGAGCACGATTTGTGGTGACACGACTGACATTAAACTGCTTCGTTAGCTCTTCCTCGGTGGGGATCATATCGCCGGGTTTGTAAGTTCCGAATGCAATCTCGTTACAAAGATATTGATACACTTTTTGATACTTGGAAGCCTTAGAGGCCTTAGAGACGTTGGTGTTCAATACACTCACTCCTTAATTGTCTTTTATATTACGAAATGTAGTGATATTTCAGCACGTTTAAAACGGAATATAAGTAGAAACAAAGAGTAATTTATCGAAAATATATAATAATATTAATATATTATTTGTTTTCGGGGAAGAGGTGGATAGTTACTTCCTAAGTTCATGAATTCCAATCCTTTCAGCTCCTATCATTCGAATTAAAATAACTCGTCATTTAGGAGGATTGCAAGTGAGCATACAGACTATGACTATCGCACTTAAGAAGTCAAAAGGTGGGGTGAAGAATCACAGCGCATGGTTTGCATGGGTACTTTTGACACCAGGGCTCGTGTTGTTGTTGATGTGGAGTTATTTCCCGTCAATTTACGCTTTTTGGCTGGGATTTACAAATGCATCGCCCGGAAATTCTGGGAAGTTCATCGGATTCCAAAACTACGTTCAACTGATGAGCGGCCCAGGGTTTTGGGATTCCGTGTATCGCTCGCTTGAATATTTAATAGTCGTTCCGGTCTTGATGATAGTCCCTTTACTTGCAGCCGTGTTGATGAATCAGAAATTACCCCTCACTACGCTTTTTAGAGGCATTTTTTTCGTTCCAGTGGTTATCAGTATGGTCGTCGTCGGCATTGTCTTCAACGAACTGTTTTCTACAACTGGATTTTTGAACGATGTGATGTATTCCCTCAAACTCGTCAACACTCCGGTTCCATTTCTGTCGAGCAAAAATATTGCTATTTTCTCGGTGATGTTTGTAACGGTTTGGAAGGGTATAGGATATTACATGATCATTTACCTGGCAGGCTTACAGAGCATACCTGAGGAGTTATATGATGCGGCCGCATTGGATGGAGCAACGTTTTTGCAGCGCGTTCGATATGTCGTTATTCCGAGTATTTGGCCATTTATGATCTACGTTATGATCGCGTCTACGTTAAGCGCCATGTCTGTTTTTACGGAAATTTACACATTAACAGGTGGCGGCCCGCTACAAAGTACCACAACGATGCTGGTATATGTGTACCAACAAGCATTTTCTCAGTATAAGTTCGGGTTTAGCGCGGCGGCTGGGAACTTCATCTGGTTAATTCTAATCATCATATCACTTGCCCAATTTTGGATATCGTCCAGGAGGTACAGCAAATGAGAATGGGACTTTCAGCGAAAAATAGTCGGATTTTTGTCTCGTACTTATTTATGGCGCTTGGAACGATTATCTTTCTGTTCCCACTGGTTTGGTTGGTCTCAACTTCATTGATGTCACCGTCCGAAAACCCTTTTTCTGTACCACCTCATTTGATTCCACACCCCGTCACACTCTCTAATTATGTGGAAACCTTTAAGAATTACAATTTTGGCCGCTATATGTGGAACAGTTTCTTGATTGCAATGATTTCCGTTGGGCTGAATATCGTGGTGACCTTGATAACCGCTTATCCCTTGGCACGAATGAAGTTTCGAGGGCGACGCATCGTGATGGGTTTAATTGTCGCTACCTTGGTTCTACCTTCACAGGGAACCTTAGTGCCCTCTTATCTACTTACGCTTCATTTGCACTTGCTTAACACTTATTGGGGCGTCATTGTGCCAAGCATATTTAGTGCATTTTCCGTATTTCTGCTTTATCAATCCTTTAACACTATTTCACACGAACTCGACGAAGCAGCCCGGATCGATGGTGCCGGTGATTTTCGCATCTTTATACAGGTCCTCACACCACTCGTTGTTCCAACGCTTGCTGCATTAGCTATCATGGGGTTTCTTGGGTCTTGGGATAATTTTTTGTGGCCACTTATCGTTCTTAGCAACTCCAATCTTTATACAGCACCTCTCGGACTTGATTATTTCTTTGGAACGTTCGGAGCAAGCTGGTCTGTGGCAGCTGCGGCCTCCGTACTTGTAGCTGCTCCGGTGGTGATCGTCTTCCTTGTACTGCAAAGGTGGTTTGTAAATGGAGTGGCAGGGGCGTTTAAAGGTTAAAAGTAACTTTACAGACGAACAACCTGCTAATTTATGGACCATATACAAATATTATTATTTTCCAAGACCGGGGAGGCAATATATATGTCCGCAGTTTCAGTTACCACGATGTCAGCGATGAAACAAATAACTCAACAGGTAGAAGAATGGTTTGGCAACTCATCGATGGTCACCCAGCTGTTCAAAAATTGTTTCAGTAATACCATGTCCACCACGATTTTGCCACAAGGGGAAAGGGATACCTTTGTCATTACAGGGGATATTCCAGCTATGTGGTTGCGCGATTCGACCGCACAAGTGCGACCATACTTGTTACTCGCTGGTGAAAATCACGAAATCGCCGAAATGATTGAGGGAGTCATATATCGACAACTGAACTCCATTTTGGTAGATCCATACGCTAATGCGTTCAACGTAAAGGACAATGGAGCGGGTCACCAGAAAGACAAAACGGCTATGTCAGGCGGAGTGTGGGAGCGCAAATATGAAATTGATTCCTTGTGCTACCCCATTCAACTGTCTTATCTATACTGGAAATCCACAGGCAAAGTTGATCATCTGCAATCGGACGTTTTTAAACAAGTTGTTCGTGAAATTCTATCAATTTGGCGGACGGAGCAGAATCACGAACGAGACTCCACATATGTCTTTGAGCGTGACGGATCGCGCAAACTCGATACATTGTCCCGCGAAGGCAAAGGCCCCATCACCGGCGTTACAGGTATGACATGGTCCGGGTTTCGCCCAAGTGATGACGCGTGCACGTATAGTTATCTAATTCCGTCTAACATGTTTGTAGTAGTTGTACTTCAGTATCTCGAAGAAATTTTTCGAGATGTGATAGGAGACTTAGAAACCACTCGATTAATTTCTTCGTTATCGGAAGAGATTAACAATGGTATCAAGAATTATGGAATCGTTTCTCATCCAAAATTTGGTGACGTTTACGCCTACGAAGTAGATGGACTTGGTCATTATGTGCTGATGGATGACGCGAATGTGCCGAGTTTATTGTCGATCCCGTACTTAGGATATTGTAAGAAAGATGACCCTATTTATCTTAATACTCGAAAGTTTCTCCTGAGTGCTCAGAATCCGTACTACTATTCGGGGCTTGTGCGTGGCATCGGTAGTTCGCATACACCGGAGGGATACGTCTGGGCGCTGTCAGTAGCTATGCAGGGATTGACGTCAGACGACCGTGGCGAACGTAAGGAGCTATTAGAAATGCTTTGTCAGATGGACGCGGGGACCGGAATGTTGCATGAGGGTATCGATTGCAACGATCTCACTCAATTTACACGGGATTGGTTCTCGTGGGCGAATATGCTGTTCTGCGAATTTGTCTTATCGGAGATGGATTTGTGGGTGGTGGCAAGTCCTTTGGCTACGCAGTGACTTTGCTCAAAACGAAGTGGAGGTAATTTCAATGACGGATCGGTATGTTGCCCATGTGATCTCGCATTCCCATTGGGAAATATTGAG
Organism: Alicyclobacillus fastidiosus; assembly: GCF_026651875.1. Taxonomy (GTDB): domain Bacteria; phylum Bacillota; class Bacilli; order Alicyclobacillales; family Alicyclobacillaceae; genus Alicyclobacillus; species Alicyclobacillus fastidiosus. The sequence goes on along the minus strand of NZ_CP104067.1, from coordinate 4,913,647 downwards.
ACAAGCTGAAGAGAGACAATACACCTGCTCCAGAATGGAAGAACCCGAGTTATTGTCATCACCAACAGTCGTTTGTCAGTGTCCGAGATGACACGTGGTTGGATGGTCTGACTATAGCGAATCGGGGGCTGCATGAATATGAAATATTGCGAGACGGGCGAAATACGATCGCAATCACCTTGTTGCGAGCTGTAGGTGAACTCGGTGACTGGGGGGTGTTCATCACACCAGAGGCGCAGTGCTTAGGAAGACACACTGTGGAGTATGGAATTGTGGTGCACGGACCGTCATGTGATGCTAATGGGGCCGCTGTACTTGCCTACCAGTATCAGGTTCCTTGGAGTGTTCGGCAAACATCCGTTCAATTAGGCGGACTTCCTCCGATAAATACATTCCTTTCATGGTCAGGAGATTGCTTAGCACTTTCCGCGTTCAAATTCAGTGAGGAAACGGGAGACATCATCGCGCGTTGGTTCAATTATTCTCAAGAAGAGCAGAAATTGGGGATCACGTGCGATTTTGCCCAATCCGCGTATCTTGGCAACATATTGGAGGAGCGAAGGGTTCCTCTTGCAATAGATGATGGGCACTTAGACGTAACGGTCAGTGCTTCGGAAATCATAACAATTGCGATTCCAAAAAATTCATAGACCAAAATGGTGATATTGACGACGATGAGCTTAATTGCAGTATTAAGACGTCTTAAGAAGAACGGGGCTGGCGGTGTTAGCTGGCCTCACTTGCTTCTGTTTTTCATTCATTCGAATATAGCGCATTGCGTCATGTCATCGGATTCGTTCCGCAAATTTCATCATCCAGGAATTATCATCATTAGGTAAAGTTGGATGAAAAATGGATACTCACCTTGCCTCCCATAACCCCACGAACAAACCCTTCGCGGGTACCCAGCTTCCGCTATGGGTTTTTAGTTAGAAAGGAAGAGTATTACACGTTCGAGTTCCTCTTGAAGTTATATCCATCTGTTCTTGGCCTTCCTGGAATTATTTCAAATCTTGAAATCAACTTTGGAACATGATCTCTTTCATTTAGGATGAATGGTACCCTTTCCTAACTGAAACTCGGATTTCTCCCGGAACGTGGGCATGTTCGAACCGAAAACGTACATCGTCTCGTTATCTGTATTTGAAATCAATTTCATTGACCAGTTATTCAGAAGTCGATATCTTAAGATTGTTTATTATAGAAATTTATTTCAAATACTGATAATTTCACTCGAAGGTGGTGGGATAAATAGAAGTAAAGGACTCAGCGACAAATGTTTGGAAAATTCAAAGTCTTGAACGCGGACTAAAGCTGTTGGAACTTATTGCCGAACAATCCGGTGGATGCACTGCAAAGTGGTTAAGTAAAGTGTCGAACATCAATTTGAGCACTTGCTATCATCTCTTAAACACACTTGATGTTGCTGGATACGTAGAGAAGGACAAGGTCACACAGAACTACTTTTTGACGTATAAAGTGGCTTATCTAAACAATCTCGTTCAAAGTCGTCGTGCTATACCGCAGAAAATCACCACCTTAGCGGGGACGTTGGCACAGAAATCGCGGGAGACAGCCTATGTCTCTACATGGGATAGAGGTGAAGTTGTCATCCGTTACATCGTAGAGAGTGACCGTGCGGTTAAAGTTCGTTCGCTTTATGTAGGATATTGGGACCATGGATTCTTACGCGCAATGGGCAAAGCGATTCTAGCGCACGTTTCCGCTGATGAACTTGATGAGTATCGAGCGACGCATATCCCAGAACAGCGAACACCAAACTCTAAGGTGAACTGGGGTGAGATCGAGGAGGAGATGCGAATTACACGAGGGCGCGGCTACAGTGTGGATAATCAAGAATACGAGATTGATGTCTGTGGCATTGCTGCTCCGATTTTTCAATTTGACGGATCCGTTTGGGGTGCCATATCCATCGCAATGCCGAGTAGTCGCTTTAACGATAGTGATGACACAATGATTGCCTATCTAAAGGGAGAGGCACTGGCGGCGTCCTTAAGTCTAGGATATCAGTTACGATCGTTCAAGGAGGTTTAGACATCGTGGACAAAGATGTTCTATTGCGGTGGTATCGTACGATGATGAGGATTCGGATTTTTGAGGAAACCGTTAACGAGAAATTCCTTGCCGGAGAGATCCCTGGCTTTGTACATCTCTATATCGGTGAAGAGGCGGTTGCAACCGCTGTTTGCCATCTCCTCGAAGAAAGCGATTACATTACGAGTACGCATCGGGGGCATGGACATACCATCGCGAAAGGCGCAGACCTGAACCGGATGATGGCTGAACTGTATGGAAAGAGAACCGGGTACTGCAAGGGGAAGGGCGGCTCCATGCACATTGCTGACTTCAAGGTCGGTATGCTCGGTGCCAATGGTGTCGTTGGAGGCGGGATAAATCTCGCTGTCGGTGCTGCCCTCGCGAGTAAACTCGAAGGAAACGGGCGCGTTGCCGCCTCGTTCTTTGGAGACGGTGCCAGTAACCGCGGAACATTCCATGAGGGACTGAACATGGCGGCGGTGTGGAACCTTCCCGTTATTTTCGTGTGTGAAAATAACCAGTGGTCGTCCACTACGTTTTACCGTGACAGCACAGCTGTGGAAGACGTTGCTGTTCGTGCATCATCGTATAACATGCTGGGTCTCGTCGCAGACGGAAATGATATCTTCGATGTCTACGAGAAAGCCCGGGAGGCTGTGGATAGAGCCAGAAGTGGAGGTGGACCATCGCTGCTCGAGGCGAAAACGTATCGAATGAAGGGTCACTTTGTCGGCGATCCCGAGAAGTACCGCCGACGAGAGGAGGTTATGGAGCAGTTAGACAAGAACGACCCAATAAAGCGGTTCGTTGAACGGGTTACCGGTGAAGGACGAGTGGCCAGAGATGACTTGAATCGGGTGGACCACGAAGTGTTAAGAGAAGTTGGAATAGCCGTTCAATTTGCGCAAGATAGCCCTTTTCCCGAGCCGTCTGAAGCATTCGAGGAGTTATTTGTAGAGGTAGGTGCTCTATGAAAAACATCACGTTTGCCGACGCAACGTTAGAAGCGATGCGCGAAGAAATGGAACGCGACTCTCGCGTGTTCGTCATGGGTGAGGATATAGCGAGTCAAGGCGGCATATTCGGTCAGTTCAGGGGGTTGCCAGCTGAGTTTGGTCTAGAGCGGGTTCGGGATACGCCCATTTCGGAAACGTCTATCGTTGGTGCGGGAATCGGAGCCGCACTCGCAGGGATGCTTCCAATTGTCGATATGCACTTCGCTGATTTCCTTGGCGTTGCAATGGACGAAGTGCTGAACCAGATGGCGAAAATCCGCTATATGTTCGGAGGGCAAGCCAGCTTGCCGCTTGTACTTCGCGCCCCGGATGGCGTCACGCGGTCTGGCGCAGCACAGCATTCTCAGTCTCTCGAGGCAATTTTCATGCATATTCCCGGTATCAAGGTGGTTGTACCGTCGAATCCAGAAGACGCGAAAGGGCTGCTCAAGTCAGCCATCCGAGATCCAAATCCGGTTATCTACTTTGAGCACAAAGACCTGTTCCGGCGCAAAGGTCCGGTGCCAGAGGAAGAGTACATCACTCCGATTGGAAAGGCGAAAGTGACCCAGCAAGGGGACAGCCTGACCATCGTCTCCTATTCCCGCATGTTTACAGAGGTTGAAGCAGCCTGTAAGCGATTGGGTGATGAGGTGAGGAACAAGGTTGAGTTGATTGACCTCCGCTCCATTGTCCCGATGGATACAGAGACGATTCTCGAGTCTGTACGCAAGACGCATCGTCTGCTCGTTGTCCACGAGGCCGTCAAACGTGGTGGTGTAGGTGCTGAAATTTCTGCTGTCGTTGCAGAACATGCAGTGGAGTACCTCGATGCACCCACCGTTCGGATTGGAGCCAAACCGTTTCCAGTTCCATTCAGTCCGACGCTTGAACCTCAAATCACTCCACAGGTTGATGAAATTGTTGCAGCGGTGCGTGGGTTGCTAAACGCCCGAATTTAGCGAGGAGGTGTAGCCAATGCAAGCAATCGTGATGCCGAAACTTGGTCTCACTATGATAGAAGGCGCGGTTTCCGATTGGCTGAAACAGCCAGGAGATAACGTTTCGGCCGGTGAGGCGATTGCGGAGATCGAGACGGAGAAAATTACCTACACGCTGGAGGCTCCAGCGGACGGAACCCTACTCAGAATTCTCCTTCCCGCTGGGGAGAGTGCACCGGTTACGGAGACCATTGCCTGGATTGGTGAACCTGGGGAAGAAGTTCCGGACGTAGAGGGTGAATCATCAGCGATCCATGTTTCAACCAACCGTGCCCGTAACATTGACGAACGATTGCAGACCCAAGGAACCATCGGTCAATCGACAGATACGGCAGGGACCTTACCTGCAGCAAGAATGTTGGCGACCCCACTAGCCAAGAAGGTTGCAGGAGAAAGCAACGTCAACCTCGGGGAAGTGACGGGAACTGGACCGCATGGGAGAATCCAGTCCAGTGATGTCGAAGAATTTCTCCGCCGCTTGGAATTGCGTCCCAAGGTGACTCCCGCAGCTGCGGTTGTGGCAGAACAAAAGGGTGTGGATACGGCCTTGGTGCGACCCTCGGGTGAGAGAATTCGTCGGGCTGACGTTGAACGATACGTTGATAGTATTGATGTGATAGAAGCGGAAGAACCAGTAAAAGGCGAGAATTCCACTCCAGGTGGCAGGCTCGTTCCTCACAGCTCTATGCGAAAAGCGATTGCAAAGCGAATGACAGAGAGCTGGACGATGATTCCACACGTTTCCCTTCACAGAACAGTGTCGGTGAATGGAATGGTGGACTTACAGCAGAGGGCGTCCGCTCATCAGACGAAGAAAGTCTCACTTACGGCCGTCATTGCATGCTTAGTGTCGCGAATTCTACCTAAGTACTCATTCTTGAATGGTTACTACGAAACGACGGGTTGCCGGGTATTCGATGATGTCCATTTAGGGATCGCCGTTTCGGTCCCAAATGGATTACTGGTTCCCGTCATTCGAAACGCGAACTTGAAATCCATATTGGAAATCGCGGATGAAATCGCGGAGCTTTCGGAACGTGCTCGTTTCGGAAGTTTACAACCAGATGAACTCGAGGGTGGCACGTTTACGCTCTCCAGTCTTGGAATGTATGGTATTGACGGCTTCACGCCAATCATTGTGCCTCCGCAAACTGGCATTTTGGGAATCGGGCGCACGGTACAAGTGGGGCACACAGTGGGGGCAGGCATTGAAGGTGCCACGCAAACCACGACCAACATGACCATCAGCTTGTCTTTCGACCACCGTGCGGTGGACGGTGTCTATGGTGCACAGTTCTTAGAGTCGTTGGCACAGTGTTTTGCTGATCCTCTAAGACTTCTGATGTGAGATCACGCGTGAAGGAGGTGACAAGGTGAATGTAGTCATAATTGGCGGAGGACCCGGCGGATATACAGCTGCCCTGCAGGCAGCGAATCATGGCCTGTCGGTCACGCTGGTCGAACGCGGGGGTATTGGAGGGACTTGTCTAAATGTTGGATGCATCCCGACAAAGAGTCTCCTGGAGACCGCATCCAGCTGGTCGAAAGCCGTTTATCATGGATGGCTTAAAGAATCCACGATGCCTGATTCTCACTGGCAGGAAGCCCAAAAACAAAAGCAAGCCGTCGTGAAACAGCTGACGACGGGCGTGAAAACACTTCTAAAAGGCGCTGGAGTTCGCACGGTGACAGGTACTGCCAGGTTTGTTTCGGAGAACGAAGTCATCGTGGAAGATGAGGGCGTCAAGCACTCTATCACCTTTGACCGAGTCATTATTGCCACAGGATCGCGCGTGTCGTTGCCGCAAATTGATGGTGCCGACCAGCCGGGTGTGTACACAAGCGATAGCATCCTGGCGATTGAACAAATTCCGCGTAGATTGGTCATCGTTGGGGGTGGGGTTATCGGCTTGGAGTTCGCATCCCTGTTTCAGCAACTCGCCACTCATGTTGACATCGTAGAATTTACTGATGAGATTCTTCCTCGGTTTGATGTTAAAACCGTAACTGTGCTGAAACGTCTGTTGCTCATGCAAGGAATATCTTTCCACACGCGTTCGACCGTTCAGCGGATTGAGCGTAGTTCGACCACGCGCGATTTGAAGGTCATTGTGAGAGGTTCTAATGACGCCCTCTTCTCTTTGGACGCTGACGCTGTGTTACTAGCAGTTGGACGCAGCCCAAATACGGATTCGCTGCACTTGGAGAAAATCGGGGTGCAAACCGACCGCGAGCGAATTTTGGTGAATCAACATTGTCAATCCAGCGCTGTGAATGTCTATGCGATTGGCGACTGTTCCAATCCCGTTATGCTCGCACATGCGGCAATGTCAGACGCTCACGCCGCTGTCGATCACATTGTGGGACACGCAGGGTTCCGCAAGAGCAGATTCCTCATTCCTCAGTGTATCTATTCTCAGCCAGAATTGGCTTCCGTGGGAATGACGGAGGAAGAGGCGAAACAGGCGGGCGTATTGTACGAAGTTTCTGAGGTACGTATGACTGCGAACGGCAAGGCACTCGTCGCAGAAACAGACGGGGTATGTAGAATCTTGTCTGAGCAAGGTACAGGGATGATTCTCGGAGTTCACATGGTGGGTCCACACGTAACCGAACTGATTCAGGAAGCCACCTTGGCGCTCGAACTGGAGGCTACGGTAAGAGAACTCGTTCAGACGATACATGCCCATCCGACGGTGTCCGAGGTGATTCACGAGGCCGCACTCGTTACAATTGGTCATCCTGTGCACGTCCCTAAAAAACGGAAAGAAGGTATCCCATTATGAGAACAGCAGTGGTCACGGGGGCAGCAAGGGGTATCGGTTTTGCGGTAGCAGAGAAACTTTTTCACGCAGGACACCGGGTCGTCATGGTCGACGTGCTGGATTTGGTGCACGATAGTGCGGGACAGTTGAATGATACGTCTCGTGTCAGTGCGATACAAGCGGACATCCGAAATCCGGATGAAGTGAGGAAATTGTTTGAAGCCGTCGTACAGAAGTACGACACGGTCGACATTATCGTGAACGTGGCAGGAACCTGTCATCGGGATTCGTTTGAAGAGATGACGTTGGAGCACTGGCGACAGGACGTCGAAACCAACATGACAGGAACGTTTTTAATGTGTCAAGCTGCTACCTTCCCCTATATGAAACGTCAGCAGTACGGACGCATCATCAACATTGCGTCCGTGTCGGGTAAAGCTGGGGGTCTCGATCTCCTGCACTCCGATATCGGTGGGGGCCGCTCGGGCGTCGCTTATGCTGCGTCAAAAGCGGGCGTCATCAATATGACACGGTGGATGGCGAAAGAGGTGGGTAAGTGGGGAATTACCTGCAATTCAGTGGCACCAGGACCGATTGCAACCAAATTAACCGAAGGCTATGCCTACAACGTCGGTGAGGTGCCCATGAGGCGATGGGGCACACCGGAGGACGTAGCTGAAGCCGTAGAATTCCTAGCCCGAGAGAGTTCGTCCTATATTACGGGAGAGTGCATGCACGTGGATGGGGGCATTGTCATGGCATGATGACAAAAAGCGGATGTCAGACAGCGGAGTGCTGACTTCACCTTCACCGAGAACCAACCGAACTGGAGATACGCAACCAGATGTATCAGAAAACTCAAAAATATCAATCGTTGGATTCGTAATCACGATTGTAGGAGGATTCGTATGAACGTTGGACGCTCTCGTTGGTATCGTATCTGCTTGATGCTGTTCATCATGTACCTCGTTGCTTTTGTTGACCGTTCGAACATTGGCATGGCGGCACCCGTTATGGTGAAGTCATACGGTTTAACATCAGCTTCGACAGGCGTCTTGCTTTCCGTTTTCTTTTGGGGGTATGTCATCACCCAGGTCCCTGGAGGATGGGTAGCAGAAAAGTTCAGTGCAAAACGAGTCATCATTGGAGCGCTTATCGTATGGGGAGCCATGGCCATTTTGTCCGGTCTCATGCCCACGTTCAATAGCCTGCTCACGGTTCGTTTCATCATGGGACTGGCCGAGGGTGTAATTTGGCCGGCATTTGCCGTTACGTTTGTGAACTGGTTTCCAGATGAGGAACGCGGTCGCGCTATCACTTTCAGTGAAATGTCACTACCGATTTCCTCCCTCATTATGGCCCCACTCGCCGGTTGGATGATTCACACATGGAATTATCATGTGATGTTTATTTTACAAGGTATTCCACCTCTCATCATGGCTGTGGTGTTTGGGTGGCTCGGATCGGATTCACCCCAGAAAGACCGATTCATTTCTGAGTCCGAGCGCCAGTTCCTGGCAGAGCATCGTTCCACCGGTGCGAAGGAAACGGGGTCCCTACTTGATGTATTCGCGAATTACCGCATCTGGGTATTTTGCATCATTTACTTCCTTTGGGTAACCGGCTTGTACAGCTTCGGTTTGTGGTTGCCAAGTTTGGTGAAGCAGCTCAGTAGCTCCGGTATAGAAGCCATCGGATTGTTTTCCGCAATTCCTTTTATTCTAGCTGCATTGGCAATGTTCTTGAATGGAAGATGGTCTGACAAACATGGGAATAACCGTACCTGGTTTGTCGCTATCCCCTTGCTCATTGGAGGAATCGCGCTCGTTGTTGAGCACTTCATTGGATTCAACATGACTGCCAACATGATTGTTCTCATTGTCGCAGGTATCGGCATTTACGCAGCGTTCGGTCCCTGGTGGGCATGGTGTATGTCATTTGTGCCTCGTAACCAAGCCGGACCAGCAATGGGGCTTATCAACTTAGTTGGCAACTTTGGTGGAATTGTGGGTCCAATCGTCGTAGGGATTGCAGCACATGGAAAGAATCTTATCAATGGATTTTATATCCTCGGATTCGCTATGTTGTTAGGATTTCTGTTGGTAGTTTTCGTAGCCGGAAGGTTTAAGATTCCGGTTGAGAAACGAAGCGGAACCTCTGTAGACGGTGAAATCACGACCGTTTGAGAAAGGGCTATCCGGAGGGCTGGTGTCTCATGACGACGTGGCAAAATCACTGGATGTTGAGGGGGGCGGTATTTGTCATCTCTCGACTGATGCCGATATGGATTGTACTCTGTGCCGCGGCCGCCTTCCAGTTTCACTCCATCTTTACTCCACTCGGGGCGGTTGTCGGCCCAGGCATCGGTTGCGTGATGTTTTTTATGGGCATTACGCTTGATTTGGCTCGGCTGAAGATGCTTTTGAAAAAACCTTTGACTGTTGTGCTTGGTTCTGCCGGCAAGTGGGTGTTCGCGCCCGTTACTGGCGTCACTACGGCCGTGATATTTTGTGGACTCCATACCGCGATTGGATCCGGAATTGTCATGGCCGGCATTGTCCCAAGCGGGACATCCGCCAACCTGAATTCCCTAATCGGCGGCGGAGATGTTGCATATAGCGTCACGATGTCCGCAGTGGATACACTTGTTGGTCCGTTCCTGACACCGCTCATAGCGAAACTGTGTATTGGCACGGGCGTGCACCTAGCCTACTTACCGTTTGTGTGGAAGATGGTTCGACTGGTGTTCTTGCCGCTGCTCTCTGGTATTGCGCTTCAGTCGTTCATCCCAACTACACGGACATATCTTACGCCGTTTACGCCTCTACTTTCTGCCTTCGCGTTGTACGGGATTGTACTTGGCATTGTGTCCGGGGCTTTTCATGTTTTGTCTCTAAATTCAGACATCATTCCGCTCGTTGCGCTCGCCGTCTTGTTACAGGTAGGTGTACAGATGGTTATTGGATATCTCTATGGAAGACTGCTTCGAGTTGACGACCGCAGTTGTCGGTCTCTAGTTTTTGAAGTGGGCATTTGTAACTCTGCACTGGCCGCGGTTTTGGCACAAGACGTCTTTGGTTCCATGGCTGCTGTAGCCGCAATCGCTAACATGGTGTGCAATCTCACAATGGGCAGTATGGTGGCAGCCTTGATGAAGGGGAACCTTCGGATTGGCAAAGGTCGGAAACGAAAAGAACGACCCCAGATACTGAGCAATGGTAAGGAGGTCCGATATGGGGAATCGCTTAGAAAATAAAGTTGCATTGGTTTTTGGCGCCGGATCGGAGGGAGACGGATGGGGAAATGGCAAGGCTGCCGCTGTGGCCTATGCTCGTGAGGGTGCGCGCGTCGTGGCGGTCGATATCAACCTACAGGCTGCCGATAAAACTTGTAATGTTATACACAGCGAGAACGGTGTCTGTATAGCCCGGACTGCAGATGCAACGAACTCAGGGGATATTGCAGCAGTCGTGGCGGCAACCTTAGATCAGTTCGGTAAGATTGACATTCTGCATAACAACGTGGGCGTCACAAAAATGGGCGGTCCCGTGGAGCTCCTTGAAGAAGACTGGAATAAGGCGATCAACGTGAACCTTACGAGTGTCTTTCTCACCATGAAGCACGTGTTGCCGCACATGGTGGAATGTCAGAGTGGAGCGATCATAAACATTTCTTCACTAGCAGGAATCCGTTATACAGGCTATCCATACCCTTCGTATAGTGCCTCGAAAGCAGCTGTGAATCAACTGACATCGACCGTGGCCCTCCAGTATGCTCGTTACGGTATTCGAGTCAATGCTATCTTACCAGGTCTTATCGATACACCATTAATCTACCATCAAATTTCTAGCGAATACGCAAGCATTGATGAGATGGTCGATGCGCGTAATAAGCAATGTCCGATGGGTCGCATGGGATCCGCTTGGGACGTTGCAAACGCTGCGGTGTTCCTTGCTTCAGATGAAGCAAGTTTCATCACGGGAGTATGCCTCCCAGTAGATGGTGGTCAGAGTGTTCGCTGTATGTAATGGATATCGCATTTCTTATATAATAGAAGCACGATAAAATCTAGGAATGGAACCTTTAGATGATAATTATAACCATGCTGGTCGTCGGATTGATACTTGGCTTCGTTGGCGCAGGTGGCTCGGGTGTGATTATCGCCCTCTTGACGACCGTTTTTGGGGTCTCGATTCACACCGCGCTCGGCACCTCGCTGCTAGCAATGGTGTTGACAACGATTTCGGGGGCTGTCAGCCACTTTCGTGAAGGCAACGTCGTAACGAAAACCGGTGCAGCGATAGGTGGATTTGGCGCTATCGGGGCTTTTGCGGGATCGCACATCGCACACCGAATTGCAGCCCATGATTTGACATGGCTGACAGCGTGTATGTTGTTTTTGTCTGCTCTGTTGCTTTGGATGCGTATGTTCATAAGCAAGAAACGGCAATCATCGCAGATGGATGATCAACTCGTTTTGTCCGGCTCGAGGTTTTGGCTGTCGGCCATCGGCCTTGGACTCGTGACGGGTCTATTGTCGGGCACGTTCGGAATCGGATCGACTCCGTTTATTCAAATCGGGCTCCTGCTGTTCTTCGGGATGTCAATCCGTCAAGCTGCTGGAACCACGATGCTCGTTATCTTACCCATCGCGCTCTTGGGCGGGATTGGCTATATGTCGAACGGATATTTAAATGTCGGGCTATTCTTTGAAGTTGTGATTGGCACTATGGTCGGGACCTATATTGGTGCGAAGTTCACGAAGCGTCTGCATCCAATCGTTCTCAAAATTGCGATGGTTACGGTACCGACCATCGGGGGACTGTTGTTGCTGGTGTAGCCATGAGAACTCTAGTAGCCTCTAACGTAGTATTGAGAATAAACATAAGTTACGCGCCCTCTCGGGACCATTCGGGAGGGCTCAAGCGTGATGTTCTGATAGATTTTGGTAATCGCGAAATCCTTTATGATGATGATAACCAACGGGGCAACAACCGAAGAAAGAAATAGCTATATGACTAAAGAATGAATATCACTTTAACCCCCTCATTTTTTGCTCGTTTGAAAGGTTTTATTGTAGATTTAATTGTTGACAATATTGTGGTCGACCTCTATCATAGCCTTATCGTAACGCAATCTCTCGTTAGGAGGTCAGTGTAAGCGCAATCATTTTTATCGGGGGGGGATGCATGGGTGAGTAAGCAGAATGAAGAAGAAAAGAAGTCGTTTTTTCGCTATGAAAACGGTGTCGTAATAATGATGTTTTTCACCTTTGGCTTTGTCTTTATGGAACGACTCAGCGTTTCGTTTCTGTTCCCGTTCTTTGGTCCCGCATTGAAAATGAGTAATGCAGACCTTGGGTTGATTACTTCCATATTGGCGATTTGCTGGTCGCTGTCCGGCTTCGTGTTTGGTTCCCTGTCTGACTTGATTGGATCGCGTAAGAAAGTGCTGTTGCCGATCACGTTGGCATTCTCCATTTTCTCCTTCATAACGGGTATTGCGAGAAGCATTGGCTCGATGCTGGTGATTCGTGGTCTGATGGGTGTATCCGAAGGTCCGGTGCTTCCGATTGCCCAGGCTTCCGTCGTTGCGGACTCACAGCCAAACCGTCGAGGGTTTAACATGGGCTTTGTGCAAAGTTCGCTGGGTTTGATCGGTTCCGCGGCTGGACCGCTGATCTTGACGTATGTGGCCACGAAGTACTCATGGCATGCAGGCTTTTACCTGGCCGGTGTACCGGGACTCGTCATGTTTTTCGTTCTCCTTTTCTGGATGAAAGATCCGAACCGAAGGATGTCGAAAGAACAACTGGCGACACACGAACATCGGCTTCGCCGTGAAGATTACCCGGTTGTCTTCCGTACGAAGAACGTCTGGGTTACCATGTTTATTGCGGTTTTCATGATGACGTGGCTGTTCGCGTTTACAACGTTCGCACCGACCTTCTTAATCGAACACGACAAATTCTCCGGCACCCAGATGGGCGTCATAACAGCATTTATGGGCCCTGGCACCTTCTTCTGGGGATTCGTTGGCCCATGGATTTCCGACAAATGGGGACGTAAGCCGACGCTGATTTTGTTCTCCTGTATTGCAGTGCTTTCGCCGGTCTGTTTTGCCCTGGTACACGGGTCAGTCACAACGATGTGTATCATCGGATTTTTGACCTGTGCCGGTCAGGCTTGCTTCCCGCTGTTCATGGTTGTTGTTCCGAGCGAATCCCTGTCGCCGAAGTATGTCGGCACCGCGGTCGGTTTGGTCCAGTTGGTTGGTGAATTCATCGGCGGAACAGCAGTGCCGACCATCGGCGGTATGGCAGCAGACCATTATGGTTTGACAGCACCTTTGTGGATTGCTGCCGGCGGCGCGTTGCTCAGCGCGTTGATCGCATTTGCCGTCAAGGAGACCGCACCTGCAAAAGTTTCGAAACGGTTGCATGTATCCGGGGTTAGCACGTCTCAGCTGTAATTCACTGAATTTGTTGGAAGGTCCGGTAAAACAGAATCTTACAATGGTGAGTGCGGTACCTTTTCAATGGTTCTGTTATGCGACGCCTTCACAAGTCGCAAGCACTGAAACAGGTACTGCCAAGCCTGTTCTTGGATGCAAAAGAACAGATACAAATATTGATAACAGTTAGTTAACAATATTGATGACAATGTTGCTCGTGCGAGTAAAATGGAGTTAGCAAGTGGATTACCACAAAGGGGATGATGTCGTGGCAAAGGAATTGGTGTTCGACGTAGCACAACTTGCTCACGTAGAACTGTTGACACCAAAACCTGAAGAAAGTCTACATTTCTTCACGGAAATATTGGGAATGCAAGAAGTGAAACGTGAAGGGGATTCCGTCTTTCTTCGTTGCTGGGGGGAATGGGAGCAGTACTCTATCAAGCTGACTGAATCATCAAAGGCGGGAGTCGGTCACACCGCACTTCGAGCGATGAGTCCAGCAGCCTTGGAGCGGCGCGCTGCGGCTATAACGGAACGCGGATTGGCAGTAGGCTGGACGGACGGCGACTTTGCTCACGGTAAGACGTTTCAGTTTCATGGACCTGATGGGCACTTGTTCGAACTTTACTATGAAACAGAGAAATATCAAGCGCCAGAGCATCTGAGGCCTATACTGAAAAATCAGCCTCAGAAGTTCACGGGGCAAGGTGTATCTGTGAAGCATCTGGATCACATCAATTTTCTCTCCTCAAATACGGTGGCCGACGGCACCTTTATGGAAGACCAACTTGGATTGCGCTTGACAGAGCAAATCGTTTTGGACAATGGCTATCGTCCTGGTGTATGGTACCGGGCCACGAACAAGTCGTATGACATCGTTTACACGCACGATGCCACCGGATCACGTGGGCGACTTCACCACCTTGCGTTTAGTGTGGACACCAATGAAGGGATTTGGCGCGCTGCGGACATCTTTGTCGACCAAAACGTGTTTATCGAGTTTGCTCCAAGTAAACATGCCATCAATCAAACCTACTTTGTCTATGTTTACGAACCCGGTGGAAACCGTATTGAGATTTGTTCTGGTGGATATCTTGTCCTCGACCCGGACTGGGAACCCATCTCCTGGTCAGAGAAAGAACGCGCCCGCGGACAGTTCTGGGGGAACAAAACGGTGGAAAGTTTCCATACGTATGGGACTCCTGTCGTCTGATGCTATTATATAGTCAAAATAGCCCCGTGCTGTTTCCTGAAAGGAGCTAGCATGACGACAGAACAACGGACGTTAACGGAAGACGAATGTTACAATCGCCTTCGAGAACTCATCATCAACGGCACTTATCTGCCCAATCAGCACCTTGTTGAAATGGAACTGGCGAGTGCTTTTAACGTGAATCGGGCCTCGATTCGAACCGCACTTGCCAGGTTGGAGCAAGAAGGGTTGGTTGAGCGTGAGCGGTATCGCGGTGCACGAGTTCGGCTCGTGACCGAACAGGAAGCCATTGAGATTCTGGAGGCCCGCGAGTCGCTTGAAGGTGTGATTGCGCGAACTGCAGCCACACGAGCCACGGACGAGGATATTCGTGAACTGCACGAGCTTATCGATACGCTGAAAACGTATTACGAAGCGAATGACCTGCTGCGGTATTCAGAGACGAATAGCCAACTACACAAGAAGATTGCGGCTATCGCCAAGCATTCCACTGCTAGCAGATTGCTCGATATGTTGAACTCGCAGAACGTTCGCTTTCAGTTCCGAACCATCCTCGCTTCGGGACGCCCCGAGAAGTCGTTCGCTGAGCACAAAGCGATTGTGGAGGCCATTGCACAGCGCGATCCGCACGCGGCGGAGTCGGCCATGCGTCTTCACCTGTCGCATGTGACCGAAACGCTTAGGCAAATCACGTAAGTATCGTAGATGTTGTGAGCCGGCGGATGAGTTGGTAAAACAACATCCCGCATACTAAATTGTCAACAATATAGCTGGCTATTTTGTTCTTTTGAGCTAACCTAAACTAAGAAGTTGAACCAAGATGGGAGAGAGACGAGCATGACACAGCATCAAGAAACCGTATTTGTCGTGAGTGCACATTCAGCGGATTTTGTATGGCGTGCAGGCGGTGCTATCGCCTTATATCATCAAAAGGGATACCGCGTTCGAGTGCTTTGCCTTTCCTATGGAGAGCGTGGCGAATCCGCGAAGTTGTGGAAACAGGGGAAGACCTTAGAAGAAATTAAAGCGAAACGCGAAGCGGAAGCTCGCAAAGCAGCTGAAATTCTCGGTGCGGAAGTTCGTTTCTTCGACGTTGGAGACTATCCGCTCCATCCTACGAAGGAACTGCAAGATGCTATTGTTCAGGAGTTCCGGGAGCATCGGCCAAAGTTCATTCTGACACATTCTCTCGAAGACCCTTATAACGCAGACCACCCTCGTGTGACGAATTTCGTTCTGGAATGCCGCATTCTCGCTCAAGCAGAAGGCTATCCGTCAGATCATGCCATTATCGGTGCACCGCCGGTGTTTTTGTTTGAACCACACCAACCAGAACAGTGCGACTTTAAAATTCAGGCATTTCTTGACATCACGCCTGTCTTCGAACTGAAGCGCCAAGCGATGGAGTGCATGGAAGCGCAGGAACATTTGTGGGAGTACTACACGGCTGTCGCAAAACGACGTGGCTCGCAGGCCGTCCGCAATGGCGGCGACAAGTCGATTGTTTACGCTGAAGCTTATCAACGAATTTACCCAACTGTGGGAAGTGAACTCGTATGATGCACAAAATTGTGAAGAATATTTCGCGTCCGAATCAGGAAGACATCGCAAAGCTCGGAGAACTAGGCGCAGCGACGGTGCATGAAGCCATGGGCAGGACGGGCCTTTTGAAACCCTATTTGCGTCCCGTGGATGCGAAGATGAAGGTTTGTGGTACGGCTGTCACCGTTTCCTGCCACCCTGGCGACAACTTAATGATCCATGCTGCGATTGAAGTTTGTCAGCCTGGAGACGTTCTCGTGGTGACTGTGACATCAGACAATACCGACGGCATGTTCGGTGAATTGCTGGCTGTCTCAGCTCGAGCTCATGGCGTACGCGGACTTATCATTGACGCTGGAGTTCGTGACACGGTGGAGATAACGGAGATGAACTTTCCGGTCTTTGCGAAAGCGGTTAGTGCGAAGGGGACGGTTAAGGCAACACCGGGATCGGTCAATGTCCCCGTTGTCTGTGCCGGTACACTCATTAACCCAGGAGATGTAATCATCGGTGATGCAGACGGCGTCGTCTGTGTCCCTAAGGAACAAGTGTCCGAGGCCATCGCACAGGGGCAAGCAAGAATTGAGCGTGAGAACAAAACGAAGGCACGGTTAGCCGCAGGAGAACTTGGCCTCGACATTTACAATCTTAGACCGAAACTGGAAGCTCTGGGGGTCGTTTACGTCGAAGAGTAGACGTCGAAAGATACCGAACACAGTTGGACTGATTGAAAGGAGAGATAGTAGTGGCAAAGCGTGAGGTTCTACATGTGAAGGGCTCGAATCACCAGAATCCCATCCCGACTGCAGTAAAGATTGGGAACATGGTGTACACCTCAGCAATCATCGGATCGGACCCTGAAACAGGTAAGATGCCGGAAACCGTCGAGGAAGAGGTCGCCAATCTCTTTTATTATATGAGAGAGATTATGGAACTCGCCGGAGGATCGGTTGATGACATCGCCCATTTAAGTGTCTTGGTAACCGACAGAGAGTATAAGAAAGTGGTCAATGTAGAGTGGCTGAAGATGTTTCCGGACGAGAATAATCGTCCTGCAAGACATACCACTGTTGACAACCTAAGGGATGGCCTTAGAGTGCAGGTTGAAATGACTGCAGTTTTGTAATCTCAAAACCACGGTGTGATGATTTGCACCGTGGTTTTTCTGCCTCAATTCGTATAGCGACTGTGGTCCGGAATTTGGGTCTCGTCGAAATGATGCGCCAATTCGTGCAGTCCTTGATAAATATCCAATTTACGATAAAAGGGATCGATCACTGCGGTCGATTAAGCGCTTGCCCCTCTGTGCATGCCAAAGTGTCCGACGTCAAATCGGAGGAGCAGTTTGACACAATACCGGACCTCATTCTTGCACGGTAATTGTCCCACGCGTCACATCTAAGACATGCATACCATGAGACATCCCCCTTGTTGAAGGAGGCGTGGTCGTTGTCTAAGACGGATACGAAGAGGGGCCAGATTATAAGTCCTGTGAAAAGGGCAGATATCCAAGAGGTTGCCGATAACGGCATTTCGGTCATTCTCTGTACGAAACGACCTCAGTTCCTAGCCTCTATCTTTTCAGACTATGATAGACAATTGTATAAATCAAAAGAACTGATCCTTGTCCTAAATAACAATCAAATGGAACTTAATCGGTATAAATCGTTTGCTGCTCAGCATCCGAACGTCTCTGTGTATCAGCTGGATGAGTCTGTGTCCTTAGGGAGATGCCTAAATTTTGCGGTATCAAAGGCAAAGTATTCAGTCATTGCGAAGTTTGACGATGATGACTATTATAGCCCGTACTACTTAGACGGTGTGGCGCGGTGTTTTAACAAAAATACTGCGGATGTGCTAGGAAAGAACACATGTTATTTATACCTGGAGAGTAGAAATTTACTCTTGTTATATCACCCCAATCGAGAGAATCGATACACGCGCATGGTCATGGGAGCCACACTAGCATTTCGGCGAAAGGTCTTTTACAAAGTAAAATTTAGAAATGTATCACGAGGTGAAGATACTTATTTTTTTCGCGATTGTGCCAAAAATAAACTGAAAATATATACGTGTGATCCCTTCAATTATGTATGCATTCGACGCTCCAATCGGTTTAGTCATACATGGACGGTCGATGAGAAGACGATTATGAAACATAGCACAAGAGTTGCAACAACTGAAAATTTCAAACCGTATATTACCAGTATCGTTAAAGGTTCTTCATGAAAAGGTAGCCAAATGGACAGACATGGAAGAATTAGCGTTGGGTTATCCAGGATTCCTGCTGATACTGCAGCACGAAACGGACCACCAACCTGCATCATCATTCTACCCACAGAGCCGGCGGTAAAAGCTGCTCCACATCGCCCATCACGAGGCTGCTATTTTCTCCCCAGTTTATTCTTCCGAGGGCAGGCAGTGCCCGAATCTATTTCAAGACCCCTCACCCTATTGTATGCGTATCACTTTTTTCGTCATTTCCCACCAACCACAGCGACTGCAATAACAACTCCAAAACGGTAGGGTAGTTAGCGATGAATTGGGCATCGACCTAGGTCGGACTTCTTGAACTGACTAGCAGATTCCATCTGCTGGCGACGGACAACAAACGCAGAAGGACTGGACACGGAGTCATCATTTCTGGACTTTATGACACTTGATGTTTTTATACACTAACTATAAAATGAAACTCACTTTCACTTTTCGGGGAGTGTATCAAAGTGAAGACATTTCGATCAGGGAAGTGGTGGGCACTTGGCGCCATGACGCTCGGGGTTCTGGCCGTTGGCCTCGACGTGACCGTCCTAAGCATTGCATTGCCTTCGCTTGCCGTGGCGTTTCACGCAACAGAGACGCAATTGCAGTGGTTTACCAGTACGTATGCCCTTGCGCTGACAGCGGCCATGTTGCCTGCTGGTCTGCTCGGTGACCGTTACGGACGTAAGCGGACACTGCTAATTGCACTCGGGTTGTTTGGACTCGGTTCTATCTTTTGTGCCTATGCGTCATCGGCAAATGTTTTTATCATCGCGCGGACAATACTTGGACTCACAGGTGCCGCGGTCATTACATTGGTCCTGTCCGCGTTGCCAGTGCTTTTCTCTGAAACAGAACGGCCGAGGGCTGTCGGGATTTGGGCGGCAGGTAATTTTGTGGCTATGCCGATTGGCCCCATTCTCGGAGGCTGGATTCTGACCTATCACTGGTGGGGATGGGTGTTCCTCATGAACGTTCCGGTTGTTCTGATTGGCATCGCAGCCATCCTGTTTCTTATGCAAGAATCTAAGGCTTCAACTCGATCGGGCATAGATGCGCTTGGAATTACGATTTCCAGCGTTGGTCTCGTAGCGTTAACCTACGGTATAATTCAAGTGGGACAAAATGGTTGGAGCGATGACCGCGCTTGGATGTATCTGTTCGCAGGTATCACAGTTCTGGTACTGTTTGTTCTGTGGGAACACTGGCTCAGCAACAGGGGAGGCCAGCCCCTCGTCGACCTCGCCTTGTTTCGCTCGCGGGCTTTCGTCTCAGGTGTGCTCCTGATGACCGTCGGACTCTTTCCAATGGCTGGCGTATTGTTTTTGCTTCCCCAGTATTTCCAAGGGGTTCTCGGATTGAACGCTGAAGGCTCAGGTGTTCGGCTCCTGCCATTGGTTGCAGGACTGATTGTTGGGGCAGTTCCTATCGACAGACTGGTACAAAAGATTGGGGCGAAAATAACCATTGCGATTGGATTCGTGGTGCTGACCGCAGGTACATGGATGGCATCTGGAACTAGCGCCTCCTCATCCTCCGTGTCTATCGCTCTGTGGATGATTGTCATCGGGATAGGCTCCGGGATGGTCATGGCCACGTCGGCGTCAGCCGCACTGATGGAGCTGTCCAATGAGCGAAGTGGTGTGGGAACTGCCTTGATGCAGGCCATGAAGAACTTGGGGTTGCCTTTTGGAACCGCGATTCTTGGCAGCGTACTCAATCACGCGTATCAATCCAGGGTCAACGTGTCCGCACTTCCGGAGGTCGCGGCCCACACAGTACGCGAGAGCGTCTTTTCGGGTGTCGAGATCGCGCGCCGGATGGGCGTGAAAAACCTGTTGCAATCGGTATATACGGCATTCACTCATGGAATAGACGTTTCATTCCACGTGGCATCTGGCGTCTCCGTTGCAGGTATCTTGTTGGCATTGGCATGTATGCCGCACCGTTCGCGCGAAACGGACGCGGCCAATCACTAAACCAGACTGTGTTGGAGGGAAGCGTAGTGAGTCAGGACGAACAACGAAGGATGGGACTGCGCGAGCGGAAGAAAATGCGAACTCGGGTTGCGATTCAGCAACACGCCCTGCGTCTGTTTCGGGAACAGGGATATCAAGAGACAACGGTGGAACAGATTGCCGAAGCCGCCGAGGTCTCACCGAGTACGTTCTTCCGCTACTTTCCCACCAAAGAAGATGTCGTCTTGAGCGATGAAACCGATCCGGAGATTATTGCAGCGTTTCATGCCCAACCTCCTGAAGTGAACGTGGTTCGGGCCTTGCGAAATGCGTTTGCGACCGTATTTGCGACATTGCCGAAGGACGAACAGGAGGCCATGTTTGAGCGGGGAAGGCTCATATTTACGATTCCAGAGCTGAGAGCCCGGTTTCTCGACAACCTGGCCCAATCGATTCAGATGGTGGCCGGCGCAGTGGCCGAGCGCACGCATCGGGATTCGGCAGATTTTATGGTGCGTACCTTGGCAGGAGCGCTTATGGGCGTTGGAATGTCTGCCGGTTTCATGTGGATGGAGAACCCTGAAATGGACCTGATGGCCGCTTTGGATGAAGCGTTTAGCTATATTGAATCCGGTTTTCCTTTAACAAATCGTCGGAACCCCCCATGTGAGCCGGCCTCACCTTCCACCTAGACGTCGATGTGCCTCATACTCACCGTGCCCAACTCCGTTGTTCTGATGTTGTTGAAGGTCTTCCGGCTGCGACGCCGATAGCGGCGTTCTGCGAGTCGGGAAAAGGCGAGATCACCGAGTGCACATGTGACCTCGCCTTTTCGGTTTTGGCTTAGGGAAGATCAGGAATTGTAGACAACCTCGTAGGTTGCAACCTGTGTCTGACCTGCTGCACGACTCTGACCGCCATGCGCAGCCGCAAAGTGCGGGCTCTCAATCCAGGCGTGAAAATGTTGCTCGGATTCCCATGTAGTACTCACAATGTAATGGGAATTGTCACTTGCACGAAGCATCTGAAACCCTGCGAATCCGGGTACGCGTTTCATGTGTTCACCCGCTTTTGCAAATCGTTCTTCGAGCATCTTGCGTTGATCCTCGCTCTGAATGGGCAATCGGTTATGGGCTACATACATGCCAACCACCTCCGTGTACTATTTTAGGTCATTATTACGTACAAGTGTGGACGCTCGGTTTCCCAACACTGTCCTGTGACCAAGAAGACCAGTATAGATTTAAAGGCTAGCTAATTGTTACATGTGGAACCTGGGGCATCATCCGTTTGCGATCCCGGTCCAACAAGCAGGTGGCGTTTTAACAGCGAGCCGTAGATGGACGCCAATGTTTGCTGAAACAGCATCACTAATATGACTGGAAGCGCAACTGGCGAGGGGAAGTAAGTAACGGCCATGACGGCGCCAGCATTGTTATTGCGCATACCCCCGTTAAATGTCATGGACACAACTGCGCCTTTTTCTAAGCGAAACAACTTTCCCGTGAGTAAACCTACCGGGTAGCCCAAAGACGACAACAAAAACACCACAATAATCAGCTCGATTAGTTGCATGTTGAAGTGCTTCAGATAAGGTCCAACGACTGCACCATTAATGGCTACCACAATTGCAATACCGATTTTAGAGAGTGGCGCTAACTTACTGCCAAGAGTTGTTTTAATGGTTCCACCTGTCCTCTGATTTAGGAACATCCCAGCAATAGACGGAAGCACAATCATCCAAAATAATCCTTTCATCATCGACCACGTGTCCATGCTGACCTTGGTACCAACCAATAAATGCATACTCAAAGGCACGATCAGCGGGGACAGAAGCGAATCGATCAGGATGACGGACAACGTCAATCCGATGTCTCCATTGTATATGGATACCCAGATGAAACTGGTGATGCCAGCGGGAATAACTAAACTTAGGATGAGTCCCGTAGTGATGTACGAATCATCTCGAAAGAACAGATGCCCAACCAACAAAGCCATCAAAGGCATCGCTAGATGAAGAATGAGCAATGTCAGGATGAGGGCCAAGGGGCGTGTAAAGACTCTTTTTAAATCTGAGACCTTCGAATTCAGACTGCCGGCGAACGTCATGAAACCAAAAATCAGAGGCGACAAATCCGAAAATTTCGCCAACCGTCCGCCAAGCAAAACGCCGATCACGATGCTGCAAGGCGTAATTAACGGCAGAATTTTTTCGAGTAGCTTATTGAAATTCTTTAACATTTGTCATTGACCTTACTCCTGTTAAAATTAAACTACTTTTGATGATAATGAACATTTTACACAGGGCGGTGACCGGATGGCAACAATGGCCGACGTTGCAAAGTTAGCAGGAGTTTCGGTAATGACCGTTTCTAGGATCATAAACGGCAGTGGGACTGTCAAAGAGTCCACTCGCAAGAAGGTCCTGCGTGCCATGGAAGAAATGAATTACGTCCCAAAGGGCTATACCAAACAAGTGATTCAACATGAAATTAGCACGCTTGTGTTGATTGTTCCGGATATTACCAATCCGTTTTTTACGTTTATTGCTCGTGGTATGGAGGATGTCGCGAAAAAGCAGGGCTACCGCGTCTTTTTGGCCAATACGGACGAAAACATCAATAAGGAGAAACAGTACATTCAGATGTGCATTGAGTTTCATGCAGACGGAGTTCTCATTGCACCAGTTGGAGATGACTCAAAAGCAAACCTCGAGTTGTTGGACAAGGAAGGGATTCCATTTGTTCTGATTGACCGTGAAGTCGAAGGTGTACAGGTGGATGTTGTGAAAAGCGATATCGTCGGGTGCTCGAAAGCGTTGGTGGAACATCTGATCGAACTTGGGCACCGACGCATTGCCGTTGTCACTGGACCTTCAAATAACCGGGCGAGTCGAGAACGCGTCGAGGGATATTTACAGGCCCTAAAGCGGAACAACCTGGCGTTTTCAGAGGAATTAATGAAGCGATCCACCATGACTCGGGATATCGATCCCAAGTTTATTGATGAGCTCTTGAACCTGGAAGAGCCTCCGACTGCATTGTTTGTCGCAAACATGTTTCAGTATGCACATTCTGTCAGGCGACTGGGGGAACTAGGACTGCGTATCCCCGAGGATATGAGCATTGTGGGGTTCGGGAATTCAGATTATCTTGCAGCGATTGATTCGGCGTTCACTTCAGCCATACAACCTACCTACAGTTTCGGGTCATTAGGAACCCAGATGTTGCTAGAGCGCATCGAAGGGTTGCACGAAATACCCCGGCGGATCGTGCTGGAAGGGGATATTGTGCTCAGGCGTTCAACGGCTCCGCTTCTCTAAAATGTTATAATTAACATTGACATATGAAATAAATAAACATTATATTGTGTTATAAGAATCGTTGTACAAGCACTTTTCATTTTTCGAGTGGGAGGGGCTGGGACCACAGACGTATCGGCGCCGTGAAATGATCTGCAAAAACTGAAAGCGCTGTCCCTTGTTGCGGGTCTACGTAGGGAATGTGAGATTACGCCAGTCGGAAAGGTGGAGAACAGTGAGTACGCGTGCGAATACGACGTTAAATGAGTCATCAGATGCAAAACCTGGTTTAGGTTTCGTGGTTGTAGTCGTCATCATTGCATCGCTCGGTGGATTGCTGTTTGGTTATGATACGGGTGTCATTGCGGGGGCCAATGGATTTTTGAAGACCGAATTTCATATGACTGCTGCAATGACTGGACTCGTTTCGAGTAGTATTGATCTCGGTGCTATGGTTGGAGTGCTGATTGCGGGGTTCCTGGGTGATAAGTTGGGGCGCAAAAAGTCGCTCATGGTTGCGGGAATCACCTTCGTCCTATGTAGTTTGATCACCGCATTCGCCGGCGGCGTGTCCACGCTTGTGATTGGGCGCTTCCTTGGTGGCGTTGGCATCGGTTTAGCTTCGCTTTTGTCGCCACTTTACATCGCTGAGATCGCTCCGGCCAAGATTCGGGGTCGTCTCGTGGGAACCAACCAGTTGGCGATCGTATCCGGTATTTTCATTGTTTACTTCGTAAACGCTGCCATCGTCGCGACACATTCGGCGACTTGGAATCAGACAATCGGTTGGCGGTGGATGTTCAGCATGGGGGTTATCCCGGGCATGATCTTCTTCCTGCTGCTGTTTTTCGTTCCCGAGAGCCCGCGCTACCTCGTCACGCGTGGACGAGATGAAAACGCTTTATCCATTCTCGCTCGAGTGAACGGAGTAGCTCAGGCGAAACGGGACATCAAAGACATTCGCGATTCGATTCAGGTTGTTCCCGATTCCTTCTTCAAAGAAGTGTCCACACCGGGTATCCGCAAGGCGCTCGGCATCGGTATCCTCCTAGCCATCTTCCAACAATTCACTGGCACCAACGCGGTTGGTTACTATGCGCCGATGATCTTTAAGGCCGCGGGTGCTGGGACCAACGCCTCCTTCTATGACACCGTACTGATTGGGGCGATTAAGGTTCTCTTCGTGATTGTGCTGATGGTCATTGTCGATCGCGTTGGCCGCAAGCGCCTGTTGGTATGGAACGGCTGGTTTATGGCCTTGTTTTTGGCGATTCTCGGCGTGGCATTCGCTTTGCCCCACATGATGACGTGGTTAGTTCTCGGACTCGTGTTCCTGCACACAATCGCCTATGAACTATCCTGGGGCGGCGGCGTTTGGATTGTCCTTTCAGAAATTTACCCGACGAGTATCCGTGGTCGGGCGATGTCCATTGCGTCATTTATGCTCTGGTTTGCAACTTATCTAGTCGCTCAGTTTTTCCCGATTTTGTTACAGGCCGTTGGGGGTACCTTGACGTTCTGGATCTTCGCCGTGTTCTGTATCATGATGGCGTTGTTCATGAAGAAAGCAGTTCCTGAGACGTCTGGAAAGACAATGGAACGGATTCAGGCCGACTGGGTGGACGGAGACACGGCTTCCTTAAATCAATGAATCTGAGGTGCGCATGTTACATTGGATGCAGACCGGAGCTTCCCTTCGGTCTTATTTATTTGTTAGACTTAACATCCAAAGAAGATGCATAGAATTTCTTTATTTATCGTATATGTGGTGGCCCGTCCAAGCTGAAAGTTCAAAAATGAATTCGCTTTCCTAGATGGTTTTTGTGTTACAATTAACATATACATGTTATATCGGAAGTATTTTTGGTGAAGAGATAACAATTCTTCTTGCGAATGGAGGATATAACCGATGTGTGCTGCCAAGGCGTTGCGAATACATGGAACTGACAACGTTCTTGTCGCAACGGTCCCTGTTTCGGCCGGAGACAGCGTTGAATATTCCGGTGGGACCCTACAGGTGATGGAAGACATTCCTCGAGGGCACAAAATCGCCTTAGTGGATATACCTGTACAAGACAACATCATGAAATACGGGTACCAGATTGGACACGCGACGGTGGACATACGCAAGGGCCAGTGGGTGCATACCCACAACGCGAAGACGAACCTCAGCGGCAAAGAGGAATACCGGTATCAACCATCCGTCACGCGACCATCGGAGCGGATCATTGACCTTCCCGCGTCTTTCGATGGATATGTTCGCGAAAACGGGGATGTAGGGGTTCGGAATGAGATTTGGATCCTAAATACTGTTGGTTGCGTGAACAAAGCAGCTGAAACTTTGGCAAAGATGGCTGACTCGGAGCTTCGAGGTGACGGGATCGACGGTGTATATCATTTTGCTCACCCGTATGGATGCTCTCAACTTGGAGACGACCTTCTGTACACGCAGAAGGCATTAGCTGGGCTCGTACGTCACCCGAACGCGGCTGGCGTTCTCGTCCTTGGACTTGGTTGTGAGAACAATCGAATTCAAGAATTTCGTCCGTTTTTGAACGATGTACCGGAAGAGAAAATTCGGTTTCTGGCACTCCAGGATATCGAAGATGAGTTCGAAGAGGGAATGCGTTTACTGCGTGAATTAGCTGACTACGCGCGTACCTTCAAGCGGGAAAAGGTTCCGGTGAGCCGTCTCAAGATTGGGTTGAAATGCGGCGGATCAGATGGTTTCTCCGGCATCACTGCCAACCCGTTAGTAGGTGCACTATCGGATTTGGTGGTAGCCCAGGGAGGTACATCGCTCTTGACCGAAGTACCGGAGATGTTCGGTGCTGAGACCATCTTAATGAACCGCGCTGTCGACGACCGGGTGTTTGGGGATGTCGTTTCTCTCATCAACGATTTTAAAGATTACTATACACGCCATCATCAAGTGATTTACGAAAACCCGTCACCAGGCAATAAAGACGGCGGTATTACGACATTAGAGGAAAAATCACTCGGTTGTATCCAAAAAGGTGGGACATCGCCCGTTGTCGATGTGGTGCCTTATGGGATATCGGCAACGAAGCCTGGCCTCAGTCTCGTGCAGGCGCCAGGAAACGATATGGTTTCCGTTACCGCGTTGACCACAGCAGGTGCACACATGGTTCTGTTTACCACTGGGCGTGGAACGCCGATGGGCGCAGCGGTTCCGACGGTCAAGATCTCAACGAATACTAGTTTATATGAGAAAAAGCGAAATTGGATCGACTTTAATGCCGGAAGCCTAGTTGAGGGGGACGATATGCAATCCTTGGCGGCCTCATTGTATAACACGATGATCGACATCGCCTCTGGGCGGGTACAAACTCGGAACGAGAAAAACGGCTTCCGCGAAATTGCTATCTTTAAGGACGGTGTAACACTGTGACCGGAAATCGCGAACGATCACTGCTGTCGCAAGACTGTTGTCCCGACAAGGGCATCTTGGCATTCCCTGAACGAGTACTTCAGATTGGGGAAGGAAATTTCCTGCGCGGTTTTGTGGATTGGATGATTCATCGCCTGAATAAAAATAAACTGTTTCGCGGTCGTATCGTCGTCGTTGCCCCGCGTAAAACGGGAGCGCCAAATATCGAACAACTGAATCGGCAAGATGGGCTCTTTACGGTGTGGTTGCGGGGGTTGCAACAGGGGGTACAAGTCGAAGAACAAGAAATCGTGTCTTCCGTGAGTCGAGGAATAGACCCTTACCAAAACTGGGGGGAGTTCCTTGCGTGTGCTGAGAATCCGGAGATTGATATCGTGGTATCCAACACCACGGAATCTGGTATTCAATACACTCCAGAGGAACTGAAATTAGGAACGCCCGTGCAATCTTTCCCAGGTAAATTAGCGGCTTACCTGTATCATCGTTACTATTGCTTTGATGGGGCAGCATCAGCTGGGATGACGATTGTTCCCTGTGAATTAATTGACAACAACGGTGATAAGCTTCGCGAAATCGTGCTTCACCACGCGGACGATTGGGGATTGCCTCATCCCTTCACGGAGTGGGTGCGGTCGCATAATCATTTTTGCAACACGTTGGTCGACCGGATTGTAACTGGGTTTCCCCAAGGTGAAGACGCACATGACTTGCTCTTCGCCCTATCGTATCGAGATGAGCTGGTGACGGTTGGAGAACCATTTCACCTGTGGGCCATCGAAGCAGACGAACGCCTGAAACGAGAATGGCAGTTTGAGAAAATTGGTTTGAATGTACCGTACGTTTCAGATGTGACACCTTACCGAATGCAGAAGGTAAGGATATTGAACGGTGCCCATACCGCCATGTGTGCTTTGGGACTGCTGTCTGGACTTCAAACGGTCGGGGAAGTGATGAATCATCCGGTATTGGGATTGTTTGTGCAGAGGCTGATGAATGAGGAAATTGTTCCGACACTGCTATCGAGCATTCCTGCTGTAGACAAAGCGAAGGTAGTAGAGTTTGCCGGATCCGTCGTCGACAGGTTCAAAAATCCATTCGTTCACCATGAGTTGGACTCCATTACCTTGAATGGGCTGTCGAAGATACGTGTGCGTCTGTTGCCGACCTTGTACGAGTTCTATCAGAATCACGAGCGCGTGCCTGCCTTGTTGTCAGCAGCGATTGCAGCTCAGCTACTCTTTTATCGCAATGCAGATAACCCCACAGAACGTTGGACCATCCGAGACGACGCGGAGATGGTTCAGATGATTGCGGACATATGGAGTGAAGAAACCGCTGTGGGACTAGAGGCGACAATCTCGATGCTCCTTGGCAAAACTGAACTTTGGAACCAAGACCTCAACGAGATAGATGGCCTGCGGGAGGGGATTGCGGCATTCATTCGCAGTGCGCGAGCGCACGGAACCATCTCTGCATTAGAATCGGTAATTTGCGCCATTGGGGAGAAGTGAGGAATTGAAATTGACAGACAAACCGGCAGCATTACCCTCTGTTCTCACGTTCGGTGAACCACTTGTCGTGCTTGTACCCGATGCTGAAGGTCAAATTTCAACCACGCACCAACTGCGCCCTTACGCAGCGGGGGCTGAATTGAATACAGCGGTTGGCCTTGCCAGGCTGGGCATCAACGCTTCGTTTGCTTGCAGTGTGGGAACTGATCCACTGGGGCAAATCATTCTCCACTCCGGTCGTGCAGAGGGGGTCGATATGCGATATGTACAGCAAGACGCGTCCGCGCCAACTGGGATGTTCTTTAAGCAATGGTCGGGATTGCAGGGGCGGACATCCGTTTATTACTATCGCTCCACATCGTCTATGGCGGTTGGAGGATGGAATCCTGTAGACGTGCAAAATGAACTTCAGGCTGGCACGTGGAGTTGGGTGCACTCAACGGGCATTACTTGGATGATCGGCGCCGACAGTCGTCAGGCGGCAACGGAGTTGTTCGAGTTATGTCATACACTCGACATCCCCATTTCCTTTGATGTCAACGTCCGTCTGAAGCTTGGGAATGTGGAGCAATGGCGTGAGTGTGTCAAGCAGGTACTGCCTTACATTACGTGGTTTTTGCTTGGTGACGAAGAAGCGCAGTTGCTATTCGGGACCGATGAGGTCATCGTGATCGAGGAATATATCCGTAAACACGGGTTTGCTGGCCAGGGCGTGATGCTCAAACTGGGGGAACGTGGCGCCGCGGGAAGCGTTGCCGGTGTGAAAACTGAAGTGCCAGTGTGGCCAGTCACTCGCGTGGTTGACACGGTCGGTGCCGGTGACGGCTTCAACGCAGGTTGGCTTGCGGGGATGCTCCGTGGATGGAGTATCGAAGAGTCCATGCGCTTAGGCTCTCTTGTAGGTGCCTTTGCAGTCACTAGCATGGGGGATTACGCCGGTTACCCATCGTGGTCCGAAGTTGTACAGGAGTTGTCAGGGAGGGGGAATGTTGCACGATGAACCTGGAGAATGCGGTGGAGCGCGTGAAAAGCGCCGGGGTAGTTGCGATTTTTCGAAAGCTGTCTCCAAAAGTAGTCTTGCCTTTATGTCAAGCTGTCATCGCAGGCGGTGCTAAAGCCGTCGAGGTTACAGTTGAATCGGAAGGTGCGTTTGAGTCAATTCGGGCTATCCGTCAAGAGTATGGGAGTCAACTGCTCATCGGTGCTGGCACATTGATGACGAGGGAAGAAGTACAACAGGCAGTAGAAGCTGGAGCAGACTTTCTGCTGAGTCCTCATGTTGATGCAGAGCTCATTGAGACGGCTCGAGATTTGGGGCGTCCCTTTGTTCCAGGTGTTGCAACTCCGACAGAAGTGGTTCAGGCGTTGCGTCTTGGGGCTGAGGTTTTAAAGCTGTTTCCAGCATCGTCTCTTGGATCCGCGTATTTAAGGGATTTGTTAGGTCCGTTTAAGGGCACATCGTTTATCCCCACAGGCGGGATCACAGTCGACAATGCGGCAGAATTTATCCGCGCTGGAGCGGTGGGCGTTGGCATGGGCAGTTCACTTGCTTCGAAGGGGGAAATTGCTCACTCCGATTGGGATTCCATTGAAAATCGGGTGCGGATGGCGGTGGATCGTATTGATGCCGCGAAGAATGGGCAGGTCTAGGCTCACGGCGTTGAAAGCTGAGGTTTTTCGCTCAAGCACAGGGAAATACGCGACTTCTTGGGAGCGGTAGAGAGGAGAATGAACATGAAGAAATTTTTAAATGACCAATTTTTGTTGTCGAATCAGACTGCGGTGGAGCTGTACGAAAACTATGCGCAGAACATGCCGATTATCGATTACCACTGCCACTTGAGCCCAAAGCAAATCTATGAGAACTATCAGTTTCGCAATATTACTGAAGTCTGGCTCGGTGGGGATCATTATAAGTGGCGTTTAATGCGCGCAAACGGAGTAGACGAAGCGTTCATAACGGGAGATGCCAGTGACTACGACAAGTTTTTGGCCTGGGCCAAGACTGTACCAATGACCATCGGAAATCCACTATACCACTGGTCACACCTCGAGTTGCAGCGGTACTTCGGTATTGAGACATTGCTTGACGAAGCCTCGGCCCCGGAAATCTGGGATAAAACAAATGCTTTATTGAATCAAGAAGGGTTTCGCGTACGAGACTTCATTACAAAATCGAACGTCCAAGTCATTTGCACCACCGATGATCCGGTCGATTCCCTTGAATACCACTTAAGACTTAAAGAAGACAAGACGTTTCCCGTGAAGGTGGTACCTGCATTTCGCCCAGACAAGGCTTTAGAGATTCGGCGAGATACGTTCCTCCCGTGGATTGATAAACTGGAACGGGCGATTGGGACGCCGATTTCGGATTATCAAGGCCTTTTAGATGCAATCACCTCAAGGGCGGAGTTTTTCCACGAGGTAGGCTGCAGGGCTTCAGACCATGCCCTGGACACGGTCCCCTTTGAGTTCACGACCCTAGAGGAAGTCTCCACCATCTTTAACAAGTCGTTGAACAATGAAGCAATTAGCCTCGAGGAGGAGCACAAGTATAAAACCTATACGATGGTATTCCTCGGCAAGCTGTATGCGCGGCTTGGCTGGGTCATGCAATTGCATATGCATGCAGCCCGCAATAACAACACCCGCATGTTTAAGCGCATAGGTCCGGATACCGGCTATGACGCAATTCACGACGGTGAATTGGCGGTACAGCTCTGCCAGTTGCTAAACACGTTGGAAATGGATGATTCGCTGCCAAAGACGATTCTTTATAGTTTGAATCCAAAGGATTATCCCGTTCTTGCTGCGTTGCTTGGCAGTTTCCAGGGAGGTGGAATTCCTGGAAAACTTCAACTTGGAGCGGCATGGTGGTTCAATGATACCAAAGAAGGCATGCTCCATCAGATGCAGACATTAGCCGATATCGGTCTCTTGAGTCGGTTTGTCGGGATGTTGACCGACTCTCGGAGTTTCTTGTCCTACACCCGCCATGAGTACTTCCGGCGCCTGCTTTGCAATTTGCTCGGTGAATGGGTCGAGAAGGGAGAGGCGCCAAACGATTTACAGTTAATAGGGCGCATCGTTCAGGGAATCTGTTACGACAATGCGAAGGAATACTTCGGTTTGGTTTAACGGCCTGAAGTTCCGAAACAAGGAGTACCTCACAGTTTGTCCGTCTGTTTCGCAGCACTGGCAGGCGGAGGATTTGAAGTGTTTGTGCAAAGCCACGATTGGCCTCTGTATCAGAATAGGGCTCGACGACATTGTCGTGGAGCCCTTTACTTTTAGGTGGCGTGGAATACGGGTCAAAAATCGTCCATTTCCAGTACAACGGGGCAGTGATCGCTCCCAAATACTTCGGAGTCAATTCGCGCGTCGACGATGTAGGGGCGCAGTCTCGATGAAACGAGGAAATAATCGATTCGCCAACCGACGTTTCGCTCTCTTACCCTTGGCATATTCGACCACCAGGAATAGGCATCGGTTCGGTCAGGGTAAAGATATCTGAAGGAGTCCGTGAAGCCGGACTCTAGAAGCAGGGTCATCTTTTCCCGCTCTTCCTCAGTAAATCCGGAATTCCCGCGGTTCCCCTTCGCATTCTTCAGGTCTATCTCCTGGTGGGCGACATTCAAATCACCGCAAATGATCACCGGCTTTTGAACGTCAAGCTGAAGGAGATAGCTGCGGAACCGCTCTTCCCATTCCAGTCTATATGACAGTCTCGACAAATCACGCTTCGCATTGGGGGTATATACCGTCACAAGATAGAAGGAGCCAAATTCAAGCGTAATGATTCGCCCCTCGGGCTCTGTCTCCTCTTCCAGACCATATCGTACGGATAGTGGCTTAATTCGCGTAAACACCGCGGTTCCGGAATACCCCTTCTTCAGGGCGTAATTCCAGTATTGCTCATAATCCTCGCCAAGTTCCAGGTGAATTTGCCCTTCCTGTAGCTTGGTCTCCTGAACGCAGAATATATCTGCATTGATATCATTGAAATACTCGGGAAATCCTTTATTTACGCACGCCCGTAAGCCGTTCACATTCCAAGATACCAGTTTCAGCGTCAATAACCCCTTATCACTTACTTATACTCTGCCACAGTGTAGCATAAAATGCAGCGGGCTATGGTTGCTGGAACGTTGCTCGGCTGTTGGTGCAGCAGGATTTTGCAAATTGTGGAAGGCCGAGCTCTGGGGATGATGTCCCGTGTAAGAAACTTATGGCATCCACTCCGTCTCTGACGGCGGATGTAATTACCGAGGCCTTCTGCGAAAGGTGCCATGGAGGCCAACGCCGTGTGGCCAAGTACCAGTTCTTCAACGGAATGGGCGCGCAAACAGAACGCGCCCATTCCCGACGTATCATTATTTCGGTAAGTGGAAAGGCAGGGTAGTTACAACTACGTCACGATGTTTTATCATCCAGGTCCGAATCAGTAACGAGGACTGATTGTGCAGGATTTGGTGCCACCATTTCTTCGGAATAAATTGACCGATGAGCAATTGAATGTGATCCGGTTTCCCTCCCTCATAGTTCTCCAATCTCTTAATGAAACGGGACAGTGGGGTTAGCAATGAGCGATATTCACTTTTCACAGTAATCAACCGACAGGGCGATCCCCATTGCTCCCATTTGTCCTCCATTCGTTTGATGGATTCGTCGTCAAATCCAATGTATAGGGCAACCACCTCGTTTGTCGTACTAAGTGCGAAGGATACTGTTTGTCGTACAATTTGATGGACGCTTGATACCAGTACCACTGAAATCACGCGATGTTCCACCGGTGGAGAATGCTCTACATCCATTCGGAGTGCATCCGCGACGTTGTTGTAGTGTTTTCGAATGCGTGTCGCGAGAAAGACCAAAATCGGCAAAATGACCAGGACAATCCATGCGCCACCGGTAAACTTGGTCACCGCCACCACGATGGACACAACGGTCGTGACAATGGCTCCGAACAAATTGATGATCGCCTTTGCCTTCCATCCACGGCCTTTTACTCTCATCCAGCGACGTGTAAGGCCCAATTGTGCAATGGTAAACGCGAGGAATACTCCGATTGAATACAACGGAATCAGGGCGTTTGTTTGGGCGCTAAACACCTCAATCAAGAGGATCGATAAAGCGGCTAACACAATCATTCCGTTTGAATAGCCGAGTCTGTCTCCCCGCATGACAAGCGCGCGGGGGAGAAATCCATCACTCGCAACGAGTGCAGAAAGTTGTGGGAAGCCTGTAAACGTGGAATTGGCCGCCAGAATTAAAACGAGGAGCGTCGCCCAGATGATGATCTGATAAATCACTCCGTGTCCAAAGTAAACCAGAAGCAATTGCGATAGCATCGTATTATTCGGTTTGACGGAAATACCTTGAACGTACAGGTTGTACGAAAAACCAAGCAATGTGACTGCGGTGATTAAACCAAGAGCGATGTATGCCTTAATCGCACCGGTTTGGGATTCACGGAAAATAGGAACCGCATTGGAAATCGTCTCGATTCCCGTTAATGACGAGCACGCGGCACTAAATGCTTTTAACAGCAGCAACAGCGTTAATCCTTGAGGAACGGTTCCCCATGGTGGCGTTTGTGGTTGTACAAATCCATGATGCATTTCGTCGACAAACCCAGCACCGACTAGGAATAGCATACACAGCATAAAGAAAAGTGTGGGTGCGGAAAACACTTTGGCAGACTCACTCACGCCACGGAGATTAACAAATAAAATAATCAGCACACAAAGTACGGAAAGGGAGGTTTCGTGCCGGACTAACACTGGATACGACGACGCCATCGTCTGAATTCCAGACGATACCGATACAGCGACGGTTAAGACGTAGTCGATGAGAAGCGCACTCGCTGCCACCAGCCCGATCCATTTTCCCTTGAAGTTATCCTTTGCGATGGCGTAAGCGCCGCCGCCACTGGGGTAGGCAATCACCCCCATAATGTACGACGTAATGAGGATGACTAACAGGAGAACAGTAGACGCTGTGATGGGTATGATCATCCATTTTACGCTAGGCCCTAGTTTGCTTAGCTCCGTAATTCCAGCTTCAGGGCCATATGCCACCGATGAATACAAGTCAGCGGCAAGAATCGGTAATGCGATTCCCCAAACCAATTTCGTATGCGACTGATTCAATTCACGTGTACGTAAGGGTCTTCCAATTAGCCTTCGTTTCACGTTCCCAAAGTTAAATAACGCAAACATCAATGCCACAACAGCAAGGCTTATGAGAACAGGATGTAACCACGGTGTAGCCTTCGTCATTATGTATGCCCCCCACAAATTACCTTATGATGATTTGTTTTTCGGGCAACTCTTATGCAAGAAAATCCATGATGTAAAGCACCCTTTCAGCAAAATCGACGAAGTCGGTTGACGGATTCTGGCGACAGAAGTACCGGACGTGTGAAGCAGTCCATTGTTCCTCTGTTCCCAACTCAGGGTTATGCGTTTGTGTCGTCAGCCAAACAAGGTGATTTTACCCCAGTTATATGGAAGGGCAAGACAAATATTGGATCATAAGACCCGAATCGACAATCATGCACAGGGACGCAAGGGTGGCCACTTGGTATGTGAAAACGGCGTTGCAGCACCTTGGCGTCAAAAGTCAATGGAATGGGACCAATCACACTTGGGAGTTCACTCTTCCAGAATGGATGCCAACCGACACATCAGATATCAAGGTTGGTACAGGAGCAGACGGGATTTATTTTAACAACAAATTAGTAAAGCGGGTCAATTCCATTTCTGCTGTGGACCCCAGTTCAAAAGAGACGACTGTATTCATGCCCATTTGGTACATTCAACAACTCTTAAACGATATAACCGTTGGCTACAATGCAGGAGAAGATTGGGACGGAAGCACACATACGTGGGACATGGAGCCATTCAACAACATAACCGAAAGCACGCCATCGGACATTGTGTACCTGGTGTGACCACATGGATACGGATATCGACGCCACTACAGAACAGCAAGACTATAACAACGAACCGTTTTACATTGACCAGGGGCTTTATGCTGCCGGTTATTATACTGCAGATGGCTTTAATGCAGTTGAGAGCCGTGATAATCAGCTTAACTGGCCCCAATACAGTACGGAAAACAACATCAAGCAATTATCTGTAGATGACAACTCGTTTTCGACAAGTGTTGTCACTTCGACCGCAACTCAAGTTGTTCTAGATCAAAAGGAAACAGATATTATTGATTACAACGATGGAACGGTAAAGACAGTGAATCAAGACAATACGTGGACGCTAGACAAAGACCCTACAACAGGCCTGTGGCAAATTGAAAGTATCGTGCCTAGCGTTACCAGTGACTCGTCGTCTACAAGTTCTACAACTTCACCGAGCGCAACAAATTCCACGAACGCAACACCGTCAACTAGTGATAACTCGACAAACTCGTAAATGGAGAGTCTCTGCTCCATTCTCCGCACGATATGTGTTAGCCAGCAGCAACTCGCTGACACTTTTCGTCCGCAAATGGCTGTCATATGGCGGCCATTTGCGTTTATTGTTTATGGCGATTCATTCAATAAACCGGAAATTGAACATCAGATGGTTTGCGGACTCGAGTGAATCAGTATGAATTCCTTGGGCTTTTCCTTGCAAACCGTTTAAACAAAATGATGACAAATAGTACCGAAGGCACGAGGTAAACGAGAGACGACCATAGTTTTCCCGTGTCGCTTCCCGAGAGTAAACTGTGAAGGGTGACTAAAATAAACATTGGGAAAGCGGCCATGTGAATCCCTCTCCACACCTTTACACCGATTTTTTCACGAAAATAGGATGTTACAATCAACAATATCCATCCATATAATACGAGAATCCCTAAGCCGATTGGCACAACTCGATAGGTATCTATAAACGGCACCAAGATGGAAGCCCAAGTAAATAGAACAGACTTGTCAGAGTACACCCCCCATAAATGAAAGAACAAAAACGGAAACACAAGTAACGATGCGTACTGATGCACTTGCGTCATCAATTTCCTCAATTTGAGCCGATCCCATACCCCACTCGAACTCGAGGCGCCCAGCAATACGGCCAACGATAACAAGCCATAGGATGTAAAACCTGAAGACCTCGCCATATACCAATACAGTTGATTTGCGTTTGCAGGTGCAGGGTTTATCACGTGTGTAACTACGTTAGCACCTGCAATTACAATTCCGACAATTACACACGTATAGATGAATGGGAAACGTTGTTGTTCGTTGATAAGTTGCATGATTTAACCACCAGTCTATTTTGCTTTACGAGTACCCATCCGGCGCAATCCTGTCTTTCTAACCATGGCACGGCTGTGTCGGTTCCCATGAGAAGTGCTACTTTTGCCTGTACCTCTGCAGTCACTAGGTCTTTGTGTACAACACTACAGGATACAATGTCCGACTCGACAGGCGTTCCTAAGAACGGGTCAATTATGTGATGAACGACTTTTCCTTGATTGTTCCACGTTCTCTTATACGTCCCGCTGGTTGCAATCGAAAGGTTGCGAATGTCGAGTAAGATGATGTTACGCTTCGGATCGAAAGGGTCGGTGATACCGATGACCCAAGGCCGCCTTCCGTTGCATCCACTGCAGATTAAGTCCCCGCCGGCATTACACACGAACTGCTTGGCTCCCAGACTTCGCATTTTCGCAGCGACCTGCTGTACAATCCAACCTTTTGCGATGCCCCCTAGGTCAATTCTGTGTCCAGGTTCCAGGAATGCTTGACATTTATTTTCATTCATCCGCAGGTTGAATGGGCAATGCATTTGAGCCACGTACGGTATTTCAAAAATGGGGTTATTTTTGTTTGTCGTTATGTGTTCGAACGAGACGTCGTAACCTAACCCGTTCATGATGGTGCCTAGACACGGATTGAATAGACCACGTGTCTTGACGAAGAAGTCCTTTGCAAGCTGAAGAATCTTATACAGGTGCGGATCGATATCCGTCCATCGTCCTGCTGAATTGTTTAAGCGATTCAGTTCACTATCAGCTATAAATCGAGTTAACAAAGACTCCAATTTCGCCATTTCGTCCACTGCTGTTTCTAGGATTTCGGATTGGACACAGTCACTTACGTCTGCATCGGGGATTTCCATATACACGTTCGTCCCCATCGCTCGAAAGGCTGTTGATGTCATAGTATTGCCTCCTTACGAAGCTGACGAAGATGTATCAGGGAATGGTTGTTGGCTCGGTGTGACGGTTGACTGTGACCCGGAAGAATCCCCGTTTCCTGAGCTGCCGTCATCAAAATTGGATCTGGACGAGCTTTCGCTATCAGTAGGCGGCGACTGTTCAGTCTGCTGTCCGCTGCCTCCTGAATCACTGTTCGAAGAGGACGAACTCAAGCTGTTGGTTTGGTACTGTTTCACCGCCCTTTGGAGTGCAGATAAAGTTTTCGAATCAATGTCTCCTGTTACGGAAAGTCCGTATTGGGATTGGAATTCCTTCACAACCTCGGCGGTTTCCGGACCATAATATGACGTAACGGAATCATTAAAAAACCCCAGCTCAGCTAATTGTTCTTGTATTTTAGAAACCTGAGTACTGGTCATTCCTTCTTTAAACAGCACTTTATCGCTTGTGTTGGATGTGGTGTTCGTCGATGCGGTTTGGGTAGTATGGGTACTGGAACTTGCATGAGCTATGTTGTGCCAAACATCAAAGAGACTCATGAAGGAGAACACGGGAAGAGTCCATGAGAATCCGATCATCCATCTGCGTAGTTTGATTTCTCGTCTTTCACGTGCTCGTTGTTTTTCCTCTGGTGCAATTGGGTTTCACTCCCATTTGTTATTTCTGTACAGCACATGCTGTTATGTGAAGGGCAAAACAGTCGTTTACTGGTTTCTTAAGCGTGTCCGCATCGTGTCTAAGGTAGAGCACTTCTTTTCGTCTGAAACATTTTTAACGTATTAACCTGAGATCCACTTAAGGATTAGCTTAAAGCTTGCTGAAAACTTTCATTCCTCCAGATGAGTGTCCGAGCTGATTTATCCATTCTGCCGTTCTTGTGTAAGCGTAGCAGTCAAATATTGAATTCATTTTTGAAGTGGCAAGCATAGACGTTCGAAAAATTTCCAACGTGGTACGAAATCGAAGAGGGTATCTTCAGGAACCTTTCAGCTTTCTTTCAAACTTAATTCAGGGTGATTGGCTATCATAGGTCCTGCCATAGCGGTAAGAAGATGGAGTTAGGGATGACGCGAAAAGGTGCAGTGGGAATATCTGGAGAAAACCGCGATTATTCTACTTGCAGCGCACGGGTTTCAAGCGTACTTCCGTACAACACTCCTGATATCGTTGCTGGGTATGAAAGGACGGTAGAGATGAGTACATTACAGTCGCGCAGACAGGGGTTTCGAACGTTTCTCCGAGGTCGACCAGAAGATGCGCAGTGGGTCAGACCAGCGCTGATAGCCCTGTTGCTGTTGACGGGTGTCGCTTATATTTGGGGGCTAGACCAGTCTGGCTGGTCCAACTCCTTTTATAGTGCTGCGGTGCAGGCTGCGGCAAAAAGTTGGAAGGCATTTTTCTTCGGATCACTAGACGCATCAAATTATATTACGGTGGATAAACCGCCCGCTTCTTTGTGGATCATGGACCTGTCAGCTCGGATATTCGGTCTCAATTCATGGAGCATCCTTGTACCCGAAGCGCTGGAGGGTGTGGCCTGTGTATGGGTCCTCTACAGTACGATCCGACGCTGGTTCAGCCCGGGTGCAGCCTTGCTTGCTGGAGCTGTACTCGCCACTACGCCGGTTGCTGCCCTCATGTTCCGATTCAACAATCCAGATGCACTATTGGTACTTTTACTTACATCCAGTGCTTATGCGCTCACGCGATCACTCGAAGCAGGAAAAACGAAATGGCTCATGTTGGCATCGGTTCTCATTGGGTTTGGATTTTTAACGAAAATGCTTGCGGCTTTCTTAGTCGTACCAGCTTTTGTCGTTGTCTATCTCGTGTTTTCCCCCATGTCTTTACGCCGACGCCTGGTGCAAATCATAATGAGCGCGATTGCTGTGGTTGTGTCAGCAGGTTGGTGGGTGGCGATTGTGCAACTGATACCAGCAGCTGACCGTCCGTACATCGGGAGTTCTCAGAATAACAGTATCTTGAACCTTATCTTCGGTTATAACGGTCTTGGTCGGCTAAGTGGCAATGAGTCGGGGATGGCAGGCGGTGGAGGTACACCGAAGCTCACCTATGACAGTATCGGTGGAAGCACACACGCATTCACAGGTGGAGGAATGTCTGGAGGCTTCAGCGGAGCTACCGGTCTGTTTCGATTATTTGCGACCGACATGGGAGGCCAGATCTCGTGGCTGATTCCTGGTGCATTGATTCTCTTTGTTATCACTGTATGGATTGTACGCCGTAAGTGGCGGACCGATAGGGCTTTCCAGGCGATGATCTTATGGGTCTTGTCACTCGTCGTGACAGGTCTAGCGTTTAGTTTAGGTCAAGGGATCATCCATACGTATTACACCATTGCCCTGGCACCATCGGTGGCAGCCCTCGTGGGTATCGGTGTCGATGTTCTCTGGCGCAGGAAGAATGAATTTATTGCCCGGGGCGGCTTGGCGGGTGCCACTCTGGCCACGGTGGTCTGGTCCTATGTGCTCCTCAACCGCACACCCACCTGGTATCCCTGGTTACGGTTCTCCATACTTGTGGTCGGTATTATCGCTGCCGTCGCCATTGTTATTGGGGCAAAGCTTGGACGCAGGTGGTTTGGTGGAGCGGCTGTAGCTGCTATGATAGTCGGATTGGCGGGACCGATGGCGTATACGTTGGATACTGTGGCTACTCCGCATACAGGATCGACTCCTTCAGCGGGACCGGCTGTGTCTAGCATGACTTTCGGTGGCGGATTTAAAGGTGGATTCGGTGGTAATGGAGCCGTGGGTGTTGGTCCTGGAACAACTGGAGATAGTTCGAGAAGTCTACCCGCCGAGGCATCGGGGGCGACGACACTTCGTAACAATACCGGTGGTTTTTCTGGCCGAGGTGACACTACCCCCAGCGAGGCGGTTGTTAAGCTTCTTCAGAAAGATGCATCGCATTACACTTGGGTAGCGGCGACAACGAGTGCAATGTCATCTGCTCCGTACCAGCTGGCAAGCGGAGAGCCAGTCATGGCTATCGGTGGATTCTCGGGTAGCGACCCAGCCATGACGCTTTCCGAGTTTAAACAGTACGTGAGTGAAGGGAAAATTCACTACTATATCGCTGATGGTATGGGGGCGGGTGGTCCTGGTGGATTTTCTGGCCGTAATACGAGCAATACCTTCCCGGGTAGGGGCACGAGCAGTGAATTCCCAGGCGGTGGTATGGCCGGTGGATTCCCTGGTGGAAGTGCGAGCGGTGAACTCCCTGGTGGCGGTATGGGCAGTGCACTCCCCGGGAGTGAAGTAAATAGTAATTCCCCAGAAGGTGCCCGTGGATCTAACTTCCAGGGAGTTGGTGGTTCTGGAACGGCGATTACCAATTGGGTGAAAAACAACTTTAAGACAGTTAGTGTAGGCGGAGTAACCTTATATGACTTAACCCAGCCCAAATCCGGAAAATGAGTGTGGTATTTCCTTTGAACTCCCGAATCACCTTGTAATGGTGGCGTGCACCCACCACAGTTTAAAACACCGAGTTGTTCCGATTACGTAGCGTAAAGTATAAAAGGGCCTCCTTCATGAGAGGCCCTTTAGCTCCTTTCTCAAAACATCGCAACGTCTTCTTGATATTGACCAGTGACTCAAGATGTTGCTTCCACCTTGCCTCTTATAGTTGTCGATCTTCCTCAGGATGCTCTTCACGCGCCATCTACCGTAGAGGATAAATTTGTTTTGTGTTAATAGTACAGTATGAGATGACTTTTACAGGAGGTGGGACGTTGGAGTACGTAGAGTCAAACATGAACCTTGAAAACCAGAAACCGGGAAACATGGAAACGGCGATGAAATCAACGTCTGTTGCTGGCAAGAAGTTCGACCATTTCAAGGGTCTGTCGATGGTACTGTTGGGGGCTGTTCTTTGGGGCGTTTCGGGGACTGCTGCTCAAGTGTTATTTCAACGTGACGGATTTCAATCCGGTTGGTTGGTAAGCGTGCGCATGAGTATCGCTGGGATGCTGCTCCTGGCAGGTGTCTCCATAAAATCGGGCCCCATGCGGACCATCGCCGTATGGAAAGATAAACGGGATGCCCTAAAGCTTGTTCTCTTTGGAATCATTGGATTACTTGGTGTTCAGTATTCTTATTTCTCATCAATTCGCTATGGAAACGCTGCTACCGGAACCATGCTTCAGTATATGGGACCTATATTCATTACAGGGTACCTTGCCTTACGACAACGCCGCTTGCCGAGTATTTCACAGTTTGCGGCTGTTTTTCTCGCGCTCGCGGGTGCTTTATTACTCGTTACAAATGGCGACTTTCACAGTTTCTCCATTGCACCTCTGGCGTTTTTTTGGGGACTGGTCTCAGCCATAACGCTCGCATTTTATTCTTTGTATCCACAAGTTTTATTGCAGAAATACGACTCTGCAACCATTGTTGGATGGGCGATGCTCATCGGTGGTATTGGAATGTCTTTTATCACACCACCGTGGCGTTACACGGGACATAGCTCATTAGGTGCATGGTGGCTCGTCAGCTTCGTGGTGTTGTTCGGAACCTTGGTTGCGTTCTACGTCTATATCTCGAGCTTGAAATATATTACCGCCTCAGAGGCGAGTCTGTTGTCTTGTGGTGAGCCATTGTCTGCCTCAATCATTGCAGTTGCGTTTTTACATGTACAAATGGGCTTACCTGCAATGATCGGCGGGGTGTGTATTCTTGTTAC
Source organism: Alicyclobacillus fastidiosus (assembly GCF_026651875.1). GTDB lineage: Bacteria > Bacillota > Bacilli > Alicyclobacillales > Alicyclobacillaceae > Alicyclobacillus > Alicyclobacillus fastidiosus. Next base: position 4,871,304 of record NZ_CP104067.1, on the reverse strand, counting down.
AGTGGCCATTTTGGCACTTAACCGACCAGCAGAAAGACCTGTTCCGATCACGGAAAAGAGCTCAAGACGATGAAAAAGAAGATTCGTAGCATGCCAGTCGAACGAAAAAAGAACTACAGCAACAAATGCGCTTCCACGGGACCTGTCTTTTCACCTACAAACATTTAGAATAACTGCTGTTATGTCGCACAATGGCAGTTTGGCTCAATGAGGATACACAATCATGGCGTACTCCGTCATGATTTTTTTGTTATCACGGAGTCTTAAAGCTCCAGTATAGGCGAATTTACAGCGTCATTCGCCGTTAGAAAGGACAATCGTTTACACATACAACTAATTTATAAGTCCATATAGGAGGTTGATAATGATGTATGGAACATTCGGATATTACACTCATTGGGCAGTTGTGTTCCTGATCATTTTTGTTCTGTTCTTCCTGCTAGTCCCGGCTTATGGCGGTTATGCTGCAGCAGCCACAACACCATGCTGTTGATTTGTAATCAAAATTTGTGGGAGGTATCCGCGATGCATTGTCCTCCGATTATGTGCCTCCCACTATTGTTTTCTTGCATAGATACTTCGTCAGTTTGAGGAGTGGGACATTGACGATCGAAATTATCACAACAAAAACATGTTCTCACTGCACCCGTGCAAAATCCTTCTTCAAAGAGAGGGGGGTGAAGTATCGAGAAATTGATGCCTTTTCCGAAGAAGGAGCAAAGAAACTCGCATTGGTAAACAGTAAGACAGTACCGACACTCCTAATTGATGGCCGGCCTATTATCGGTTTCAATGTCAATCAGATCAGTTCCATGATTGGTTTGGGCTAAACTTGATCTCGTGGAATGGGTCAATTTGATGGGTCGGGTCTTGTATTGACATAGATGGTCTCGGCGAGGTTGACAAACAACACACTTGATTTCTTCTTTGTCGACCTCGCGAGCGGTCACATATTCACGTGGTGGAATCACAAAATATGAGTTCTTAAAGCTCGGGTTCGACAGTTACAACCCGTTTATAAGCATTTGTGGATAACCGGAATCCCGTAACGGCGCGGAATTCCGGTTATTTTATGTAGGCATTTTTACGAAAAGTTGTAGACATGCGAATTTCTGTGGATAACTAGTATTGTTATCCACAGTAGTTGACTTCGTAGAACATATGATTTTAAAATGTAGACATGTACATACGGCGGATATCACGAAAAAATAAAAACGGTTCTGTCACGTCCTACGTGCAGCTTGCCCATAATGAACGCAATCCCAAGACCGGCAATCCCCAAGCGAAAGTCCTCTACCACTTCGGGCGTGAAGATGAAGTGGACATGGATGGATTGAAGAGGCTTGCCGCGAGCATCTCACGATTCCTTGGTGATGAACCCGTTGCGTCGGAGCCCAAGGATAGCGTGCAGTTGAGTCTGCTCGATAGCAAAACGTTTGGCACCGCTTATATCGTCGACTCGTTGTGGCATGAACTTGGCGTGGGTCAAGCCATATCCAAGCGTCTGGCACAGCGCAAATATGAAGCCCCGATAGAGCGGGCCATCTTTGCGATGGTCGCCAATCGAGCCTTGGACCCCTCGAGCAAGCTTGGCATGGAGGACTGGGTGAAGCGAGACATCGCACTCCCCGGTGTTGAGAACTTTGAGGTCCACCAGGGGTACCGTGCAATGGATTTCCTGATTGAATCGGACGTAGACATCCAGAGAGAAGTGTTCGAGACTGTCGCCGACTTGTTGAACCTGGAAGTCGACTTACTGTTCTTTGACACCACGTCAAGCTACTTTGAAATGGATGACGAGCCGGAAGAAGACAGTCTGAAGCAACCCGGCTACTCCAAGGACCACCGGCCGGACTTACCGCAGGTCGTAATTGGTTTTGCAGTGACCCGAGACGGCATCCCTGTGCGGTGTTGGGTATGGCCAGGGAACACGTCAGACATGACCGTCATTCCAGAAGTGAAGAAGGACCTCATTGGCTGGCGTCTCGGACGCGTCGTTACGGTCGTCGACCGTGGGTTCAGCTCGGAGGACAATTTACGTGAACTCCAGAAAGCCGGAGGGCATTACATTGCTGGAGAGAAGATGACCTCTGGGAAGCAGACAGTCGAAGATGCCATGTCTCGTCCTGGGCGATTTAAAACGATACGGGATAACCTTGAAATAAAGGAAATCGTCGTAGGAGACGGTGAGGCACGGGTCCGATATGTGCTCGTTCGCAACCCAGATGAAGCTCGCCGAGATGCGTTTCGGCGCGAGGCACACCTCAAGGCCCTGGAAGCAGAGCTCGCACGACTCAAGGAGTTGGATAACGACGCACACACCAAGGCGCACTGTCGATTGCAAAGTCACCCGACCTTCAAGCGTTACTTGAAGTCGGACAAGCGTGGCAATCTCACAGTTGACCACCAGGCGGTTAAGGCGATGGAACGACTGGACGGAAAGTATCTGATCCGAACCTCAGACGACACACTGTCCGCGGAAGATGTGGCCCTTGGATACAAGCAGCTCTGGCAGGTTGAGGCGGCATTCCGTTCTCTGAAACAGACCATGGAATTGCGCCCGATGTACCACAGGAAGAATGAGCGGATTCGGGCACATGTACTACTGTGCTGGCTCTCGTTACTTTTGGTTCGGGTGGCAGAGAACCGAACTAGCCACACATGGCGAGAGATCCGTTCTGTCATGAACGAGATGCACCTTGTAACCTACAAAGCTGGTAGCGGCAGAGTCCGGCAGCGAACAGAAGTAACCCCGGAGCAGGCACAAATCCTGAAAGCGCTGGGTTACGAACATCCACCGTTGTTCTCGGACATATCCACAGATACGCTGTAGGCACCACACGAAGTTATCCACAGTCCCGAAACCCTAGAAGCACCAACGGGTTTCGGGATTTCGTGTATCTACGACTGTCGAAGCCGAGTAAAGGCAAGTTCTGTTTAGGTACGGAGGAGTACCATTCACTCCATATTGCATATGATGTGGAGGAGGGATCGCGATGGAAATTCATGTGGTTCAAACAGGGGAGACATTATTCCGTATCGCTGAGCAGTACGGAGTGTCCGTTCAGTCTGTGGTGCAAGTCAACCAACTGTCGTCCGCCAGTATAGTCCCTAATCAATCTATCTTGATTCCGACAAATCGTACAAGTTACGTGGTCATGCCAGGAGACACGTTGTTGAATATAGCAAAGCGATATGGACTCTCCCTAAATACAATCCGCACATTGAATCCACAAGTCAGTGGAAATGCTATCGAAATCGGAAGTATTCTGAGATTTCCGGAAATCGTTAGGTCATCGATTACGGTGTTGGGATTTCTGGAGTTGACGGGAACAGATCAAGATCGAATAAACGTTCTGAGTAATGCTCCGTACAACACATATATAGCACCCTTTGGGTACGGTATGGATCAAACAGGGGCAATCTTGCCGGCAAACGACCAAATTGCTTTGCAATCCATCCGCCAAACCCGCACGAATCCGGCTGCTGTGTTTTCGAATTGGACGGGGGAAGGTTTTAATTCGAGTGCCGTTCATGCAATGTTGTCAAGTGCAAGTATGCGAGCGCAGTACATATCTGAAGTGATGAATGTGGTAACCAGTCAAGGGTATCGAGCGGTTGTGATAGACTTTGAGAATATTCCACCGGGTGACAGTAATATATTTGAGCAGTTTCTTAGTGAACTTTCAGCCCGACTATTGCCTTCATACCGCCGTTTGTTTGTATCAGTCATGCCTATAAGGAGTGCAACAGATGCAGCCAACCCTTTACTTAGGCCATATGACTATGCCACGCTCTCAGAGCACGCGGTCCACCTCATTTTGATGGCGTACAACTGGCACTGGGCTACAGGTGAGCCGGGTCCGATCGCAGCGTTTCACAATGTCGAGAGCACGATTCAGTACGCCCTTTCCGTCGTGCCTCGAGTTCAGGTCCTTCTGGGGGTAATTCGATATGGATACGATTGGGTCTTGCCATATGATTTAAACGAGGCCGCGACCGTCGTCAGTGCTCAAGATGCCATTGACATTGCAATGCAACAAGGCTCGTCCATTTTCTTTGATACTACCAGTATGTCTCCTTCGTTCCGATATGTTGATCAGCAAGGGGCAGAGCACATAGTCTGGTTTGAAGACGTACGCAGTATACAAGTAAAACTACAGTTGGTTAAGAAGTATAACCTCCCTGGGATTGCACAGTGGGAGATCAGCCAAAGCTTCCCGCAATTCAATCCACTCATCCGGAATAATTTTCAAATCGTATGACGACATTGTTCATATTGTATTTTGATTTGTGAATCCTCCTTGGTGAGTAATCAGCCAACAAATTGTTAAACCCAAATTAGCGGTTAACCCCGCAAAACTACCCCCAAAACCTTAGAGAGTGCGCGTGTTGACTCCTCAATAGTTGGAACCCTTTCAAGAAATTTCTCAATAAAAAAGTTTGTTCGTAAGGTACACCGCATTTCGTCCAAACACAGTATCATAACGGATGTTTCGCACAGAGCATTGTCTCAAGACCACACTGTTTGACAATGGTGTTGGCACTCCGTGCTCGAAATACGTTGGTAAAATATATATTTCATTCAAATATCCGTGTGTTTTTGTTCGGTCCATATCCTGTTACAATCTTTCACAGTGTTCACGACTTGCCGAATCGCCAGCACGGTGTACGGGGGATTTCTTGTTCCTGAAAAGGGGCTTGGGGTGAATCATTCGACGGGTGTCTCGTCATCCGAACCCGACAACTAACCTCGAAGGCGAAAAAACGAGAGGAGTTTTTACGATATGCGTTTTACACGAGCGATGGTTGGATTATTTGCTGGTGTTGCAGTTTCGTGTCTTACAATGACTTCCGCTTTTGCGGCTACAAATACCGTTACAGTGCAACCAGGCAGCACGATGTGGAATATCTCTAAAGCGGATGGAATTTCAGTTCAGTCCATGGAAAATGCAAACTCAAACGTCAATCCAAATGATTTGGAGGTTGGCACTCAACTTGTGTTGCCAACCGGAAGCCAATCTTATGATACACCCGGAAACCTATATTGGATGGAACACGTGATCAACGCTGAAGCCGGCGGTGAATCACTACAGGCCCAAATCGCCGTCGGTGACGTTATTATGCACCGTATGGAATCAGGTTCATACGGCGGTAACAGTGTATATGATGTAGTATTTCAACAGACCGACGGGATATACCAGTTCTCGAGCGTTCCGAATGGATATATTTACACGACACCTGATGCGTCAAGCATTGAGGCTGCAAAAGATGTATTGCAGAATGGTACCGAGGAAGTACCTGGAGCGCTAGTGTTTTATAACCCTGCCCAAACACCTGCAGGAAATTGGGTATGGTCTAAACCGACGATTGCGCAATTTGGCCACCTAGTGTTTGCACAATAAAGAAGATCGCCACGGGAATCCCGTGGCGTTTTTTAACCGCGGCTTAGTTCATTTGACAACGATGATGATGTACGCAGACCGGTCATGGTTACAATTAAGTCACTGAAATTAGCCTCAAGCAAGGGATACTACGATACCACTCGTCTACAACCAAGGCATTCCTGGACCACAAATTTATCCGTAATTCGGATGTAACGAGTGGGACACCATCGAGGATTTGTTCTTGGTTAAATGTGTGTGAGGACCGTTTTGTGACACTTATTACCGTGATAAGAGCATCTTCCGTGTGTTATGGTGGTAAAGGAACATGTATCTACGGTGCCAACTCGCATGCCTAAGAGATAGGGGAATCGTATCATAGTTAAACTTATGAAATTGATATCCTCTTGGAGGAGTTTCTGTGTACTCATCATTGTCGCCGTTCTTTCTGTAGCATCGGCGCGTTTTATAAACGTGAATGCCGTCGCCATGTCAAGCCCCTCGCCCACTACTCAACACAGGTGGGAGGAACCTGGTACAACGGATGGTGTGTATGATGGGGTACTTATGAAAATGACGGACATCTCTTATTCGAATCTAGACTCCTATGTTGGGGATACCCTAGGACAGGTAGGCAGTTTGGCTAAAAGTGGGATGGGTCCGTCAGGGATATCCCAACAGATTAGGAAAGTTAACGGATTGGATTGGCATTTGTCATATGGACAGGCTGATCAAAGGTTCTTTTCGGATTTGAATAATTGGAAAATTATTGACGTGGAAAACAGCGAACCAACTTATGGATTTTATGCAATCGCATTCGAGCAGGGGAATACGGTCATCATCGCGTATCGCGGTACGGATGATGCTCGAGATTTAGTCTCGGACGCGGGTATCTATTTAGATATTCAGGGTTCTGTTGCTCAGCTTAGACTTGCAGAACAATTCGCTTCTAATGTGAGAAAATCACTACCGAGTGGTTCGTATCATGTTATTTTCACCGGGCACTCAATAGGGGGATGGTTAGCTCAACAACTGTATCTTTACGAGTCAGGCAACACCCATTCGTGGCAGGCAGTCAGTGCAACTGTATTTAATTCAATCGGAACTGGGTTTCGACCGGATTCAATATATGGTTTCAATGTAAAGGATTATCATTTCCAAGGGGATATTTTTAGTCACTTCGGCACTTCTCTTGGTCAAGAAATTGAAGTCCCTAACAAGATGGCAAACGAGTCCATCTACGATAAACACCAAATGTACAACTTTTATGGATACTTTTATCCACAAAACTAAGAGCCGTCTAAGGCACGTGTGTGTTCAAGGCGTATGGCCTATTCCCTCCTCGTGAGTGGATTAGGTCTTTTTTTAGATGTAATGCATACAATCATATGCGCCGATCTCATGAAGTGCGTCATGGCACCTGAGTAAGCCATGGTGCATAGTTTGCAAACAGAACAGTGAGATTGGGTGGTGAACGTATGCATGTCTCTCCACTGCTTGAGATAATCTGGATTGGGCTTGCATCCAATTTAGACAACGGTGGCGTAGGTGTGGCTTACGGAGTCCGTCGGGTCCGAATTCCTTGGCTTCCAAACTTAGTGATTGCGATTATCTCTTTTGCAGGGACTTTAATTGCAGGTTTGTTCGGTAACGTGATCACCCATTGGGTACCCTCGTTTATTGACAATTTAGTTGGCGCTATAGTCATTATTTGCGTTGGGGTTGGTGTGCTGCTTCAACCCTTTTTTGCGCGTAAACCACATCCGCAAAGCCGCAGTAAAATCGTCAGAATTATTCGTAGCCCAGAGGAGGCAGACTTCAATAAGAACAACCACATTAGTTTTACTGAGTCTATAATTTTAGGGATTGCTCTGTCGATGAATGCACTAGCTGGGGGCTTTGATGCTGGAATTACCAAGTTGAGTATCCTATATACGTCATTTTTTGTTGGGATTTTTAGCTTTTTGTTGCTTTGGGTAGGTACGTTAATAGGTAAAAAATTCGCGGCCAATCGATTGGGTGATCATGCGACAATTGTTGCAGGAGTACTACTTATTTTAATTGGAATAGAGCAGTTTTTCTAAGGCTGCGTTATCCTTGTCACACAAGAGGAGGCAGCTTCACAATGAAACACTAGAAACCAACGACCTTAGTTTTAGGTGTATCATAATAATCACTTATAAAGTGCTAAGAACTGAGCATAAAAGACGACAGAAAGCGTGAATATGGTGAACAGGCATCAAGGTGCCAGTACCATTGTCAGGGTATCGTTTCACACGGTACCCTTTTGCTTTTGTACAAGGTTTTATGCACTTTAACCAACGTATTTCGAAAACCTACACGAGATGATTTCCGCTTTCCGTTACGCTCTAAACGCCTCCATCTGAGCTTCACATGGTGCCTATATAATCACGGGTATCGACGGATGACGTGCCTAAGACGTTTCAATTGCGCATCGTTCCTCCAAGGCAGCCGTATTGCCGAGCGGCTGTCCTTTTGATGTTCCAATGTTCACGCTCCGCGTTTCGATGGACTTTCATAAGAGTGGTTTTCGGATCATATGGTCAAATTTTCTTTGGATGGGTCTGTGTATTGACGGGCAAATTTACTGACAATCCATTTTATTCGGGAGGCGACTAAAATGAAGTCAAAACAGACACTGTGGCTATTGACACTGTCTGTTGGAATCACCGGTTCGCTGACCGGTTGTGATGTACACGGATACGGTGTTCGGTTTAATTTTCGTTCTACAGAGCAGTTCAGAAATGGGTAATGTCAAATACGTATCCCATGGGTTTGGAAATCTGACGTAGGGATTCTCCGCACATCTAAATATATATAAGAGGTTGTCCGAAAAGCATCCGATTCGAGTAAATGTCTAGCCAAATACATGAATACAGGCTTCCTGATATGGGATAAGTTTACTTGGTAATTTGGTGAATGCCTCCGTATGGGAACACATTGCCTGCTCACCCTTGAAAATGGGCGCACGAACCCCTTGTCAGTAACATTGGCTTTTGTTTATTTTCCAGGTTCTGCTTGCCTATGCAGCGATATCGAGTTTCAATTGCTCGGCCTGGACTGTATACATTTGTGTAATTCGCTCTATGTGGTCATCAGGCAGCATGGTCTCTCGAATGTGACCTATCCTCGCCTGCATGAGCTGGAATATATCCTGCATGGTGAAGAAGGACTGTACTCGTTTGTTTGTTCGTACAGGCACCTTCTTGTGTTTCATAACTGTTGTCAACTCATTGGACTCTTGCGCAAAGGACAGCTCAATCTGCCTTCTGAAATCAAGCATCTGGGCATGCAGCATGGTGCCTTGTGGCACCGGGCCGTATGCAATCGGTTTGTCGTCAAAGGAAAATTCGAATTGCCTGCTGCATACCCCGGATAGCGGGCATGACTGGCATTTCTCTGAGTCCCCACGAAACCAGGAAGTGGCCGTTTTCCAGTCAAAGCCATCCCAAATCAGTCGTTCGCCTTGTTCGCACTCAGGTTGCCCATGTTCATTACATTCCTCTGGCATCACCATACCACTGCGAAACCCTGTAACCACAGCCATACTGTGTTTGTGGTATGCCTCCTTCTGGTCATCCGCATCTATGTAACCCATGTCGGCAACGAGATACTGAGTGCGCATTTCGTTAATCTGCCGGAGTTTCTCTATCAGTGGAAGCATCACTCGAATGTCGCCCACATTCGCAGGCTTAAGGATAGACAACAAGGCCACAGGTCCTTGAGATGTTCTTACTGCAATCGAGTGCTTCCGGTAACCAACGAAGAAACGGTTCTGGTTCACCTTGCTGCGCTGTGCCCCATAGGTGGCGTCCGGGTCAGAAAACGTTTTTTCACATGTGCAAACTGACTTAACCTCACAATCGCAGCGTTTTTTCTTGTATCCGTTGACATTGGCGTAAATCGGACGAGAGTCAATAGCGGCGAGGGTGTCCTGGATGAATCCCTCCATGTGAATGGATTGACGTATAAACTCGTCACGAATTTGTTCGAATACGTCCGGCCCTACTTTGTTACGGAAGTCACTCAGGCTCTGGTGTGACGGAACCTTTGCTGGATTGGGTACACCGATGAAGCTGCGCCACGCCTGGTTCTTTGGGTCTCGCAACTGTTTGCACAATTGACGGAATGAGGTAATCTCCGGCCTAGTGAAATACAGATAGTGCATCCGGAAATAGGCGATTGGAGATGCGGGTCTGCGTCCTCTCTTGTCGTACAGGGGTCCGACGAGCAGGTCCAGGAATGAGTCGTCAATGTGATCTACGTAATCAACGAGTTCGGGGTCGAAGCCAAGCGTGTTATAATAGGCGTATGGAAGCAGGTCTAACTGCAAATCTATGGAAAAACGCACCTCCAGAACTGGAAAATTTGACGGCTGGATACCTTCAATTTTACCAGTTTTGCGGATCGGTGCGTTTTGCTATTTACTCAAAATTGCGGGCTTTTCGGACACGCTCTATAAGTATCTGTAAACATCACTTTATCGATCTCCCCTTTCACCACAGTCGCTTCATTCTAGCCATTAAAGCTATAGTTTTTATCAAACTAGGCGAGGCGCCCGGTGAGGACGCCTCTAGCCGAAAACGTGACTGTTGGGAAGGGTTTTAAAACCTCCATGCAATAAGTACTGAGCAAAGTTCTCAAGTGATGTCGTCTGATAAATCGTCATTCGATGTAATGTATAGGGGCCTTGCCGTAGAGAAGCAGGCTCATGCCCTTGGACGGTAGCGAGAAAATACCCGTTTTCCTTCAACATCTCAATCGTAGCAGCGTTATATCTGCCTGAAGGATAGCAAAAGAAACGAATTGGGTGACCTGTAATTTTTTCGAGGTCGCGGGATGATTGAACAATTTCGCGATATGCTTCTCTCTCTGACGCTGTTCCGAGATCTGGGTGTGTAGCCGAATGCGATTCAACATCAACCAATCCGCTACTTTCCATCACTCTAAGTTCGTCTTTTGTTAACATTGGCCATTTCCCATGAAGTCTAACATAGTTGCTGATCATGAATATCGTTACTTGCTGATTAAACTTCTTTAAGATCGGGAAAATATTTCTATAAACACTCTCATAACCGTCGTCAAATGTGATAATTATCGGTTTTTTAGGTAGTTGGTACATGTGGTACATTGCCGCGTACAGTTGACCAAAATTAATGGTGTGATAGCCGTGGTCGGACAGCCACTGCGCTTCTCTTAGGAACTGTCCAGAGCGGAGGCCTAGCGAATTCCCTGGAAGGTAATCTGCTTGGTGATACTCCAAAATTGGAACCTGTAGGTCGAAATTGGGTTTTATGTCGCTCGTTGTCGCATACCGTTCCGGATTCGCTACCCATTTCGCATGTCCCTTGGAACTGGATGTGTTTCCTTCTTGGATCTTATCGATGACTGCTGCATGAATGTTGCTTAAGAACGTCAACATACATGTCCATATCATCATCGTTAGAACGAATAACTTCTTAAACGCGTGCACAACCTATTGCCCCCCGTAACGATATAACGGTGTTATTCTGGCTTACAGATGAATCAAATATGATTGTCTACGACAAGACCGAGCATAGCCCCATGCACACTTTGATTTTAAATGGTCTAATTTCAGCGTAATCAAGCTCATTTTGGCGTCCTTAAGCAACTTGAATGTTTTTTGATTTTCCAAATCTACGCTCTAGGGGATCGCGGTCAGCGCCAATGAGTCTCTCTTGAACCAAGTTGAGGCATTGAAAACAATTCACCCATGAACACTAAAAAGGGGCAGCATGACATTCAACAAACGAAGAACGGGATCATCCACAGCAACATTTCTGCTATAGGGAATACAATAGTACATTAGAGGAAATGAGCAACAGTGACGGGACAACCAACTATTCACTGTTTAACACCATACAGTTAGCCGTTCGTTCAATGGGCGGTGTTGGGACATTCTGTAGACCTACATTTTACGCTCATGAGTCGACACACCGGTATCCGACGCACGGCGGCGTCGAAGCCTGATAGCCAATTACGAGTTGATACCCATACTGAAGTGAAAGGGGACCCTCGTATGCCGTCGTGTAGGTGACGTGCTGCATTTTTACGATCACTCGGTAAATGTCGAGGGCTGGTTTAAGTTTCTGCATTGTATCATTCAAGGGGATGTCTTTATTTGGAAGTGACGAAATTCCTTAAGCCAAGGATTCACAAATCAACACTCATTCGACGGATTTGTTACGGAGGTAGCCTGGGACTTTTGTTTTTCTTAGGTGCGCTCTGTATCGGGTTATATGAGGGAAAACTGATGTCCACCGTTTCCCTAATCGGGACTTCCATCGTTTTGGAAGCACAACCAGCTTCGCTTGCGAGTCTGCCGTTGCGATTTCATCCTGCCGCAGGAGCCATGATTAGTATCTTGGCGAATTTGATTCCCATCCCACTCCTTATACTGACGTTCGATGAAATGATAGCGCGTTGGTCATGGATTCGGCGCAAACTACAAAAGACGGAGAGATGGTCCAGAAAGTACGGGAAATACGGAGTTTGGATTCTTATTCCTTTATCCCCGATATTAGGTGCCTACGTCTGTATAGGTATTGGCTTCGCATTACGTTGGAATATTCGTTTCGTGGTACTCAGCATTCTCATCGGAATGGTATGTTCGTCATTCTTGATTGCCTACGGCGGTGAATCGGTCGCGCATCTGTTTGGTATTCATGGATGATTACATACCATGTTTTCGAAGGGATGGAGATATGTTAAGGGCAGTTCATGAAGATGGACTGCCCTATTTATAATGAAATACAGTATACCTGTGCGGTGCTTTTGTTTAGACGACGTGGTTTGCGCTGAACGATTGTCTGTGGTTCGTTTATTTGCTGGTCGTCATGTACAGATAGGAAGCATTTGGAGGTTGTAACAGTGGTCAAACCAAAGATTCTCCTCATCACCAAAAGTACATACGTCTATCGAATGTTTTGCGAGCAAATTACGGAACATTTTGGTTGTTCTGTCGATCTCGTCGATGGGACAAAGGAAGGGAAATCATGCAAGACCGACCTCATCCTCGCGTCCTACCGTGAAGTCTTGAAGGAATTAGAGTTTCCACCGGACAAGCTGTTGGTCGCTCGGAGAACGGTGGATTTATCGAAGAGCGGTGACCTTATCGCACTTCCGGCTGGGACCGAGTGTCTGGTGGTCAACAACAGTTTGGATACAGCTCGAGAGACGATTTCCTGTCTTGAAAATCTGGGGCTGAATCTGGAGTTAGCCACGTATGATCCGGCGGTGAACGCGCCGCCTCACGACGTGGAAGTGGCCGTCGTGGCAGAAACGGGCGAGCATTTGTATATTCACAGCTTTCCAGGCGTGTGGTGGACGACGCTGGATGAGGTGACTGGATGGGCCGTGGATAGGATTCAGCAGGATTTACTGCCGATTCGCCAGTCGCCTGCTCCCCAGGGCGCTGGATTTTTGAACTTGTAGTCCATCTGGAACTGGTAGGCCCGTGTTCACGGGGCCTTTTTCGATTTTGGCGCGCGAAGTGCGCGTTTATCGGCTTAAAGAACATATTGTGAAGAGAGCGAATCGCCCACCAACATCATGTGATCAGTCCTGCTAAAGGGGAGTTGTTTACCATGAGGAGAAAATTGTCGACTAAACTTGTACACTTACCCGATTTAAAAGGTGAGGCCGGGGTAAGTGGTACCATTACTCCGCCTATTTTTCAGACGTCGACGTTCGCGTTTGATTCCGCGGAACAGGGTGGGCAGCGATTTGCTGGTAATGAAAGCGGATACATTTATAGTCGGTTAGGCAATCCGACAGTGAACCTGCTCGAAGAGGCGATTGCGGAATTGGAAGGCGCCGATGAAGGTGTTGCATTTGCAAGTGGCATGGCAGCCATCTCGGCCGTACTCATCGCGCTTGTATACACGGGCGATCACGTTCTCGTTTCACGCGGAGTTTACGGTTGCACTTATGGCCTGCTGCAGCTTTTACAGGAACGTTTTCATGTAGATTACAGCTTGGCTGATTTAGGAACTGAGCATGCCGTTCGCGCCGCCGTAACCGCTAACACAAAGGTCATCTACATTGAGACACCGATGAATCCAACCATGGAATTGGTAGACATAGCCGCTTGCTGTCGCGTAGCGAAAGAGATTGGGGCGACGGTTATTGTCGACAATACGTTTGCCACCCCTGTCTTACAACGACCAATCGAACTCGGTGCAGACATCGTGATCCACAGTGCGACCAAATATCTTGGGGGTCACGGTGACGTAATTATGGGCCTCGCGGCTGGCCCTCGGGAGCTGATGTCGAAGATGCGGATGACAACCCTTAAAGACATCGGCGGAATCGCGGCACCGTTTAACGCTTGGCTTGTGTTGCGCGGAATGAAGACGTTGGAAATTCGGATGAATCGACACAGTGAGTCCGCGATGGAGATAGCGAATCGGATTCAGCGTCACCCTGCAGTGACGCACGTGTATTATCCTGGGTTATCCAGTTTTGCACAACGGGAATTGTATGAAAGGCAAATGTCCGCCGCAGGCGGTGTCATTGGATTCACGTTAAGTGGCGGTTACCAATCGGGCATTCAATTCATGAACAAACTGAAGTTGTGTAAACGCGCGGTGTCTCTCGGTGAGGTACACACGCTCGTACAACATCCCGCAAGTATGACGCATTCACTGATTCCGAAGGCAACTCGTGAACAGATGGGCATCGATGACAGCTTTATTCGACTGTCTGTCGGGATTGAGGATGTAGACGACATATGGAGTGATCTTGAACAGGCGCTAGCTGCTTGCAGCGAGTAACGCTGTTGCTTGCAATTTAGATGAAGAGTCGTACGTTCTTACCAGACGTGGCCTCATCTCAAACATGAAAACCCACGGATCAGTTGTAATATTGCGGCCTCCATTCGCAGAGCCGTATCGATGTGGAGGCCGTAGTTTTATGAGGTAAATGGCGCGTGGTGGAATTTGGGTTCATCGAATGACACTTTCAATTAATTTGGAGCGACGAGTCGATATCCCACGCCGGGCTCTGTGATAATCAAGTTTGGTTGAGCGGGATTGTCCTCGATCTTTTTTCTTAAGTGACCGACGTATACGCGCAAGTAATGGCTGGCCGTTTCGGGACTCTGCTCTCCCCATACCTGTTTCAGTAACTGCCGATGCGTGATGACGCGCCCTACGTTTGTCGCGAGTGCTTTGAGCAGGTCATACTCGATTGGAGTGAGTCGAATCTGTTCACCGCGCTTTTCCACATGGCGTCGGGCGAGATCGACCGTTATCGGGCCAATGTGTAAGACCGGCTCGTCCTGCTGATTGGCTGAATGGCGGAGGGCCACGCGAATACGTGCCATCAATTCACCCATTCCGAACGGTTTTGTGATGTAGTCGTCGGCGCCGTGGTCCAGGGCGAAAACCTTTCCTGCCTCGTCATCTCGTACAGTCAGGACGAGAATCGGCACCGTTGCCCACTCGCGGATTTTAGACAAGACCTCTGTACCATCCATGTCAGGAAGCCCTAGGTCTAAAATGATCAAATCAGGTCTGCTCATGCTGGCCTGCAGAATGCCATTCTTCCCGGTGGACTCCTCGATGGTTGTAAAGCCATGCGCCTCTAAAGTCACGCGAAGAAGTTTTCTAATCTGTGATTCATCGTCGACAATTAATATCTTTGCCCCCAAGACCATCCCCCCTTACTGTTCGATATCCACGCCATCGTCTGGAAATTCTGGTGAATCGTCAATAGGTAGTCGAATTGTAACGATGGTGCCGACACCCTCTGCAGGTCTGGCAAATATTTCACCGCCATGCGCTTCAATTACACCCTTACAAATGGCTAACCCGAGACCCGTTCCAGGAATGTTTTTTCCGTTGTTGGACCGATAGAACTTGTCGAATATCTTCTCGACCTCATTGGGGTTGATGCCAATCCCCTCGTCTCGAATTCGTATCGTCAAGATGCCGTCGTATTCCATACAATCAAGGCGAATGGAACTATCATCCGGAGAAAACTTGATGGCGTTGCTGAGCAAATTGACGAGAACTTGCTCTATCAAGACATCGTCGACAGCAACGGCAGGTAAATTGTTCGGAAGATGGATGTCGACGTGCCGATTCTGTAGTGAGTCTTGTACCTGACGAAGTGCAACTCCAACGATATCCGCTACATCACACCACTGCTTTTTCAGGCGAAGCATGCCACTCTCCATTCGAACCATGCCGAGAAGGTTGGTCACAAGCCGGTTCATTCGCATGGCTCCCTCGCGGACGGTGAGGAGGAGCTCCTGTTGGTCTTCGACTGAAAGGACGTTTGCACTCTCCGTCATTCCTGTGACCGCGCCTAAGATGGTGGCTAGCGGTGTGCGCAGCTCATGGGAAATGGAGTCCAACAAGGCCGTGCGCAACCGTTCAGATTCAGCTGTTAAATGAGCAATTTTAGCTTGTTCCTCAAAATGAATGCGCGCGATGCAAACCGCAGCCAAACCGGCTAACGCCTGAACGATCCGAATTCTCGAGTTCGCAACACCAATGCCCAGGGGTTGTGCGGCTCCGATACACATCACTCCATAGGTTTTCGATTCCGTTTTTACAGGGACGTATAGAAGAGATGCATCCCTGTTCGTATTCGTTCCAAATCCAGCCATTTGACCATGCTCGTACACCCAGCGTGAGATTCGCGGTTCAACAGTAGCTGAATGGTCCTTGTTTTGTAGACTTCCTTGTGCCCTCACGACAAGCTTTCCTGATGCATCCGGCAAAAGGATGGCTGCATACAAACCAAACGTGTTCGAGGCATGGCAGATAATTTCGTTCAGCACGCTGTCCAAGTTCCCACTCGCGGCCACTTGGGTACTCAACGTGTACAAAGCGGAGGTAATGGCTTCTCGTTCACTAGCTTCTTTCACTCGTTGGCGCAATTGACCAGCCAAACTAGCCGTTAATACTGCAACTGCCAGGTACACTGCAAACGATAAACAATACCGGAGATCGGAAACGGTGAACCGGTGGATTGGCGGAATAAAAAAGTAGTCAAAAGTGAGGACGCCAAGACCTGCCGCGCAGAAAGATGGTCCAACCCCCCAGCGAACCGAGCTAATCATCACGGGTAGCAGGTACAACAGGGCTAGGTTCACCAAGGTAAATGCGTACCCAATCTTCCAAAACAAAACCGTTAGTCCAGCCACCATACATGTAACGATTAGATAGGGCAGGATACCATTCCCGTCGACTGGAGAACCAACTACGGTATTGTCAGGGATAGACCACGTAGTGACCTGTGAAGTGAGAACCCGCCACTTGCGTCTTGTCGATTTTCTCATATTCGATAGCTCCATTTCTTCGCCACAATACTTCATTTATAACCCGGTTCCAAACGCCAATGCTCGTTTTTTACGTTTTTTTTATGTCTGTGAGTTCCTTTTATACCCCATTTTTTACGCGAACCGGACCTACAATCTTCGTGTACGACAACGAGTTTCTAGGATGCGCGGGCTGGGTCTAACGCGCTGCCCCGTTCAATGCCAGAACGCGAAGAGGTGGACATATGGGAGATGTTCTTTCGTTATTGCTTTACACGGCTGTATTCGGTTTATTCATCGTTTTGTTTCGCGTTTTTGACAGAGCGTAGGAGGGTTTGGAGATGTGGGTATTGTTACTGATTTCGGCTGGACTGATGGTCTATCTAACTTATGTCATCTTTCATCCAGAGAAATTTTAAAAGTTGTCTGCAGTTAGCGACAAGCTGTTTTCGATAGTGAGGAGTGACTTCGTGTGACGATTGCTGGTTCCATTGGTATATTAGCGGTGATTGCCATCATCCTGGCGCTGGGAATCCCCCTGGGGGGGTACCTCTATCGGGTATTCAGCGGCAGAAAGAGCATCTTCGACAAGGTGTGTGCCCCGGTAGAAGGTGTACTCTTCCGTGCTGTCGGGGTCGATCCGTCCGTGCAAATGGACTGGAAATCCTATTTGCGGGCGCTCATGTTGGTGAATTTCACCATGATGCTATTCGTGTATGTGATCCTTCGCATTCAGGGTTTCCTTCCACTCAACCCGGATCACATCAAAGGAATGAGCTGGGATCTCGCCTTTAATACTGCCGCTAGTTTCATTACGAATACCAATTGGCAGAACTACGCAGGGGAGCAATCCCTGTCCTATCTATCGCAGATGAGTGCCATCACATATCTTCAGTTTACGTCGGCGGCCACTGGATTCGTGGCTGCCATTGCATTCCTGAGAAGTTTGGTCGCACACCGCTCCGGGGTGATAGGGAATTTCTGGGTCGATTTAATTAAAATTCATGACCTATGCAGTTGTCCCCAACAATTGGTTGGTTGAAAAGGGACAGAACCACCCGATTTCTAGATTGGGTGGCCAAAGTCTACGAATCAGTCTTGCAAAATCCTTTGCGACTGTGTCAAGATCGAGTGTAATCGAGTCTGGTTTATTTCTACTATGGACTCGACGTGTGTGGCAGCGGATGCAAATTAGATTGCGGATCACTTGGCCGTGGGTGCAATCCTCTTTGCCCGCTGTTTTTCGTTGTGCCCAAAGCAGATACCGAATGAGAGTTTCCGCCGTGAATAGCAGCGTCAGGTGTGCATGAATGTGGTTCTCGTTTTGTGAATGGCAGTTCAACATACCCAACTCTTGCTTGGCTGTACGAAACAGGATTTCAATATTCCAGCGGCGTAGCCATGCCCCAAGCACTTCCTGTGGAACGTCGTGACGATTACTCATCAGCAGATATGCACCCTTGTAGTCGGCCGCGGGTTCGTGGTCTGATTCGTCGGTTGTGTCGATCCTGCTTCGCTCGGTATCCTTAGACTCCTCCTTAACCCGCCAGCCAACCACTGCAGCAATGGGTGTGTACTTCATTTTTATGATCATTTGTCCTTTACGATTGCGTTTTTCTGTCGGCATCTGTATGTAGATATCCTGACAGACTACAGAAGCAACTTTCGCCTTGGGTTGCATCTTCAAGCGCGGATAGACTTCACGAATCAAATCTATGGGCTGTATGGGAACAAATCGTTCACGCCCGGTGCCCGGTTCAATGAGTCGACGGAACAGCTTCGTATTGCGTTTCGCCTTCGTGATCCAATCGAAATTGGCAGACTCGCACTGACGCAAGAATGGTTTGCTGAAGTACCAACGGTCCATAACAACCCACAATCGACACGATACTTGTTTGCGAACATCCTGAAGCATGCGCCATGCCAAGTCTAGTTTTGAAGACTCTTTAGCTGTCTCCGATTCTGGTTTCTTCCAGATGGAATAGGACCATGGGTACTCAACACCGTTTCGGCGAACAGCGTGTAATGCGACGATGTTCATGGCCCATGTGTAGGTTTTGCTGGAACTGTCGTAAAGCCAATAGAGAAAGGGGATTTTCTTCGCATATGGGTGTGGTGCATGCGTGTCGTCCAAGGCCAGAACATCGCCATTTGTTAGTGCAGTGTCTGTGTCATCCTGAAGCCTTTCAGTACGCTTATTGTTGAATACATCCCAACCGGAAAACCCGGTCAGAAACCGACTGAGTGCGGATTGCGATATCTTCTTCGCGCCGAGTGTCTGTTGCAGTAGACCGTCTTGGTTATAAAACGACGACAATGCATTCACCGAGGGAGAACGGTTAATTAATCCGACCACGTAAAGGAAAGCAAGGACCCAGGTCGCCACACCGCGAACTTTGAAAATGCCGGATTGAGATAGTAGCAGAGAGAGGTCAAAACGCTCCCACAGGGTACAAAGCAACGGTATCCCACCGACCTGACTGAACGACGATAAAACTTTGAACTTTGGTTTGCATAAATTCGCCACGCACAACACCCGAATCACTAAGAGGTAGGTAACCAGTACCTTCTCGGCGATTATTGCGGTGTTTTTGATTTGTCAAGTCTTTTCTTGTTTTCGAAATTCCTAATTCATACAACAACTGCATAGGTCATGTTAAAATTCACACTCGGCTCCTCATTCCGCTAGCAGTCGTATTTGCTGTGGTGCTCGTCGGTTTGGGGGTCCCGCAAACGTTACAAGGGGCACAGGTGGTGCACACACTGCAGGGACAAATTCAGACGATTTCGCGAGGACCTGTGGCCTCTCTGGAAGCCATTAAACAGTTAGGTACAAACGGCGGCGGCTATTTTAACGCCAATTCCGCGCATCCCTATGAAGACCCCAGTGCTTGGACGACTGTGCTTGAAATGGTCGCGATGGGCGTGATCTCTTGCGCACTCGTCTGGACGTTCGGTCGCTTCATCGGTAATCGAAGACAGGCTGTCGTCCTTTACGTATATCTCACAAAGTGTCTTGGTGTTGGGGGCGTTTGTCATCTACGCCGGTGAATCCGCTGGAAATCCGCTCTTACAGCACGCGCTTGGCATCAACGGCCCGAATATGGAGGGCAAGGAGGTGCGCTTCGGGACAGGACTATCCAGTGCGTTCGCCGCATTGACGACGGCATTTACGACTGGCGCGGTCAATGCGATGCACGATAGCTTCATGCCAATCAGTGGTATGGTTCCTCTCGTGTTCATGATGTTCAATCTGATTTTCGGCGGGAAAGGCGTCGGACTCTTAAACATTCTGATGTTCCTCATGATCACCGTGTTTCTTTCCGGACTCATGGTTGGACGGACACCTGAAATCTTCGGCAAGAAGATCGAAGCGCGCGAGATCAAGCTCGCTACGGTTGCCATGCTCGTGCACCCGTTTATCATACTTGTTCCGACCGCGATTGCCCTGGCGACGAAGGCGGGCACCTCGATGATCCTCAATCCAGGTTTGCATGGGTTGTCCGAAGTGCTCTACGCGTATACTTCCGGGGCTGCAAACAACGGTTCAGCCTTTGCGGGTCTCAGTGGCAACAACGTGTTTTTTAACATCACCGAGGGTTTGGTCATGTTGTTCGGGCGATATGTTTCTCTCATTGCTATGTTCGCCATCGCCGGATCTCTTGCGACGAAAGCTGTGATTCCTCAAAGTGTCGGGACGTTGAGAACTGACACGTTTTCCTTTGGCGGTGTGTTTGTCGCGGTATTCGTCATCGTCGGGGCCCTGACATTCTTCCCCGCTCTGGCAATTGGTCCAATCGGAGAGCAATTACAGATGTGGCTTTCCTGAGACGAACAGTTGCGAGAGACGCCATTCTGACTCGATTAGGCAGAAGGAGACCTGAAAATGGACCGAAGTTCGTTTGTCATTTCCCGGGATATCTTGAAGCGGGCGATTTGGGAGTCATTCGTCAAGATGGATCCTCGTATTCTCGTGTGCAATCCCGTCATGTTTGTGGTGGAAGTCGGGTTTGTCGTGACGTTACTGTTGACGTTTGACCCAAATCTGTACGGCGGAGACTATCCAGCCAGCGAGCGCTGGTATAACCTGATTGTCACCGTGATTTTGTTCTTGACCATACTATTTGGAAACTTTGCCGAGGCGGTTGCAGAAGGACGAGGAAAAGCGCAAGCCGAGTCCCTCCGCAAAACGAAAACAGATCTGATGGCCAACCGCCGGCTAGATAATGGATTGTACGAAGTGGTACCTGCGTCGACGTTGCACCGTGGCGACATCGTGCGCGTCGTGGCGAATGAGATGATTCCAGCGGACGGGGATGTTTTAGAGGGTCTCGGAAGCGTCGACGAATCGGCGATTACCGGAGAATCCGCGCCAGTGATTCGTGGCGCCGGTGGAGATTTCAGCTCCGTAACCGGGGGAACAAAACTGTTATCTGACGAATTGGTGATTCGAATCTCTGTCGATCCCGGCGAATCATTTTTGGACAGGATGATCAGCCTCGTCGAAGGCGCCAGTCGTCAGAAGACCCCGAATGAACTAGCCCTATCGGTTCTACTGGCCGGGTTGACCATCATCTTCTTATTCGTCGTCGTCACGTTAGAGCCCATGGCACGCTATCTGCACCATACGATTGACATCGCAACGCTAATCGCCTTGCTCGTCTGTTTGATCCCGACGACCATCGGCGCCTTGTTGTCTGCAATCGGAATTGCAGGAATGGACCGCGTCATTCGGTTTAACGTGATCGCGAAATCGGGAAAAGCGGTGGAGGCGGCCGGTGACGTCAATACATTGATTCTCGACAAAACCGGTACGATCACCATCGGAAACCGCTTGGCGAGTGAATTTCTTCCAGTTGGAAAACACACGGAAAAAGAGGTGATTGAGACTGCGGTCATCGCCTCCTTGTTCGACGAGACGCCGGAGGGGCGCTCTGTTGTAGATTTGGGCAGGGAGCTTCGCGTGTCATTTGTCCGGGAGCGCTACACCGAAGCGGAAAATGTCGAGTTCAGTGCCGATACGCGCATGAGTGGTCTCAATTTGCCCGACGGCAGCGCGGTTCGAAAAGGCGCAGTCGATGCAATCAAGAGGAACGTCATGGAGAATGGTGGCACGATACCACTTGACTTAGACGAGATGACCGAGCGTATTGCAAAAGAGGGTGGCACGCCCCTCGCGGTCGTGAAGGACACCGACATTTACGGGTTGATTTATCTCAAGGACATTGTCAAATCCGGGATGAGGGAACGGTTTCAAGAGCTTCGCAAGATGGGGATCAAAACTGTGATGTGTACAGGGGATAATCCTCTGACGGCCGCAACGATTGCCAAAGAAGCCGGAGTGGACGATTACATCGCCGAGGCGAAACCTGAGGACAAGATGCGCCTCATTCGGGAGGAGCAGGAACGTGGGAAGTTGGTGGCCATGTCGGGTGACGGTACAAACGATGCGCCCGCCCTGGCGCAGGCGGACGTTGGCCTGGCCATGAATACCGGCACGACTGCAGCGAAAGAAGCGGGAAACATGATTGATTTAGATTCAGATCCCACCAAGTTAATTGAGGTTGTCTCCATCGGGAAGCAACTCCTTATCACGCGCGGGGCCATTACGACTTTTTCAATTGCAAATGACGTGGCAAAGTACTTTGCTATTATCCCTGCCATTTTTGTAACGATGATCCCTGCACTCAGGGTTTTGAACGTGATGCATTTGACGAGTTCACATAGTGCCATCTTATCCGCCCTGATCTTTAACGCGCTCATCATTCCTCTGCTCATCCCACTGGCGATGAGGGGGGTCAAATATCGCCCGATGAGCGCGACGAACATGTTGGTTAGAAACCTGCTTGTGTACGGAGTGGGAGGCGTCATTGCGCCTTTTATCGGGATCAAGGTCATTGACCTATTGCTTACGGCGCTGGGGATTGCAAGGATTTAGCGAGCTATTCAATGGACGAAGCGAGGGGTTCATCATGGTAAATCTTTGGCGGTCAATCCGCTTTACGGTTGTTTTCGCCATCTTGTTAGGTCTCTTCTATCCACTTGCTGTCACCGCTGTTGGCAATCTGCTGTTTCCGTTTCAAGCGAAGGGAAGCATTGTTCAATTGTACGGGCATCCGATAGGTTCCGAGCTGATTGCTCAAGATGTGACGAGCGACGCGTTATTTCATCCGCGGCCCTCCGCTGTGAATTATGCGGCGAACGCATCCGGTGGATCGAACTTGGGGCCATCCAATCCTGCACTGCTGTCTGAGGTGAAGCAAAACCTACAAGCGGTGGAAAAGCAGAATCCGGGAACCCCCGTATCGTCGATTCCACCTGATATGGTGGAGTCGTCCGCGTCAGGACTCGACCCGGACATCTCAGTACAGGACGCGCTCATTCAAGTGCCAAGGATTGCAAAGGCGTCGGGGCTCGGTGAAGTCTATTTGAACAACCTGATCAGTGAATACGAACAACGCCCTGTTCTCGGGATTTGGGGAGATCCAATGATCAATGTGATGCGGGTAAACCTGGCCATTGAGCAACGCCTCGGACGATAGGGGGGGACCTTATGGGACCCAATACGGGATACCCGTTTGGCAGCCATCCGGGTCAGTTGAAAATATTGATTGGAGCGGCGCCTGGTGTAGGAAAAACCTACACCATGCTGCGTGAAGCGGCTTCCATGAAGGAGCGCGGAGTCGATATCGCCATTGGTTACGTAGATGTTCATGATCGACCGGAAACCGCCAGACAATTGGAAGGGTTGGAGATCCTTCCGAGAAAGAAAATTCGGTTCCACAACCGGGTCTTTGAAGAAGTCCATCTCGATGCCATCATCGAACGAAATCCAGCTGTGGTTGTCATCGACGAGTTGGCACACAGCAATGCACCAGGGTCTTTGTTTCCAAAGCGGTATATGGATGTAGAGTATTTGTTAGATCAAGGGATTTCTGTTCTCACCGCCGTCAACGTGCAGCACATCGAAGGCATCCACGAAGAGGCGGAAGCCATCACCAAAATCCGGGTGCGTGAACTAGTTCCGGAGTCTGTGATCAAACGGGCGGATGAAGTGTCCGTGATCGATGTTACGCCGGAGACCTTACGGCAACGCCTGCGGGACGGGAGCATATACCCAAATGACAAGGTCCATCACGCACTTCGAAACTTTTTCCGGAAGTCTAATCTCTCCGGACTACGAGAATTAGCTCTGCGCATGGTTGCTGAGGATGTCGACGAACGATTGCAGAGGTCTTATGCGAGGAGAAAAATTCCGGGTCCCGTCGGAGCCAAAGAAGTCATCATGGTCTGCGTCAACCACTACGCGAGAGCCGTTCAACTGATTCAACGCGGGCATCGAATGGCGATTCGGATGAAAGCGGATATGTATGTGCTCACCATATCGAACACAGCTGAAAATTTGCTCTCCGAACGCGAACAGAGCAATTTGCAAAAACTCCGTGAATTAGCTGAACAGATAGAGGCTCTGTGGATTGTAGAACCGCGCAACGACAGAAGGATCGGCGCCATTGTATCCGAGGTGGCAGAGAAGTTGAACGTTACCCAAGTCGTGATTGGGCAACCACTCTCCCGACGTAAGAGGAGGTACTTCTGGAGGGATAACCCGGTTCGTTATTTGTTGAGAAACCTTCGTTATACCGACCTCCGTATCGTCGGTTGGCGGGACGCGCCCGGTTCGAATTTTCGGGTCGTGAAGGGGGTCTGGGGACAAAGTGACCCCGGCCCTTATCCGCGTTTGCGCGGGCGACTGACCATTTATATCGGTGCGGCGCCTGGCGTTGGCAAGACATATAAGATGCTGAATGATGCGCACGATTGGAGGGTTCGCGGGTGGGACGTGGTCATTGGCCTCATCGAGACGCACGGTCGCTCAGAAACTGCACAACAAATCGGAGATTTAGAGGTGGTTCCGAGAAGGCGGATCGAACTCGGTGGACGATTTTATGAAGAGATGGATGTTGACGCCATTGTAAAACGAAAACCATCGATTGTTCTAGTCGACGAGCTAGCGCACACAAATGTACCTGGCTGCATCCGCGACAAGCGCTACCAGGATATTGAGTACCTTTTGGAACAAGGCATCAACGTAGTGACGGCAGTCAATGTTCAACATCTCGAAAGCTTGCATGACAAAGTGGAGCATATCACAGGAATCAAGGTACGGGAGCGAATCCCGGACTGGTTCATGAAGTTAGCTCGTGAGGTGAAACTTATTGATGTTACGCCTGAAACGCTTCAGCATCGCCTGGTGAAGGGAAGGGTTTATGCTCGAGACAAGATTGAGAGTGCGTTGGACAACTTTTTCCAAACGGCCAATCTAGCTGCCTTACGTGAATTAGCGTTGTTGGAGGTTGCCGATGATGTGGACCAACGCATGCATCGAGCCCGCGAAGAAGGATTCGGTCCTGATACGGCGTGCGAGCGCATCTTAGTCTGCGTGAATCATCGACCGCATTCGGAAAAGCTGATTCGACGTGGTTGGCGGATTGCCGACCGCTTAAAGGCAGAACTTTGGGTGCTCGTGGTCTTAGCTGACGAATCGATGACCAAGCAGGATGAACGCGATATGGCAAAAATTCAGGAATTGAGCGAACAATTTGGTGCGCATTTCATTACGCGGCCAGCTGTAGGTCAGAACATTGGCCTGACGATAGTGCGAACGGCAGAAGAACTGCAGGTGTCTCAGTTGGTTGCTGGGCAGCCGTTCACACAGAAGGGATGGATTGCTCGTATGAAGAAAAATCCACTCGACTATGTCTTGGAGAACGCTGTATTCGTCGACCTACACATCGTCGCTTGTGAGCGAGACAGACCATCACTGGAAGCGGTAGAGCAAAGTCTGCCATTAAATCCATTTGTGAACCGGACGTGAGCGGCTGCAGCAAATAGTCGACTAGGGCGCTGAAGATCATATCACCGCAGGTTAGCACCCGACAAGATCCGTCACGCAGGTACTTCATTGGGAAGGAAAACGGATCACGATGAGGAATTGAGCACTGTTATTCTGAAATTCCGAAGTTTGTCGAACCACCGACGATAGGGGGACTAAGCATGGCGCTTGTGACATGTAACTTTTTTTCCGAAACATTAGGATTGAGTACCTCGATGACGGTGATTTTGCCGCAGCAGACATCCACACAGATCGGGATGAGCAATGTCACCAATGGAAGCCAGCATCCGACGCTTTATCTCCTCCATGGTCTTTCCGACGACGATACCATTTGGACTCGCAGAACGTCGATTGAGAGGTATGTTGCCTCGATGGGGTTGGCTGTGGTCATGCCGCAGGTTCACAGGAGTTTCTACACCGACATGCAATTTGGCGGTAAGTACTGGACGTTTATCAGCGAGGAACTACCGCTTATTGCTCGCTCGTTTTTCCACTTGTCCGAGGATAGGGAGGACAATTTTGTGGCCGGGCTGTCAATGGGAGGGTATGGCGCGTTCAAGCTGGCCTTGCGCAATCCCGACAAGTTTGCTGCAGCGGCCAGCCTGTCAGGCGCTCTGAACATCGCCAAAAAGGATTCACCTATCCCGGACTATCAGTTCATTTTCGGAGACCAGGACATTGCTGGAACGGAACATGACCTCTTGTATTTGCTCCAACAGGTAGAGAATTCGACCGTGAACAAACCGAAGCTGTTCCAGTGTTGCGGCACGGAGGACTTTTTGTATGAAGACAATCTGACGTTTAAGCGACAATGTGAACGAACCAGCTTTGATTTTACTTATCAAGAAGAGGCCGGTGAGCATGAGTGGGGATACTGGGATGCCAAGATACAGGATGTTTTGGCGTGGTTGCCGTTGCGTCACCGCAACGCGTCCAACGACTGACCATGTTATGTTATTCAACGTTGGTACGCGCGATTTGATACGTAAGGGGGTATGGTATAGACGAGCGCAAATTCGCAATCTGAAACACTGCGGGTTGGCTTGCGGCATGGAATGGTCCTCGGTTCAAAGGAGAAACATGATGGTTTCAGAGACTGAAGTTGAAGTGAGATATGCGGAAACAGACCAGATGGGCGTCGTCTATCACGCGAATTATTTGATTTGGTTTGAAATAGGGCGAACCAAATTTGTTGAGGATTTAGGGTTACGCTATGTCGATATGGAGGACGAAGGATATTTCTGTCCCGTGTTTGACGTCCATGTGACATATAGGCGGCCGTTAAAGTATGGGGAAAAGGCCTTCGTTAAAACCCGAGTGATCGAGTACAACGGCGTAAAAGTAGTTTATGGCTATGAGATCATAGATGCAGACGGGACGTTATGCGTAGAAGGGACATCCTCCCACGTCGTCGTCAGTAAGGAGACTTTTCAACCTGTGGCGATGCGAAAAGCGTTGCCGAATTGGCATATCGCGTATGAACGGGTCGTTCGGTGAAATATTCATTAGCGGCTTTCGCCTATCCGGTGGTCGACAAAAAATTGAAAATAATCATTTGGAAGGTACATGAAATGAGCTGTCGCACATATCTTGTCGGCGACAGCTCATTTTGTGTTTTGTGACGACTGTTTAGATCTGGTTGATTTCTACAACCTGATCCGTGGTTCGTCGATCACCAAAAAGGTGCCGTTTGTTTGGACAGCGTCACTTTGTAAGGAGATTGAAATGGCGGAGAGCTTGCACAACCCCATCATTCCATACGCTTTCCGTGACATAATCGGCAGCGCGCTTTAAGGAATCACAACCGTTCCCCATCGCAATGCCGAGCTTGGCCGTTTGAATCATCTCCACGTCATTCGGTCCGTCACCGATTGCTACAGAGTCTGCCAAAGGAATTGCGAGATGGTCTAGTATTTTTGCCATGGCAGCGGCCTTGGAATTGCTCACTGGGTTTACATTTGTGGCATTCTTGTAAATATGCCAGGGATAAAATCGGAGATCCTGATAGAATTTATCCTGATAATGACGAACTTGGTCTGGGTCGCAAATCAATTCCATCTGATAGACATCGTATTCCTTCCAATAGTCGTGTGCCACAACCGGTGTCATACGCTTGAATAACTCCACGATGACTCCCCACGTAGCCTTGTTCTTGTCAGGCGTAAAGTAACCATTCAAGCCCGGGAACACGATGGCATGGTCCTTTTGCCTGGCGAGTTCGACGAACTCGTCCACCGTTCGCCTATCGATAGGACGATGGTAGACCACCTTCCCCTGGTCGGCGGCTAGTCCACCGTTGAAGGCGATGTACGTCTGGATGGAAAGTTCCTTGGCCACAGGCTCAATGGCAAACGGAGGCCTTCCGGACACGAGGATGGGTATGACTCCGTTTGTCTGTAGTTCTACTACAGCCTCTTTTACGGATTTGGCGATCACATCTGTATCTGGCGAGATAAGCGTGCCATCAATGTCAAAGAAAACAGCCTTCATCTGCGCTCCTCCAAACTTTCCTTCAAAAATCCACTAGTCCTACGGGATACGTCGATAGCGACAATATGCAGACCAGGAGCCAAGCTTGCAGAATAATTTGCATATTCCCACGACTGATATGATACAGTATAATAAATCAAAAAACAGTATTCTGTATTTTGGGAGGTGCACATGGCGGAAGAGATACTGTTCAGCAAAAACGGGATGGCAGTAACCAAAATTTCAAGAGAGTTGCTAACTTACAAGATTGGTTCGCGCGTTCCGAGGATTCAGGATTTTGCTCAGAAGTGTGAAGTTGGGAGAGGGACGGTTCAAAGCGCCATTCAACTGTTGGTCGAAGCACAGGCAGTGCGCCTTGAATCGCGAGGACACCTGGGTACGTACTTGTTGGATTTGGATTTTACAAAGCTTTGGGAATTTGCGGGAATGTCAACATTGATGGGGGCGATGCCGTTACCATATTCACGCAGGAATGAAGGATTGGCAACCGGTTTTTATGCAGTCTTCGAGAAGCGCAATATCCCCTTTCACCTGTCCTACATGCGTGGGGGGAGCAACCGTATCGTGGCATTGGTTGGCGGTCGCTACGACTTAGTCATCATGTCGAGACGAGCGGCCGAACTCGCGGTCAAGGAGTTCGACGTCAGCGTACTTCATTCTTTTGGACCCGTCACGTATGTAGGTGCCCATGCGCTGTTAGTTCGAGATGAAGCGGACAAGGAGATACGCTCCGGGATGAGAGTCGGTATTGACGTGTCATCGTTCGACCAGAAGACACTGACGTACGGCCTCTGTCAAGGTAAGGATGTTGAATATGTGAATCTGCCATATATGCAGATTCTTGATGAACTGGCGAACGGAACGATTGATGCCGCCGTCTGGAACAGCGATGAAGTGGAGTACCGCTTTGGCAAATCCGGCCCAATCTACATGTATCCACTGAACGTGAACGAGGACGACGCGACGGAAGCTGCCATCGTCGTGCGGAAAGCGGATTACGAAATCTTTGCCAATCTGATGGAACAGCTCGACATGCAGCAAATCAATCAAATCCAAGATGAAGTTCTGACGGGCCGCCGAGTTCCCAGGTACTGAGCTAGTCACCGTTGTATCGCGACGAAAAAGAGGAGAACGCAGTTATGGACGACACATTGTTAGAGAGATTAGACATCCTTGTGACATCTGGTCAAATCACAGATGAGATCCGCCAGCACGTCCTTCACACCGCAACGGCATTCGCGGGCATGCACGGAATTGAACTGACGGAAAGCAATGCGGGTTCATACATCACCCATTTCGCAATGGCCTGCGCTCGCATTGGCCGCGGCGAGCCAGTCCTGGATATACCGGCAGGTGTTCAGGAGGTGGCGGATCGTCATTTGGACTTAGTGGAAGTCGCGAGGACGATGTTCCCTGCAGAAGCGTCCACTATCACGGGGGCTGAAGTCGGCTTTATCACCATGTATCTATGCGTGCTATTAGGAAGGGAGTAATCGAGATGACGATTCGAATTGCAATCGGCGGCCTAAAGAAGGAAGTCACGGAACGAGTGACCAAGGAAATCGGAGGAGACAAGGTCTCGGTTATTGTCACTTCAGACTTCGAAGCGGCGAAGAAAATCAAATCAGGTCAAGCCGACTATTACTTTGGAGCGTGTAACAGCGGGGGTGGAGCTGCGCTCTCCGTTCCAATCGGGATTCTCGGCTATGGCAATTGTGCAACCGTTGCCAAAGCGGGGGGGAAGCCAAAGGCGGACGATATAGAAAAACTCGTTTCCGGCGGCAAGATTGCGTTTGGAATGGCCGTCGAATCCATAGAATCTGCCGTCCCAATGCTTTTGCACAGTTTGTTTAAAAAACACAACCTGGAGTGAGGGGGATAAACGCGTGATATTAAAGCTCATTATCGTTGGTGTTCTGTGTGCCCTAACCTCGTTAGCGTCACACATGGGGCGTGCCGTCTTTCATGACGGTATACGCCCGATTATGCCTGAATACGTTGAAGGGCGTATGAAACGTGGTGAAATGGCGTCCGTAGCATTCGGGTTAAGTGCAGGCTTTGTATTTTCCGTCGGGTTTGCATTTACGCTTGCATCAAAACTCTTAAACCCTTGGCTCTTATTTTTACCGACGGATATTCTCGGAGTAATTGCACCGCGCAAATGGATTGCGGCCGTACTCGGAGCGGCGTGGGGTGTCGGTGTAACTGCGGCGTTCAGCGCTTTAAATACGGTGTTTAGTCTTCTACCAATTAACTTTTTGAACTCCTTGGGGCAACTTTCTTCACCCGTTCTAGCGGGTTTCGCACTGTTTCCGGTACTTGCAATATTTTATCAGTTCGGGAAAGTAAAAGGTATTATCACTCTGATTCTCGAGCTCATCGTCCGCCAGTTGGCAGCGATGAATTACATCACGATTCACGGCACCCCTATCACGCCCGAAGCGCTTGAAATGTTTGTCGGGGTAGTTCTGTTGGTCACATTCGCCGTCGTGAAAGACCTGCGGAACAAAGAACCGAGAACAGACGATGACGGTGAAGGGTTGTTCGAGGTTCGCACCAAGCGCATTGTAAAATCGATCCCTCTGATGATGGCGATTGGCGGACTCGTCTCGTTGATTGCCAACCTACAATATTTTGCGGGTTCGGAGGTCGACTTCCAAGCCCTGCATCAGATTTATACGACACACAACACATCTGAGCTAAGCACAGTCGCATTTGCCGATTTCATTCGAGGTCTCGCATTTATCCCTCTCATCGTCACGACCGCACTGGCTTCCGGGGTTTACGGTATCGTCGGTCTGACGTTTGTCTACCCAATTGGGTTTTATGTTGCGCCTGCTATATTCGGCGAGGGAATGGCTGGACACATTGCAGCCTTCGTATTCGGTGCGGTCTGGCTTGCAATCGAAATGTTCGTTCTTCGCGTGATTGGCAAAGGGCTGGAAAACTTCCCTTCGCTGCGCGAAGCATCAGACAGTATACGCAATGCGATGAACAACGTGTTGGAGTATGCACTTCTGATTGGTTCGGCCCTAGCCGCTCTGTCGATGACACATTCGCCAAAAGATCCACAGAACTTCTTTGCATTCGGTATTTTTGTTGCACTTTATGCAATCAACGAAGCAATTGGTCGACCGGTCATTCGTTTGGCCGCTGCACCGCTTGCTGCGATTATTACGGGCGTTGTCGTCAATATCTTCTACGTCGCGCATTTGATGTAGTTGTTGAAAGCGTTGGCAGGACCGAACGGTAGGATGGACGGCTCGTCCATCCTACGACAATTCTAACCAGGGGTGTAAGCCATGAGTTTTGTACGGACTGTGTTAGGCGACATTTCACCAAATGAAATTCAACAGACGATGATTCATGAACACCTATTCTTTGACTTATCGCATGTAAGAAATGAAACGGACTCCATCCTCTCCGATAGTCCAGATCTCGAGGACGAACTGTGCCAAGTCAAAAAATTTGGCGGAAACACCATCGTCGAAGTCACAAATCTGGGGATGGGCAGGAACGTAACGGGCCTCGCGCGATTGTCTGAGAGACTGGGCATCCACATCGTGTGCGCAACTGGGTTTTATAAGGAAAGTGTGTATCCGGAAGAGGCGTTTACAAAATCGCGTGAAGAGATTGCGGATCTATTTACATCAGAGATTCTGACCGGAGTCGGAGATAATGGCGTCAGGGCCGGCATCATCTCGGAAATCGGTAGTAGTCATCACGAGATCACCGCGGCGGAAGAAAAGGTATTCCGCGCCGCATGCGATGCACACAAAAGAACGAAAGCCCCCCTTAGTACCCATTGCGAACTGGGTACAGAGGGAACTGCACAACTGCGCATTTTTGAACAGGAACAGGTCGACCTGAAACACATTTCTTTCGGACACCAGGACCTGAATACGGATCTCGAAGAACAAGTGTTGCTACTTCAATCGGGTGCATACATCCAGTTCGACACCATTGGTAAGAACAACTATCGGTCGCATCGGGATCGGCTGGAGAACCTATTGAACCTTCTCGATAAAGGATTTGAAGACCAACTGATGTTGTCCGTGGACATGACTCGGAAATCGTATTTTCGCAAAAACGATGGACCAGGGTATATCTATCTATTCGATACATTTCTCCCCGATCTACGCAAAGCTGGTGCCACAGATTTGGTCATTGACAAGTTGATGATTTACAATCCGCGCCGCTTTTTGGCGTTCGCAGAATAGGCGATGAAATATGATGAAAGTCTTTCCATTAGAACCTGTGTCATTTGAGGAAGCGAAACAGTTTCAATTCAAACTAGTCGACGCTATCTCGAACGAATTTCGAGGAACCGAGATGTTTCAACTGGGAGACGTCGGGGTCACGCGACAGGGAATGCCGGCCACCACTCGCAAGGTGGAACGAGTCCTCGCCTCGTTCTTCGGGTGTGAAGACTGCGCACTTGTACGTGGAGCCGGGACTGGCGCAATCCGCAATGCTTTGGCCGCATACCTGGAACCGGGTGACGCCATGGCCGTTCATCATGCGCCGATTTATACCACGACGAAAGAAACATTACGCATGATGGGCATTGATTGCGTTTCTGTCGATTTACACGATGACGAGGCAGTGAAAGACGCGGTACAGCGAGTGAAGCTTCTTTACGTGCAGCATACCCGACAGCAACCAAGTGACCGATATTCCTTAGAGCACGTGATTCAAACAGCAAAATCAGCCCGACCCGATATTCCGGTCATCATCGATGAAAATTATGCCGTGTTTAAAACCCAGCGGATAGGGGTGCAAATGGGGGCGGACGTCTCTACTTTTTCTGCATTCAAGTTGCTCGGGCCGGAGGGGATTGGCGTGGTTTTGGGTCCACAATCCTGCGTGGCCACGATTCATCAGAGAAACTACTCCGGGGGTGGACAGGTACAAGGCCACGAGGCGATGGAACTGTTGCGTGCGCTGACGATGGCGCCTGTGCTGATTGCAGTCCAGATAGAGCAGGTCCAAGCGCTCAGTGATGTTCTCAACGATGGCGCTGTCCCGGCCATTCTCCAAGCATACATCGCCAATGCGCAATCGCGCACGGTCATCGCGCAACTGAATGAACCGATCGCCGCCGACGTCGTTGCCGCTGTAAATGAGTTCGGTGGTGCAAGTTATCCAGTTGGAGCGGAGTCGAAGTACGAAGTTTTGCCGATGATCTACCGCGTATCCGGGTCATTTTGTGAAAGCGATCCGGACTTAAAACCCTACTTGTTGCGGATCAATCCGATGCGGGCATCTGCTCGTCTGGTGGTAGACATCTTAAATAAGGCTATCTCGAAGGTGATGTCGGACCATGCGTGAGTTGGATTACATGGAGCGCGTCGCTTACGCCTATGCTCGGGCGCTGCAATCCACTGACAGCACGGTGTGGGTGAATCGACGGATACCAACAGATGCTCGGGTAAAGTGGGAACAGTGCCTCGATATTGGATGTGCGCCGGCGCTGTTCGGCGTGAAGGATACGAGTCAGATTTCGCGGGAGATGATCGACAGACTGGCAAAAGATCCGAGGTTCGTTTGGATGTCTGTGGATCGGATGGCTCCACACGGGCGCGCGATCGATCCCGAACTTGTGAACCCTTTGACCGGACGGCGCATGACTGGCTCAACCAGCGGTGGACCTGTCAACATCCTCCGCGGGATTCACGACTTGGCGATTGGGACGGACGGAGGGGGCTCCATTTTAGGACCGGCCATCGCGACGCAACTCGTGGGGATCAACGGAAAAGGTCTGGGTCTCGTTGGCAGGCAGCCTTCGAAATCCACTGACGGTTATCCCCTTACGGTTGGAATTGGGGCCATCAGTCACACATTTGCCTTGGCTCGAGACGCGATCGAGGTGTTGCTCGGCAGGCCTCTCTCAGGTCGTTCCGAAGGTCTGCGGATTGCCTTGGACGAAGCGGCCCCGCGAGGTGCTTTAGCCACACTCAATCAGCATTTCGCCAAGGTGGAGTCGTTTTCGAAACAGGGGGCCTTTCAGCGAGAGGTCGGGATCAAATTGCTCGAGTCACTCTTTGAGCACAGTGATGTTGTCGTTTCGTATGAAGGACCAGTCGACGTCGACGCCTACTCCGATTCACTTGCCACGGGGCAGCACGTCGATGACCGGGGCGGTAAATTTTTGTTACGTTGTGCAAATATCGTGAATGCTACTGCGGTGGCGATACCGGATGAACATCCCGCACGAGGATTCGTTGTGATGGCGCCGGAAGGGTACCAGCACGCTTGTAACGCTTTATCCGTAGCGGAAAGCTTAGCTGCTCAGTCTTCAAAAACGGATCTGTATGAAGACTATTTCATTCGTAGAATGCGCGTAGAACACAGTGGCTTCTTTCATTTGGAGGTGTAGTACATGTTTCTTCATCCCTTGTTGGAGTGTAATCCTACTCTGGTCGATACAGCTTTGACACTCTACCGGGAAGGGCGAATACCTCCGAATTCATATATTCTCGACATCGACCGGATTTCCGAAAACGCGACCGCTCTGGCAGCGGCCGCAAGGCAATCGGGCATCTCATTGTACTTCATGACGAAGCAGATCGGCCGCAATCCAATTGCGTCCAGGGCAATCGTCGAAGCAGGGATTTCAAAAGCAGTAGCTGTCGATCCGGTCGAGGCACTCCTTCTCGCCGACCAAGGCGTTTTACTAGGACATGTCGGACACCTGGTCCAAGTGCCGCCGTACTACCTGGACAAGATCCTTTCCTATCAGCCTGAGGTTATGACCGTCTTCAGCGTGGAGGCGGCTGCCAATATCTCTGAAGCTGCGCGAAAACGAGGCATTGTGCAGAAACTGTTGTTAAGAGTCGTCCGCGACGGGGATTATTTGTACGACGCTCAGCATGGGGGCCTCGCGTTTGAGTCTCTAGCTGCCATCGCAGAGCAAATTGCCAATCTCGCGAATGTCACAATCGCGGGGGTCACCTCGTTTCCGAGTTTGATTGTCGAGGGGGGCGTGGCGAAACCCACACGCAACTTTGAGACACTTTGTCTCGCCACAGACGTGTTGCGCAAGCTAGGCATAGCGATAGAGCAGATTAACGCTCCGAGTGTCACGTCCGTGTCGACCATTCCCACGCTTGCTCACCTGGGAGCGACCCACGGTGAGCCAGGACACGCGTTGACCGGAACGACGCCGTTACACACCGTTAAAGGTCAAACAGAGGTTCCAGCGTATCTGTACATCACCGAAGTATCGCATGTATGCGAAGGTGAGAGTTACGTGTTCGGCGGTGGATATTATCCGCGTGGCAAAGCGCAAAATGCGTTGGTTTGTCCGAAAGTTGGCAGCCCTAAGCTCGCGAAAGCCGTGATGCCAGATGCACAGAGCATCGATTACTACCTGAAGGTAGAGGGGGAGTTTCCAGTCGGGACACCTGTCATATTTGCCTTTCGTACGCAGATGTTTGTCACACGGGCGAACGTGGTGCCGGTCATCGGCGCTTCGTCGTCTCGTCCACACGTCGAGGGCATTTATAATGTAGAAGGGAAGCAAATGAAATGAAACGAGCCGTAGTGCTAGTTATCGACGGATTTGGTGCGGGGGCGATGCAGGACGTCTCGGAGGTTCGGCCACAAGACCTGCATGCCGACACGATGAAACACGTCCTTGAAGCCACCGGCGTAAAGCTTCCATTCCTCGCGAAGTTCGGACTAGGAACCATTTTGAATGATCCTGCCTTGCTCCAAGTAGATGATCCCATCGCCAGTTATGGGCGCTGCAATTTGTACCATCCTGGAGCGGATAGTTATGCCGGTCACAACGAAATTATGGGAGCCAGGCCCTTACATCCAAAGATGCAGTTCATTCGGGAATTAGCGAGCGAAATCGAAGAGCAGTTGACGCTAAGGGGATGGACTGTGTCTTATCCCGTTCGTGGAACAAAGGTAATGCTCGTCAATGACCAAATATTGATTGCCGACAACATGGAAAATGATCCGGGTCAAATCATCAATGTCACCGGTGCGCTGGACGTAACACCATTTTCCGATATTTTGGCCGTTGGACAGGTGGTCCGCAGGATTGCTAAGACTAGCCGCGTGATTGCACTTGGCGGCACGGGTGTCAGCGTCCGAGACGTGATCGACCATGTCGTGATTGAACCTCTGCGCAGCGGGGTCGACACGGGTCGGCTCAATATCTACAACGAAGACTATCAGGTTCGCCACTTGGGCTATGGAATCGACCCGGATACACAAATTCATTCGATTTTGCGGCGGTCGGGTAAAACGGTGTATCTATACGGCAAGATGGCGGATGTGATCACCGGTGACGTGAATGAGCGCAATCCGATGGTCGATAGCCAGGGCGTCATCGATTTAATCGTCCACCGTCTTGAAAACATGCGTGGCGAGGGTCTCGTGTGTGCGACCGTTCAGGAAACAGATTTAGCCGGACACGAACAGGACCCGCAAAAGTTCGCGCGCGTACTGAACATCGTGGACAGAGGCGCCGAAGCAATTTTTGGCGCCCTTGAGGACGGGGACTTGTTCATCATTACCGCCGATCACGGCAACGACCCATGCATTGGCTCAAGTCAGCACACGCGTGAGACCACACCGCTGCTCGTGCATCGAAAGGGCGATGCGTCATACCGTCTCGGCGTGCGAGAGACGTTGGCGGACATCGCGGCGACGGTGTCGCAGTTCTTCGACGTACCGGCGCCGGAGTTCGGCGTTTCGTGCTTTGCGGATACGTCCTATCCGCGAAATAGCCAATCGTAATTTTAGATGACGGTTTCGGCGCGTAACGATGAGGTGATATCGCCTCTTAGGCGAATGCTGGAAACCGCGCCTGCGTTGCCAATTCCTTAGGCAAGCTTCGTCTTGACTGACCATAGGCCGTGTGTTTATGGGGTCGAGTCTACGCGCGGGAAGGGCTCATGCCGTCGCGGAAGAGCTGGGAGGTGGACGGTTCCTCTCCCGGCTCGACAGTCGACAGGTTGCTCGATGTGGATGACGCGCGTTCCACGTGTGGCAGTGGCGTCACAACCCCCCTTTCGTAGTCGGAATCTGGATTCCAGATATGGTGAATTGTTGCGGGTTTCGGGATGGAATCCACATGACTTTTTAGGTACTGACCCACTTTTTTCATCTTTGTGCTGAGATCCGGCGGAAGCTCCGGGTTATAGATAAAATAGATGGATCGAAAAGGGAACAATGAATTCAAAGGGACATGTGTAAGTGGGTACTTACCATCGCAGATGGCATTGGCTGATATCGTACAGGCGATGCCTTGTTGTACCATTTGCCCAAGTACCTCAATTTGGTCGATCTCCGCGAGTAAATTCGGTTTGTTGATCCCCTCCCTGGCAAACATCGCGTCGATCAGACGGCGAAGTGAGCCACCCGCGCGTGGAAGCACGTACGGCAGTTGGGACAAGAAGTCATATGGATAAGCTGCGCTAGATGACTGTTCCAGAATGGGATTCAGCATGTGACTCGCACCAATCAGATAGATGGTTTGAGTGGTGATTTTCAACGACTGAATCCCTCGAAATTCTTCCCCAATTCCACTCAGCAGTCCCGCGTGAAGCATTGTATTGCTGACTTGGGTTCGGTCATGGTGAGTGGGTGTGATATCCATACTCCTCTCCACTTCGTCGCCTGCTTCCAAGTCCCCCTCTATTTTTTCCAGCCGAATTGCCGTTCATGTGTCGCATAGGTGTCAACGACTACACAATGGATAATTCATTGATTCTTCTTCGCCCATAAAGCTGCACGGATATTACTATATTCGGAATATTATTTGTTTTAATCATTTTACTCTCGTAAATTCGGAAGATAAAATAAACAGTATAGCTGCGGGACTGATAGCGACGAAGTTGTCGAAATACCATACATAGATGCAGCAATGATGCGGTGTGAGGAGACGAAACATGGTGGAATCGAAGCCTGGGCAGGCGGTTACTAGAGAGGGCAATCCAAGAACGTGGTGGATCCTAGCAAATGTGTCCGTTGGCACCTTTATGTCGACTTTGGATGGCAGTATTGCCAATGTTGGGTTGCCGACCATCTCTGAGTCGTTACACGTCCCGTTACATGTCGTTCAATGGGTGGTATCTGCCTATCTGCTGACCATTTGTGCGATGCTCCCACTGGTCGGGAACTTGGCGGATCGGTTCGGGCGCAGTCGCTTGTACAACGTCGGCTTCTTGGTTTTTTCCGCCGGATCCGCCTGTTGTGCGCTGTCGGGATCGATTTCGCTGCTCATCGGATCGAGGATCTTACAAGCGATTGGAGCTTCTTTGTTGATGGCGAACAGCCAAGCGCTGGTTTTCACGACATTCCCGGCGCATCAGCGTGGGCGCGCTTTTGGTGTGATCGGTTCCATGGTGTCACTGGGCTCCCTCGCGGGTCCGGCGGTGGGTGGGGTGTTGATTGGGTATTTTGGCTGGCCATCAATTTTCTGGGTGAATGTTCCGATTGGTGTGGTCGGGTTCGTCGCCGGGTTGTTTCTCTTACCGAGAGGAAACGCCGCATCTGCCAGGTCAGGTCGGTTTGATTACGCTGGATCGGGCTTGTTTGTGGTGGGGATCATCTCACTCTTGTACATGATATCGAACGGGGATTCCTGGGGATGGTCATCCGCGCGCAGTCTCCTGTATCTTGCGGTAGCCATCGTACTTTTGGTTCTGTTTGGCATTCGCGAACGGCTGGCGCGCAATCCAATTATTGACTTCTCTCTGTATCGGAATCGGGCGTTTACCTCGGCCAGTTTTGCAGCTATGTTGTCCTTTATTTCACTGTTTTGCACAACTACGATGATGCCGTTCTACCTAGAAGACGTGCTACACGTGAGCCCACAAGTCACCGGTACTGTGATGATGGCCTACCCTCTGACCATGGCAGTCGTGGCTCCGCTCTCTGGCTCGTTGTCCGATAAAATTGGCCCGAATGTACTGACAACAGGTGGGCTTGCCCTCAATGCTCTTGGTTTTATCCTTCTGACATTGCTCTCCACACACGTCGCGGTGTGGCTCGTCGCCTTGCATCTATGCATTTTCGGCGTGGGTCAAGGGATGTTTCAATCACCCAACAATTCGAGCTTGATGGGCACCGCGCCAAGGGAGAAAGTGGGCCTGGTGGGCGGCTTGAACGCCCTCGTTCGAAACATTGGGATGGTATTGGGGATTGCATTCTCCGTTTCTCTGTTTTCCATCCGTCTGCACGCGTTGACCGGAATGGCCACCCAGGCGTCGCTCACCAACGTGCCAGTGCATCCGTTTATCTCAGCGCTGCACATGGTATTTTGGTCAGCGGCTGGCGTTTGCCTTTTGGGCTCGGTGATCTCGTCGTTGAGAGGACGCAAGCGAGAAGTTCCGGTGACTCGGTGATTTCCATCTTCGCGTGCATTCCTGCACGCATTGAACGCTTTATTTGTCGGAACGAAGCGGCTTGGCTGTCGTGATTTGAAGGTTTGGAAACGACTTGGCATACATCTTCTCTGCACCGCCGTCCGTGATGACGGTGTGGGTCTTTGCTAACGATCCGAAAATCCCCACAGAGTATTTACCTAATTTCGAGGAGTCGAGCAAGCAGTAGCGCTCCATACTCTTATCGAACATACGTCGTTTCAAATCTACCTCGTGCAGATCGAAATCCATCAAATCTCCTTCAGGAGAAGCTGCCCGTGCCGAGAAGAAGAACTTCTTTACGTATACTTTGTCGAGAATTTCCGCCCCCATCAACCCTTCGACGTTGTTTTGATTGCGCAAGACCCCGCCGATGAGCATCGTGGTGATATTCGGATTGTCGACAAGGGCCTGCGCAGCATGTATACCATTGGTGATCACCGTGAGTGTCATATCCGTTTTTCGCAGCATTTTTGCAAGCTCAAGACACGTTGAGCTCGCATCGAAGAGAATTGAATCGTGTTCGTGAATGTACTGAAGCGACGCTAGTGCTATCGCTTGTTTTTCATCGATGTGCTGCGTAAGTCTACTTGCAAAACTCAAATCGTTTTCGTCGGCTGCGATGGCACCGCCCCGAGTTCTCTGCAGCAAGTTCTTGTCTTCCAAGTACCGGAGGTCGGTACGGATAGTCGCCTCTGACACGTTGAAATGCTTCGCCAACTCCGAAACCGATACCCGCGAATTCGCCTCAATATTTTTGAGGATGAGAGTACGTCGCTCTTCTGTATATAGATCCTTCATGGATGTTCCTCCCGCGATAGCCACCACTGTTCTCTACTTGTATTGTATTTTATATTTTGCATTTTCGCACCTACTCCACAATAAAATAAAAATAATTGAAAGTTATCGAAAGACGTATTGACAAATAAACGATAGTTAATGAAAATGTAGAAAACCAAGCGAAACATAGATGGATATGCGCGAACCATTGGTATTTTTAGGAGCAAGCGTCTCTATCTAAGTTTGGTACGATACTTGTAAGCGCTGTAGGATGTTCGTATTTGAATTTTAAGAAGAGGTGTTCATGTATGTCTATCCCATCGCATATGAAGGCAGTTGTCTGCTACGGACCTGGGGACTATCGCTTGGAGACAGTAGAGGTCCCGCGCGCAGACAGAGGTGAAATGGTCATTAAGGTTGAGGCCTGTGGCATTTGCGCGGGGGATGTGAAGGCTTGGGATGGTGCTCCGAGTTTCTGGGGGGGCGATGGCCAGCCGAAATATATCAAAGAACCAATGATTCCGGGTCATGAGTTCATTGGCGAGATCGTCGAAATTGGAGAAGGCGTGAAGGGCGATTTTGCCATAGGTGATAGGGTCATTTCTGAGCAGATTGTCCCGTGTTGGGAGTGCCGATTTTGCAATCGCGGTGAGTATTGGATGTGTGAGAAACACGACCTTTACGGCTTTCAGAACAATGTAAACGGTGGCATGGCGGAGTATATGAAGTTCCCGGTTGAAGGGATCCAACACAAGGTTCCAAAGGATCTGACGCTGGAACAGGCGATTCTGATTGAACCGTATGCATGCTCAATGCACGCCGTTCAGCGCGCCAATATTCAACTGGGCGATTTCGTCGTGATTTCCGGGGCGGGGACGCTTGGCCTTGGCATGATCGGCGCGGCGAAGCTGCGCGGTCCCGGCAAACTTGTCGTCTTGGATTTGCGCCCGGAAAGACTTGAACTGGCTAAGAAATTCGGAGCGGACCTCGTCATGAACCCGGCGGAAGAGGATGTCGTTGCAAAAATCAAGGAGATGACCGGCGGTTATGGCGCGGATATCTATATCGAGGCGAGCGGTGCTGCTCCAAGTGTGGTACAGGGGCTACAACTGATCAGGAAATTGGGGCGCTTCGTCGAGTTTAGCGTGTTTAAAGACCCGGTGTCAGTCGATTGGAGCATTATCAGCGACCGCAAGGAGCTCGATGTGCTCGGTTCTCACCTTGGACCGTATTGTTATCCGCTTGTGATTGAAGGGATTCAAAACGGCAGCTTGCCAACGGAGGGCGTCGTTACACACCAACTGCCTTTGGAGCGGTTTGAGGAAGGCTTCCAATTGATGAAGAAGGGCGTCAATTCGCTCAAGGTGATTCTCATTCCCGAAGCTTGATCACACGACGAAATGGACATGAGGCGAGGTGGCTGTATGACCGTGCAATCGAATGCAAACCTGTTTGATGTAAGTGGGAAGACAGTTCTCATCACTGGCGGTGCACGAGGATTGGGCCGAAATTACGGGGAGGCCTTCGTACAACACGGATGTCATGTCGTACTTGGCGACATCGACGCAGACCTAGTGAAGCAGACGGCCACCGAGCTCAATCAACTCGCACGGACAACCGCGACATGTGAAGGCATCGAACTCGATGTAACAAATGAAGAACAGGTAGAAGCGGTCGTCCGACACGTGGTAGATACCTACGGTGATATCGATGTCGTGATCAACAACGCCGGAATTGTAGACCGTGTCGGCGTCGAAGAGATGACACTCGATGCTTGGAATCGAACGATGGGGATCAATTTGACGGGCGTGTTTCTGGTTTCCAAGTATGTCGCGCGTGAAATGATTCAACGCCGCACAAAGGGCTCCATTATCAACATGGCTTCGATGTCTGGAGAAATTGTGAACGTTCCGATGGAGCAGGCTGCCTACAATACTTCCAAAGCTGCGGTGGCCATGTTCACCAAATCCTGCGCAGTAGAGTGGGCCGAGTACGGCATTCGCGTGAACGCCATCGCGCCCGGCTACATGAAAACGGATATGACCGGACCGGACTTCGAACCGGGAGGAAAATTCTATCACCTCCTCGACGCGATTCCAATGCGGCGCTTAGGGCTTCCCAACGAGCTCAGTGGGCTCGCACTATTTCTGGCGTCCGAGGCTTCATCGTATATCACAGGCGCCGTGATGAACGTCGATGGTGGGTACACACTGATCTGATCAAATAGAGAACTGCTTGGAGGGAGACGGTACGATGGACATTGCAATTGGCTGCGATGACGTCGCAATTGAGTTGAAAGAAACGATTATCGAGCATCTGAAGGAAAGAGGACAAAATCCGGTGGACTTTGGGTGTGGTCAAGCGGAGGTGGCGGATTACCCGGATGTCGCGTACAAGGTGGCGAAGGAAATTCAAGCGGGCCACTTTGAACGCGCCATCTTGATATGTGGTACGGGGCTGGGCGTTGCCATTACCGCAAACAAAGTGAAGGGCGTCCGCGCTGCGGTTTGCCACGACACGTACTCGGCAGAACGAGCGAGAAAAAGCAACAACGCACAGGTTTTAACATTTGGATCACGCGTAATTGGACCTGAACTTGCCAAGAGTATCGTCGACGCTTGGTTGGCAAGTGAGTTTCAAGGTGGGAATTCAGCGCGCAAGGTTGACAAGATTGCACACTACGAGTCGGAAGAAATAGGTGAACGAGATGGCCAAGAAACTCATTAATCACCCTGATAGAGTCATTGACGATATGTTGTCTGGCATCTTGCGGATGCATGGTGGCCTACTTAAAAAATCGGACGAAGACCCTCGGGCAATCGTCCGGACGACCCTGGATCCTGGAACGGTGGGGGTCGTCATCGGCGGGGGATCCGGGCACGAGCCTTCATTCATCGGCTATGTCGGCGAGGGCTTTGCGGATGGGGTCGCTGTCGGAAATATCTTCGCCTCACCTTCACCGTACCCGATTCTGACGGCGACGAAAGAGGTAGATCAAGGGGCTGGCGTTCTGTTGATCTACGGAAATTATTCTGGAGACAATATGAACTTTTCCATGGCTGCAGAGCTGGCGGAGATGGACGGTCACCAGGTTCGCGAATTGGTCGTTCACGATGACGTCGCGTCTGCACCAAAGGGCGAGGAGCACAAGCGGCGCGGCATTGCAGGCGAGGTCTTTATTTATAAAATAGCGGGTGCAAAATCGAGGACTGGCGCTTCGTTAGATGAGGTGTATGAAACGACGGAGAAGGCGAACAATTGGACGCGT
Organism: Alicyclobacillus fastidiosus; assembly: GCF_026651875.1. Classification (GTDB taxonomy): domain Bacteria; phylum Bacillota; class Bacilli; order Alicyclobacillales; family Alicyclobacillaceae; genus Alicyclobacillus; species Alicyclobacillus fastidiosus. The sequence goes on along the minus strand of NZ_CP104067.1, from coordinate 4,827,794 downwards.
TCGATGGGCGTCGCGCTGGAGCCTTGCTCACTCCCGCAAACGGGGAAACCGAATTTCTCGATTGGACCTGACGAGATGGAAATTGGTATGGGTGTTCACGGCGAACCTGGCATTCGTCGAACCAAACTCATGTCTGCACGAGAGGTCGCCAAGGAGCTCGTGGAATCCATTTGTGGGGATTTCCCTTACGAAGGTTCGGACGTCGCGGTCATGGTCAATGGCTTAGGGGCAACCTCTCTGCTGGAACTCTACATCGTCTACGACAATGTCGTCGATGAGCTAGCCAAGTTGAACATTCGCGTTCACAAGTCGTTTGTCGGGGAATATATCACGTCTCAGGAAATGGCTGGATGTTCGTTGACCATCATGAAATTGGACGACGAGTTGAAAGAGTTGATCGATGCCCCTGCAAAGACGATGTGTTTCGATTTTTGAGGTCGTTGAAGGAAGGAATGAATTCGATGATTCAACTACAGCAATTACATGAATTATTCCAGGAAATCTCCAAACGCATTCACGAGAAGCGCGACGAATTGTGCGAATTGGACGGGTTCGCTGGAGACGGCGATCACGGCATCAGTATGGACATCGGTTTCGCGGCTGCATGCGCTGTATCGCCGGATGAATTTACGGATATTGGCGAGTATCTAAAAGTTTGCGCCAAGTCGTTTATTCAAGCTGTCGGTGCATCGATCGGCCCTCTGTACGGAACGGCGTTCCTCCGCGCTGCCAAGTACGCAACTGGAAAGTCTGCGCTGTCAGCCGAAGATTGTGTGCAGATGATTCAACTTGGGGTAGCAGGCATGCAGGAACGAGGAAAGGCACAGCTCGGTGATAAAACATTGCTTGATACACTATTGCCGTTCGCGCAAACGCTTCGCGACAGTATGGACGCTCAAGGGTCATGGGCCGACAAGGTGAAGACGGCGATGCAGGAAGCGCATGCGGGCATGGAATCCACTCGTGAGATGGTCGCGAACATTGGGAGGTCGAGCCGCTTAGGTGAACGCTCCCGTGGTGGTGTAGACCCGGGTGCCGCGTCGGCATATGTCGTGTTGCAAGCCGGAGCAGACCTCGTCTCGTTGCGAGTGGGCGAATTCGCAGGCTGATTGCGGCGCACCGCAGAAGAGGACTGGCTGTGGAAGCGGGGATGGAAGGGGCAATCCCCCTTCTATCAGAGTTGGAACAGCGATCATGGAAGAGAGGGGATTACCTGTGTCTATCGACGTACAAAGCGCAAAAGAGCGTGAAATACTAGGCATGCCCGTAAGTTTGTTTTGGGGATTCGTCTCGGTCTTTCTGTTCATGGTGGGCGACGGTGTCGAGCAAGCATTTCTGTCTAAGTACATGGTGCAGTTAGGATTCAGCGTGAATCAATCTGCAATGGTGTTCAGTATCTACGGTATCACACTTGCGATTGCGTCCTGGTTGTCGGGCGTGCTGGCCGAAATTTGGGGACCGAGACGCGCGATGGTTCTTGGCTTTATCATTTGGGTCGTCTTTGACGTTGGCTTCTTATACTTCGGTCTCGATCACAAAAATTACGCGATGATGTTGGTCATGTACGGATTGCGCGGCTTTGGTTATCCGCTCTTCTCCTTTTCCTTTATCGTGTGGATTTCGTACGTGTCGGAGAAAGACAAATTGGGTAGTGCGATGGGATGGTTTTGGTTCGTATTCGCAGGTGGACTCGGGTTCATTGGGTCTTACTATCCAAGTTTCACCATACCGGTCTTTGGGTTCATGGGGACGTTGTGGAGCTCTCTCGTGTGGATTATCGTAGGCGGATTACTAGGTATCTTACTCATTCGCGAGAAGAGTGACTTTAGTGAAACCGCTTCCGATAGGCAGGTGAGTGTCGAGCGGGAACACGGCAATCGATTGGGTGAATTGGTAAAGGGCATCACCATTGCATTTGAGAATCCTCGTGTCGGAATGGGGGGCATCGTCCGCGTCATCAACACGTCAGCACAATATGGATTCGTCGTCATTCTACCAATTTTCTTTACGCAAACACTTCACTTCTCGACATCGCAGTGGTTGCAGATCTGGGGTGACATGTCCATCAGCAACATGATTTTCAACCTGATCTGGGGAATGGTTGGGGATAAAATTGGATGGCGTGCACAAGTAAAATGGTTTGGCGGAGTCGGTTGTGCCATCACCTCGCTCTTCTTTTATTACGGTCCACTTGCAGCTGGGCACAATTATTGGGTTGCCGTGTTGGCCTCGGTATTATTCGGTATCACGCTCGCTGGGTTCGTACCGTTGTCGGCCATCATGCCTTCCCTCGCACCAAATCACAAGGGTGCGTCTATGTCGATTTTGAATCTCGGGGCAGGGCTAAGTACATTCGTTGGGCCGGCGATTGTCGGTTTACTCAATAACTCCTTCGGGGTACAAGGCATTGTTTGGACATTTGCTGTGCTCTACATCGTGAGTGCGATTCTCACGCACTTTTTGGAGGTTCAAAAGACGAGCGAAGACCCGAGGACCGGCCTGGTCGGCCACGCTTCGGCGAACGAACGTCTATAATCTATCGTATAAATCCCATCACGTGAGCGACGCGTCTTTAATGGCGTCGCTCTTTCTTCGTTCGGTGACGAAGCGCATTTGGAGGTGGAGGTTCTGGATAAGTTTACGATAGGTATTGACTTTGGGACAGAGTCCGCACGTGTGGTGTTGGTCAGCACGACATCGGGACAACTGATGGCCGCACACAGCACGCCCTATCGACATGGTGTCTTGAGCCGCGAATTGCCGACGGGTGAATCCCTTGGTTTCGATTGGGCACTCCAGCATCCAAAGGATTACATAGATGCAATTCGGGAGTCGATTCCGTCAGTTCTGAAGGAAAGTGGGGTCGCGGCGCGGGATGTCATTGGCATCGGAATTGACTTCACATCTTGTACCATCCTTCCGATTGACGAACAGGGGACTCCACTCTGTCTGCTCGAAGCGTATCGACGAAGACCGCACAGTTGGCCAAAGTTATGGAAGCATCACGCCGCGGATGCACAAGCGAGGCTGGCGACGAGCGTCGCAGAGGAACGAGGGGGGCGGTTCCTCGACAGATACGGGGGGAGAATTTCTTCGGAGTGGATGGTACCCAAGGTACTACAGGTTCTCACGGAAGACCCGGAGATCTATCGGGTGGCGGATAAATTTGTCGAGGCAGGTGACTGGATTACGCTATGTCTCACAGGTCGGCTTGTCCGAAATGCGGGCGGAGCTGGATTCAAGGCGCTGTGGCACGCTCGAGATGGATATCCTCCAACCGGGTACTTCCGGGCACTTCATCCCGAATTGGAAGACCTGGTGGACAAAAAACTAGCGGGACGTGTCGTCCCAGTTGGATCGAATGTCGGCGGATTATCTGAGGAGATGGCGTCAAGCCTTGGCCTCCTTCCAGGTACGCCGGTTGCATCGGCAGTCATTGATGCGTTCGCGGCCGTACCAGGATTAGGTATTGCACAGCCGGGGAAGATGGTCTTGGCGATGGGAACGTCCACTTGTCACATGTTATTGGCGGATCGGGAGGAATTTGTTCCAGGGATGACGGGCGTCGTGCAGAATGGCATCATCCCAGGCTACTACGGCTACGAGGCTGGGCAAGCAGCGGTAGGGGATATCTTCGGCTGGTTCGCGCAGCATGGTGTACCTCCATATGTACTGGATTCAGCCCGAAGGGAAGGGATATCCACCTTCGATTGGCTGGAGCGTAGAGCCGATTCTTTGGTACCGGGGGAAAGTGGCCTACTGGCCCTTGACTGGTGGAACGGCAACCGCATTTTAGCGGATACCACGTTGTCAGGGGTGATCATTGGGTACACCCTGGCGACCAAGCCTGAAGAGATTTACCGCGCTTTGCTCGAGTCGACCGCATTTGGCACGCGAATGATCATCGAGCAGTTTGAGGAAAAAGGACTCGAAGTCAATACGCTTCACGTGGGCGGCGGCATTGCCCAGAAAAATCGACTCCTCATGCAAATTTATGCGGATGTCACGGGAAAACGCGTATACGTACCGAAGATGAACGAAAATGTCGCACTTGGTTCCGCCCTATTCGGGGCCGTCGCAGCCGGTCATGGCGCAGGGGGGTACGATTCCGTTCAGGAGGCCATCGAGCAGATGATCTCGTATGAGCAGGTTGTATATCACCCAAACGCATCGACCAGAGAAGTCTATCACTCACAGTACAAGTGTTATGCTGACCTGCACCACTACTTTGGGAAACAAAATAAATCAATCATGTATACGCTCCGACAACTGCGAGATAGGGACTAGGTACCGTTTCACAAGCGTCGATCTGTGCAGCCCCTTTTGAAAAAGAACCGGACCTCACACGTTCCACATAGGTTGCACAAAATACGGATTCGAACGAGCGCTGCTCATTTTGCAGTGCTCGTTTGACACGCGTGGTGCCCTTACGAATCTGCGTCTGATTTGACAACACTGTCCGCACTGTCCATCACGTCTTGGTCGAACGTAATTTGCACGTTTTCACTGAACTCGTTTTTTTCACCACCCAAGGAGCCGAAGCCATCGGAAACCTTGCACACATCCGCCTGGCCAATCCGAATGTTATTCCCAAACGATACGCTGGACGCTCCTGAGATGGTCCCAAGCTGGATGGATCCGAGGCGCCACTGGTTCATCGTCTTAATCCTCCTTTGCACGCTGTGAAGTCTCGATCACTTTGACAACCCAATCGGGAATCTCTGTGTCGTTTTTAAATGAAACGGCGTCCAGCACGTCTGGATCACTCAGGAGCGATCTGAGGCTCTTCATCGTGTTGTGGTCTCCAGTGACATTGCCAAAGCCTTGATTATGCTTTTTGACGCTGCGGAAATTGGTCGGAAAATTGTTGCCTACGTTCAGGCATGAAGCGCCCTCCATGTGGCCAACTGATACCGCGCCTACGAGAAAGACGGTCGATAACAAGGAAGCTTCGGCGTTGTCTTGTTCAGCCAATCTACGATTCCCTCCTAATCTCTCGTGACCTTTACCATGTAGCCACTGTTTGTCGTCGTCACGTTGGGACGGTCGGCCTGCGGGCACGCATCCGAGGGTGCATCCGAGTCGACCTTCGCTGCGTCGGAGTGTTCCGCACCCGATTGAATGAGCCCTTGAAGTTTCGGAATCTTGTTCGACAGAACACGTTTTTCAGGGTTGTCCAATTGAAAATTATTCCCCAAGTTCAGTGTGCCACTGAGTTCTTTTACATCGATTCGCTCCAGTTGAAAGAGCAATTTATCCAGCGTAGCTTGTTCGATTTTTAGGTTTTGAATGTTGATGGTCCCTGGCGCGTTGGCCATTTGCTCCGGTATGGACTTCAGGAGTTGGTTCGTGCGTCGGAGTTCGTCAATTATCAGCGTCTGATTGCGAAGAATGCGACGTGATCTGAACATCAGGTTCCGTTCAACTCCTCTCGGGACGTGTCATCCAAACATTGCGCCGCAATGCGGATCACCTTATGGATATGTTTTTCATTGAATATTATGAAGGGGTGAGCGACATGTGGGAGGATTTCATGAAGTCGTTTTTTAGTGGAGAAGGCCAGAAGATGCCCTGGTGGACAAACATGCCCAATTCCAGTTCCGGGATATTTCCAGAGGGGGTACCGGACTGGGTCAAGCAATTCATGGTATACCCTCTTGGCAATCGTGACGGCGAAAAAGGTGACGGGTCCCAATTTCCCCCGATGTTTCAGGACTTGCGGAAGATGAGTTCACAGTGGCCGTTTACGGCACTTGGGTTTGATCCGTTTTGGATGTTTCACGACAGTGCACAACAGGCGACAAACAAGAAGGCGGGGCCGGGGCGCAAACCGCGGCGTCGACTGCGCGCCTGATAACCCAACTGAAAGTAACGGGGTTTTATGCGCCATGTGGAATCTACTCTTTTGGAGTACTAGTGATGAGGTTTTGCCGGCTCTTTGTCCGCGTCTAGATCTAATTGTTAACCTCGTATAGAATGTATGTTAACAATTGCTGTTGGCTGCAATAGTTGGCAAGGACGCGTGATGAAGGGGGATTTTTGGTGACCTATCACGGCATGACATATGAAGAACTGTGTGAAAAAAACCGTCGGTACCTGTGGAATCCATTTACACAAATGAAGGAATATTTAGCGGATGAACCGGTGATTATCGAGAGCGGCCGCGGTTGCCGATTGCGCGATGTCAAAGGGAATGAGTATTGGGACGGGGTCTCTTCGGTCTGGCTCAACGTCCATGGCCACCGGGTGTCCGAATTAGATGTGGCGATTCGCGAGCAGTTGAACTCGATTGCTCACTCGACACTGCTTGGGATGGGGAGTGTACCGGCCATTTTGTTGGCAGAGAAGCTGATATCCATTGCGCCCAGTGGCCTTCGGAAAGTATTTTTTTCGGATTCGGGCGCGGAGGCCGTCGAGATCGCGCTGAAAATGGCCTTTCAGTACTGGCGAAACCAGGGTGTAGAAGGCAAAACCACGTTTGTGACGATGGGTCAGGCGTATCATGGGGATACAGTGGGGGCTGTCTCGGTGGGATCTATCGATCTGTTCCATCAGGTGTACGCACCCTTGCTGTTTCCATCTCTGAAAGTTCCGTTCCCAAACCTCTATCGAAATCCGTACGGAGAGTCGGGGGAAGACGTGGTGAACGGTTCTCTGCATGCCGTGGAGGAGCTATTCCAGAAGCAGGGGGACCAAATTGCCGCGATGATTGTGGAACCCGTGCAGGGAGCAGGGGGAATGGTTCCCATGCCCCCGGGGTATCTTCGCGCGTTGCGGAATCTGTGCTCTAGCTACCGCATCTTGCTCATTGTAGACGAAGTAGCCACTGGGTTCGGGCGAACCGGTAAGATGTTTGCTTGTGAACACGATGGCGTCACCCCGGACATTTTAACGGTTGCCAAAGGCATCACAGGGGGCTATCTGCCGGTTGCAGCCACCTTGACCACTGATGAGATCTATAATGCCTTTTACGCGGACTACGAGGAGTTCAAAACCCTGTACCACGGTCACTCGTATACCGGGAACCAGTTGGGATGTGCGGTGGCACTAGCGAACCTGAAGCTGTTTGAACAAAGCGACCTCGTGGCTGAGGTGGAACGAAAAGCTGCAAAACTGCATCACTATCTAGAGCCTATCCGATCGCTAGCCCACGTCGGGGACGTTCGGCAAAGTGGATTGATGGTGGGGGTTGAGTTGGTCCAAGACAAGGTCACAAAGGATCCATTCCCGCTGCAGGAGCGTATCGGCAGCCGAGTCGCCAGAAGGTGCCGTGACTTGGGGATGCTGGTCAGGCCCCTGACTGATGTGATGGTGTTTATGCCTCCGCTCGCCGCGAAACTGGAAGATCTCAAAGAGATGACAGCGATTCTGCATCAAGCCATCGCCGAAGTGACCGAGGCTCAGGTGCGGGTGGTTGAAAGCTGATGAAGAGGCTTCAGGACAAGCTGGATCAGCTGAAAGAGGCCGGGCTGTACCGCCGTCTGCGCAGCATGAGCAGTGCTTCCGGGCCACGGGTTCAGGTAGATGGACGGTCGTTGGTGATGTGCGCCTCCAACAACTATCTGGGACTGGTCGACGACGAGCGAATGCGGGCGGCTGCGGTAGATGCGATAGCGCGGTACGGGACGGGAGCGTCTGGGTCTCGTCTGATTACGGGGACGACAGAGCTGCACCTTCAACTGGAGTCGGCCCTCGCCGAGCTCAAGCACACCGAAGCGGCGCTTGTGTTCAACACCGGGTACATGGCGAACTTGGCGGCACTCTCCTGTCTGGTCGGAACGGAAGATGTGATTTTTTCCGACGAACTCAACCACGCGAGCATCATTGATGGGTGCCGCCAATCGAAAGCCTCTGTCGTGGTCTACCGCCACAACGATATGGATGACTTGCGCCGCAAATTAGAGGACACTCCGGTCTCTGGGGAGCGGCTCATTGTGACGGATGGGGTTTTTTCGATGGGCGGGGATTTGGCAAACCTGCCCGCCATCGCCGATCTCGCCGACTCCTACGGCGCCTGTGTGATGGTGGACGATGCCCACGCGACGGGTGTGCTTGGCGAACATGGTGGTGGCACGGCGGACTACTACGGTATTCCGGCTGAGCGGATTGCGGTTCAGGTAGGCACGCTGTCCAAGGCCATCGGAGCGGAGGGTGGGTTTATTGCCGGGGCGCGCGTGCTCATCGACTACTTGGTCAACTGCGCGCGGCCTTTCGTGTTTTCCACGGCGCTGTCGCCGCCTGTACTCGCGGCGGCTTTGCGGGCTATTGAGATCATCCAGACGGAGGGCGGCCGTCGGCATAGACTGCACGCGTTGACAAAGCAGCTTCGACGCGGCCTGGTGAGTGAAGGGTTTGAGGTTCCACCGGGGGAAGCACCCATCATCCCCGTCATTCTGGGAGATCCTCTGCAAACGCTGAAATTCTGTCGACGCCTGGAAGCGGGCGGGGTATTTGCAACGGCCATCCGCCACCCAACGGTACCGTCGGGAACTTCGCGAATTCGGCTGACGCTAATGGCGACTCACTCGGACGAAGACCTTGATCAGATTATCGTTGCATGCAAAACCGCAGGGCGTGGATTAGGAGTGATATCTTGAGCGGGCTGTTCATCACTGCGACAGATACGGAGATCGGCAAGACCCTGGTGGCTGGTGGGATTGCGGCGGCGCTGAGGGCGATCGGGACGGACATCGGAGTGTTTAAGCCGATGCAGAGTGGCAACCTAGCCGGCGATCCCTCGGGAGACGCGGCCCGGTTAAAGGACCTCAGCGGCGTCGACGACGAATTGGACGCCATTTGCCCCTTTTCCTATGAAGAGCCGCTCGCACCGCGGTTGGCGATGGAACGAGCCGGGCAAAGGGTCACCTTACAGGATATTGTGAGTCACTACGATGCGATAAAAATGCGACATAGGCATTGGATTGTCGAGGGGGCAGGAGGATTGGTCGTGCCCTACACATCGGATGCGATGGTCTTTCACTGCGCCAAAGTGATGAACCTTCCGGTGATTGTGGTGGCCAGGCCGGACCTCGGTACGGTTAACCATACGGCACTCACCGTCGCTTATGCACAACGTCAGGGTTTGCAGGTGGGTGGGATCATCGTCAACGGCTACGGGCGCCGGCGACCCGTCGGCGTCGCGGAACAACATAACTTACAAATGATTCGCGAGGTCACCGGCATCGACGTGCTAGGTGTGGTTCCGTGGTTGGGATTAAACCCGTCGCCGGCGGACATTGTCCAAGCCGTGTCGGACAGCGTGGCTTTGGATAAGATTCAACAGTTGTTGGGATAGTTCGGGATGGTCACGAAACGGGCATCAGTCGCTAAGTTCCATAATTTGTGGACTTAGCGACCAAGAACATGCATTGTTCGCTAACCTGGCGTTATAGGACCAGTTCGACGAATGGACGATGTTGACTAAAACAACCTCTGCTTTCAGGGACGTTGGTGGAGCTTCTCGTCAGTTTTCTGGAGCAACGGAACTTGTCGTTCCTTTTCTCTTGGAATTTATATTCGCCACCAGCGCGACGCTGGACAGAATAATCAGCAATCCGATAATCAATCGAACAGTGATCTGCTCATCGAGGAACAGCCCACCCCATAGCACTCCGAATACCGGAACCAAAAAAGTGACGGTCAAGGTCTTCACTGGGCCGACGCTTTGTATTAGGGCAAAGTAGAATAGGTAAGCGACGGCTGTGCAAAGTACCGCTAAGCCAACGACGGAGAACATGACGACACGAGAAGGCAGTTCATGGGGTAAGGCTGCTAGACTAAACGGCAACAATATGAGACTGGCTCCGAGTTGTTGGCCAATGGCCATGTCCATCGGTTTCTCGCCTTTAAAATGTCTGGAGGAAAACACACCTGCAATACCGTAAAAAATCGCAGCGATTAATGAAAACGATGCGGGGAGCCACAGATGTAAACCATGTCCACTTCCACCCCAACCTACCAAAATTCCTACCCCAATAACGCCGAGTATGACGCCGGATAGCTTTTTCACGGTGAACGGGTCCTTTACCCATAGCCAGGCGACTAGAGCAGTGAACATCGGGGTTGTCGCATTCAGAATTGCGGCCGATCCAGCGTCAAGTCGCAATTCTGCGAAGGAGATTAGTGTAAATGGAAGTGCGGCGTTGCTTGCGCCGAGTATTAGGTACTGCCACCACTTGTGTACAATATGGATTCGGTGTCTACTTGCCAGAGCAAAAATAACCAGCGTAATGCCTGCTAACAGAACCCGAAGCTCAATGAGAACCAGTGGCCCTAATACGGGTGCGCCAATGCGCATAAAAAGGAATGAACCTCCCCATAATGCGGCCAATAACAGTAGCATGATGACGTCCTTTAGCTTCATGATGTTTCCTCCAAAATAGCTATGACTTCTCACTTCAGTTTTATCAGTTCACAGGTGATTAGGCTTTTGTAATCTTGTCGTTTCATCTTCAACATCCTTATCAAGACGTAAATGGGGGACTATACTCAACGCAGAGGGGGAGAACCAATATGCAGGAAGAACAATGGAATGCTATCGCCAGTTGTGATTCGGCGTACGACGGGCAGTTTTTTTACGCTGTGAAAACAACGGGTATCTTTTGTCGGCCATCCTGTAAATCGAGAATACCAAAGCGCGACAATGTTGTTGTGTTTTTGACGATCGATGCTGCGATGGACGCCGACTTCCGCCCGTGTAAACGTTGCAAGCCCGATCAGTTTCAATGGCCAGCCGAAGAACTTGCGCGCAAGACGATGGATTACATTGATGCCCATCACAGCGAGCCGCTCACATTGGGTATCATGGCAAATGGTCTACACATCAATCAGTATCATCTTCACCACATTTTCAAACGAGTCGTGGGTGTAACACCTAGAGAGTATTTACTCCAAAAGCGGATTGCACAAGCGAAGCGACTCTTAGATGAACGTGAATTCAGCGTAACCGATATCGCAGCCTCAGTAGGCTTTGTCAACGCGGCCCATTTCTCAACTGTATTTCGTAAGCAAATTGGACTATCTCCGTCTGAATATCGAAATCGACCAAAGACCACTGATTCGAAGTTGTCTGAGTTGGATGGAGGAGCTAAGTGGTTGTGTTAAATGTGAAAAATTTGGTTAACAACTCGCGAAGCTTTTTATAAGCGTACCAATATTCATGACTCACACTCCATCCTCTAATACATCAAAACACCAACTCACCCCTATTGCCGCGCCAGAAAATGCACCTACTTTATCGTGGTTTTGGCAAATCATTGGATATAACCGTTACGTCACGTGTCCGAATTGCCACACAGCGGCAATGATGTCGCCAATACCTGACGGTAAAGAGTAACGGTGCAACGAGGGTTCGTTGTAAATGCTACCCGTGAAGAATTGGTTTAGTAGGAGTCATGGACGACCATCCTCACGTAGAGGTCATTGATTATCTCATGGTGTTATGTCTTGAAAAGGACTTGTGATTCGCTAGAAGAGACAATCAGCCAGAAAGACTGCCTGATGACTTTTGCATGAACGTGAATCACGACATCCCGTGGTTACGGGACTATGCTTTAGTTATATCTAGTAAGGTGTGATTTGAAAGGAGTTAGCGTTTTGCAGATTTCAATGGACGATTTAGAACTTCAATGCTGGGATTGTAACGGGATTGGCGAAGTGGAATCGGAAGAAGGCAGGGTTCCATGCGATAAATGTAACGGAACAGGTGTCGTGCTTACCGCTCTAGGACAAACACTATTAGCTTTTATGAACAAGCATCTCAAGTAATTTCACGGTTCATTCTAAACTATTCGGGGCTTCTGCGACAGAAGGCATTGGCCCCATATTGTGTATGGGCGGTTTAACTCAAGATGACTAACCCTGAAGAAACTTTGGAAGAGCGCATGCTTTTCGAGTGAAAAGACGTTTGGCAGCCTATTTAATTATTTTATATCTACCCTATAATGAATAGGCATCATCGGCTTATTTCGAAGTCATTGTAAGCATCGTAGATCAGGGGGAACTCAAGTGTTAGAAAAAAAACGCATAGCGTTATCCTCACGAGTCACAGCAGTTCTGTGTGTACTCGGAGTGTTTATCGCTGGGAACGCAGCTACTACATATTTTATGTCAATGAACATGAACAACAAGGTATCAAAAATCAAAAATGAAGATTTGATGTACACAATTGATTCACAGAAGGCGAATCTCGATTTTATGACAGATGATGATAACATGCTTTACTTGGCGGGGATTCCGGCGAATACGCCCAAGGCTACTACAGGTGCTGTCATTTCGGCTATGAATAGCGCGGAGTCGGACCTTTTAAATTCGTTGAAATCGATTTCTCGAATTGCTGATTTAAACCCTCAGGAACGAAAGCACGTAAACACCGCAATGGATGCGGCGAATGCGTACCTGGACCTTGTACATAAAGTCGAACAACAAGACGCTCAAGACCATGCAACCGCAAATCACACGATCTTTGATACGTCGGCTGAAACCACCGTATTCACGAATCTGCAAAGTGCATTTAATCAAATGACCGCAGATGCAAAGGCACGTGTTACCAATGAATCAAATGCGACCATTCGCTATGGTCACCAGGGTACACTTATTGGCATGGTGATTGGGATCATTGCAATACTAATCGGACTAGCTGGAGCGATTTATACTCGGCGGGCACTAAAACCACTCCACATCGTGGTAGCAAAGCTGAAAAAGGTCGCAGGTGGGGATTTCACAGCGGAAGACATGCTGGTTTCATCGAACGATGAGATCGCAGACCTTGCTGAAGCCACGAACTTATTGAAAAACAATCTGAGCGCACTCATTTCCAAAGTAGAGCTTCATGCACAACAAGTGGCAGCTTCATCAGAACAATTGACAGCAAGTGCGGAGCAAACGGCCCAAGCGACGCAAAACATTGCGGAAACTATTCAACAAATTGCGACAGGCAGTGAAGAACAGGCTCAAAGTATTCAAGCTAGTTCTCTACTAGTTCAGGAATTGTCGGCTAAGATGCAAGATATCGCGGACAGTGCAGAACATTCGTCTACATTTACGTCACATGCTACGACAATGGCAGGTGAGGGTCAGGAATCCGTATCAACGGCCATCAACCAGATGAAATCGATTGATAATACGGTGAAATCGCTAACGACTATTGTTAAGGAACTTGGAGATCAATCGAAGGAGATCGGCCAAATTGTGAATGTGATTCAGGAGATTGCTACGCAAACGAATCTCCTGTCGCTTAACGCTGCGATTGAGGCCGCAAGAGCTGGTCAGCATGGAAAAGGATTTGCGATAGTAGCGGACGAGGTACGGAAACTAGCCGATCAATCAAATAAATCGGCTGAACGAATTATGGCGCTTATTACTACAATCCAGAATCAAACCAATGATGCTATGTCCGCTGCGGAAGCAACGAACCGGGAAGTTTCTATGGGTATTGAATCAGTCAATTCTGCTGGAGATGCGTTCCGCACAATTACCGATTCGGTTACCGATGTTGCAAATATGATTCGTGAAGTTTGCACCTCAATTCAAGAGATTTCAGTTGCAACAAAAATGTTTGCCGTAACCATCGAGGAAAGTTCAGAAGTCGCCACCACGGTGTCCAATGGGACGCAAGATATTTCTGCAACTACCGAAGAACAGCTGGCCTCTATGCAGGAAATCGCAGCGTCATCTTCATCACTATCCGACGTGTCGGAGGAATTGCTGTCTAACGTACTGAAATTCAAGTTGTCTTAATTTATAAAAGTGATTCCAGGGTTTCTATCGCGGGAGTGGTTTTTATTGAACAAATCGGCTGACACCGCGACTTTTAATCGGTGTCAGCCGATTTGCGATTGACAATTCCAAGGTGCAACTCGACTATTCAGTCATCCCTAGACTTCGTTTATACGCGAAGATCTCCTCGACGGCTCGGCGATACCCACCCGCAGCCCGGAACGAACCGCCAATTTCAACGCACACCTCTCGAATTGAGTCATCCTCGAGCACACGTTCCGCCGCCTCTCTGAGATCTCGTGCGGTTAAGCCTTCTTGATTTAGGTGAATGCCCGCACCGATTTCCGCCACACGTCGCGCAATGATAGGTTGGTCGGCGCTTTGGGGCAGTACAATCAGCGGCACACCGTAATAAAGACCTTCACTTGTACTGTTCATCCCCCCGTGTGTGATAAACAATTTGGCATGTTGCAGCACTTCGAGTTGCGGTATGTAATTGCGGACAATGAAATTCGCAGGAATGTCTCCCAATTGCGTTATCTCGGTTTGTTCCCCAACGGATAGAATTACTGTGTACTTCGTGTTCGCAAACGCCGCAAAGCAGAGCTTGTAAAAATCAACTGCTTGATTGAACACGGTACCGAGTGATATGTAAATCAGGTTGTCCGTGTCTACATGAGAAAAATCAAATTGACCATGAGAACGCAAAGCGATAGACGGTCCAACAAACTTGTACGATTCCTCGAAGCTTTCTCCATCGGGGTGGAAGCGTTTCGACGTGTAGACGATGGTCAATGGCTCGGGATTGCAGAAAACCTCGTAGGCCGAGCCAATTTGCACATCGTATTTTGCTTGTACATTACTGACTAGCTGTTGAAACTCCTGTTGAGCACGTTCATTCGCGTCTGCTGGAAAATGGCGCGTTAGGTGATCTTGTAGACTGTCAAAGCTGTGTTGTTGAAATGCAAAACTCGTGCAAGAGTTGATTGCCGGCAGGTCGAGTATTTGTGCAAGCAAACGCCCACAGCCGAACATCGAGTCATGAATGATGTAGTCAAAACGTTCTCCTTTTGTTTGCTCCAGGACACTGGGAATGACGATGTCGGCGGTACGCAAAAGTCCCCCCACTCGAGCCCAAGGATTGCGGCCCCCGGCAAGGAACGCCTCCAGAAATTTGCCCACATCGTACGTGATCACATCTGCGCCCGTTGCTTCGACGCGATCACGAAATTGCTCCGCCGTAAAGTAAACCACCTCTTCGCCACGACGGATAAGTTCTTGAACCACACCGAGGGTTGGATTGATATGTGCTTCGGAACCTGCGTTGATCAGCAAAACGCGTGCCATAGTCATCACCTTTCATAAGTTTGTGATCTCGCATTGTATAAGTTCCTCGACCCATGAAAACACGGGTCCGCCTATCTTCTATTTTTAGGATATCATTTATGGTGGAACTGCCTGAACGAAATTAAGGTTTTGTTAAGGTACTGTTTCTCGTCTTGTAAGTTTGGTCCTGTAAAGTCAGGACCGAGGTGAGGAACGAACCGACCAACGGGCTCCATCCCGCCGGCACCCACGAGATTCGAGCACTCGTCAAAGACATGCCCGCACAGCACGGCATCACGGTCGTCGTGTCCAGCCATTTGCTTGGCGAGATCGATCAGATGGCGACACACGTTGGTATCATCGATCACGGCAAACTCGTATTCCAGGATTCCATCGAGAAGCTCCGCGCACGCGGAGACAATCGTTCGCTGGAAGACCTCTTCCTTGATTTCGTGGAAGGTTTGGTTGGACAAGTGGGCAGTCGGGCTATGTTGACTGCTATTTTGTTTGACGTGTTATGATTTCACATACCCTTTTATGGGCAACACTGCTATTGAACTGACGGGAAGAGGATCGTTCGAGAAAGGCGTGTAAAGTTTTTGCGTGCACTATTCGTTAATGCATGTATTCTGTTTACTTTGACATGTGTTGGCTTTTTTCCGTTTAGAAACCAAGGTGTTTCTAATAAAAGAACGAAATTACTGCTCGGTTTCATAACGGGAGTCAGTGGTAACATCTTAATGTTTTTTTCGTTGCGCTTGGAAGGTAACACCATTTTAGACCTGCGTGTGATTCCTGTAGTAGTCGCGGCGTCCTATGGCGGAGTACTATCATCTTTGCCGTCAGCCATCTTGATTGGCGCAGGGCGAGTCTTATTGCTTGGTGTCAATTCGGTTTCATACAAAGGGGCCGTAAGCATTATCCTGATGGGAATCATTACACCTTTGTTAAGTCGATTTATCAAGAAGCAACCATATAAAACGCTGCTTCTATATGTGTATTGTTTGGTCCAGGTTTCAGTTTTTATTCGTCATGTGTCACCCAACTTATTTGTGATTTACTACATACTAGTGATTGTAATGGGATTCTTGGTTCAATTTATTATTTACACACTTAAACATTATTTTGATCTCCAAGCAGAACTTAAACAGTTATCTGAGTTAGATTTCCTTACTGGTTTGGTGAATGCCCGACAGTTTGATTATGGATTGAAATATGTCATGCAGTCATCCAAAGAAAGATTTGAGCCGTTCTCACTATTGATGATTGATGTTGATAAATTCAAAAGCATAAATGACACTTACGGACACTCTGTTGGTGATAGTGTATTAAAGCAAACAGCAACACTACTGAAAATGAACTGTCGGCCAGGCGACATTGTTTCCCGAAAGGGCGGCGAGGAATTTGCGATCATTCTTCCTTCCTGCTCAATACAATTGGCCACTGATGTCGCAGAATGTATTAGAAATGCGGTCGAAAATCACCAATTTGATGAACAGTTGCGATTTACGGTGACGGTTTCAATTGGAGTTGCAACAAGCGTACGATTACTCGCTCCAGAACAACTCATTGACCTTGCTGACAAAGCATTATACGAGGCCAAGAACAATGGGAGAAATAAAGTGTGTACGGCTTAAGTCCGATGGTGCCAACGTGGGGGGATTATTCCTTGACCCATCCGCCATCTTTGGCGAGTTAAGACCTCTAAAAAAGCCACAGTAAGACCACAGGGCCCCTGCATTTTACCGTACAGTAGCCTACAAGAGCCCCATTGGCGCCAGGTCATGACGCCAATGGGACATCGAATGGTTACAATGACATTCGGGGGACTGAAGGTAGACTGGCGAGTAGATTTTTGTGTCCATGTAAACACATGGGCTGCAGCCACATAATCGGCACGAGCGTATGTCCTTAGAGAACCGTTTTCCCAAACAATGACTCAATGAGTTCAACAGCCATTACGGCCGTACGGTTTTGCTCATCAAGAATAGGATTCACTTCAACAACGTCAACGGAAACGATGGCGTTCGATGCTGACAACATTTCCATCGCCAAGTGTCCTTCACGGTATGTGACGCCACCATTGACTGGAGTACCAACGCCAGGAGCAAACGTCGGATCAAGGGAGTCAAGATCCAGGCTCAGATGGATGCCGTCTGTTCCATTCGATGCGATTTCAATCGCTTCCTCCATGACGACAGCCATGCCGCGCCGGTCGATTTCTGACATCGTGTAGCAACGAATGCCAGCCTTGGCGATCAGTTTCGCTTCATCTTCGTCAATTGAACGAATGCCAACGAGTACAACATTCTCCGGTTTCACCTTGGGTGTGCAGCCGCCAATTCGGGTCAAATCCTCATGACCATAACCAAGACTAACAGCGAGGGGCATACCATGGATGTTTCCAGAGGGAGTTGTCTCCTCTGTATTCATATCCCCGTGTGCATCAAACCAGATGACGCCATAATTGGTGCTAGATTGCGCCATGCCGGCCAGACTGCCAATCGCAATGCTGTGGTCGCCGCCGAGAACGAGTGGTATGTGTCCTTCCGAAACGACCGTACTTACAATGCCGCACAGACTCTCAGAGACAGCCTTAACCTCGTTCAAATACCGAAGTTTTGTGTTCTGCGTTTGTTCATGCATTTCTGGCGTCGGAACGTTGATATTGCCGAGATCCTTCACTTGGTATCCAAGGCGTTCAAGCGCTGTGTCAAGACCTGCGTATCGAATCGCACTTGGTCCCATATCTACACCGCGCCGTCCTTGCCCAAGGTCAGACGGAACTCCGATGATGCGTAACTCCTTCAACCGTAACCCCAACTTTCTTCTCCATACATGCTTGCGTGATGACAAGGCGAACCAACGACATGACAAACGGAACTTTCTTCCGGACTTTTATACCCAACCGCGATAATGCATCGCTTCCGCTGTACTTTGGATACCTACCATGTATGCGGCAAGACGCATGTTCACATCCTGAGTAGTAGCCATATCGTACACACGTTCAAACGACTTGATCATAACTTCTCGTAAGCGTTGTTCGATCTCTTGTGCAGTCCAGTAGAGTCCTTGGTTGTTCTGCACCCATTCAAAGTAAGACACGGTCACACCGCCCGCGTTAGCCAATACATCCGGAACGAGCAAGATGCCGTTTTCTGAAAGCACTTTTGTGGCATCCAATGTCGTTGGCCCGTTCGCCGCTTCCGCGACGATTTGTGCCTGTATACGATGGGCATTTTCCATCGTGATTTGGTTCTCAATGGCAGCCGGTACGAGAATGTCACAAGGCATCTCGAGTAGTTGCTTGTTTGAAATGGTGTCTTTGAAGTTTTTCGTTACCATGCCGAATGAATCTCTCATATCCAATAGCTCTTCAATATTCAAGCCATTTTCGTTATAAATGGCTCCGTATGCATCTGAGATACCAATAACAACAGCACCCGCATCATGCATGAATTTCGACAGGTAGCTCCCCGCGTTTCCAAATCCCTGAACAATCACTTTTGCCCCTTGGAGGGAAATGCCTCGTCGTTTCGCAGCTTCCTCGATACAGATGGCAACACCCTTGGCCGTAGCTGTGTCCCGACCTTGCGATCCACCGAGAACTAACGGCTTACCCGTAATAAATCCAGGGGAATCAAACTCACGGAGATTACTATATTCGTCCATCATCCAAGCCATAATTTGCGAATTTGTGTACACGTCCGGTGCTGGAATATCCTTTGTCGGACCAACAATTTGACTGATGGAGCGGACGTAGGCCCGGCTCAGCCGCTCCAGTTCCCCAACTGACATCTCCCGTGGATCGCAAATGATACCGCCCTTACCACCCCCGTAAGGAAGTCCCACGACGCCGCACTTAACCGACATCCACATGGAAAGAGCCTGGACTTCCTCAACCGTTACATTAGGATGGAAGCGAATTCCGCCCTTGGTGGGCCCAATAGCATTGTTGTGTTGGCTTCGGTAGCCTGTGAATACCTTGACCGATCCGTCATCCATCCGTACCGGGATCCGAACTGTCAGTGTGAGTAGAGGAGTCTTTAACAGTTCGTAGTACGCTGGACCGTAGCCTAGATGTGTCAACGCATCAAGAATTACTTGTTGTGTCGAGGAAAGAACATCCTGTTCCTGTCGTGCTGTTTTGTTTTCAGTGACCGTGCTCATTCATGCCACCCCATGTCATTCATCGCTGTTGGTTCATTACATTTGGAACACAGTTTGAATCTTATCGAATGCCCAATCGAGCTCTTCCTCTGTAATGATGAGAGGCGGGGCGAAGCGAATCGTGTTTTCGTGGGTCTCTTTGCACAGAAGACCGAGGTCTTTCAACTGCTCACAATATGGACGAGCCTTTGTCGTCAACTCGAGTCCTATGAACAGCCCGCGGCCCCGCACTTGTTTGATAACCGGATTGCTCAACGTGAGCAGTTTGGTAAGGAAATACTCGCCAAGTATGCGGGACCGTTCCGGTAATCCTTCTTCCTCAATAACTTTAAGCGCTGCAACGGCGACCGCACTGCCCAGTGGATTTCCTCCAAATGTGGAACCGTGTGATCCTGGTTCGAACAGGCCGAGAATTTCCTTATCTGCAGCAACAGCCGAAACCGGAATGACACCCGCTCCTAGCGCTTTGCCGATGATGTACATATCTGGCACGACTTGCTCCCAATCACAGGCAAACATTTTTCCGGTACGTCCTAAGCCAGTTTGAATTTCATCGGCTACGAACAGGACGTTGTTTTCTTTACAGATTTGATAGGCACATTGAATAAAGCCCTCGGGAGGAATCACAATCCCTGCTTCACCTTGGATTGGCTCCACAAGGAATGCAGCTGTGTTGGGCGTAATTGCATCCTTGAGTGCCTCGATGTCGCCATAAGGCACAATTTTGAAACCAGGCGTCAACGGGCCAAACGCACGTTGGTATTCCGTATCTGAGCTAAAGGAGATAATCGTTGTGGTGCGGCCATGGAAATTGCCCGAAGCCACGATAATCTCGGCTTGATTGTCAGGGACTTTCTTAACATCATAGGCCCAACGGCGAATTGCCTTAATCGCTGTTTCAACCGCCTCAGCACCCGTATTCATCGGTAAAATCATGTTTTTTTGTGTGACTTTGGCCAAACTTTCGTACAGGAAACCGAGTTGGTCATTGTGAAAGGCCCGTGACGTCAACGTAATTTTATCAGCTTGGTCTTTAAGTGCTTGAATCACCTTCGGATGTCTGTGACCCTGGTTCAGTGCTGAATAAGCACTGAGCATATCCATGTATCGCTTGCCCTCGGTATCCTCAACCCAAACACCCTCACCTTTCGCCAAAACAATAGGGAGAGGATGGTAATTCTTTGCGCCGTATTGTTCTTCAAGCGTCTTTGGGGACGATATTGTATTTTGCACGGATAGTTCCTCCTTTTGTGATTTGACGCGCGGTCCCTGAGCGACCGTGGGTGCTTAGTACTTATAGAACTTCTGAACTGAGTTTGGGTTGTGTAAACAGCAAGAGATAGTCAGGTCCTCCGGCTTTTGAATCGGTACCAGACATGTTGAAGCCGCCAAACGGATGAACGCCAACCAAAGCACCAGTAGATTTACGGTTGAAATATAGGTTGCCTACATGGAACGTACGGCGTGCTTCTTCGACGTGTTCACGATTTTTTGTGAAAACAGATCCGGTCAGACCAAACTCTGTGTTGTTCGCCGCCGCAATGGCGTCTGTAAACGTCTTGACCTTTGTGAACGCGACCACAGGTCCAAAAATCTCCTCTTTAGAGAGGCGTGCGTCTGCAGGCACATCAGCGAAAATGGTTGGAGACACAAAGTACCCTGGTTTGTCCCAAGTCTCACCGCCGCATACGAGACGACCTTCTTGCTTTCCGATCTCAATATAGCTCCTGATTTTATCGTAGGCTTTTTGGTCGATAACTGGTCCAACCTTGGTGTTTGCGTTTATGGCATCGCCAATGGTTAGTGCACGAGTCCTTTCAACCACACGGTCCAGGAGTTCGTTATAAATCGCTTCATGTGCAATGACACGCGAACATGCAGAACACTTCTGGCCGCTGAACATAAACGCGGAATTGACGATGTTTAGTGCGGCCAAGTCCAAATCTGCTCCCTCATCGACAATGATGGAGTCCTTGCCACCCATTTCAGCAATGATACGCTTGAGCCAGATTTGGCCCTCATGGACCTTAGAGGCACGTTCATAAATGCGGACACCAATACCGCGCGATCCGGTGAAGGTAACAAACCGAGTGGTGGTGTGGTCGACCATGTAATCCCCAATTTCTCCTACATCACCTGGTACGAAGTTTACGACGCCGTCGGGGAGTCCAGCTTCTTTCAAAACCTCATAGAAGCGGTAGGCAATGACCGGAGTTTGACTTGCCGGTTTCAAGAGGACGGTATTACCAGAAACAATCGCTGCTGCCGTCATCCCTGCCATGATTGCGAGCGGGAAGTTCCAGGGTGGAATAACCACGCCAACTCCAAGCGGGATGTACTCGAGTCGGTTTTCCTCACCTGGATATGAAATTAGCGTCTGTTTTCCTCGCTCGGACAACTGCAACATTTGGCGGCCATAATATTCTAGGAAGTCAATGCACTCCGCCGTATCTGCATCTGCCTCAGCGCGAGTCTTCCCTGCCTCCAACAACAACCAAGAAGAGAATTCATGCTTGCGGCGGCGAATAATGGCAGCTGACTTAAACAGATAGCCGGCACGTTCCTCTGGGCTTACTTGTGACCAAGTGGTAAATTTTTTGGAAGCGATTTGAAATGCTTCGTCGACGATGGCTTTGTCCGCCTGTGCTACGAATCCTACAATTTGTTCCAAGTTCGATGGGTTACGAGATTCATTGCGCTTGTCAGTGTGAACCTCGCGGCCGCCGATGATAAGCGGGTAGCTTTGGCCCATTTGCGACGACACACGCTCGAAAGCGGCAGTAAATGCTGCTTCATTCTCCGGCTTTGAGAAATCCGTGAATGCTTCAGGTAAGTAAGGAATCATAGCTTATTTCCTCCTCATTTAGAACGGCTCATATTTTTTCAATCTAAGCAGGTCGGAAATGAAGTAATTGTGATGCTGAAAATGGTGATTCGAGTTTGAATAAGCGCTTACAAAGTTCATGATGCAAAAACGATTTGCATAAATCAATTGCCTTTATTTATTGCAGGTGCAAAAAACGTTTGCGGTGTGGTCGGGTGCCAAGTAAACTACTTAAGTAGCACAATGAATTTCAATATTTGCAGGTAATTAACCCATTGGGGTGATATGCGTGGCGAACTCAAACTCAAATATAAATGACTCAGAAAATAAAACTCGGGATCTGATTCGAATGTATGAGTTCCTGGTCGATCAACTTGACGAAGGAATCCATGTCGTAGACGCATCTGGGAAAACAGTGATTTACAATCAAAAAATGGCGGACATTGAGTCTATGTCGGCAATAGATGTATTGAATAAGGATGTCCTTGACGTCTTCACCTTCCCTGATGAAGGGTACAGTACATTGCTTCATGCAGTGCAAACTGGCCGCTCAACTTTCAACGTAAAACAGACGTATTACAACTTGAAGGGCGAATCGGTGACCACGATTAACAACACAATGCCAATTATTCTAAAAGGTGAAATCTGTGGGGCTGTGGAAATCGCGCGCGATATCACCAAAATTGAACGAATTCAGGAGAACATTCTAAAACGCGGGGAAACACGGTACACGTTCGATAGTTTGGTTGGCGAGAGTTCAAATATAGTTGAAGTCATGGAGCATGGAAAGCGAGCGGCTAGGACAAACTCGTCCATTCTTATTGTTGGGGAGACTGGAACAGGCAAGGAATTGTTTGCTCAAAGCATTCACCACGCAAGCCCCCGTTCCGCCGGACCTTTTATTTCGCAAAACTGTGCCGCCTTGCCAGAGCACCTCATTGAAGGCATATTGTTCGGTACCATGCATGGCGCGTTTCCTGGAGCCATTGATCGGCCGGGACTCCTTGAGCAAGCGGATGGGGGTACGATTCTACTCGACGAATTGAATTCGCTGAGTTTATCCCTTCAGGCCAAGCTTCTTCGGGCACTTCAAGAGAAGACGATTCGCCGCCTCGGTGACACACAGGATAGAACGGTCGATGTGCGGATCATTGCGACAATTCATGAAGATCCACTGGATGATGTGGTCAAAGGGACACTCCGGAAGGACTTATACTATCGTCTTAGCGTTGTAACTCTGTTTCTACCGCCACTGCGGGAACGTCAACATGATATACCTAGCCTTACCGACTTCTTTGTCAGGAGATACAACGAACTCTTTGGAATGCAGGTTCAGGGTGTCTCTGACGAGGTAATGAAATACTTCCTCACGTACCCTTGGCCAGGCAACGTCCGTGAACTCGAAAATACCATCGAAGGTGCAATGAACATGGTAATGGATAATGGGGAAATTGATGTTGTACATCTCCCTATGCACATACGTCGCCGCGTAAACGCCTTGGATGATACTCCAAATGGTCACAATAGCAGCCAGTCCCCAGATTATGGATCATTTACACAGGAGAGAAATTTACAGGCTCAGTTGTCGCAGTATGAGCGAGCTTACGTTCTAAAAGTTTTATCACAAAACGAAGGAAATGTGTCTGCGACAGCACGAGCGCTCGGTGTAAGCAGACAAAGCTTACAGTATAGGCTTCGCAAGTGGAATCACACCACTTAGGAAGAAAAGGAGTTACACCGGTTAGGGAATAACAAGTTCACAAGCTGACATTTGACTCTTGGAGGACAGACCCAAGTTCATGATGATGAACTTGGGGTGCAAAAATTTTCTGCTCCCGCAATACAAAAAGGCAGTTGTGTTACACTAATTTAATCTGCTATATGTTGTCATAGCCCAATATGAAAGCGGTTGCTAGATATTGTTATTGTGGAATTGTAAACAAAAATTAGAGAAAAGGGGGAACCTACTTGAATAAACTAAACGAAATTGTCGACAAAGAAGCTGGTCTGAAGCGCGGAATGCGAAGTCGGCATATGTTTATGATTTCAATCGGCGGTGTGATTGGCACAGGATTATTCGTGGGATCCGGCTACACCATTAATCAAGCTGGCCCAGGCGGCGCTGTACTTGCTTATATTTTAGGGGGTATCCTAGTAGGCATTGTCATGATGTCACTAGGTGAATTGGCAACGATCATGCCTGTGGCCGGATCATTTAAGACGTATGCCCAAGTCTTTATCAGTCCTAGTATTGGATTCCTAAGTGCATGGCTGTATTGGATTAATGGGGCCATAACTATCACGGTTGAGTGGTTAGCGGCTGTCATGATTTTGCAGCAGTACTTTCCACACATTCCAAGTGTGGTATTTTACGCCGTATTCTTTGTGATCTACTTGGTCTTAAACATTATGGCAGTCGGTGTGTATGGGGAATCGGAATTCTGGTTTGCAAGCATTAAGGTCATCGGGATTATCGTTGCTTCTGCTGTTGGCATTGCAGTGATTTTTGGTTGGACATCGCATCCGGCCATCGGCGCTACAAACTATTTGCACCACGGCGGTCTCTTCCCAAATGGTGTTGGTGCTTCGTTCCTCGCACTTGTTTCCGTCTGCTTCTCATACAGTGGCACGGAGCTTATTGGCATTGCGGCGGGTGAAAGCCAGGATCCGTCGAAGTCCGTCCCTCGCGCGGTTCGTACAACGACGCTTCGCACACTCTTATTCTACGTGCTTGCAATGATTGTCTTAGTCGGCATCATTCCGTGGCAGACGGCAGGCGTGAACGATAGTCCGTTTGCAACCATATTCCAATTCGCTGGAATTCCGTCAGCACATGTGATTATGGACATTATCGTCGTCACTTCCGCACTGTCTGCAGGTTCCTCGTGGACGTACGCATCTTCTCGTCTTCTCTGGTCGATGTCGCTTGATGGCATGGCTCCGAAGTTCCTGAGCACTCTCAGTAAACGTCAAGTACCTGTCCGTTCCGTGTTATTTACAATGATTATTGGTGTGGCTGGCCTTCTGCTTTATAAAGTTTCACCGGATAAACTGTACACCTGGATTCTATCCGGTATTGGGTTGGTCGTCGTGATTGACTGGGGGATTATCTGCTGGGCACAAATTGGATTTAGGCGCAAGTACGTTCGTTCTGGAGGAAAGGTAAGCGACCTCCCATACCGAACTCCACTGTATCCTATCTTGCCGCTTGTCGGTATTATTGCCAACGCGGCTATCGCCGTCAGCCTTTGGTTTGTGCCTGGTCAGCGGATTACGATATACACAGGCGTACCGATTATGGCGATTATCATGCTCTATTACTTCCTGTTTGCGAGAAAGAAGATTCTCGCCAAGCAAAACGAGAATAAGGAACAAATTGAAAACTCACTGTCAGTAGAACTCTCGTAAATTAGGGTTTCGAGATCAAGGTTGTAGCATGCTCATAGTCCCATAGTCGACAATGAACACATGTCGAATAAAAACCGTAACGAAAATCCCCATGACGGAAAAGTCATGGGGATTTTGTCCTTTTCGCCTGTTTCACCAGTTCAATCATGATGAAGTCGTCTGCATGAACGTGGCTTGACTTTTGGGTAACGCGACTGAAAGACCATGGCGTATCCGTGAGCGGTCCGGAGGAACGCTCGAATCAGAGACAAGTGATCACATTCCACGACCCTGACGGTATTGCGCTCGAATTGGTTGCTCATGAGGGTGCGGATTTTAGAACCGGTTCGGAAGACGGACCGGTACCGAGTGAACATGCTATTCGAGGCTTTTATAGTGTCACGATCAAAGTCAGAAATCATGCGTTCACCTCTACGTTGTTAACGGAGGTTATGGGATTTCGTTTAATTGAACAAAAAAGTGAGCGCTATCGTTATGAAGTCGGCGAAGGTGGACCAGGGACGATGATTGACGTAATTAGTCAAGAAGACGCAAGGTTCGGTAGAAATTCCATCGGTACCATTCACCATATTGCTTGGCGGATCGAAAATGAAGATGAACTCCGGAATTATGACGAGGATATTTTAAAGAAAACAGGCTAAACGGCAGTATCGGCAACAAAATGTGACTGTTTTGCCGATACTGCCATTTTGCTGTGTGTGAGCGTAGATATCGCGCTTGGAAGTACTCTAGAGGGCGTCTACACCGTTTCTCGCAATAGATCGTCTTGGACGTCGACGTTCGTCGACTCCTTGCAGGCGTCGTGACAGGAGCTGTCCAAGCTGCAGCAAAGCGAGCAAATTGCGCCTTGGTGGAACGGACAGTACGCGATGTCGTGCAGTTCGTAGCTGTGTCCGCAAACGATGCATGAGACTTCATCTTTTGTCGGGCTGGATTGCATGATTTCTTTCAGTTCCTCACCGCTGGTCCTCGCGATGTAATACTTTCCTTTTGTGAGAATCGCGATGATTGGCGGCAACACGAGTGCAATGGCCAATGACAGAAAGGAGGAGTAGGATTTTAGATTTTCTCCGAATGCGCCGAAGTAGACGACGATGGATACCACGGATGCGATCACCATCGACCCGAATCCGACCGGATTGAAATTGTAGAGGTGAGCGCGTTTGAATTCGATTTGTGGAGGGCTCACTTTCAGGATCCCCTTATTGATGACAATATCTGAGACGACGGCGCCAATCCACGCGACCGCGACATTGGAATAGAAACCAAGGATGGCCGTCAAGGAGTCGAATATCCCCATCTCCATAATCAAGATTCCCACTGCAACTTGAAATAACAGCCACACGACCCGTCCGGGGTGTGAGTGAAGAATTCGTGAGAACAGATTCGACCATGACAAGGACCCGGAATATGCGTTTGTGACGTTGATCTTCAACTGCGAGAGCAAGACGAGAATCGAGGCGATAGTGAGAACCAGCTCAGGGTTGTGTAACGTTGTCTGGAATGCGTAGTCGAACATGGCGATAGGGACCGTCGCGTCTTGAAATCCAAAGTGCAAAGCGACATATGAGGCGAGGAATGTGCCAAGGAGCGTTTGAAACGCCCCGATAATGACCCATCCGGGGCCTGACATAATGAGTGCGAACCACCACGAGAAGCGCTGGTTTGGTTTCATGTCGGGCATGAAGCGCAGATAGTCAGCTTGTTCTCCAATCTGAGCGAGAAGCGATAACAAGATCCCGCAGGCCGAAGCGAACAGCGGCATGGAAAACGCGCTCGTCCCAGCCTTTCCGGTGAATTGTGTCCAAGAGTGAATGGCATGCGGATCATGTATGAAAACCCCGACAATCGCCACTATGACGAGTCCTAGCCACACGGGCTGGCTCCACGCTTGAAATTTTGAAAGTGCAGTCATCCCGTATAGGACGAGTGGAATAATCACGATGCCTGAAATCAGATAGCTGACTGCGAATGGAATGTGAAAGTAATCGTTGATGCATTGGGCCATAATTGCCCCTTCGAGTGCGAAGTAGATAAAGGTAAACGAGGCGTAAATCAACGATGTCAGGGTCGAACCGAAGTAGCCGAATCCAGCGGCCCGCGTTAAGAGGTCCATGTCAATATTGTTCTTAGCGACCTGGTAGGCAATTGGCAATCCAGTCAAGAAGATGAGCAAGGATGACACGATGACAGCCCAGAATGCGTTTTGAAAGCCGAACTCGACGGCGATGGTGCCTCCTGTGGCGTACGAGGCCATCGCGGCGATACCACCGATTCCGGATAGCAGCACCATCCAGGGCGACCACTTTCGGAAGGAGGATGGGGCGTATCGAAGTGAGTAGTCTTCCATGACAGGGTTGTTGACCAACTTAGAAAACCGTTTCCGTTCATTCGACAATCCTGATCCGCTCCTTTTTTCTCGAAGATAGGCAGAATATTCTGATTTCGTTATTATTTAAAACCAGGGATTGAGCGGAAGTCAACAAATTGCGTTAGATAAAGTAACATATAACTAAGGATTTTGTGGAATAGATACATGTTGACAATAAATCGTGTGAAGATATAGAACATATATAGAGGTGTGCACATCATATTCAGGTAGTATAGATGGGGATGTCAATCGCTCGAGGGGAGTGAAATATATGTCGTAACAGTCAAATATCCTCTTTTATGTGCGTGCACGCGTTTTTGCAGGCAATCACAACTTTATTTATCGGATTATTTAGACAAATATTGCAGTTCGAGATTGACATTGGCGTTCGATAGGGCGATTTGTTGGTTACCTGATATTGCATCTGAAGGGGTCGTTATATGAGCGAACAACTCTCCTCAAAATCGATAGAGCAACTTGCGCCGTTGCTCAGAGACAAGGCGATATCGCCAGTTGACGTGACGCAAGCCGTCATTCACCAAACAGAGCAACTCGACGGGAAGCTGAACGCCTACATTCGATTTGAGCCGGAGGCCGCGTTGGCCGCCGCGAAAGCTGCAGAACTGGACATCGTAAAAGGGAACTACCGCGGACCGTTGCACGGGATACCGATGGCCATCAAAGACATCTTCTATTTCCAGGGCGAGGTGGCGACTATCGGATCGAATATCCATCGCGACTTCGTCCCGGAGTACGATGCGACGGTGATTGCGAAATTGAGAGAAGCCGGAGTCGTGTATACCGGTACGTTGAACTTGCACGAATACGCGTTTGGCGGGACGACGAACAACCCACACTTTGGCGCCTGTCACAACCCGTGGGACCTAGCGCGGATTCCGGGCGGGTCAAGTGGTGGCTCGGCCGCCGCGGTTGCGGCTGACCTGACGATTGCCTCCCTGGGAACGGATACGGCCGGTTCTGTTCGCATCCCGGCCACATTTTGCGGCATCGTCGGGCTCAAGCCAACGCACGGCCTTGTGAGCAAATATGGCGTATTCCCGCTCGCCTGGTCACTCGATCACGTCGGTCCCATGACGAAGACCGTTTGGGATGCAGCGGTACTGATGGAGTACATGACCGGGTACGACGAGAACGACCCGACGTCCCGTCCCTCACAGCCCGTGGCGTACACGCAAGCGCTGAGGCAAGACGTCGAGGGCTTGGTCATTGGCGTGGAAGAGGATTACTTTTTCGCAAAGGTGGATTCGTTGGTCGCACAGACTGTCCGGCGAGCCATCCATGAGTTGCAGACGATGGGGGCAACCGTCCAACCCGTGTGCATACCCACACTTGCGCAAGCGGTCTTTGCCGAGACGGTCACGGTGTTTGCCGAGGCCTCGGCTATTCACCACCATCACTTACAGACGAGACGTGACGAGTTCGGTGACGACGTGCGCATCTCCTTGGAACAAGGAGAACTTCTTAGTGCAGTTGATTATCTCTTGGCACAACAGGTCCGCACTCGCTTAAAGGCGGAGTTCACCCAGGTTTTCAACGATGTAGACGTTTTGATTGCTCCTTCGATGCCAATGACAGCTCCGCGCATCGGTGAACACACACTCGCCATCAACGGTCGCCAAGAGGCCGTGTTCGACCTGCTCATCCGCCAAACACAACCAGCGAACTTGACCGGATATCCGAGTCTGACGGTCCCTTGTGGTTTTGTCGATGGACTACCGGTCGGGATGCAGATTATGGGTCCCGCGTTCAGGGAAGACCTCTTGTTGAGAGTTGGATACGCATATGAAAAGGCAACGCCGTACGCGAGCCAGCGTCCGAATCTCGACTTGCAGCAGGTCTCCTCCTGATTAACCTCCGATGCGATTGATCCGCAGTACACTTTCCAGCTAAGGGAGTTCGTTTGTTTCGCGCGAAACACGATAAGGAGGACCACATATATGCAAAATATCGTTCAGGATCTACTTACTCTACGAGGAATCCGTGTGCCTGAGGAAGATCTCGAATTTCTTCAAGTCCAATTCCGTGCCCTGGCCGAGATGCGCGCCTCAGTGGAGGAACTTCGGCTTGACGACGCGGATATCGCGTTGGTGAACGTGCCGTGCAAGGGGTCACGCGAGTGATAGAACTGGCAGAACTGGCAGCAAAATCGATTGAGGAACTCGCGCCGCTGCTCAAACACAAGTCGATCTCGCCAGTTGACGTGACGCAGGCCGTGATTCACCGAACAGAGCAACTTGACGGGAAGCTGAACGCCTATATTCGATTTGAACCGGAGGCGGCGTTAGCTGCCGCGAAGGCTGCAGAATCGGACATCGTGAAGGGGAACTACCGCGGACCGCTGCATGGGATACCGATGGCCATCAAAGACATCTTCTATTTCCAGGGCGAGGTGGCGACCATCGGATCGAGCATCCATCGCGACTTCGTCCCGGGGTACGCCGCGACGGTGATTGCGAAGTTGAGAGAAGCCGGGGTCGTGTATACGGGCACGCTCAATCTGCACGAGTACGCCCGCGGTGGAACGACGAACAACCCGCACTTTGGTGCCTGTCACAACCCGTGGGACCTAACGCGAATTCCGGGCGGGTCAAGTGGTGGGTCTGCCGCTGCGGTCGCAGCCGGTCTGGCGATTGCCTCCCTGGGGACGGATACGGCAGGGTCCGTTCGCATTCCAGCCACTTTGTGCGGCGTTGTCGGCCTTAAGCCAACGTACGGCCTGGTCAGTAAGTACGGCGTATTCCCGCTCGCCTGGTCACTCGATCACGTCGGTCCCATCACCAAGACCGTTTGGGATGCGGCGGTGCTGATGGAGTACATGGCGGGGTACGACGAGAACGATCCGACGTCTTGTCCCTCGCAACCCGTGATGTATACGCGAGTTCTGAGCCAAGACATCAGTGGCCTGGTCATCGGTGTGGAAGAGGATTACTTCTTTGCAGAGGTGGACGGGGTTATTCAGGAAGCCGTTTGGCAGGCAATCAGCCGTCTGCGAGAGATGGGCGCGATTGTCAAACCGATATCCATCCCCACGCTTCGTCACGCGCCGTTCGCCCAGGCCATTTCGGGCAGGGCAGAAGCCTCCGCCGTTCATCACCATCATCTTCAGACGCGCTCCGAGGAATTTGGTCGCGATGTGCGCTTGTCCCTCGAACAGGGCGAGATCATCAGTGCGGTGGAGTACCTGCAAGCGCAGCAAATTCGGCGGCGCATGACCGCCGAATTCAACGCCGCATTTAGAGCGGTGGACGTCATCGTCGCCCCATCCTCCACGATGCCGGCGCCCTGCATTGGCCAGGAAATTGCCTGGATTAACGGGAGAGAGGTACAGGTTCGCGAACAACTTATCCGTCAGACGCTCCCGGCCAATCTGACCGGAATTCCAAGTTTGACTGTGCCATGCGGATTTGTCGACGGGTTGCCAATAGGCTTGCAGGTGATGGGACCTGCGTTTAGGGAGGATGTCGTCCTGAAAGTCGGATACGCCTACGAACAAACGGCGGGTGTGAGGGCTAACGTACTTTAAGGCTTGACTTGTCTCGTATCGCTCGAGGCGAGGATCAAGAGGGGGAGTTTATTTGCGAATTCAGTCGAAACGATTACGGGACCATTTTGAAGCGTTGGCACAGTACGGGAAATTAGGTGAGACGGGCGTCTGTAGACCAACGTTATCGGTCGCGGAAAAGATGGCGTTCGAAGTGGTTTCCGCGTGGATGATGGAGGCGGGAATGACGGTCCGCTTAGATCACGCCGGAAATCTGATCGGCCGTAAATCCGGAAAGTGCGAGGGGCCCATTCTCATGATGGGATCGCACCTCGATTCACAACCGTACGGCGGCAGGTTTGACGGCACGGCGGGCGTATTGGCCGCCATTGAGGCGGTAGCGACGATGACCGAACACGGCATCACGCCGGATGTTCCAATCGAGGTGATCGCGTTTTGCGACGAAGAGGGATGGCGATTTAACAAAGGGCTTTTTGGCTCACGGGCGATTTTTGGGCAGCTTGAGGAAGGTGAATTGAGCCGAACGGATCAGGACGGGATCACCCGCGAGCAGGCGCTGCGCGATTTTGGCTGTGATCCAGAGCAAATTGCATCCTGTGTCTATCCGGCGGGCGCTGTGGGATGTTATCTCGAACTGCACATTGAGCAGGGGCCAGTCCTTGAGGCGATGGGGAGGTCAGTCGGCATCGTGTCCGGTATCGCCGGCCCGATTTGGTGGACCGTCACATTGCGGGGGTTTGCTGGCCACGCCGGATCTGTACCGATGAATCTGCGCCAAGACGCATTGGTGGGGGCGGCGGAAATCATCCTGGATGTAAATCGGATCGTCAGACAGGAACCGGGAACCGAGGCGGTGGGCACGGTGGGAAACCTGACGGTATTTCCGAATTCCAGGAATATCATTCCGGAGGAAGTTCAGTTCACCATCGATCTGCGCGACATCGACCAGGCGCGCCGCGATAGGTACGAAGGACAATTGCGCGATGCCATCCACAGCGTCGCGCAGCGCTACGGCCTGCAATATGACATTCGCGAGGATACGAACAGTGAGCCCCGTTACTGCGCCGACTGGATTAAACGGTTGATTCGCGAGGAGAGCAAAGCGCTTGTGGATGACTGTCCAGAACTGATGAGTGGCCCCTTTCACGACGCGCTTGCGGCATCTTATGTATGCGACTATGGCATGATTTTTGTCCGCTCGAAAGACGGAATCAGTCACAATCCCGCCGAATTCTCCTCCCCGGAGGACCTGGCTGTTGGAGCGCAATTACTGTTTCAAACGGCGGTTAGGGCCGCCGAAGTCCTCGCGACAAGGGGCGCGAACTCGCAAGTGGCACCTTTTGCAAAATCGACCTGAGCTCGCTGTTGCGCGTGTCAGTTTGAGGTCATCCGTGAGCCTAACTTACGGATGGCCTCTTTTTGGCGTTTACTTGGGCGGGCACTCACCGCTCGCCGAGCTCTTATGTTGGTGGCTAGTATCGGGCGAAACACTACGGTATCCGCTTCCTCATCTCTCTCAAAAAATTTATGAGGGCATGTCTGGCGAAATAGACGTGTATGATGTGTAATGGTTTGGAGAGTAGGTCTTTGTTGGCGAGCGGAAAGGATGATAGGAAAACGATGAGCAAATTACGTGTTGGTATCATCGGTGTCGGTTCAATTGCCAAGGTCGCACATCTGCCGTCATATGCGAAGCGTGACGACGTCGACGTGGTCGCGTTCGCAGATCCCGAGCATGAACGAGTTGTCGAGGAGGCGCGAACGTTCGCAAACGTCGCGAAATGTCCGGAGCCCGTCGTCTATGCGGACGCCGCTCAGATGCTGGAAAACGAAACATTGGATGCGGTGAGTATTTGCACGCCCAATTCCTCACACGTGGGTTTGGCGATTGAGGCGGCCCGCCGCGGTGTACACGTGCTCTTGGAAAAGCCGATGGCAACGAATCTGGAAGAAGCCAAACAGTTAGCGAAAATATCGGAAGAATCAGGTAAAGTGCTGATGGTTGGGATGTCGCATCGCTATCGTGAAGATGTGGAATTGATGAAGCGATATGTGGACGGACAAGACCTAGGCGACGTCTATTACGCGAAAACTCGCATATTGAGGCGGCGGGGAACGCCTCGCGGATGGTTTACTGATTTACAAATAGCAGGCGGCGGGCCGCTCATGGACATCGGCGTTCACGCACTGGATCTAACTTGGTGGTTGATGGGATGCCCGGTGGCGAGTAGGGTCAACGGCTACCTGCGGCGTGGCATCGGCCACGACCAGTTGGATTATATTCACGCTTGGAAAGCTAGCTCCAGTGGAAATGAGCACAACGAGATTTACACGACGGAAGACTTCGCCTCGGCGTTTATTCGGTTTCAGAACGGATGCGTGCTTCAGATGGAAGTTTCCTGGTCGCTCAATGGACCACAAGACGACGCGCTAAAGGTTGAGTTGTTTGGGACGAAGGGCGGTTTGTCGCTCGATCCCCTTCGCATTTATACCACAAATCATCATGCGCTGACTGAGTTCGTTCCCACAGTTGGAATGGGGCCCTTTTATCAGCGTGAGATAGACCATTTCATCCGCTGTGTAAAGAGTGGCTCGGCGCCTTGCAGCGATGCTGCACAGGGACTCGAGATAGTCAAACTGTTGACGGCCATTTCGAAGTCGTCCGATGAGGGTCGGGAAATCGAGTTATAACGGGCACCTGCGACTAAATCGTACAGGTTTCATACGCACGCATTGTTGAGGGGGATTGGTTCGGTGAAGATCGGCCTGAGTACGTACAGTTTCTATCGAGAACTGAAGAGCGGCGAGATGAGTGTGCTCGACGTGATCGAATGGATCGCGGACAACGGTGGGGAACACGTCGAAATTGTCCCGATGGGATATCGCTTCGAAGACCAGCCTGAATTGATTGAGCGAATTCGCGAAACGGCGCAACGAGTGAAGATTGATATCTCCAATTACGCCATCGCAGCAAACTTTGCTCAAGAGGACGACGAGGCGTATGAAGCTGAAATCGAGCGTGTTATGAAGGAAGTGGACGTTGCGAGCAGGCTTGGTGTCAGATTGATGCGCCACGATGTCGCTTGGCGCCCTGTGCCCGAGGCGACCATCCATCAATTCGAACGGGACTTGCCCCGACTGAAAGATGCTTGCAGGCGCGTGGCGATGTACGCTGAGAGCTACGGCATCACCACTAGCGTGGAGAATCACGGCTTTTTTGTCCAACACAGTGATAGGGTGCAAAGATTGGTCGAGGCAGTCGCTAGGGATAACTTCAAGACGACTTTAGACGTGGGGAATTTCCTGTGCGTGGATGAAAACCCCTTCGTGGCGACACAGAAAAACCTTCCGTATGCATCGATGGTTCATTTGAAGGATTTTTATGTTCGATCCCCCGAATATGACCCGGGCCAGGGGTGGTTTTGCAGTTCTGGCGGAAATTATCTGAGGGGCGCCATCGTCGGCCACGGGGACACGCCAATGTGGCAGATAGTCAAGGCGATTAAAGAGTCGGGTTACGACGGCTACATCTCCATCGAGTTTGAAGGAATGGAAGATAGCCGGACGGGATCGAAAATTGGGATGGAAAATGCACGGCGTATCTGGGACAAAGTGTGACGTGCATCGAGGGTTGACCTCATGTGTCAACGATTGGAATGACGGTACGCTGTGCTCCAAAGACCGTTGCCTAGTTTGGCAACGGTCTTTGAACTTGTCTTCACTTAATGTTGCCAGATCAATTGACGGCCTCCGAGAATGTGGTAGTGCAAATGGGGGACCGTTTGTTGACCATGTTCTCCAATATTTGTAACAATTCGATACCCGTTCTCGCCAAGTCCGAGCTGTGCTGCAATGGTAGGGATTGTCGCATGAATGCGTCCAATCAGGCTGGCCTCTGCATCGGAGATCTTGTGCGCCGACGCGATATGTTGCTTAGGGATGACCAAGACGTGAATTGGCGTATCTGGCCGTATGTTTTGAAAAGCGAGCAAGTCGTCATTCTCATAAACCTTGTCGGAAGGGAGTTCTCCTGAGACGATTTTACAAAATATGCAATCTTCCATAGTCAAACCCTTTCAAGTGAGATCATATATTGACTGTAACATAGGTGGCGAAAGGGGCCAAATAGCCCCAATCAGATGGGTGGATGGGATCGGTTGGAACTGTCGGCACACGCTCGACTAGCTTCCGGGAAGGGTCACTCGGATGGTCGTCCCGTCAGCTGTGCTATCCGCCACGTAAATATTTCCACCATGCGATAGAACAATCAAAGCGCTGAGGGACAAACCTAACCCGAGTCCGCACTGTTTATCGGATCGGAAGGGCATAAAAATATCCGTCCATTTCTCCTTCGGAATTCCAGGGCCCTGATCTGTGATATCCATCACGATGGTCGAGTTCACGAACTGCAGACCGACCGTCAGCCGTTTCTCTTTTGCATCCTGCATGGACTCCACGCCATTTCTTAGCAGGTTAAGAAGTACCATGCGAAACTTTTCAGCATCGACGTGGACCCAGATGGCGCGAGACTCCGGTCCGACAAAACAGAGATTCACACCCGCGTGTTGTGCGGTCGGGCGGTAAACCTCGATGGTCTCCTGAATGATTTCCAGCATGTTCACGTACGCTAGGTCCAACTTACCATTTTTGATATAGCTGCTGAATGAATCGATAGTCCCGATGAGATGTGTGGCGGACGACTCCATGCGGTTGAGCGCCTCTTTCGATTTCTCATCCTCGATACCGCAACGGTGGATCAAATCGAATAAATATTGAATCGTGACGGCAGGTGTTCGCAGTTCGTGAATCAGCGACGCAGCCATCATACCAAGGTACCTCATGCTGGAACTTCGCTCATCTTGGGCGGTGCGATGAAGGCTCTCCAACAAGTTTTCCCTCAATGTATTGACGCTCTTCGCAAGGTCTCCGATTTCATCACTGCGATGAACGTCGACTGGCACATCGAAATTCTCATGGGCGATTTGCTCGACCTGCCTTGTCAGGCGTTGTAGTGGCTGGACGATATAGCCGGAACACAGATAGCTGAGAATGAGTACCGCGAACATCACGAACAAAGAAACGCGGATACTGTTGTTCAGTTCTTGCTGTAGGACATTTTGTATCGCTCGATAATCCGTCACGATCTCTGTCACATACGGCGTGCTGTTATACGTGTCGCCCGACTGATAGACAAACGTCTTGATCACTTTTTGATGGTTCTGTATCGCGGTGAGTGTGACGGTTGTTTTGTCCCGAAACGCGCGTTGAACCGCACTTGCATCTCTTGCGTCGGCAAAGCGATACTGGCCGAACGCAACGCCTTGATCGCTCAAATCTACATATGAACTGCCGTTCGTGCTCTCGGTGATCTTTGGCGCCTTATCGAACGTCAGGGGATTGATTCCAGCTATCGAGAGGATGCTCTTATCCGATGCCATGAGGTCTTCGACCATCTTGTTTGCGCTCAGTTCGGTAGAAGTTTGCTGTTGGGCCTCAAAGGGGTCTATCACGTAATCGGTGGAACCGTCGAAGTAGTAGCCGTACTTGTCGACTTGACTCGGATTCACCTTATCTTTAGCCCAAGGACCAATCCAAAAGTGAAGGCTCGACGTTCCTTTTTGAACGTCTACGGGCTTGTCCTCGGAAATTTCGAGAAACGCCGTGACCCACTCGCTCCCTGATATCAGTTTAAAATGTTGACCAGCTTCCGTAGGGTCTGATGATTTCACGACATCGGCGTAACCGTCGTGAACTTGAAAGAGTGAAAAGCCGGTTACGTCGAGCTTCTTCGCAAGAGCGACTAACGATTGATTGGTGACCTCGTCAACGCGCGGTGGAAGGGCGTATTCCAGGGTGATTGCAGCCGATTTCAACTTATCGTTTACCGCGGTGTCTAGGTCGTTTTGGGCCAGACTGGTCTGATTCACCTCGCCATTCAGCCTCGAATTGAGAAATTGATTATAGTCGCTCAATTTGGTCATCAAAAGCTGCTTGTTCGTCACGTAGTAGAGAAAGTTACTGAGGAGCATGATGGCCGCAACGGTGGAGAGAAAGATGGAAAAAACCTTGGAACGAAGTGAGAAAAGGACATATTTGCTCATCATGGACACCTCGATGCACGAGTCAACAGAAAATTGAGCCCCTTGCACTCGAATGAACTGCGGCGGTCTCGCGCAACCCCGTTCAGCCTTGATGGGTTAGGGAATCTAATCTATTTTGTCTGTGCGATTTTCACGCAGATCATAACATCGTTGTACGGAATCGGTCTATATATCCCACTAGTGCCAGCAGTTGAGCGCGTATGCGAGAGATGCTTTTGACGAGTTGCCAGCGGCGCAAGTCACGATGACGTACTTCTTGGCGATTCATTTCGATATACGGAACATACTGTGGATCTTGTAAAACAAGCGGGATTAAAATTGAAATCAATCAGATGTACAACGTCACTATAAGGGAGGTTTACCTTTTGTGTAAGCGCATTCAATAATATTCGAAGCTTGCCAGGCGCTTTGACGGAATTGTCCATAAGCGGTTCGCGCAAGTGGGCGGTCTTTGGGGTCGTACAAAAGAAATGGAGAAGCCCCGACGTCTATTTACTAGGTAGATTTACACAAGCTTAGGGGTCAAAAGGAGCGTTATAGTGGATGGGTGAAAAGAAAGAGATTTATATGTCTGGCTTGTTGCGAGAACTGCCAATGACACCTCGTCGTTACACACTTCTGTTGATTGTGTCTCTGGTCATGGTATTTGAAGGCTATGATACGATGATCATTCCCTATGTCATGCCCAAGCTCGGCCCGTTGTGGCATTTGACGCCGATCGAAAACGGGGCACTGGCATCGTACGGATTTATCGGTTTACTCATCGGGTCCATTGTACTTGGGCCAATCGCGGATCGGTTTGGGAGACGCAGAGTCATGATTTTTGGTTTAATTTGGTTTTCTATATTTACGGGCCTCGCAATGTCTGCAAACGGTTATGGAAGTTTTGCAGTGTTCCGCGTCCTCGGCGGTTTTGGGATTGGGGGCGTAATGCCTATCTCGGCATCCATCGCCGCTGAGTATGCCCCGCCTCAGAGACGTGGCTTTTGGGTATCGTCGGTTTATGCAGGTTTTATTGTCGGGTGGGCGCTGTCCGCGGTGATGGCGATGCTCATCATCCCAGCGTTTGGATGGCGCGGAATGTTCCTCGTCGGACTCATTCCGATTTTGTATGCCGCTGTACTGGCCCGATGGCTGCCCGAATCCTTGCAGATCTTGGTGAAGTGGGGAAGGCCAGACCAAGTCCGCAAGACGCTCTCTCGCTTAGGGTATACGCAATTTGAAAACGGCGCCTTTGAGTTTCATCTGGATGAGTTGGAGGAGAGTCACTCATTGGCGCAAATCGGTTTGCTGTTCAAAGGCGGCATGGGGCGAACGACGGTCTTGTTGTGGGTCGCCTCCTTCTTCACATTGTTATTCATGTACGGTTACGCGACGTGGCTCCCGACGTTGATGGTCAAACACGGACACGGTCTAGTTCGAAGCTATTCCTACAGCCTCGCTGTCGATCTCGCACAGGTAGTCGGAAATCTCATCATGGGCACACTGATGGACCGGTTTGGAGCGAAACGGGTGACAATTGTATATTTTGTGTTACTGTCCCTAAGTGTCGTCCTCTTCGGCGTGAATTCTACGAATGCCTATATCTACGCCTTTAGTATTCTGGTAGGACTGTTTACCGCTGTTCAAGCGGGCATCAACACGACAATGGCCCATATTTATCCAGCAAATGTGCGTGCCAGCGGGATCGGGTGGAACGCCGGGGTGGGACGTCTCGGCTCTATTTTTGGCCCAGTTGTCGTGGGGTGGCTGGCTGTGTATCCGATGACGCTGGAAGGCTATATGGTCGCCTTTGCCGTCATGTCACTGCTGGCGATGGCGGCAGTGGCCTTGTCGCCGATTCGTTACGAGCGTTTCAGTCCCGATCCGCTCGGCGAAGCATCTGTCTCCTGACGGTTCATTCGCCACTGCGATGGAAGGTCCTATGTGCGCTTACACACGTTATTATCTGAATATTCGATGTCATTTTTGTTGCGGATGGTACGTAGGCGCATGATCGAGATATAGGAGGAAGTTTCTGTTCGACATCAGAGTGTACCGTGTACGTGTTGGAGACATTGGTGTCGGCAATCAAATTCTGTATCGAGTTCGGATTCCGAAACCAGTCCAGGCATTTTGTTTCATTTCTCGCTACGCTGTGGAAGAGGCAACTGACCACAAAAGTATGGAGGGAAGAATCGTATGAATGCATCGGTGACGGAACGTCTGTCAGATTTCCAGTGGCCAACTGAGGGGGTCACGCGTGTGCCGTACCGCGTCTTTTTGGACCGCGATATCTACGAACTGGAGCAGGAACGGCTTTATCGAGGGCAGACCTGGAACTTTGTCGGTTTGGAAATCGAATTGGCACAGCCGGGGGATTTTAAGACGAACTTCGTAGGAGATACGCCCATCGTTGTCACACGCGACAAAGAAGGAAACCTACGGTCGTTTGTGAATCGGTGTGCACACCGTGGATCGATGGTTTGTCTGGAGAACAGTGGCAACCGCCTTAGCTTCAGCTGCCCATATCACTTGTGGAGTTACGATTCGACAGGAGCGCTTCGGGGCGTCCCTTTTCAACATGGGATCTCGGGAAAAGGCGGGATGGAAGAGGGGTTCCGGATGTCAGAACACTCTCTTCAGACGCTGAACGTCACCACCTACAACGGACTCGTATTTGTAAGTTTTCAACAGGATATGCCTTCCATTGAAACGTACTTGGGACAGCGCATGCGGGAGAACATCGACAGGGTGTTCAATCGGCCAATTCAACTACTCGGATACAACCATCAATATTTGCAGAACAATTGGAAGCTATATTTTGAAAATGTAAAGGATTCATATCACGCGAGTCTTCTTCATTTGTTCTTTGCCACATTCGGGCTGAACCGGTTGTCGCAGAAGGGCGGGATTGAAGTAGACGAGACGGGTGGGCACCATATCAGTTTCACCAAGATGAACACGGACGAAGGTCGAGAGGGCGAGTATCAAAAGTCAAATTTGAGATCATACCAGTCCAAATTCACCTTGGAAGACGAATCGCTTCTGGCCGGAAGGCCCGAGTTTGACGACGGGGTGACATTGGCGATTCAGACCATTTTCCCAAATCTGGTCGTCCAACAAATTTACAATACGCTCGCCGTTCGACAAATTGTCCCGAAGGGGCCAAGCGAGACGGAGCTAATTTGGACGTACTTCGGGTATGCGGATGACGATGACACGATGCGAAACATTCGCGTGAAACAGTCGAATCTCATTGGACCGGCTGGACTGATTTCCATGGAGGATGGAGCCATTGGTGAAATCGTGCAGAAGGGCGTCATTCGAGACGAGGATCAGTCGTCATTTGTCGAGATGGGCGGGACGGGTGTCGAGAGTCAGGAACACCGAGTAACGGAGACATCTATTCGGGGATTTTGGCAGCAGTACAGGGCGTTTATGAATTTTTGAAGACTGGCTTCCACAGGGTTCGTCATGGTAGAGAGGAGAGACTGTTATGGATTTACAATCCGCACAACGCCCCATCGAGGATCTATTGGCAGAATACGTACATTGTGTTGACGATGATCGTCTCGAGGAATGGCCCGATTTTTTTACGGAAGATTGTCTTTACCGCATCATTTCCCGTGAGAATGAAGAACGGAACTTACCGATGACGGTGATGTACTGTGACAGTCGTGGAATGTTGAAAGATAGAATTCAATCACTTCGCGAGGCAAACGTTTACGAACACCAGTGGTATCGGCACATGATAAGCGCCGTGCGGGTGGTTGGTGAAACGGAAGGCGTTTTTACCGTTCACACGAACTACACGGTGTTCCGCACTACGAATGAGGGTTCCACGACGCTCTACAATACGGGGAAATATGTGGATCGAGTCGTCTTCTTTGAAGGTGGACCAAAATTTATTGAAAAAAGTGTGATCTTCGACACCACGCGGATACCCACGCTGTTAGTCATCCCGATTTAGGCTAGTGGGGAGCATGTTGTCGCGTCTCAGGAAACTTCGATGGAAAATAGAGAGACATCCTGTCGTCTTTGGGGGGCAGACACCGGCTATGGAACAGGCTCAGGTCGTGCTTTCTTCAGTGCGCAATGCAGTGCGTCTATTGCGGCAATTTTCTCACGCCAGTCCGGAATTGGGTATAAAGGAGCTCAGCGATCGGCTCAACCTCCATAAAAGCGCCGTATTTCGGCTGGTGCGCACGCTCGTCGAGGAAAACGTGATTCAACAGAATCCAAAGAATAAGAAGTACTCGCTCTCAGTTGGCGCGTTTGAAATAGGGACGGTCTTTTACCACGAGATCGACATCTGTACTGTAGCCTTTCCCCTGTTGGGACTGCTCGCTGAAAAGCTTGGCGAGGTGATTCAACTGGCCATCTACGATATGGGGGATGTCGTGTATCTATTGAAGTTTCCCGAGGACACCGACACGTTGTTTTTCAATGGAATGGGGAGGAGAGTCGCGTGCCACTGTACAGCCGTGGGCAAATTGTTGTTAGCCTTTCAAGACGAACCAGAGATTGAGCGATATACCAGCCTTCCTATGAAACAGTATACGCAAAAGACAGTAACGGATCCGACGCGGTTAAAGGAAGAGCTGTATAGAATCAGACAACAGGAATACGCTGAGTCGTACGAACAATACCGACCATCTAGGTTCGCTCTTTCAGTGCCTATTTTTAGCGATCTGTCAGAGCGAGTGATCGCTGCCATCAGTATCACTTGCCCAACGGAGCACTACTCGCTGCGAAAAACGGACTATCTAATTGAGGAGATGAAAAAATGTAGCAGGTTGATCACGCGCCGCCTTGACACGATTCGGTGGAAAAAGCGGAGATTCATGGATTAATTCGGGCGCTGCAAGGCAGGACAGTTCAAGAGCCAACGCTCAAAACAGTTGGCTCTTGAGCTTTACGCCTATTTTGCCTATTCCTCTCAGACAGATGCGTTTGCACTCGAATGCAGTACGCGGTATTGGCCTCGATAGAACAGCAGCGGTTCCCCATCCGTACGATGATGCGAAAGAACTTCACCGACGAACAGAGCGTGATCGCCTCCGTCATAGGTTGCCCACAAGCGGCATGCGGCCCACATGTTGCAGTCCTCTAATACGGGAATTCCCTGAAACTGTGTATAGCGTAATGAAGATTCGATCTCGTGGCTAGGGTGACCCGCAAAGTGTCGTGAGACCTCCTCCTGGTGCGCTGCCAATACGCTTACGCCAAAACGTTTCGCATGTGCGATGTAGCGGAAGTGATTTGCACGTTTATCCACAGAGACGAGAATCAACGGCGGATTGAGTGATACAGAAGTAAAGGAGTTCGCAGTCATCCCACGTACAAGCTCTCCGTCCAAGGTCGTGACGACGGTGATACCGGTGGCGAATTCCCCCATCGCCTTGCGAAACTCCACACTAGCTACAGTGGATTGCATACTTGTGCCCTCCTGTGAGGTGGATTCGATACATCTCGTCATGCGGTTACAACATCGTGGGTGAAGTGGGGCAATACGTGTTTAGAAAAACGTTCCATCGACTTCAATGTCTCCTTGTGACTTAAACCTCCGAAGTCGAAATAGATGATGACTTCTTCCACGCCTGCCGCTTCCACTTTCTTCAACGCCTCCGTGCAGTACTCAGCATCGCCGACGATAATGGTCTGATCGCTTAAGTCGGTCGTCTGCAATTGACGTAACCTATCGACGATATCGATGAAGTAACGAATATGTGGCGGAGCCGTGGTGGGGTCTGATGGAAATGCCGGGACGATTCCATGGAAGTATTTGAGCATACGGCGTTTGGTTTCTTCTGCCTCGTCTTTTGTTTCTGTGACATTCAAAAAGTAGGAACACCTAACTTTTTTATCTACAAAGCCGTGTTCCTGCGACGACTTTTTGAATGTGTTCACTGCATTTGCAATGCTCCCGAATACCATGTTTGCCGCGAACGGTGCAAAGATGACGTGTTCTCCCATCTCTGCGGCCTTTTCTAACGAGGGTTGACTAAAAGAGGCGACATAGATAGGGGGATGCGGGTCTTGAACCGGTCTCGGTGTGATGCTAATTTCAGGGACTTTATAAAATTTCCCATCATATGAGAACGCTTTCTTTGTCCACGCCAGTTGAATGATGTCCAGTCCTTCAAAGAAAATATCTCGACTGTCCTGAAAGTTGATACCAAACGCATCGTATTCACGTTTATCGTAGCCTCGCCCTGCGGAGAAGATGGCCCGACCGTTGCTGAGTAAGTCCAACAGCGCGTATTCCTCAGCCATGCGGACTGGGTGACTCGCCGGCAATAGGACCACCGCGGGGGCGAGTTGCAGATGGCGCGTCTTCGCTGCCACGTGAGCCAGCAACATCGATGGAGAAGGCAATACCCCCAATACCGAAAAGTGATGCTCTGGTACCCACAGTGAGTGAAATCCAAGTTCTTCGGCGTATATCGCCTGCTCGACTAGGTCGAGCAGCATCTGATTCGAGTCCTTGCGTTCCTTACCGTATTCGGCTGGGTTGTCTGTAAGCGTGAAATAGCCAAACTTCATGCGAAACATCCCCTTTTTTAATTATAGTGAACTGAATTCACTATATATGAACTCATTCAAAATCGTATGACGATTCTAATTG
Organism: Alicyclobacillus fastidiosus; assembly: GCF_026651875.1. Lineage (GTDB taxonomy): Bacteria > Bacillota > Bacilli > Alicyclobacillales > Alicyclobacillaceae > Alicyclobacillus > Alicyclobacillus fastidiosus. Next base: position 4,783,745 of record NZ_CP104067.1, on the reverse strand, counting down.
TTTGTCAATCGTGATGTACCGATATGGGCTTTGTACAAATTGAGCAGCGTACTCACGAACATGGATTTGCATTCACGCGATCACCGCGGCACCCGCAGACGGAAAATTTGCGTTTTTGATGTGCTATAGTGGAGAAAACTGCTGGCTTCACGAGGGGAATTGTATTGAACACGGAGTTCCGGAAGGAATCACAAGGGATTCAATCGATAGAACAGGCATACGCGATACTCAAGGCAGTGTCTGAATCGAGCAGGCCCCTGTCCATGATGGAGTTGTCAAACCGCTGTGGAATGACAAAAACGAAACTACATAAGTATTTAGTGAGTTTGACCCGGATCGGCTTTTTATCCAAAGGTCGAGACTTGAAGTATGCATTAGGTAACGAGCTTCTGTTGCTCGGCTTAATCGCGTCAGAGCAGTTCGACATCAGGAGTCAGGCAAAATTATATATTGATGAGCTTCAGGCTCAATTTAATGAAACGTTCGCACTCGGCATTTGGGGCCAGAGTGGCCCTTTCTTTCTGCTCTGGCAAGAGAGTGATCGCACGGTTAATATCGGCATCAAAGTTGGAAGTCGAGTGAGCTTGACTCACAGTGCGACCGGCTTAATCTTCTCTGCGTTCATGCCTGTTGACAGACTTCAGCCGATGTTAGAACAGGAAATAGAGCGGTTTGGTCTCGACCGCACGCTTCTTGCCGACAGGTTAGAACGCGTTCGAGATGCGGGTTACGCGACCGTTGATGGTGAACATATCCCGGGTATTGCAGCCGCGGCCGCACCTGTTTTCAACAGGTCGGGTGGGTTGCAGGCCGCTCTGGTCGTCGTCGGGACACAGGGAGGGCTGCGCATTGACGCTGACTCGGGATTGATTCAGGCTCTGAAGAGCGCCGCGCATCAGCTCTCTAAGGATTTGGGGTACCTCGTTCGGGCATAGAAAAATGTTAGGACGGGTGTGCGGTGCAAGCTTGTCAAACGAAATCGGGGCTGCTCCCCGGGCATTTTAGATGAGTGTGAATGGCCCTTTTTCGTTAACGGCATGTGATTGGTTCGACAGCGGATAGCCGTAGCAGCGTCGGCACGATTCCATGGTCGGTCGGCTGAAATGCCACCTCATAGCGAGTTTATTGGGATGCGCTTCGCGTATGAAGATAGCGGATGACTTCGTGAATCGGCATGACGTCTCCAAATTTCCTGTCGATGTCCGCGAGGTTATTCCGATGCACCAGTTCATCTCTGTCGCCGACCGCCTCCGCTGGGATGATGGGACGGATGGCGTGTTGGATGGTCTCCGTCGCCACGGCGCGAACGGCTCCACTCGTTGAAAAACCGGAGATGATCAGAGTATCACACCGCTCTTCTTGGAGGATTTCGAGAAGATTGGAGTCCGAATAGACGGAAAAGTACTTCGTGTAGATGTACACATCTGTTTTTTTCGCTTTGATTCGAGGGTCTAGATGAATGGACTCCGGGGAAGTGGACAACGCCTCCATCCCGGGTACCTTCTTGATGAAGATTTGTAAGGCTTGATCGTCCTCTTTAAAATACGAATTTGAATAAATTACAGGACATTTGGTTTGATGTGCGGTGTCCACTAGGTTACGAATGTGCTCTACCTCTTTATCCCATTCACCATGCATCGGTGATTCTTTGCTCGTAAAGGACGTATTACAGTCCATCACAATCAGCACTGGACGCTCCCCGAAACCAAAACGCCCTGAAAAACCCCTGTTTTTGAAATATTGCTCAATTTCTTCGGTAGAGTATCGGCGTTGCCCACCTGGTGTGTAATAGACTTGCACGCCGTATCCTTTCACGACGCGATTCTTCTCCAAACGCCGGAGCGTGGTTGTGGAAATACCGAGGAGTTTTGCGGCTTCGTTAATGGGAACTAAAATGATAGGAAACCTCCAGATGTGCAGGTATCACCGATTCATATGACATTCTAAAGCACGATCAGCTAGTAAAGGAGTTATCCCTAAATTAATGCATGCTCGTACATGCGTCAATTTTCGTATGCGGTTGGGCGTCTGGTTGACCACGTCGTACTTTGCTTTCATCGTAAATCACCCCGAGAGTGCAAGTTCCGCCAACATCTAAAATTTCAGATAATTCATTGACTGATTCTGAAGGGTGTTTATAATAACGATGAATGAGTAGGTTTGAATAAGTTTGGTGGTGTTTGATTAACAATTCCGGGGATACCAATCACTACCAGAAGGAACTCCAGAACGAAGGGGCTAAAGCGTTATTTTGACCAGTCGTCTTGAGCGCCTGGGTGACGACCCAATAGACAACATAGTAGGGGGAGACAAATGCAGAATCGTCAAAACGTCTACTCACCTTCTGGCACGACATGGAGACGGCGCATTAAATCACAGAGGGGAAATGAACTATGAGCACACAACCAACTTTAAAAAAATGGATGGAAGTGATCCCGGAGTCGGAAAGAGCCACCTATACGCTAGCGGGATTCCACCAGGAAATCGATTTAGGAAACCGTCTCGCATTGTTGGTCGTCGACGTGACATACGGATTTACGGGTTCAGAGGGGCTGACGCTCGAGCAGGCGATTCAGGAGTTTCCCACTGCATGCGGCCCAGCATCTTGGGAAGCCCTACCTAGAATTGCAACACTGCTTCAACTTTTTCGGGAGTACCAGTTGCCGGTCGTCTTTACCAGGGGGGCTCCGTACGACAGCAAGTTTGTCGGCGGTGCCGTCAAATCGCAAAGACGACTGGACATGACGGGTAGGTATAATGAATTTCCTACCGCGATTCGCCCATCTGATGGGGAGTACGTTCTCGAGAAGACGAAAGCCAGTGCCTTTTTTGAGACGCCATTGCAATCCTATCTCGTGCGGGAAGGTGTGGATACCGTGGTGGTTTGTGGTGTCTCTACGTCGGGGTGCGTACGTGCCTCCGCAGTGGACGCACATTCCCACGGGTATGCGACATTCGTGATTGAAGACTGCTGTTTCGATAGATCCTACTTTGCACATTGCACGAACCTATTCGACCTGAATGCAAAATACGCTCACGTCTTATCGTTGGAGGAGTTGCAGCACCATCGCGACCACAAGGGGATGACAACTGCACATTCGCCCAAGAGAGGATGAATGTGCAGCTCAGTTTGATGATTTGATATGTTAACTTTCATGACATAACAACTTGAGTTCTCCCGAACGGTTTCGTAAGATGAACTTACCTGTTGAATGGGAGGACCAACGTTGTGAGTCAAACTACCATCCTCGCCCTTATCACGTTGGCGGCCGTACTTGGATTTCGACATGGGATAGACTGGGATCATATCGCGGCCATCACCGACCTAGTCGGAGGGGAATCGGATAAGCGATGCGGGTTTCTGCTCGCACTTTGGTACGCGATAGGGCATGAAGTGGTCATCATCGCGTTCGGTGCCCTGGCTGTCTTGTTGGGGTGGACGTTGCCGCACTGGGTGGACGGGGTAATGGAGCGATTTGTCGGAATTACACTCCTCGTCTTATCTGTTTTTTTAATTGTCTCACTCATCAGAAATCGCGGTGAATTTGTCGTGGTGAGCCGTTGGCGGATCTTGTTCATTGGGTTCTACAGCATCTTCTCTTGGTTCACCTCGCGTGCCGGCAGCCGCCATCGGAAGTCGGCATCGTCAAGGCCAACGATGCGCATGTCATTTCGCGGGGCATTCTCGATTGGAGTGGTTCATGGAATTGGCGCGGAGACGCCGACGCAGCTGCTTCTGTTCGCGACTGCCTCCGGACTGGCGTCTCCCGCGAAGGGATTTCTCGTCGTTCTCCTGTTTGTCATCGGGTTGCTGTGCTCACACATGATGATCACGCTCATCAGCCTTGCGGGCTTTTTGAGCGCGCGCAAACACCACCTTCTGGTGCGGACAATTGGGACCGCCACAGCGACCTACAGCCTCCTGATGGGCGTCATTTTTACATTGGGATACGCAACGATGTTACCGACTTTGCTGTAGGGGGAATCCGCATATGCGCCTCACCGTGCAAGAACGAGATAAACTGTTGATTTTCGTGGCGGCACAGCTCGCGGCCAAGCGATTAGAGCGCGGGTTAAAATTGAATTATCCGGAGGCTGTGGCGCTGTTGTCGTCATACGTCACCGAAGAGGCGCGCGCCGGGAAGACGGTGGCAGAACTGATGGAGTCGGCTCGGCACGTGCTGTCCGTGGACGACGTGATGCCCGGCGTCGCACAGATGATTCACGAGGTACAAGTGGAGGCCACGTTTCCAGACGGGACGAAACTGGTGACCGTCCATTCGCCTATCCGCGGCGAGGCGTCCGCTGTCGTACCAGGGGAGACGGTCGTCGACGGCGGTGCTGCGAAGGGGATTATGTTGGTGCCGCAGCGGGATAGGGTGGTGCGACTGGTCCGCAACACGGGAGACAGGCCGGTCCAAGTCGGCTCGCACTACCATTTCTATGAGGTCAACAGCGCGCTCGAGTTCGATAGAGACGGCACGCAGGGCTATCGACTGGATATTCCTTCTGGAACGGCGATTCGCTTCGAGCCGGGGGTAGAGATGGAGGTTAACCTCGTCCAATTCGGCGGTGAGCAGAAGATACACGGATTTCGGGGCGAGCTAAATGGGGGCGCTCCGCGATGAATAGCGTTGACCGCGAGGCCTACAGCGGCATGTATGGGCCGACCACGGGCGACAGAGTTCGTCTGGCCGATACGGAGCTGTTTATCGAGATCGAACGCGACTACACGGTGTACGGGGACGAGGCGAAGTTCGGCGGGGGCAAGACCATTCGCGATGGGATGGGGCAGCACCCCTATGCGACGAGAGCGGAAGACGTGTTGGACACGGTGATCACGAACGCCATCATCCTCGATACCTGGGGGATTGTCAAAGCGGATATCGGCATCAAGGACGGCTACATCGTGGCTATCGGGAAGTCGGGCAACCCCTTGACGATGGACGGCGTGACACCTGGGATGGTGATTGGCGCGAGCACCGAGGTCATCGCGGGCGAAAACAGGATTGTCACAGCGGGCGGCATCGACAGCCACATTCACTTTATCAGCCCGCAGCAGGTGGACGTAGCGCTGCAGAGTGGCATCACGACGATGTTGGGTGGCGGGACAGGTCCCGCGACAGGCACGTTGGCAACCACCTGTACACCTGGTGCGTGGCACCTCCGGCGGATGCTGGAGGCGGCAGAGGCTCTTCCCGTCAATGTCGGATTTCTGGGAAAGGGCAACTCGTCTGGGTATCGGGCGCTCGCGGAGCAAATAGAGGCCGGCGCCATCGGGCTCAAGCTGCACGAGGACTGGGGGAGCACCCCGCACGCGATTGACACTTGCCTCGGTGTGGCCGACGACTTTGATGTACAAGTCGCCATCCACACCGACACGCTCAATGAAGGCGGGTTTGTACAAGATACAATCGCTGCCATCGCCGGGAGAACGATTCACACTTACCATACGGAGGGCGCAGGTGGTGGCCATGCGCCGGATATCATTCGCATCGCGTCGATGCAAAACGTCCTGCCCTCCTCGACGAATCCGACGAGGCCGTACACGAAGAACACAGTGGACGAACATCTCGACATGTTGATGGTCTGCCACCACTTAGATCCGAATATCCCTGAGGACATCGCCTTTGCGGATTCCCGCATTCGCCCGGAAACGATAGGCGCTGAAGACATCCTTCACGATCTCGGCGTCTTCAGCATGATGAGCTCCGATTCGCAGGCCATGGGCCGCGTCGGAGAGGTAATTATCCGTACGTGGCAAACGGCCGACAAGATGAAGCGACAGCGCGGGTCACTCCCCGGTGACGGCGCGGCAGACAATGCGCGCGTGAAACGGTACGTCGCAAAATACACCATCAACCCGGCGATTACGCACGGGATCGCGGCGCACGTCGGATCGGTGGAGGTTGGCAAGTTTGCCGATCTCGTCGTCTGGTCTCCCGCCTTTTTTGGCGTCAAGCCGGAATTGATTCTCAAGGGGGGCGCCATCGTGCTCGCCAATATGGGAGATCCGAACGCTTCCATCCCGACGCCAGAACCGATGTTTTATCGCCCGATGTTTGGACAGATGGGCAAGGCAAGGTTTTCGACGGCGCTCACGTTTGTCTCGCAGGCGTCACTCGACTTGGGGATTGTACAGGAGTACGGGCTCAACAAGCGGCTCGTCGCGGTCAAGCACTGCCGCAGCATCGGTAAACAGTCGATGATTCACAACGCCGCACAGCCCTTCATCGAAGTCGATCCGCTCACCTACCGCGTCACTGCAGACGGGGAATTGCTGAGCTGTGAACCGGCCGACGTCTTGCCGATGGCTCAACGCTATTTTTTATTCTGAGATGACGTCCATTCATCGTTGTCCGGGTCATAGTAGGAGGTTTGCGATGAAGGTCACCGCGATTCGAGGACGTGAAGACGATTTTCCGGATTGCGCGCGCGATGAACTGTTGCTCGAAAGCGATGATCTCGCACGGCGCGTCTTTCGTAAAAAGACGGCGTCCGGACGCGAGGTGAAGGTGTCCTTGCCGCGCAACACCATCCTTCGACCAGGTGACGTCCTCCTCGTAGAGGACGGTTGCATCGTCGTTGTCCGCGTGGTGCCGGAGTGGGTGCTCGTCGTTCGACCGACCACGTTTGAACAAATTGCAGAAGCGGGTCATCAACTGGGGAATCGACATATTCCCATCCAAATTTACGACGACGAGATAATCGTAGCGTACCACCCGTTGCTGGAGACGTTGTTTCAGGGCTTGGAGATCCCTTGCGAACGAGTTCTACGAACGCTCGATCAACCATTTCTACATATCTTTGCACCTCACATGCATTAGAGGCGGTGCCGATGAATTCTCAATCTTTCCTGTTTATGCTCCAGATTTGTGATGGCAACTTTCCTAACGGCGCGTTCTCGCACTCTTTTGGCTTAGAGACGCTCATCGAAGAGGGGCGGATTTGCGATGCAAAGACGTTTCAGGAGGCGCTCGACGACTGGTTTCACCTGCAGTTGTTGCCCTTTGACGGCCTGGCGGCGCACATCGCTTGGGAACGAGCTGACGCACTCGACGAGGATGGCGTCCTCGAGGTCGCAGAAATCGTCTGTGCGTCGCTGTTGGCAGAGCAATCCAGGCGAGGCGCCCTTCAGATTGGCAAACGTTCACTGCAAGTGCTCAGCGGACTCGTCAAACGGGGGATGACGCAGAGGTATTGGGAGAAAGTGTCGGCGGGCACTGCCCAAGCGACGCACTCCATCGCAGTAGCTGTCGCGGCGGCAGACTTGGGGGTTGAGCAGGATTTCGCCACGAAGGCGGTTCTGTACAGTGCACTGTCGGGCCTCGTGGCGGCGGGGATTCGGGCCGTTCCCATCGGTCAAACGATTGGCCAACAAATTCTCGCCACAGGCCGGGGGTGGATTGCAGCGGCACCACCGCTTTCTGGGCGTCAGGTAGCGGATATCTCGTCGGCCGCCGCGATGTGGGAGGTAGCTCAAATGAACCACAAATATTTAAATGGTCGACTGTTTATGTCTTAGGGGGATTCGCATGAACGCCGTTCGGATTGGAATTGGTGGACCGGTAGGAGCGGGGAAGACGGCTCTCGTCGAGCGTTTGACGAGAACGCTCCAGGGCAAGTACCAGATGGCCGTGGTCACGAATGATATTTTCACGCGTGAAGATGCGGAGTTTCTCATCCACAACGGGGTTCTCGAAGAAGCGCGCATCATCGGCGTGGAAACAGGTGGGTGTCCTCACACGGCCATCCGCGAGGATGCGACCATGAATCTACAGGCCATCGACGAGTTGGAAACGCGATTCCCGGACCTTGATGTCGTGTTTGTCGAAAGCGGTGGTGACAATCTGGCGGCAACTTTCAGTCCGGAATTAGCCGATTTCGCCATTTACATCATCGATGTGGCGCAAGGCGAGAAAATACCGCGCAAAGGCGGCCCAGGCATCTGCAAGTCGGACCTGCTCATCATCAATAAAACGGACTTGGCTCCATACGTAGGGGCGAGTCTCGACGTCATGGCGCGCGATGCAAGGCGCATGCGCGGGGATAGGCCGTTTATGTTCACCAACTTGCTACGAGGCGAAGGGTTGGTCGAGGTGGTGGAGTGGCTTGAGTACAACGCAATGCTGGTGGGGCCGTGAAGGAAATTACGGGGCGCATCGACCTGGAATTTCGCGACGAGCGTGGCAGGACCGTCGTTGAACGGCAGCAGTTCTCCGGCCTTCTTCGCGCGAGTCGACCGGTGTATCGAGGAGCGGGCAACTGCCCTGAAATCCAGCTGGTTCACCTCGGTCCTGGCTGTATGGATAGGGACAGTTATGAACAACGCCTCGTGCTAGGCAAAGGAACGAGCGCGGTCGTCGGTTTTCAATCGTATGCGAAATTGCTACCAGGGGCGGTTGGAGCGACTCAACGCACGACTGTCATGCTGGAGCCGGGAAGTCGATTGACGATGAAGCCAAACGTCGTGATTCCGTACCCAAATTGTACCTATGCATCCACCACGTCCGTGCACGTGTCGGAAGGTGCACAGGTGACGATGTCTGACATCCTTGTCCACGGTCAGGACACGCCTCCGGATGCGCTCGCGTGTAACCAGGTGTCGCTGACCACTCTCGCGTTTCGAGATGCACAACTGGTCTTGCGGGACTGTCTGCAGGTCGGCTTGCAGTCACTTGGACGAGGGCGCGTCTGGGCAAAGGGCTGGCCGGTGCTCGGAAGTGTATACATCTTAGGTGACGTTTCTCGTCCACTTGAACAAGGCCTGCGCCAGGTGATTGAATCGTTCGTCGAGATGGATATCCAAGTGGGTCTATCGCAGATTGAACACGCGGGATTTGTCATGAGGATTTTGGGTGGCAGAGTTCAGTTGGTAGAACATGTGATTGAGCGCATCTCCGCCGCCGTACATTCGTATCACGCGGGAGGTGACGGCCAGGGGCGGCGGATGTTTGACGATTCCTCCGCGACCAAATAGCAAAGCGGGCGCAATTGCGCTTAAAATAGAAGATATCCAAATCGTCTGATAGCCAGGAGGGATGACAGGATGAATTACGTAAAATTAGGAAACACGGGCCTCGACGTATCACGCATTTGCCTTGGCTGTATGAGCTACGGTGTACCCGAACGGGGAAACCATCGATGGGTGCTCGACGAGGAACAGAGTCGCCCTTTTATTCGCAAGGCGCTGGATTTAGGGATTAATTTCTTCGATACTGCGAACGTGTATTCGGATGGAACCAGCGAGGAAATTGTCGGGCGAGCCTTGAAGGAATTCGCGAATCGTGACGAGGTGGTCATCGCGACGAAGGTTCACGGTCGCATGCGCCCGGGGCCGAATGGGGCTGGACTATCGCGAAAGGTGATCATGAGCGAGATCGACAACAGCCTCAGGCGGTTGGGCACCGATTACGTCGACCTGTACCAAATCCACCGCTGGGACTACTACACCCCCATCGAAGAGACGATGGAAGTGTTGAACGACGTGGTCAAGGCGGGGAAGGCGAGATACATCGGCGCTTCCTCGATGTATGCGTGGCAGTTCTTAAAAGCATTACATATCGCAGACCAAAACGGCTGGACGCGTTTTGTATCGATGCAGAACTACTTGAACCTCCTGTACCGCGAGGAGGAGCGCGAGATGCTGCCGCTGTGTGAAGCGGAGAAGATCGGCGTCATCCCATGGAGTCCGCTCGCACGTGGGCGGTTGACACGAGATTGGGATGAAACGAGTGCGCGTTCGGAGACAGACGAGTTTGGCAAGACGCTCTACGCCACGACAGCCGAGGCGGACAAGCGAGTGGTTGAACGGGTCGCGGAGGTGGCGGCGAATCGCGGTGTCCCGCGAGCACAGGTCGCACTCGCCTGGGTGCTGCAGAAGTCGCCCGTGACCGCGCCGATTGTGGGAGCGACGAAGATGCACCACCTGGATGACGCGGTGGCAGCTCTGTCCATTTCGCTTACGCCCGAAGAAATTTCCAGCTTGGAAGCTCCCTATGTACCTCACCCTGTGCTCGGGTTCAAGTAACCATCAACTGACATGCCTATCAACAGAGACCTTTGGGTCATCGAGTAGTTCAAAGGCGGTATGATGATGGGGGTGTCCCAAAAGTAAATTTTGGATTTTTGAAGCCCCACTTTGATTAAGAATTCCTTAAAAAGCCTCCATCTCCACTTTCACTGTGGATTTGGAGGCTTTTCTATATGATGTTGGGACTGGATGATTTGGTACGACCCTTTTGGGACACCCCCATTTTGTTCTGGATTCCCTAAACCACGCGCCGAGCGCTTGCGGTTTGGCCGCTTATTTGAACCAGATGCCTTTGCGAATTCAAATTCCACTTTGCCATCCGGACGCAGCGTTAAATGCGCCTGGAACGATTTACCCGCCTTGCTCGTAAATTTGAGTGAGCGGGTTCTCTTTTTCTGGAGAAGATCCTTCATTTGCGCCTTCGTCAGGGTATGACCTGAAATCTGTTTCCAAACGCCAAATTTGCACCCGGTTTGCTTCCAGTTCGCGCATCCGTACGACTTTTTGGTCTCCACTATCTCTCCATTGCACAACGGGCACGTTCCGATGACATCGCGATGAGGGGATTGTGTGTGAAACGAGAAATCGACCTTGGTACGCTGGATGGTTTCGACGACCTTCCCGGTAAAATCGCTAATTTCACTGATGAATTGCCGAACGCTGTACGTTCCCGACTCAATTTGAGCGAGGCGGTGCTCCCAGTCGCCCGTCATTTCCGGCGACTTGAGTGCATCGACGTCAATGGCGTCGATCAATGCGCGCCCTTTTTCAGTCGCAGTCAGATTGCGCTTGTGAACTCGGACATATCCGTCTCGTTTGATCTTTTCAATAATCGACGCGCGTGTCGCTGGAGTACCCAATCCACGTTCTTTTAACGCCTCGGCCAACGTTTCATCATCCATCTGTCTGTCCGCATTCTCCATAGCAGACAGGAGCGACGCTTCGGTAAAGTGCGCCGGGGGTTTGGTCTGTTTCGACAGTACCACAACTTGTTGCGTTTGAACTTCGTCCCCTTTTTTCACAGTCGGCAACGTGGTTTGTAAATCTTCATCCTCTGACGATTTGCTCTGGTTGTGGGTGTCTTCTAACCCGAAAGCTGCTTTCCAGCCACTTTTCAAGAGAGCGCGCCCCGTGGTCTTAAACAACTCTCCGACGACCGCAGTGACAATCGTCGTAGAAGCCCACTCGGCGGGCTCATGCAGGGCTGCCACGGTCTGTTTGGCCACCAACTCATAGATCTTGCGCTCGTCGTGTCGCAGTGCCGTCGAAGCGGGTTTTTCAGTTGGAATAATCGCGTGATGGTCCTTCACCTTGGAGGCGTTGACCACCTTTTTTGTCGGATGCAATACGTCGGGAACGAGCTTCGCCAACTCTGGAAACGTCTTGGCGACAGCGCTCAAGCGCCGAGGCAAGGTCGCAACGATATCGTCTGACAGATAACGGCTATCTGTACGTGGATAGGTGAGCACCTTGTGCGTCTCGTACAGGGATTGGGCCAGTTTGAGTGTCTGGTCGGCAGTGAAACCGTATTTTTGATTCGCTGTTCGCTGTAGCGACGTGAGATCAAATAGCTGAGGCGGCTGTTCTTTCACCACCTTTTGTTCAAGTTGTACAATCGTACCCAGCCGTCCTTCGACTTTCGCGAGTACCGACAGGACGTCCTCTCGTCGACGAAAGCGCGTTGTCTTGTCTCCATTCATCCACTTGCCTCGGTACTCCCCCTCGACGTGTGAAAAAGTGGCGTCTAGTTCGAAGTACGGCTCTGGTCGAAAGTGTTCAATTTCGAGGTCTCTGCGGACGATCATGGCGAGCGTGGGAGTCTGCACTCGACCGACGGTCAGCAGGGTGCCCGTGTGGGTAGTGAGGGCCCTCGTCGCGTTGATCCCGATGAGCCAATCGGCCTGCGCGCGAGCAAAACCAGCGTAATAGAGGTTTTTATACTCCGCATTGCTCTTCAAGCGCCGCATCGCATGGCGAATCGCCTCCTCTGTGAGCGACGACAGCCACAGGCGTTTGGCCGGGCCCTTGAATCCGACGGAGCGGGCGATCCACTCGTAGATCAGTTGCCCTTCGCGCCCGGCGTCGGTCGCGACGATGACTTCCTCAGCTCGTTTTAAGAGAGAGGCGACGATTTTGTACTGCGCCGCACTCGATTCGATGACCTTTAACCGGAATGCCTTCGGGACGATAGGTAGATCTCCGATGTTCCACTTTTTATATTTGGCATCGTATTCCTGTGCATCGGCCAGGGTAACGAGATGGCCAACGGCCCACGTGATGGTATAGCCATTCGCTTCCACATATCCTTGGTGTCGCTTGATACCACCGATCACGCCAGCGATGTCACGGGCGACAGACGGCTTTTCGGCGATCATCAGTTTCATCGCGGATCCACTCCGTTTTGGTTCTAAATTCTATTGATATACCAGCTTGCCTTGACTGTGCAATCGTGCCAGAACCGAGGTGGCAAGTCTAGTCTCGTTTTGGAGAACGCCATCCGCCAGATCTCGCGACCCTTGCGCTGACCAGAGTAAGACTTTCAAAATTCCCGTCAACTGTGTTGACGGAGCTTTCAACGTTTCCGCTGCTCTATCAGTGGGTTCCTTGATGGAAACAACTCATTTTCTAATTCCGTCTTACTAGTCAGAATAAATTGACATCATTTTTCCAGTTTGCGTATAATCGAAATATGAATCGTTCAATTCAACTAATGAACTAAGTCGCGGTGTAAGTGGAGGGGTTGGAATGAAAATTGCATTGTTTGACGATAACAGGCTCGGTATTGTGAAGGGCGACGGGATTGTGGACGTCAGTGAGTTGGTCCAGTGGAATCCGAAGACGCCCCAAGCGTCATTGGTCTCGTTCATGTCCCAATATGAGAAATGGCGACCTGCGATTGAGCGAGCCCTGTCGAGTGCGCCGCCAACTCCGCTCCAACAGGTAACCTTGCGTCCTCCTGTTCCCAATCCTTCGAAAATCGTCGCTGCACCGGTCAATTACTATCTGCATCAAGATGAGATGAACGCTCAATTTCAGAACGCTGAATTCACAGTAGAGAAACTTGGGTTCTTCCTGAAAGCGTCATCATCTATCATCGGACCCAATGACACCGTGTTGTTGCCTTACCGGGACAGAAGGTTTGACCATGAAGCAGAGCTTGCCTTTGTCGTCGGCAAACAGGCAAAGGATGTGCGGTATGCAGAGGCGGCTGACTACATCTTCGGATACTTTGCACTGATGGATATGACGATGCGAGGGAAGGAAGACCGTCCAATGCGCAAGTCGTTTGACACGTTCACGCCCGTTGGACCGTGGATTGTCACGAAAGACGAAATAGAGGATCCAAACCAATTGTCGTTTACGCTTTGGGTGAATCAGGAGGTTCGTCAACAAGCGAACACACGGGATCTGATCTATGACTGCTACAAGTTTTTCGAAGTGGCGTCGCACGTGATGACGCTGGAGCCGGGAGATATTGTGACCACGGGTACTCCGGAAGGTGTGGGACCGGTTCAACCGGGCGACACGGTGCGGATTCAAATTGAGCGCATCGGTGAATTCTCGGTATCTGTAGACTATCGGCCTGGCGTGTGACCCTGTGCGAGCTGTCCATCTATCTGAGGAGGGGACAAATATGGAGAGTAAGGCGCAAACGGATGAACTCGAAGTGCTTCACAAAGAGATGGCAGAGAATCATCTTGGCCCACTGTGGTCTTCCATTCAATACTTAAACACAGTCGAACCGATGGCCAAGCCGATTCCGTATCTTTGGAAGGCATCGTTGATTCAAAAGTTTTTGTCCCGTGCTGAGGAATTGCTCGAAGTGGGCAAGGGTGCGGAGAGACGTGCGGTATTTCTCATCAATCCCGGGATGGAGGACCTTCAGCCGCTTGGCTGGGGTGGTGCTACGCAGACGTTATATGTCGCGGTTCAAGCAGTAAAACCAGGAGAAGTTGCACCCGCGCATCGGCATACGACGTCTGCGCTGCGATTCATCATGAGTGGGAGCGGCGCGTCTGGGCGTGTGGAGGGGCAGAAATTTCCATTCGAACCGGGTGACTATCTGATCACGCCAGGTTGGACTTGGCACGACCACACCAACGACGGAGAGGAGACGGTGACGTGGATGGATTGTCTTGACACCCCATTCACGATGTATCTCAACGTCTGCTTCACAGAGTTTCATCCCGACAAACAGCAACCACTTCAATTGCCAGACGATTACAGCGCCAGACGCTATCGCGGAGGAATGGTGCGGCCGGTGTCGGATCGAAAGGCGCAGATCTCTCCACTCGGGCGGTATCGCTGGGACTTGACGCAAAAGACGCTGGATGGGATGAGTGAATTTGAGGCGGACCCGCATGATGGCTACACGGTGGAGTACATCAATCCAGCTACCGGGGAAGACGCAGATGGTCGAATCGGCGCGCGGATGACGAAACTGCCGATCGGATTCCAGGGGAAGGCTCACCGACACGTCCACAGCAACGTGTATTACGTGCACGCGGGAAGTGGTTACACGGTGATGAACGGTACGCGGTTCGATTGGGAGGAAGGCGACTTTTTCGCGGTGCCGGCGTGGACTTGGCACGAACATGTAAATGCGTCCCATGATTCGGAATCCTATCTATTTTCCGTTAACGACCTGCCGATTATGGAGGCGTTTGGATTTGAGCGAGAAGAAGAATTGAGCGCGTCGGATGGTCACCAAACCGTGCATGACGTGTTTGAACCGCTGCTTCCCTAGCCTGCGCCGTACTAGAAACAGTGAGAATTGCTAGCGTGATGCGCGGTATCCCATGCGCGATGAGATGCGGGTTGCCGCAGTAATCACTTTTTGCTTGGCTTGCTCGAGTGCTTCGCCGCTGAAGTGTACGGTAGGGCCGATCACGCCGACGGCACACACAAACTCTCCGCGGTAGCCGAAGACAGGTGCGGCTACGCCATTCACGCCGACGGTCGTCTGTTCGATATCGATGAGATATCCCTGTTCACGGACAAGAGCCAGTTGGTCGCGCAAGGCTTTTGGGTCCGTGATGGTATTAGGCGTCAGTTGCGGGATGGGTTCACAGAGCAAGTTTGCCAGCTCGTCTTCTGGCATATAGGCCATCATGATGTGACCCATCACGCCGAACGTCGGTCTGCGGTGCTGTCCTACGTAGGATGACACTTTGAGTCCTTCAGGGGTTTCCTGGCGGAAGACGTAGACCATCTCGGTGCCCTCGAGCACGGTCATGAGTACAGTCTGCTGCGTTTCCCGAAACAATTCGACGAGAATTTCCTCGGCCTCATTGTGCAAATCGAGCGAAGCCGTGACGAGACCGCCGTACTTCAGGAGGCGAAGGCCCAAGCGATAGCGAAGCGTCGATTCGTCGTATTGAATCAGGCCTCGGCGTTCCATGGTGTAAAGGAGTCGATAAGCTGTCGCCTTTGGAAGTTCGGTGGCCCGTACAATTTCATCAATGGACAGACTGGGCGCATTGAGTGAGAACGTCTCGAGAATATCGATAGCCCGGTCCAAAGCCCGGATGGAATTGATATTTACGTCTCTCATGAGAACCTCCAAGTCCTGTCTACGCAGGTTGATAGCCTCTGAACGCCCCAGTTTCCGCATCGACTGAGATGATCATTCGCACTTCTTGTTTTGAGAGTCTGCCTGGTGATTTGTACAGCACAACGGCGCGATATACTAATGGTACATCTCCGTTGAAAGCAAAATTCATTCCTTCGGGATACCAACTAGAATCGTGGAAAAAGGCTGCTAAGCGACATTCGTCAATGATCCACTTACCTTCACTCGGGTCGGCATGAATCAGACCCGCCATGTGTGACACCGCCATTTCACAAGCATCTGAAACCGAAATTAAAGATCTCATTACGCACTCTTCCTCTACATCGTAAACGGGATTCAAGTCGCCAGGAAGTTCACCGTGGCGAAACAGCTTGAATCATACCACCTGTATCTCAGAGATTCATTGAAATCTCGTCCAATTTCCTCAACCGAGCGCTTCCACTTTGATTCTAGCTAAAGCGATAAACTTGGCGAAAATGGCCGTCAAGAATCCTTACAAGCAAAAACGTGTAGTCGGGTCTCAAGCCGTCACAACGCGGCTAAAATCTTTTCTTGGCACGTCTTCATCAGGGGGATATAACGATTCACGGTTTCATCATCCATCCGATAACTTGGCGCCGTCACGCTAAACGCCCCGTATAGGACGCCGTCCTTATACAGAGGGAACGCGATACAACGGACTTCGTCTTCGTGCTCACAGTTGTCCATCGCGTATCCATTTTTGCGGATTTCTCGCAATGCGGTTCGCAGTGTCGCTGAATCCGTAATCGTGGAGGGCGTGTACCGCCGAAGCTCCGTATTCTGCAGGTAGTGGTCCAGCGCTTCTTCACCCCAGGTGGACAGAAGTGCTTTGCCGATTCCTGTACAGTATAGCGGAGAGGTATTCCCAACCCTCGAGTGCATGCGCACAGCCTGTGTGCTCTCCAACTTTGCGACATAGACCACCATATTCTCGTCCGCGATGCCCAAGTGGACGGTTTCCTTCGTCTCCCGATTGAGGACCTCCAAAAACGGCTGGGCGATAGATGAGATGTCCAACTGTTCGAACGCCCGATGTGCGAGACGTGCCAATCCAGGCCCCAGTGTGTAAGTGGAATCGCTCTGTTTTTTGTGTACAAACCCCACAAGTTGCAACGTCTCCAGCAGTTTGTACACCGTTGCACGGTTCATGTTGAGATCTCGCGCGATTTCACTAACTCCTTTTGAATCCGGTTGATCGGCCATGTATTTGAGGATATCCACGCTCTTCAGGACGGAAGTCCCGTAGGGTGAAGTGTCTTTCAACGGTTTATTCACAGCGCTCACCTTCTGCAGAACGGAATAAAAAATGCGACTTGTAGAATTCTTGTGTCTAATTTATATTATCTCATAGATACAATAGAAACAACGTTTCCTATATGGAAACAAAGTGAAAGCGTTTAAGGAGGTGACCCCGTGGATGTCGTGACGATTGGTGAAAGCATGGTGTTACTGACACCGGACGATGGCGACTCCTTGGAGCAGGCTGTCACGTTCACCAAGCATGTTGCTGGGGCGGAATCGAACGTTGCGATTGCGTTGGCTCGGCTCGGACACCAGGTCTCCTGGCTGAGTAAGGTCGGTTCGGATGGCTTTGGCCGGTATGTCTTGAAAACGCTTCGCGGTGAAGGCGTGGATGTGTCCGGTGTCGGAATCGACGAATCCCGCTCGACGGGTGTCTTCTTCAAAGAGCATACTCGGCTGCACGGAACAAATGTTCAATATTACCGCAAACATTCTGCAGCCAGTGAAATACGCCATACGGATATCGATCAATCCCTGCTTCACGCGGCCCGGTTCTTTCACGTCACAGGTGTGACGCCAGCGCTGAGCGCACAAAATCGGAAGACCGTCGCGGCCTTGTTGAAGGAAGCGCGGTGCAAGGGAATTCAAATCTCTTTTGATCCCAATCTTCGCTATAAACTGTGGTCGATTGACGAGGCAGTTCCGACCCTGTTGGAAATCGCCAGTTATGCGGATATCGTGTTGCCTGGCATCGACGAGGGACGGACCTTGACGGGGCTGTCGACGCCCGAGGACATCGCCGATTCGTTCATGTCTCGCGGCGCCAAACTCGTGGTGGTCAAACTCGGCCCGCAAGGCGCCTACTATCGAACGGCCGACTCACGAGGGTACGTAAACGGTTTTGAAGTCGCACTGGTAGATGAAGTCGGGGCAGGCGACGCGTTTGCCGCAGGACTTCTATCAGGTCTATTGGATCATCTGGATACCGAAGCCGCGGTTCGAAGGGCCTGCGCCCTTGGCGCAATGGCAGTCTGCGGCAAGGGGGATTACGAGACCTTGCCAAGGCGCGACGAACTCGTGGCGTTTATGACAGGACAAAGAACGACCGTTTCGCGGTAATCGAGGAGGTAGATCACGTGAAGATCGCCAAGATGGAGTTATTTCTTGTCCCACCGCGTTGGCTATTTCTGAAACTGACGACGGATGACGGGCTGACAGGGTGGGGTGAACCCATTGTGGAAGGCCACGCTGCCGCTGTGGCAGCGACGGTCAAGGAAATGGAAGATTACATCGTCGGGCAGGACCCAAACCGAATTGAAGATATCTGGCAAGTGTTGTACCGTGCCGGGTTCTATCGCGGAGGGCCGATTCTGATGAGCGCTATCGCCGGCATCGACCAAGCGCTTTGGGACTTGAAAGGCAAGCGCTACAACCTCCCGGTCTATGAGTTTCTTGGCGGGCGCGCCCGCGACAAGGTTCGCGTCTATTCCTGGATTGGTGGCGACAGGCCGGCGGACGTCGGGGCAGCCGCCAGAGAGAAGCGGGAGTTGGGGTTCACCGCGATTAAGATGAACGCATCGGAAGAGATGCACTTCATCGATTCGTATGTCAAGGTCGACGAGGTTTTGCAACGCGTGCAAGCCGTGCGCGATGCCGTAGGTCGAGACTTTGGCATCGCCGTCGACTTTCACGGCCGCATTCACAAACCGATGGCGAAAGTCCTCGCCAAAGAACTGGCACCGTTCAATTTGATGTTCATCGAAGAGCCAGTACTCTCGGAAAATAACGAGGCGCTACGCGAGATTGCGAGGCACACCTCGACGCCGATCGCGACTGGCGAGCGCATGTATACGCGTTGGGATTTCAAAAATCTGCTTGAAGATGGGTATGTGGACATCATTCAACCAGACCTGTCCCATGCGGGTGGGATTTCTGAATCGAAGAAGATCGCCACCATGGCGGAGGCGTATGACGTCACGGTGGCACCTCACTGTCCACTAGGGCCGATTGCGTTGGCGTCTTGTCTGCAGATGGACGCGTGTACGCCGAACGTGTTTATTCAAGAACAGAGCCTAGGTATTCATTACAACAAGACAAATGACTTGCTCGACTATTTAGCAAATCCAACGGTGTTTCATTACGAGAACGGGTTTGTTGCGCTCCCAGATCAGCCGGGACTGGGAATCGAAGTCGATGAGGCGTACGTTCGCAAGGCCGCGGAGGAAGGTCACAACTGGAAGAATCCAGTGTGGCGCAACGAAGACGGAACGGTTGCCGAATGGTGAGGGGGGAATTTCCAATGTCGAAAGTGTATCGACAGAGCGCTCCATTGCGCGCAGAAATTGAAAGCACTGCCGTGCCCCTTGGTGCAGTCGCGCTTTGGAACCTTGGGCAGGCTGGCGTGTTGGTGAAGGGGGCGGCGAGTCGTGGGGCAAACGTCCCCACCATCGCCGTAGATCCGTATCTGACGAGGTCGATTGAGGTCAACGATCCGACCACCGAATTTGTTCGAGAATACGATCCGCCGCTTCAGCCGGAGGACTTGTCCCTTGTCGACGTGGTCCTTTTGACCCATCATCACGACGATCACATGGACCTGGCGACCATTTCTCAACTTCACCGCGCGTCATCGACGACTCGCTTTGTCCTCCCGGCTCCCCATGCTCACCTTCTCTTGGCGTGTGGAGTTGCCGAGGAAGCCCTCGTTTTGGCGCGTGCCGAAGAGCCGATTCAAGTCGGGGAGGTTGAGATAGTACCTGTCGCCGCAGCTCACACGGCCTATGAGACGGATGCAGCAGGGGATCATCTGTATCTAGGGTATGTCATGCGCATCGGAGGCGTCTGTATCTACCACAGCGGCGACACCGTCATCACGGACGCTCTCGTTCAAACCATGCGCGGGATACGCCCGCAAATCGCACTGCTGCCGATCAATGGCGGCGATTACGCTCGCTCAAAACGCGGGATTGTGGGAAATATGACAGCGCGTGAGGCGATCGACTTCGCGGTCGACATCGGAGTCGATTTAATGATGCCGAATCATTACGATATGTTCCCGAACAACCGCGACAATCCTTCGCATCTGGTCGATTACTTGTTTCACGAGCACCGCGACTTGAAGTTTCATATGTCCGCCGTCGGTGAACGGTTCGTGTACTTTCCCTGACGACGGCAGCGTGTCGTGTCGGGTCATCTCGGTGGAAAACGCTTAACTGA
This sequence comes from Alicyclobacillus fastidiosus, assembly GCF_026651875.1. Lineage (GTDB taxonomy): Bacteria > Bacillota > Bacilli > Alicyclobacillales > Alicyclobacillaceae > Alicyclobacillus > Alicyclobacillus fastidiosus. The sequence goes on along the minus strand of NZ_CP104067.1, from coordinate 4,763,661 downwards.
CGACTAGGGGGGCAAGCCAATGCAATCATCGCGCCCATCGTATACGCAGCGCAACCTAAATTGTGAGTATCTTATGTTCCTCGTGGGTGCTATTTTCGTAGGCTTCATCGTCGCCTGGGTGTTTCCAGTTCAGTACGCGATGATGGCGGATCATGCGCCGAAAGCGGCCGGTTCTGCGATGGGATTTCTATTGATGCTCGTATTTCTCGGAAGCGTGCCTGCTGCGCCGCTGGAAGGGTGGCTCATCCAGGCTGCAGGCGGTTGGAGCACGTCGAGCGGCTACATTGTCGGATTCGTCGTGGCAGCCGCCGCTGCGGTGGTGGCGATGCTGCTACAACTCTTTACGAAGGACGCATCCGCTGTCGTTAAGCGCCATCGCACAGCGGCAAGCGACGTCAGTGCATAACGGTACAAAGGTAGAAGTGTGGGAGGTCTGGTAAAGTGAGCGACGTCATTGCATCGCGACTTCAAGAAACAGGTGTCGTGGCGATCATCCGGGGGATCGATACGAGCGTGATCCATCCACTGGTGCAAGCGCTGTACGACGGCGGAATTCGCCTCGTCGAGGTGACGCTCAACACGGAGGGGGCCCTCGAGGCCATCGCATCCCTCCTGTCCAAGTTTGGAGATTCGATGAGCGTCGGGGCTGGCACCGTGCTCAACGAGCAGCAAGCCCTCGCGGCGAAAGCGCACGGCGCCCAGTTTTTCGTCACGCCAAACGTAGATCGGAGCGTGATCCACGTCGGGGTCGAGGCGAATATCCCTGTCATGGCAGGGGCCCTGACGCCGACTGAAATCTATGACGCATACAGCGCTGGTGCGCAATTTGTGAAAGTTTTCCCGGCTGGTACAATGGGGGCAAGGTACATCAAAGAAGTTCGAGGTCCGCTGGCGAATGTACCGTTGATGGCCGTTGGTGGGGTAACACTTGAGAACGCCGGAGAATTCTTTGACGCGGGTGTGCTCGCTCTAGGGCTGGGCGGCAGCCTGGTCAACAAGGCTGCCGTCGAGCGCGGTGATTACGACGCCATTCGCGAGATGGCCCGTTCCTTTGTCGATTTGTATCGCACCCACAGAGGGTAACTTTCACTTTCTCATCTGCTAAGGTGGAGCAGAACGGCGAAAGCGTGGTCTCTTTGTGACCACGCTTTCTGCGGTTGACGTCACAATATCGCCAGGACTGACCAGAAGGGAGCGAGCCACAGCGTGACGGATCTGTCTATTTTTACACAGCTTCCGCAAGTATTGACTGACTGGATTCCCGACGCGGCCTCCATCGCCATCGCGGACAGGGAAAGATACATGCTGTACCGTCCTGGGACTCACGATTTACACATCGAGCCAGGGGACCTGGTGCCAAAGGGAAGTATCGCAGATCAGGTGTTTCGCCAACAGGAACGCGTCGAGTCGGACGTGGACTCCTCCCTTTTTGGCGTGTCGTACCACGGATTGGGTTATCCGCTTCGGACGCAGGCGGGTGTGGAGTCTGCGCTGACGGTGATCTTGCCACCTGGGCAGTTGATGCAGGTACAACCACTCAGGTTCGTGATGGGACAAGCGGGTGCGATGTGGAGACCCGTTCCCCTCCCGGACATCGCGTATTTCGAAAGCTATCAAAAGAAAACATGGGTGCATACAAATGACGGCTCGCTGACGACAGACCACACGCTTCATTCGCTGGAGCAACGGCTTCCCAGCTATTGCTTTATTCGCATTCATCGCGCGTATATCGTCAACATTTCTTGGATTGACTTCATCCAACGGGACGACCGCTCCAGTCTCGTAGTGACCTTGAAAGACGAATCGAGGACTCGTCTGACGGTATCGCAGACGTACGCGAGGCAGGTCCGACAATCCCTCGGGTTTTGACCCATTTTGCCGTCCGCAGAGCACAATTCACCCACCTCACTCGTCGCCTCTATTCGGGCTCTGTCCGCGATTATCACGTCCTGTCCCAAAACGTCCTCCTGTCCTTCAGAAAGCGTTATAATCCCAAGTAAGAAAGCGCTTTCTCTGTGGATGAGGGGTGAGTATCGATGTTGGAACATCGAATTCGACATATTGGATTGCAATCGCGCGTTATGACGGCAGACGAAGCACAAACGTGGATCCGAGATGGGATGACACTAGGAGTTAGCGGATTCACAAAATCAGGGGATGCCAAGGCCGTACTTCAGGCTTTGGCAAATCGCGTCGAGGAGAGCGGGGAACGGCTTAGTATCGATGTGTACTCAGGGGCGTCCCTCGGTGACACGGATGGTATTCTCAGCGCTCACCATCTGATTCGCCGCCGCTTGCCCTATCAGTCTGACGGTCTCATGAGGGAGGCCATCAACGCCGGCGAGCTGGAATACGTAGATCAGCACTTGAGTCACACTGCGGAGCTTCTGCGCGGCGGAAGCCTAGGGGAGATAGATTTAGCGATTATTGAGGCGACCGCGATTACACAAGACGGCGGTATCATTCCGACGACTTCCGTCGGAAATAGCCCAATCTTCGTGCAACGAGCGAAACATGTCATCGTCGAGATCAATATGAATATCCCGGAAGCGTTCGAAGGCCTGCACGACATCTATCTTCCTCTGGATCGTCCACAGCGGCTGCCCATCCCAATTCGCTCGGTACGCGACCGCATCGGAAGTATGTCTATCCCGTGTGACCCAGAGAAAATCGTCGCAATCGTCCCTTCGACGTTGTCGGACACGCCGTCCAGTATCGTTCCGGCGGATGCCGATACTTTGCGCATGGCTGGCTATATTCTGGATTTTCTCGAGCACGAAGTGCGCTATGGTCGGTTACCAAAGCAACTCGCACCACTCCAAAGCGGCGTCGGTTCCGTGTCGAACGCAGTGCTCAGCGGCCTGGTCAACTCCGCGTTCGAGCATCTGGAGATTTATACGGAAGTGATGCAAGATGCCGTGTTTGAGTTGTTTGACGCGGGGAAAGTGTCGTTTGCATCCGCCTCGTCGTTGACTCTGTCGGAGCACAAGGCACGGCGTGTGACGAACGACATCGCTCGCTATCGCGACAGAATGATTTTACGACCACAGGAAATATCAAACCATCCCGAGGTCGTCCGCCGGCTTGGGGTCATCGCGATGAATACGGCCCTCGAGGCGGACATATACGGAAACGTCAATTCCACACACGTATTTGGGACTCACATGATGAACGGCATCGGAGGTTCCGGGGATTTCGCAAGAAACGCGGCACTCACGGTGTTTGTGACGAAATCGGTGGCCAAAGGCGGGCGCGTTTCCAGTATCGTGCCGTTTGTGACACACGTCGATCACACCGAGCACGACGTAGACGTACTCGTGACTGAGCGAGGGCTTGCCGATTTACGCGGGCTCTCACCACGTCAGCGCGCGCGCACCATCATCAGTACCTTGGCGCATCCAGACTACCGGGATGCCCTCCTCGACTATTTTGAGAGAGCACAGCGTCGCGGTGGACAGACGCCGCACCTTCTTGAAGAGGCGTTGTCTTGGCACAATCGTTTTCGTGAAACAGGGGACATGAGGAAAACGAAAAATCTCGCCCGGGTGATGTGAGCGAGAAAGTATCGGTGAGCCGTGTGCAGCGGCGCAGCCAGCCGCGGCCAAAGCACAGTTCTGAATGGGTAACCGACCGCCTTATCTGTGCATGTTTCAGTGTGGAGGCAACAGCGTACGGCAGGTACGCTGCTGCCGGTTACCATGGGCTCAATCTGCCACATTGACGCATGCGTGTGGGGTGAGCCACCTACGAGGCCGCCTGACATTTCGAACAGTATCCATAAATTTCAAAACGATGGTTTGTTACCTGGAAGTTGCCGATTTCACTCGACAAATCTGCCATTGGGCACGTGTCTATGGCAAACGTGGAACCGCATCCGAGGCATACCAAATGGTGATGATGCTCTTCATGACACATCAGGCGATAACGAGCGGCACCATCCCGGAATTCCATATGTTCAATGACGTTGTTTTCTAGCAACGTGGCTAACGTGCGATAAACCGTGTCGTAGCTAATATTTGAATACATCTCTTTCAGATGCTCGTAGACTTCTTTTGCCGACATATATTTATCCTTGTGTCGAACGAAAAAATCGACCGTCTCCCGACGTTTCCCGGTAAATTTCAGACCGGCACGTTTGAGTTTTTGTAAGATTTCCTCTGTGGTGGTCTGCATCTCCCCGGCTCCTCTCATTCACACAAGAATAAAATACGATAGGCAGTTAATCAATTTCAAATGTATTATCGTATATCCAAGTGAGGTTGACAAATGAATCATCGGGCTGTCCTGTGCCTTTCCTATTTGACATAGGGCGAGTCGGTAAACGGTCACGTCCTGTCGTTCCAGGGTGCACTTGTTGCGGCCCAGTCCTCATCGCTTTGCGGGGGTCTTATTTACGGGGGCACCCGCGGCCTTTGTCGGGCTAAACAACGGTATGTGAAGCGCACGGGGCGGCGTTCCGAGACAGCGGATGTGGCCCTACTGGAGAGCTGATTCGACTGACCGTATGTCGACCCTTTATGCAATGGGCGGGTTCTCGGTCCATCGCTTTACTTTTTTGACCAGCGTGGAGTGATCGACGCCTAGCGCCTCTGCTGCCTTGCGAAAAGACCCATGTTGACTGAGGGCCTCCATCACGACCTGCTGTTCAAATCGGTCCAGTCTCTGTTTGAGTGACCGCGCGCGCTTCGTATCTTGCCTACTCTGGACGTGAATCGGCAAGTGATGTGGTTCGATGGTGAGAGACGGTACCGAGACAACCAGATTTTCCATCAGGTTTTTCAGCTCGCGAACGTTGCCTGGCCAAGGGTACTGATGGAGCGTATCCACTGTATCCTGTCGCAGTCGCTTTGCGACCCGATATTTTGTGCAGTAGTAGTGGAAGTAGTGTTCGATGAGGGCGATTGCGTCCTGTGGCCGCTGACTCAGCGGGGGAATTCGGACTTCGACCACCTGTAAGCGATAATACAGATCTTCCCGAAATCGTCCGTCCTGAACGAGTTTGCGGAGGTCTTGATTGGTCGCGGAAATGACCCGCACGTCGACCGACCGAGGACGCGTGCCACCCACGCGCAGGACGGTTAGATCCTGAAGTACCCTCAACAATTTCGCTTGGATGGAGGGGGGCATATCACCGATTTCATCGAGTAGAATCGTCCCGCCATCGGCGAGCTCAAACAGGCCCGCTTTCCCGTCGCGGCGCGCGCCTGTGAATGCGCCGGGCTCGTACCCAAACAGCTCCGACTCCAGCAATGCATCTGGAATGGCGGCACAATTCACCTTGATGAACGGCTTCTGACTGCGTTGGCTCAAATCGTGAATACAGTTTGCAATGACCTCTTTGCCGACGCCGGAGGGCCCGGAAATGAGTACACTTGTGGGAAATGGGGCAACTTGTTTGACCCGATTCACAACCTCCTGCATCTGTTTACTTTTTGCGATGACCTTCGGACCTCGCTCTAACGCCACGTGGTATTGGTGCTTGTTCAACTCGGATAGCCCGATTGCCTTTTCCAGCTCCGCAGTCACGCGGTTGAGGTGGGTGATATCGCGGACACTCGTCACGATGAGTTGGATGCGCCCCTTGTCGTCGAGCACTGGATTGCCTGTGACTATCACTTCTTTTCCGTTTTTCAACGTCTGCATCAAGGACATCGGTCGCTTGGTTTCCCGCACGAGGACGGAGACGGATTGGTTAAAAAAACCGTCCTCTGTCAAATCGGTCATGGTCCGGCCAATCAAATCTTCTCGATTGGACCCTGACAGTTCCTCGTATGCGGAGTTGACCAACAGCGTCCGGCACTCGCCATCCACTACGTACACTCCGTCCGGAAACCACTCGATGATCTCGGCTAGTTCGTTGTGCAGCCGCAAATCCATGTTTCATCTCCAGCCTCCACCCGTTTTACGCAAAGGGAATCCACCTGTCGGTGAATTTCGTCACCTTAGGTGAAATATATCACCGGCGATTTTCGCGGACAATGCCATTCGGGGAAAAGATGTGGTGAATATTTTCACCAAATCCGTCGCGACCGTTGTTGCAGTCGCCCAGTGAACCCACGTCTCATCGTGTTGGCATGGAATTTGCTTAAGTCTATGCGCGCAACCAAAAGTTGGGAGCGTATATTTGGGGGGACATCGATGCCAGGATCAAAAACAACTTGCAATGGAAGACCATCAAGCGAGACGAGGACGGCGTCAATTTGGCGCAAGGGGTGAACGTGTTGAACTTCGGCAGCGGTCACGCCTGGGGGATGCTCGGACTGCAAGTATCGCTTCCCGAGTACGGAAATATCATCCTGGCCTCAGATGCGATTTATACCGCCGAAAGTTACGGCCCTCCGGTCAAACCCCCCGGCATCATCTATGATTCCGTGGGATTTGTGAACACGGTTGAGCGCATTCGCAAAATTGCGGCGAAAACCAACTCTGAAGTCTGGTTTGGCCACGACGCACAACAGTTTCAGGCGTTTCGCAAGTCGACGGAAGGCTACTACGAATAAACGACGTCGTGCAAGGCGTACGTCAATACAGAGGGGAGCTATGTCGAAATGAAAACACGCGCAGCCGTACTCTATGAAATGGGTTTGCCGGCACCTTACGCAGACAGTAAGCCGTTAAAAATTGAGACACTCGATCTCGATGCACCAGGCCCCGGCGAAGTCCTCGTCCGCATCCGGGCAGCCGGTCTCTGTCACTCCGACCTGTCCGTGATCAACGGCAGCCGCCCGCGACCCATGCCGATGGCACTCGGCCATGAAGCGGCGGGTGAGGTAGTCGAGGTGGGACCTGGCGTCGGAGATTTGCGAGCGGGTGACCATGTCGTGTGCGCATTTGTCCCGAGTTGTGGCCACTGCCTGCCATGCCAAGAGGGGCGGCCGGCACTGTGTGAACCTGGAGCCGCGGCCAATGGAGCGGGCACGCTTTTGTCTGGTGAACGCCGGCTCCATCTCGACGGACGCCAGGTTCAGCATCACCTAGGCGTTTCCGGTTTTGCGGAGTACGCGGTGATCTCGCGGAACTCACTTGTGAAAGTCGACAGCGAAGTGCCTTTTGACGAAGTGGCCATCTTTGGCTGCGCCATCATGACCGGTGTCGGTGCCGTGGTGAACACGGCGAAAGTATCCGCCGGTAGCAGTGTTGCCATCGTGGGGCTCGGCGGAGTTGGGCTCAGTGCACTGCTCGGCGCCAAGGTCGCCGGTGCACGCCGCATTGTCGCAGTCGACGTCAATCCGGCAAAGCTGGAGTTGGCGCGCGACCTCGGGGCCACCGACGCGTTCGACGCGCGAGACCCTGACGTGGTGGAGCACGTTCGTTCCATCACGAACGGAGGCGTCGAGTACGCGTTTGAAACAGCGGGGGCCGTCCCTGCGATGCATACGGCATTTGCGATCACACGCCGCGGGTGCACGACGGTGACCACAGGATTGCCGGATCCGAGCCATTTGTTTTCGTTTCCCCAGGTGACACTCACGGCCGAGGAGCGCACCATCAAGGGATCGTACGTGGGAAGTTGCATTCCGTCGAGAGATATCCCAAGGTACATTGAGCTGTACCGACAGGGCCGACTCCCAGTCGACAGACTAGTGACCGACCGATTGCCGCTCGAGCGGATCAACTCGGGGTTTGACCGCTTGGCACAAGGCCAAGCTTCACGGCTCATCGTCACGCTGTAATATCCGTGCGCGGGGATAGTGACGGCGATCTCACTCGCACCTTCACCCAAGTGAGTGAAGGGCGATGCGGCGAGCGCGACAGGGTTATAAGGAGGCCAGATCTATGGAACTGGGAACTTATCAAAATTTTATCGGTGGGCGATGGACAAACGGAACGTCAAACGAGGTGTTTATGGTCAAAAACCCCGCCACTGAGGAGGTCATTGCAGCTGTACCCAACGCGAGTACTGGTGACGTACAGGCCGCAATCGATGCCGCAGCGGCGGTACAAGCGGAGTGGGCGGATACGCTCGCGGCGGAGCGGGCAGCGATTCTGCGCGATGCAGCGCGCTTGATGCGGGAGCGTGTGGACCACCTTGCACACACGATGACGCTCGAGGAAGGGAAGCCGCTTGCTGAAGCGCGCGGCGAGGTGAACTATGCCGCCTCCTTTTTTGATTGGTTTGCGGAGGAGGCGATGCGCATCTACGGCGACACCATTCCGTCCAGTTCGCGTGATAAGCGGATTGTCGTACTGAAGCGACCGGTCGGCGTCACCGCAGCCGTCACGCCGTGGAATTTCCCGGCGGCCATGATTACGAGAAAGCTGGGGCCGGCTTTGGCGGCTGGGTGCACGATGATTGTGAAGCCGTCTGAGCTCACTCCGCTGTCCGCGCTTGAGATAGCTCGGATACTCGAGGAAGCCGGCTTGCCGCAAGGGGTTCTGTCGGTCGTCAGCGGAACGGAAGCCAGCGCGCTCGTCAAGGTGATCATGGATGATTTTCGCGTGCGCAAGGTCTCGTTCACCGGATCGACTGAAGTTGGAAAAATCCTCATGCGGCAAGCGGCGGACACGATGAAGCGCGTGTCGCTCGAACTTGGCGGGCACGCCCCCTTCATCGTGTTTGACGACGCGGACCTCGCGGCAGCCGTGAATCACGCCGTCCTCTGCAAAATGCGCGGCATGGGCGAGACCTGCGTGTCCGCAAATCGCTTTTACGTGCACCGTGCGGTTTATGAAGCGTTTACGCTGCAATTGGCAGAGCGAATGGGTCGCATGAAAGTTGGCAACGGACTGCTGGACGGCATTTCGGTGGGGCCGCTCATCGAACGAGACGGTGTCGCGAAGGTCGAGAGACACGTTGCCGATGCCGTGGCCAAAGGCGCGAAAGTCGTCATCGGGGGACGGCGGATCGGGGAGACAGGGTACTTCTTTGAGCCGACCGTGCTTGCCAATGTCGATCACTCGATGCTCATCACGCAAGAGGAGACGTTTGGCCCAGTCGCCGCCGTGATTCCGTTTGACACGGAAGAAGAAGTGATTCGACAGGCCAACAGTACCCCGTACGGCCTCGCATCGTATTTCTTTACCCGGGATGTGGGGCGCGTGTTCCGACTGGCTGAGAAATTGGAATATGGCATCATTGGGGCGAACGATGGCATGCCGTCGACGGCACAGGCTCCATTTGGCGGGATCAAGTCGTCTGGTCTCGGACGTGAGGGGAGCATGTATGGGATTCAAGAGTACCTTGACATCAAATACGTCTCCCTTGGCGGTATCCAAAGCTGAATTGAATGCAGATGCCGCTCGTCTTTGGCGCGATGTCGTCGGCTGGCGGCAAGGAGCAGCAAAGCGTGTTTGATTCGTGGAACGCCCAGAGTTTCTCTGCGGCGTTCCTTTTTATTCCCGATTGACTTGTCGCAATATTGAGAGATGATCTAGGTAGTAGCTGTCGTCGCGTGGCCATAAATCGAGATGTCACTGCAACTTCGGAGGTGAACAACGGTGTACATGAGTTTTGACCTTCACCAGGAACAAAAGCAAAAACTGGCCATCACGACACAAATGAAGCAGGCCATCGACGTGCTTCGATTTACGGGGGAAGAGCTATCCGAATGGGTCGAAGAGTTTTCGATGGCCAATCCATTCGTCGAGGTCTCTCCTCGGACCCCTTCATCCACATCTCAAAGCGCCTATCCCGTATCGCGGAAAACCGTGGGAAGCGGCGCGGCGGCGGCCCCTATTGAACAGCGCGTGGCGGTTCGTCAGACGATGACGGATGTCGTCGCAGAGCAGGTCCGATTGCTCTCCAATGACCCAAAAGTGACGAGGGTCGCGCTATTTCTTACGGGACTGCTCGAGGACAGTGGGTATCTGCGCGAGACGGATGAGGAGTTGGTCGCGCTGTGTGGGGCGGATAGGGCCACTGTCCAATCGGCGGTCGCCTTGCTGCAGGAAGTCGAGCCAGCGGGCATCGGCGCCCGAAATCTCCACGATTGCCTGCTTTTACAACTGAGACAAGTGCCTTCGAAACGGCGTGCGCTCGCAGAAACCCTGGTCCGCCATCACCTGGAGGACGTCGCGACCCACAAATTCTCCAAGATCGCAACAGCGTTGCATGTGGACGTGGAGGAGGTGCGGGCGGCGGTCGCCATCATCAAGGAACTGAATCCGCGCCCGGGGCTCGTGTTGGGTGACACGGTCCCACAACATATCATCCCAGACGTCGTGGTAAAAAAGGTAGACGGGATGTTTCGAGCGGTCGATAGCGAGTGGTCGCTGTCCCGCGTGCACGTGAATCGGTCGTATGTGCGGATGTTTGACAGCGCCCCTGACCTCGCCACGAAACAGTTCCTGCGACAGCACTTGCAGTCTGCGAGCTGGTTGAGTCACTGCCTGGAGAAGAGGCAGGCCACAGTCCTCCGCGTGGCCAGTGCCATTGTCAGCCGACAACAAGCGTTCTTCGAGGCCGGACCATGCGCGCTCGAGCCGATGACACTGCGCCAAATCGCCGATCAGCTCGAGTTGCACGAGTCTACCATCAGCCGTGCGGTCCGAGGAAAATATATGGATACCCCGCAAGGAGTACTAGAGTTTAAATATTTCTTCACAGCAGAGTTGAAGTCCGAAGGCGGGGCCATTTCCACGCAGGCGGCCAAGCAATGGATTCGAACCTTCATCGCGCAGGAGGATGCAACCCGACCACTGTCTGATGAGGAGCTGGCGAAGCGACTGCGCGAACAGGGGATTTCGCTGGCGCGGCGGACGGTCGCGAAGTATCGAGAAGAATTGAACATCCCTACATCACAGCGGAGGCGGCGCTATGAATGAGGCCCACACGGCGATTTGCTTGCAGTTGTGAGGAACGTGCGACTATCGTCACGGTTTCTGCTCCATATCTGTCGGGCGCCACGGTGGCACACGTGGTACACTCATAATGACGGATATTAACGATACAGGAGTGGCATAAGTGCCGGTAGAATCCACGAAACAGCAAGGAACGCAGATAGAGCGGCGGACATTCGCCATCATTTCGCACCCCGACGCGGGGAAGACGACGTTGACCGAAAAATTGTTGCTATTCGGCGGCGCCATTCGCGAAGCGGGTGCCGTCAAGGGCAAGAAGGCGAGACGCCATGCGACATCCGACTGGATGGAAATCGAGAAGCAAAGAGGAATTTCCGTTACGTCGACCGTGTTGCAGTTTTCCTACCGCAATCGACGCATCAACATCCTCGATACGCCTGGTCACGAAGACTTTAGCGAGGACACGTATCGCACCCTCACTGCGGCCGACAGCGCCGTGATGCTGATTGACGCTGCGAAGGGCGTAGAGCCGCAAACCATCAAACTGTTTGAAGTCTGTCGGATGCGTGGCATTCCGATTTTCACATTCATCAATAAGCTCGACCGCCAAGGGAAGGACCCGCTTGCGCTGCTCGAGGAGATAGAGGAGGTGCTTGGCATCCGCTCGTGCCCGATGAACTGGCCCATCGGCATGGGTCAGGAATTCCAGGGGATCTATAATCGGGCGGATTGTCGATTTGAGCGCTTTACGGAACGTGGGGAGGAGACGGAGGACATCCAGGTGGAAGACATCGACCATCCTAGCCTTCGTGAAGTGCTTGGACCAGATTTACACGACCAATTGAAAGACGAAGTGATGCTCTTGGATATCGCGGGGGACCCGTTCGACGAAGAACTCGTGGGCCGTGGACAGCTTACCCCTGTCTTTTTCGGCAGCGCCATCGCGAATTTCGGGGTGGAGACGTTCCTGAATCAGTTTATCGATCTCGCCCCTGCCCCAGGTCCTCGCCAAACGGACGCCGGGGTCATCGAGCCGACCAATCCGTCGTTTTCCGGATTCGTGTTCAAGATCCAGGCCAACATGAATCCTGCGCATCGTGACAGGGTCGCCTTCATCCGCATCTGTTCCGGCAAGTTCGAGCGCGGGATGAACGTGCTTCACGTGCGCACCGGCAAAAAGGCGAACCTCGCCCAGCCGCAGCAGTTTTTTGGGCAGGGCCGCGAGATCATCGACGAAGCGTACCCTGGGGATATCATCGGCATTTTCGATCCCGGTCTATTTCGCATCGGTGACACGCTGACGGAGAGCGGACGCTTCCACTTCGAGAAGTTGCCGCAGTTCTCCCCTGAGCATTTTGCACGTGTGTATGTCAAAAACACCCTGAAGTATAAGCAATTTCACAAGGGGATCGAACAACTGTCCGAGGAAGGTGCCATCCAGGTGTTTCGGCAGGCCAACCGGACCGAGGACATGGTGCTTGGCGCAGTCGGCCAGTTGCAGTTTGAAGTCTTTCAGTACCGGATGAAGTCGGAATACGGAACGGATGTGGAACTGTACAACCTGCCTTACTCGTTCGCGCGATGGATTGAGTCGTCTGACGACATTGAGAAGCTCAACTACGACCGCCATTCCATCATTGTCGTCAAAGACAAAGACGATAGGCTCGTCATGCTCTTCCCGAATGAATTTTCGATTCGTTTGGTCCTCGACAAGAACCCAGGTGTCGTGCTGCATTCGACTTCCTACGGAATGTAATCACGGCCGTATGGCGACGGACCGGGCATGTATCGGAGGTACCATGAGCACAACCAAAGTTGCACACGCGTTTAGCAATCTCGTCAGAGAGATTCGAAAGAAGCATGTCGGTAAGGGCCCGGAACAAATCACAACGCGATTTGTCGGCCCTTGGGCCGTTTGTGAAATGAAGGGCAATCTGACCAGTGTGGAGAAATTTGCTGTCGGGTCGGAGGACGGGAGACGGTTGGTCCGCGAACTTCGCACGACGTTTATCAAACAGATTTATCAAGACGCGGCATTGCGAGCGGACGTCGAAAAGGTTGTCGGGGCGAAACTGATTACGTTGTTTTGCGATTTCGACGTCGACCTAGATATTGCCATGACGGTTTACGTATTTGATCGTCCGCTGGGGCTCGACGACGAAAACGCGATTTGATAGACTTGGGGGTAACAACAAAATCGTTGTGGATTGGTACACGAGTACAGGATGTGCTTGAGACTACTCCACTAAAACCAGCTTCCCTAGTGTACAGGGGCCCTGGTTTTGGTGGAGTTTTTTATTTTTCTAGGGGGGTTCTCGATGAGTGATTCTGGCGCGCTGCGCACCCGATTCCCGGTCGAAATCGACGGAGTCCAGTATGAAGGTTCCGACGGTCAGTCGATTTTGGAGACCATGATGGAGAATGGGATCGAACATCCGCACGTTTGCTACCATTCGAATTTGGGGCCTATTCAAACGTGTGACACCTGTATGGTCGAAGTGGGTGGGGAAATCGTGAGAGCGTGCTCCACGATGGTGACACCTGGAATGAAGGTGGAGACCACGACTCGCCTCGCGAGTGCCGCACGGACGGAGGCCATGGACAGAATTCTTGAAAACCACATGCTGTACTGCACCGTCTGCGACAACAACAACGGCAACTGCGTGCTGCACAACACGGCGGAACTGATGAAAATTGAACATCAACGCTACCCGTACCGGCCCAAAGGCTACGAAAAGACATGTCCAATCCGTTTTATCGATATGATCCCGACCAGTGCATACTCTGTGGACGCTGTGTCGAGGCGTGTCAAGACCTTCAGGTGAACGAGACGTTATCCATTGATTGGGAGCGCGAGATGCCGAGAGTGGTTTGGGACGACGACGTCGCCATCGATGAGTCGTCCTGCGTGTCATGCGGCCACTGTGTATCTGTGTGCCCGACCAACGCCTTGATGGAGAAGTCGATGCTCGGAAATGCGGGATACCTGTCAGGGATGCCAGCCGGAGTGCTACAGCCGATGATCGAGCTGATTAAAGATGTGGAGCCTGGGTACGGCGGGATCTTTGCCATCTCCGAAATCGAATCGGCGATGCGTGAGCAAAGAATTCGAAAGACCAAGACCGTATGCACGTTCTGCGGCGTCGGCTGCACGTTCGACGTTTGGACGAAGGGCCGGGAGCTATTAAAGATAGAGCCGACTGAAGACGCTCCGGTAAATGGCATTTCGACATGCGTCAAGGGCAAGTTCGGCTGGGATTTCGTCAATAGCGAAGAGCGCCTGAAAAAACCGCTGATTCGCCGCGGCGATACGTTTTATGAGGCGGGTTGGGACGAGGCATTGACCCTCATCGCAGAGAAGTTTGGCGAGTTGAAACAGACGTACGGACCCGACGCACTAGGCTTCATCTCTTCGTCGAAAGTGACGAATGAGGAGAATTACCTCATGCAAAAACTGGCGCGTGGCGTAATCGGGACGAACAATATCGACAACTGTTCGAGGTACTGTCAATCCCCGGCAACGGATGGGTTGATGCGCACGGTGGGAATTGGCGGCGACGCCGGCACCATAAAGGACATCGCGAAAGCGGGGCTTGTCATCATCGTCGGAGCCAATCCCGCGGAGGCGCATCCGGTTCTGGCGACGCGTGTCAAACGCGCGCACAAGTTGAACGGCCAAAAGCTCATGGTCGTCGACCTTCGCAAGCACGAGATGGCGGAGCGCGCGGATTTATTCGTACGACCGAAACCCGGCACAGACCACGTCTGGCTGTCGGCGGTGACCAAATACATCATCGACCGGCAGTGGCACGACGCGCAGTTCCTCAACGACAAGGTGGTTGGGTTCGCTGGTCGAGTCACTTCGCCCATACACGTTGGAATATGCCGAACAGGAAACGGGCATCTCGAAAGCGCAGTTGATGCAGATGGCGTCGATGATTCATGATGCCGATGGTGTCGCCGTCCTCTGGGCGATGGGTGTCACGCAACAACGCGGGGGCAGTGAGACAAGTGGTGCCATCAGTGACCTATTGCTCGTAACGGGAAACTTCGCCCGCCCTGGTGCTGGTGCATTCCCGCTGCGGGGACACAATAACGTACAAGGTGCATGCGATTTTGGCACACTGCCAAACTGGCTGCCAGGGTACCAGTTGGTCGCCGACGAGACGGCTCGCAGGAATTTTGAACAAGCTTGGGGAGTGACCATTCCTGCTACGCCAGGAATGGATAATCAAATGATGTTAAATGCCATCCTCAAAGGCAATCTCCACGGCATGTACCTCATGGGAGAGGATATGGCGTGGGTCGATACCAACTCGAATCACGTTCATGAAGCCCTGAGTCAACTGGATTTCTTTGTCGTCCAAGACGTGTTCCTGACGAAGACAGCGCAGTTTGCTGACGTCGTCCTACCAGCCAGCCCGAGCTTGGAGAAAGAAGGCACGTTCACGAACACGGAGCGGCGAATTCAGCGGCTTTATCAGGTGCTGGAGCCACTCGGAGAGTCAAAGCCCGACTGGGAGATCATCACCGCTATCGCAAATCGAATGGGCGCAGGCTGGACCTATCGAGATCCGGGCGAAGTGATGGCGGAGGCAGCTGCTCTTTCGCCGATTTTCGCGGGCGTGAGTTATGAACGGCTCGAAGGTTACCAGAGTCTGCTCTGGCCGGTTGCCAGTGACGGTACGGATACGCCTCGCTTGTACATGGAAGGGTTCGCCCACGCCGACGGCAAAGCGCGGCTCGTCCCAGCAAATTGGATCGCTCCCGCCAAGCCCGCAGGGGAATTTGATTTACACCTGAACAACGGGCGGTTGCTGGAACACTTCCACGAAGGAAACATGACGGATAAGTCCTCTGGACTTCGTGAGAAGGTCCCGGATACGTTCGTTGAGGTCTCTGTGGAACTGGCGCAGGAGCGGGGGATTTGCGACGGATCGCTCGTTTTGTTGGAATCTCCCTATGGAAAGGTGAAGGTTCATGTCGTTGTCACGGATCGAGTTCACGGGAAAGAATTGTACCTTCCCATGAATACGACGAGCGAAGCGTCAGCCGTTAACCTACTGACTGGTCCGACGACGGATACACGAACCAACACGCCGGCGTACAAAGAGACATTTGTGCGGATGCAAGTGCTGCGCGAAAAGGGGCGGCGTCCCTTGCGCAAAAATAATCCGCGTTTTGGCAAGCGCAATCCACAACAGGGTGTGGAGGTATGGCGAAAGTGGAATCGACCGGGCTACGTTTCTGTTCAAGACAAAGCCTTGGAGGTGACCGATCATGGCGAAGCCCACGACCAACGTTAATCGGTTGGAGCCGACGAAAGAGGATCAGTTAAAAGACGCCTCACAAGCGATGCAAGAGGCGTTCGCTGCGCACGGAGAGGCGATCAACAGCCTATTGGTTGTCATACAAGACCTGCACGATAGTGGCCTGCTAGACATCCTTCACGCACTGCTGAACTCGAAGGAAAAAGTCGCGTCCATCGCCTTGGAGCAGATCTTGAAGCCGTCCGTGCTGAATACCATAAAGAATGCTATGACGGCGTGTTCGATGGTGAGCAAAATCGACCCGTCTCATGTGAATGCGCTCGGCGAGGCGCTCGTCGTCGGCCTGAAGCGTGGGCAAGACAACTTGGAATCTGGGAAGCGGGTTGGCGTGTTTCAACTGGCCAAAGCGCTGCGCAGCCCGGATGTGAACCGCACGTTTGCATTGATGTTAGGTGTGCTGGAAGGCATGGGGCAAAAGCTTTGAGGCTTTTTGGCGACAAGGGTCATCGTTTTTGTGTCGTGGCGCCTAAGGAATAATAGGGAGGTAGAACATTGGAAAGCCTGGGATGGCTTGTCTTACACGGTATTGGTACTTGCGCGTATGCAGCCAGTGGAGCGTTTGTCGCTCTTCAGGCGAAGTATCGTATGATCGGCGTATTCATACTTGGACTAACCACCTCGTTTGGCGGAGGTGTCATTCGAAACACGGTCATCGGTGTACCGGTGACTAAACTTTGGGACCGGGAAACATTATTGCTCGTCGTGGGCACTCTCGCCATTCTCTATATTTTGTCCACAAAGTGGATCCACCATTGGAAAAAGTGGGGTCTGTTCTTTGACTCCATCGGATTGGCTTCCTTTTCACTTCAGGGGGCCCTCTACGCGCGTCAGTTTGGGGACAACCTGGGCATGACCGTGATGGCGGCTCTATTCACAGGCATCGGGGGAGGGGTCATCCGGGATTTGTTGGCGGGGCGAAAACCGATTGCCCTGCGTGAAGAAATACACGCGATTCTCGCCGTTCTAGTCGGTGTCGCGGTCGCGATTGGCGGACGTGGGTTCCTGGAGCCGATTCCGCTGTTGTCGACCATCTCCATAGTGGTCGCCGTGCGCATGTTCGCGGTGCGGTACAAGGATAAAGTGTGGGATAAGCTGATGCTTCGTCGGTGAGCTTCGATTACTTTCAACGGTTGGCTGCGTCACCGCGGTAAAACGGTATAGAATGAAACGTGAAACAAGGGAGATGGGCGGCGGGTGACCACTCATCAAGGGGGGCGTTATGTGGACGAAAAGGACTATCTGCTCCTTCAGTGTCTATCAGAGGATCAGAACCTCACGCGAGTCGCCGAACGATTGTACATTACGCAGCCAGCGCTGACGTATCGACTGCGAAGAATTGAAAGGGAATTTAATGCACCGGTGATTGCGAGACAGGGAAAGGGAATCGGGCTAACGCCGGAAGGGGAGTATCTGGTCCGTTATGCGAGAAAAATGATTGCGGAATTAAAAAATATAAAAGACGATATCGCCAACATGCAGGGTGGTGTGCACGGAAACATCAGAATCGGGGTGTCCAGCTACTTCGGACTCCACAATCTCCCGTCTATCCTGCAACGGTTCAGTACGCAGTACCCAAAGGCCCATATCAACGTGACGACGGGGTGGAGCGAGGAAATATACGAGTTGCTCATCAACGACGACATTCATGTTGGGGTGGTACGTGGTGACTTCCCGTGGTTTGACGAGAAACATCTGCTAAACGAGGAGCGCATTTGTATCATTTCCCAATCGCCGGTCCATTTGGACGAGCTTCCGAAGTTGCCGCGAATCAGTTATAAACCGCCTATCCTCTCCAACAAATTGGTCAGCTATGCGCACTCCTCTTTGACCCAGGCGATAGACAAGTGGTGGTATGAGCGGTTTCACGAACCCCCCACGATTACCATGCAGGTGGACAGTTTTGAAACGTGCAAAGAGATGGTCAAACACGTGTCTGGATACGCCATTATCCCAAGTGACTTCATTCATGATGACGACGGATTGTATCGAGAGGATTTGGTGCACAGAAACGGGGAGCCAATTCTCCGGTCGACTTGGATGCTTTATCGCGAATCGACGTTGAAATATGCACTGATGGATAAGTTTATCAGTCATATGAGGCGCTGTGAGTGACTAGGTGTGGACATGCGGACGGGTGCATCTCTACCAACTATAAATAGATTTTTGCTCGCGTACAAAAAATGATGAATTGTACTTATATAAACCCTCCATTTAAGATTTGTTTTATAAAAATTCAAACAGGAGGGTGTCAATGTGGTCGTCAATCAGCAACAATTGGCAAAGGCGCGGATACAACAGGCTGTAGATGCTCGGGACGCCGAACTGCGCCAACTCGCGTTGAAAATACACGCTAATCCTGAACTTAGTTTCGCAGAATACCAAGCGGTGGAGTGGTTAGCCGCGCCGTTAGTGGACGCGGGATTTCGGGTGGAGCGAGAAATCGCCGGTCTGCAAACCGCCTTCCGAGCATCTTGGGGCGCGCAGTCAGAGGGACCCGTCGTCGCGGTATTAGCCGAGTACGATGCCCTGCCGGAGATTGGACACGCCTGCGGGCACAATCTGATTGGCACCGCAGCGGTAGGGGCGGCGCTCGCCTTGCACGATGCCTGCCCTGATTTGCCCGGTCAAATTGTCGTCATCGGCACGCCGGCAGAAGAGGATGGTGGTGGTAAAATTGTCATGTGCGAAGCAGGTGTGTTTGACGATATCGACGCCGCTATGCTGTGTCACCCGCGCAACATGACGACCGTCACTCGTGGATCGCTCGCCTGCGTCGATGCGACATTCAAATTCTATGGTCGCCAAGCACACGCCTCGTCAGCCCCCGAAGAAGGAATCAGCGCGCTGGACGCAGTGATTCAGACGTTCGTAACCATCAACGGCCTACGACAGTTCTTCAAAAGCGACGTGCGAATTCACGGAATTATCACGAAAGGCGGATCGGCACCCAACGTCGTCCCTGAGTACTGTGAGGCGAAGTTTATTCTCCGGGCGGCCACAGTGGAAGGGCTCGACGTGGTTCGCCAGAGAGTTTACGAGGCCGTCCGACATTGTTCACAGGCAGTTGGCGCCCGATGCGCAATTGAAGAAGGTCTCATTTATGCGGAACGCAACAACAACAAGGCACTTGGAGAATTGTTTAAGCAAAACCTCATCTCGATGGGCATTGAGGTGGTTGACCCACCGGCTGGGAGCGGCTTGGGCTCTTCCGACATCGGCAACGTCGGGCGCGTCACGGCCACGATTCACCCATACATCCGCATCGGGGACCACTCTAACCACACGCCGGAGTTTCGCGACGCGGCCGCGTCGGAGGATGGCTTAGTCGCCTTAAATCAGGCGTCCAAGGCATTGGCGATGACCGCATACGACTTGTTTGCGAATCCACACGCATTCCAAAAGGTTCGCGATGAGTTTGAACAGTGGCGATCCGTAGGTCACACGAGTAATGATTGATGGCTCCGAGGTCGGCCGGCTCACACAGATCCGATATAAATCGTTAGGGGGGATTTTAATGGTCAATTGGCGAAGACAAGGCTGCGCCTTTGTCACGACCGTCAGCATGGCTGCTTTCTTACTGTCCGGATGCGGTACGGCCACTTCCAATGCATCTGGACAGACTCCAGATACGAAGTCTATCAAAAATCAGCAGAGTGACCCAATCCGAGGTGGAGATCTCCAACTCGATATGAGTCAGGACATTCA
This sequence comes from Alicyclobacillus fastidiosus, assembly GCF_026651875.1. Lineage (GTDB taxonomy): Bacteria > Bacillota > Bacilli > Alicyclobacillales > Alicyclobacillaceae > Alicyclobacillus > Alicyclobacillus fastidiosus. The sequence goes on along the minus strand of NZ_CP104067.1, from coordinate 4,743,886 downwards.
TTCTATCGATCCAGCCGTTGCCGAAGACGTCCTGTCGGATGAGTTCGTCCAATCCATGTACGATCAACTGGTCACCTACAAAGGAACGACCAACGACATCGTGGGCGATGTCGCTCAAACATGGGACGTTTCGTCCGATGGGAAAACGTACACGTTTCACCTGCGAAAAGGTATTCACTTCTGGAATGGAGACCCGCTTACAGCCGAAAGCTACATCGCTGAATTCGAGCGCATGCTCAACAAGAACATCGCGTCCCCGGGTGAGTCGTTAATCGACCCCATCATTCAAGGCTCCACTGCGTATCACGATGGGAAGTCGACGAAGATCAGTGGAGTGACCGCACCGAACCCGTACACCCTGAAAATCGTCCTAACAAAACCGGAGCCTTTTTTCCTGAATATTCTTTCTATGCACTTTTTTGTCGGGATCGATCCTGCGTGGATTGAACGGGTCGGCGACGCGGCGTTTGGACTGGACAAACCAATGGGCACTGGTGCATTTGAATTGAAGAGCAATACCAACAACGTGGCGGTCCTGACGAGAAACCCACATTACTTCCAGAAGGATGAGCACGGAAACCAGCTTCCCTACTTGAATCAAATTACATTTACGTACAACAACAACACGGAATTAGACGCCATGAGATTTCAACGAGGAGAGACCGCATTTCTGGGGTTCAACACGCGGGGCATCCCCTCATCCGCGTATCATCAGTTCGTTTCGAATCCGAACCTCAAACAGGACATACTCACGTCGTCGGCCGGAACCATCTGGTATATGGGACTCAATGTGCAACAGCAGCCGTTTACGAATGTCAAGGTGCGTCAGGCCGTAGAGTATGCCATTGACAAACCACTGATCGTCAAACTGTTAGAGAATCAGGATACCGTGGCAAATCAACCGACGCCACCAGGTGTATTTGGTCATGTGGACGACCTGCCGAGCGACGTCAATTACGCGTACAATCCGCAAAAGGCGAAGGAATTGTTAAAAGAGTCCGGTGTATCGCTGCCAATTAGGGCGAAGTTTTATAGCAGTAATGATCCGTCGACGTTACAGATCATCAACCAGATTCAGAGTGACCTAAAGGCGGTCGGCATCGACATTTCCCCGGAACCGACCAGTTGGGGTACGTTTCTGACGCTGAACGCGAAGGGAAATCAAGCGTCCTTTTTGATCGACTGGAATCAGACTTACCCGGATGCGTCCGACTTCCTCTACACGCTGCTCAATTCTTCAGAACAGCCGGCAAACAACTCTACGATGTATTCAAATGCACAGGTTGACCACTGGCTCGACGAAGCGCAGACGGATACAAATCAGCAGGATCGGGCGAATTTGTACAAGCAGGTGACGGTACAAGTCATGCATGACGCGACGATTGTCCCGCTGTACTACGGCAAGTACATCTACGCCATCCAGCCGTGGGTACATGGCTACTACATCAACCGAAATTTGGAGGAAGATCCGCTCGCACATATTTGGGTGGACTCGTCCCATCAATAAACCGGACGAAGCGCCAGAAGTCTCTGCGCCTGCTGCTAGTTTCGGCGTTTGAGAAATCCAAAAGATTCGGATATGGTGCTTTGTTATTAAAAAATATTTGATAGACACAATATATGGTGTTATACTCACGCTACAACTTGATCTGTAAACCAGGTGCCCACGATGTGGGTGAAAAGGGAATCCAGTGAAATTCTGGAGCGGTCCTCGCCACGGTAAGGAAGATGCACAAACTGTTGGTGGCTCTTGCCACCAGCCACTCGATGATTCGGGGAAGGCTAGTTTCTGCAAATGAATCCAAGTCCGGAGACCTGCCCGGTTTGTCCTTGCAACACCCCCACGAGGGATTGGGGAGGGCTTTGGAAACGACGGACATTTTAGCTTCATGTCCCATTGGTGTGATTTGAATTTCACCTTGCGCTTCGTGACTTAGGCACTCCGTTCCCTCGAGGGGACGGGGTGCTTTTTATTTGGTAGGAAGATTGGGAGGAATGGCAGTTGACCATACGAGCGGTTGAAGTACCGGATGTTTCCAGTCGTCAAACGATGATGATCCAGAAGCGAGACGGGACGACCGTGGCCTTTGATGCAAAGAAGGTTCAGCAGACCGTCGAACGAGCTTGTGCTGGACTGGCAGGTTGCGAGCCGTGCAGTTTGGAAATGGCTTTAGAAGCGCAGATGAGGGATGGGTTGTCGACGAAGGAAGTGGCGAGGACCATGATTCAACTGGCCGTGGAGAAGACCACCGTCGAGGAACCCAATTGGCAATTCGCTGCTGCGCGGCTGCTTCTGCACGATTGTTACAAGGAATCGGCGCGTAACCGCGGATATTCCTCTCTGGGATATGGGGATTTTTACGGGCTTATCGTCCAACTTGAGGACCTCGGGCGGTATGGGCGGTATGTTCGAGAACATTACACGAAGGCTGAAATCGACGAACTCGCCAAGTACATACGGCCGGAGCGCGACCTGCTCCTTAATTATGTGGGGTTAAAACAGTTGATCGACCGCTACGTGCTAAAGGGCCATCGAGGGGAGCTCTTGGAGCTGCCACAGGAGCTGTTCATGGGGGTTGCGATGCATTTGGCCATGGACGAAGTGGACAAACTGGAGCGCGCAAAGCAGTTCTATGATGTCTTGTCCAAGCTTGAGGCGACCGTTGCGACTCCGACACTCAGCAACGCCCGCAAACCGTTTCATCAACTCAGTTCTTGCTTCATCGACATGCCAGATGACGATCTCATCAGCATCTACGAAACCGACAAAGCGTTTGCACGGGTTTCAAAGTTCGGCGGCGGCATGGGCATTTATGTGGGGAAGGTGAGAGCCAGAGGATCGGCGATTCGCAACCATAAAGGCGCCAGTGGGGGCGTTATCCCGTGGGTGAAAAATTACAACAACACGGCGGTGAGCTGCAACCAACTCGGTGTCCGTAGCGGGGCCGTGGCCATTTACCTGGATGTGTGGCACAAGGACATCCACGATTTCTTGCAGTTGCGCACCAACAACGGCGACGAGCGGATGAAAGCTCATGACATCTTCCCGGGGGTCTGTATCCCGGACGAATTTATGCGGCGACTAGAGCGTCGGGAGATGTGGTATCTGTTTTGCCCGTACGAGGTGGAACAGGTGATGGGATTCCGGCTGGAAGACGCGTGGGGCGAGGAGTTTGAACGGCGGTATCAGGCTTGTATCGACCACAGAGACCTGGATAGGGTGGAAGTTCCTGCGATTGACGTCATGAAGCGGATCATGCAGTCCGCATTTGAAACGGGGACGCCGTTTTTGTTCTTTCGGGACACCGCGAATCGACTGAATCCCAACCAACACGCCGGGATGATTTATTGCAGCAACCTGTGTACCGAGATTATGCAGAATATGAAACCGATGCGTTCGATGGAGGAATCCCTCGAAGACGGCAATGTCGTCGTGCGCTATGAGGCAGGCGACTTTGTCGTATGCAACCTCTCTTCTTTAAACCTGGGTAGAAGTGGCAGTCGTGAATCCCTGGAGCGCATTGTCTGCACACAGGTCCGCGCGATGGACAACGTCATCGATTTGAACTACTACCCCGTCAAGCAAGCGGAGGTAACAAATCGCAAATACCGTGCGATTGGCTTGGGGATCAGCGGCTATCATCAATACCTGGCAGAGCGAGGCATCGTCTGGGAGTCCGAGGAACATCTGAAGCATGTGGATGAACTGTTTGAATGGATCAATTTCTTCGCCATGAAGGCGTCGATGGAACTGGCGAAGGAAAAGGGGCCCTATGCGCTGTTTGAAGGGTCTGATTGGCAAACGGGCGCCTATTTTGACCGCCGTGGTTATCAAAGTCGCGAGGGGGGCCCGGATTGGGATTGGTTGCGAAGCGAAGTTGCGACGCATGGACTGCGGAATGCGTATCTGTTCGCCATCGCGCCGACGAGTAGTACAAGCCTCATCGCGGGCAGCACCGCAGGCATCGATCCGGTGTTCTCCCGTTTCTTTCTCGAAGAGAAAAAGAATGGGGTGGTCCCGCAGACGCCACCGAACCTAAACCCACAGACATTCTGGTTCTACAAAGAGGCGCATGCGATAGACCAACTCTGGAGCATTCGCGCGTGTGCCGTCCGCCAGCGGCATATCGACCAGTCGCAGTCATTTAACTTATACATCACGCCAGACATCCATGTTCGCGATTTTCTAAACCTGTACGTGCAGGCTTGGAAAAGTGGCTTAAAGACCGTCTACTACGTGCGAAATCAATCGGTGGAAGTCGAGGATTGTGTAGCGTGTTCGTCTTGAGTGAGTGAACAGAACTCGGAAACAACTTCTAGTGTGGAGGGAACTATTTATGCAGTTGCAGCGGACAAAACTATTTAACGAAATTGGCGACAGGGACTGGGGAAACCGGCGAATGATTGGCGGGAATACCACCAACCTGCTCGAGTTGAACAACGTGAAGTACGAGTGGGCCTACCGCATGTATCGAGCGATGATGAGCAACTTTTGGATTCCCGAGGAGATCGCGCTCGGGGACGATGCACGTCAATACCCGACGCTCACGGAACATGAACAGCGCAGCTTCAACAAGATTATTTCGTTTCTCATCTTTCTCGACAGCATCCAGACGCATAACCTGCCGAACATCAACGAGTACATCACGGCCCCGGAGGTGAACTTGTGTTTAACCGTACACGCGTTTCAAGAAGCGGTTCACTCTCAGTCCTATGGATATATTCTCGACTCCGTGGTCAGTGCGAAGACGCGCGACACCATTTACAACGAATGGCGCAATGACGAGCATTTGCTGAAGCGGAATCAGTTTATTACGGATAGGTACGAACAGTTCATCCAGGACCCGAGCGACGAAAACCTAGTTCGGACGGTGATGGCAAACTTCATCCTCGAAGGCGTGTATTTTTACTCCGGATTTAGTTTCTTCTTTGCGCTTGGCAGACAGGGCAAGATGCTCGGTACGGTGTCCGAAATCAAGTACATTCAACGGGATGAATTGACACATCTGGCGCTCTTCCGGCACATCTTTGAGGAAATCGCCCGAGAGAATCCGCAGCTTGTGACGCCCGCTTTAATCGACGAACTTCGAGACATGATGCGGCAGGCGGTGGAGCATGAAATCGCATGGGGGCAGTACGTGACGGATGGGCACATTCCAGGTTTAACCGATGAACTGATCACTCAGTACATCAAATACCTGTCCAACGTTCGGCTGAAGTCGTTGAACATGGAACCACTCTACCCTGAGGTCGTCCACCACCCCATGCGATGGGTCGACCAGTTCGCGGCGATGAACTCCATGAAAACTGATTTCTTCGAGCAGAAAGTGACGAACTACACGAAATCTGCCAACCTGAAGTGGGACGAGTTGTGATCGATAGCGTACACTGCGAAGGACATCGCTGTGCAGCGAAAAACGCTTTTACAACCTTGTTCACAATCCGTCAACACGGGTGTGGACATGTGGTGTTTGAGATGGCTATCAACAGGGTTATCCACAGTGAGATGGTGTTATCAACAGGTTAATCCACAATCTTATCCACATTTGAACATATGGGTGCGTATCTACATCATTCCCGAGGGGGGGATTACACCCATTCCCGTAATCGCGACTCGTTCCACGACGAACGCCTCCATTGCCTACTTTGTTACACGAACATGATGCCACGTACTATTATCCTAATACAGATTGTTGTCTATACTGGTATAAATGTCCCCCCTCACACGGATCTGACACAGAAGAGAAAATCAAGAATTTGATTCATAAGTGATCTGACTTAGGCGACGGGAGACGAGCTGTTGACGCCGCGCAATTTCTATCTCGATTGTCGCGGCAGGTTCATCATCGCAAGAAATGCTTGTACGACTTCAGAGGTTTCGTTTCTTCGCCAAGCGATAGCCATCTCCACTTGTGGCGTGACGCCTTCAATCTTGAGATAGACGACGTCATGTGTATGCAAGTTTCTCGTCGAACTTGGCACGATGCTCACGCCGAGTCCTGCAGCGACCAGCCCTACGGCCGTTTGCACTTCCATCACTTCCTGGCGGATGGATGGACTGAACCCAACGGCGAGGCAGGCGGAGAGGAACTCGTCGTGGAGTCCCGGCCAAATGGATCTCGCGATCAAGATCCAGCGCTCTTCGGTCAGCTCGTCCAGTCGTACACTCGACCGCGTGGCGAATCGATGAGATTTAGGCACCACTGCAACGCAATAATGGCGTTCTATGGCCGCCACCGACAGCTCTCCATCGGAAATTGGCGTCCGCAATACGCCCACATCGATATCGCCCCTGCGCAACGCCGCAATTTGGGCAGGCGTCGCCATCTCGTGCAGGGAAATGTCTACATCTGGATATTGCTCCTGGTACGAGCGAATCACATTTGGGAGAATGTCATACGTCGCTGAACCGACGAATCCGAGTATCAGGCGCCCCAGCATCCCCTGTTGGGCGCGACGCGCTGATTGCTTTGCGTGTTCGATTCGGATGAGCACGTCGCGAATTTCCTCCAAAAATACCTTGCCCGCGTTCGTCAGCTCGACGTGTCGGTTTGAACGGTTGAAGAGAACGACCCCGAGTTCTCGCTCAAGTTGTTGAATTTGTTGGCTGAGCGGCGGCTGCGTCATTTGTAAACGCGCGGCGGCGCGACCAAAGTGAAGTTCGTCTGCGACCACTACAAAATACTCGAGATGCCGGAGTTCCAAGGAATGACCCCCCGCGAATATGATTCGTACGACGACTTAATTGTAGGACATTTATATATTATACATATTCATCGGGACATCGTAGACTGGATTTAAAACGATGGTGTAGTGAGGGTGAGTGCTATGCGCTTTCTCAAGTTAGTAGCTCAGATAGCCGGTCTATATGGACTGAGCGAAATCGGGACCCTGATCTCGCGTTGGACGCATATTCCCGTCCCCGGTAGTATTTGGGGGCTTGTATTGTTGTTTGTCCTGTTGAAGTGCCGTGTCATTCAGTTGCGCTTTGTAGAGGCGGGTGGGGATTGGCTCATCCGTGAAATGCTCTTGTTCTTTGTCCCCTCGGCGGCTGGAATCATGACTTACGGGCACCTGCTGTTTCACCAAGGGCTGCAAATTGTCGTCGTCATCGTGGCAAGCACATCCCTCGTGATGTTGTCGACCGGGCTCGTCGCGGAAAATATCACCCGGTGGAGGAAACATAGGGACGAAAAGAGGGATATCACCTCATGTTGAGTTTGCTCGGGATTTTCATGACGGTGGTCTTCTATTATGCCTGCAAAAAGCTCTATCAAAAGGTGCGCCTCGTCGCTTTGACGCCAGTCATCACCTGTCTCGTACTGGTGTTGGCATTTCTATTGGCGACGCACGTCACTTACTCCACGTATATGGGCAGTGCGAAATGGCTCACTGACCTTTTAAACCCTACAACGGTGGCACTCGCCATTCCGCTGTACCGAAATTACCACGTACTCAAAACGCACATTGTCGAGTTCTTGGTCAGTCTACTAAGCGGGGCGAGCGTGGCGATTGGGTCCTCGATCGTCCTCGCGCGGTTGTTGCGATTGGGCCACACCATCTCGACCAGTGTTGCACCCCGGTCGGTTACGACACCGATTGCGATGGACATTTCACAGACCCTCGGCGGAGTGCCGACGCTCACGGCTGTATTCGTGATTATTACAGGGTTGAGTGGGATAGTCGTCGGACCACTGGCGATTCGCTATCTCCGAATTCGGTCGTCCGTCGCACGAGGCGCACTGTTTGGCATGGGGGCACACGGAATCGGGACGTCGAGGGCATTCGAACTGGGCGAGATGGAAGGGACGTGTGCGAGTTTATCGATGGTCCTGGCGGCAGGGCTGACCTTCTTGCTTGCGCCTGTGCTCGTGCCAGTATTGAGCACGATGAAATAAGGCGTGTGTCCGGGTGGACACACGCCTTCCATGACTCAATCCGAATGGTCCCGATATCGCTCACGCGGACGTGCTGTTATAGCGTGTACGGGTCGCTGATATCTGACTCATCATCAAAATCGTACTGCAGTTCGTACGTAGGCTCCATATCGGGTACCACCTCGTTCGAGCTCTCAAGCATCTCCGACGTCTGCACGGACTGGCTGCCAATTGCGATCCAGTGAACGACCCCAGAGTTTAAAAGCATTGGTCCTACCTGCATCATGGAAATCGTGATACTTGTGCAACTTTGTTCTTTCACGACCGCATAGCAGCCAGGGATGTTGGTGTTCGCTACGACCACGAACTGTGCGTGGGGGAACGCCTCATCCAACGCGATGGTGACATCGACTGACTCGTCAGTTGGACCAAATTCAAACGGGGCTATGCCAAACTGTTGGAGTGTGCCTTTATGCTGGCTCGCCGTTCGTACGGGTGCAAAGTCCAACTTGTCACTGGTGATGGCCTCCGAAGCGATCTTCTCCGTGGTGACGGAGAAATCTTGTAACATCTCGGTGGCGATCGCCTCATATGCGATGTGCGTCTCGTCTATCGCGCCGGGGGCAATTTTATCACTGACCACGGCGTGCGTGGCGAGGTGTGCCGCCTCAATGGCCCTTTCCTGAATCTTGTTCGCGTCCACGGATGCGTCGGCAAGTTTTTCGGTCGTGACGGATTGGTCTTGAAGATGGTCTACGCAGACGGAACCAGGCGCTAAGGCGTCTTGTGTGACGCTCTGCGAAGACAAGTGGTACCCTTGCACGGCCCCGAACGATAGTTTTTGCGAGTCGACACAGGCGTCCGCCAGTTTCCCTGCCGTAATGGCCTGGTCCTGCACGAGGTCGGTGGTGATGGCGCCATCGCGGATGTGCGACTCGTCTATGGCGCCGGGGGCAATGTTATCGCCCATGACGGCGTGCGTGGCGAGATGTTTGGCCTCAATGACCCTTTGCTGAATCTTGTTGGCGCTCACGGATGCGTCGGCGATTTTTTCGGTCGTCACAGATTGAGCTTGAAGATGGTCTGGACACACGGAACCAGGTGCTAAGGCGTCTTGTGTCACGCTGTGCGAAGACAAATGGTACCCTTGTACGGCCCCGAACGACAGTTTTCGCGAGTCGACACAGGCGTCCGCCAGTTTATTTGTCGTGATGGTGCCCTCTTGCAGCATCCGGGCGGCGACCGCGCCGTCGCTGATGTGCGTCTCGTCAATCGCACCGGGGGAAATTTTATCGCCCATGACGGCGTGCGTGGCGAGGTGTGCCGCCGCAATGGTCCTTTCCTGAATCTTGTTGGCGCTCACGGATGCGTCGGCGATTTTTTCGGTCGTCACAGATTGATCTTGAAGATGGTCAGCACAGACGGAACCAGGTGCTAAGGCGTCTTGTGTCACGCTGTGTGAAGACAAGTGGTACCCTTGCACGGCCCCTGTGGATAGTTTTTGCGAGTCGACACAGCCATCGGCCAGCTTACTTGTCGTAATGGCCCGGTCTTGCACTAGGCCGGTGGTGACAGCGTCATCGCGGATGTGCGACTCGTCTATCGCCCCAGGGGCAATTTTATCGCCGACCACTGCGTGCGTGGCGAGGTGTTTGGCCTCAATGGCCCTTTGCTGAATCTTGTTTGCGTCCACGGATGCGTCGGTGATTTTTTCGGTCGTCACAGATTGATCTTGAAGATGGTCAGCACAGACGGAATCAGGCGCTAATGCGTCTTGTGTCACGCTGCGTAAAGACAAGTGGGCTGCTTGCACGGCCCCAGTGGATAGTTTTTGTGAGTCGACACAGGCGTCCGCCAGTTTACTTGTCGTAATGGCCTGGTCCTGCACCATCTCGGTGGCGACGGCCCCACCGCCGATGTGCGTTTTGTCTATCGCGCCGGGCGCAATTTTATTGCTGACCACGGCGTGTGTGGCGAGGTGCGCCGCTTGGACGGCGGCCGCCTGTAGTTTGGTTGCGTCCACAGCTGCATCCGCGAGTTTTTCGGTGGTGACGGACTGCGTTTGCAGTTTGTTTGTGTGGATAGACTTGTCGGCGATTTGGTCGCTTCCGATGGATTGAGGTTCGATGTGCTCCGTTGTGACAGACCCAGGTCGCAACGCTTCACGAGTGACGCTATGCTTTTGGAGATGGTAGTCCGACACGCTATTTGGCATCAATTTTTCCGAACCCACGCTCAAATCCGCCAGTTTGCGACCTGTGACCGTGAAGTCGATCAACTTATCCGTCGAGACGGACTCGGTGGCTAACTTCGACGTGGTGATGGCGTGATCGACGACGTGGTGCGTGCTGATTGCCCCATCGGCGACGTGGTGAATTTGCACGGCTTGTTCTTTAATGTGGCGGGCACCTACAGCCTTATCGCTCAACGTACTTTCGGTGACCGCTCCGTTCGCGAGCTTCTCGCTCGTCACCGCCTTGTCGCTAAGCAACGGCGTAGTGATTTCGTTCTCCTGAATGTGTGCCGCCCGAATCGCGCCATGCGCAATGTGACTAGACTTCACTGCGTCTTGGTCAATCTTGTTCGAAGTCACACTGTTGTCGGCGATTTTTTCTGTCGTCACGGAAAAATCGAACATCTTATCTGTCGTGACCGAACTTGGCGCTAACTTGGAGGCGATCACGGCACTGTCTGCCAAGTGATGGGAGCGTATTGCCCCGATTGTCACGTGCTGTTCCTGTACGGATTGCTCCTGAAGCTGCTGTGACCCTACTGCGCCCTCCGCCAATTTGCTCTCGGTGATGACGCGGTTCTTCAGTTTTTCGTCGGTCACGCAGCCATCTGCCAATTTGCTCGCGTCGATGATAGAGTTGGCCAGATGGTTCGCATGAATGGCGCCGCCCTCGATTTTGGCGGCGGTGACCGCCTGGTCTTGGATGATGTCAGAGGTGACGGACTGCTTATGCATGTGTTTTGTCTGAATAGAGCCTTCGGCGATTTTCATCGCATCGATGGTCTTGTCAGCGAGATGATCTGAGGTCAAACTGTGAAGAGCGACCTTTTTCCCATCAATGGACCGCTCCTGAAGTTTCTCTCCGGAGATGGCGTTGTTCGCGATATGGTCGTTGTCGATGGCGGCTTGCGCGATTTTTTTCGCTGTGACACTGTTATCGCCGAGTTTGGAAGAGTCGACTGCGTAATCCGTCAACAGTTCCGTTGCGATGGTGCCCGGCTTGATTTTTGTAGCGTCTATCGCGCGGTTTGCGATCTTCTCTGTGGTGACCACCTGGTTACTCAAATCGTCCGTATAAATCACGAACTTCTTCTGGTCGTTCCTACGAGCTTGTAAGCCAGGCTTTTGGGGAGTGTTTGGAATGGGATCTACGGCATGTGCAGGTTCATTTGCATGTGTATTTGCATTCTGCGGTTCATCCGCCACATCCTCTTCTTCGGGCTCCCATATATCCTCAGGCTCTTCTTCGATGATCACCCAGTTTTGCGATGACACCGAGGCGTCCTTTTTCCTTTTATTCAGTTTTCGTCTTGGTCGTTGCACTTCGCACCCCGTCCTCCACATAGGTATTCGGCTATACCATCAATGGTATTCATCAAGCCACAATAGGAGATAGGCGAATGCCCATCCTTGGCAAAATGCAAGAATATGAAGACGTCAAAGCATTGACGGGCTCAATTGTGGATTTTCGTTGAAAAGTTTCAGCGATTGCCCATATACTTTCAGAAAGTGAAGAGGTCTCAGGGAAGATGGGGTTCTATGAGTGACAATGTGACGGCGTACGCGATTGAGCGTGTTTTAAACAATAACGTGCTGATTTTACAGGCGAAAAATGGGGACGAGCAAATCGTCATCGGCAGAGGTATCGGGTTCGGCGCGCGACGGGGCAGTGTATTCGGCCTCGGCGATCCACGAATTGAAAAGCGATTTTCTCTAGTCCACGCTGAGAACCAGCAGCATTTTGAACAACTGTTTTCCGTAGTTCCCAATGAAGTGGTGGGAATTGCGGAGGAGATTATTGCACTGGCGACGCGTGAACTCGGGGTTGAACTGCACGAGCACATCCACGTGGCCCTCGCCGATCACATCGGGTTTGCGCTGACCCGGCTGCAGGGCGGCATCAATATTGAGAACCCGTTTCTCGAAGAGATTAAGATGCTCTATCCACAGGCGTGGTCGGTAGCAAAAACGGGAGCTGCGTGGATTGAGGACCGTTTTCATATTGCGATTCCGGAAGAGGAAGTGGGGTTCCTCACCCTTCACTTGCATTCAGCCAGCCACGCGCACGGCATTGGCGAGACAGTGCGCGTGACCGATGCCGTCACGCTAGCTGTGCACGAGTTGGAGCGCATCCTTGGAAAACCATTGCCTCGAACACAGCTGAATTACGCTCGCATGGTCATTCATTTGCGGTTTGCAATTCAGCGCGTGTTGAGGGATGAGCCGATTCAGAATCCGCTTGCCGACGTGATTATGGACAGATTGCCAGAGAGTTTTGAAGTGGCGAAGCGAGTGGCACAGGTGATTGAATCGAGGTTAAAAATTGCCTTTCCCACCGACGAAATTGCCTATTTGACGCTGCATGTCGAACGCTTGTCCGACTAACTGAGGCCACGGGTCATCCCTTATGTAACACGGAGGGCGCTTGCACATTGGCCCCCATTCGTGATATAAATAAATTAGCGTGTTACTGCAGATATTCGAGGCAGGCATGAGCTACTATGGCTCATGCCTGCCTTTTTTGTGACTCTCAGTAACCGTTTACAAAATTCGCAAGGGAGGATTTCCATGCAAACCAAACTAGGGCTTGGGAAAGTCGTTGGGTTGATGGCGGTCGTGTTCGCCATTGGAGCGATTCTGTATTGGCTAGGCGGACCCACCATGGCCCACGTAGCCTTCATTCAGGCTGTCGGCTATGCCATTCTTTCGAACTACGCAATCATTCTCGCTGTTGGGATCTCTATTGGAATGGCCAAGGAAAATCAAGGAGCCGCAGCATTGGCCGCGTTTTTGGGATTTGAGGTCATCGTTCAGGGCGCAAATTCCATCTCATCCTCGATCGATATTGGGGATAAAGGGTCCATCGTCGTGGTCGCGGGTCTTATCGCCGGCGTTCTCGCAGGCTATATGTACAATCGCTACCACAAGACGAAGTTGCCAGCCGTGCTCGCGTTTTTCGGAGGACGCCGCTTCGTTCCCATCGTCACTGCGGGCGCGTGTCTCTTAATTGCGTTTGTATTGGGCCACATCTGGCATTGATCAACGGAATCTAATCGACAAAGGAGGATTAATCCATGCTCGGTCAGTTACAGAAAATCGGCAAGGCTTTGATGTTGCCTATCGCTGTCCTTCCAGCGGCCGGCCTCTTGCTTCGTCTTGGGCAACCAGACACCTTAAATATCCCGTTTATGGCCGCAGCCGGCAGTGCGGTATTTAATTTCTTGCCGATTTTGTTCGCCATCGGCGTCGCCGTCGGTTTTGCGAAAAACAACCACGGATTTGCGGGTCTCGCGGGATTTGTTTCCTATGAAATCCTCACGGATGGCGCAACAGCCATCAACAGCACCATCAATCTCGACGCCCTCGGCGGCATTCTCGCGGGCATTATCACAGGCGTGATTTTTAATGCCGTGACAAAGCGCAAGGAAGCCAAATGGGCGCAGTTTATGGGGGGAACCAAGGGACTGGCGGTCGTGCTCATCACCCTGGTATCCATCCTCCTGGCGCTCGTCTTCGGCTACGTTTGGCCGTTTGTACAGGAGGGCATCAACCACCTCGGCAGTTGGATTGGCGCCCTTGGCGCGGTAGGCGCAGGTATTTACGGTCTTTTGAACCGGTTGCTCATCCCGTTTGGCCTACACCACGTCATCAACTCGTACATTTGGTTCGTATACGGTTCCTGGCATGGTAAGACAGGTGATATGACGCGCTTCTTCGCAGGAGATCCGTCCGCTGGCGGATTCATGGCCGGCATGTTCCCGATTATGATGTTTGGTCTGCCATCGGCAGCACTCGCGATGGTGGCAGCCGCGAAACCAGAACGGCGACGCGTTGTCTTTGGCATCATGGGCGCCGCGGCCTTGACGTCATTCTTGACGGGCGTCACCGAGCCGATCGAGTTTTCGTTTATGTTCTTAGCGCCAGCTCTCTACGTCGTTCACGCGATTCTCACAGGGCTTAGCATGGCGATTTGCTATGCGCTGGGCATCCGCGACGGGTTTAACTTCTCCGCGGGCCTCATCGACTACGTGCTGAATCGAAACCACGCGACGCACGGATATTGGCTGATCCCGATCGGCATTGCATTTGGTATCGTGTACTTTGTGGTCTTTTACTTCAGCATTAAAATTTTTGACATCAAGACGCCGGGTCGCGAGGATGGCGACGGCAGCGGCACCATTCCGGGTGCAGGGTTCATCTTTGACGAGATGCAAGTGGCGGCGGACACCCCAGCGGACGTGCCGGCGGCTGCATCACCGACTCTGGCGGAAACTGACCTCAGCACCATGGCCGGAAAGGCAAAAGCGTACTTGGACGCGCTCGGCGGTTCGGAAAATGTTGTGGAAGTGGAAGCCTGCACAACCCGCCTGCGCCTCAATGTGAAGGACATGGCGAAATTGAACGAACCCGTGCTCAAACAGCTCGGTTCGAGTGGCGTCATGAAACTCAATCAGCACAACGCACAAGTCGTGGTCGGTACGATAGCCGATATGTTAGTCGAAGAGATGAAGCAGTTCATGTAAAGAAGCGTTCGGTTGAGCACACCCTTCGAGGAGGAAGAATTATGCAGGAACAATCGGTCACCATTTCCAATGCCAGTGGACTTCATGCGCGTCCCGCTTCATTGTTTGTTAACAAGGCGGCGATGTTTGAGAGTAAAATCACCCTTGAGAAGGATGGCAAAGCGGTAGACGCAAAGAGTATTCTTGGGATCATGTCGATGGCCGTCACGAGCGGATCTGTCGTCACCATTCGGGCAGAGGGGCCTGATGAAGCGGCTGCGGTGTCCGAATTGGCCGCGTTGATCGACCAATTGGACGACTAATTCGGGATGTGAAGACCTCACCGCTGCCTTCGAGGCGAACGCCCTCGAAGGCAGCCGGTTAAATTAGACAAACTAGATTCCGCTAGAGAGGGATACATCATGTTTAAAAACTTGTTCAAACGAGCATCAGACGCGAGCGACGAAGCGAAGGTCGTGACGATTTACGCGCCAGTCGACGGAGACATCGTACCTATAGACGCTGTCGAGGACCCTGTGTTCGCACAGCGAATGGTCGGCGACGGGCTGGCGATCCGCCCGACCTCGGATACGATTGTAGCACCGGTAGCGGGAACCTTGACCCAACTATTTCCGACTGGCCATGCGGCTGGCATCACGACGCCCGAGGGGCTTGAGGTGCTGATCCACATCGGGATCGACACGGTGGAACTAAAGGGTGAGGGTTTCACAAAACTCCTCGAGCAGGGAAGTCAGGTGGAGGTCGGTACGCCGATCGTGAAACTCGATCTCGCCAGGCTCAAAGACACCGCCAAATCGCTGGTGACGCCGGTCATCGTCACCAACATGCAAAAAGTTGAATGCCTCACGACGGCGAGTGAGGCCCGCGTACAAGCTTCAAACAGTTGGGTTCTAAAAGTCGTTTTGAAGACGAGTAGGTGAGAATTGTGACACAGACGAGTTCGGCGTTTGCCATTTACAACGCGCGGTTGGTCCTCGAGGGGGCCGTAGTGGAAAATGGTTGGCTGAGTGTGGAAAATGGCGTCATTCGCGACCTGGGAGAGGGAAACCTGCCCGAGGCGCTCATACGCGACTCCTTCACCTCGATAGACGCCGGAGGCCAGTGGATCTTTCCGGGTTTTATCGATCTTCACATCCACGGTGGCGACGGATACGAAGTCATGGATGGGACCGTCAAGGCCATAGACGCCGTCGGTCGCTTCCACGCGACCCGTGGTACGACGGGCTGGCTTCCGACCACGCTGACGGCGCCGATAGACGCACTCGAGCGGGCGCTTAGCGCCTCTCACGAGGCGTCCTTGCGGCAGGAGGGCGGTGCACAAATCCTGGGCGTACATTTGGAGGGGCCGTTTATCTCGCCGGACAAATGTGGCGCCCAAAATCCGGAGTATGTAATCCCGCCATCCATAGAGCTCTTGGAACGCCTGACTGGCATTGCCAACGGCCTTGTGAAAAAGGTGACGATTGCACCGGAGCGCGACGGGGCGCTCGAGGCCATTCGTTGGATGAGCAGTCGAGGTATCATCCCGTCCATCGGTCACACGGATGGAACGCTCGCACAGACACTGGCGGGCGTTCGTGCAGGGGCGCGTCATGCGACACATCTGTTCAACGCCATGCGCGGGTTGCACCACCGCGAGGGCGGTACGGTCGGCGCAGCTCTTCTGTCAGATGATGTAATCTGCGAGTTGATCGCGGACGGGCACCACGTCGACGTCGACGTCATGAAGTTGGTCTACGACGTGAAAGGGCGCGAGAAGTTGGTGCTGATCACGGACGCGATGACGGCCGCAGGCAAGCCGGACGGTGAGTACAAACTCGGGGAGCTCGACGTCATTGTGGAAGACGGCGTAGCTGTGTTAAAAGAGGGCCACAATCTCGCCGGGAGCACACTGACGATGGATGCGGCCGTGCGCAACATGGTTCGTCTTGTCGGCGTCAATCCGTGGGATGCTGCGCACATGGCGGCGTTGGTGCCAGCGCGGGAGCTCGGGCTCCAAGATAGGAAGGGCTCGGTTGCGGTCGGAAAGGATGCAGATCTCGTCATGATGGACGAATCCCTTCAAGTGGTCGCGACGTGGGTCGCAGGCCGGCAAGTGTTTCAGCGTTAACGGCGGAAGCAGGGGGATATGGAAACAGGCCCGGTGGATTACACACCGGGCCTGTTTCGTCGCGTGCTCTCCGGATTGCGCCTAGGCCAGAGCGCGTTCTAATCGGCCAACATCACACGGCATCCGCGTCGTTTCAATAAGTCCACATAGTCACTTGGAGCTTGTTTGTCCGTGATCAGCCACGACACTTCATTCAACTTGGCCACAGGAGACATCGCAACTCTCCCCAATTTGCTGTGGTCTGTCACAATCACGCTGTGGATGGCGGACTTGAGCATGGTGATATTCGTTCGACTCTCGAGGAGGTTTGGCGTGGTAAAACCAGCGGATACCTCGACGCCGTCGACGCTGACAAACGCATAATCTGCGTTCATTTGCGCGATGGCTTCGTCGGCCAGATGACCGACTGCGGCGTAGGATCCACTTCTCACGATGCCGCCAATGGTCACTAGCGTGATATTCTCCCGACCGGCCAACTCGGCGGCGATGTTGATGGCTGAGGTGATGACCGTGATGGAGCGCCTTTCCACCAATTCCCGTGCGACCAGTGTCGTCGTCGTACCAGGGCTCAACATCACGACTTGCCCATCTTCGACAAGGCCCGCGGCCGCCTTTGCAATCTGCTTCTTTTCATCTATATAGAGTTCCATTTTTTCTTTGAATAGCAGCTCCAACGGTCGGTCTTGGTTGGACACGGCGCCGCCGCGAACGCGTCGGATCACGTACTCACTTTCGAGAATGTCGAGATCTCGACGCAAAGTGACTTCACTGACCCCGAACCGCGTCTTTAACTCCTCAATCCGCACCTCACCGCGCTCTTGAATATAGCTCACAATTTTTCTTCGCCGTTCCGATGCCAGCACAGATTCACCACCATTTCACTCATGACTCGACTGTATTGTACCATTCAAGGCGTATACAGTCGAAGAAATGAACGATTACCATTTCGTTTGTTGTTCAATTCCTTTCGTTTTGCTTTGTCATGTGGTTAAATAGTAGTGTATTCCTGAACGAAGAAACACTCTCTCTTTTCGAAAGGTGATTGGAAATGAATATTCGAGTCTTTCCAGACCAATATGGGGCCGCCATCTACGCGGCTGCAACGATTGAAACGACTGTGAAAACATCGACTTCTCCCGTTCTCGGGTTGGCCACCGGTGGCACGATGACGCCGGTATATCGACAGCTTGTGGAGTTTCATCGACGTGGACTCAATTTTTCACACGTCACCACCATTAACTTGGACGAGTACGTGGGGTTGAAGCCGAGTCATCCAAACAGTTATCACGCATTTATGCAGGAGAACTTGTTCGATCACATCGACGTCAACCCAGATAGGATCTATCTTCCATCCGGGGATAACCCGGATTTGGAAGGTGTGTGTGCCGCGTATGACGATGTGATTCGCTCCAATCCAATCGACTTACAACTTTTGGGTATTGGCGTGAACGGACACATCGGTTTTAACGAACCGGCGAACTCGTTGAAGTCCAACACGCACATCGTCCAGTTGACCGAAGACACCATTCGCGAAAACGCACGATTTTTTGAAGATGAACAAAGTGTTCCGACCAGAGCTATCACAGTGGGACTCCAGTCCATTTTGTTGGCCAAGCACATCCTGCTCCTGGCGTTCGGGGAGAAAAAAGCACAGGCAATTCGAGATACCATCAAGGGGGATATCAGCACGACGGTGCCGTCCAGCTTTCTCCAGGTCCACCCGAATGTCACCATTGTCCTCGATGAGGCCGCGGCCCAGCTTCTTTAAATCGGCGTTTTCGCCAATTTGAAAAGTCACGGCCCAAAACACTCACTGATGGTTAACCGCCCGAACAGGGGATCCGATAAGTCAGCTCAATGACCTATCGGATCCCCCTTTTTTCATGTTGAGGGAGCTCGTACGATTTGGCCTCTTGACCGACTCCGATAGCCGTCTCCGAACTGTGAGACCTTGCACAGAATACTGCATCTTAGGACAACCATCAGTCAGGGGTGAGACGAGTGAACGAGCACATTCCAGAACGAGAACAGGAATTGCGTGAGCGTGTGGTGCGCATTGAGACGGAACTGGAGAGTATGACCCTCACACGTGAGAAGGCACAGGAGGCCGACGCGACGGTAAAAGCGCTCGAGCAGCGAGTCAAACGGCTTGAGGACAGCCATATGTGGTTGTGGAGAGCGGTCGCTGGGGCGATTGCCACCGGACTTATCACGTGGCTTGCGACGACCCTCGCGCGCGGGTAGTAGGCCTTTTGAAAAATGGGGACACACCAGGAGACACCTGTCCAAGCCGATTGACTTGGCGTGCATAGAATTTAGGTATCGGTACGAGAGGGAGGTAGGAAGGTTTATGAGTGGAGATTGGCGTAAACATGAGCACCGCAAGAGAGACAAGGTGATCCTCTTCACAAACGACGGCAATGAGATCAGTGGGACGCTGGAAGCGCTCGAGGATGGTCTTGTGAAGTTGCGGCATGTGACAGTCCGTAAAGACGGCAAGCGTCGGTTGACTACGTCCACACTATTTGTCGTCCTTGACAAGATTGATTCGTTCCACAGGCAAACGTCGGATCACCACCACGATTGTGGTTGCGATGAATCCGACATCGAGCAAGAGGAAGTCATCGCGTCGGAGTCCACGTCTGATCTTGTGCTTGAAGACTGATTCGCAAATCCGTGGGTTAGCACAGCCCGTCTCACCGAGTGGTAGGACGGGCTCGTTGTATGACGCGGCGTGCATCTATGTTTACAGCGCGCACTCCTCAATTTCAAAGCCTAAATCGTGAATCATCTGCCAGTCTGTTTCGGGAAGTTCGCCGGCTGTGGTCAAATAATCGCCTACAAAAATCGAGTTCGCGGCATATAAGCCAAATGGTTGCATGTGTCGGAGGTTCACCTCGCGGCCACCAGCGATTCGGATTTCCCGCGTAGGATTGACGAACCTCATCATGGCGAGAATTTTTAGGCAGGTGATAGGCGTGAGTTCGCGTGTTTTGGACAAGGGCGTCCCCTCAATTGGGTTAAAGAAATTACACGGGATGGAGTCTGCCTCCAGTTCTCTAAGAGCAAATGCCATGTCCACTCGCGCTTGCTTCGTTTCCCCCATCCCGAAAATAACGCCGGAACACGGCGAGATGCCAGTATCTTTGACATGGGACAGAGTGTCTACCCGATCGGCGTACGTGTGCGTCGTACAGATGCTTGCATAGTTTTCCTCACTGGTATTCAGGTTGTGGTTATATCGGTGAACCCCTGCAGTGGCTAACTTGTGGGCTTGTTCATGGGTGAGGAACCCCAAGCAACAGCAGATTTTCAAATCGGTGGTATTCCGTATCTCGCGAACCGCATCGACGACTTGTTCGATTTCTCGGTTGGATGGGCGCCGTCCGGACATCACGATGCAATAGGTCCCCGCCTTTCGACGTTTTGCTTCCTCTGCGCCCGCTATCAGGGTCTGTTTGGTCAATAAGCCGTATTTCTCCACCGGTGCATTCGAGATGGCCGACTGTGAACAGTAGAAACAATCTTCTGGGCACAGCCCGGACTTGGCATTCACAATCATGTTCAGTTTCACTTTTCTGCCGAAGTACTGGCGTCGAATGAGAAAGGCGGCGCTGAGCAGGTCAAGAATCCGCTCATCCGACTCATCGAGGATAGCAATGGCTTCCTCTCGAGAAATTGCATACCCATCATTGACTTCCTTCGCCAAAGACAACCAATCTCGTGTTTGGTTCGTTTCTGTCATCTCTGTGCCTCCTATCCAATTGTCAACTTATATTATATATTCGGTTAACAATTAGAACTAGATGTTGGAAGCGGGTCTTTCACGCTCGGTAGCGCCCGTAACACACATACGATCCGGCGGTGGAGGACAACGTAGTACATATATGGATACTTCATCCAGTTGAGTATTGAGCATCATGGGCACCTCGGAGGTGCGAGTGGTTTGAGGAGGCATAGTTTCGAGATGCGAGCGATTGAATACGTCGGGAGAATCGCAGATATCGGTGAGTTTATACCTGTCTTGGCCGCCGATCGCCTCGAGGCGATGCGGCAGTTTTCAGATGTTGCCCTCGATTCACTGTATATGGAGTCGCAGTCACCCTCGACAGTTCCTGACCAGGACAGTGCGTATGAATATCATCTCGTCAAGCTTCGCAACGGGGCATTTTACTTGCTGGAAGACGACCCAACTCCGTCATTTGATCATAGCCAAATCGAAAAGTATTACATCGGAGTGCCATTGACGTAGGGGCGCCCATTTCCAATTGGTATGAATACCCATTAATTGTCTGTCGACCAGACGAACATTATGTCGTATCTTCAAATCATGAACGTACGATAGGGTGTTGACGATGGTGGGCAGACAGTTGACAAGCGACGTCTACGAGCTGATTGAACAAAACATTCAGGATGTTATTTGGATACGATCAGCCGATGGCGCATATGAATACGTTTCACCGTCGGTGTATCCTTTACTTGGATATCAACCATGCGAATTAATGGGGACAAGTATCTGGAACATTGTCCACCCACAGGATACCGAATGCCTTGATGACGCGATTTCAGAAGTGCAGGGCGGGAAGGATATCGGCCTGTTCACTTGCCGTGTCCGCCACAAAAATGGACGCTATCTGTGGTTTGAAAACAGATGTAAGGTCATACATAGCGAAGGCGACGAATGTGGCCGCATCTTAGGTGTGGCGCGGGATATCACACATCGTAAGCGGATGGAAGATCAGTTGCTGTCGGCCGAGCGAATTGCCCACGTCGGGAGTTGGGAGTGGGATGTATTACAAGATACGTTATCTTGGTCGGCCGAAATGTACCGCATTTTTGGCTTTGATGACGAGGCGCCGATTTCTGTGTCGAGGTTCTTGTCTCATGTTCACCCATCTGACAAATCTCGCGTCATTCAGTCGATTCGGCGTGTGAACATGGGCGATACGTACAGTGTCGAATACCGGATCCTTCGCCCAAGCGGCGAACTCCGGTATGTCCATGCACAGGGGGAAATCGTCTATGAAGGGGACGCGATTCGCACCGTGTTCGGCTCCCTTCAAGATATTACGGAGTACAAACGCATCGAGGAAGCGCTTAGAACGAGTAAGGACAACCTGAAGCTGGCACAGAAGATCGCTCATCTGGGGCACTGGGATTGGGATATCGTCAATGACGATATCTATTGGTCAGACGAGGTGTACCGCTTGACGGGTTTGCATCCAGGCGAGCGAGCCGTTGGGTCGCTTACGGAGTTCGTTGACGCATTTGTCCACCCAGAAGATCGGGCGTTGGTCTATCAATCGGTGACTGCTGCCTTGCGCGGTAGCCCATATGACTTGGAATTGCGTACCCTGCGAGCGGACGGTTCGTACCGCTTGGTTCACGTCATCGGTGAAACGGCATTCAATTCCGATGGAGAACCCATTCGATTGTTTGGCACCGTCCAGGACATCACGGTACAACGCCAAACAGAGGAGTTGTTGAGGACATCTGAGAAACTCTCCGTGGCCGGTCAACTCGCCGCCGGCATCGCACACGAGATTCGCAATCCGCTGACCGTGCTAAAGGGATTTGTGCAAATCCTATCCTGTAAGGCACAAGGAAAAGACGAGCAGCATTTTGCGTTGATGAAAAGTGAACTGTCGCGAATTGAATCGATTGTGAGCGAACTGCTCTTTCTCGCCAAACCCCAATGCACGACGTTCCAGCACCAGGACATTCGAGTGATTTTGGAAGAGGTCCTGACACTCGTGGGTTCACAAGCCACGATGAAAAGTGTTTCGATTTCGACGGTTCTGGATGACCACATGCCGCTCATCCATTGCGAGTGCAATCAACTCAAGCAGGTGTTTATCAATATTCTTAAGAACTCCATCGAAGCGATGCCGGATGGCGGGAAAATCAGGATATCCTCGACCGTTCAGAAGGGCCGTATCGGTCTTCGGTTCGCCGATGAAGGGGAAGGCATCCCTCCACAAAGGCTCTTGAGGATCGGAGAGCCATTTTATACGACTAAGCCAGATGGGACCGGATTGGGCGTGATGGTGAGTCAAAAGATCATTCTCGCGCACAATGGCACCATGAACATCTCGAGTCTCGTCGGAAAAGGGACGACAGTGACCATCTTTTTGCCCACTGTTTAGCAAGCCGGGTCAGCCGTGTTCGACACGACGGTTCGATGTGGTTTGGTGGTGATTGACAGTACGGCGACGATAAACAAGAAATGAGGATGTACGGCAAGAATACCGAGACGCCGGGCTCCGGTTCCTTATCGCCACCTCTTGTAATGTGGCGAATGACGTCTTTTGCGCTTCGTTTAATTGAAAGTTTTCTCGTTTCCTGTCCATCCTTTTCCAGAATGCGCATCCATTCATCTGCGTCCCCGAGCATCTCCTGATACCAACCGGTCATGAGCCGCTCGACGTGACCTAACAAACTCCCAGGAGAGGTTGCAAATAGGTACTTGAGATGAAAGTAGATCACCGGATTTTTTGCTGGATTTGTAGTAGGCTTTCCTGATCTGCCGCGCTACCAGCGAGGGCGCGGCGAAGGTGCTCGGCATGTGAGTACCCCAAGTAGGGTGAAGCGCTCACGACAATGTCTTCTTGTAATTCGTGAAGCCAGTTCGTGAAAATGCCGAGGTGCGCGCGGACGGGATTCGTCTGCGCAGACAGGTGGCATGGGAGGCGCTTAGGAGAGCACGGTATATAATCGTGCGTACGGGGCGTTTCGGCCCATACGCACGATGCAGCGAGAGAGGTTTGCGAAGATAATCGTCTCCGTTATTGTTCGGTGCAGCTATCCGAGTGGTCGTCACGATGGTGATGATGATGTTTCTTGTGATGGTGTCTCTTGTGCTCATGCTTGTGTTCATGCTTCTTGTGATGATGATGCATGCGGTGGAAGGAGTCGATTTTTCCGATCACGACAAGGACGGTCACGTCACTCAAGCGCCGCTTGAAGTTTTTAAACACGGTCGCATGGGTGAGTTTGACGACGCCATCTTCGATTGAATCCAGTGTACCGATAATTTGGTTTCCGTCATCCGTAAAGATGTTGACCTCGTCCCCCATGCGATGATGCAACCGCTTCTCTAAGAGGTCCATAGCGTCTTCCTCCTCTGCTGAAGATACGATAATTTATGTCTTCGAGTCCGATAGAGGGTGGATAATCTGTTAGGGTAAGCCGCCTGTTTTGTGATTCGTTAGGCCCTATCGAGCTGTCACTGAGGTTGACGCGGCGAACGTAGAAAGTGATCCCTGTACAGACGGACGAAGTGGTCCCATTGCTCCTGATGTTGTTTTGTGATACTTCGACCATGTTGCAAATTGTTATAAACAGTAAAATTGTGGTATTGAATTTCGCCACGCTGCATCAGGTTGGAAATGGCGAGGACGTCCTCATACAGTCGCCCGTTGGCAAACGATGGCACGGGAAACCCACCTTCAGCACGCAGTGAAGATGTTCGATAAACTCGGGGGCCGAGTGGCAACGCGTACGACAGCAATTCGCGGGGAGTGGAAATTTGGTGCCCAGCGCGGATTCCGGTGAGTTCATAGTCGCCGGTTGTCCGTTTGCGCCAGGTGCGAAAATTGCCGTAGATAAGAACCGTATCCTCCTCAACGTCGGTCACCAGATGCTTGATGTGACCGATGGCATTTGGATCTAGCCAATCATCCGCGTCTAATTCGAGGACAAAGTCTGTCCTGACGTACGGGAGCAACGTGTTTAACGCTCGCGCTTTACCTTGACTTTGCGTTTTCAGAAACACTGCGTTCGGAAATCTATCGAGCCATGGCCGGATGTGAGAGGACAAGTCGTCGATGGATCCATCGTCGATAATCAACACTTGATTTGCCGCAACCCGCTGACTCGCGAGCGATGATAGGGCCATCTCAATAAAACTCGACGCGTTGAAAGCAGAGAGAAGCACGCCGATGCTCGGCTGTGGTGTGGGCCCTAATGGATCCTGAGGATGACTGAGTGTATATAAATAGTTGACTCTCTGTACGTGAGCGCGATCATTCACTCTCCGGGTCTGCATGACGAGGGGGAAGTCCAACATCAAAATTTCATCGTCGGCGAACTGGGGCAGATGCGCGGCGAGGGCCGCCTCCGAGTCTGTTCGCAGCAAGTGGCCAAGGCCCTTGCATCGTTTGAGGAACGTTTCACTGCGGATGGCGAACTTGAACGCCCGGCACTTTCGGTATTCGTTCACCACTCATGGCTAGTGCGTATGAGCGGCGGAATATCGTAATTGGTTTTAATCGCCCCTGGAGCGGCAGGAGGGATTTGATGGCCCTCTGCAAAGTACGTTCGTCGGCGTACGCAAACAGCAATGCGTGGAAGCGCACTGCAACCACCCCTCTATATACGGACTTTCGATGGCTTGCTCCACTTGTATGACGTTGTGCTGTTCGCTTCCCTAGATGTGTAACTATTTTGCCGCGAAATAGGCGGTTGACCAGATAACCGAAAAACGTCAGGACAAGACCCCTCCTGCAACGTTGGATTCCGGGGACAATGTTCCATATATCGGTGGTACGGAAACGCATGTGCTCGGTATCGCGCGCGAGTTCAAGCGACGCGGGGTCAAAGTACTGGTGAATCCTGGATCAGAGCTGGACTGGTATCAGTGTGAGCCTGCCCGTAAAAGCGTACCTCACACAGCCTGGGCACGTATCCATCCTCATCCCGAACGGTGTCGACGTAGATGAATTTCGACCGGGGTCCCAGTGGGGGAAGGGCTTGTCGCCATCGTGCTCAACCCACCGCAAGTTCCCGTTCCCGCACCGGGCTCTCGCAGGACACTAACCCTTTCGTGCTCCGCCGGGTCAGCATACGTTGGTGAGTAGCTACACGCTCATACACTGGACGGATTGGAGGACAACTTCATGACGTTGTTCTCGACGATTGAAAAATCATATGGAATACAAATCCATCGCTGGATGGCGGTGAGAGACGTCTATCAAGTTCACACCAAGCGACACGGACTGCTTTGTGTAAAGCCCTATCGCGTTCCGTTTGAAGAATTGAAATTCATCATTGCAGTGCAGGACCATGTAGCGGACCAGGGATTTGCATTTGTGCCCAAGACGTTCCTGACCCGTAACGGAGACATTGCGATTGGTCAGCGTCGAACTTGGTACGTGGTGTCGCGTTGGATTCGAGGGCGTCACCCGGCGTTCCAACATCGGAGTCAACTTGCAAAAGGTGTTCGAACGCTCGCAGCATTTCATCAGTGCGCACAAGGATTTCCGGGGCAATTGGTACCGGAGCACCGGCTTCGGGTGACGGAGATAGAGAACGAATTTCGACGGCAGAGTCACACGTTGAGGCACAACGACGATGGACCGCACGGCCGACTGTTCGTCGACCTGTGCGAGGATGCGATGCAACAGCTGCGCAAGTCCCAGGTCAAGCGAGCCATCCGCGCGGAGAAGAAGGTGCGGGCTTTCGTGCACGGAGACTACAACTATCCGAACATCGTGGTGGACCACCAGGGTCGCTATCAGCTCATCGACTTCGAAAATACTTCACTGCATGTGCGCATGGAAGACCTCGCTCACATCATTCATCGCAACGCCCCTTGGCAAGCGGAGAAGACGTTTCGAATGATTGACGCGTACGACCGGGTTCGCCCGCTCGACAAAGAAGATCTCAGTTTACTCATCGCGCTGTTGCATCAGCCCTACCCGATCATTCGCGCAATTCGCTCACGCAAGTCCACTGTCAGCCTGCAGTCGGTGGTCCCTAGCAAAGCGCGTGTGGAAGCCTATGTTCGGCAGTTGAAGTCCCTCGGGTAGCCGATGCCCAACCATTGATTCCTTGACACAAAGGAGATTGTGAGGGGGATAGTGTGATCAGTTCACAGTTGGCCCTCGCGAATGTGTACGCATCTGGTGGAACTTTGGGGAATCCACAGGGTTATACACAGATTAATAGTGTTATACACAATGTTATCTACAACTTTATCCACAATCATAAGTTAGCGACAACATCGCACGGTGCGGACATCTAGCCGCTTTTGATAACTCGGTTGGCACGTAAAAATGGACCACCGCGTTCGTGCAGTGGTCCATGCGATTGAATATTTTTCATCGAAATTCACGAACAGTACGATTTTGAAACGTCCCTGTAATCTTCGTACGGTAGAATTCAATGCGTGAATGAACTTGATACTTTTCTTTCGTCGAGCCTCTACAGGAATCTCTCTATATGTGGAGGCCATTTTTCTGCCCATTCCACACGCAGACGATGGATCAATCATCCGCCAAGGTTCGATTCAAGAGCGACAACAGTTCCCCGAGCCTTTGCAGGTCTCTGTTGGACCATCGCTTCAGTATCGAGGCGTATTTGTCTAACCGCATTTCTTTGTTTTTATTTAATACTTCGTGACCTAGTTCTGTCGTGCGGAACAGACTCAGGCGATCATCTGGACCCAACGATAGGCGCTTGATCAATCCCTGGGATTCGAGCACAGCGACATGTTTACTGATGGTGGAGTGGTCGAGACAGAACTCGTCCGCCAGCTCTTTTACGCCTACCATCCCGTATTCGTTGATCTGTCGGAGCAAAATGTACTCCGGTCGTTCAATGCCGCCTAAATCCTGATGTAGTGCACTGATCCCCGCAAGAATTGCCACCTCGTGTTCAATCACTCTGACGCTGTATTTATGTGATTCCATCATCCCACGTCCCTAATCGCTGCTTTCATCAAAAAGAGGTCCCCGCACCAAAAAGGGGATGACGGTGCGGGGGATGTCCAAACTGTACGGTTTCATTATAGGCGCCTCGCCGCACGATTCAATGAATCGTGTATACTACAAAATTCCTATTCTCGCGCCGTGCACGCTTTAGCTGCATCCGGATGAACGGGTAAAATGTAGGGGATAGTGATAGTTGAATTACATCTGGAGGCACGCGCGATGAATATCGATTTGAAGACGTTTCAAAAATTAGTCCTGTTGGCGAAAGAACACCCGAAGGATCACCCGTATATGGTCCGTTCTCTTTTACATGGATTTGCGCAGGAGGCCGACGTCGCACAGTGGTCTGTGGCAGGTGACGCCGTGAACAAATTGGCACAAGAGCACGCATTGCCGAAGGCTGTGAGAGAGATCGTGGAAAATCCGAGCCTCTCGGAAGATGACAGAGTACATCAGGCCTTCGAGCGAATCAGCGCTGTACTCGTTCACTAACGCTCCGGATAGTAGGCTCATAATCAACCTGTTTGCAGGCCATCCTCATTTGTGGGGGTGGGAAAATGCGGTGGAATCTATGGAGTAGACCGGATGAAGATGCACAATCATTGCACGATGAGCACTGGATTGATAGTGCGACCGCTGACGGTTCACCACGGAGTGACGATAGTCCCCAGTTTGAGTCCCACGAAGCGTCATTACCACCGGAGTGATAGGAGGGGCCATCCCAGAGTCGTGGCAGACTTTGGGTTGGCCCCAACAGGATGTGCGGGTATCATCACGCTAAGCGCCCCGATCGATTTTGGGACAGCCACAAATACGCAGGACGAGGTCCGGGGGGTCAGCTAGCGTATCGCCCTTTTCGCTGATTCCTATTTGGCGTGGCCTTGCGGGTGCGTTTGCGACGCTGCGCGGAGCCTTTTTCCTGTTTACGTTTTCCATCTCGCCGAAACCCTGCGGCGACAATGCATATGTCGAGAACTAGAATAGCGGCCACCTCGACCGCAAACACGAATATTGGCGCATTGAGGATCATCGATAAAAAAGTGACGATGGCGACGCACACCAAAGAAATGATCAACCCAAACCCTTTCATCTCATCATCTCGCAATCTCTACGTTCACTACGTATCATTCCCTTCGATTGGTGGTTGGTCGTTATGTCCGCCGCTGTGACCCTGGTATAAATTTTTATACTCGAGGTTCAGAGGAGGACAACGAAGCGTTCTTGTCCGGTCGGATAGCCTTGTGTGCACGCCATCGCACATTTTCGGCCGGGTGCCGATCCCCGCTAATCTCGAATTGCATCGGAAATGTGAGAACGGTCGTTGACAATCGTTGAACTATCAGCCCAGTAAGCTAGCTCGCGGGTTAAAGGGAAGGCACAGTTACCTGATTGGAGCCGTCCTGGCCGATATTACGAATCCGTATTCAACGGCGATTTTACGAGGGGCTGAGGATGCTTGTCACAAACGTGGGTATAACCTGTTGGTCTGTAATACGGACAACGACCCTGGTAAGGAACGCGACTACATCCTGATGTTGCAGTCGCATCAAATCGACGGGTTGATTATCAATACGACCGGTCAAAACAATGCACTTCTGCGCGCCATGAAGGCTGATCATCTACCCATTGTCCTGGTGGACCGAGAAGTGCCGGATTTCGATGCGGACGTGGTGACAGTCAATAATCGTCAGGCCGCCAAGGAGGCGACAGAGTTTCTGATTCGCCAAGGGTACAAAAGGATTGCGTATGTGACGCAGCCCGTGCAGGGGGTCAGTACGCGAACCGAACGCGTCACCGCCTTTTCAGAAGCTTTGCAAGCATCTGGTTTGGCGACCGGGCAAGACGTCTTGGAAGTCGATGACGATGCGAAGGTGCACCTTGCCATTCGCGACTTTATCGCAGGCTCTGCGCCGGGACCTAAAGCGCTGTTCGCCGGCAATGCGGTCGTCCTGCTGCAAGTCATTCTCGAATTGCGTCGCCACGATATCGACGTGCCTGGAGAAATTGGCGTATTAGGCTTTGATAATCCCGAGTGGGCCGAAATTGCGCGACTCACCACGCTTGCTCAGCCGACCTATCGCATTGGCGTACAGGCGGCGGAACGCTTGTTGATGCGGCTAGAAGGAAGCGACCATCCCTATGAGCATATTCATCTCCCCGTGGAGATGGTGGAGCGGGCATCTACTCCCGCTGTGTAATCCGCGCGACGGATGCACTCTTTTTTTGCGACGCAATGGAACCGGTTTCAGAGGAGGTGTCGGCGGCGTCGCGGACTCCGAGCTGGATATAATGGGCGTTCGTCAGACCATCCCGCTCAACCTAGGCAGTCCTGCGAAAGCTTCTGAAATCCACGTGTTGCTGCAAGTGGCCCGTCAGGCGCCCGTCTGTATTGAGTACCCGATGCGTTTCGATGCGCGTGCGCTTTCGCGAGAAATTATCGCGCTTAAAGCGGTAGGAAGTGGAGGTGTTGTCCGTGCAAGTGTGTGATGTCCTCACGTTCGGTGAGCCACTCGTCAATTTTGTGGCGAGGGAGACGGGGAGTCTCCACCATGTCTCCGAGTTTTGGCGGGGGATTGGCGGGGGATTGGCGGGGCTGAAACGAATGTGGTCGTCGGCCTGGCGTTTGAAAAACAAGCGGGGAGGGTGCGCGCATGAATTCGCAGAAAGCGCTGCCGACATCACGATGGGCGAGGCTCATCCCAATCGTCTTTATCACCTATAGCCTGGCGTATCTCGACAGGTCCAATTACGGTTTTGGCGCCGCTTCCGGCATGAAGCAAGCGCTTCACATCACCGGCGCGTCCTCGGCGATGCTCGGCGCGCTATTCTTCCTGGGCTACTTCTTCTTTCAAGTTCCAGGCGCGCACTATGCAGAAAAGTACAGTGCGAAAAAATTGATTTTTTGGGCGCTCATCATCTGGGGCGTGCTTGCATCAGTGCAGGGAATCATCACGAATATTCCATTGCTCTTCATCGACCGATTCTTGCTAGGGGTCGTCGAAAGCGTAGTTATGCCGGCGATGCTCGTGTTCATCAGCCATTGGTTCGTCAAACAGGAGCGATCCCGCGCGAATACGTTTCTCATTCTCGGCAATCCTGTCACGGTGTTGTGGATGTCGGTGATTTCAGGCTACCTCGTACAGTGGTTCCATTGGCAAGGCATGTTCGTAATTGAAGGCGTGCCGTCGATCATCTGGGCGTTCGTCTGGCTGGCCATCGTCCGCGACAGGCCGAAGGAGGCAAAATGGCTCTCGCCCGCCGAGCAGTTGGCGGTAGAAGAGAGCCTGCAAAGGGAACAGGATGTGCTCAAAGAGGTCAAAAATTACCGTGCGGCGTTTCGTTCGAAACCGGTTGTCTTACTGTCGTTGCAGTATTTTTTCTGGAGTATCGGCGTTTACGGGTTTGTGCTGTGGCTCCCGTCGATCATCCAATCGGCGTCGAAGGTCGGGATTGTCGGAACCGGTTGGCTCACCGCTATACCGTATCTACTAGCCGCTGTCCTCATGATTCTCAGTTCGTACTTCTCCGACCGCACGGGGAACCGCAAGGCGTACGTATGGGCCTCCTTGCTGGTCGGTGCCGTCGCATTTTATGGATCGTACCTACTTGGGGATTCAAACTTCTGGCTCTCCTTCGTCCTGTTAGTCATCGCAGGGGGGGCGATGTATGCGCCGTACGGCTCATTTTTTGCCATCGTACCTGAACTGTTGCCTCGGAATGTGGCAGGCGCGGCGATGGCGCTCGTGAATGGGATGGGGGCGCTCGGCTCGTTTGTTGGCTCGTATGTGGTTGGGTACTTGAATAGTGCGACAGGCAATCCGAATACGTCCTATGCGTTTATGGCGATTTCACTTGTGTTGTCGGTCGTCTTCACGCTCGTTGTACGCACTCAGCACACCTCTACTACGAAACAAAAGGGCACGGCACAAGACACGTCGACCGGGAGGGAGAGCATTTGATGAAAATTCAATTGGCTCTGGACCGGTTGGACACGGATGAAGCGATTGCCATTGCATCTGCCGCTTCCGATTTTGTGGATTGGATTGAGGCGTTCGACAATGCCGCATACGAAATGAAGATGTGCTTCGAGGCGGGCGCAAATGTGGCAACTGTGATGGGCGCGGCGCCCATCGCCACCATCGAACTGTGCAAGCGAGTTGCCGACGAGTGTGGTGCCCACGTCGTGATCGATTTGCTGAACGTCGGTTCTGCTATCTCCAAAGCGCGTGACCCAGGCGTGGCCGCGCGCTACTTCCGGGAAGTCATCGCCGAGCACGCGAATGAGGAGATGGTTGAGAGATGAATGACATCGAGACGATTGTAAACGAAATCGAGTCCGTCTTGCGCCACCTCGACACGGACCATGTGAACGACATCGCCGCGAGCTTGCTGCAGGCGCCTCGGATATTCGTCGTGGGTGAAGGGCGCTCCGGCTTGATGGGCCGCGCTTTTGCAATGCGCCTCATGCATCTCGGCGCAACGTCATACGTCGTCGGTGAAACCATCACGCCGGCGATTCAGGAACACGACGTGCTGGTCGCCATCTCTGGTTCGGGGAAGACAGAACAAGTCGTACGGGTCAGTGAAAAGGCGAAGTCAGTGGGGGCCGTGGTGGTGGCCGTATCGGCCAATGCGTTGTCAAACCTGGCGGCCGTCGCCGATAGGTTGCTGCTGATCCCGGCTGCGACGAAGTATCAAGTGGCCCATGAACTGGGGAGTGTGCAGCCGCTCGGGTCACTCTTCGACCAGTGCGTGCATGTCGCGCTCGACGCCATATGTCTTCGATATGCGGCGGCGACGCGAGAGAATAACGGCTCCGCTTTCGCCCGTCACAGCAACATGGAGTAGGCCGACTGTCAGTGGATCATCAGACGCCAAACATGCACACGTTCCCAGTTGGGTGGAATGTGTGCATGTTTGCGTTCGCCGGATTTAACCATTCATATCCACTCATCTGTCCGATCACGGCGTTGTACCTCACCCAGTTGCCCGGAACGGAAAGTGAGACGGTGACTCCGGACGCGAGTGTCTGTGTCTGCGTTTGCCAAGAGACGGCGTTGCTTGGCGCACCGCTGGTCGTTGAGTTGACGGTGCGGTTCGTCGACTCGCCCGTCACTTGAGCGTTCGGCTTGGACGTCGAGTTCGGGTGGATAGAGCCGCTTATTTTTGGCCCTTGTTGAACGGTTGGCGGAGGCGTCTTGGCCCTTGGTTGTTGTGTTTGCGATGTGTTTCCAGGGTGATTTGGCGCTTCATTGGCTGGTGTACTGCGGTTGGCAGAACGGATGGTTCCAGTCATATTTGCGCTAGGATTGGCCGCATTGTTCGTCGGCGCGGGGCTCTGCGCACGGTTCGCCACGGAATTAAACACATCCGAGTTGAGCCCGCCGCTCGGATCCGTAGTTTGTCCACAGCCGACGCCCGTCGTGACGGCTACAATCGACAATCCAGCGACGATAAAGTTCCGGTTGTATTTCAACGCGCTTCACCTCTCTTATAGGAATTCCCGGACACTGTGACCGATCGATATGTCAGATGACGGTGAGTTAGGGGAGATCGAGTTGTGGGTGTGGCTCGCCACTATCGTTTGCATTGCGCGCACTGAACATTCGACAGCCTTCGCGAGGCGGCTTCGAGAAGAGGCGAGTGTGCACGGGCAACGCTCATTCACGATTCAAAATTGACTTTCAAGTGCTGGAAGCTTCACGATAGGGGTACCGGTGAGGGGGTGATTCTGGTGGCAAAACGAAAAGAGCAGGCCTTTAACGAGATTGTACGTCGCGTTCGAAAGGAGTGCTTCGGCAAGGGGCCAGAGCGCATTCATACTGTATTTGTAGACAATATGGCGATTTCCATCCTGCACGGGAATCTGACGCCTACTGAAAAATTTCTCAGTCAGACGCCGGAGGGAGCCGAAATCGTTCGTGCGGCCCGAACTAACATGATTCAGACGCTGTATTCCGAACACGTTCCGGATGGGATGGAGGAATTGGTGGGATCGAAAATGACACATTTGTTTTCCGATTTTAAAGTGGAGGAGGACATGGGCGTCTCGGTCTTTATTTTTGAAGAGACGATAGATCCTTACCTGCCTGAGCCAGGAGAGCACGGGCGCAAAGAAAAGGTAGAATAATTTTGGGAGTATTTTTCATCTTTCGGTAAAACGTGGTATACTTGCAGAGTGGTCCATCCATTGTCCTTCTCAGTGGTTTTGGGTACACATCACAATTGAGCGGGTTGGTACGCATGTATGTCCAATGCAGGCGAACGCAACGGCGCAGAGACATGGTGTAATCGCTTACACCTGTTCTTTGTGCCGTTTTTTGTGTCCAACTGGCCTTGCCCGCAGTAGGCGTTCACCGAACTTATTCTTCTATCACGCTGCTACGAGGTCATTTGTTGGACCTTGTGCTTGCACCAACCGCGCAAAAAAGAGGAAAGGTGGTCCTTATGAGCAACAACTTTTTGGCACCGGAGGAAATCGCAGCGGTGGCGGCCAAGTCCGGCGAAGACAAAGCGAAGTACTCGGTCGTGAAACTTCTCGTTCTCGGATTTTTGGCGGGCGCATTTATCGCGCTTGGGGCCCTGTTCGACATTCGCGTCACCGCCAGCATTCCTGCACAGTGGGTTTCCATTAAAAACCTGGTCGGCGGCGCAGTGTTTCCGGTCGGGCTGATGCTGGTCGTCGTCGCGGGCGGCGAACTGCTGACAGGAAATATGATGACACTTCCGTTGGCGTTGCACGAGCGGCGAATTCGAATCACAGGACTGATTTATAACTGGGTTTGGGTTCTCGTTGGCAATCTCGTTGGCTCGCTGTTCGTCGCCTACTTCTTTGGCGTCGTGGCCAAGATGCTCACCGACACGCCATATAAAGAGGCCACCATCGCCATCGCGGTGTCGAAGGCCGGTTTAGGATTCGGTCCGACCATTATCTCGGCAATTGGCTGTAACTGGCTCGTTTGTTTGGCCGTTTGGATGGCGCTTGGTTCGAAAGACATCGTCGGCAAACTGTTCGCCATCTGGTTTCCAGTGATGGCGTTCGTCGCGATTGGGTTCCAACACGTCGTCGCCAACATGTTCTTCATCCCTGCGGGAATTTTTGTCGGCGCACCCGTGAGCTGGGGCAGCGCCATCGTCGAATGGATCGCTGCGTTCATTGGGAACGCGATTGGCGGTTGGCTCTTCGTCGCATTCGCCTATTACGTCGCATACCGGCGCAATCGGTTGAAGGATTCAGCAGCGGGTGTAGCTGAACAAAGCGAGACAGGCGCTCCGCTCTAATTGGAGATTGTGGGCTGGTACATCAGTGTTTTGGTGCGTCGGCCCTTTCCATTTCGCTTTTTCCATCCCACGCCTCTCAGAATAAGCAGTTGCATAGAAAGACGAGGGGAAGTTCACATGGCAGATTATCTACACATTCAACTCGATGGAAACGAAGTGGCGGTCGAGCCGGGTACAACCGTGCTGCAAGCCATTCTCGGTACCGGGCAGGATCATCCGCACATCTGTTACCACCCGGCCCTCGGACCGATTGAAACCTGCGATACGTGTATCGCCGAGGTGAATGGGAGCCTTGTTCGCGCGTGCTCTACGCCGGTCACCGACGGGCTGGTCGTCCGCACCAAGTCGGTCGGCGCTCGTTTCGCTCGCAAGGAAGCGATGGACCGCATCCTGAAAAACCATGAACTCTACTGCACGGTGTGTGATAACAACAACGGGAATTGCACCATCCATAACACCGCGATGCAGATGGAAATCGAGCATCAATCGTATCCGTTTCAGTCGAAGGCGTATAAAAAGGATATGTCGAATCCGTTTTACCGGTACGATCCCGACCAGTGCATCCTCTGTGGCCGCTGCGTGGAAGCGTGCCAGAACTTACAGGTCTCGGAAGTTCTCTCAATCGACTGGCAACGAGATGTTCCACGTGTCATCTGGGACGACGACGTTCCGATTGACGAATCGTCCTGTGTCTCCTGTGGGCATTGCGTCACGGTCTGCCCTTGTAACGCGTTGATGGAAAAATCGATGCTGGGGGAGGCTGGGTACCTCACCGGGATAAAAGATCAGACACTCGGCAAGATGATTGAGTTGACGAAACAAGTGGAGCCTGGTTATTCCGCGATTTTTGCCATCTCTGAAGTCGAGGCAGAACTGCGCGAGGCGCGCATCGAGAAGACAAAAACAGTCTGCACGTACTGTGGGGTCGGGTGCAGTTTTGATGTCTGGACAAAAGACCGCAAAATTCTCAAAGTCGAGCCGAATATGGATGCGCCTGCCAATCAAATATCCACCTGTGTCAAAGGCAAATTTGGCTGGGACTTTGTCAATAGTAACGAACGCATCGTCGAGCCGCTGATTCGCCGTGGCGATGCGTTCTATCCGGCGACGTGGGATGAAGCACTTGATCACATTGCGAACAACCTTCGGCGCATTCGGGAGGAGAACGGGCCGGACGCCATCGCATACATCTCCTCGTCGAAGACGACCAACGAAGAGAACTACTTGATGCAGAAGCTCGCGCGGTCGGTGATGTTCACGAACAACATCGACAACTGCTCACGCTATTGCCAGGCGCCTGCGACCGAGGCTTTGCGGCGAACGATGGGCCTGGGGGGAGACACGGGATCAATTCGCGATCTCGCCATAAGCGATCTCGTCATCATCGTCGGTGCGAACCCTGCCGAAGCGCATCCGGTACTCTCTACACGCTTGCGCCGCGCGCAGAAAAAACGTGGACAAAAGCTCATCGTTGCAGACTTGCGCCGCAACATCATGGCCAGCCGCGCGGACCTGTTCTTGCAGCCTCGTCAGGGTACAGACTTGGTGTGGCTGACGGGTGTCACCAAGTACATCATCGACCAAGGGCGGCACGATGCGGCGTTTATCGAGACGCGCGTGACTGGGTTTGAGGACTACGTGCGCTCGATTGAAAAGTACAGCTTAGAGTACACTGCCGAGGTCACTGGACTTCCAAAGGAACAATTGATTCAAACTGCCGACATGATCATGCGTGCCAACTCGGTCGCTGTCTGCTGGGCGATGGGCGTCACGCAGCACCTTGGCGGCTCAGATACGAGTACGGCGATTTGCAATCTCCTTATCGCCACGGGCAACGCTGGTCGCCCGGGCACGGGCGCGTACCCGCTGCGCGGTCACAACAACGTTCAGGGAGCGGGCGATTTTGGTTGTGCTCCGGCCTTCTACCCAGGATATCAGCCGGCAGCAGACGAGCACGTTCGCGCAAAGTATGAGCGCGTGTGGGGAACGCCGCTTCCAGCCAATCCGGGTCTCAACAACCATCAGATGGTAGACGCGATTCACGAGGGGAAATTGAAGGCGATGTATCTGGTCGGGGAGGACATGGCCGTCGTCGATTCGAACGCGAACTATGTGCAGAGGGCGTTTGAGAAGTTGGACTTCTTCGTGGTTCAAGATATGTTCTTGAGCAAAACGGCGTCGTTCGCGGACGTGATCCTACCTGCGAGCCCGAGTCTCGAAAAGGAAGGAACGTTCACTAATACGGAGCGCCGCATTCAGCGGCTGTATCAGGCGTTGCCGCCGCTGGGCCAGTCGAAGCCCGACTGGCAAATCATTCAGCTTGTCGCCAACCGCCTCGGTGCCAACTGGAACTATTCCTCGCCACAGGAGATCTTCGAAGAGGCGTGTGCCACGACAGACCTGTTTGTGGGTGCGACGTACGCGCGGCTCGAGGGCTACAAGAGCTTGCAGTGGCCCGTGTTGGCAGACGGTACGGATACGCCGCACCTCTACCTCGACGAATTCGCTTTGCAGGGAGGCAAAGCGCGGCCGTACCCAGTGGACTGGACGCAACCGTTGAGCCTGCCAGAGGAATACGATTTAGAACTGAATAACGGCCGTTTGCTCGAACACTTCCACGAGGGCAACATGACGGCGCGCGTACCGGGCATCGACAAGAAGGTTCCGAGTAGTTTTGTAGAGGTATCCCCAGAGCTGGCCCGAGAACGCGGCATTGTCGATGGAACCTTGGTGCGCATCGTGTCGCCGTACGGGCGCGTGAAATTGCGCGCGGTGGTGACGGATCGTGTGAAGGGAAAGCAAATCTACATTCCACAACTCTCGGCGAAAGACGATGAGACCGTCAACATGCTGACCAGCAGCCATCACGATACGGTGACGTTCACGCCCGCCTATAAAGAGATGCGCGTGAAGATGGAAGTGCTCGAATTCACGGGTCAATCGCCTGTGGTCAAAGGTAACTTCCGGCTCGGCCACCCCAATCCGCAACCGGGTGTGAATGTCGAGAAAAAATGGGTGCGTAAGGACTACCGCCCTCTCGTGGGAGAACGTTCGTAAGGTATAGGGGGGAACTGCAAGTGGCTAATTCTATCACCTCGATTGTCCGCCCAGTGGAGACAGAGGCTGAGATTGAAGCTCGGCGGCTGGAGCGGGTTCGAACGCAAACCGCCATTGACGCAGATGGGATTGTGGAGGGAATGAAACTCCTTCAAGCGATGCACGACAAGGGTCTGTTGGAAATCTTGGTGGCCCTCTTTGACCGCGGTGACAAAGTCATGAGCAAACTGGTCGACATCTTGTCTACTCCCGGCGCCACGAACGCGTTGCAAACGGCTTTGGCGGCACTTCAGGGGATCGGTAAGATAGACGGCGCTGCGGTTGCCAAGTCGCTGGACGGTGTCGCCGCCGGGGTAGACCGGGTGGCAAACGCACAGTTGTCCACGAAGCCGATGAGCGTCTTCGAATTGCTGAAACAGTTAAGAGATCCGGATGTCAGCGCGGCCCTCCGACTGGGATTGGAGTTTCTCAAGGGGGTTGGGAACTCGGTCCGCCAACAAGATGAGGGGTCGTATTCGTAGAGAGAAGATAATCGAAGTGCTCACGACACAATGCACAAGCAGAGCAGGGCGACTTCCGAGCGAGGTGGGAGGGCGCCCTGTTTCGCCGTGTGTCTGTCTACGCGGTGGTTTCGGGACGACGGTCTCCGGCCTGAGTCTCGGTCATCGCGTGTTCGCCGCCGTGTTCGATGGATACGCACGATGAACTCGTGGCATACCGTTTATGGTGTGAATAAAAACTACGAATTAAATATCAAATTAAGTATCAAAATAGGTGTTGCATATGTCCGCTTAGCGTGCTATATTAATCGACGTCGCTTCGGCGGCACTGCTGAACAAACAGGATATACCGAGTCGCCGGAACACCAGCTCACAGGTTCGAACCGCAACGTTCGAACGAGTTGAAGCAAAATGTTCCAGTAGACAGCGATGATAGATTCGTGGTATATTGTCTGAGCTGCTTCGGCGGCACTGATTGATTTGGTTCCTTGAAAACTAAACACACACGCCTAAAAGTTTCGGTCGAGACGACAGTCGTCGTCAAGACTTTAGAAGTAACGCCAGTAACATTTTTTGAGAGTTTGATCCTGGCTCAGGACGAACGCTGGCGGCGTGCCTAATACATGCAAGTCGAGCGAACCCTTCGGGGTTAGCGGCGGACGGGTGAGTAACACGTGGGCAATCTGCCTGTCAGACTGGAATAACACTCGGAAACGGGTGCTAATGCCGGATGACACACGGGAAGGCATCTTCCTGTGTTGAAAGGTGCAACTGCATCGCTGATAGAGGAGCCCGCGGCGCATTAGCTAGTTGGTGAGGTAACGGCCCACCAAGGCGACGATGCGTAGCCGACCTGAGAGGGTGACCGGCCACACTGGGACTGAGACACGGCCCAGACTCCTACGGGAGGCAGCAGTAGGGAATCTTCCGCAATGGGCGCAAGCCTGACGGAGCAACGCCGCGTGAGCGAAGAAGGCCTTCGGGTTGTAAAGCTCTGTTGCTCGGGGAGAGCGACAAGGAGAGTGGAAAGCTCCTTGTGAGACGGTACCGAGTGAGGAAGCCCCGGCTAACTACGTGCCAGCAGCCGCGGTAATACGTAGGGGGCAAGCGTTGTCCGGAATCACTGGGCGTAAAGCGTGCGTAGGCGGTTGTGTAAGTCTGAAGTGAAAGTCCAAGGCTCAACCTTGGGATTGCTTTGGAAACTGCATAACTTGAGTGCTGGAGAGGCAAGGGGAATTCCACGTGTAGCGGTGAAATGCGTAGATATGTGGAGGAATACCAGTGGCGAAGGCGCCTTGCTGGACAGTGACTGACGCTGAGGCACGAAAGCGTGGGGAGCAAACAGGATTAGATACCCTGGTAGTCCACGCCGTAAACGATGAGTGCTAGGTGTTGGGGGGACACACCCCAGTGCCGAAGGAAACCCAATAAGCACTCCGCCTGGGGAGTACGGTCGCAAGACTGAAACTCAAAGGAATTGACGGGGGCCCGCACAAGCAGTGGAGCATGTGGTTTAATTCGAAGCAACGCGAAGAACCTTACCAGGGCTTGACATCCCTCTGACCGGGCTAGAGATAGTCCTTCCCTTCGGGGCAGAGGAGACAGGTGGTGCATGGTTGTCGTCAGCTCGTGTCGTGAGATGTTGGGTTAAGTCCCGCAACGAGCGCAACCCTTGACCTGTGTTACCAGCACGTAATGGTGGGGACTCACAGGTGACTGCCGGCGTAAGTCGGAGGAAGGCGGGGATGACGTCAAATCATCATGCCCTTTATGTCCTGGGCTACACACGTGCTACAATGGGCGGTACAACGGGAAGCGAAGCCGCGAGGTGGAGCGAAACCTAAAAAGCCGTTCGTAGTTCGGATTGCAGGCTGCAACTCGCCTGCATGAAGCCGGAATTGCTAGTAATCGCGGATCAGCATGCCGCGGTGAATCCGTTCCCGGGCCTTGTACACACCGCCCGTCACACCACGAGAGTCGGCAACACCCGAAGTCGGTGAGGTAACCTTTCAGGAGCCAGCCGCCGAAGGTGGGGTTGATGATTGGGGTGAAGTCGTAACAAGGTAGCCGTATCGGAAGGTGCGGCTGGATCACCTCCTTTCTACGGAGAAACAAGGCTTTTAGGACGTGGGTGTTTAGTTTTGAGGGAGCCAAGCCTCGTATGAGGTGGAAGCAAACTCAAAGCGCGTTTCAAGATGCGAGGAGTACAAGGCGGGAGGACGATGATGAGTCGAGCGTATTTTTGTACGTGAGCGAGTCAGAGGACGACCAACGAAGGAATCCGAAGCAGATTGGAAGGCGCGAGGTACCTTGGCAACTGAATATGGAACAACCTCGAATAAGTAAAACCGGTAACCGTAAATGCGTAACAGGTTAACGTAACCGGATTTATAGATGGAATAATCACGTTTGTGGTTAGGAAGTCAAAACGGTGAAGTTAGAAAGAGCGCACGGAGGATGCCTAGGCGCCAAGAGCCGAAGAAGGACGGGGCGAACACCGAAATGCCACGGGGAGCTGTAAGCGAGCATTGAGCCGTGGATGTCCGAATGGGGAAACCTGCTAGTGTGAAGCGCTAGTACCGTACACTGAATACATAGGTGTACGGAGGCAACCGAGGGAACTGAAACATCTAAGTACCTCGAGGAAAAGAAAGCGAACGCGATTCCGTAAGTAGTGGCGAGCGAAAGCGGAGAAGCCTAAACCGTATACGTGGTACAGACTGCAGTCGATGCGTATGCGGGGTCGAGGGGCTGTTGGTGGCAACCTGCAGGGAGCCAGCAGGAAGCAATGCGTAGGAGAACGGCATGGGAAGGCCGGCCATAGACGGTGAGAGCCCGGTAACCGAAACGGATTGTGGAATGTGCAACAGACCCCAAGTACTGCGGGACACGAGAAATCCCGTGGGAATCTGGGAGGACCACCTCCTAAGGCTAAATACTCCTTGGCGACCGATAGCGGATAGTACCGTGAGGGAAAGGTGAAAAGAACCGCGGGAGCGGAGTGAAATAGAACCTGAAACCGTGTGCTTACAAGCAGTCGGAGCATGCATGACATGTGACGGCGTGCCTTTTGTAGAATGAACCGGCGAGTGATGATGGCAAGCAAGGTGAAGGCGAGGGAGCCTGTGCCGAAGCGAAAGCGAGTCTGAATAGGGCGGTATAGTTTGTCGTCATCGACCCGAAACCGGGTGATCTACCCCTGGTCAGGGTGAAGTGCGGGTAACACCGCATGGAGGCCCGAACCCACTGGCGTTGAAAAGCCAGGGGATGAACTGGGGGTAGGGGAGAAATTCCAATCGAACCCGGAGATAGCTGGTTCTCCCCGAAATAGCTTGAGGGCTAGCGTCAGGGAATGAGAAGTGGAGGTAGAGCACTGATTGGGTGCGGGGCCCGCGAGGGTTACCAAGCCTAGTCAAACTGCGAATGCCACTTTGTCGAAGAACCTGGCAGTCAGACTACGAGTGATAAGACCCGTGGTCAAGAGGGAAACAGCCCAGACCAACAGCTAAGGTCCCAAAGTACTGGTTCAGTGGGGAACGATGTGGCGTTGCACAGACAACCAGGATGTTGGCTTAGAAGCAGCCACCATTTAAAGAGTGCGTAATAGCTCACTGGTCGAGTGGCGCTGCGCGGAAAATGTAACGGGGCTAAACCAGACACCGAAGCTATGGATGGAAACATGGTAGGGGAGCGTTCCATTTGCGGGGAAGCTGAACCGAGAGGTTTGGTGGAGCGGATGGAAGTGAGAATGCCGGTATGAGTAGCGAAAAGACAAGTGAGAATCTTGTCCGCCGAAAGCCCAAGGTTTCCTGGGGAAGGCTCGTCCGCCCAGGGTAAGTCGGGACCTAAGGCGAGGCCGAAAGGCGTAGTCGAAGGACAACAGGTTGAAATTCCTGTACCACCAACATCGCGATTGAGCGAAGGGGTGACGCAGGAGGCTGAGGGAAGCGGCCGGATGGAAGAGGCCGTCCAAGCAGCGAGCGAGGGGTGTAGGCAAATCCGCACCCTGGTAATCGTGAGCTGTGATGGGGAGGGAAGTACAGTACCGAAGTCCCATAAGTCACACTGCCAAGAAAAGCCTCTAGCGAGTGGTGAGGTGCCCGTACCGGAAACCGACACAGGTGGGCGCGTGGAGAACACGAAGGCGCGCGGGAGAACTCTCGTTAAGGAACTCGGCAAAATGGCCCCGTAACTTCGGGAGAAGGGGCGCTTCGAGAGAAGCCGCAGTGAAAAGGCCCAAGCGACTGTTTAGCAAAAACACAGGTCTCTGCGAAGCCGAAAGGCGAAGTATAGGGGCTGACGCCTGCCCGGTGC
Source organism: Alicyclobacillus fastidiosus (assembly GCF_026651875.1). GTDB lineage: Bacteria > Bacillota > Bacilli > Alicyclobacillales > Alicyclobacillaceae > Alicyclobacillus > Alicyclobacillus fastidiosus. The sequence continues at coordinate 4,701,279 of NZ_CP104067.1, read as the reverse complement.
TGGAAGGTTAAGAGGAGGGGTAAGCCGCAAGGCGAAGCTCTGAATTGAAGCCCCAGTAAACGGCGGCCGTAACTATAACGGTCCTAAGGTAGCGAAATTCCTTGTCAGGTAAGTTCTGACCCGCACGAAAGGCGTAACGACTTGGGCGCTGTCTCAACGAGAGACCCGGTGAAATTGTAATACCTGTGAAGATGCAGGTTACCCGCGGTTAGACGGAAAGACCCCGTGGAGCTTGACTGTAGCTTGATATGGGATACGGGTACGTCATGTACAGGATAGGTGGGAGACAGAGAAGCTTGGGCGCCAGCCTGAGTGGAGTCGGCGTTGGGATACCACCCTTGAGGTACTTGTGTTCTAACCAATGGCCATGAAACTGGTCATGGGACAGTGTCAGGTGGACAGTTTGACTGGGGCGGTCGCCTCCTAAAGAGTAACGGAGGCGCCCAAAGGTTCCCTCAGCGCGGATGGAAATCGCGCGAAGCGTGTAAAGGCACAAGGGAGCTTGACTGCGAGACGGACAGGTCGAGCAGGGACGAAAGTCGGGCTTAGTGACCCGGTGGCACCGAGTGGAAGGGCCATCGCTCAACGGATAAAAGCTACCCCGGGGATAACAGGCTGATCTCCCCCAAGAGTTCACATCGACGGGGAGGTTTGGCACCTCGATGTCGGCTCATCGCATCCTGGGGCTGAAGTCGGTCCCAAGGGTTGGGCTGTTCGCCCATTAAAGCGGTACGCGAGCTGGGTTCAGAACGTCGTGAGACAGTTCGGTCCCTATCTGCCGCGGGCGCAGGATACGTGAGAGGGGTCGTCCTTAGTACGAGAGGACCGGGATGAACCGACCGCTGGTGTACCAGTTGTTTCGCCAGAAGCATAGCTGGGTAGCCAAGTCGGGAAAGGATAAGCGCTGAAAGCATCTAAGCGCGAAGCCTGCCTCAAGATAACGTATCCCATTCCGTTAGGGAAGTAAGACCCCTTGAAGAAGACAAGGTAGATCGGTCTGGCGTGGAAGCGTAGTGATACGTGGAGCGGACAGATACGAATCGGTCGAGGGCTTCACCCGATAAGGCGAGACTCGGCGCGAAAGCGTCGTAGCGAGACCTATCCACTTTGTGGATAAGAAGAAGAGGTTGTTCCATGATTCAGGAGCGAGGATAAAGACAAAGTTACGGAGCGACGTAACTGGGAGCTTGAGTGAAGGTGTGAGTAGCACATCTGCAGGCCGATAGGCCGAAGCCGTGCGAACGAATACCTGAACGGCAAGCGGTCTGGTGACCATAGCGGAGGGGAAACACCCGTACCCATACCGAACACGGACGTGAAGACCTCCAGCGCCGAGGATACTTGTCCCGAGAGGGGCTGGGAAAGTAGGTCGTTGCCAGGCGAGTGAGAAGGACCCTGAGGGAAGCAGAAATGCCGACCTCGGGGTCTTTTTGTGTTTTTGGATTACACGCACCGGTGGATGCGTGTGAGTAATTTCTAGAATCACTTGTGTTTCCCTAAATTGGCGAATTGGCCTCAGAAGTACATGCATCTTGTTGTTAAACTAAACATATTAGTGTATTGTTGATTCAAATTAGTTAAACGGAAGGAAGGCGAACGATTGTGCGGTTGACTACATTCGATCATTGCATTCAAGTCACGTTTTTCCCCGGTGTGTTTCCTGTAAATTGTTATCTAGTCAAGGAGAGTGACGGTGCAACTTTGATTGATGCCGCACTTCCTTCGAGCGCAAATTCTATTCGGCAAGTTGCTTTGTCGCTGGGACTTCCCATTACACGGATCCTACTTACTCATGGTCATGCGGATCATGTAGGTGCTCTCGATCGTTTACATGAATCTCTGCCAGAAGCGGATGTGATGATCTCGGAACGGGATAGTCGGTTGCTTTCAGGAGACAAAAGCATTGATGACTATGAACCTCAGACAAAGATCCGAGGTGGAGTCACGGTTTGTACAACACAACCCACAGGTCATTTACAGGACGGAGACCGAATTGGCAACCTCGAGGTTATTGGGTGCCCGGGGCATACACCTGGTCACGTTCTTGATGTGCGTGATAGAAACTTATCGCAGGAGACGCGTTTCAGATACACGGCGGCGTCGCTGTGTCTGGTACAATCCGTCCATTCTTCCCGTTTCCGGCGCTGGCTACGTGGCACAAGCCGACTGCTCTAGAGAGTACGAAACGTCTGCGGGACATACGCCCGTCAAAACTTGCCGTTGGACACGGAAGTGTTTTGAACAGTCCGTTTGACGCAATGAACCGTGTAATCGAGAGGGCAGAACGAAACATGAGGAGGACGATGTAACGTGGCTTCAAGACCTGGGGTGAATCGTACGATCATCGCGCAGACTGCAGGAGAACTAGCGGATCAAATAGGTCTTGAAAAGCTAACGTTATCCCTGGTCGCGAGTCATCTCGGTGTCCGAACTCCCTCTCTTTACAATCACATTGAAGGTTTGGACGACCTTCGGCGCGAACTATCTCTGCATGGTATGCAGGAGCTGGACAGGCGCTTGCAAAGGGCTGCGCTTGGCAAGGCGGGTGATCAAGCGGTATGTGCTATGTTACAAGCCTATCGAGCATTTGCAAAAGAGAGACCGGGCGTTTATGCGTCCACACTGCACGCGCCTGGGAACGATGATGAACCACTAAGGTCTGCATCACAAGCGATTATTGATACCGTTCTAACGGTGTTGAAACCATATAACTTGAATCCTGACGATGCAATACACATCGTCAGGGGGTTTCGTGCAATTGGTCATGGGTTTGCGACACTTGAAGTGGCCAATGCATTTGGCATGGCATTGGAGGAGGAAGAAAGTTACCATCGATTGATTGCTACCTTTTTACTAGGACTTAATAGGGTCAGTGAGTCAAACCTCCGGCCAAATAGGGAACAAGCATAGGCGACACAGTTGGTTCACGATGCGGGCAGGGCTTTGGACGGCAAAGGAACATGGAAGGAATGGAGTTTCTGGTGGCTGCTAAGCAAATCGCTTTAGCGAGCGACATCAAAGGCAAGCAGCAATCAAGACTAGACGCAGGGACGGCCAATGTGTAGCATATGAATCAACATTGACGAGGGAAACAGCAATTTTATCAATGGAAAAGGTGTCCGCAATTGCGCGGGCTTAAAAGGGAAATCGGTGCAAATCCGATGCGGTCCCGCCACTGTAATGGGTAGCTTCGACAACGGCCACTGGGTGATGACCCGGGAAGGAAGTCGATTGTGATGAACCTGAGCCAGGAGACCTGCCTTTTCTGACGACACCGGTACAACCTACGGTCGATAGGGAGGTGTTTGTGGACGATTGATGTCGTAGACAAGCACACTCTGTTCCTTTGGAAGGAGTGTGTTTTTGTATTGTGCTCTACAGACCAGCCACATACCCTTGTTTGACTGGCTACGACTCGCGCTTGCACGGAGGACGATGTATGAATCGACCGCGAATGGTGATTGCTGGGACCCAAAGTGGAGCTGGCAAGACGACGGTTACACTGGCGCTGATGGCTGCCTTAACGCGTCGGGGGATGAAGGTACAGGGCTTTAAGGTGGGGCCCGACTATATTGATCCGAGCTATCACTCTGCCGTGACAAAGGTCCCGTCGCGCAACCTAGATACTTGGCTGATGTCTTGCGAGGTCGTCCGCGAGGTGTTTCATCGCGGGAGCGAGAACGCGGACATCTCGGTCGTCGAGGGCGTCATGGGGCTGTATGACGGAAAGGATCCGCTATCGAACGCGGGGAGTACGGCGCAAGTGAGTTTGCTTTTGGATGCGCCGGTCTTGCTCGTTGTCGACGTGGCTAGTGTGGCGCGAAGTGCAGCGGCGATGGTACTTGGTTTTCAGCAGATGGAACCGCGTCTTCGTCTGGCGGGCGTCATTGTCAATCAGGTTGGAAGCAAGGGGCATTTCGAGTTGGTGAAATCTGCGATTGAGCAGGTGTGCAAAGTCCCTGTAGTCGGCTATTTGACGCATCGGGCGACAATGCGGATTCCGGAGCGCCACTTAGGGCTTATCCCTGCTCTGGAGCGACAAGAGATGGCACCACTCATCGACTCACTGGCGGACGCCGCCGATGACTCTATCGACGTCGATGCCATTCTCTCGCTTGCCAACCTGCACGCGGCTTGGGAGCCACCGACCCCATCGCTGTTTGTCGGCGAGCCGCGCGCCAAAACGGTGACCCTAGCAGTGGCGAGGGATTCTGCATTCAACTTTTACTACCCAGAAAATCTAGAACTTCTGGAGTGGTACGGGGCAAAACTGGTATACTTTCGCCCGCTCGAGGGAGAAATCGTACCGCCCTCTGCAGACGGGTTGTACATCGGCGGCGGTTTTCCAGAGGAGTTTGCGAAAAGATTGGCCGGACAGCGCGGTGTGCTGGAGAGCGTCCGATGTGCGGTGCACAACGGTATGCCCGTCTACGCGGAGTGCGGAGGGTTTATGTTCTTGACCAACACGCTGACCGATGCACATGGGAGAGCTCACGAAATGGTAGGCATCGTTCCCGCGATGGTGCGGATGCAATCCGAACTCGCTGCGCTTGGCTACCGCGAGGTGACGGCACGTACGGACAACCTGCTGCTTTTGCGTGGGGAAGTCGCGCGAGGACATGAATTTCATTACTCGACGGCCACCCATGACGACACGGATTGGCCGTACGCGTACGACACCCATGGTTGGGGCGTCAGACAAGAGGGATACGCCAACGGAAACGTGTTAGCCGGGTACACGCATTTACACTTTGCTTCAAACCCGCAAATGGTCGAACGACTTATTCAAGCCTGCAGAGATTACCGCAATCATTCGGAAGACAGCTGCATCACAATTACGAAGTCGGGCTTATCGCGGGCCGACTAGCTCCGAAACTGAAACAGCATGGAAAGGGGGATGTGTATGGGAAAAGCGGTGATGGTCGTGGGGACGGCCTCGAACGTCGGGAAGAGTGTATTGTGTACGGCGTTGTGCAGAATTCTCCATCAGGACGGCTACCGCGTTGCGCCGTTCAAGTCGCAGAATATGTCGCTGAACTCGGCCGTGACGCCGTCCGGGCGCGAGATTGGCAGGGCTCAGGCCGTGCAGGCTGCCGCTTGTGGGATTTTACCCAACGAACACATGAATCCGGTGTTGCTCAAGCCGACGAGCCGGGATAGGTCCCAGGTTGTCATTCAGGGGCGAGTGTACGACACGAAGTCGTCACGTGAATATTATCAGGAAAGGCTCGGTGAGATTTGGCAGGCGGTCGTCGAAAGTTATACATATCTAGTCGAACGGCACGACGTCATCGTCATCGAAGGCGCAGGCAGCCCTGTGGAAATGAACCTGAAACCGACGGAAATCGCGAATATGAGGACAGCGGAAATGGCGGATGCCGACGTGTTGTTGGTCGCGGACATCGACCGAGGCGGCATCTTTGCTTCTGTCGTGGGGACCATGCAATTGCTCTCGGCATCCGAGCGGGCTCGCGTGAAAGGGATTATCGTGAACAAGTTTCAAGGTGATCCGAGCCTATTTGACGACGGGGTCAAGTTATTGGAGTCGTACACCGGGGTCCCTGTCCTAGGTGTCATCCCATACGTGCGGGACGTCGGCATCGAGGAGGAGGACTCGATGGGACTTCAGGGAGAGCGGTATCACGTGCAACGAGATACCCCCGGTGCCATCCGCGTCGCCATCGTGCAATTGCCGCACATCTCGAATTTTAACGATTTCGATCCGCTGTTCCTCGAACCGGGTGTTGACGCCTTCTTCTGTCAGACACCGGACGATTTACAAGGTGTGCACGTCATCATTCTGCCAGGCACGAAGAACACCCTGGACGATTTAGCCTGGTTACACGAGTTCGGGTGGATAAAGGCGATTAGCAGCGCACGCGAGCAAGGTACCTTCTTGTTCGGTATCTGTGGCGGTTATCAAATGCTCGGACGTCACGTGCAAGATCCCTATCACCAAGAATCCGCCGTCAACCATCAGGAAGGGCTCGATTACCTGCCCGTCGTCACGGAGATGGCACGTGAGAAATCGACCATCTTGGTGGCCGGACAGATATCGGACGCGTACGTGGGTGCCGAGGTGTCAGGTTATGAAATTCACATGGGTGTGACCTCGTATTTGCCAGGTGCACGAGCGTTTGCGCGCGTGAAAAGCGCCGTCGATGTGGCGGACAGACCGGACGGATGTATCGCAGACGAGGGGCGGATCATCGGCACCTACCTCCATGGCATCTTCGACAACGACGATTTTCGGGGCAAGTGGTTGGCCTCCATCCGAGTCGCGTTCGGGCTTCCCAACGCGAACGCCCACACGTCGATGATCGCCACGCGCGATGCGGCGTATGACCGGATCGCCGATGTCGTTCGCAGGCATCTCGATTTGCGACCTGTGTATGAGGCGATTGGCACACCGAAGGAATAATCGATGAGGAGTGAGACCATTGAAGATTTACACGCGTGGTGGAGACCGAGGCAAGACTGCGCTGATTGGCGGTGTCCGCCGCTATAAAAACGACTTGCGGGTCGAGGCGTATGGCTCAGTGGACGAAGCGGGTGCGTTTATTGGCCTCGCTGCTAGTTTCTTGACGCAGGAGGGCCACGAGGACATCCGTTCGTTGCTGCTCGATGTACAACAGACACTGTGGGATGTCGGTGCCGACTTGGCGGCGCCAACATCGGATAAGTATACGTTTCGCACCGCTTCTGATGCCGCCGCTTTGTTGGAACCGCATATCGATCACTACAAGGAAGAAGCAGACGCCATCAAAAAATTTGTGTTGCGAGGTGGCAGTATCGGATCGTCCTACCTACACGTCGCGTGTACGGTGGTTCGCCGGGCGGAGCGACAAACGGTGGCACTCATGCAGGTAGAAGAGATCCATTTGCCGGCGCTGCAGTACCTCAACCGACTGTCAGATTTGCTCTTCGTCCTCGCGCGGGCGGTCAACGCGCGCTGTCAACAACCTGACGTGGCTTACGAAAACAGCGGCGACGTGTTTCGCTAACGGCATCGGTGTCCGCTATCTCCAGTACCTTGCCCTTGGCGGCGAAAGCGAGCGGTCGGTCACACATGGGATTCTCTATATCGGCGCGGTACGTATGCACCTGACTTCCACATGGAAACCTAACACAAATCCATGTGTGGAGGAATGGTTATGCCACTGCTTGAAATTAATATCGTACCGGTCGGGACCAACTCGTCGAGTTTTAGTTCGCACGTTGGGCAGGCGTTGCGGTTGATTGAGGGCCGGGGACTCAAGTATCAAGTGACGCCGACGTCGACGGTCATCGAGGGTGAACTGAACGACTTGATGGATGTGGCCAAGGAGATACACGAAGAGGCGCTCCACGGCGCGACGCGCGTCGTCACGAACATCACCATCGACCAACGAATGGATAAGGCGATGAACATGGAAAACAGCGTCCAGAGTGCACAGCAATCACTGCAATAAACTCGTGATTGAGTGTCGAAGGAGTCTGGAAAGTAATGACCCCGTTTGAACGAACGGGGTCATTGGTATGCTCATGGGACAGGACGCGATAGAATGAGCGGGATGATGTAAGATGGTGACGGGAAATGCGAGGCGCCGCTTGGATTCGGCGTTGATCGCGGTACTTGCAGGTTCGCGCGCCTATGGAACGCATACCCCTGTAAGCGATACGGACTATCGCGGCGTGATGGCGGCGACGCGGCAGATGCTCTTGGGGTTAGAGTCTTGGGACACGCAGTGGATATCCAAACAGCCGGATATCCTCCTCTACACGCTCCCGAAATTTGTAAAGTTGGCCCTGTCGGCGAATCCTAATATTCTCGATACGCTGTTTGCGCCGGACGACGTCATCGTAACGATTACGGATGTCGGCCGTGAATTGCGCAGCTTGCGGCAGTCCTTCTTATCGAAGCGCGTGTACACGACGTTTACACGCTACGCACAGGGGCAATTGAGAAAGTTGCAGCACGGCACCAGGTGTGAAGATTCGACAGGCCCTGATGGGCGTTGTCGTGCGCATGCGGGCATTGTCGGGTCACATGGGTATGATACGAAACATGCTATGCATCTGGTCCGGCTCTATCGGATGGGATATGAACTGTTGACCACAGGCCAGATTCAAGTCCGCAGGCCAGACGCGGCAGAATTGTTGTCCATTCGCAATGGCGCGTGGCGTCTCGAGCAGTTTCAAGCGTTTGCGGATGAGATGGATGAGTTGTGCAGAAGAGCTTTGGCGCGAACGGATTTACCGGATGAACCGGATACAGAGAGAATTCACGAATGGCTGATGGATACACAGCTAGTGATGTTGAACGAGGGTGTTCGAAGTGACGGAAATCAGCTCGATTGCACAGAAGATTGCAGGTGAGGGCGGGCGACTATACCTCGTTGGCGGCGCAGTGCGGGACAAATATATGAACCGAGTGGCGACAGACGAGGATTATTGTGTCACAGGGCTTAGTGAGGACGAGTTTACACGTCTATTCCCAGAGGCCTTTTTGTCAGGAATGGCGTTTGCGGTGTTTCGGATGCCCGTAGGGAATTCGATGGCGGAATTTGCACTGGCTCGAACGGAACGAAAAGTGTCGCGGGGACACACTGGGTTTGAGGTGTTTTCTTCGCCGGAGGTCACTATCGAACAGGATTTGTGCCGCCGCGATTTGACCATCAACGCGATGGCGATGGACGTGTTGTCACAAACTACGATAGACCCGTATGGGGGGCTTGACGACATCCAGCATCAGGTGATTCGGGCGGTGTCAGGCGCCTTTTCCGAAGATCCGCTGCGGGTGTATCGCGCAGCGCGGTTCGCGGCGCAATTGGGGTTTCAGATAGAACCGAACACCCTTTTCATGATGAGGGAGCTCGGTGACGAGTTAGGTACACTGAGCGCTGAGCGCGTTTTCGCCGAGTTGAAGAGAGCGCTTGGCACAGAACGGCCCTCGCTATTTTTCAGATGGCTTTTGCAAGCGGGTGTACTACGCGTTCACTTCGCTGAGATAGCCGCGCTTGTGGGTGTGGAACAGCCGGTGAAATGGCACCCGGAAGGCGATGCGTTCGAGCACACCATGCAGGTGCTCGATGCCGCCGCAGCGCTCACGTCGCGAGAAGAAGTTCGATTCTGTGCGCTCGTGCACGACGTGGGCAAGGCGTTGACACCACGAGACAAATGGCCGGCCCACCACGGGCACGAATCCGCAGGTGTTCCGCTGGTTCGCAAGCTTTGTGAACGGTTGAAACTACCGTCGCAATGGTCGCAGGCGGCTCTCTTTGCGACGGAGCAGCATATGAAGATCCACATCTTAGATCGGATGAAGTCGTCCAAAGTCGTCGATCTCCTGACGGAAGCGAACCGCAACCCGCTCGGCGTCGAGGGATTTTCCATGATTGGCATGGCAGATGACCGCGGCCGCAACAATCCTCGTGCACAGAGTCCGAATGCCGAGGCGTTGCCGGCCTATTGGGCGGTCATTCAGTCCATCAGCGGAAAGTCCCTGGACGTCGACGCGCAGGGGAAGGCGTTTGGCGATGCACTGCGCAAGGCGCGCGCTGCGGCGCTCAATCGCTGGCGAAAGAGGGAATAGTAGGAGAGGCGGGACGAGTTATGTTTCAATTCATCGGCTGTGGCAGTGCATTTCACACGAAACTCGGCAACAACAGCGCGTATCTGAAGAACGGATCACACCTCTTCATGATCGATTGCGGCAGTGCCAACTTCGACCGCATTTTGCGGGCACAGTTGCTCGTGGGGGTGGACGAGATCGCCGTGTTGGTCACGCATCTCCACCCGGATCACGTCGGCTCCCTCGGCGACCTCCTGTTCTATTCGTACTACAGCGTTCCACCTGCAGCACAGGTGACAGCGACTGTACTCACACCGAAGAAACTGTCACACGATTTTCGGGCCTTGATGAAACTGATGGGCGTGACCGACAAGTACTACCGTCACGTGGAGATCTCCGGCACCTATCGGCCTGTCGGGATGGGCGACGTGACTAGGATTGAACCCGTGCCTGTGCAGCACTCGCGAGGACTGACGTGCTTCGGATACCTCCTTGACGTAGGTGGGAAGCACGTCTACTACAGTGGCGACGCCAATATGATCCCGACGGATGTGCTCGAAGCTCTCAAGTCTGGCGAACTGGACTACATGTACCAAGACACATCGAAGGCGGACTACGCCGGCAACGTGCATCTGTCCCTGCGTCAGTTGACCGAATTCGTCCCACAACAAGTGCGCGGGCGGGTGTACTGTATGCATCTCGATCCACCCTTTCTCCCGGAAGAGGCCATCTCCCTTGGTTTTCAGGTGGTATCCCCCTTGGAACTTGCCAACCTTTCCTGATTTCGAATCCATTCGAATCTGCGCGGTGGGGCCTTCACCACAATCTACTGCGCTGCGTTACAATAGATAGAGACGCGAAGACCTTTGCGGTCATGTGCCTCGTCGCACAAGGCCGCAGTGTCAGCAGGTGACCTGAAAGGGGTAGCCAGGTGTTTTTATTTGAAGCGGCGAAAAACGAGCCTTTAGCATATCGCATGCGTCCGCGTACCATCGATGAAGTGATCGGCCAGCGCCACCTACTCGACCCGGGACGCTTTATTTATCGGATGATCAAAGCAAATCGACCTGTCTCCATCCTGCTCTACGGTCCTCCGGGAACAGGCAAAACGACCATCGCGAACGCGTTGGCGAACACGCTCAAGTTGCCGTTCGCCGAACTCAACGCGGTAGATGCGGGCCTCAAAGACGTAGAACAAATCGTCGCAGATGCGAAAATGCAAGGGCAGACGATTCTGTTTCTCGACGAGATCCACCGGTTTAACAAAAAGCAACAGGACTATCTGCTGCCCTTTACGGAGAGCGGGCTGATCACGCTCGTCGCGGCGACGACGGCGAACCCGTTCCACGACGTCAACCCAGCGGTGCGTAGTCGCTGCCAAATCCTCGAGTTGAAGTCACTTGAACCAGAGGACATCGAATTGGGCATCCAAAGGGCGCTGGTAGACGTCGAGCGGGGACTCGGGAGCTATCCTGTCGAGATGGAGCAGCCGGCGCTGGCGCACTTCGCGCAGGCCTCTGGCGGGGACATGCGCAAGGCGCTAGGCGCCGTCGAGATAGCGGTGTTGTCGACCGATGAGGACGACGGCGTCATTCGCATTACGGAGGATATCGCGGTTGAATGCCTTCAAAAGAAGAGCCTTGCCTCCGATAAGGACGGGGACGGGCACTACGACTTGTTGAGCGCGTTCCACAAGAGCCTGCGCGGCAGCGATGTGGATGCCGCGTTGCACTATTTGGCGCGGTTAATTCAGTCTGGAGATCTGATCGGCCTCACTCGGCGCATCCTCTGCGTCGCCGACGAGGACATCGGTCTGGCCTTCCCAGCCGCTACGTCGCATGTCATCGCCGCCATCGAGTCCGCAGAGCGATTAGGGTTCCCCGAGGCGATGTTGCCACTTGGCAAAATCGTCATGGAACTGTGTTTGTTGCCGAAGTCAAATTCGGTCACTACGGCGGTTGGCAACGCCATGCGGGATGTAGAGACGAAACACTTCGGCGACATTCCTCTGCACCTCAAAGATGCACACTATGCGAGTGCGAAAAAACTTGGGAGGGGTGTCGAGTACAAGTATCCTCACGATTACCCGGAAGGTTTGGTGGAACAACAATATCTCCCAAAGGCCTTGGCGGGGACCCAGTACTATCACCCGAAGGGACTTGGGCAAGAAAAGCAGTTCGCAGAGAGGTATGCCTACATTCGCAAAGGAAATGCGAAGGCGAATCCGAAGTGATTGGGGGCGAGACGCCCGTCAAAAGTACAGTCTTCTGTATTCCGTCGGCGTCATTCGCTCTAGCTCGTAAAAGCGCTTGTTGAAATAGCTAATATTGTTGTAGCCGCAAGCCTCTGCAATCGATTTGATGGTCGCCTCCCGGTTTTCCAGGAGCAGTTGTTTTGCATGCTGAATCCGACACCTTGTCACGAAGTCCAGCGGTTTCATGCCGACAGTCTTGCGGAATAGCTTACAAAAGTAGTGCGGGGAGACGTTTGCTCGCTCTGCCCACTCGGCGAGGTCGAAAGCACAGGTGGCTCTCTCTTGTATTAGTGGCAAGAGGCGAGTCACCCTATCTGTCTGATGGGTCGTTTTCGTCGTGGTGAGTGGAACGGCCTGATGCATGAATTCCATCAAGATGGCGTAAGTCAGCGTCGACAGGCGAGCGGGGCGCAACATCGTATTCGTCTCTGTCTCAACCAGCAGATCGTGAAATAGCGCCCCCAGGGTGGCCCAATGATGCAGTGACCAGATCACCGAATGATTGATCCCTGCATCGAGCATAAATTCCGTCAGGTGCTTACCATAAAAATGGATCCATCGAACGCTCCACGGATCTTCAGCGCTGCTGTGGTAGGTCTGCTGCCGCAGTGGAAAGTATAGAAAACAATCCCCCTGTCGGACGCGATATGACTTCTGGCCCACAACGACATAGCCGCTGCCCTTGGTGACCAGGTGAAGGTTAAAGTCCTTTAACATGCCTTCGGCCCGATTCACCGCATGCGTTGGTTCGTGATCGTAGAATCCAACAGATTCGGGCAGGCAGAAGTAGGATCCATCTGGAATCGTCGTAAGGGAACGCTGTCTCAACATCTCGGGCATCACCTAGAGGACAATATAGTGTTATACATCACAAAATATTTAGATTTTATAGACCATTGGTTCCACCTATAATAACAATAAACTACACGCGATTGGAGGTTTACACAATGCAGGGGGAACTTGTCAGATGGGGAGTGATTGGCTGCGCTGGCATCGCAGTTCGGCAGGTCATCCCAGCGATTCAGTGTTCGAAAACCGGGACGGTGACCGCAGTTGCCAGTCGGAGTCCAGTTAAAGCGCGACAGACGGCAGCGGAATTTGGCGTGCGAAAGGCTTACGATAGCTACGAGAAGATCGTAGAGGATCCAGATATTGACGCCGTCTACATTCCCTTGCCAAACCACTTGCATCGAGAGTGGACGATACGCGCGGCACAAGCTGGCAAGCACGTACTCTGTGAAAAGCCCATCGCGCTGAATTCGCGCGAGGCACAAGAGATGGTGGACGTCTGTCGCGCCTGCGGAGTACGGCTCGCTGAGGCGTTCATGTACCGGTACCATCCGCGTTACGAGCGCATTCGCGAAGCCGTCAAAGCGGGGGAGATCGGTGAGATTCGAACGCTTCATGGAGCATTTTCCTTCAATAACGCCAAGGATTTGGACAACATCCGGTATCAGTCCGAAATGGGGGGAGGATCCATTTACGACGTCGGGTGCTACCCAATCAACGCGGCCCGATTTTTATTGGAGCAGGAGCCAATCGCGGTTACTGCACACGCGATGTTCTCCACTCTTCACGACGGCGTGGATATGTCCGCCACTGGCTTATTGGAGTTCGAAGATGGCGTGTCGCTTACGTTCGAATGCGGAATGTGGTCCTACGGCAGCAATGAACTTCGGATTGTCGGATCAGAGGGGCGTATCGACGTACCGTTTGCCTACGTCGGAAAGCCGGAAACCTTGGGGGCTACCATCCTGGTTCACGACGAGTGTCGGGAACTAGCTGTGCCGACGGTAGATCCATACGTCGCAGAAATCGACGATTTTGGACGGAGCTTGATAGCCAATCGGCCACAGCGCTTTGACCCGGAGGAATCCGTGCGAAACATGAGGGTCATCGATGCTTGTTTGGAATCCGCTCGCACCCACACGCGAGTATCCCTGGTTTAGAAAAGGAGTGGAAAGCCATGAACTCTATTGAAATTGCGGGCCTATCGAAGCCCTGTTCCCAACTGATCATGGGCTCGATGGTGTTTTCTCCCGACGACATGGACAGGTGTCGCAGTCTGCTGGACGCGTTTGTCGAGGCTGGCGGAAATGCCATCGATCTAGCCCACATCTACAACGGAGGACGAAGCGAACTCGCGGTGGGAAAATGGCTTCAAGACCGAGAGCGGGACAACCTGGTGATCATCGACAAAGGCGCTCATCCGCATGGCAATCGGAACAGAGTGAGCGCCAAAGATATCGCCTCAGATTTGAACGAAAGCCTAGAGCGCCTCTGCGTCGACACGATCGATGTCTACCTGTTGCATCGAGACGACCCCGCAGTTCCTGTTGGCGACATCCTCGAGATCTTAAACGAGCACAAAAGCGCCGGGAACATTCAGGTGTTTGGTGCTTCGAACTGGACCTGGCAACGCATTGAGGAGGCCAATGAGTACGCGTATGCACACGGGTTAGTAGGATTTTGCTGCAACAGTCCGAATCTGAGTTTAGCGACTGCCAACGAGCCTAGGTGGCCGGGCTGTGTGACCGTAGACGCCGAGACGCTCGCCTGGCACGAACGCACACGGCTGCCACTTCTCTCCTGGTCGTCGCAAGCGGGCGGTTTTTTCACTGGACGCTATTCGCAACAGAGCCACGAGGATGCAGATATGGTTCGCGTCTACTACAACGCAAAGAACTGGGGGCGGTTTGATAGGGCCACAGAGCTTGCGTCAGCAAAAGGGGTGGATGCCAATTCCATCGCACTTGCTTACGTGTTGAACCAGCGCTTTCCCTCGGCCGCCATCATTGGCCCGCACAGCTTAGCGGAGCTCCAGTCGAGCCTCGTGGCCCTGGATGTGCAACTGAGTCAGGAAGAAATCGATTGGCTATTGGCAGGGAGGCAAGTGTCGTAGGTTTGTCGTGATTCTCAGGGTGTTTAGATACTTTATGTAAGCGCTTAACGTTGTGAACGAAGGATACTTTTTCTTGGTGAATCAAACAATCGTGGACCGTTGTGAGAAACATCATGAGCGAGGTGATAGCGTGCAAAAGAGACCGTGGATCATCGCCGGTTTGAGCAGCATAGCACTGCTTTGCGCGACAACCGTCCCTGCATTCGCAGCCGAGATTCCAGAACCGCACTACCCCAGCGATAACCAGAAGGTGACGATCACGTGGTGGACCTGGACTGCAAACGCAGATAAGGTCATTGCGGCGTTCAATCAGAAGTATCCGAATATCAAGGTTCTTCACCCGTTGATTGGCGCGGGCGCAGCGGAGTACAACAAGTTGACGACCGCCATCAAAGCGGGGACTGGAGCGCCTGACGTCGTCCAGATTGAATATCAATATCTGCCGAAGTTTATCGACACCAACGGGCTCCTCAACATCGCCCCTTACGTGAAGCAATACGAGTCCAGTTTCCAGCCCTGGACGTGGCAACAATCGAGTCGTGGCGACGCCGTGTATGCGATTCCGGAAGATATTGGCCCGCTTGCGATGTTTTACAGAACGAGCGTATTCCAGAAGTACCACCTCCCGATGCCAAAAACTTGGGCGCAGTTCGCAGCGGACGCAAAGCAACTGCACAAGGAGGCGCCGTCTGAGTACTTGACGTATTTTCCGGTGACGGACGGCGGACTCATCACGGGTTTGTTGTGGCAGTCCGGCGCTCAGCTCTTTCAATATACGTCTAACGGCTGGAAGATAGATTTGAACAGCCCGAAGGCGAAGCAGGTGATGAACTACTGGGGGAACTTAGTTAAAGAGGGCGTCATCCCAGCGACGAACGATGGTACACCTGCATTTCAAAGTGACCTAGGCAGTGGCAAATATGCGGTGATGCTCAATGGGGCCTGGGCGCCTGCCTACTCGATTGAACCGTATGTTCGCCCGAACACAAACGATTGGCACGCCGCAGACATCCCTCAATGGAGCTCAACTGGGCCGTTTGTCGACGGCAATAATGGTGGATCTACGAACGCGGTGACCACGCAGTCGAAACATCCTGACGCGGCCGCCTTGTTTGCAGCGTGGATCAATACGAGTCAGGCCGGCGAATTGCTCGACGTGACCGATATCGGGCACGGTGGGAGAGGGCAAGTGCCTGCGAACAAGTATGGAACGCAGTTACCACAATTCAACGCGCCTAACCCGTCGTTGGACGGGCAGAACCCAGCCCCGGTCTTTATCAAGGCGTCGAAGGCGGTCAATACGTCGTTCCAGTGGAGCCCATGGACAGATTACGTCTACAATCAGATGACGATTGAGTTTACAAAGGCGGCGGCAGGGCAGGAGACATGGGATCAAGCACTGGATAATCTGCAACACAGCGTGGTGGTCTTCGCGGAGTCAATGGGCTACAAAGTGGTTTCAAATGGTGCGCAAGCAGATAAGTCTGGTCCCGCTAGTTCATTCTGGTCTGAAGTCAATTCTCCAGGGCTATACGTGGTGGTTGTGCTCGCCCTGTTGACGGGATGTACAGTCATCATACGCCGCTCGAAGACGTACTCGTAGCCTCGGAGGAATCGCGTTGTATAAGATGAAGACTTCAGATGGATGCGGAGGATGGTTATGAAGCGAACTCACCGTCGAGTCCCGTATGGACTCTTAGCCCCATTTTTCTTGGTATTTCTACTTTTCTTTGCATTCCCATTCCTCTACTCGCTGTACCTGAGCTTCTTTGTAAACAGTGGCGGCAAAAACCACTTCATCGGACTTCGCAATTACGGCGTCGCCTGGCAAGACACGAACTTTTGGTATGCGCTGTTTCGGGTCGTCTACTACGGCGTCGTTCAGGTCGCGATTATGCTCATCTTAGCGCTGGCGCTCGCGCTCTTGTTGGACAGCCGATTCGTCAAGAGCAAGGCCGTGTTTCGCATTGTGTACTTTTTGCCGTACGCCGTTCCTGGCGTCATTGCGGCGATTATGTGGGGATTCCTCTACTCCCCACAACTAGACCCGATACTCTCTGTATTCAAACTGTTCACAGGTGGAAATCCTGTCAACATTCTATCGAATGGGCATGTCCTCTATGGAATCGTCAACATGGCCATTTGGGAATGGACCGGATACAATATGACGATTTATTTCGCCAGTCTGACATCCATTCCGATTGAACTCTACGACGCTGCCAAAATCGACGGGTGTAATGAGACCCAAGTAGCACTCCACATCAAGCTGCCGTTGTTGCGCCCCACCATCATCATGACGGTGGTGTTGTCCATCATCGGCTCCCTCCAGCTATTCAACGAACCGTTTATCCTATCGTCGATGACTAGTATTCCGTGGAACTATACTCCTAACATGGAAATTTACAACATGGCGTTTGCGTACGGAAACTTTACCTACTCGGCCACACTCTCCATCATTTTGTCCGTCATCACGTTCATTGCGTCCCTGTTGTTCATGTACGCGACAAGCGATGAGCGAAAGAGTAAAAAGGTGCGGTTGCAGAAACGAATGGTCAGGGGACAGATGGGAAACCGCTCAAGTGAACTGCGCGCTGAAGGGGGAGAAGTGGTATGAGCGTATCCGGATCTAGTTTCTCGACGACCTCGCTGCAACGGAAACACCATGCGCAGGGACTGAAGAACTCTGCCAAGACCCTGTTGACGATGACCCTGGTCATTGTAATGGCCGCTTACTTCTTACTTCCGCTGTACTGGTTGCTCGTATCGATGACGAAAAATACGACTCAGTTGTTCAGTACTCCGATGCTCGCGTTCCCACGCCACCTGAATCTAGTGCCCAATCTGGATTGGCTCAGTTCTTATCAAGGCGGTATCTTTTGGCGCTGGGTGCTCAATTCCGTCATTTACGCGGTCATCACTTGCTGTGGGGCTACGTTGGTAAGCGCCATGGCCGGGTATGTCATCGCCATGTACAATTTCCGGTTTAAGCGGCAGATGTCATTTGCCGTCTTGGGGGCACTGATGGTGCCGAGCGCCGCGATGGTCATTCCCGTGTTTTTGATGATTAAATCTCTGGGGCTCATCAACACGTACGCCGGCGTCATTCTACCGATGTTATTCAACCCGTTTGGCGTCTATTTTATGATGGTGTACATCCAGCAGGCGATGCCTATGGAGCTGATTGACTCGGGGAGGATCGACGGGGCGAACGATTACGGCATCTTCTTTCGGATTGGCATGCCCCTTATTCGTCCGGGCTTGGTCACATTGCTCTTGATCACGTTCGTGAGTACGTGGAACAACTTCTTTCTGCCGTTGGTCCTTCTGAACAACTCAAACCTCTATCCACTGACGTTGGGACTGGATATTTGGACAGCCAATTTGAATACGGCAGGGGCGGGTCAACCTTTGTATCCGCTGATTCTGATTGGCGCATTTCTATCGATTTTACCCATGTTAATTCTGTTCCCATTGCTGCGAAACTACATCGTTTCCGGAATCGCGATGGGCAGCGTGAAGTCATAGGGAGACGAACGTCACGTCCGGCCAACCCAACCGAATCGACCGTTCGACCACTGGAGTTGAACGGTCGATTTTTGCTGTCTCATGAGCACAGGATTTGCGCCTGTTCCGGAAGCGGGGACACGTAAGGTGCCGGCTGTTGCCCTTTTTGCAGGCCCGGAGGGTAGTAAAACAGGAGTAGTCCAGGCTCATCCTGGGCTGGTAGGTGCGGGTTCCTCGGATGAATCAGGTGTGGCAAAATCTCTATCACAGTGTGCTTCTCGATGTCGTTTCGCGTGAGTTGAAGGCGGGCGAAGTCCGGTCCAAAGTGGTGGGGATGGTCAAAAATCCAGTCGGCCAAACGCGATCTCGCCGCCCTGTCGAGCTCCTTCTCCCACCAAACTTTATGTGGACGGACGCGATGTTGCAGGAGAAAGTCATACATCATGTAGGACCGAGCGGCTTGACGCTGTTCTATTTGGCAGGTCGTCGCGAGAAATTCGTTGAGGCGTACGAACAGATCTTCCAATTGATGCCCTATTTTACTCCACCCTTGTGATTCCCAATAGTGGCCAAACATTTGGAAGAAATCAAACGGGCTAGGAAACACATGACGGGTGAGGTACTGTACCGTGTGCCGCAGTTTTCCTTCATTCCAGTACTTTTCCAGGACGTCCTCGACCTGTTTGATGCGTAAGACTTCGTCATAGGACAATACGTGATTCGAAAAGATTTCGTAGGGAGCGTGATCCATAAACACGTAGTCGAATTGAGCTGCGCGTTGCCTCATGCCGGTTCCGCGCAACATCTTTAAAAAGCCGAGCTGCAATTCGTCCGGTTCGAAGACAAACACGTCGTTAAACGTCTTTTTGAACGAATGATAATCTTCCTCTGGGAGGCCGGCGATGAGGTCAAGGTGCTGCACAATTTTCCCGCTCTCTTTGACAGCGAGTATCGTGTCCCGAAGTCGCGCAAAGTTTTGCCGGCGCTTCACTAGGGTGTTGGTGAGGTCGTTCGTCGACTGGACGCCGATTTCAAACCGAAACAGCCCCTGTGGAGCGCTCTCCTTGAGGAAATCCACAATTTCTCTGGGCAATATGTCGCCTGTAATTTCAAACTGAAAGACCGTGTCGCGACGGTTGTCGATGAGGAATTGAAACAAGTCGAGCGCGTATTGCCGGTGGAGATTGAATGTCCGATCCACGAATTTAATCGTTTTAATGCCGGAATCGATCAGGCGTTTCAGGTCTGCCTTCACACGTTCGAGCGGGAAGTAACGGACGCCTGATTCGATGGAGGAGAGGCAGAATTGGCAGGAAAATGGACAACCACGACTCGTTTCGTAATAGACGACGCGGTTTCGCAAAGACGCGATGTCCGTATCGTCTCGGTACGGACTCGGAATCTGATGGAGGGCCAGTTTGGGACGCGGGGCATTGGCGCGAATTTGCCCGTTTTCCCGGTAGACTAGGCCATTGACCTCTTGCACCGACTCGCACCGCGACAAGGTGGTGAGCAGATGGTGAAACGTACCTTCCCCCTCTCCTTGGACAATAAAATCGATGTCCGGACATCGCTCCATCCAGTGGCGGGTATCGTAGGAGACCTCCGGCCCACCTAACACAATGGACGTGTTGGGGAGCACTTTTTTCAGCATGGACAGGAGAGGAAGGGTTTCTTCCACGTTCCAGATGTAAACCGAACAGGCGATGACATCCGGCTTCTGGGCGTATAGATCCGCGACGATGTGCGACGCCGGGTCTTTGATTGTATACTCGCGTATTTGTGTGCAGGGGAAGTCCTCTTCCACATATGTGCGAAGGTATCGCAATGCCAAGGAAGAGTGGATGTACTTTGCGTTAAGTGTCGTTAAGATGACGTTCATCGTAAATCTCCTTTAGCATTCAGCCGCTCTCGTAGAGAATCCCAACGCTTTGTTTGACTATAGCGTAAACGCTCTCACACAGATGTAAACCCCGTGGCAGATTTCAGCGGCTCCGCAGAAGATCCCTCTTGATTATTTCGGACAAACGTTTATAATCAAAGTTAGTCAAAGTCAATGACCGCTCTTCAAATGGTCAAAGAAAGTTAAAGTCAACAACGAGTGTGAATATGACGAAGGAGGTCTTGAAACATGCGTTGTGAAGTATGTAAAACACACGATGCGAACGCGGAGGTTCGCATGAATGTAAATGGAGTAAAACGAGAATTACACGTTTGTGCCGAATGTCTCTCGAAGCTTCGGTCTTCTTATAAATCACCTGTGAGTATGGGGCCGTTCGGCGGTTTTCCGTCGATGGACGAGATGTTCGAATTGTTCTCTTTGCAATCGGCCACCCAACCAGGGCCAGCAGGTCAGGTTCCAAGTGCCGGAAATGGCGGCCGGGGAGGCTTCCTCGACGAATACGGAAGAAATTTGACGGTCTGGGCAAAGCAAGGCCGTATCGATCCGGTCATTGGCCGCGACAAAGAAGTTTCTCGCGTCATCGAAATTCTCAACCGGCGCAACAAGAATAACCCTGTGTTGATTGGTGAACCTGGCGTTGGGAAAACGGCTATCGCTGAAGGGCTGGCAGTTCGCATTGTGGAAGGGAAGGTCCCCGCGAAATTGCGGGACAAACAGGTCTACAACTTGGACGTCTCCTCGCTGGTAGCCGACACCGGGATTCGGGGACAATTCGAGGAGCGGATGAACAACTTGATTTCTGAGTTACAATCCCGCTCTGATGTGATTTTGTTCATCGACGAGATCCACCTGTTAGTGGGCGCGGGATCCGCACAAGGTTCGATGGACGCAGGCAACATTCTCAAACCGGCGCTCGCCCGTGGCGATATTCAGGTCATCGGCGCCACGACGCTAAAGGAATACCGCCAGATTGAGAAGGATGCAGCGCTCGAACGCCGGTTCCAGCCTGTGATGGTGGATGAACCGACAATCGAAGAGGCCATCCAAATCCTTCAGGGCATTCGTCCAAAGTATGAGGCGTATCATCAGGTGCGCTTTACCGACGAGGCCATCGCGGCCTGTGTCAACCTGTCCAATCGCTACATTTCAGACCGCTTTCTACCGGACAAGGCGATTGACTTGTTGGATGAGGCGGGATCGAAGGCAAATTTGCGCCTGTCTGACAACCAGTCGCAGGACTTCGCTACGCAGCTTGAGAACGTCATCCGCGAGAAGGCAGAGGCGACCAAGGTGGAAGCTTATGAGCGGGCAGCAGAGCTTCATAAGGAAGAACTCCGCCTGCGCGAACTGATGAAAGAAACACCGTCCGCAAAGATGGCTCGGGTTGAAGTCACCGCTCTCGACATTCAACAGATTGTCGAAGAGAAAACGGGTATTCCTGTGCGAAAGATTCAGGAGTCGGAACAGAGCAAACTCCGTGACCTCGAGCAGGACCTGTCGAGCCGAGTAATTGGTCAAGCGGAAGCTGTGAAGAAGGTGGCGAAGGCAGTTCGCCGCAGCCGCACGGGATTGCGCAAAGGTGAGCGCCCGATTGGCTCCTTCCTCTTTGTTGGTCCGACAGGCGTCGGGAAGACCGAGCTTGCGAAGAGCCTGGCCTTGAGTTTGTTCGGAGACAAAGATGCGATGATCCGCCTGGATATGAGTGAGTACATGGAGAAACACTCTGTGTCTAAACTCATCGGATCCCCACCGGGATATGTGGGATACGACGAAGCTGGCCAACTCACCGAGCAAGTTCGGCGGAATCCGTATAGTTTGATTTTGCTCGACGAGATCGAAAAGGCGCACCCGGACGTGCAGCACATGTTCCTGCAAATCATGGAGGATGGACGCTTGACCGACAGCCAGGGACGAACGGTCAGCTTCAAGGACACCATCTTGATTATGACGAGTAACGCAGGGATCACGGAAAGGAAGGCGGCCTTGGGATTTAGCGTCGAGGATGCATCTGGGACGGGGCTCGAAACGACGGAAACGCAGATTGGGCAACTCTCGTCATACTTTAAACCGGAGTTTCTCAACCGATTTGACGCCATCGTCGACTTTGCCCCTCTGACGAAGGCCGACTTGGCGAAAATCGTCCTGCTGTTCCTCGACGAGCTAAAAGGCATTCTCGCACAGCAAGAGATTGAGCTGTCCTGGACGGATGCAGCGGTCGAGAGACTTGGCCAATTGGGCTATCACCCGCAGTACGGAGCGCGGCCATTGCGTCGGGTCATCCAGGATCAAGTGGAGGACCAAATTGCCGATGTACTGGTGGACCAACCGAACGCCAACGCACTTGTCATCGACGTAGATGAGGACTCGGCGGACGGTGGCAATATGGGTAGCACGCAAATTGTCATTCGCTCTGCAAAGTAATCGATGAGCGTGATCGGAATGAGGGCTGGTGTATGCCAGCCCTCATTTGTTTATGTAGCGGATCGCGTTCGGCGAATGAGGCGATAGAACGGGTACACGCCTCGGCTGTTTGTGCAGGCACGATGCAGTTGGCGATAGATGAACGACGACGAATCGCCTATTCCGTATTCCTGTCGCATAGGGACACGGCGAGGGATGGACTTTGGTGGTAATGAAACACGAATGGCAAAATAGATAAATATTTAACAGAAAAACCACTTGCACTTGGTAGATAGCCATGGTATATTAATCGACGTCGCTTCGGCGGCACTGCTGAACAAACAGGATATACCGAGTCGCCGGAACACCAGCTCACAAGTTCGAACCGCAACGTTCGAACGAGCTGAAGCAAAATGTTCCAGTAGACAACAACGATAGATTCGTGGTATATTGTCTGAGCTGCTTCGGCGGCACTGATTGATTTGGTTCCTTGAAAACTAAACACACACGCCTAAAAGTTTCGGTCGAGACGACAGTCGTCGTCGAGACATTTATGAAGTAACGCCAGTAACATTTTTTGAGAGTTTGATCCTGGCTCAGGACGAACGCTGGCGGCGTGCCTAATACATGCAAGTCGAGCGGACATCTTTTGATGTCAGCGGCGGACGGGTGAGTAACACGTGGGCAATCTGCCTGTCAGACTGGAATAACACTCGGAAACGGGTGCTAATGCCGGATGACACACGGGAAGGCA
The DNA here is from genome assembly GCF_026651875.1 of Alicyclobacillus fastidiosus. GTDB lineage: Bacteria > Bacillota > Bacilli > Alicyclobacillales > Alicyclobacillaceae > Alicyclobacillus > Alicyclobacillus fastidiosus. The sequence continues at coordinate 4,678,009 of NZ_CP104067.1, read as the reverse complement.
TCTTCCTGTGTTGAAAGGTGCAACAGCATCGCTGATAGAGGAGCCCGCGGCGCATTAGCTAGTTGGTGAGGTAACGGCCCACCAAGGCGACGATGCGTAGCCGACCTGAGAGGGTGACCGGCCACACTGGGACTGAGACACGGCCCAGACTCCTACGGGAGGCAGCAGTAGGGAATCTTCCGCAATGGGCGCAAGCCTGACGGAGCAACGCCGCGTGAGCGAAGAAGGCCTTCGGGTTGTAAAGCTCTGTTGCTCGGGGAGAGCGACAAGGAGAGTGGAAAGCTCCTTGTGAGACGGTACCGAGTGAGGAAGCCCCGGCTAACTACGTGCCAGCAGCCGCGGTAATACGTAGGGGGCAAGCGTTGTCCGGAATCACTGGGCGTAAAGCGTGCGTAGGCGGTTGTGTAAGTCTGAAGTGAAAGTCCAAGGCTCAACCTTGGGATTGCTTTGGAAACTGCATAACTTGAGTGCTGGAGAGGCAAGGGGAATTCCACGTGTAGCGGTGAAATGCGTAGATATGTGGAGGAATACCAGTGGCGAAGGCGCCTTGCTGGACAGTGACTGACGCTGAGGCACGAAAGCGTGGGGAGCAAACAGGATTAGATACCCTGGTAGTCCACGCCGTAAACGATGAGTGCTAGGTGTTGGGGGGACACACCCCAGTGCCGAAGGAAACCCAATAAGCACTCCGCCTGGGGAGTACGGTCGCAAGACTGAAACTCAAAGGAATTGACGGGGGCCCGCACAAGCAGTGGAGCATGTGGTTTAATTCGAAGCAACGCGAAGAACCTTACCAGGGCTTGACATCCCTCTGATCGGGCTAGAGATAGTCCTTCCCTTCGGGGCAGAGGAGACAGGTGGTGCATGGTTGTCGTCAGCTCGTGTCGTGAGATGTTGGGTTAAGTCCCGCAACGAGCGCAACCCTTGACCTGTGTTACCAGCACGTAGTGGTGGGGACTCACAGGTGACTGCCGGCGTAAGTCGGAGGAAGGCGGGGATGACGTCAAATCATCATGCCCTTTATGTCCTGGGCTACACACGTGCTACAATGGGCGGTACAACGGGAAGCGAAGCCGCGAGGTGGAGCGAAACCTAAAAAGCCGTTCGTAGTTCGGATTGCAGGCTGCAACTCGCCTGCATGAAGCCGGAATTGCTAGTAATCGCGGATCAGCATGCCGCGGTGAATCCGTTCCCGGGCCTTGTACACACCGCCCGTCACACCACGAGAGTCGGCAACACCCGAAGTCGGTGAGGTAACCTTTCAGGAGCCAGCCGCCGAAGGTGGGGTTGATGATTGGGGTGAAGTCGTAACAAGGTAGCCGTATCGGAAGGTGCGGCTGGATCACCTCCTTTCTACGGAGAAACAAGGCTTTTAGGACGTGGGTGTTTAGTTTTGAGGGAGCCAAAGCCCTTGTGGCTAGGTAAACTCAAGGTACCTTGGCAACTGAATATGGAACAACCTCGAATAAGTAAAACCGGTAACCGTAAATGCGTAACAGGTTAACGAAACCGGATTTATAGATGGAATAATCACGTTTGTGGTTAGGAAGTCAAAACGGTGAAGTTAGAAAGAGCGCACGGAGGATGCCTAGGCGCCAAGAGCCGAAGAAGGACGGGGCGAACACCGAAATGCCACGGGGAGCTGTAAGCGAGCACTGAGCCGTGGATGTCCGAATGGGGAAACCTGCTAGTGTGAAGCGCTAGTATCGTGCACTGAATTCATAGGTGTACGGAGGCAACCGAGGGAACTGAAACATCTAAGTACCTCGAGGAAAAGAAAGCGAACGCGATTCCGTAAGTAGTGGCGAGCGAAAGCGGAGAAGCCTAAACCGTATACGTGGTACAGACTGCAGTCGATGCGTATGCGGGGTCGAGGGGCTGTTGGTGGCAACCTGCAGGGAGCCAGCAGGAAGCAATTCGTAGGAGAACGGCATGGGAAGGTCGGCCATAGACGGTGAGAGCCCGGTAACCGAAACGGATTGTGGAATGTGCAACAGACCCCAAGTACTGCGGGACACGAGAAATCCCGTGGGAATCTGGGAGGACCACCTCCTAAGGCTAAATACTCCTTGGCGACCGATAGCGGATAGTACCGTGAGGGAAAGGTGAAAAGAACCGCGGGAGCGGAGTGAAATAGAACCTGAAACCGTGTGCTTACAAGCAGTCGGAGCATCTTTAAGGTGTGACGGCGTGCCTTTTGTAGAATGAACCGGCGAGTGATGATGGCAAGCAAGGTGAAGGCGAAGGAGCCTGTGCCGAAGCGAAAGCGAGTCTGAATAGGGCGGTATAGTTTGTCGTCATCGACCCGAAACCGGGTGATCTACCCCTGGTCAGGGTGAAGTGCGGGTAACACCGCATGGAGGCCCGAACCCACTGGCGTTGAAAAGCCAGGGGATGAACTGGGGGTAGGGGAGAAATTCCAATCGAACCCGGAGATAGCTGGTTCTCCCCGAAATAGCTTGAGGGCTAGCGTCAGGGAATGAGAAGTGGAGGTAGAGCACTGATTGGGTGCGGGGCCCGCGAGGGTTACCAAGCCTAGTCAAACTGCGAATGCCACTTTGTCGAAGAACCTGGCAGTCAGACTACGAGTGATAAGACCCGTGGTCAAGAGGGAAACAGCCCAGACCAACAGCTAAGGTCCCAAAGTACTGGTTCAGTGGGGAACGATGTGGCGTTGCACAGACAACCAGGATGTTGGCTTAGAAGCAGCCACCATTTAAAGAGTGCGTAATAGCTCACTGGTCGAGTGGCGCTGCGCGGAAAATGTAACGGGGCTAAACCAGACACCGAAGCTATGGATGGAAACATGGTAGGGGAGCGTTCCATTTGCGGGGAAGCTGAACTGAGAGGTTTGGTGGAGCGGATGGAAGTGAGAATGCCGGTATGAGTAGCGAAAAGACAAGTGAGAATCTTGTCCGCCGAAAGCCCAAGGTTTCCTGGGGAAGGCTCGTCCGCCCAGGGTAAGTCGGGACCTAAGGCGAGGCCGAAAGGCGTAGTCGAAGGACAACAGGTTGAAATTCCTGTACCACCAACATCGCGATTGAGCGAAGGGGTGACGCAGGAGGCTGAGGGAAGCGGCCGGATGGAAGAGGCCGTCCAAGCAGCGAGCGAGGGGTGTAGGCAAATCCGCACCCTATGAATCGTGAGCTGTGATGGGGAGGGAAGTACAGTACCGAAGTCCCATAAGTCACACTGCCAAGAAAAGCCTCTAGCGAGTGGTGAGGTGCCCGTACCGGAAACCGACACAGGTGGGCGCGTGGAGAACACGAAGGCGCGCGGGAGAACTCTCGTTAAGGAACTCGGCAAAATGGCCCCGTAACTTCGGGAGAAGGGGCGCTTCGAGAGAAGCCGCAGTGAAAAGGCCCAAGCGACTGTTTAGCAAAAACACAGGTCTCTGCGAAGCCGAAAGGCGAAGTATAGGGGCTGACGCCTGCCCGGTGCTGGAAGGTTAAGAGGAGGGGTAAGCCGCAAGGCGAAGCTCTGAATTGAAGCCCCAGTAAACGGCGGCCGTAACTATAACGGTCCTAAGGTAGCGAAATTCCTTGTCAGGTAAGTTCTGACCCGCACGAAAGGCGTAACGACTTGGGCGCTGTCTCAACGAGAGACCCGGTGAAATTGTAATACCTGTGAAGATGCAGGTTACCCGCGGTTAGACGGAAAGACCCCGTGGAGCTTGACTGTAGCTTGATATGGGATACGGGTACGTCATGTACAGGATAGGTGGGAGACAGAGAAGCTTGGGCGCCAGCCTGAGTGGAGTCGGCGTTGGGATACCACCCTTGAGGTACTTGTGTTCTAACCAATGGCCATGAAACTGGTCATGGGACAGTGTCAGGTGGACAGTTTGACTGGGGCGGTCGCCTCCTAAAGAGTAACGGAGGCGCCCAAAGGTTCCCTCAGCGCGGATGGAAATCGCGCGAAGCGTGTAAAGGCACAAGGGAGCTTGACTGCGAGACGGACAGGTCGAGCAGGGACGAAAGTCGGGCTTAGTGACCCGGTGGCACCGAGTGGAAGGGCCATCGCTCAACGGATAAAAGCTACCCCGGGGATAACAGGCTGATCTCCCCCAAGAGTTCACATCGACGGGGAGGTTTGGCACCTCGATGTCGGCTCATCGCATCCTGGGGCTGAAGTCGGTCCCAAGGGTTGGGCTGTTCGCCCATTAAAGCGGTACGCGAGCTGGGTTCAGAACGTCGTGAGACAGTTCGGTCCCTATCTGCCGCGGGCGCAGGATACGTGAGAGGGGTCGTCCTTAGTACGAGAGGACCGGGATGAACCGACCGCTGGTGTACCAGTTGTTTCGCCAGAAGCATAGCTGGGTAGCCAAGTCGGGAAAGGATAAGCGCTGAAAGCATCTAAGCGCGAAGCCTGCCTCAAGATAACGTATCCCATTCCGTTAGGGAAGTAAGACCCCTTGAAGAAGACAAGGTAGATCGGTCTGGCGTGGAAGCGTAGTGATACGTGGAGCGGACAGATACGAATCGGTCGAGGGCTTCACCCGAACATAAGGCGAGACTCGGCGCGAAAGCGTCGTAGCGAGACCTATCCACTTTGTGGAGAAGAGGTTGTTCCATGATTCAGGAGCGAGGATAAAGACAAAGTTACGGAGCGACGTAACTGGGAGCTTGAGTGAAGGTGTGAGTAGCACATCTGCAGGCCGATAGGCCGAAGCCGTGCGAACGAATACCTGAACGCCAAGCGGTCTGGTGACCATAGCGGAGGGGAAACACCCGTACCCATACCGAACACGGACGTGAAGACCTCCAGCGCCGAGGATACTTGTCCCGAGAGGGGCTGGGAAAGTAGGTCGTTGCCAGGCGCGAGATAAGGGACCCTGAGGGAAGCAGAAATGCCGACCTCGGGGTCTTTTTGTGTTGGTCGGGGATGGGGGCAACGCTGGGGCCGGGTCGAACGCAGGTGAAGAGCTGGATGGCGACAAGTCGGCAAGGTCTGTGTGTTCCTCCGTCTTCTTAATTGCTCTCAAGAACGTGGTCCGCTGCCAAAACCTTCGTATTTCGCGGTGGATGTGAGCGCGACAGCCGGGAAAACTGAACCCACTGCGAAGGGGGATGCTCATGAACGGGAAGCTCTGTGCGCTTGTACTGACAGGTGCCATTTTATTGCCGATTTCCGGTTGTGGGAACGCGACAAACAATACGGTAGCCGGTGGTTTTGTTGGCGGTATCGGGAATGCCATCCAGCAAGGGAGCAACGCGGTAGGAAATGCGATTGGAGCAGGGAATGGTCCGGTAGGCAGAGATAACTCGACAGGAATTGCCGGTGTGGTCGGTTTGAGTCCAGTGCGAGGGCGTGTGGTTCAGGTCAACTCCGCAAACAAAGTTCTCACTGTACAGTTTAATGACGTTGGCCGCACCCCAAATACCGCTGGAACGATCAATCATCCTATGCACATCACCGTTCCAACAGGTTGGACCATCCGCGTGCAGGGTACCACGCCTGGAACCATCTCTGTTGTGGCGAACCGCGCCGCAGCCGGGGTCGCGGGTGGTGCAGCTGGTCCGCGACAGGGTGCGGCTACCGGCGCCGCAGCTGGGACGACGCAAGCGGGTTCAGTGACAGGCGCGCCGTACTCGGGGCGGAATACGCCAGGTGCTGACGCCATCGGCGGAGGTACAGGGGGTCGCGGTATCACGCGCGGTGCTGCGGGAGGTACGGCAGCGGGTGCCAGTGGAGCGATCATAGGTGGTGGTGGTGCCGGAACGGGAACGGGTGGAACGCTTACGCCGACAGCCCCAGCGAACGGCTTAGGCGCCGTTTCTGACCGTTCCGTCCGCCGCGTGTTTCGCGCCACCAAACCTGGACAATATATGATTGTGTCGACTGGGCGAAATCGAATTCCGCAAACGTTTTGCACCATCACCGTATCGAACAGCGTAAAGGTTCCGTCCGTTTCGTCACGCGGCAGCACGCATTAGTCAAGGCTCCAGTTGGCCGCTCATCGGTGGCCAACTGGGAGTTTCGTTCTAAGGACATACAAAGGAGGGGACTTGTCGTGTCACGGGATGTGGGGACACAAGTCACCATCGACGCGCTGAAAAGTCGAGGCGTGGAGATCGAGGACATTGCCGATTTAACATTTTTTCTTCAGAAGGATTACATACCGAATTTGAACCTGGAACAGTGTATGGAGAGCGTGGAGCGGGTACTTACCAAACACGAAGTCCAAAATGCGATTCTGACTGGCATCGAACTCGATACGCTCGCTGAGGACGGGCTACTCAAGCGCCCTCTGCTCGAGGTGATTCAGCGGGACGAGAGCTTGTATGGAGTGGATGAAATTCTTGCACTGTCCATTCTCAACCTTTACGGTACCATTGGTTATACGAACTACGGGTACATCGATAAGTTAAAACACGGAATTCTTGGCCCGCTGAACGACAAGTCTGCAGGGAAGGTAAACACATTCTTAGACGATCTCGTCGGAGCCGTCGCAGCCGCCGCCTCCAGTCGCATCGCGCACAATCATGATGGCGAATTGTATTCGTAAGCTACGTACCAATACCGATAAAAACCGTTCTACGGCAGGATCAGGAGGTTTCCCCGCTGATCCTGCCGATTTTTTTGACGCTATCGCGCGGCCACGTTGGAGGGTTACATTATGATAGAATTTAAACAGAAATCAGATAAGGATCATGTCGGCTGGCTGAAGACGCCAGTGGAATAATGGAGGGACGATGCGATGAAAAGCGGACAACTCAGTCAACTACTCGAAGGCGCACGGGTGGTCGCTGTCATTCGAAAACTTTCACCAGACATCTTGGAACCCGTCGTGGAAGCGCTTGTCGAAGGCGGCATTCAAGCGTTGGAGATCACGATGGACTCGTCGTCTGCCGCGCAGTCGATGGAGTCGATTCGCACGAGGTACGGTGCGCGCGTCGCGGTTGGCGCCGGCACCGTGTTGTCGCCCGCACAACTTGACTCCGCAGTGGAAGCTGGAGCTGAATTCCTCGTTTGCCCGCACCTCGACGTTGCGTTAGTCGAACGCGCGAATCAGGTGGGCGTCAGTATCATTCCGGGTGTGCTCACGCCTACAGAAGTTCAGATGGCTCGATCCGCCGGAGCAGAAGTCGTGAAAATTTTCCCCGCCGGATCAGTCGGGGCATCGTATATCAAAGACTTGCTCGGACCATTCAGCGGCTTAAAGATCATGGCGACAGGCGGGATTACGGAACAAAATGCCGTGGAGTTTCTTCAGGCCGGTGTCGTGGCCACCGGGCTGGGGAGTGCCTTGTTTCCAAAAGAGGATGTGGCAAGCCGAAACTGGGAGGCTATTCGGCAACGGGCGCAACGCGTTATGCAGCGTGTGCGCGGGCTGAGTTCATAACTCACAGGTCTTGCGACATTTGTGATAGCCGTCAGGTGATTCGTGCTCGCGGATTGCAAAAAAAACCGGCTGCCTTCAGATGGGCAACCAGTTTTACAGTGGACGATAGGGCATTCATTCGTGATTTGCAGCGTTCGCATTTGCGGACGGTTCAGGCGTATCCGGATGAGGGGTAGTCTCTTCAATCTCTGGCTTATCTACCTGTGGAATCTCGTCTGGTTCCGTTGTAGCTGTCACGTCTATCGCTCACTTTCTCATGCTGAAATGGGCAATCGGTGATAGCCTGACCTGTTTGTCGTGAAATATACCATGTGACCGTGATAGGCAGCGCCCTCCCCTCGACTGCCGCACGCGGTGTTGCCCAGGGTGCATGATGCTGATTTAAGGCGCCTTTTTGCACAGCATCATGCACTCGTCCGTTCGAAACGACGCGATTTGACCATTCGCAAAGGTGAGGTCAAAGTATTGACGCTGTTCTGCGGTGGCGTTCACGAAGAAGCGTTCCACTTCCTCTATTTGATGTTCGGATTGTGCCATGCGGCGAACCCAAGGGCGAAACTCAAACGGCTTCTTGCGCACTCGCTGTTTCTCGACGTGTAATCCAGTTGACTCCATCAGTTGTGTCCACTCGCTCAATGACAGACATCGCACGTGTCCATTGTCCCGCAGTCTTTCAAACTCGTTTAAAAATGAAGCGAGATGGGGTTCTTCCGGTGCGATGTTGTCAATGAACAGGAATGCTCCCCCAGGTTTGAGAACGCGTGATACCTCCTCGACGAACGCGTTCGGGTTCGGGAAGTGGTGGGCGGCGATGCGGCATGTGACGATATCAAACGTCTGATCCAGAAATGGAAGGGACTCTGCATCCGCCAACACGAATTGAACATTGTGCAGCTTCTCTTGCGTGATATGTTCTCGGGCCGCTTCCAACATGGATTTTGTCAAATCTGTGGCGAACACCGACTGCACGTAGGGTGCAAGGGATTTGGCGACGTGGCCGCCGCCAGTCGCGATGTCCAGGGCAAGTGCCGTCCCTGCTGGTGCGAGCCATTCGACGAGCAGGGCGAGATCGGTGCCGTGTGCATGTGTATCACTTTCGACATAGGCGCTTGCGGCTCTCCCGAATTGGTCCTGAACTGTTTTTTTGACATCGTTGTGCTCCATCGAATCATCTCCTTTGCCTTTAAGTTATCGTTGCCAAAGGCGCACCGCAGCGGTGAATTCAAATCTTGACGACGGTCATCGGAATTGTTCATACCCGTTGTTCCGAGAACAAAGTGGGCTAGACGTCAAACATGAAGACAACCAGCGGGATCGATAGTTGGGAAATGGTGTAGTCCGTCTGCGGCTGGCAAACAGCTCCCCCAAAACAGGGGGTTGAACCCGTAAGGGGGAGCTCGTGGTTGTGCGCGGGTAAGCGAGTGACTAGCGCCCGTCTATCGCGATGAGCGCCTTTCGACTCGTTTCGTCGAGCACCGTGAGTTGCTCATTTGTCAGCTGAATGTCCACTGCCCGAGCGTTGCTCCGCAAATGTTCGATGTTCTGTGTGCCCACGATGGCGGAGGTGACACCTTTTTGGTGCAACAGCCAGGCGATGGCGATTTCCGACGGAGTGACACCGTGTTGCTCTGCGATGTCTCGGAGGAGGAACACCAGCTCTGCTTCCTGCTCGAGGTGTTCTTTGAGGAACAAACGGCGGTTGCGGCGGAAGTCGCTGTCACTGAGCTGCCGAGCCTCACCAAGGTGATATGCGCCGGTGAGGATACCCTTGGCGATAGAACTATACGTGAGTACACCAATGGAATGGTCGCGGCAATACGGGAGAACCTCTTTCTCTATGCCGCGATGCAAGAGGCTGTACTCGGGTTGGATGGCGTCGACGTAAGTGACAGACATGGCTTCCTCGAGTTGCTCGAGCGAAAAATTGGACACGGCAACCGCTTTAATTACGTTTTCTTCGCGCAGCCTGCGGAATTCATTCATCGTTTCGGCAAGCGGAATATCTTTGTTCGGCCAGTGTACGTAGTAGATATCAATGTAATCGGTTCGGAGCCGCTTTATACTCTGCTCAACGGATCTGCGAACGTCGTCGGCGCGTAGGTGACCAGGGGACACCTTGGTCGCGATGACCGCATCTTTGCGACGTCCATCGAGTGCCGCGCCGACAATGTCTTCCGAATGCCCCTGACCGTACCCTTCGGCGGTGTCAAACGACGTGATCCCCATTTCGAAGGCCGTCTGGATGGCCTCGATGTTTCTCTCGTCGCTTTCCTTTTCCCACTGTCCGCCGCCGAGCTCCCAACAACCGAAAGTGATGTTTGAGACTTCTAAACCACTCTTCTCCAGCCGTGTGTACTTCATGTCGATCATTCCTCCTGCCCGATGGCGTGGTGTGAGACACAACTATCCCCGACTTTTCATACGCGAGTTGTCAAAACACTCGTATTATTATGTTACTCTAAACGTAGGGATGTAAGTTGAACACGACGTGAAGAGGTGCGAAAAAACTATGGAGAGACCGTTCGCCTATGTGACGCGCGGAGGGATTGTCGAGAGTGTCCACTCTGGCGTCATCGCGGTGGTGTCAAGTGAGGGAAAGCTGCTTGGGGAATATGGGGATTCAAATCTAGTCACGTTCGCTAGGAGTGCATGTAAACCGCTTCAGGCCATTCCTCTCGTAGAGTCGGGTGCCATGGAGGCGTTTGCGTTCGAAGAAGCGGATCTCGCCCTGTTTTGTGCCTCACACAGCAGTGAAGCACAACACACAGAGAGAGTAGAGCGAATCCTCGCTCGGATTGGACTGGACGAATCGTACTTACAGTGTGGCGCGCATATCCCACACAGCATGCAGACGTACGATCGGCTCGTTCAAGCCGGCAAGACGCTCAGTTCACTCTACAGCAACTGCTCCGGTAAGCACTCGGGAATGTTGGCGTACGCGAAGCACGTCGGAGCCGACGTAGCCACCTATCACCACGTCGAACATCCGTTGCAACAGGCGATTTTACAGGTCGTCTCCGACCTGACGGAGGTTTTGAAGGACGACATCGTGATTGGGGTCGACGGCTGCGGTGTGCCCGTTCACGCGTTGCCGGTACAGAATTGGGCGAGAGCGTACGCGAAATTCGCAGACCCCGAGCGGTTTGGACACGGTGAAGCGATGCACCGGATCTCGACAGCGATGCGAGCCTATCCATCGCTCGTCGGTGGGACGGATCGATTTGACACCGATTTAATGACGGCAACGCACGGCCGAATTTTGGCCAAGGGAGGGGCAGAGGGGTTCATGATGGTCGTGGTACCGAAGCAGCGGGTAGGAATTGCGCTGAAAGTACGCGACGGTAACGCACGGGCCATTCCACCGATTGTGATTCATACGCTCGACGGCTTAGGTGCGCTGTCTCCATCAGAACTCGAGTCGCTGCACAAGTACCAGAAGCCAGAGGTCAAAAACACGCGAGGCGAAGTGGTCGGTGAAGTGGTGGCAGATTTCGAACTCGCACTCCGATAAATTTGGTTTCAACAGTGGAATTGGGGCGGCCACCCCAATTCCCTTTTTTATTGCGCGTGATACGCAACGGTCATCATGCCGAAATAAGTGGGGACTTCGTATGACAGAAACGTGCTGTTCCTGGCTTCGCGCGGGATGGCCCCGGCCAAAATGAGGGCCTGCCAAATGCCGTCGGGCTTAGCGTGGTCAATCATCGGAGCCGCAAACTCCATCACTTTTTCAATTTCGTCCTCCTTGAGCGACGCCACCACCCGCCGATCTAATTCGACTGCATCCTCGTGGTAACCGTACGGTCCGTTCACATCGTGCGCGTGAGACCAATCACAGCTCGCAATGAGACCGACGCGTTTGCCGGATTGTCTTACTTGTTCGCCCAAAATGGCCCCAAAGCGGATATGGTCTTCGTAGGAAATGCGGCGGGATGGGGTGACCACCACAATCGGGACGTCCGGCATGAAGTAGAGCGGAACCATGACGCCCCAGTCCAGGGGCAGGGTAGAAAATGGGCCCTCAGCGGTCGCGAAATTCGCAGCTGCGACAGGCAGGGCAGCCTTGTCTGCGGCGGCGACGATGCGTTTTGCCAGGTCGCGGTCGACGGCACGGTTGAACTCTACCGTCACGCCTTTATCCTCCCGGCGGTCGCCGACCATGCCGGCGACCGTCTGCTCTGACATCTCTCCAGACAGATAAGACGAATCGGTCACAGAGAACATGCCGTCTATCTTCAATCCGTGCGGCGTGAGCACCACGATCGTCTCTGGGTCCGCCTCCCGCATCCAGGTCCCAAGTTGCTTCATGCCAGAGCGCGTACGCGCCATCAACTGCGGGTTACCCTGTGACAGCTCTTCGAGAATCGGAAGTCCGTGTGGCGTGATACAAGCGAATACAAACGGATTTATCATGGCTCTTGGCACCTTTCACCTGGCGATACACGCCATTGTCAGTTCTATACTAACACTCAGACGATTCGAGAAGGGAATACGAATGACAAGGGCTGATAGGAGCGAGACCAAAAAAGAACACAACACCCTCAGTGTAAAGGCTGAGAGCGTTGTGTTTGACTAGCGGCGGCAGGTAGTGACCACCGAATCATTCCTGTTGCGACTAGCGGAAGTTATTTGCGAGTTGCGCCACATCTGGCGTGCCCAAACCTGTGGCTTGGTTGTAAATCGTGCCGGCGGTACCCGTGTAGTAGATGTTGTCGTTGCTTGTGCCCGTGTCGTCAAGCGGGTGTAATGGCGAGTTCTTCTGTTGTGCAAATCGGTAAATTTGCGGGTTCCAGAAACCGACCTGCGTGTGGTCGGCGCTGTTGATGAGCGCCGACAGCCCCGCGAGCTGAGGTGCCACAAAGCTAGTTCCGCCGTATTGTGACCAGCCCGTGTCAAGATCACTCGATCCGTCGGCAATCGGCAAACTGAAGTACACGGAGTAGCCCGATTCGGGATCTGCATTCATTGAGAGATCCGGTAGATTTCGGCCGGATCCTGTGCCCGTGACGATCTGTGGATTCGCGTTGAACGTGGTCGACGTACCGTCCGCACTTGGCGTCCACCACTGCACGGCCGTGAAGTGATTTACGCCGGACACGCCCTGCTGATAATCGGGCGTTGCAAATACGGTACTAAATCCGCCGCCACCTCCGGTAAAACTATAAGGATTTAGCGGAGGATAGCCTAGTTGAGCGAGGAACGGATAGAGATAGTCGAATCCCCACGCACGCTCTTTCGTGACGCCGAACTGTGCGGCTTCGAGCACGGGCAGTGTCGTACCGCCGGCCGCCGTGATATACGGGCTGTCCGCAGGGTTTAAGACGGACAGGTTGTAGGTTTCAACACTGTCGCTTGTTGCGGCATACGCACCGTCGTCGCCAGCGGCGGCGAAGGTGGAAATGCCTTGTGCGGCGGCCTCCATAAAGAGTTGGTTAAACACTTGCGCGTATTGTGGGGTTTCAAGGTTTTGCTGTACGGCACTTGCGATGGCCGTTTCACTTTCACCCCAACTGGTAGACAACTCCTGAACGGCGTCATCCGAAATGGCTTTTGCAAAGGCGTCGACAAAGCCAGTGTCCGAGTTTGGCCCGACGTATACGTTGATGTCCGCCTGCGGGGCGAGGGCACCCGATTGCTCGACGTCGAGGGACGTTTCATCGGAACCATCCGCCTCGCTGAGCCCGGAGCCGCCGTCGACGTCATACACGTGGATGCGATTGGCCTTCGTTTGAATGTGGTTATAGTTCCAGAAGTATTGTGCGTCGGAGGGATTGAAGTCTGCCAGCGTGACGATGCCAATGGTCTGCCCTTGACCTGTTGCGCCTTGTTTGTAAAGAGGCGTCACGTCGTACTGTTGTTCGAGGTCACTTGGCATCAGGGCCGATGGTGCCAAAGCGGCGTTTGGTTCGGTCGATCCCGACGTGGTTAACGGTTTCACCGCCTGTGACGCAAAGTCGGAGTAGTTGGTGAGGCCCAGGATACACAAGATACTATTCGCAATACTGGATGGCGCCTGTGGTGGCGTTTTGGTCGCGTGGAATTTTCTTCCGTGTAAACTTGCATTCATGAGCGAGATGTTAAACGCTTTGTTGAACTGTCCGGCCGTCCCCGTCGCAGTAATCACGAGTTTGTCGGAGTAGACGGTCGACTGGATGCCATACGCGCGCAAATATGTCTGAATCGCGCTCGCAATTTGGGGATTGGGCGCATATTGCGATGCGAAACTGTTCGTGCTTAAGTATTGCCGGAAACCGCGGCCGGGGGTCGTCGTCTGGTCGATGAATTGGGCTAGTTGGCCCTGGTTTTGCAACTTCATCACAAGATCCACAGTAACCGGCGTACTTGGGTCGGTGTCTCCGAAATAACTGGCCTGTTGTAACACGCCAGGCCCGACACCTTGTGGAATGGCTTGCACAGAGGTGGTGTCTGCGAAGGCTACTGCAGGGGCCATTACGCTCGCGAGTGTCCCGACTGCTGCGAAGGCCATCCATCGATGCATCGTCTTGGTCAACTTAGTCATCCCCCAAGTGGTACAAGTATGCTTCTTTGCCTCTGATTATACGGACTATTCTTGATATAAATTGTCGAAAATGGGGGAGTGGTTTATGATTCATAAACCCAAATGCCATGTGGTGGGATATATCTTGGGAAACGGGCATAGGGGTGCCCCAGGGTGCAAGTGCACCGTGGAGCAGCCCCCGTCGTCCATGCTAGACGTGTTGATTAGTAGTAACCGTATCCGGCACCTGTTCCGCAACTGCAGCTCGTCGCAACTGGGCCGTAAGCCGGAACCAACAGGAAGAACAGAACGAAGATGATCAGAAATACGACTGCCCAACGCGTGTATCCTCCGAATGTACCCACGACAGCACCTCCTCTAAGTGAGATGCTGTATGTTACTCACCGGGGAATGTGGAGGGATGGATTTGTGTCCGCTGTGCTACGGAAAAAAGGCGTCGCACTTTAGGCAGCTAAGTGCGTGAATAACCGCGGGGCGGGATCCAAAAACTACACTGTAGGACGAACATGATAGGGACGTTTCGTACAAGCAGTTTGTCAACGGCGATTGTTCAGCATGTACGCGTTCGTGAAAACCAATGAGGAGTTAAGAGGATGAGTCAAAACACACCACCGATTGGACAACCCATCTCGCTCGAAATCGACGGTGTCATGTGTGCGGTAGAGCCGGGAAAGAGCGTACTCAACGCCATTTTGTCAGTCAGCGAGCACTTCCCCCACATTTGCTACCACGAGGCGTTAGGTCCGATTGAAACCTGCGACACGTGTATTTGTGAAGTGGATGGCAAGTTGTTGCGGGCTTGTTCTACTCCCGCGGCAACCGGCATGAAGGTGAGCACGTCGGGCCGGTCGCCGGAAGTGCGCATGGAAGCCTTAAATCGTATCCTTCACAACCACGAACTCTACTGCACAGTGTGTGACAACAACAATGGAAACTGTACGGTTCACAACACCTCGATGCACATGGGCGTAGAGCATCAGAAATATCCGTTTGAGGCGAAGCCATACGAACAAGACAACTCCAATCCGTTCTATCGCTACGACCCAGATCAGTGCATTCTCTGTGGCCGTTGCGTCGAGGCTTGCCAGAACCTTCAGGTCAGCGAGGTGCTGTCGATCGATTGGGAGCGTGAGCACCCTCGCGTAATCTGGGATGACGATCGGCCGATTAACGAGTCGTCGTGCGTCTCTTGTGGGCACTGCGTGACCGTGTGTCCTTGTAACGCGCTGATGGAAAAGAACATGCTCGGCGAGGCTGGGTTTATGACCGGGATCCGCCCATCGCTCTGGGAGTCTATGGTGCACCTTACGAAAGAGATCGAACCGGGTTACGGCCCGATTTTCACGGTCTCGGAAATTGAGTCACAGATGCGCGAATCGAGAATTAAGCGCACCAAGACGGTGTGTACGTACTGCGGTGTGGGCTGCAGCTTCGACGTCTGGACGAAGGGGCGCAAAATTTTGAAGGTCGAACCGCAGATGGAAGCGCCCGCCAATCAGGTATCCACCTGTGTTAAGGGCAAATTCGGCTGGGACTTCGTCAACAGCGACGAGCGACTGACTTCTCCACTGATTCGAAAAGGGGACCAGTTTGTCCCAGTGTCCTGGGAAGAGGCGTTAGATTACACGGCGAAACGATTGGCACAGATCAAGGTCAACCACGGCCCGGACGCCATCGGTTGTATCTCCTCGTCGAAATGTACCAACGAAGAGAACTATCTGATGCAAAAGTTTGCACGTGCGGTCATCGGGACGAACAACATCGACAACTGCTCTCGGTACTGCCAGACGCCGGCTACGGAGGGACTGCGCAGGACGTTTGGTCTGGGCGGGGACACGGGATCTATCATAGATCTCGCCAATACCGACTTGGTCATCGTCATCGGCGCGAACCCGGCCGAATCGCATCCCGTGCTCTCGACGCGAATCCGCCGTGCGCACAAAACGCGTGGGCAAAAATTGATTGTCGCAGACCTGCGCAGAAACGATCTGTCGTCGCGCGCCGACATCTTCCTGCACCCCCGGCCGGGTACCGACTTGATTTGGCTTTGTGCCGTCACGAAATACATCATCGACCAAGGGTGGCACGACGAGAAGTTCATCGAGCAGAAGGTCAATGGATTTGACGAGTTCGTGGCGTGGCTCGGGACCTACACCTTAGATTACGCCGAACGAGAGACTGGGCTGTCGAAAGCGAGCCTCGTGCAAACGGCAGAGATGATTCACAACGCGAGTTCCGCGTGTATCTGTTGGGCGATGGGCGTCACGCAACAGATGAGTGGCAGTGAGACGAGCACAGCGATTTGCAATTTACTGCTCGCCACTGGCAACGTCGGGCGTCCGAACACGGGAGCGTATCCGCTTCGCGGACACAACAACGTCCAGGGTGCAGGCGATATGGGTTGCGCACCAACCTATCTGCCGGGCTATGAGTTTGTGGACGACGAAGCGGCACGCGCGAAGTACGAGGCGGCTTGGGGGGTCAAACTGTCGACAACGCCAGGCCTCGACAACCATCACATGGTCGAGAAAATTCACGAAGGCAAATTGAAGGCCATGTACGTCATGGGAGAGGAAATGGCGATTGTCGATTCGAACGCCAATCACGTACAAGCCGCGTTTGAAAAACTGGAGTTTTTCGTCGTGCAGGACGTGTTCTTCAGCAAGACCGCACAATTCGCGGACGTCGTCCTACCGGCGTCGCCGAGCTTCGAAAAAGAAGGGACCTTTACCAACACGGAGCGTCGGATTCAAAGGCTGTATCGCGTATTTGAACCGATGGGCAAATCGAGGCCCGACTGGGAGATTGTCACGGATTTAGCGAATCGACTTGGGGCTAATTGGAGCTACACGCATCCATCTGAGATTCTCGATGAGGCGATGGGCCTGACAGAACTGATGAAAGGCGTCAAATATGAGCGGCTGCAGGGGTATAACAGTCTGCAGTGGCCCGTCCAAGTGGACGGTACGGACACGCCACATCTGTATTTGGACGGATTCCCGTTCCCGGACAAAAAGGCGAATTTCTATATCCCGACTTGGTATGCGCCCGTGCTCGAGCCAAACGAAGAGTACGACTTGCACCTGAACAATGGGCGGATGCTCGAACATTTCCACGAGGGAAATCTGACCTATCGAGTTCGTGGAATTCGGGAGAAAGTACCCACTACTTACCTCGAGATCTCAGAGGAGTTGGCTCGGGAACGCAAGATTTCCACTGGCGCGCTCGTCCGTTTAACTTCTCCGTACGGCACCGTGAAACTGCGCGTGGTGGTGACCGATAGAGTGTCCGGTCACGAACTGTATTTGCCGATGAACACGCCAAAGGACCATGAGGCGGTCAATTATCTCACGAGTAGCTATCACGACGAAGTCACGCACACACCCGCGTACAAGGACATTTCGGTGCGCATGGACGTGTTGAAGGACAAAGGGCCTTCACCGATGGCACGTGGGAACTTCCGGCTCGGCAACCCGCAGCCTCGACCCGGCGTCATGGTGGAACGCAAGTGGAAGCGCCGCGACTACACGCCGTTGACGGACAAGGTTCTAGAACCAGAGCGCTAGGAGGGAAGGACGATGGCACAGGCCATACAGAAGGTCGTGGAACGCGACATCACGCCCGAGAAGGTGTTATACGAATCTCAAGTGAGCATCGAAGACGAGCTGTTCGAGAGCAAGGACGCCGTCATTCAGGTCCTGAAGCTCGTCCGGTTGTTGCACGAGACGGAGTTTCTCAATATGGCCACCGCGCTGCTCGAGCAGGGGACGGACGTTTTAGAGATTGTGGTCAATCAGGCGAAACAGCCGCAGTATGCCAAAGGGATCAAGAACATGATGGGGCTTGCCCAACTTCTCGGGATGATCGACGTCGGATCGCTTACTGGCGTCGTCGAAGCGCTCTCGCAGTCGGCCGAACGGGCGCAGCGCGGGCAAATCGAGCCCGTGCACGGGCCGCTGAAACTCCTCGGCGCGATGCGCGATCCCGACGTCGGCGCGGGCCTCGGTTTTGCCTTCGATTTGTTGCGGTCACTCGGTAGGCAAATTCGTGCGCAGGGTGCGCCACAAGCTGTTCGCGGAGGGGACCGCTAAAATGGAACAGCAAGACCAAGCCGATGGGCGCATCGCGAAGTGGCCGCGAGGGGACGAACACGCTGACCAATCGGCAAGGTCACCCGGTCACCAACAACCAGAGCATGCGCACGGTCGGCCGCCGTGGCCCAACGACCCTCGAGAATTACGATTTCCTCGAGAAAATCACGCATTTTGACTTCTACACGGAGGACGGAAATTGGGATCTCGTCGGCAACAACCTCAAGGTCTTTTTCATTCGCGACGCCATGAAGTTTCCAGACATGGTGCACGCATTTAAGCCGGATCCTGTCACGAACATCCAAGATCAGGAGCGGTTCTTCGACTTTGCTCAACAAGAATCCGGAGAACTACTTCGCAGAGGTGGAACAGGCTTCGTGACGGGACCCATCGGCTCGACGGAATCGGCCGAAGGCGTCTCACAGGCACAGGCGTCTGCCAAGCCTGCCAAACCGTATTGATCTAATTTTTGCATCTCGAGTAAAAGTGCAAGTCGAGAGGCGATGCGCTTCGTCCGCCTCTCTGTTGGCGATATCTCCTTCCTCGTCGAACGCCTGGTGTCAGCGTTTAAACAGACCATCGTGGTCAACGCCCCTTTATGTCGCATGGCACCAGTCTGTATCCATGTCACCCTGTAAACCTGGGATTGTGCTCGACCGTGCCATCACTCGTAGTCCGCCGACGTATGTATCGACGGATCGCGCTATAATTTCGGTTTCTATGAGGAACACGTATAATGAATGCGTACGGCGACACGATGAAGAGAAGCTGTGTCGTGCACGGTTGTCGAGATGTCCGCAAAGGAGTGCGAACCCCTCGAGAGAAAGGCGCGTAACGCGCTGTCAGGAGGACGGATATGATTGAGGTTTACCCCGCCGATTCCCGGTACCATGCCGAGAATGAGTGGCTTCGTTCTAATTTCAGCTTTTCATTTGGCCCATATTATGACCCCGAAAACACCCACTTTGGCCCCATGCGCGTCTTGAACGACGACTTTATCGCACCCGAAAAAGGCTTCGGTGCACACCCGCACAGTGACATGGAAGTGGTATCCATTGTTCTCCAAGGGAAGCTCAAGCACCAGGATAACCTCGGGAATGTCGGCATTACATCGTGGGGAGAAATCCAGCGGATGACCGCCGGAACAGGGATCATTCATACAGAGTTCAGCGCGTCGACGGACGAGGAACTAAACCTTCTGCAGCTTTGGTTCGAACCAGAAGAGCGAGGGCTCAACCCATCGTACGAAATCACCCGATTTGACACGGAGTCCTTGGCCAAGCGGTGGACACCTGTCGTCTCCAACCACGCCTCGCATCACGCCTTGCATCACGCCTCGCATCACGTCGGCAAAGTCCATCAAGATATGACCATTTATTTGGGCCAGATGGCAAGTGGGGAGACGAGATCGTACGAGACGTCGACCAGTCGCAGAATGTTCCTGTTTGTCATCAATGGCGAAGTGTTGGTCAACGATGGCACGGAGTTGCACGATAGGGATTCTGTGCGCATCACCGACCTATCGACGCTCGACGTACACGCCACTGCGCCGTCGCGGTTGATGCTCATCGATTTACCGTAGGGGGACTTGCATATGCACGAGCGACTGAGAATTCATCACGGCGTCGGATCCCGTGTGTTATTCGACTCGGATCAGGGAGATCATCCATTTACATACGAGAGTACGGGCAGCGGTTGGACGTTTCACATTAAGACAGAGAAAACGCCGGCGGTCGAGGAAGTGCTGCGCTTGAAGGACGAAATCAACTTGTTCATCTTCAAGGAAGAAGGCGGTAAGGCCGTCGAAAAGGTCTGGTTCTACACCGGAGATGGCTCTGTCTCATATCTTGATGACGAGTCTTCCCTCGTCATCGCGGCCAGCCGTCAAATCGCGTACAAGCCAGGTGACTTCGAGAGATAATAACTAGAGTGAGGACACGCCGACCCACCGGGTTGGCGCGTTCTTTTTCGTTTTAGGCATTTACGGTGGACGTCTCGATGCGAACGATTGTGTTCCTGGATTGTCAGAAGAGCGGATCGAGTCGGGAGGCCGTTCAGGCCGCGGCGAACATGGGGTATTTCACGGTCTTGTTGACGGATCGGAAGGCATTTATGAAACAGCGGGCAGAGTTCGAAGACGTCGACAAGATGATGTATACGGACTTGTCCGATGACCCGCGATGCACTTGTTGGCACGCCATACAACCCTGTGAACACGGTGTACGACGGGCGCGGCCCAGTCGACAAACTCAGCCGGTCGCTCGCGTTTCCGGTCGTCATGAAGCGGCCGGGGTCAACCGGGTCAAAGGACGTCATTCGCGCGTTCTCGGCAGTTCAATTCAGACGCCGTATCGGGCAATTGACGAACAAGTACCCTGGCGAGCGGATTCTCATCGAGGAGTATATCTGAGGCCCGCAGTACCTGGTCGAGGTATTGGTCGAAGACCGCACGATTCACATCGTGGCCATCGTCGAGCAGCACATGCTCAAGCACCGTGGCCGCATGATTGTGGCTGGCTATGCGGTTCTCGTTTCTCCTCCGCGTGAACTCGTAGAAAGCCTGCGGGAGACGGTGCAGGCTATCGTCATGCAGATGGGCCTGGAGAACGGACCATGCCACATCGAGCTGAGACGTCGTCATGATGGGTGGAAGGTCATCGAGATCAATCCGCGGATGTCGGGTAGTGCCATGAATCGAATGATCGACTTTACCTATGGAGTCAATCTCGCACAGGAGACGTTAAGGTTATATCTTGGGAAGCAATTGCGGTTGCACGTAACGAGGCTTGAGCACGTGTACGCACAGTTTGTCACGGCTCACGAGACGGGACTGCTCAAATCGGTGGAAGGCCGGGTGGACGCCCTGCATGTGCCGCGTGTTCGCGATGTGTTTATCAAACCGAACAAGGGGTAGCGAATTCAGAAACCGGAATCGATGGGCCACCGATACGCCTACGTCATCGCTTCTGACGAGCACTCGCTTGGCATGGCTCGTGGGGCTGCTGAGCTGGCCGCCGGCTACATTCGCTTCCGCGTTCAGGGAGGCGGGGAGGTGCTATGAAACCGCGAATCGGATATCTACACATTCGGCGTGATCCGATGAAGATTCGGAAAGTGTACACGTTTCAAGCTGTCGCTCAACTCGAAGGAGCCGAACTGTTTTACTTTTCCCCGCGGCGCATTCATTTGGAAACGAGAACCACCTCTGAATTGCCATGTCCGTCATTTTGAACAAATTTGTCCATCAAACCACCGTCAAATGATTTCTGTTCAGAGGTATAACCGTGATCGAAATCGGGGGTTACTGCCTGAGACCGATCCAAACGCTGTGGATTTGCCTCATTCGGGTTATTAGTCAATAATGCTGCAGTCAGTCCATTCACACTGGGCGTGCCTGGAGCTGCATAGAATGGTGGCTCACCTGTAGGGTTCTTGGCAACGGGATAAGTACCGAAGTAATGGTCAAATGATTCATTTTCGTCGAAAATAACGACTACGTGTTGAATCGGTGTATTCGCTTTTATAGCGCCGATTACTTGTGTACTTGATGTTAGGGTCTTAGGTGTTGATTTCACTAATGATGAACCTGCAAATACAGTCGACATGCTACCACTAGCTATCAGTGCACCAAGTGCTGTGATACTAGTGAGAACTGCAAACGGTCTTTCAAAACTGATTTCGCACTGTTCAGCCTCCTTTTATCTGGCGACCCTCAATGTAAACCGAATCTATGTAAACTCCACGAATTAAAAGTAAAAAATCTATAAATCACAAGTAAAAGAAAAGTAAACCATCTATAGACCGGCAACGGTGAAGTAATGGTATATACAACAAGGTTAATTGTCCGTCAGATTTGTAGTCTGGTGGAATGATGGTTTATTTTAAATTCAACGCACTTTGAGTGGACGGTAGAGGAATAGAAATTCCCTGGGCATCCGTTGAACTCCCGGCTTACGCAATGCTACACACCCTCAATTACAGTTTAATTTGGCCACACATCAAATCCGTCATAGCCTATGTTTGAACAAGTTATAGGGCCCATCAATGGGCAGATGTTTCACTCGTTGTTTAGTACACCTATACTATAAATTCCTAGTTGGTCTTTACAATTGGTGTCAGCTCCGTCCTCTACATATCCATCCTATTCATTAATTTTCTTTTATTAGTGACTTCATCCCAGATCTCTTAACTCAATTAAAATTCAATATCCACTTAACATAATGTTTGTGTTGATTCGATCTTGAAGATTTAAATTGAGAGTTCGTTGGAAGTTAAATAAACAAAAATATTAGGAGGAATTTACGTGAGTATCTCCCATAACAAGCGAACATGGTGGAAACGGCCTTGGCCGTGGGTTGTCGGCGCAGTCGTCATTGCTGGAGGAGGAGTCTCGTACTGGGGCCTCGTAGAGAAACCTTCAGCTTCTGGAACAGTTAATGAACAAATTCGGTGGGTCACTGTGCAGCAAGGGAATGTTGCCACAACGAGTAGTTTTTCAGGCACATTAAATCCAATTCAAGAAGCTACAGTGACCGGTAACGGAACCGTCTCATCAGTATCAGTCAAAGTTGGGCAGACAGTTACCAAAGGGCAAGTGATCGCGGTCGCAAACTCGACCAACATTACGAGTCCAATTGCTGGCACGGTAATGCAAATCGCAAATCCGGATCAAGTCACAGTGAACTCAGCTTCATCGTCTACTGGATATAGTAGTAATCAAAGCAGTAACGAAGGTAACACCAACAGCAATACAATTGCAATCATAGGGAATTTGGCTACTTCGGATTATGAAGTTGAGGGCTATGTCCCTGAGGCAGATGCTAGCCAGATTCACGCTGGACAATCCGCTACGATTTCTTTGTCCACATCAGCCTCAGATCAACTGACCGGAAAAGTAATCAGTGTTGGTTTGGTCCCGCAAACAGATAGTGGTGTCACCGAGTATCCTGTTACAGTTCAGGTGGACAAGCCGACCAAGTCTGGAATAACACTAATGCCCGGCGCGAGTGTCTCCGTAAATGTGACTGAGCAATCGGCCAATAACACATTAATTGTGCCAACTGCAGCTTTGACCCAGCAAGGCGGACAAACAGGAGTTTATGTACAAAGCACCGGTTCCGAGGGCAGTTCCAGTAATAATATCTCGGTTGATACGCATATGGCGTTCCAGTCTTCCACGCCAAACGGCCTGAAATTCGTTCCAGTGACAGTTGGTCTGTATGGCGGAAATACTGTTCAGATCAAAAGTGGTCTTACCGCAGGAGAGCAAGTGGCTATTGTCACGAAAACCGTCCAACAGTCTTCTTCAAGTGCTAGCCAGACTGGACAAACGCACAGCGGTGGTTACGGAATGAGCGGCTATGGCGGCGGTAATTTTGGTGGTGGTTATGGATATAGCAGGGGTAATTTTGGTGGTAGCACCGGCGGATACGGTGGCTTTAGCGGTGGAAATGGAGGGCAGCAATGATGGCTTTAATTGAGATGGACCACGTCAAAAAGCTTTACGAGTCTGGTGGTGAACCGTTTTACGCAGTGAACGATGTTAGTTTTCAAATTCAGGAGGGAGAGTTTGTAGCGATTATGGGCCCCTCTGGTTCAGGAAAGTCAACCATGATGCATTTAATGGGCCTGCTCGACTCACCAACAAGTGGTGATGTCCGGATTGATGGCATTCCCACGTCAACTTTGTCGGATAAGCATACCGCGCGCATGCGGAATGAAAAAATAGGATTTGTATTCCAAAGTTTTAATCTTCTACCGCGTACGTCTGCCATTGAGAACATTGCGGTTCCACTGTGGTATAGCAAATCAAGCGAAGGAGACTTTGAACGTAGAGCGGTTCAGGCTTTGGAAAGAGTCGGGATCGATCCCATTACGAAAGGGCATAATCACCCAAATCAACTATCTGGCGGACAGCAACAGCGCGTAGCCATCGCTCGTGCCATTGTTACGAATCCTAGTCTAATCCTGGCTGATGAACCTACAGGTAACTTAGATAGCGCTGCAACAGAAGAAATTTTAGCATTGTTTCAATCTTTAAATCGCGAGGGAAAGACAATTGTCATGGTCACTCACGAGGATCATGTCGCACAACACGCAACACGTATTATCCGCTTTCGCGACGGTCACATTGATAACGACCAACTCGTCGCCAATCCACGTCAAGCTGTGGCGGTGAACGCATCATGAAGCGAGCAAAAGCCTTATCGACTGCATTTCGCAGTTTATGGACCCATCCACTTCGTACAATTTTGACGTTGCTCGGGATGGTTATCGGAGTTGGATCTGTCGTTGCATTGATGAGTATTGGAACCGCTTCAACCAACAGTGTCGCTTCGCAGATTCAGGGATTAGGTACGAACGTTCTCGAGATTTCCCCTGGACAATCGACACAGAACGGCATAAGCCAGGGGCTTGGCTCTGGGCAACCTCTTACACTAAGCGACGTTACTGCACTGCAGAAAGATTCGGCTTTGTCTGCTGTAGCGCCGGTTCAAACGTCGAGTGGTCAGGTCGTTTTCGGTTCGACAAACTATCAAACGGCTATTGAAGGGAGTACACCGGACATTTTCTCGATTCGCAACCTGACCATGTCTGCTGGGCGCCCCTTTAATGTAGTTGAAGAAAACGACGCAGCAAACGTTGCTGTTCTCGGAGCAACAGCAGCACAAAACATTTTCGGCAATACCAATCCAGTGGGGCAAACCATTTGGATAAATGGAATCACATTTCAAGTCATCGGGGAATTGAATACGCAAGGATCAAGTGGAGCTACGAACAACGATAATGAAATCATAATTCCGTACTCCACGCTGCAGGACCGTTTCACCGGAACGGCCGATCCGAGCATGATTTACGCATCTGCTGTGAGTAGTAAGTCCATGTCGATGGCCCAAGCACAGATTGAAATGACTATGCGCCAGACCAATGGATTGTCGTTCTCATCATCAGACAATTTTACGATTACCAACCAGGCCACACTCCTAAGTGCGATGCAAGGTGTTAACCAAACGATGCAAAATTTATTGGGTGGGATTGCAAGCATTTCACTCTTAGTCGGTGGTATTGGAATTATGAACATTTTGCTCGTTTCCGTCACAGAGAGAACGCGAGAAATTGGTCTAAGAAAAGCACTAGGGGCGACGAAAGGTGCTGTTTTGGGGCAGTTCTTGCTGGAGAGCGGCTTTGTGGGCTTAATCGGAGGAATTGCGGGCATTGCATTGGGCGGTATGGCTGCGATTGTAATTGGTAAGTTTATGGACAATGCAGTTCAAATTAATATGTCTTCTGTGTGGCTGTCGTTCATCGTTTCGGTTGCCATTGGATTGGTTTTTGGTATCTACCCTGCGATGAGAGCATCGCGCCTCTCTCCCATCAATGCATTACGTTTTGAGTAACTCCGAACGTAATGAGATATTGTCATAAACAAATTTTGAAAAATTGTTGGTTAAGTCATATTGTAACCCCCCACGGTTGCACGTGGGGGGGGGGGTTACTTGTAAACAAATAGCACACTATGAAATTTTAAATACTTTATTGTTATACACGCTATCAGTTAAAACAGACACTGTTTCCCGCTCATCAAGAGTATGCCTCAAGAATCGGTCTCAGTATCGATGGAATTAGTGAGCATTTGCTGAATTGGAGTCCAAACAGCACTGTTTTCAAGTCCCAACCTCCAAATAGCGATACCTTGTAGGGCATATTGCTTTACTACACTTAATTCATCTGCTGTACTAGTTTCGTTTTCGTAATACACGGTATGTTCAACACCGTTTTCTGAGTAGCTAAAGTATGGAACCTCGTCCGTTGAATCCCAACTAGGTGTTATGTTGTACGTACTAATCAGGTTTTGCACCTGGTCTAGAGTTAACGCGGTCGTGGTCCCTCCTGACCAATCGTATCCATATTCAGGGATCCCTAATAGTATTTTATCCGATGGGATCAGACTAGTTGCGTATTCGGTCACCTGGCTTACCCAACCAATCGGTGCAATTGGCCCAGCAGGCCCACCTGGATACGAATAATCATATGCCATAAGAATAACTTGATCACTAACTGCACCAATCCCTGCATAGTCATAAGCGCTGCTAGAGTTTGTTACAGCTGGTAAATCAACACTTAGTTTTTTACCGACGTTATGTAACTGGTTGCTTAACTCCGTGAGAAACTGAGTAAACGACGCTCTCTCCGTGGTGGGTAGCATCTCAAAATCGATGTTTACTCCAGCATATGAAGTACCAGATACTAAACGAGTTAAGTTTTGAACTAGTGTGGATGTCTCACTAGGGCTGTTTAAAATTTGGGATAATGTATCTGCATCAAAGTTTCCGGTGGTTGCACTTATGTTGGTTACTGTAACATACGTCGGAATTTGATGGGTGGAGCCATAAGCCTCAGCTGCGCTATCTAACTCCCCTGTCACTCCACCATCAGACGTAATTGAGTCGGTAAATGTACTGATTTCGTTGACTTCAGAATGATCTTCTGCATCTGCTAATGATTGTCCAGTTCCGTAATCTGTTACAAATCCGAGGACAGTTGGACTCGATTGAGAAGTGGATGTGCCCGTTGTGATAGACCATGTATGCCCATTCCAGGAAGAATCAATCCCCATGGCCTGTAAAACTTGTTCGATATAGTAGATAGGCATGTACACTGTAGGTTGCGCATTTGACCCAGATGCAGGATCTACACCGACGTAGGTGTTTACCTTCTTTATGGTTTCACCGTTTACGACAATTTCGGCATCGCCACTACCGACTGAGATGCTAGAAAAATTTCCTTTTTGCGAAGTAGACAGTGTCCAAACATGGGTTGTCCCGTTCCACGATTGTGACACTCCGGCATCGGTCAAAGCTTGTCCTATATACCAAATTGGCATATATGTCGTGTCATCGCTTCCGTCCGACGTAACGACAGCATAGGGATTTGACAGTGAAACTCCATTATAACTGATGGTTGCTTGTGTCAAAGTATTCGCATATGAAGTGGACCAGGTACATACTAATAGTGAAACAAACATCAAGCATGAAAACACCCATTTTTTCACAACACCGCAACTCCTAACCAGTTGTTTGTAGAATTATATAATTGATAAATTGATTAAATATCGATTGCGGAAATTTCCAAGTTTATAGTTGACCACTTTACTGGAATTGAGAGTACTCAACGTTTTTTAACAATGCAGCATTCTTTATAAATTTTTTTGCATAAGAATACCTGATTGACCGTTATACCAGAATTACGGGTTTAATTATTACAAGCGTGTTTACGCCCTTTTGCATGAACATGCAATAAGCCGACGTCATTGTTCATGGACTAAGGGGCAGCATGCGCAATAGCAAGCCTACTATATTTTTGATAAAGTTATCCGATAAAAGACAATGGGGCAGATATGGAGATGGACGATTGTTTGATTTGCAATCGGATCAATATGATTAAGCAGGGAACCAACAAATACTTTGTCGCTGAACTTGAAACAGGGTATGTGGTTATTGGAGACCATCAATATTTTGAGGGTTATACGCTATTTCTTTGTAAGGAACATAAGCACGAACTACACGAGCTTCCAAACGAGTACAAGGCAAAATTCCTCGTTGAAATGAGTAAGGTATCAGAAGCTGTTTATAGGGCATTTGAGGTCGATAAACTTAATTATGAACTTCTCGGTAATGGTGATTCACATATGCATTGGCATATCTTCCCTAGGAGATTATCTGAGCCAAATCCGACATTCCCTGTGTGGTGGACACCTCGGGAAACAATGTATTCGAATGATGTTATACCGAGTGATGAGAAATTAGAAACACTAAAAAAATCCCTATTGAGTGAGCTGAACAAGATTATCTAATCGATTGGTTTTGTATTGTGTATAGAAATCCACTATATGAATCTGAGTCCTATGTCACTCACGGGCAGGAATGTGCAAGAGGGAGTTACGGTTTTTACTGCATTGTAAAGAGAAGTCACATTTATGCTATGGCTTAGCGCAAAAGACATTTCTAAATGTGTGAATGAGAAAAACTTAATTAGCTCGATAAAACGTGGTTTTCAATCACTTGAATCTGATTCTACAGATCCCAAACGAATTAAGACGGACCTATCATCGATACATAATGCTCCAAAAGATGCCTAAGCAATGATTCTGGTTCCAGGAGCAATAGCGAGAATTCCTGCTTACACAGTCAAGGTACATGCAAAATATCCAAATAACCCATCCGTTGGTCTTCCTGCAATCCAAGGTATAATTCAGCTATTTGATTCAATGACAGGCGGATTACTCGCCATCCTCGATTCTCCGTTGGTTACGGGGCACAGAACGGCTGCAGCTGGAGCTGTTGCTGTGGATACCTTAGCAAAAGAACATGCTTCGACTGTTGCAATTATTGGAGCGGGATTTCAAGGTGAGATGCAATTTAAATATTTACAACAACTGCAAGAAGGACTAGGGGTTACCGGTGAATTTGCTTGAGAGGAGATGTTTCACTTGAATCCGTTGTGGGGTTAGATATTGCGAAGGGAGAGAGTAAAGGACAAGTCTTTCTGGACCGAGGGTTGCCGCACGGCGGAAGTTTTAACGTCATTCATACGCAGGATGCGTATTCCGGTGAATTCGGCCACCTGTTCCGGAAATATGTAGGCCAGTGAATCCGATAAATCGCGGCCACCGAATCCGGTAATTTGCAGCCACTTTTGACCGCCTCGTAACGTGGTTATATTCTACTTACCAGAATTATCTTCTATAGACAATGAACTTTTTAATTTACGCATCGATTCTCCATTGATTTCAAGCTTATAAGCGTTGTGCACAATGCGGTCAAGAATCGCGTCAGCAAGTGTGGGATCTACAAAATGCTCGTGCCATAGCTCGACAGGCAGTTGACTGGCAATACAAGTGGAATGCGTGTTTGTCCTTTCGTCTAATAGATCTAGGAGATCTCGACTTTCGGGGACAGACATAGGTGCCAATCCCCAGTCGTCAAGAATGAGCAGGTCTGCCTTCCGAATGTGGCGTTGTAATCGCTCGTAGGATCCATCCCCTTTGGCGATAAGTGATTCCTGAAGAAGTTTAGAAACTCGAAAATAACGGACATTAAGATTTTGACGGCAAGCGGCTGTACCTAATGCGCAAGCAATGAAGGTTTTCCCGACACCTGTCGGGCCGACTAGGATGAGATTATGATGTGCTTGGACCCATTGCCCGGTGGTCAGTGAACGAAGCAATCCGTGATCCAATGTTCGAGACACGTGATTCTCAATTTCTTCGGGTGCCGCGTTGATTTTCAAGCGAGCTTCCCGAATCAGACGCTGTTGGCGATGGTTTTGTCGGTTAACCCATTCATGGTCAACCAAGAGACCAAACCGTTCCTCGAACGTGAGGCTCTGAGCATTTGGATCCTGAAGCTGTTGTGTGTAGGCGTCCGCCATGGCACCGAGTTTCATCTGGCGCAGGTACTGAAGGGTTGGATTGGTTAGCATGAATCGTCTCTCCTCATGTGAGGAGGGCAAGATTGGCCCTCCCATAGAATTGTGATATTAGTTAAGCAGGCCCGATTGGTAGTACTGTGCGCCACGAACATTGTTGTGGTTCGGTGTAACCCTGTGATCTCTAGCAACCAAGTCGGCCTTGTCCAATCCCTTTTGGAGGATGGATTTTACACTCCGATACGATGGTGAATTGATTGTGAGTGCACGTAACGCTGCCGCCTCGAGTCGTTCGGTAGAATACTGTTTACCAAGACCCAGTAATCCGAGGCACGAGCGGTATCCCTGCTCTGGATGCTTGAACTTCTGCAAAATCCGTTCCACCAACATCCCAGTGTTTGGTCCAACGCTGTTTCCCCAAGAGATGAGTCGAGAGGGTGTCCATTCCAGATGCTTCTGGTGAGATTTCGGACGATGGAGTGGCTCGGTACGTGCTTGGCCAGGTGCAAACGCGCGTGCGTGACTAGCAATCCGTTTACCCTTAAAGAAAATCTCAACTGTGTTCTGTGTAATCCGAGCGTCCACGCGTTGACCCACCAACGAGTAAGGAACGCTGTAAAACGCTCGATGTACTTCGATGTGGTAGTCTATGTGTACGCCGCACAGCTTCCACTCTGCGTATTCGTAGGGTGTTGCAGGCAGGGGTCGGAGGGCGAGCTGGTCCGTGGCCGCAAACAGGGACTGACGCGAGCCCTCTAGCTTTTGAAATGGTTTGTGATTCAGCCGATTCACCAGTTCTTTAATTGCCTGATTCAATTCATGAAAGCTAAAAAACACGCGGTTTCGAAGTACCGCCATAATCCAACGTTCCACGATTTGGACGCCGACTTCTGCCTTGGGCTTGTCCTTTGGCTTTCTGGGACGGGCCGGTAAGATGGCACAACCGTAGTGAGACGCCATTTCTTGATAGCTTCGATTGAGTGTGGGTTCGTATCGGTCTGCTTTAAACACTGCGGACTTGAGATTATCCGGGACGACCAACTCAGGAACACCGCCGAAGAACGCAAAAGCACGGACATGACCACTGATGAATGATTCCACGTTTTGAGCTGGGTGTGCCTCTGCGAACGTGTAGTTGCTCGCCCCCAATACAGCCACAAAGATTTGTGCATGTTGCACTTCTCCGGTTTCTCGATCTACAACAGGCAGTGTGGGGCCGGCGTAATCCACGAACATCTTTTCTCCGGCGCGATGTTCCTGGCGCATAGTGATTTGTAACTGTCTTTTCCAAACCCGATACCGTTCACAAAACTGGCTATACTGATACCCGTCTGGATGTTGTTCCTTGTACTCCATCCATAGTAGTTGTAGGGTGACACCCTTTCTCTTCAATTCCTGATGGATCTTTTCCCACTCCGGCTCGAAGCAGTTCTTGGGGCGACCCAGGGGGCAGGAAACAGTAGAGACTCCAATTTTGAGTCATCCATGTCGTCGGGAATTGGCCAAGAGAGGCCGATTTCCTTAGATCTTGTGATGATTTTGCTGATTGTGCTACGGGAGAGAGATACGCTTTTGGCGATGGTACGCTCGCTGAGTCCAGCCTCAGCGTACAACCTAAGTACTTCGTGGATCTTGCGCATTGGTGTCCTCCTTCTGGGCAACGGTGACAACAACTCCTTTCTGTCCAAGAGACTGAGACAGATTCAAGAGATCTGTTGTTCTACCTGCCGCTAAAATTGGAACCAACGCTACGAGGGGAAGAACCAAAAACTAGCTCTCAAAAGTGGCTGTGATTTTCCGGAACAGGTGGCCGCGAATTTCCGGAACGAGTGGCTGCGATTAAACGGAACGCCCGGCCGCTATTTTCCGGAATGCGTGGCTTTTTTCATCCGGAATACGCACGCAGGAGGGTTTTGAGGAGTTTCTCGAAGTGCTGCGTACGGTTGAAGCGACCGCGGAGGTTCGTCCGGTCATCATTTTTGAGTCCACGGGTCATTACCACACGCCTGTCATGGAGTTCCTCGAGGAAAACAATTACGTGTAAATCCTTGTAAATCCGCTTGTTGCTCACCAGGCGAAGAAGTCTAACCTGCGCAAGGTAAAGACGGATGCCATCGATGCGTATCGTTTGTGTGAATTGTATTACAAGGAGCAATTTGAGCCTCATAAACAACGTGGTACTCAGCTATTGAATCTAAGAAGCTTAACGAGACAGCACGAGTCCATTACGGATTTGTACATCAAAACAAAGCTGCAGTTCCAAGCCGTATTGGATCAGGTATTCCCAGAGTTCAGGGGGATATTTGGGGACTTGTATTCTAAGGTCTCGTTTCACGTGCTGTTGGCGTTTCCGACAGCAGAATCGGTGCTTGCAGTCACACAGAGGGAGTTGGCAGATAAAGTCGCGGAACTGTGTCCAAGCCGTTCGTATCGTTGGGCAACGGAGAAAGCAGCAAAGATCAGAGCCGCAGCGAATCGAAATCCGTTTAAGCGTCCACGACTCGAAAGCCATTTGTTCAGCTTGGACATGTACATCAAAATGCTTCTTCAATATAAAGAGCACCTATCCTCCCTGGAAAAGGAGATAGATGCCCTTGCAATGGAGATTGAAGAATATAAGATTATCCAATCTATCCCCGGTATTGGAGGGAAAATCGCGGCAACGATTATTTCCGAACTCGGAGAGATAGATCGGTTTAATCACCCAACGAAACTCGTGGCATTTGCCGGCTTGGACCCAAGCGTTTTCTCGTCCGGCAAGTTCACCGCGACGTTAAACCGAATCAGCAAACGTGGCTCCAGCGATTGCGACATTCCTTGTTCAACGCTGTCTTGTGCGGTTTACGCAAATCCGGAAGCAAGCGAATAAAAGCTTTTTACCAAAAGAAACGAGACGAAGGCAAAGCACACAGAGTAGCCATAGTGGCTTGCATCAACAAACTTCTTCACTGGATTTATGCACTGTTAAAGCGGAAGGAAACCTTCCTAGACATGGCGTGATTTCTAAATAATGCACCAATGATAAAAACCTTCCAACTCATGAAGGGAAGGTTATTTGGTGTGTCTAAAAATTACTGTAGCACAGGATTAAACGCTTTGTTAACACCCTGCTTGACAAACTATTAGCTGGGTTAATTGAATAAGGGTTTTTGATTTGGTAATTTTATACTAAATTCCATTATTTACATTCCACTCTGGCGACTCCTAAAGCCAAGAAATGCCACAGAATGTCTTCTACAGCATCCGCCTGTTTTTCGGTGCATTCCACAACTAAAATAACTTGAGGATTCTTACCACGTAGTAGCCGTTGGCGCTTTTTAATCACCTTAAGTATAAACAGATCAATCAGAAATCCGAGTAAGAATCCGCTCGCAACGCCGATGAGCCCCCAATAAATCGGTCCCAAGTTTAATGAAAAGCCGACACTGGCTCCAATCACTGAAAACGCAGTCCCAAGCGCTGATCCTGTACTGACGAGAGAGACTCCATCGGAATTGTGCATGGTATCGAATAGTTTCCGTTCCACTTTACGATTGGTTAATGGAACCGCAAAAATGCTTTCTTTTGATATTCCCTCTTGTTCAAGTGCGCTGATCGCTAATTCCAATTTTACGGAGTGTTCAAGGGTGGAAAAAATCTGTATCATTGATCCACCACTTTCCCTCTTTTAATCCTAAATCCAGGGCTCTGGTAATTCCTTATTAGAAACTCCTTTTGTTCGGCTTCGTACAATTTGTTGTTTTCGACCGTGTTCACGTAGGAATCATAAACGGCAAAGCCCCACATGGAAGGCATATACAACAACCATTGTTTATCCAGCACTTGCGTCGCCTTTGAGATTTCCCCAAAGAATAGAAGTTGGATTGC
Organism: Alicyclobacillus fastidiosus; assembly: GCF_026651875.1. Taxonomy (GTDB): domain Bacteria; phylum Bacillota; class Bacilli; order Alicyclobacillales; family Alicyclobacillaceae; genus Alicyclobacillus; species Alicyclobacillus fastidiosus. The sequence continues at coordinate 4,644,759 of NZ_CP104067.1, read as the reverse complement.
TTCAAGGAGATGTGAGGCATATAAGAAGACAATCGTCCAGATCAGGGCAAAAAATGCGGTCAAAATGCGATGGATGTGTAACTGCCCGAGTCCAGGCATAAATAGTGACCAAATGACTGACATGATGGGGTTTCTCTTGTCCAAATAATTGATTTCAACCGCACCAATACTATAGGAAATAGACTCTCGGTATTGCAGTACAGAAAAGTGGGATGAACCAGGAATTCTCCCAGTAATCAACTGGAAAACGGCAGAATCCATGCGGCATCATGCATGTTTCTTGAAGAAGGGTATAGCAAACAGAGCGATGACGATTCGGTTTTAAAAAAGTCATCACTGAAGATGGTATGATTGGGATATTCTTAAGCTGACAAGAGCATCGATCTCGGGTCGAGATTACTCTCTTGGTACCAGGCGTCCATGTGTTGGCACATGGCGATGCCATAGATGCGGACGGTCCACATCATGGTACTGCGGTGCTTGGCAGCTTCGAGGAGAAAATCCTCTTTGACTCGCTTGTTGCTGCGTTCGCAGGTGGTTCTGCGTTTGTAGACATTGTTCCACTCGTCGCTGTTGCGGGCGACGGGTGGAAACAAGCGAGGATTGTGCTTGGTATAGGTGTGTACGCATCTTCCGTAAGGTGAATCGGAACAGGGCGTATCACAAGTCACCACGCCTTTGACAACAAGTGGGCAGTAGTATTTACGGCGTCCGCGTGTATAGTCGTAGCCACGATCTTTCATCTCCAGCCCCTTCTTGCAGAACGGAACCCCAGCTGGGGAAAACGTGATGTCATCCTTTCGAACACCCTTGCTTCCCGTACTCCGTAGATTTAAATCAATGAACGGCTTAATCTGTCGTGCATGAAGATATTCGTAGATCGGCAATGCATCATGAGCCGCGTCTAAAATGGCTTTGTCCCAGGTGTACTCACGAAAGCGTTCAAGGAACTCGCGGGTACTGACCACCCAGGAGGTCGCATCATGGCGTGACGCTCGTTGAAGCCGAGGGTACAGTGGCAGGTCGTAGGGACTATCCGCAGCAACAAACGTATAGAGATGATAGCCAAAGAAGTATTTGTTTCGATAACTATCCCAGCCCATGTCACAGTCGGGTTGGGAGTAGATACGATAGCACCTGCATGGCTCAATACCGAGCTCTCGACAGTTGCAAAGTCGTTTACTGCGAACTTGGGCTGCTGTTTGAAGTGGCATTCCATCGCTGGCAATAGACAGCGCATGGGTGTTACCTAACAAGCCCGACTTTGCAGAGATAGCAAGAAATTGGTGCTGAAACAATCTGAGCAGAACGTCGAAAGGTTGGGCTTTGGCGCTGGAACGCTTCTGCAGCTGAGCCATTAGGTTCGCGATTTTGCTGTACGCTTTGGTTGGTGCCTTTTGTCCTTTCTTACCACCTTTGATCTTCTTTCGGTTGAGTCTGCGCTTGGGTGAAAGGTTTACAGAACCGTGAGACCACAGTCGGTGGAAAAAGCCGTAGAATGTACCGACACCTGGCGTTTGACCGTACTCAAAGCCGCTGAGGATGGCATACAGCGGGCAGCGCCGTAATTGATTTACCCATTCTGTGATAGATGGTTCTCCGACCTGGACCATGAGCAGGTATGAACGGAGTAAGTCGGCAGGGTCAATGGATTTTGGACCACGACACGAGAAAGTGTCTCGCAGTAAGTTAAACGTGTCAGAGAGGTCAGTAATCCAGAACTTCTTCACAAGGGACCAGTCTTTGGCGACAAACAGAAGTGACCCATTGGTGTAGTGAATACGAAGTTGTTGCTGAACGAACGATTGATACTGCTCATGAGACCTGATCATTGGTAACATAACGCAACCCCAATTCCGATGAGATAGAGCGGAAAAGCTCTTCTCGGGGATTGTTGGGGTGATTTTGAAAAGTCAAGTATTTTTGGTGTAAACACCATGTTTTCTTCGCACAACGGCGCCGCATTTCCAATTTTAATTTGTCAAGTGGACTAGACGAACATGGGGGCAAATGCACACTTCCTGAAGGACAGAACCATTGAGGAGTCAGCGAAAACCGAATGCCGAGAGGCTATGGAATTGTAGGGGGCATCTTCGCGCTCCGCGAGCAAGTACACGTTATTGATGTCGACAGCGGTTCGATAACTATCCCAAATACCAAACAAATAAACAGGAATATACATGAGCATCCATCTGGGGTGAAGATCATGTTTCGCAAGTTCGATATGTCCACTAAATGTATCCACCATCGCTAAGTTAATTTTGGCTTGATAATTGACTACCACTTCCCAAATAAAGAGTACAAATCCCCTTAGGTATTTGCTCAACAAGAGATGACCAAACCCAGGGAACGTCGCCGACCACCATGCGATGACGTACGGATTGCGCATATGAAGTTGCGTCGTTCCGAATAAGCTGACATGTGCTTTGAAACGCCGATGTTGATTGTCTATATTTCGATAGTTGTTCAACTGTAGTGACATCCTTGGCTTGAAGTTTAAACCGCCAATGTATTATCACCCAATTTATCCCGTATCATGTCAAAAATGGGACTTCGACGTCGCCTAAAATGCATTGCCTGTTTTTGATATAGAATTGAACGACCCGTTATTGCGCATAAGACCCCCATGCCGCCTGGCGGCACCACAATCTATGAAAATGTAGATCCGTGATCTACTATGTCGCTAGACAGCCACACGGAGCTCGTCGCCCCCTGGTACCACGAGTCCGTGCATAAGACGGAGTTGGCGACTTGGAGCACCACGATTTGTCGCTCCCGCTGTCGGGAAGCACGTACGGTAGAATTCCTATCGCATCGGTCGCCACGTGGCTGTACTTCTTTGGGTGAGGAGTGGCAGCATTATGCAGGTTGTACACGAGCGATGCTGCGGACTGGATGTCCACAAGAAGAAGGTCGTTGGTTGTGTGATCACGCCGGAGATAAAGGAGATTCGGACGTTCGGAACGATGACGGATGACCTTGAGTCCCTCATAAAGTGGATTCTCGGTCACGAATGTACGCATGTGGCGATGGAAAGTACGGGCGTCTTTTGGAAGCCGATCTTCAACCTTCTCGAAGACAGGGATCTCGAGGCGTTGGTCGTCAATGCCCAGCACATCAAGCAGGTTCCGGGTCGAAAGACGGATGTTCGGGACGCTGAATGGATAGCGGACCTGCTGCGTCATGGCCTGCTCAAGGGGAGCTATATCCCTGACCGAAATCAGCGTGAACTTCGGGAACTGGTCCGGTACCGCAAGTCTCTCGTCCGGGAACGTGCCAATGAAGTCAACCGCCTCCAGAAAGTCCTTGAAGGAGCAAATATCAAATTGGCATCGGTGGCAAGTGATGTGGTTGGCGTATCGGGTCGAGCCATCCTCACTGAACTCATTGGTGGCCAAATGGATGAATCACGGCTCAAGGAGATCGTGAAGGGACGCCTCCGTAACAAGACCGCAGAACTGAAACGTGCATTGCACGGTGTTGTTCGTCCGCACCAGCAGATGATGCTTGCTGTTCAGCTTCGGCACATCGATCACCTTGATGAGTTGATCGAGGAAGTGAGTGCTGAAATTGAGCAGCGGATGCGCCCTTTTGACGAAGATCTCCGGCGAATCCAGACGATACCTGGAATTGGCGAGCGGACGGCGGAACTGATACTGGCGGAGATCGGTACCGACATGAGCAGGTTTCCAAGTGCGCAACACCTGGCGTCCTGGGCAGGAATGTGTCCAGGCAACAATGAAAGTGCGGGTAAACGACGAAGTGGCAAGACCCGCAAGGGAGATCCTTGGTTACGAGAAGCGTTAATCGAAGCCGCACGTGGCGCCGCCAGAACAAAGAATACCTATCTGTCCGCTAAGTATCACCGAATCGCTGCGCGTCGGGGATCCAAGAGAGCAGCCGTGGCAGTCGGTCACTACATGTTAATTATCATCTATCACATGCTGGTCAATCAGACAGAATACGAGGACCTTGGGCCAACGTACCACGAAGAGCGGAACCGAGAACGAGTTATCCGTCGTCACTTGCATTCTCTGGAGAAACTCGGTTTGACAGTCATAGTTCAACCGACTTCCTAAAATATCCAGATATGTCTAAGAGGGAGAACACGGGAGCTTTTTTATGCCATTTTCACGGTAGGGGACTTTCGTCCTAGAAGCGTACCATTCAAGGATTGCATGACAATACATTGAGTCAGGCACTGTCCTTGTTGCACATCACGGCAGAAAAGTACAGTAAGCATCGAACGATAAGCAGGAGGAAAACTCATGTACATTGTCAGAAGAACGACGGAAGAAGACCTCGGTAACATCGTACGTCTGTCTGAACTTTGGTCCTCCGAGAACATTACCTACGGTCTGGCACCCAATGCAATCAGCGACCTATTACCGAAGCTCGACGGTTATTTTTTCGTCGCCGATAAAGACGGTCAAATCGTCGGATACATATTCGCAACAACGCATGTAAGTGAAGGAACAGCAGTGATACCACAAGGCAAAAAGTTTCTGGAGATCGATGAAGTCTACGTTCACCCAGATTATCGTACCGATGGTATCGGCCATAAGCTTGTCGATCACTTATTGGACGAGGCAAGATCCTATGGTATTACACGTTCCGTAGTTTATTCAGCGAGTAAGCAATGGGATAAAATCGTTGGATTCTACGAGAAGCATGGATTCAAGATGTGGTTTGTCCAGATGTATAAATGAAAATTTTCGTTATGTGTAGCTGCTGATCCAGACATTTTTGAAGCTGCATGGAGGTTGCTATATGAATTTCACTGTACAACCAATGGATAGAGACGGGGCATTAGAAATATCCCGTTGGACATACGACACACCGTATGACCTTTATAACATGGATAACAGTAATGAAGGGATTAGTGAGTTGCTTAATGAAACCTATTTTAAGATTCTCGATGAACGCGATCTCATTGGATATTGCTGTTTCGGAGATTCTGCCAAAGTTCCGATTGGTACACAGCATGGTGCCTACCCAGAAAACGGGACGATTGATTTTGGGTTGGGAATGAGACCAGACTTAACTGGACACGGAAGAGGTCGCACTTTTGTAAATACAATTTTGGAGTTTGCTCAATCTGAATTTCAAGCTAAGTTATTCCGATTAACTGTTGCGGAATTCAATGATCGGGCGATTACAGTGTATAAGAAGCTTGGATTCGAACCTGTTATGGTTTTTCCAAGGGGTGATATTGAATTTTTAACGATGGAGATGAGAACTACTTAACAGCTCATCTGTCGGTAACGGAGGGCTTTTATCGAAGATGCGCGCTGACGATCCTCTGTATGAAAATACAGCGGTTCAAGTGTACCTGCTATGGCGTTCTCGGGCAGCTATGTTCAAAAAGAAACTAGCTATCTACTTGCATATAAATATGTAATTTATTATATATCTGTTAAAATTTATTTCATATACAACATGAGATTGTAGGCAATTAGATTCCGAGAGAGGGGGCCCCATGTGAGGAATCGTTGTCCCAAGCATGGAAGGTCTGTTTTGAGGAAGCATGGGAATCTTTTCGTAATGGTCAATTCCGACTGGAGCTGTACTTGTTAATGAGAATAAGGCAATCGTTTATCGCGGAAGAAATCGGGTTAATGAGATCTATGCACCTGAGTATCAAACCTGTTCCAATCGTCTGGCACATGCTGAAATTAATGTGCTGTTGCAGGTAAGGCAAACTGACTCGGATACAGTTTCAAGTCATGTGCTACACACGACGACTGAACCCTGTGTTCTATGTTTTGGAGCTATCGTAATGTCGGGTGTCCGTAGCATTCGTTACGCGGCAAGCGATCCGGTCGCAGGGGGAACGGGCCTTAGCAAATCAACCAATACTTTTATATTGAATCACTAGCGTTGCATAAAGGAATTTATGGTTTGTCAAGTGCTTCGAGTTGTCAGAATGTATAGATGAAATGTTTGGAAGTTTCATGATTTAGACAACACCAACATGAAAAAATCTCCTTAGAATGAGAAGTACAGGTAGTCCTGTCCAACTCTCTCTAAGGAGACCCACCATGGACAAGGATACCACGAAATCGGCGTTCCGGGAGTATGTTACCCCGCTGAATGTCAGTACCATATTGCAGGAATTAAACCGTCTCAAGATGGAGCGGTACGTTAAGAAGCTCGGTGTCATCTCATTCATCCGGCTCGTCGTCTTCGCCCAGGTCAATCAAATCCCGTCACTGAAGGACATCAGTTTGGAGTTGGAAGCCAATGAATCCCTCCAGAAAGAACTGGCGCTAGACTCTATTAGTGCTTCCCAGTTGTCCAGGAAGTTGCGAGAAACGCCGTCATACTTTCTGGATTTCGTGTTCCGTGAATGTGTCGAGCAAATCACTCGCCAGGTCGGTGCAAAACGAGCGAACGAGAAAATGCGACGGATTAATCTGGTGGACTCATCGACCATTTCAATGTGTGTTTCACAGTATCCTTGGGCAGAGTTTCGCAGTACTAAAGCTGGTGTGAAACTGCACCTGCGTCTGGTATTTCTAGACGATCAAGTTGCGCCAGATAAGGCGATCCTCACGCCCGCCAAACCTGCGGACAAGACACAGATGGATGCGTTAGTGGTCGTAGAACCGAATGCGTTGAACGTCTTTGACCGTGGCTATGTGGATTACCGTAAGTTCGATACGTACTGTGCAAACGGAACGAAGTTTGTCACTCGGCTCAAAGATAATGCGGTCATTCACGAAGTCATTGAAGAGCGACAGGTACCGTCCGATTCACCGGTTACGAGAGAAGCATTGGTACGCTTGGGGAGTTATCCAAATTACGTGATGGAGCACACCCTGCGGTTGCTTGAAACCACGGACAATGAAGGCAAGCGCGTCGTGATACTGACGAATGACATGACGATGGATGCAGAGCAAATCTGTGACGTGTACCGAAAGCGTTGGCAAATAGAGTTGTTCTTTAAATGGGTCAAGCAGCACCTGGTACTCAAGCGCCTATACGGTCATAGTGAAAATGGCGTGTATAACCAACTGCTCATTGCACTGATTACGTACTGCCTGTTGATTCTCTTGCAAGCGAAGGTGTCCCACAGCGGCAAGCTACTTGAGGTTTACAAATGTCTACGTCTCTATTGGGACCGAGCCTTTTCTGAGTTTGTGAAGGCGTTGTACAAGAAACCAGGTCGAACATCCAAGGGACGACGACGATGCAAGGTGGAAGACATCTTTGAGCAAACGGTGCAGCAGTACATAGAGCGTGAAACGGAGCATCTTGAGACCGTTATCTACGACCTAATCTAACATTCCTGATTATGGATATTCGGACTACCTGACATAGGGGTATTGACCTTTTAGACCATAAGCCACGGAAACAAAAAATCCGAGTATTCAGTCCGTAACTTTGAACGGCAATTCACCCTCTCTTGACAGGCTCAGAGAAGTTTTATGCAACGTTAGTGATATTGAATAGAAATATTAATATACAACAAGCACCGAAAATCTTAAGCAAGGTATAACGGATACTTAGGACAGTTTATGTTGTGCAGAGACGTCGAAAACAGCGGGCATATATTCCGTTTAATGGTAGCCACTCACAATTCAAAGTGATTCATGGACGCTTTAATGGTTCCTACCATGGTCATCCGAATCAGGCAGTGTTCGATGATCTCGTTCCAGGTGATATCATCTTTTGTCACGATGCGGGAGGTGGGTACGGGTATTACACCCACTGAGCACTGTACGTAGGAAATGGGAAAGTTGTAGAATCTTCCAACTTTCGAGAAGGCCCCCAGGTGATTCCGGTTGAATCCTTTCATGGGTACGATGAGGTATTTTTCAGGCATGTACCTTGAAGATTGTACCTTGCCTTTTCTCCTTCCTGCGCTCATCATGCTTCTGGGATTTATAGTTCGGATGTGGCAAAACCTAGGGCGCAATTCATAAATCCATTGGAGGATTGTCCTTATACGAAGTTAGAGGTCTCAGGTATTGGTGTAAATTCAAAGGCTGGATCTTGACGAAAGAACCATTGAGTTCAATCTACTAAAAGTGACGACCAAATCACACTAGTAGAGGAGGTACTACAGTGGTTTCTACAGACAAGATCGCACTTTTGGAACTGATTCGTCAGAGTGGACACTTCACAGCCCATAAGTGATTACATAGGTGACGTCATTGCTTATTTAACCGAATGAACGACGAAAAATGTTATGAGCTTAACGGGAGCCTATGCGACAGATGATATTGGGCTTTCTTATTGCAATAGCCTCTCAGCATTGGGGTCTTGAAAAGTGAGATAAAACAGGTGGAATTCCAGAAATGCGCTGAAGCAGAGGCGGGAGGTGAATTACAGAGTGTTTATTCATACAGTGGTTAGTGTAGACCTTGTCAAGGAATTTCGGTATTTGTAGTGTCCCTTTGAAATGGGAAATTATAAGATCACCTACAGCGATAGGAAAAGATTCGAACTGGTATCAGATTCCACGGCGCCGGGAATATTTAAGGAGTCCTTCCTTCCGATAGTCGTAAAGGCTACGGGGGAAAACATATATCACAGGAGGAATCCGAATGCCACAACGAATTCAGCAAGCCGCACAACAGGCCCAGCAGTGCATTCAGCAGATTCAGCAAATTGCACAACAGTTGCAACAGCAAGAACAAATGAATGCCCAGCAGGCTCAGCAATGGAACAGTGGAGCTACTGGACAAGCCGGAAATCAACAAATTAGCAATCAGCTTCAAAACTTCGCCCAAAAAGAACAAAACGCCGCACAGCAGTTGCAGCAAATCCAACAGTTGGCGCAGCAAGTACAGCAACAGATGCAATAGCAGCAGCTTCAATAGTTGGACGGAAGGAGCCTCCCTGGGGTCGAGAGGGAGGCTCCTTATTCATGTCATTCGTATAGACCGCCATACATACGTAGCCATAAACTTCAGAACAATTTGCGCCGGCAGTATCCCTTTCATCATCCTGATGAAGCGATAGATCAAAATCGTGCAAGTATGGCCCCGGCACCTCTTGATCTTCCGCCGCAAACACGTCTTCGATTTTGACCTTCGAGGCATTAGTTATTGGATACTCTCAAATTCTTTCTGCAAAGAACCTTTTTAATGACATATAGAGATCAGGAAATTACGCTACTCCATGATTTGGAACACTAGGAACAAAGAATTAACCTCGGTTTTGGATACGATAAAGGCCCTGGACAGTCGGGGGTATTATCACTGTTCGCGTTACGACTGACTGACGGGTGTTCCTAGTTTGTTCAGTGTTTCCCGGATGAACGTCGGTTCGTCGGCTGGCATACGCGACGAAACGTAGTTGCCGTCGACGACCATTTCTTTATCGACGTAGTTGGCACCCGCAAGATCATCTTTCAAAGGAGGGTAGCGTGTCAACGTCTTGCCCCTGGCAAGACCTACGCTAATCAGAATTTGCGGCCCATGGCAGATGGCCGAAATTAGTTTGCCCTAGCTATCCATGTCCTTGACGAACTGCTGAATTTGCTTGTTGAGACGCAGGTTTTCCGGTGACGACCCACCCGGAATAACGACTGCGTCAAACTGATCAGCCTTCACTGCGTCGATGGAAGCATCGGTCATATACGTTGCCTGTTTGTTCTTGCCTGTTAACTGTTCACCTTTTTTATCCCGATAATGACCGTTTGGTGGCCCGCTCCTTTGATTGCTTCGTACGGTTTTTGCATCTCTGAATCCTCGAATTCATTGGCCAGCAGGAATGCGACCCTCTTCATATCTACTTACCTCCTTTTAACATGATGATTTGGTGCCCCTACTCTACAGTACCCGTTTTGGATTCCCCCAAACAAAAATATATCTTGAGGTCCTTTCGCCACCAGATGCGAAAAAGGATATGTGGATCCCGACTGTCGAACGAGAATTCCTTATCTTTTTACAGACTGTAAACTATCGACCTCAACTACATTAGCTCACCAACTTTAAACCCGCCAAACCACGAATATCCAATTCGCCTCCAAACCCGAAATCGAGGGTTTGATTCGAAAGTTGTATGATCTATCTGGTTAATCCTCATGGTCAGAGACGAGATTACGGCTGGCTTATGCAGCACTCGTAGTTACGCTCATTGAGCCCGCTTATCCTCACTTTTTATGGCAAGAAACGGATTGAAGGGAAACCGTATAGAGTCGCTCTGATTGTTTGCGCAAAGAAGCTGCCGCACATTATATACTTCAGACCGTTTGTGAAGCAAGAAACGTAAATAATTGGTCCCGTTTTCTTTCATGTGACGAGTAATCCATTCCGCCTCATGGGTTGATTCCATGATGATGTACAGAGTGACCTTATGGGTCTTCTCGATGTTAATGGCCACCTTTGGCCCAGACAACAAACGGAATTACACCTAATCCGTGTTCGGTCACCCTATAACAACGGGGCAAGTAGCCGTGCACCTTGCTCCAAAATACGTTGTGGAGCGGATCGTTTCTGCAAATCTTCGATGCCTAGTGGTATAGAATCCGTGAGAGCGCGCGCCACGTCGACACTGTAAATGAATTCGCAAACTTCGTAATCCAGGCGGAAACTTCTCATATCGTAGTTAGCGGCACCTACTTCGGCAACCTCCCTATCGATGACCATGACTTTCGCATGCAACATACCATTGTTCGGACTCTTGGATCCAGAATTGAATGGCCCGATTGACTACCATCTTTCCAGACCTTGACCGTGGTTTACGGTGCGTTCCAGAGACACTTGCTAAAGAACGTTAATGAAGTTTATCAGCCTTGGGATTCACTGGACGGCATAGTTTAACTCTCCGGCCAATTAAAGAGGGAATTGGCAACGTTGAGAGCGTTGAAACGGTATGTGCCGTAAGAGCTTCTTGGGAACGTGTTTGAATGAATTAAAAGGTCTGTTGGTTAATAGGAAGCAACAGTCGTTTACTAATTGATGGGAAGTGGAAAAGACTTTTCGGAAGAAAAAAGGGCTCAAGAGGGTTGAGTTATCAATTAGTTTGTTTGATTCGTCGATACAACTGACGAGAAGGTGAGCTTCTTCCCTTACTGGTACAATCCAATACCAGCATTCCTTAGGTAGGAAAGCAACCTGTCCAGGTTTTACCTGGTAGTTTAAGCAACTGAAGCGTAAACGGGTTGAGAAAGAAGAGGGTCAGCTCACGGGAAATTACATATTATGGATCATCTGCGTTTGTGCTCCAATGGGGATCTCGGATGTGGCGCTTGGTGAGAAAGACGTCCCCCAGGGGCAAGAAGGCATCATCGGTATCTGAGGTCGCTTCATTTTCCATAAAGGGAATGAAGAATACCCCAATGTATCCATAGTGGGAAATCAATTGCTGCGGCGTTTGCGAATATCCTGAAAGCCGACAAACTTTTTCTGCTCTTCATCCCAAAGACGATAACGGAGGGAACGTAAGCTGAGACGAAATTCGATTACCGGAACCTTCTGAAGTAACACGTTGCTCTCATGAACCCGTTGTAGATTATAGTTCGGGATATGTGGACCTAAATGATGAACGTGATGGAATCCAATGTTTCCCGTCGCCCATTGTAAAATCTTGGGAAGCCTGTAGAATGAGCTGCCTCGAAGAGCTGCACTGAAATAATCCCAGTCATCGGTCTCTTCAAAATAGGTTCCTTCGAACTGATGCTGCACATAAAACATCCAGACACCCACTACGCCTGAACAATACAGGATTAGACCCTGGACAACGAGAACCATTTGCCAACTAAGCAGCAGGCAGAGTAGCCCGATTGATGCAAGAAGGCAAAGATTCGTTAAATAGGTATTCCAACGCTCTTTGAGTCCGGCACCTTTCCGGTTGAACCTTGCATTTATGAAGAGATAGAATGGCCCCAACCCAAACATGACAAATGGATTTCGATATAAACGATAAGTTGCTCGTTGAAAAGCGGGCAACGCCACATACTCATTAACCGTAAGTATCCATAGATCACCTGTACCTCGATGATCCAAATTGCTGCTAGTTGCATGATGTATGGCGTGTTCGTACCTCCATTTGTAATACGGGAAGAACGTTAGAATACCTGTAACCGCCCCTACAATTTCATTTGCCTTTCGGTTGCGAAAGAAAGAGTAATGACCGCAGTCATGGAATATGATAAATACCCGCATAAAAAAAACGGATGCAATCATTGCAAGAGGCAGTGTGACCCAAAATGAATATGACATGCTAATTGCCGCAAGACACCACAAGCCCAAATAAGGAACAATACTATTTGCTAACTGCCATAGACTGTCTTTATAATTTGGCTTTTCATAAGGGGTTAACATCCTCTTCCACTTACGTGACTCTTCTTGGATACTTATCGCTCTTCATCCTTTCTCCAGGACCTAGTTAAGGAATCCCCTTTTCAACAAAGGTACGGCCGACGAAAAAGAACTGTACTGATGAATGTATTCCCAGAACACAATTGATGACACGGGCAAGGGCACTGATATACGATTTGGGGTTCTGGTGCAAAAATACACGAAACACAATATACAGTGATGAATCGTGGCTGAACCCACACTACATATGGTTGATTCAAATATTTTGTCCACCAGAACCCAGACTGCCGACTCCCCAGAGCAAGGTTGTTGTAGTAAGACCTGCTCTGGTAAGCGGACAGTTTGTGTCAAAACCACTTCCGGGGGCCGAGTGGGCCTCTGTTGTAAGGAGTTCGGCGTTGATTTAGCGGGCCATTCGTGCGAGGAGGCGTTATTTGTTCGGGTGGTCTCCTTTGCATTATTTCTCCACGTTGAATGTTGGGATGAATACGGCTAGGTATTTGTCGCATCTGACCAGGCATCTGTTGGCCGAATCCTCGCACCTGTAGGGGGTGTTGACGTAAACCATTCTGGGGCATTGTGCCTCGAGGAACAGCACTAGGGTACAAAGGCTCCCGACCTGGGGCTCTTTGAGGAGAGCCAAAGTGATTATTTTGGGATGGTTTTACGGATGACTTACGGCGTGTGAGGAACGACAATAATCCTCGTTTTTTTGTTGGGGTGTCATCCTTGTTATTTGTGCTCGTCATGGACTTGGGAACTGAAGTATAGGGTAATCTATGAGACGGATTTATTGGTGGGTTCGGATTTACAGCGGCAGATGAAGGCTCACCAGGCCATGTCTGTGGTGCCGAACCACCGTTCTCTGATTGGGTCGATTCTGTCGACTGAATATCTGTTTCAGGTTCTGTAGAAGAGCCAGACGATCCGTCCATCAGTGCTCTGAGGACATTCATGATCATAGCTTAACTCACCCTCTCTATAAGGTACATAATGTTGAACAGGGGCGAAAAGTGCGGTATAGATACCCCACAAGTCCTTAGAATAGTGAAAGTGCCTACGAGTAAAAGCTTTATGTGCGAAAGTACAAACATGATTAACGAATTCGCATAGATTGAACTTATTATGAGGGATAGGAGGATTGTGCAATGTCAAGAGAAATTGGTGTACTCGAGGCGTACTCTACGTCCGAAAAATCGGACGTGCAACCTTGTATCCTGCCATTCGTCGTGTTGTTCTCAATCGCATCACAGGAAAACCGAGGTGTCTCCGCAATAAATCGACGCCGAATGATGGGCTATGGGCCAGGACCAATCACGCAGCACGGATTCGGTTCGGTAGGAGCTAGGGGAGGATACCCACCATCGATTTCACGTCGAATGGTCAGCGTTCCTCGTGTAAGACAATTTTATAATTGGTAGTCTTCATAGTTCCACAACGAAGGAGTGCCCAACAGAAGGTGGGCACTTTCGTTGTGGATAGCGTATACTTCACAGGCGTGATACCGTACCTTCTCTGTGAGATGGCTAAATAGCCAAAGCCTGATCATCGTCAAGCTTTGGCTATTTTTCATCTCTTCTGTTGTGAGAAGTTCGCCCATCATCTCACAGGTCATAGACGTGGGAGCTGGTATACGTTGTCGGTCCGTTCACCCAAAGGCAGCTCTGAACCGTCGTTGTGGAGAGGAATATGCCCTCGATTTATACCCAAAGGCGGCATCGGTGGTGGTGAAGATGTACCACCGGGGAGTACCGTGCTTGAAGTAGGTTCATCGTTGGCCTTTACAGTATCAAGACGTGAATTGAGCTCTTCTATTGATATTCCAAGGTTTTTTAACTGTTGTCGAATATCTCCCAATCCCCTCAGATTACGATTTACCATCCGAATTTCACGCAGCAGGCTCGCTAACTTGTTCTGACTAGAGGATGGCACTGGCTTTTTAGGAGTATTCCTCTTGGCCGATTGGTTTTGTTTTCGAGGCCCTCTTGGTGTAACAGATACGTCTGTGCCGGATCGTGCTGATTTCGCTACTGTAGGTTTTAGGGCATTGGATGTTTCAGAATTCATGCGTTGCGCATCATAGTATGCCCTTACCAATATCGGGACCCAACGCAATTGTTGAAACCGTGCCAATTTCATCCACCCCTCCTATACATAATGTGTATCACACGGTATGTATTGCGGGCCTTTTGCGGCGACGGCAGTTGTTCAACTAGAGAGTCCAATTGTGGCTGTCAGCCATTGTATGGAAGGTATGTCCTCCCAACAAGGAACGCATTTCGAAGATGTGGTCATCGAAAACAACACGTCCATATGCGAGTAATACTGTGTTACATTTAACTCCATGGCCACTGTTCAAAGGCGAATTAGATTGGTTATTTACAGACGCATTTACACTACTGAACCATATAGCATATGGGCAAATCCAAGGATGCAAAGCTCAGGGGCTAACCTACGGTTAAGCGCAACATGCCAGCCAGTTGCCGAATTAAAACTCGGGACGAAATGAGACCCATATTGTGGGCCTCGTTTCGTTACGAACCAGGGCCCTTATATTAGACTTGGATTCGGCTAACTGATATATAATAATTTTCCTTTTTAATTTATGATGCTCATGGCGTTTTCCACTTTAACTTCATTGCTATGGTAGAGTGCAAATCAAGGAGACCACGACAAAACGGGGGCTACGAAGCCTCTGAAGGTTTGTCGTGGACTCCTCATTAGATAGGCCATGATCCTTCCGGTACCCGTGCTTTTGAAAAATACAATTTCTAGAATCAACTGCCCTGTTGAGAACTTGATTGAGGTTGATATTCAACATTCGCCCATTTCACTTAATCGGTTTCCCTGCCACGAAAACAGAAACTACGTACACAATGTAACTGCTCCTATAGGATTATTATCGGGGTAAGATTCAAGTCTGTATATCGAATGAGGAGGATATCTGCTTCCTTACCAGGTGTTAATGTACCCACTTTTTTATCAAGGCCTAAAGCACGGGCACCTTCAATCGTCGCAAATTCAAGAACATCTCGTGTAGTCAAATCAAGTTTCTCTGGTTCTTGTCCTGCAATAAAGATTTGTTGATTTCTCAATGCATGTTCAATTGAAAGAGCCAGTTTCATTTGCGTGAACATATCTCCTTCAATGGTGTTGACAGTATCAACCCCTAGACTAGGACGAACTCCATATTCGAGTAGCTCTCTTGTTACTGGAAAACCGTGTCCCATATTCATTTCAACTGCAGGTGTTATTGAAACTGATGCACCACTATTAGCGATAAGTTGATACTCCTTATCTCTTAGATTATTGCAATGTGCAAGGTTTATATCAGGAGCTAAAAGTCCACACGAATCAATTCGCAAGTCAGTTCGCAGACTATGAATCATTGGCTGTCGATAAAGTCTGCGGAGCTTACGTTGAAATTTCCCACGTAACTCACGCTTTGTCATCATAGCGCTTGCAATCAGCACTTTGTTAGTGCAGGTTTCTTTAGGTGGTCAATATGGTCCACGTCGGTGAACACGTATATTGAATGCAACTCCTTATCTATGTCATTCGATCCCAGAAAATCTCTAACGTAACCATTAGCGAACCGGAGGGAAGATTTTACCTAAAACGGTGTACTGCGGGAACTTCGTAACTACCGATTCGCCATGCACTAGGAGAGGAAGATGGGCGTATGTAGTCTGGATAGTGGAGATATCACGGAGTTAAGTGTAAAACAGCCACTTCATTGTCTATCGAAGCAATTGGGGGCTCACACCAGATTAGAAATTGCTTATGCACTTGCAGGTGAAGAGAAATGTGTAACTGATGTAGCAGAACAGGTCAATGTTTCGTTAGCAGTTGCATCCAAGCATTAGCGCTCACTTATGAGCATGGACTTGCAATGAGAACCAAGAAAGGTCGGTTTGCCTATTATTCTTTGGAATCTACGGTGTCCAATTTGCTTGCGGCGCTTGAGCCATGGGAGTAAAGATGAACGGGCTTCAAATGTCCTGTTTAACACCGTCGGCTATCGTGAAGATTTCGGTTTTTTTGTGATAGGGAGATTGCTACGTGCACGGTTATGTTGCGCTAGTTACAAAGTAATCAGGTCAGCGATTTGTTTATGTCCTTCATTATTTGGATGGGTCTGCGAATCGGTGACGATAAGTCCTCGAAACGACCGGATCGATATCTATCAATGTAGTAGGGTTCATCGCCAAGAAATTTTTCATAAAGGAACCGGATTATACACGGTTGCTACAACGACGTGCGGAATATTCCTTCGGGAAATAAAATCACACAGTCTATCCATGTGGAACCTAAATCCCTGGAGTTGACGAAATACAAGTTGCGGAAAAATAGGAGCCCCTGAAATAGATAGATATTGGCGGCGAAGTAACTTGCGAAGGTCGTTCCCACCAACCATCAGAGTTACGACATTAACTTGTTCCCACACACTCGGGCTTATCAGGTGGGTCACTGCATTCCAAACGTCTCTCGTTGCCCACCCGTTTTTGGCGATCACGATGGTTTTCTCGGACAGCTCCTTTTTCCGAGTAAAATCACTCACAAGTCTGACAAACGCTAAACTTGGATGAGTAGTCCCGAGGCCCGCAGTTACGGAATCCCCCAAGGCGAGATAGATGTTGCGGGCCATCTGCTTTCCCTCCTAAAGTCATTGGTCAAGAGATTATGAATACTTTTCCACGATTTGAATGGTATCATCTAGTAAATCAACGATCTTTTCAAGTTCGTTCCAAGCGATGGCTTCTCCGAACACGTCCCTATAATCCTTCAAAATTTCAAGTGATAATGTAAGCTTCCATGAAATTTCGGACAACATGTCGATAGAGAGCTCCAACTCCTGTTGTCGTGCCTTTTGCTCGGTTTCCGAAAGTTGTAGTTCTTCATTCATTTCATTATCGTCATCTCCATCATCGAATTCGAACGCGCTGACTAACAATTGAGAAAATAGATTCTCTTCGGATAAATGGTCCATAAATAGGACACCATCAAGATGATCTATTTCGTGGGCCACGACTCGAGCGAGTAAGTCCGATGCTTCGATTTGAAACGATTGACCTGTTCGATCCTGTGCCTGGACCTTAATGGTCTGCGGTCGTGTAACTTTTAATGTATGACCTGGAAAACTCATACACGATTCGGCTCCGTCCACTTCCCCTGACGCTTCAATAATCTGCGGATTGACAAATTCCTGTATTCCATCGCCAAGATCGACCACAAAAACTCGTTCCAACATCCCGATTTGTGGGGCTGATAGCCCAAGACCTCGATGTGCAGTCACCGTATCTATTAGATCCGTTAAGAGTGAGGCGAGATTTGTATCAAATGAAGTGACCTCGGCGCTTTTGGTCCGAAGTTCTGGAATGTCACCTTGCAATACACCTTTAACTGTCACAACAACCCCTCCTTGTCATTGCTCTATAAAAATGCTGACAACAGAGAAACAGAATCCACGTATGTCTCGGAGATACCTGCCCGTTTCTTTATAGGGAGTATCCGACATAGGATTACTGAGGGGAGTGACACGCACCATGATACACGTTCGAACACCGGCAGAAATTGAGCTTTTTCGACATTGCGGCAAAGTCAACGCAAGAATTCACGCAGAACTACGAGGCCTTCTGCAACCAGGAATGACCACACTGGAGTTGAACAACAAGGCAGCGGAGCTGATGGATTTGCTTGGCGTGAAATCGTCAATACGCATCCCGGAGAGTTTCCCTGGTGACATTTGTATTTCTATCAATGAGGAAGTTGGACATGGTGTTCCTGGACACTATGCGCTCCGGAAGGGAGATATTGTGAAAATCGACATCAGTGTGGAATACGAAGGTTATCATACTGATTGTGCAATGACCCACATTGTAGGGGACGGTGACTTCGAAACACAACGACTACTAGACGTTACCCATCAAGCTCTGCAGGCGGGGATTTCTGCTGCCAAGGCGAATCAACGATGCTCCGACATCTCGTATGCCATTTGTAAAATGGTAGAGGGGAATGGATATGCTTTGATTCGGCATGCCTTTGGTCATGGGATCGGTAATGATTTGCACGAATCTCCACCGATTGCAAATTTCGGACCGGGAAACCGTGGACCAAGGTTACGGCCAGGCATGGTGATCGCCATTGAACCTGTCGTCAGTGCGGGGACTAGGTACACGTTGCGAAAAGAAAACGGATGGACGGATGCAACCATTGACGGTTCACATGGTGCCCACTTTGAACACACGGTACTCATTACGGATGGGGAACCGGAAGTTTTGACCCAAAGTACATTTCTAGACAGTTGGAATGTGCATTTTACTCTACGTTCAGGTGAGTTTACTTTCAGAGCCATAATGGACGCCGACAAACCTGTGTTACTGTGGTTAGCGGCACATGAAATGGATTCGATTCTTATGCATGCATGGGGGAGGAAGGTCAGTCCACAGGAAATTTTCGATCCGGATGCGAAGACAATTGTTTTGGAACATAAGACCGGAAATGTCGCTGGTTTCTTCGTATACTCCGAGGTCGGTGATGTGCTTCATTTGAACACGTTGGTGATCGACCCTAAATTTCAGGGGATTGGCATTGGAAAACAGGTGATGGAGCGATTCGAGGACTTGGCTCGCAAGGGGAATCTGAAAAGCACAAGGTTGTGTGTTCAGACGAACAATCACCGTGCGATGCAGTTTTATAAGAAGCTTGGATACGTGATTTGCGGCACACCCTACCTTAATACCTTGATGATGAGAAAGTTGCTGTAATCCCGCACAGCTTCATTGACATCAAGATATCCGGATCGCCCGAAAAAGTACCACCTTCTTATATTACAGGTAGTCTGAGATAGAACTTGAAGTTTCGTGACAATAAGCCCGTTTTCCGTTCATCTGTATCCATGCCTTTGCGGTATTTCATACATTGGTGACCTTGATCCATTGTGCATTCTCGGTGTGACTCGTGAGTTCATTATTGCCCCTTGCATTCGGTTTCGAGGTGTCTTTTTCCTTATTCTGCGGTTCTGTAAAAACTTAATGACGGATTGGACTTTTTCGTCTTGAATCATGTTATATGCCGTAATACCCATTCTCATGAGGCTGTCGATTTTCATGTCGTACCTCCAACAATTCGTTCGCTATTGCTATTGCTATTGGATTTTAATATCTCTCGGTAATAACATCCGTGGGAACACTGCAGCGGAGGGGTGCTGTTTGTGTCTCACAGACTTGGGACATTGTAAGCGTAGTTTGTCTGTTTGGTTACGGTCATAAGCCCTGTCTGCGACGATGAAGGGGAGACTCGGGTACGGGTTTTGAGAACAACATAGAAACTAAGGAGAAGGGTGGTGCTAGGTTGTGAAAGCACATTATACGTTGTTCGGCGCAAATCGTATTCCATTATTAACAAGCGCCATATGCGTACGGTCACAGAAACTATGGGGCGTTCTGGTTATCCTAAGGAGGAGTACGCCCTTAAATTATACCGCCTTGCGGAACCGGAGTTACCGAATGGAATCTGGATATGGTGTTCTTACATTAGGTGGGGGTTGTTTTTTGATTATCGAGCCGTCTACTGAGTTCTTAAACGGATATTCCAAGACTCTTTATCTGTTCTCGTATGCCGTCTAATTCGTTTAGTTGGTGACACTAACGTTGCATAAAACTTCTCTGAGCCTGTCAAGAGAGGGTGAATTGCCGTTCAAAGTTACGGACTGAATACTCGGATTTTTTGTTTCCGTGGCTTATGGTCTAAAAGGTCAATACCCCTATGTCAGGTAGTCCGAATATCCATAATCAGGAATGTTAGATTAGGTCGTAGATAACGGTCTCAAGATGCTCCGTTTCACGCTCTATGTACTGCTGCACCGTTTGCTCAAAGATGTCTTCCACCTTGCATCGTCGTCGTCCCTTGGATGTTCGACCTGGTTTCTTGTACAACGCCTTCACAAACTCAGAAAAGGCTCGGTCCCAATAGAGACGTAGACATTTGTAAACCTCAAGTAGCTTGCCGCTGTGGGACACCTTCGCTTGCAAGAGAATCAACAGGCAGTACGTAATCAGTGCAATGAGCAGTTGGTTATACACGCCATTTTCACTATGACCGTATAGGCGCTTGAGTACCAGGTGCTGCTTGACCCATTTAAAGAACAACTCTATTTGCCAACGCTTTCGGTACACGTCACAGATTTGCTCTGCATCCATCGTCATGTCATTCGTCAGTATCACGACGCGCTTGCCTTCATTGTCCGTGGTTTCAAGCAACCGCAGGGTGTGCTCCATCACGTAATTTGGATAACTCCCCAAGCGTACCAATGCTTCTCTCGTAACCGGTGAATCGGACGGTACCTGTCGCTCTTCAATGACTTCGTGAATGACCGCATTATCTTTGAGCCGAGTGACAAACTTCGTTCCGTTTGCACAGTACGTATCGAACTTACGGTAATCCACATAGCCACGGTCAAAGACGTTCAACGCATTCGGTTCTACGACCACTAACGCATCCATCTGTGTCTTGTCCGCAGGTTTGGCGGGCGTGAGGATCGCCTTATCTGGCGCAACTTGATCGTCTAGAAATACCAGACGCAGGTGCAGTTTCACACCAGCTTTAGTACTGCGAAACTCTGCCCAAGGATACTGTGAAACACACATTGAAATGGTCGATGAGTCCACCAGATTAATCCGTCGCATTTTCTCGTTCGCTCGTTTTGCACCGACCTGGCGAGTGATTTGCTCGACACATTCACGGAACACGAAATCCAGAAAGTATGACGGCGTTTCTCGCAACTTCCTGGACAACTGGGAAGCACTAATAGAGTCTAGCGCCAGTTCTTTCTGGAGGGATTCATTGGCTTCCAACTCCAAACTGATGTCCTTCAGTGACGGGATTTGATTGACCTGGGCGAAGACGACGAGCCGGATGAATGAGATGACACCGAGCTTCTTAACGTACCGCTCCATCTTGAGACGGTTTAATTCCTGCAATATGGTACTGACATTCAGCGGGGTAACATACTCCCGGAACGCCGATTTCGTGGTATCCTTGTCCATGGTGGGTCTCCTTAGAGAGAGTTGGACAGGACTACCTGTACTTCTCATTCTAAGGAGATTTTTTCATGTTGGTGTTGTCTAAATCATGAAACTTCCAAACATTTCATCTATACATTCTGACAACTCGAAGCACTTGACAAACCATAAATTCCTTTATGCAACGCTAGTGAGTTGGTGATTAACCATACGAATTTCACGGAGCAGTTTCGAAACGTCAGTCTTCCAGTAGATGCAACCTTCTATATACTTGTGTTTTCTTGAGGCGTTTGGTGGTTGTTCTTTTAAAATGATAGAGTATTCAGGGTTATACACACTTCATCCACAGAAATCTGTTGATATCTTTGACATCCATCCATTCTCCTTGAGTCATACAATTATCACTCATTTTGTCAGCGGGAATATAAGGATATCTGCTAGAGTGCATTATTTAGCCAGGGGAGAACTGGTAGGCAAGCATCAGCTTCCTTTCTGCAGAATTGACTGTACAATAATCTCCCGTCAACTGGTCACAGGCATGCACCTTGTCTTTTGCTTATTATGGTAAGAAGTTGCCGCTTCGCAGGCGGGATTCCCCTATCGGCTTCCGTACGGGTGAGTATAAAGCCAAATCACGATACGGATCAGGCTTTGGTTTTTACCTATCTTAATTTCGTCGTACATCCACTCTATGTCGGAGCGCACATTCCATAACTCATGCTTCTAAAGCATAGACCAACATACAAGGACGATGTTTCGTGGTCTTAGTCTATCGAGACGTATTCTTCGCTTCTTACATCGTGTACAGATGCCCCTATATCGCATTTCGTAACCCCTGTCAAAAGTTGAATTTTGAGATTGGGTACTCGAATTGGGTACATGCCGTTTTCAGGATACTTGTTGACGACGTATTTTGTACCATGTCTTGAGCGAGAGGAGGGACATAATATGGACGGTTGTTTCGGAGGATATACCCGTTGGGCAGTAGTATTCCTCATCATCTTCGTGTTGTTCTTCTTGCTTGTGCCCGCCTACGGTTATGCCGGTGGTGCATACTAAGTCATTCAGTTTCCCCTCGTTTAGGGAAGGTGCACTTTGCTAGCTGTCCAGATCTTCGAAGTCTATGTTCAGCTCTTGTTATTCTGGGGAACGATTTTGAAATAAAGGAGGGGTTATAAGATGTACGATGGCGCATTTGGTGGATATACTCGTTGGGCAGTAGTATTCCTCATCATCTTCGTGCTCTTCATTCTCTTGGTTCCATACGCAACTAAGCCCTATTGCAATTGATTCGGATAACTGCGTAGGTGAGACGCCACCCACGCAGTTCATTTTTCTGAAACGAAATTGAGCGTGCGATTCATATACAAGACAAGAGTCCAAACTTCATATCGGTACATGGTTATGATTCCGGACTCCTTACGCCTACCGTCAAGTATTGTGTGGTTCACTAAGGATAACAAAGAAAGTAATTATTATCTCACCAAATCGCTACGTACTCGCCCAGTTAATTCGTATTCAAGTCCATTTTGATAATATGGAACGGTTGGGCCTGGTCCTGTGTGGGGTACTTTGGTTGGTGACCGTAGTGCAGTAGGCGGATAGTCAGGTTGCTGGTTTATGGATGCGCCAGACCGCATGTCTCAATTATTATCTATGCCCTATAGTGCTTATGGATATGGTGATATGTAACCCGAGATGAATTGTTCGGGAAGTATTTATGTATAGGAGATTCAGATGAAGGGAGGTACAATCATGTGCACAAGAGCGGAGTGTACGAGTAAGATGGGCCAGTGGGTCCAGTTCCGAACCCAATGGGGAACCCATCGGGGCATTATTTCTGGCGTAAATGACCGTGGCGTCTTGGTTCGTGTTCCACGTGGCTATGCGCCAGTCGGTCTCGCTAGTGATTCCAAGTTTGTGGACAAAAACGACGAAGAGAAACTCGATATTACACTGGCTAAATGGGGCTATGGCGGATACGGGCACCGTGGCTATGGTGCCTACTATGGTCGGCGCTGGGGATACCCCGGCTATGGCGGTTGGTATGGCGGTTGGTGGTGGTGGTGGCTCGCATTCGCATGGATTTTCTGGCTTGCATTCCTATGGTAGAGGAGTCATTACCACTTTCAAATATCTATATAGAAAAGAAACGTCAAAATTGGGCCATGAGTGCCCATTTTTTTGTGACAAGCATGTCTCACTTTTCTATTTGAATTCTAATGAGGCTGGGGTGAAAAAGGTGAACATGAAGATTTGGATTATCGTATTCCTAATTAGTGGCCCCTGAAAAAGTCCACGAATTGAATAAAGAAAAGGAATCACAATGCCCGTTGGTGAAGTGGTTGTTGTCGAGACAATCACAGATCCACCCGAGGTGTGTGCGAATTCCTTTTGCTTGAGAGTTCGGCATCATGCCTCGGGAATCCTGTTAGGAGGCATGAGAAAATGCTACGAACTCACCAAAATCAAGTGACACTATGGGACTCAATTCTCCCCGAATCTCTGCTTTCGCTACCTGCGGAACTTGAACGTATCGACCAGATTTTGAATGACGAGCGATTCATGTGGCCATTCCTGGAGAACTTTAATACCACCATGGGACGTCCGACTGTCCCCGTTCAGACCTATCTTCGACTCATGTATATCAAATTTCGTTATCAGCTGGGCTATGAAACACTTGTTCAGGAGGTCAGCGACAGTCTTCACTGGAGACGGTTCTGTTATATCGCCATTGTGACGCAACCACACTCATCAAAGCTCGTAAGCGGTATGGTGAGGGCACGATTGAACATCTAAATGAATTGCTAGTCAAGAAACTCAGCGAAGAAAGAGTCATTCGTCATCGCAAGTTTCGTACAGACACCACGGTAGTGGAGTCGGATATCCATCACCCAACGGATGCAACGCTCTTACAGGACGGGGTAAGTGCCATTACTCGGACGATAAACAAGATTCGTAAGGTGGCGTCCCACGCTACAGAAGGGTTTGTCGACCAAACTGACATCGTAAAACGAAAGGTGCTGTCTTTCGCGAAAGTGTTGCGCCGACGCATGAGCCGGTCCTGGGATGAAGTGAACAAAATTACGCAGGACGTAGTCGAGATTACGGAAAGTGTTCTGCAGCAGGCAGAATCAGTGATTGAAAAGCTACAGCGGTCAACGAAGTAGGCTGTGCAAAAGCAAAAGCACGGATTGCAATCTTTGGTGGATCAAACTGAGCGGTTGTTAGAGCAGGCCAAACAGGTAGTGAGCGGAAACCGTATTATTCCAGACCGACTGATTAGCATCCATGACCCGATGGCTCGGCCAATTAAGAAAGGTAAGCTGGCCAAGAAGGTTGAGTTTGGATACAAGGTCCGGATTGACGAAACGGAGAGCGGATTTGTCACCGGTTACGCAGTCTACTCTGGAAATCCATCTGATGACGAGATGTTGATCCCTGCAGTGGAACACCACCAAGAGATATTTGGCTCCGCACCTCATGCAGTAGCAACCGACCGGGGATTCGGCAGCCGTAAAAACGAGCGGGTCTTGCAAGAGGAACTTGGGGTAAAACATGTCAGCACTCCGTTTCGAGGAAAGAAAAGTAAGAAACGGACAGAGCTGGAGCAGGAACCTTGGTACAAGGACTTACAGCGATTTAGAGCAGCAGGAGAAGCAAAGATTGGCCTCTTAAAACAGAAGTACGGACTCAACCGCAGCCGATTCCGTGGACATTCGGGCACGGCGGTGTGGGTTGGGTTCGGAATTCTAACCCACAACCTAAGAAGAGCAGCCCAGGTAAGCAAATAAGTTGGCACGTGGATACCAATCACCGATAACTCCTAATAGAAACACTTCATCCGAATCGGGCCGACCTGAACGCTGCAAAATGTAGACTTTTTCAGGGGCCACTAGCTACCCAAATCACGTTTGGGGCATTGACATCACCTACATCCGCCTCAAGCGCGGTTGGATGTACCTGGTTGCTGTCATCGACTGGTACTCACGTTACATCGTGAGCTGGCAACTCGATCAGACGTTTGAAATGCCCTTTGTGCTCACGGCGGTCAAGTCTGCCTTGTTGCAAGCCAAACCAGAGTTTTGGAACAGCGACCAAGGCAGCCACTTCACAAGTGATCAATACACAAGCTCGCTAACAGAGGCCGGTGTTCGTATCAGCATGGACGGCAAGAACCGTGCACTGGACAACATCATCACGGAACGGTTCTGGCGTACTCTGAAGTACGAAGAAGTTTATTTACACGAATACAACAGCCCAAAAGAGGCAAGACAACAAATCGCTCAGTTCATACGCCATTACAACTACAATCGTCAGCACCAGTCACTGGGCTATCTCACTCCGGCAGAAGTCTACTTTCAGGAGAACACACTCTACCCTCCTGAGGCTATCTGGAAAATCAATAATGGTTTCATAACTTCAACTACAAAAAACGTGTCTTGACAATGGGGTCCACCTTATAGCGTAAGTGCGACAGGTGTCTAGAGTGTCTGGTATCTGTTTAGTCCACTCGTTGTATCGTTGAATGGCTTCAAGACGTGTTCGGCACTCCCATATATCGAAGAATGATTCCTTCAAGTCGTAAGCCACGCCTAGTGACTCATGATTCTTTATCCAGGACTCAAGAGTAATCTGTTCCATCGGAGATAGCTCGTTTTTCCGTCTAAGGAGAATGAATCTGTCGTGAATTAAACCTCTACGAGCTTTAGTAGACAAATCTGCACGTATTTGTTTCCGGACGGTCTCCATAGCCTGATTTGCCATTCTGACCACATGGAACTTATCGACGATGATTGTTGCTTGTGGCAGAACTGCCTTTAATGCGTCTCGATACGGTGCCCACATATCCATCGTCACGTATTGCACTCGTTCTCTGTTTGGCAGACGATTTAGATACCCAATCACAGTTCCTTGTTGCGATTAGGTAATAGGTTAATCAACGTGCGTTCCTCGATATTAGTTACAACGCAACGAGGCTTGATGATCTGTATTTCGTCAATTCCGAGCCAATTAGGAGTTTCAAACTGCACCGTTCTTTCTAGACAGTTGATGTAGTCACGGAATATGTTCCGAATCGTCTTTTCGTCCATCCCGACATCTTCCGAGATGCCGGCGAATGTACGCTTGAGACTCTGTTTCTCGATGTATTCAATCAGCCGTCTTGTACAACTTCTCTTGTCATCAACAGTATGGTCAATACGTTCCCAAAAGGTTTGTCCGCATTCACGACATTTGTACCGTCGTCGGTTGAGCAGTAAACCTACTCGCTTGCCGTGAATGGGTAAGTCCATGACAAGTTGTTCACGATTACTGTGCTTGTACAGATTGGGGAGAGAGCCACAATGCGGACAATGAGAAGGTGGAGAGATTGTTCCCACCTGGATTTGGAAATCATGTTCATTTTCGCTGAATCCTAAGATAGAGAAGTGGGGAAGGTTGAGAATGTCCATTTAGGCACGCCCTCTAATCAAACTACTTGAGCTTTTGTTTCGTACTACGAGTATTTGAATTCACTTGTAGGAACCATTCCATCATTGGTTATTTTTCTGGTAAATCTCCAATGTATCCAAACCAATAACAAACCGTCCAGGGACGAGGATATCTGAGCCAAGGAGACCATCAATGCCTGGGTGAGCCTCAAGATTACCAAAATCCACAAACGGATTTTGGATGTGGTACTGTCCAAACTTTAGGCCATCAATTTGTTTTCTTAGTGCGTAGTCCCTACCACCGATCCCAAGCATCGGTACGATAATATCGTCATCTCCCGTTTGAATGTCTAAAGGTTCGGCAGCTTCACGTGCGATTAAAGACTGTGCAGCGCCGGTATCCAAAATGATGTTGTGTACTGTCGGAGTATGGCCACCGTACTCTAATGTCAGAGAAACAAATAGTAAACCGTCACGATAGTCTATCTTCATTGCATGTAACCTCTGTACGCAGGTTTCGGACGAACAGGCATTGAGATGTGCTCATGCTTCGTGTGATACACGAACACCTTATTATGTGCCCTCATAAGTTCATCCATAGCTTCTTTTCCATCTTTCAACGGACGAATAACCGCAACTTCTTCAATGTGTAGCTCGCCGTTTTCGATGTGGGACTTGAGATCTTCTAGCAACAAGAATTTATCTGGGAACATTTCTCGTACTTCAGACCACTGCATACCAGCCACCGCCATTATCTTTAGCAAATGAAATGCTCATACACGGATTTCTTGAAAATCGTCACTTTCTCCGTTTCCACTAACTATTGCATTTTAACCTAGTCAACGCGAGTCTTACACCAAAAAATCCGATTTATGAACATTGGTTCTTATCAGATGATACTTAGTAGGCTTAATTTGTATCGTAGGACGTCGGCGTCCGCTCCCAATACATCATGTAGCCCCAATATGTTTCCGCAACTTAAAAATGCAGAAGAACGCGGTGTTCCAATATACCGCGTTCGTTATATTTATGCAGTTTGGACTGCGTAGGCTTCTTGCGTATTCGCCCCTATAGTTCAATAGCATTTCGGTGAAATCTATTAATATTTTTGATATAAAAGCGTTGGAGTCGAATGATTGAAACAGGAGGTCTCTGCTAGGCTGATGACAACGTGAGATGCATGTACAAACATAAATCGAGGCACACCGTTAGTCAGGGTCCGCCTCAACAAAGCGCGAAAAACGTACGCTAAGACATTTAGCGGTATTCGTTAAATCTGAATAATCCTTTGCTTTGGTAAACACGGCGATGACGTTGATGTTTAAAATTAGAAAGCCACCGCCGTCGAATTTATATAACGGATTTATGATATTCTCCGTTTGTAAACCCACATTGCGAATACATACGCAACAACAAGAATGCCTAAACACCATGCGAGCGCAATCCAAATGTCATTACCGACAGGGCTCCCGACGAGCAAGGATCGAATTGCATCGACAATTGAGTTGACAGGTTGGTTGTTGGCAAAGACGCGAACGACTAGAGGCATATTCTTAGTGGGTACGAACGCCGAGCTGATAAACGGCAGGAAGAGAATCGGATAGGAAAAGGCGTTTGCACCATCTACCGATTTTGCTGATAGTCCGGCAATCACCGCGATCCAGGTTAAGACTAGTGTAACCAGCGCGAGTATACCAGCTATGGCAAGCCATGACAGCACCCCTGCCGATGAACGAAAGCCCATAATCAACGCGACGAGAATGATGACGACAACCGAAATAGCGTTGGAGCCCAGCGAGGTCATATTGGGTAAGGCTACTCCGTGTAACCGGTAATGATTCAGAGATATGGTATCGGGGAAAAGCTCTATAAAATGCATGCACGTCGACCCGCACCGAGTGCGTGCGTCGACGTGTAAACATTCGTTCATTCTTTACGGAAGGACTACTTGGATGCAGGTAGTGTCGGATGGTTTCCTATCCTAGTATTTTTCCTAGTTTCCCTGGTGCTGGTGTCTTACTAGGAACTGGTACTGTAGGCGTATTCGGTTGTGTGACACCTGCATCGCTGTACACTTTTGCTACATAGCTATCAAATTGTTGTTTCGCTGCACCTTGTGATTCTGGTTCGCCCGTGCTCGGATTCAAGAACAGTTTACCATCGGTAGGGTGCGAGAAGTCGAACATGTTGTCCAGCGTACCGGCAAAAGCATCCGAGGACTCATTGCCGATAGTACCCAAATTCCAGTTGTCCTCGATGAACTTGAGGATGGAGGATTGGTCGGTCATCGTGTTATCCACGAAATTCTGCCTCGCATAAGGCGAAATCACGAGTAGCGGCAGGCGTGGGCCGTATCCAAGCTTATCTGGGTAATTAAGAGCGTGCGGCGACGACTTGCCTGGATCTCCTACCAGGACATCCGCATTCGGATCGTCCGATTGAGTGATAATGGGCGGCATCACGTGGTCATACCAACCGTCGGAGTCGTCATAGTTGATAATCACTGCTGTACTGCTCCACGTAGGCAGTTGCTCCAACTGGTTGATGGTGTTGGTCACGAATGTCTGTTCGTCGAGCGGATCGGAGTTACCCGGATGTGCGTCCTCGTACGCAGGTGCCTTCAGGAAGCTCACAGCAGGCAGGTTTCCGGAATCGGCAGCTGTCCAGAAGTCGGTCAGGTCGTATTGGTGGTTTGCCTGGTCCGTCTTGCCAATCATGCTAGGCGAAGAAGGCGGCAAATGCTCAGGGTTTGCCGTCGACTTGTAGAACTGGAACGGTTCGTGGTGTGGAACGTAGTCAGTTGACGTAGCACCGTTTACGGCTGTGTGCTTTTCTGAATTGGTGCGGAATCCGCCCTCAAACCAGCCCCATGTAATGTTCTTTGCGTTCAACAAGTCACCGATGTTATTGCCGGTCATCTCTACGGTTGTGCCTGTAGAATCCTTATCGAAGTAAGGGTCTTTGTCGCTATACAGTGTTTGGTTTTGGTCCAGTGCTCCCGAGATTGTGGCGACTGGCTTTGCGCTTGGGTCGTCCACGTTGCCCGAGTAAGCGATCGCGCCGTCGCCGTGAGTAGACCCAGAAATCAGGTTAATAGCCCCTGGTGAAGACGGGCCAAAATTGGTGCCGAACGAATTGTCGTTTAAAGAGAAATGTTGTGCATAATTCCACATAGCAGTCACGGTATTCCCGTCATAGTAGTCCATAACAGTGTCGTTACCGTTCCCGGTCGCTTGTACAAATTGATCCATCAATCCGCCATCCATGGCCTTTTGCTCAGCGGTGTAACCATGGTCGTTGTCTGGTGGGTTCTCGTCTGAGCGATCCAGACGTTGTGGATTGACAAGGTTAGGATTCTGGGTGAGTAGCGCACCACTTAGACCATTGACGGTCGGTGTATTTGGAGCCGGTGTGAACTTCGGTTCGCCCGGGGGGTTGGTCGCGTGTGGATATGTTCCGAAATAATGATCGAACGAAACATTTTCGCCAAAAATAACAACAACGTGTTTAATAGGAGTAGTAGTCTTTGCACCACTGATTACTTGTGTTTGCGGTGTCTTTGGTATTGGTGATGATGCGAATACAGTAGACATGGTTCCGGCTGTTACTACTGTACCGAGTGCTGCGATACTAGCAACAACTGCAAATGGTTTCTTCAACCTCTTTTGCAATGTGTTTTCCTCCTAGCAATAATTTCTCTGTTAGTCCACGTTAATAACATTTATTAGTCTTGGTGGCTAAATAGTAAAGCAATTCAGTATAATTTCTATTAAGAACAAGTTAAGACTGAGTAAATAAATGAATAAATATTTTAGTCTATCTCTCAACGATTGAATTTGTATTGAAGAATGGACACGAACGAACTCTTAACAATGAGTCAGATGCTTCGGACAGGCGCATTGAATTACCCCCTATGAGATGACTAGTAGTGTCCTTTCTGCGACACATCTTCAGCATGGACGTAATCAACAACCAACTATCCGTCGTTTTTGAACTTATGCTCCCTATAGTTCAATAACAACAACGCGACCGTAGGCCGCGTTGAGTGCACACTTCTATACGGGATTCGGAATGTTACTCTTGGGTTTCCTCTGTTAAAAACTTATCAATCTTATCTCTTATTGCCTCCCGCACTTCCGCAAACTTGGCTCGAATCTCTTCCTCCATCCCAGTTGCCTTGGCGGGGTCGTCAAAGCCCCAATGCAAACGTGTAACGTGCGGAGGTGTTACCGGGCACTTGTCGTTTGCATCCCCACAAAGTGTGATCACGTAATCAGCCTTATTCAGAAGATCCACGTCAATTAACTTAGATTTGTGACTCGATATATCGACGCCGACTTCTTTCATGGTTGTGACTGCCCGCGGATTCAGACCATGTGCTTCCACACCAGCACTATGTACCTCGTACGCATCTCCGCCCAGATGCCGTGCCCATCCTTCTGCAATTTGACTGCGGCACGAATTACCTGTGCAAAGAAAGTATATAAGCTTTTTAGACACGTTGAATCCTCCCAAGTTATCTGATGGCTACACTCCACACATAAAGCCCGCATAGCGTTACAAACAGTGTCGGAATGGTCAAAACGATCCCAGTTCGAAAGTAGCGGCCCCATGAGATCGAAATCCCCTTCTTCCCAAGGACATGAAGCCAAAGCAATGTTGCTAATGAGCCAATAGGCGTAATTTTCGGCCCCAAGTCACAGCCGATGACATTCGCGTAGGCAAGCGCGTTTTGCATCACGTTTGTCGCACCTGTGGAATGGATGGCGAGTGCGTCGATCATAACCGTTGGCATGTTGTTCATGACACTAGACAAGATCGCCGCGATGAAGCCCATTGCTATTGTCCCTGCGAATAACCCTCCATGTGTTGCGCCTTGAATCACATGACCGAGAAGTGTTGTTAGTCCTGCGTTCCGAAGTCCGTAGACAACCACGTACATGCCAATAGAAAAGACGACTATCGCCCAGGGAGCCTCTTTGATGACCTTCCACGGTTGAATCACTCTTGTACGGCTTCCCGCAATGAGGAAAATAATCGCAATGACACCTGCCACCGATGAGACAGGTATGTGCAACAACTCGGTCAAGATGTACCCGACAAGAAGCAACGAGAGGATAACCCATGACGCCTTGAACATACCCTCGTGAGCAATTGCACTCGCCGGCTCAGAGAGAGCGCTCGGATTGTACTTATCTGGAATGTCTTTGCGAAAAAACAGATATAACGCCAGGATGCTAGCGCCAAGGGAAAAGAAATCAGGAACAAGCATATGAGCTAAGTAACTGAGAAAGCCGATGTGGAAGTAGTCAGCCGACACAATGTTCACAAGGTTACTGACGATGAGTGGTAATGAGGTTGTATCAGCGATGAACCCTGACGCCATAACGAACGGGATCATTTTCTTCATGTCAAACTTTAAGAGCTTAACCTTTTCCAGCACAATTGGAGTCAAAATCAATGCTGCACCATCGTTCGCGAAGAACGCTGACACCACTGCTCCAAGCAATATGGCATAGACGAAAACCTTTCTTCCATCGCCATTTGCTGCACGCGCCATCTTCAATGCCGCCCACTCGAAGAATCCAATCTTGTCGAGGATTGTGGAAGTGATAATGATAGCGACAAACGTGAGAGTAGCATCCCAGACGATTTTCGTTACAGAAACGACATCTTGGAACGATACGACGTGAAAGAGCAGTGCCAGAATCGCGCCTCCGAGGGCGCTCCAACCAATAGATAATCCTTTAGGTTGCCATATAACAAACACTAATGTGACGATGAACAATACGACAGCCAAGTAAACCATTCTGTGGCTCCTTCAAGTGAACTTCCACGGGCGCCAGAATGTCCGACGCCCGACATTTCTAATTAGCTCGCGCAACAACCCTTCACTGGTGTCGTATATTTGTTCTGCGACACCGGATCGCTGTCTGTCTCTTGATCGAGAACGACAAATACTTCCCATCGATTTCCGTCTGGGTCGGTTGCCCAGATTTTGTCCTGTCGGGCATAGCAACAGTTCGTATTCATCTCATCGAACGTTGCCAGCCCAGCAGACATTAGGCGCTCCTTGGCCGCAAGAACATCATCGGTCGAACTGACTTGAAGACCAAGGTGATTTAGAGCTCCGAGATCACCATACTCGTGTCGATTGATCGTAAAGTTCAGTGGTGGTTGATCAAGATCGAACTTCGCATAGCCTTCGCGTACGCGAACAGGTTCCAAGCCAAAGAAATTGCGGTAGAACAATAGAGATTTGTCAAAGTCGTTCACATTGATAGCAACATGAGGTTTTAAAATGGTCATGGACAGCATCCTCCTTTGATATCGGCATTGTTTGCCATAGGATACAACTGTACTTTCAGACCTTGGACTACTTCCTCGATGGCTTCTGGGTTTGGAAAGTAGCAAGCCCACGGCCCCCGAAGTTCCTTGCGGACCAACCCCACCTTTTCCAAGGATTTTAAATGGTGCGACACAGTCGGTTGTGAAAGACCGGTAACAGTCACAACGTCTGCGACACAGCATCCGTTCTCATAAGCCTCTATACGATCACAGCAGGTGGCGATGGCTCCTCTCGCCATGATCTGAAGAATGTTAAAACGGCTTTTATCGGCTAGTGCACTTAGCCTTGTAAGCAACATTTCAGTATCCATATTGACCTCCATCGATATCGATGATCAGATCATATTGACCATCATTAATATTGTCAATGGGGGACTTGCTAATTGCGGGATTTGATTAGACGTGATGTTGGGGACAAGTGTAATTAAAAAATACAAAGAGACCTCTTTCACTCATAATACGAATGCCCCCGTTTGCGCAAGAAGACATTTGGACTGTTATGGAAATTGGCTTATTTTAAGGACGCATTCTCCGTGATCTATCGCTTTAATGGTTTTAAGTTTAATTCTATAAATTTGGTCTCCCCATATCTCTCTCATGGCTTCATCCTCAATTGGTATCTTCTCCGACGAAACTTCTAACATCTCTCCGTTATATTGGATCCTTACTGTATGGTAATGATCATCTTGCAAAACAATGCTCCCGTTTCCTTCACTTTGCGGAGAGTAAGGTGTCATTAAAATCAGTGTGATGTCATCCGTCACACGTTTCAATTGGAAGTTGTCCTTAATTTCAATACATGGATGCGAGTCCCGAATGAAACTTGCTGATCTGATCCAGCTTTTAATCCCGGCGGAATCGGGATAAGCACCTGCTATGTTCATGGTAATCGACGCTATCGTATCTTCTTGGTGATACCTGACCTCATAAGCTTGATACTGTCTCCCATTCAGTTGTTGGACCCCGTTTACAATGGGAAGATTATGATAAGCCGATTGTGTTGCCCAAATTGTGTAGCGCTCTGAAAAGAATGATTTTGCCGTGTAAGTCATTACTCCGGGATCTATGACCATCGGGGAGCCGTCGCAATACACGATAAACTGACCAATGTCGTTGTGATTATGACTTTCGTCGTTGTGCCCACCCTTTGCGGCGAGGTACAACCCTTTGGATGATCCATGCTGTTCCCTTGCCACGATCACTTGTATTCCGTCGAGCCACGCATCTCGGACCAACGGATTATCTCCGACATGGTCCTCTACCTTCGAATAATTGAACAGAGCAGGCAACATACGAAACATGTTCGCGAAATCCAAAACAGTTGAACGTTCCCGTTTTTTCTTTAGTGCCATTGCGCCTAGTCCAGACAGCTTGGAATCCCCAATACGGATCCCATATCGGTAAACTAATTCCGCAGGGATATCCACTTTAGGCGAACTGTCAGCGAAATTAACATAAAAGCAATCATCAATGAAAGCCTTATAAAGGTAACGCCCTATTTGTTGAATAAGAGGTTCGTTGTATACGTCAATCTTTCCGCCAGAAACACCGTAAAGCAGTTCTAAACAATCGAAAAGCGCTCCGCCGGCGAACGTCCAATACTTCGGACCTTCCTCGCAACCCCCATCCGAATGAAGTCGATCAATATAATTATCCAAACTGCGCATCGTCTTTACCACAGCTGCTTCACGACGCTGTGGATCGTCTTCCAAGAGTAAAAATGCTGCTAGACAATTTGAATTACACCATGGATTCCAATTATTCAGCATTCTCTCTTGGTTAAATCCCATCCACCAGAAATCAGTCCGGTTTAAATAGGGAGTAAGAATCCGTCTGTCAACTTCGAATAGGATACGTTCGCACACCATGATACTGATTGAATCTAATTTGCTTTT
The DNA here is from genome assembly GCF_026651875.1 of Alicyclobacillus fastidiosus. Taxonomy (GTDB): domain Bacteria; phylum Bacillota; class Bacilli; order Alicyclobacillales; family Alicyclobacillaceae; genus Alicyclobacillus; species Alicyclobacillus fastidiosus. The sequence goes on along the minus strand of NZ_CP104067.1, from coordinate 4,609,786 downwards.
CAGCAGATAGGATGTCCAGGCGAGCAACGCCGCAGTTTCAGCAGAGAACAACTCAATAATCGGGTCTGACACATCAGGAAGCGAGTCGTGTCTCTTCATCATATACCCGTGGCCTGGTATACCCCAGAACGTTTCTTCGCAAATACACCAGATCCCGTTGACGATGTCGTCCAGAAAGCGCCCCTGATTCTCAATACATTCGGCGACAACCAAACTAGCAAGGTCCTGTCTTCGCTCCCAGAAAACGTTGTCATATCTAGTCCGATTTCCAGTTCTGCTGTAATCCATATATTGAGTGGCTGTAATGGTGGTCCATGAATGATTGAGCTTACGTTCACCTCTGTCCTTCCAAAACTTTTTGAGAACAGAAGGTAAACTGTCCCATGCATCGCGGTCTTCAATTGTGGGAAAGGGGTGGTAGGTCTCACGCGAAAACAAAAAATCCCCAAGAAGTTCATCAACAAATCGTTCTGTTAACATGAACAGCCCTCATTTGCTCAATAATGTCATCCGCAACCTTGGTTACCGGGTGCGCAGCATCTGTCACTTGCTCGATTGGGGGTGTCGAGTAACACTGTTAAGTCTACCACTGGTACGTGTAGACTCGCTATTGAACATTCCTGCCCGAGAGCGACACAAGAGACGGCGCTTTGGGACCTATAATCATGCAATCCATCCAACGGGCGACTCTTCCGTTTATGCCCCCGTATGTTCAATAGCCTCTCGGTATTGGATTGTCGCTGAACCCTCAACGGTTCTGTGCCTGGAGGATCTTCGTTTGCCCCCATGTTCGTCAGTTCCACTTGACAATTCAAAATTGGAAATTCAGCGCCACCATGCAAAGAAAATACGCTGTGCGCCAAATAATACTTGACTTTTTAGAATCACCCCAACAATCGCCGAGAAGGGCTTAACCGCTCTATCTCATCGGAATTGGGGTTGCTTTATGTTACCCATGGTGCGGTCTCATCAGCAGTATCAGTCGTTCGTTGAGCAACAACTTCGTATTCACTACGGGAATGGGTCGCTTCTCTTTGTCGCAAAGGACTGGTCGCTTGTTAAGAAGTTCTGGATTACCGACCTCTCTTGCACGTTTCGCTTACTCGAAGGAGCTTTTTCGTGTCGTGGTCCAAGGTCCATTGACCCTGCCGACTTACTTCGTTCCTATCTACTCATGTTGCAAGTCGGAGAACCATCGATTACAGAGTGGGTCAATCAGTTGCATCGTTGCCCACTGTATGCCATCCTGAGTGGCTTTGAGTACGGGAAAACGCCTGGTGTCGGTACCTTCTACCATTTCTTTAAGCGGCTGTGGTCTCATACCTCCGCGAATCTTTCGCCCAAGCTCAGACTCAATCGAAAGAAAGTCAAAGGTGGCAAAAAGGGAGAAAAGGCACCAACCAAAGCGTATAGCAAAATCGCAAATCTCATGGCTCAGCTACAAAAGCGCTCAGTCACCAAGCCACAGCCATTTGACAGATTGCTTGTGCTCTTTCAACAGCAGTTCCTTACCGTATCTGCCACTCTAGGCTTACTGGGCGACACGAACGCACTGTCAATCGCAGGTGATGGAATGCCGCTTCAAACAGCTACCCAAGTTCGTAGCCGACGACTTTGCAACTGTCGTGAACTCGGTATCAAGCCATGCAGATGCTATCGTATCTATTCCCAACCCGACTGTGATATGGGCTGGGACAGTTATCGAAACAGGTACTTCTTCGGTTATCACCTTTACACGTTTGTTGCTGCGGATAGTCCTTACGACCTGCCACTTTACCCCAGACTTCAACGAGCTTCGCGCCATGATGCGACCTCTTGGGTAGTCAGTGCGCGTGAGTTCGTCGAACGCTTTCGTGAATATACCTGGGACAAAGCCATTTTAGATGCCGCGCACGACGCACTGCCAATCTACCAGTACCTTCTATCACGGAAAGTAAAGCCATTTATCGATTTAAACCTGCGCAGTACGGGGAGCAAGGGGGTTCGCAAGGATGACATCACGTTTTCCCCTACTGGGGTTCCGTTTTGTAAAAAGGGGCTAGAGATGAAAGATCGTGGCTACGACTACACACGCGGTCGCCGAAAGTACTATTGTCCACTCGTCGTCAAAGGTGTGGTGACTTGTGATACGCCCTGTTCTGATTCACCTTACGGAAGATGCGTACACACATATACCAAACACAATCCTCGCTTGTTCCCACCCGTCGCCCGCAACAGCAACGAGTGGAACGATGTCTACAAACGCAGAACCACCTGCGAGCGTAGCAACAAGCGAGCAAAGGAAGATTTTCTCCTCGAAGCTGCCAAGCATCGCAGCACCATGATGTGGACCGTCCGCATCTATGGCATTGCCATGTGCCAACACATGGACGCTTGGTACCAAGAGAGTAATCTAGACCTATCGTCGATACTCTTGTCAGCCTGAAAATACCCCAATCATACCATCTCCAGCGATGACTTTTTGAAAATCGGATCGTCATCGCTCTGTTTGTTATACCCTTTTTCAAGGAACACGGTGGTTTAAACCATTGCTCGCAGATTTTCCAGTGGATTCTTGGAAGGCATTCCGATATATCTTACTGTTCTGCGCTCCAATGCCGAGAGGCTATTTCAAGAAGGTCCATACTCGTCCAATGGAATAAACCCGCGGCTTTCATATAAAACGGCGTGAAAATTCCTTGAAGGAGTATATCTCGGGTTCGACAGTTACAACCCGTTTATAAGCATTTGTGGATAACCGGAATCCCGTAACGGCGCGGAATTCCGGTTATTTTATGTAGGCATTTTTACGAAAAGTTGTAGACATGCGAATTTCTGTGGATAACTAGTATTGTTATCCACAGTAGTTGACTTCGTAGAACATATGATTTTAAAATGTAGACATGTACATACGGCGGATATCACGAAAAAATAAAAACGGTTCTGTCACGTCCTACGTGCAGCTTGCCCATAATGAACGCAATCCCAAGACCGGCAATCCCCAAGCGAAAGTCCTCTACCACTTCGGGCGTGAAGATGAAGTGGACATGGATGGATTGAAGAGGCTTGCCGCGAGCATCTCACGATTCCTTGGTGATGAACCCGTTGCGTCGGAGCCCAAGGATAGCGTGCAGTTGAGTCTGCTCGATAGCAAAACGTTTGGCACCGCTTATATCGTCGACTCGTTGTGGCATGAACTTGGCGTGGGTCAAGCCATATCCAAGCGTCTGGCACAGCGCAAATATGAAGCCCCGATAGAGCGGGCCATCTTTGCGATGGTCGCCAATCGAGCCTTGGACCCCTCGAGCAAGCTTGGCATGGAGGACTGGGTGAAGCGAGACATCGCACTCCCCGGTGTTGAGAACTTTGAGGTCCACCAGGGGTACCGTGCAATGGATTTCCTGATTGAATCGGACGTAGACATCCAGAGAGAAGTGTTCGAGACTGTCGCCGACTTGTTGAACCTGGAAGTCGACTTACTGTTCTTTGACACCACGTCAAGCTACTTTGAAATGGATGACGAGCCGGAAGAAGACAGTCTGAAGCAACCCGGCTACTCCAAGGACCACCGGCCGGACTTACCGCAGGTCGTAATTGGTTTTGCAGTGACCCGAGACGGCATCCCTGTGCGGTGTTGGGTATGGCCAGGAACACGTCAGACATGACCGTCATTCCAGAAGTGAAGAAGGACCTCATTGGCTGGCGTCTCGGACGCGTCGTTACGGTCGTCGACCGTGGGTTCAGCTCGGAGGACAATTTACGTGAACTCCAGAAAGCCGGAGGGCATTACATTGCTGGAGAGAAGATGACCTCTGGGAAGCAGACAGTCGAAGATGCCATGTCTCGTCCTGGGCGATTTAAAACGATACGGGATAACCTTGAAATAAAGGAAATCGTCGTAGGAGACGGTGAGGCACGGGTCCGATATGTGCTCGTTCGCAACCCAGATGAAGCTCGCCGAGATGCGTTTCGGCGCGAGGCACACCTCAAGGCCCTGGAAGCAGAGCTCGCACGACTCAAGGAGTTGGATAACGACGCACACACCAAGGCGCACTGTCGATTGCAAAGTCACCCGACCTTCAAGCGTTACTTGAAGTCGGACAAGCGTGGCAATCTCACAGTTGACCACCAGGCGGTTAAGGCGATGGAACGACTGGACGGAAAGTATCTGATCCGAACCTCAGACGACACACTGTCCGCGGAAGATGTGGCCCTTGGATACAAGCAGCTCTGGCAGGTTGAGGCGGCATTCCGTTCTCTGAAACAGACCATGGAATTGCGCCCGATGTACCACAGGAAGAATGAGCGGATTCGGGCACATGTACTACTGTGCTGGCTCTCGTTACTTTTGGTTCGGGTGGCAGAGAACCGAACTAGCCACACATGGCGAGAGATCCGTTCTGTCATGAACGAGATGCACCTTGTAACCTACAAAGCTGGTAGCGGCAGAGTCCGGCAGCGAACAGAAGTAACCCCGGAGCAGGCACAAATCCTGAAAGCGCTGGGTTACGAACATCCACCGTTGTTCTCGGACATATCCACAGATACGCTGTAGGCACCACACGAAGTTATCCACAGTCCCGAAACCCTAGAAGCACCAACGGGTTTCGGGATTTCGTGTATCTACGACTGTCGAAGCCGAGTATATACCGTTAACCAGTAGCCGCGCTATTAAACACGACTACTAATAACGACACAACATTTGTTGAGTCTTACACACAACAAATTAACAACGAGAGAAATCCTAGTATAAAAAGGAGTATACGTTTCCATAGGAATCTGAATCCCGCAAGTTAAACCTTATCTACAACTACCGTAAACAAACTCGGGGCTCGGTTTTCTATACCTTCTGGAGCATCACTAGGAAAGACCCACCTTAAGTGTTCACCATGTTCCTCTTGGAGCGAACGAATGGTTAATCCAGAACTGGCTATCGCCGTTATGATCTCCCCCATATTCCAGGACCGTAATCGGAGTCAGCATGTAACTTTTTTCCTATTCAGATAATAAATGTATGTACGGGACGATTCCATCAGAAATGGTATCTTTAAAATAATTTCCATTCGCAATCATTTGACCATCGTGACAAGAAAGTAATTTTCTGGTTGGGTGATAATCACGTAATATAAATCGTCCGCCATTCACCAGAAGTTTGCTGACCACAGTAAACAAAGCATTCAGATCAACAAAATAGTGAAGAATGCCACCTTCCATTAAAACAAAATCGAATTTGTCATCATCTACGAATTCCATTACATCAGAAACGATGTAATTGAGCGTTTTGCAGATTTCTGAGCCCTTGCAGGGCAAGGGATAACAGAACATAAAAAAGGACTTCACCCCAACATCGAGAAGATTTCAAGTGACCAAACAAGAAACCTCGACAGGAGGGAAGTCCACTTGTATCTTCTCCAAAAGTCTCTGTTTTCCTTTGAGCAATGGTTAGAAATCGAACCCAGCGAGCGGCTTGAACTGTTCTTTGCTGCCCTGGATCTTCAGCAATACGCGGTAAAGTTCAGCAATTCGTCACCCCAGAGTGCAAAGCCTATCAATCGTGAAGCAATTTTGCGAGCATTGCTCGTTGCTCCACTTGAAGGAATTTCAACCTTTACCCAGTTACATAACCGTTTGGATAGCGACCTACGTTTCCGGTACCAATGCGGGTTTCGGGTGGATAAACGCCCACCGTCAATCGCCACAATCAGTCGAGTCTTCAACGCTGTAGTGGATAAGGATCTTGCTAAGGAACTCTTTATTGACCTGGTCAGTCAATGCAAAGATTCCGGCATCATCGACGGAACTCATCTTGCGATTGACAGTACAGCGATTGGCGCCTATGAGTTATCATGAACGAGGTTCGGCTCCATGTCACATTCTCGTAGGTTAGTGGCCATACTGCTGAGTAAAGAGAATTACCAGTAGATGTGACCGACCAGAGCTACACTGTGAAGGAGCCGATAATATGAAGGATATCACAAAAGTCGTGGGCTTAGACGTGTCAAAGGATTTCATTGCGGTGGCCATAGCAGATGTCGGAAGTCGTGAGGCGGCTAGATATTACGGAGAAGTGCCCAATACTCCGGAAGCTGTACGCAAACTGTTTTCAAAGCTCGGAAACGCAAGTGAAATCGAAGCTTGTTATGAGGCTGGTCCCACGGGTTATGAGTTACAACGCTTACTTACCCAACTTGGGGTTAGATGCATCGTCGTTGCACCCACCCTCATTCCGAAACGGCCAGGTGAGCGAATTAAGACAGACCGTCGAGATGCATTGAGATTAGCTCAGTTGTTTCGAGCTGGAGAGCTCACACCAGTCTACGTTCCGACAAGAGAAGATGAAGGGATTCGAGACTTAGTACGAGCGCGAGAGGATGCAAAAGAAGACCAATTGCGTGCGCGCCACCGTCTATCTAAGTTTTTGCTTCGTCACGATATTAAGCCCAAACAAAAAATGACCACCTGGAAGACTCGATATCGGGCATGGCTAGACACCTTGAAATTTGAAAATCGATACGAAGACGTGACTTTTCGCGAGTATCTCCATGCCATAGATGAGGTGGAGCAACGAATCAAACGACTAGAGACCGAGATTCATCATGCTGCAGAGACAAGTTCTCATGCCCCTCTTATCCAAGCACTGCAATCTCTTCGAGGAGTAAAGGAAACCACTGCAGTCACGATTGTAGCAGAAATCGGTGACTTTAGACGGTTTGTGAATCCGCGTCAGTTCATGGGTTATACAGGGCTCGTGCCTAGTGAACACTCGAGCGGTAGCGTGAAACGCAAAGGAAGAATTACAAAGACAGGAAACACACATCTACGACGGGTACTGGTTGAGTCAGCCTGGAGTTACCGCTATCGACCGGCGGTTAAAGGAGAAATTCGAAAACGACAACAGGGTCAGCCGGCTGAGGTCCAACGAATATCATGGAAGGCCCAAAATCGACTCCATAACAAGTACACACGCCTTGTCAGTAAAGGGAAACCTTCTAATCAAGCTATAACTGCAGTCGCTCGTGAATTAGCTGGGTTCATGTGGGCAATCGCACGCCAAATGCAGAAAGATAAAGCTTAACCAATAGAATTATACTTCCGCGTTCACCGGGAACCTTGAATGAGAAAACTGGAAGACTGGGCTCGAAGGCAAAAGTGTAAACCGTAGGAGGATAACCCACGTTTTCTTCTTGTGCTAGGTATTGCCCTCGCGAACCGAACGCACGCCATGAGTTCGTGGCAGGTCCTCTAGACGGAGAGATTAACTGTGGTAATCAACCCACGAATATCAGAATGCTCACCGTCGAGAAGTTTTTGCCTTCGTGCCGAGTCTTCGAGGTTAGTTGCTTGACATGGAGCCTCTGCGGCCCCGACGTGATGCCGGACGAGCGCCTCGGAAGGGCCGTATGGCGAATCAGCCTATCGGAGCCGCCACTCCATGTGAAGCAACGCGAAATCCCTGTTTTAGAACAGTGGCACAGCGGGAGTTGTAGTGGTGCTTGACATCCTCGTTCATATCAGAAGAAGCAACCGAAATCACGTAGCCAAGAAACCGGTAACGCCAACTGGGGTGCCAAATACGACACATTTGGTAACAAGCTCACGTGGTTCGGTTACAAAATTCACCTCGCAGTGGATACTGCCAGCGAGTTACCGGTAGCCTTGGAGGTAACACCTGCTCATGTGTATGACGGTGAGATGGCAATTCCACTCATGAAAGAAGTCGTCGAGAACTATGGCTGGAAGGTCAGATACGTCATGATGGACGCTGGCTATGACCAGGTGAAAAACTATGAAGCCGCCCGTGGCTATGGCGCGCAGGCAATCATGGCACACCTCGCTGCTCAATGGGCTACGACATGGTGTATTGGGGAGCCGACGGTGACCGATTAAAGTTCCGCTGTCCGCATGCCGTTGGTAAAGTGGATTGCCCACTTGGAATTGCAGCTTGCTCCGACTCCAACTACGGAATGGTGGTCAAGACAAGCATCACCGAAGATGTCAGACGTTACGCGAACCCGCACCGAAATACGCGGGGTTGGACAGCGCTCTACAATGAACGAACGTCGGTGGAGCGTTGTAATTCTCGGCTCAAAGAAAATCTTACAGTCAACGATGTGCACATTCGTGGCATTCAGAAGGTGACCACATACGCGTATCTCAATACGATTGTTCTACTTGCTTCTGCGCTGGCGATGAACGCGATAGCGAACGCACTGAAACAGCATAATCGGACAGGATTCCTGACTCTCTGCTACCGACATGGGAATGTGCAAACCTATACAGAGCAAACAAAAAATGTAAATTAAAACCCTCAAGCTGGTATTGCTTCTTTTTTCGTTTCACAGAGAAACGCAATTCTGCAAAACGCTCAATTAATAGATACCTCTGCCTCCCTTGCTAATTCTGTAGCATATCGTGCATTCTCTTCAGAGATATCAACCACGGTCACATCAGCACCAAGCATAGCTAATGGAATCGCCTTATTCCCATTGGAACCTAGAAGGTTTGCCACCCTTTTTCCTTTTATATCACCCATAACCCCCAAAAAGTGCTGGATATTTTCGCTTAAAGGATTCATTTTGATTTCAGCGGCGTAGTCTTTAGGCGTTCCAAAGCGATTTACCCATGCCTGGTAAGCGCCAACATTCCACGCTTTACCGTTGATCTTACTGACTTCACTCTGCATGAATATCCTCCATTCGCTTTTTAGGATCATTCTGTGCAACCAACTGGATTAATTCCATAGGTAGCGCATTACACAGATTAGACACGTAACCACCATATCCCTGTGCACCCGTATCGTTTCAAAAGACATCCCATTTCCATGCCACCGAATGTCTTCAGGAGGCTTCAAACGTTTCAAACTACTCGAGCCGAGCGCGTGTTTTTGTGCTGATGATCGTCCACAATTTCCCCTCTCCCTACTTGAACTTTACTGCCCGTTTGTTGAAGAATCCAGCAATTCCGAACGCTGTATTTCCATGCATATTTTACCACGTTTCCAGGCTTGGAGACCGTTAGGCCTCCAAGCCATCAAGATTGTCACTGAACGAAGTAACGTTCGTATGCTTGCTGGCGAGATGTTCCGCTCAATGTAGCATATAATTGCGTGGTCTCTGGCTTTTCATGGCCAAGGATTGATCGCACGGCCACCAATGGGGCACCCTGGTTTAACAGCACAGTGGCCAGCGTATGTCTCATCTTGTGCGGGCTGACTCGCTCTGATAAATTACATCGTGTCGCAATCCGTTTAAAAATGTATTGAATCTGATGCACGGACATTCGATGCGGCTGACGCATGGTGACAAACAGTGCTGGATCATGGTCGCTCCGCTCTCGAAGGTATCGTTTCACCCAAATTCGTGCCTTTGCCCCAAAGTACACCTCACGTTCCTTGTCACCCTTACCAAGGACCGTTACGGCACCACGATGCCAGTCGATCTCATTTCGATTTAACCGTTGAATTTCGGATATTCTGCCGCCCGTAGCGAAAAAGAATTCAACCAATGCATGCTCGAGGGAGGAGTTACACGAGTCACGAAGCCATTCGAGTTCGTCAATCGTCAGGGCCTTCGCGAACTCGTTTTCCTTGCTTCGGTTCCTTCAATTTGAGCGTAGGGTTTCTTACAAGCAGGTTTTCCTCAACAAGCCATCCGAACAAACTCTTAATGGCTCGGATTTTGTGGCCGAGACTTGAAGGCTTTAAGTGTTCGTAATGACTGAGATGGTCGCGTAATATACTCAGTGTCACTTCTTCTACCTGTAAGTCGCCGATGTCCGCACCAACAATTTATGTTGCTGCCGATGGGCGCGAATCGTAAACGGCGAGAACCCCTCCTGACTTCGAATACTCAAAAATACTTCGGACGCCTGAGAAAGATTCATAAGTCCAACCTCCGCTGCGAACTTTCTAGTAAAACTATGGTGACAACTCTAGTAAACTAGCATTCCCAAAGGAGGAGTCTTCCAACCTTGCTTTCGACAGTTCAGTGATGACCTTTCGCGTCTCTTGGCAAAGGCAACTTTCATGTTTTTCGAACTTCGGTACTTCCAAGTGATATTCTTATGTATGCAACGGGATGCAAGTCGAAGTCACACCTATTACGAGTGTATAAAAATGCAAGGTTCGCCAGTTTGGAATTATGTCTCAAACGGGCAGTTATATTCAACAAGACCTCTCTGATAATTACCAGGAATTACATGGTTGCGTGTGGAATATAGAGAGTCATTCGCTATTAAGGGGATACGTCAAATGATACTTGAAGCTGCCATGTTAAATGTTAAAAGCGGTCTGGAAAATGAATTTGAATCGGCCTTTAAACAGGCATCGAAAATCATTTCGAGTATGAATGGATACATATCTCATCAATTGCAAAGATGTCTAGAAACTCAGGGGAAATACTTGTTGCTTGTGCAGTGGACCGACTTGGAGAGTCATACTGTAGGATTCAGGCAATCTGCGGAATATCAAGAATGGAAGAGGTTATTGCATCACTTTTACGAGCCATTTCCTGTAGTGGAGCATTTTGAGCACGTGAGTCTTTAAGCTTATACGCTTAACGAGTCCGCATTACCAGCGGTTAAGAGACAGTTATTGACTAACGAGGACCCGACAAAGGCCGCATTATTATGCGTTGACGAATCCTCGTCCTTCTGTCGCACAGGGGCAGTTTAATCCAACAAACAACGGACTGAAAGTAGACCCAATTCGTGGCAATCTTTGGAACCTATGGATCTTAAGCGATTTATTAGGGGTGAACTATGCGACAGAGCATAATGACGAAATTTACTGATTTCGTGATTTCTGAGGCGGCTAGGCGATATGGAATTTGTGGATCGGATTTAATTCTTCTAGGAAAGAATCAAAGCTTTGTATTTGGTTTTTCGTTAGAGGAACTCCACTATGTTTTACGCATTACACACGGATCCCATCGAAGCAAAGACCTAATACAAGCCGAATTAGACTGGGTCAACTATCTTGCGACAAACGGAGTACGTGTTTCACGCCCAATACATTCGATCAAAGGGGCGTTTATTGAATCATTTGTAGATAAGGGGGGAGAGGAGTTTTTTTTCGTCGCGTTTGAAAGAGCACCTGGCTCTCCTTGGACGGAAGAGATATCTCAAAACGAGGAGTTTCGACGGTTAGGCGGAATTCTTGGTCAAATCCATTGTCTATCGAAAGCCTACGTTCCGGAGGCATTGGTACCAAAACGTTTCGTCTGGAGCGCTAATGCGTATCTTCGTGATTTCTCTATAAACGTACCGGCATCACAGGAGTTAGTTCACCTGAATTTCGAAAACCTAATGCAACGAGTTCATCAAATGCCATGCGATGATCAATCCTATGGACTTATTCACGGCGACTTTTGCTTCGGTAATTACTCCGTACAATCTGATGGAACCATCACCGTGTTTGATTTCGATGAGAGCCAATATGGATGGTTCATTCAGGACATTGCGGTCAACTTATTTTATGGAATTGCCGTACCCTCCGGCGACGAAGACGAACTTGCATTTACTCAAAGATACCTAACTTATGTCTTCGAAGGGTACGACAGAGAAAACACTTTAGGACGCGATTGTTTAACACATCTCTCTACATTTCTCGATTTACGCCAAGCCATATTGTATTCGTCTCTCTATAGAAACGGTAAACTAGATAAACTCGACGAATGGTCCAAGGAGTTTCTAAGACGAGCGCGAACAAACATGGAGAATCAGTTGCCGTTAGTCGATATGAGCCGTCTGCATTTATAGATCTGTCTGATTCGTAGTTCCAGAAAATATGAAAAACTCTATCGATTTACATATAAAACAGCATCGGCTCCCTTCTTCATTGGGGGCGAATGTTCAATAACGAGCACACTTGAGGATGGCATATAAATGCATAATTGTGCATGTATACAAAACCTTGTTTAATGGCCTCGAAACCTTTAGACCACCCGGAATACATTTACATATTCCTACATGTACCCATGCACGCTTCTTTTGCCACCTCAGTATACGACTTTACTTGTAAGGGATAAGCTGACGCCTGTTCGCAGGTCACCGAACAAGGATTTTGAGTATACAACTTTATTGTTCGTGATCACTTGACTAATAAGGGATGCGGAGTTTAGATGCACATGTTATGAACCTTATGAACCCATTAATAAACTTCATAGGGAAGAATCATGGACACTATATCTTAAAGCGGAGACTAATCAGTAAAAGTGTCTCACTCGGGTTCGACAGTTACAACCCGTTTATAAGCATTTGTGGATAACCGGAATCCCGTAACGGCGCGGAATTCCGGTTATTTTATGTAGGCATTTTTACAAAAAGTTGTAGGCATGCGAATTTATGTGGATAACTAGTATTGTTATCCACAGTAGTTGACTTCGTAGAACATATTATTTTAAAATGTAGACATGTACATACGGCGGATATCACGAAAAAATAAAAACGGTTCTGTCACGTCCTACGTGCAGCTTGCCCATAATGAACGCAATCCCAAGACCGGCAATCCCCAAGCGAAAGTCCTCTACCACTTCGGGCGTGAAGATGAAGTGGATATGGATGGATTGAAGAGGCTTGCCGCGAGCATCTCACGATTCCTTGGTGATGAACCCGTTGCGTCGGAGCCCAAGGATAGCGTGCAGTTGAGTCTGCTCGATAGCAAAACGTTTGGCACCGCTTATATCGTCGACTCGTTGTGGCATGAACTTGGCGTGGGTCAAGCCATATCCAAGCGTCTGGCACAGCGCAAATATGAAGCCCCGATAGAGCGGGCCATCTTTGCGATGGTCGCCAATCGAGCCTTGGACCCCTCGAGCAAGCTTGGCATGGAGGACTGGGTGAAGCGAGACGTCGCACTCCCCGGTGTTGAGAACTTTGAGGTCCACCAGGGGTACCGTGCAATGGATTTCCTGATTGAATCGGACGTAGACATCCAGAGAGAAGTGTTCGAGACTGTCGCCGACTTGTTGAACCTGGAAGTCGACTTACTGTTCTTTGACACCACGTCAAGCTACTTTGAAATGGATGACGAGCCGGAAGAAGACAGTCTGAAGCAACCCGGCTACTCCAAGGACCACCGGCCGGACTGGTATTAAGTCAATAGAATGGACACCCCAAAACAGAGAAATTATAAGTTTTAATATTCTGATATGATGCCTGTTATCGTTCAGCTTGCTGCAGCTCTTATAGCGTGGAAATATCTTCTTTCGATTTCAACCGGTGTTAGAAAACCGATTGATGAGTGAACTCGTTCCCGGTTATACCAGACCTCGATGTATTCGAAGATCCGCCGGATTGCCTGTTCCCTCGTTTTGAACTTTTCCAGATAGACGAGCTCTCGCTTGATAATGCTGTGAAACGACTCGATGCACGCATTATCAAAACAGTTACCTTTGCGACTCATGCTACCGACCATCTTGTATTCTCGCAGCTTGTCCTGATAGTCATGAGAGGCATATTGGCTCCCACGATCCGAATGATGCAGCACGGTTTCTGTTGGGTCTTGGCGTTCGTATGCCTGCTCCAGTGCCCTGATGCACAGCTCTTTCGTCATCCGTGCTCCCGCACGCCAGCCCACAATCTTACGGCTATAAAGGTCCATTAGGCTAGCCAGGTAGACCCATCCTTCGTCCGTTGGGATGTAGGTGATGTCTGCCATGTACACCTGGTTGGGTCGCTCTGCTACAAACGTTTGATTCAGTACATTCTCCTGTACCGGATAATCGTGGTTCGAATACGTGGTCGCCTTGTACTTGCGAACGGTACGGCTCCTCAGTTGATTCTCTCGCATGATTTTGGCCACGGTCTTCTGCGCCACACGCTCGCCTTCCTGGCGCAGGATCTGCGTGATTTTAGGACTGCCATAAAGACGACGGGATTTCACGAATATCTGATGAATCCGCTTCGTTATTCGCTTCCGACGTTTGGCTCGCTTACTCTCAGGTCGTTCACGCCAGGCATAATACCCGCTCCGAGATACACCCAACACTTTGCACATCTTCTCAACCGAAAATTTGGAGCGGTGTCTGTGGATGAATTTATACCTTACTTCCGGTCGTTGGTGAAGATGCACATAGCTTTTTTAGGATTGCATTCTCCTCTCGAAGATCGCGTAGCTCTCGCTCTAAGTCACGAATTGTCTGAGCTTCTGACCTGAGGTTCCCACTCCCAACAAACGGGGCGGACGGATCCTCCTTATATTTCGACATCCAGCCATACAACGTCTTTTGTGATACGCCTAGCTCCCGAGCTACTTGGCTCGTCGTTTTCCCACTCTCCAAAGCCAATTGCACTGCATGAAGTTTGAATTCCTTGTCGTACTTCTGTGTCATGTGGCTCACCTCGAATCGCCTTATTCTTACATTCCCGATTCGTTGTGTCCACTATTACAACCTAGCACCAGACTTACCGCAGGTCGTAATTGGTTTTGCAGTGACCCGAGACGGCATCCCTGTGCGGTGTTGGGTATGGCCAGGAACACGTCAGACATGACCGTCATTCCAGAAGTAAAGAAGGACCTCATTGGCTGGCGTCTCGGACGCGTCGTTACGGTCGTCGACCGTGGGTTCAGCTCGGAGGACAATTTACGTGAACTCCAGAAAGCCGGAGGGCATTACATTGCTGGAGAGAAGATGACCTCTGGGAAGCAGACAGTCGAAGATGCCATGTCTCGTCCTGGGCGATTTAAAACGATACGGGATAACCTTGAGATAAAGGAAATCGTCGTAGGAGACGGTGAGGCACGGGTCCGATATGTGCTCGTTCGCAACCCAGATGAAGCTCGCCGAGATGCGTTTCGGCGCGAGGCACACCTCAAGGCCCTGGAAGCAGAGCTCGCACGACTCAAGGAGTTGGATAACGACGCACACACCAAGGCGCACTGTCGATTGCAAAGTCACCCGACCTTCAAGCGTTACTTGAAGTCGGACAAGCGTGGCAATCTCACAGTTGACCACCAGGCGGTTAAGGCGATGGAACGACTGGACGGAAAGTATCTGATCCGAACCTCAGACGACACACTGTCCGCGGAAGATGTGGCCCTTGGATACAAGCAGCTCTGGCAGGTTGAGGCGGCATTCCGTTCTCTGAAACAGACCATGGAATTGCGCCCGATGTACCACAGGAAGAATGAGCGGATTCGGGCACATGTACTACTGTGCTGGCTCTCGTTACTTTTGGTTCGGGTGGCAGAGAACCGAACTAGCCACACATGGCGAGAGATCCGTTCTGTCATGAACGAGATGCACCTTGTAACCTACAAAGCTGGTAGCGGCAGAGTCCGGCAGCGAACAGAAGTAACCCCGGAGCAGGCACAAATCCTGAAAGCGCTGGGTTACGAATATCCACCGTTGTTCTCGGACATATCCACAGATACGCTGTAGGCACCACACGAAGTTATCCACAGTCCCGAAATCCTAGAAGCACCAACGGGTTTCGGGATTTCGTGTATCTACGACTGTCGAAGCCGAGTCTCACTCCCGCAGATTTAGAACATGATCTGCTTGTATGCTGGTTTTTCATGTTCTATCTCCTTCGGACTCCAGAATTCCCAACAAATAGTCAGTATTACTGAAATGTAGATATATAATTCACATCCGAACTGGAGAATCTCATGTATGGCGAGTGAACTACCGTTACCGCCTATACCACTTTACAAGGGGATTGAACATTATGACGGTTTATAGCCAAGTAAAACAGACGCTAGTAGGGCTAAAAAGTGCACAAGCGAGTTTTGAACAATTTGCTCTGTAAACCCAGAATCAGCAGGCAAAACAAGTGTACACGGATGCTGAGAATCAAACAAACACCATTGTTAATACGTTAGAACAACGTGTTCAACAGTTAGAGCAAGAAGAACCGCAATACAAACAATCTTAATCGTTGGACAGCATACCAGATGGAAGTTGGCACCGAGCCGCTTTCGTCTTTTATTGAAGTCACGTAGCTCTATTCTTTTATGGATAATCAATTCTAAGTATTCCGTTCAAATGGTAGAGACGATACCCTAGGAAAAACCCTAAGAATCGATCATGCCATGGTTTCTCCGATTAAAACTGTTCACAAACAATCAGACGTGGATAACCTTGGCCAGAGTCTCTCCTCGGAGACAAAAGACAAATCCACGCAGTGCCTGTTTCTGTCGCGACGTATGATGTGCTTGCGCGGACTTGACGGTCGCAGCCCGCTGTTAACAGGAATCCTAGGAGTAACAAATTCTTAAGCCATTTACAAATCATGGTGTACTGACACCACTTAATTCGATTTAAATAGACTACTGTAATAGTTGACGAGTTGCTTTGTGGGTCCGCTCCAATTGAGGGCCTGAACTATCTCTTGCCCCCGGGATTTTACAAATTTTCGTTTCGCAACGTCATACAACATGTCGTGCATAGCTTGATATATCGAATCAGGGTTCAACGGTTGAAAAATGAAACCAGCGGCGCCGCCATCTAACACCTCCCTAGATGCGGGGCTGTCTGCGGCCATGATTGGTAATCCGCTGGCCATCGCTTCATACAAGACGAGACCAAGTGTCTCGGTGGTCGAAGGAAAGACGAAGCCGTCGGCCGATGCATATGCTTCGGCCAATTCTTCGCCAAACAGATAACCTGTGAAAATCGTATTGCTGTCTGCAAAAACGCGCTCTAACTCTGACCGATGTGGACCGTCCCCAATAATCGCCAAATGAACATCCGGTGCTTTGTCTAAACAGGGCCGTAAGCGTTCAATGGCTTTTTCTGCGGCCAACCGCCCAACATACAGCACTAGTTTCCCATTTTGATCCCCGTTGGTGAGGCGGCTGCGCATGGCATCAGAACGCCGCATCGGCGAATACAACTGTAAATCGACACCTCGCTCCCACAGGTCCAGGTTGCGAAATCCACGGGCAGCAAGCTCCTTGAGCATGGCCTGAGAGGTGCACAAATTGATATCTGCACAATTGTGTATCGTTCGGAAACACCGCCACAAGGCTGGTTCCAACCAACTTAAGTTGTAGTAGCGCGCATATGCTGGTATGAGCGTGTGATAGGACATGATGAGGGGTAAACGATACTTTTTCGCATAATAGATGGCTGCGAAACTTAAAAATCCCGGATTAACGGAATGAATGAGTTCAGGCTCAAACTGTTTTAGGTGTTTTCCGACTTTTGCCAACGGGGATGCAAAGTTTATCCCCGGATAGAGAAAGAAACGAAATGACGGTACACCCACAATTGTCGCCGACGCATACTTCGGCGGAGCACCGTTCGGAGCAATCAAGAGTACCTCATGCCCAGCCTCTTCCAAATGTTTCAGCGTGTTGCAAAGACGGGTAACAACTCCGTCAGTTCCGGGTAAGAACGTTTCGGAAAATATAGCGATTCTCATCCTGCAGCTGACCTCCCGATTGTTCGTAAGCGACACTGTTTCATGATTGAAAGAACAGAGTCTCGTTCATGAGATTGCGCAAAGCCACTTGTACCGCTGCCGGATAATATAGCCCAGTGAAATCATTGGGATACATAGGCTCCGCTGTACGAGCCGCTGGATCGTCATATGGTACCTGATGACAAAATGTGTATGTGGTGGACATCGAAAATGACATAACCCCTGAAACAACGCTTTATTTCGTATACATGTACCCACCGTAATTGGCGGATAGGTCGATCCGGCATTATTAAGTGACGAATCACATGTAATAGTACACACACCGATGATAACTAGCGGTTAATAGTTCACATGAGTCTGAGTGGTAACACACAATGTTAAGTTCAAGGTATGAATCTGCCGCTTCTAAGTCAGTCTTTATGGTTGCGTATAAAATGCTCAATCACTGGCACAATAAAATATCAATTCAGTGGATGGTGAGCATATATGGTTCACGAGAGTCAATCGTGCAAATCCTTAATTTTAGGTATTGACGTGGGCTCAACAACCGTTAAAGCAACCGTGGTAGATCCAGACAGTAAAGAGATTCTTTGGTCAGATTATCAACGACACCATACGAAACAGGCCGAAAAGGTTCTGGAATTCTTAGTTACGATCGGAAACGAATTTCCCGACGTTAAACAAGAAAACATTCGCGTTTTCACGACGGGATCTGGTAGTGGCCCAATTGCCGAGCACATTGGGGCAAAGTTCGTGCAGGAAGTGAATGCCGTGACCATGGCGGTGGAACATCTTCATCCTGATGTAGGGAGTGTCATTGAATTAGGGGGGCAGGATGCCAAGATCATTATCTTCAAGGTAAATGAGGAGACCGGCGACAGACAAGCATTGACCTCAATGAACGACAAGTGTGCGTCTGGCACAGGTGCAACCATTGACAAGTGCATGATTAAAGTAGGCATGCCCACGGAGGAAGTCGGCAAGTTACGCTTTGACGATACGAAATTACACCATGTGGCTGCCAAGTGTGGTGTTTTTGCTGAAACCGATATAGTCAATTTGGTGAAAAGCGGAATCCCATCCGCTGAAATCATGTGCTCTCTGGCTGATGCCATTGTAATGCAGAACCTTTCCGTATTGACCCGCGGCAACACGTTACGCCACCGTGTTCTTTTGCTGGGTGGTCCCAATACATACTTACCGTTCCTACAAGAGTGCTGGAGAAAACGGATCCCCGAAACCTGGCAAGGGAGAGGCTACGATTATCCACAAGACATGCCCTTGGATAAATTGATTTTTGTTCCTGAAAATTCGCAGTACTACGCAGCCTACGGTGCAGTCCTATATGGACTGCATGAGCCCCTGAGTGTTGGTCACTATACGGGGCTGGAAGCACTCAAACAATTTATTACGCACGGCCGCAAAGCGAAACTAGGAGAAAATGCGGGACCGCCGCTTGTAAGCAGCGAACATGAGCTACAAGATTTTCGCCTAAATTACACGGTTCCACGATTTACGCCTGCTACCTTTACGGCTGGACAAAGGGTTCGAGCAGCGATTGGGCTTGACGGTGGTTCTACTTCATCTAAAGCCGTTCTCGTTGATGAAAATGGAGACATTCTGCTGAAGGAGTATCAACTTTCCAAAGGTAACCCCCTCGAGGATACAAAAGAAATGTTGAAGCGGATTCAGAGTAAGGTAAACCAGCAAGGTGCGGAGCTGGAAATTATCGGTTTTGGTGCGACTGGATATGCGGCGGATGTTTTAGAAAAAACTTTGAGAGCGGATGTCAATATTGTTGAGACCGTGGCTCATATGATGAGCGCCGTTTACCAGTTTGGTGATGTCGATGTCATCTGTGATATCGGTGGTCAGGACATCAAGGTACTGTTTATGAAAAACGGGGATATACGCAATTTCAGATTATCCAACCAGTGTTCCGCAGGAAACGGAATGTTGCTTCAAGCTATGGCAGACCAGTTTGGTATCCCGGTTCAGGAATATGCGGACACGGCCTTTAGGGCGGGACTGTCACCCAAGTTTTCATATGGCTGCGCTGTATTTCTAGATGCGGACAGAGTCAATTTTCAAAAGGAGGGATACTCGAAGGAAGAATTACTGGCTGGACTAGCACTAGTCTTGCCCAAAAACGTTTGGCAGTACGTGGTTCAGATACCTCGTATGGCTGAACTTGGCCGCAAATTCGTTTTACAGGGCGGAACACAATATAATTTGGCCGCTGTAAAAGCCCAAGTCGATTACATCAAAGAGCGAGTTCCTGATGCCGAAGTGTACATTCATCCTCACCCAGGCGAAGCCGGAGCGATTGGAGCGGCTATGGAAACTCTACGGGTTGTCAAACGCCGTGGGTATTCAACATTTCTAGGACTGGATACAGCAATAAATCTACAGTACGTGTCCCGGAATGACGAATCGACGCGTTGTACGTTTTGTCCCAATCATTGCAGTAGAACGTTTATCGACTCAAAGACCCCGGACGGTCAAACGGCCCGCTATATCTCCGGTTTTAGCTGTGAGAAGGGAACGGTTGAAGACAAAGAAGCCGTTGTGAAATTGACCAAGGATAGACAGGAACTCAAAAAACATTACCCTAATTTGGTGGAATATGAAGCACGTCGCATGTTCCAACACTTCTACAGTCCGGATTCGTTGCCGGAACCAGACACTAGAGTTGACGATGTTCGGTTAGGACGTAGTTTGTTCGGGCTCAGAGGAATACGGAAGACGTTATATCAGCGGCAATTTCAGCGTTCGTCCACGGAAGCAGCGGAGTGGAGAAAAGGGATTCGCATTGGCATTCCACGGGTACTCAATATTTGGTCGACGGCGCCGTTTTGGAGAACCTATTTTGAGACTCTTGGCATTAATGAGCGAAACATTGTATTTAGCGACTATACGAGTGAGGACATGTGGAAGGAAGGCGGGAAATATGGAAGCATAGATCCTTGTTACCCCTCAAAAGTCGCTCAAGCGCATGTGCATAACTTGTTGTTTAAACACCATGAGAAAAAGAAACTTGATTATATTTTCTTCCCATGTATTACCCACATTCCGACCTTTCTGCAGAATGTGATGGATTCGACGAGTTGTCCGATTGTGGCTGGCGCACCAAACGTCATAAAGGCTGCCTTCACAAAGGAGATTAACTTTTTCGAAACCAGAGGAGTGACCTATCTAGATCCGGCGGTAACATTTACGGAACTCAATTTGATGAAGAAACAGTTGTATGAGGCGTTTCGGGAGTACCTGCAGATAACCGAGGATGAAAGTGACTTTGCAGTGGATCAGGGCTGGAAGGCAATGCAAATGTTTGACTCTGAAATTCAGAACCGCGGCCGGGAGATTCTCGAGCAGGTGGAACAAGAAAATCGTATCGCCATTTTGATGATTGGTCGACCGTACCACTCTGACCCGGGTTTGAATCACAACGTTTTGGAAGAGTTTCAAGTCCTGGGTTATCCCATCTTATCTATGCGTTCCATTCCGAAGGATGAGGCTTGGCTAGAGCGCTTTTTCAGTGAAGACCTAAAAACTGGGCGTGTTGAGTACGCGATGGAAGTGAGTGATGTGTGGCCTGAAAATTTCAGTTCGAACAGCGTTCAAAAAGTTTGGACAGCAAAATTTGCGGCACGTCATCCCAACATCGCGGTGCTCGATCTCTCTAGCTTTAAGTGTGGTCATGATGCGCCTACCTACGGGTTGATTGACTCCATCATCTCAACGGCTGGAACGCCTTATTCCGCATTACACGATATTGATGCAAATAAACCAAGCGGTTCGATCAAAATACGTGTGAAAACCTATGCGCATAGTCTTGGTCTTCAGGAAGAGCGCTTGGAGGACCTTGCCCACAAGAAGGCGGAATTAGCGCGACTCTTGGAGCAAAAACGTGCCGAGTTGCTGAGCCAGCAAAAAAATGGACAAGTCGTTGGTTGATATTAAAAACGAGGAGCGAAGCAAAGATGTCGATAACAAAAACTACTGAACAAACAAAGAAGCCGTCTCAAGAAGAACTCCTTCGTCGATTTCAAGCGGAACAGGAAAAAGCGTTGGGCTTGAGTTCTTTAACTAGGGAGCAGTGGTTCGATCCCGTTCCTCGTCAATTTTTAAACAAGGATAAAGCGAGCACGACGATTCTCTTTGGTGGGTTGACCATGGCTCACGATTATCTGGTAGAAGGTGCGCTTAGTGGGTTGGGATATCAAGTCAAACATTTGGACTGTCCGGATACTGAGTCGTTGCGTTACGGAAAGGAATTTGGGAACCGTGGGCAGTGTAACCCAACGTATTTCACGGTTGGGAATTTAATTAAATATCTTACTCAGCTTCGGGATGAGGAGGGAAAGTCGAAGGAAGAAATCGTGAGGAATTACCTCTTTGTAACCAGCGGATCGTGTGGTCCTTGCCGTTTCGGAACTTATGTTACGGAATATCGCAAGGCCCTTCGGGACGCTGGTTTTGACGGATTTCGAGTACTGTTGTTCCAACAGCAAAGTGGGTTAAAGCAGGCGACCGGTGGAGAGTCTGCCCTAAAGCTCGATATGTCTTTTTTCTTGGGCTTTTTGAAAGCGGTTTTGTTGGGAGATATTTTGAATGCAGTGGGCTATCGTATCCGTCCTTACGAAATCCAGGCGGGTTCCACAGATGCGGCTCTGGTTCGTTGTAAAAAGCATTTATACGACGCTTTAACTGGGCAAAAGTGGCTGTTCCCAGCGCTGTTACAATGTCGCAAGGAATTGCGTACCATCCAGGTGGATAGGACTCAGGTAAAACCTAAAGTAAGCATTCTTGGTGAGTTTTGGGCGATGACAACGGAAGGCGACGGTAATTACCAATTACAACGGTTCTTAGAGAGCGAAGGAGCTGAGGTCGAAGTACAATCGGTTACGGCTTGGATTCTCTATCTGATCTGGGCTGGGCGCTACGACACAAAAGAACGAATGAACTTGCGCACGGCGGATTCCGGTCGTAAAGGGTTAAAAGGAGTAAGTCCCTTCTTGCGTATGCGTGGGCTCGCTCTAGCTGACGGCGTCCTGCGTGGGATGTTTCAAACCTATGCTCGGACCATTGGACTACGGGGTTATCATTTACCCAACATGGATGAGATCGCAGAGGTTGCCCACCAACACTACAATAACCAACTGCGTGGTGGAGAAGGTCATATGGAAGTCGGTAAATTGATTCTGAATATGGTCAAGCACAAGGCCAACATGACGATTTCTGTAAAACCGTTTGGCTGCATGCCATCTTCGGGTGTGTCGGATGGGGTTCAATCACTGATCACCGAGAAATATCCCGAAGCCATCTTTCTCCCAATTGAAACGACCGGAGATGGTGCTATCAACGTGTACAGTCGTATTCAGATGATGTTGTTTAAGGCAAAACAGGGTGCACAGAAGGAGTTTGACGAAGCTATTACAAGAAAAGGTTATACGGTTGAAAAGCTTCAAAGCGGTTTGGGACGTAAAAAATTGAGCGATCCGTTGCAATCAAGTCGACACGTGGTTGCTTGTACCGCGGCCAATACAGTATATGATATGCGCACGTTTCTGAACGGATTTTCGCTGCAGCGAAACAAACACGAGATGGAAGGAATTTAGCTTGGCTTTGTGTAAGAAGCAACGATAGAGTGCTCATCCTTGTCCCACGTTCCTAAATACGTCCATTTGAGACAGCTCGAAGATCTGGATTATCGGGTAGAAAAGTCAATTCATGTTTCGTAGCTGAAACATGGTATATATAGGTGACAGATTCGGCTCTTGTATTGATGCACTGTGAATACTGGAGTCGAATTTGTTAGTTTCGTATAGGCCTGTTGATTCCTATTTCCATAAGCATTCCTCTAATTTACAGCGTTCAATTTTTTAATCGGTAAAGAATATAATCTGCTGTTCGGATCGCCACCGCAACAATCGTTAAGGCGGGATTTGTTCCCCCAATGTACGGTGGTAATACGCTGCTATCAGCCACAAACAAATTAGATACCTGATGTAGTTCACCATATCAGTGCAAAGACGCTGGTATCATTGACGGAACACACCTTGCCATCGACAGCACAGCCATTGCTTCCTATGAGAGCAAGCAACCGAAATTAAGGAGTCAGGTGCGTACACGACCATTATCTAACGGATATCCAGAGTACTACGAAAGATATGTGAGTTTGGTACCACAAGGGGATATATTAAGCCATTGAGATCGGATTGTAGGCATCTTACACAATTTCCGCTCAGAAACAACAATTCACGGGAACAAAGCCAAGTCATGGACTTCTTGAACGGGAGTTAGTTGAAGAATCCGCAAGTAGCTGGTTTGCATGAACATGCATCTTTGTTCCGCTTCTGGTATTGAGCTTATGGGCAGTTAAGCGACATAGGACTTAAGAGCAGCAAATCTCCTTCGAGTTTTATGATACCGAAAAATAAACTGAGAATATAGACTACATTATCTAAAAATCTCATGCTAACTTCAACTCTGTAGTACATCTCCGAACTTAATTCGCATCCAGCACGAGAAGGAGCTTGTATTGCTTGTGTGGCATCGACACGCCCCGCAGTATAGACAAGGTGCATGGAGGGACACGTGTGGCACACGAAAATAAACCCGGACAGATAGTTATCCTGAATGGTACTCCGCGATCTGGGAAGACCAGCATTGCTACCGTGATCCAGAACACGTTTGATGGTGTGTGGCTGAATCTAGGAGGTAGTCAATTTAAGAAAATGACTCCCGAGCGCTACCAGCCTGGCATCGGTCTTCGTCCCGGGGGAGAACGCCCTGATCTTGAGCCTCTCATCGTGACCTTGTATCGTGCTATGTATGAGTCCATTGCTGTGCACAGTCGTCTGGGGATAAACGTAGTGGTGGATGTCTGGCATCACGATGTATACTCCCAATCGCGAAACATTCTCCCGAAATGTGCGGAAATACTAAAGGATCTGCCTGTTCTGCTTGTGGGCGTGAGATGCCCACTAGAGACGGTGATGGAACGAAGGATCGCTACGTGGAATATGGGTTATGCTGAGGACGGATCTGTGCCGCGGCCTGTTGTGTTGTGGCAGGAGTCGGTTCATGTGCCAGGCATCTATGACCTGGAGGTCGACACCTCACAGCTCAGTTCCGAGGAGTGTGCTGACTTCATCAGAAAGAGATTAGAAGATGGTCGATCACCGACAGCTTTCCAACGTATTGCAGATATGAGAACTAAAGCGGACTAACTGAATTCGTTGTTAAACTATACGGGGCGAAAATCTCATAAGTCTGCGCAGTGATTGCTGATAATTATACAGTTGTAGGGCTTCAGTGTTCTTGCGAAAGTGGGCAGGTACGCGACGACAGGCGGCATGTCCTGACGACTTGCCGCCTGTCACCTTACGTCGACTCGCGGTGAACGGCCGATGGCGTGGAGCTGAGCGTCGACTTCGTAAACAGGACTGAGATCGTCGAAACGGCTGTGAGGAGTGCGCCGGTGACCCAAAACACGCCGTGAATGGAGAGCACGTCAGCCACCAGGCCGCCGACAGTCGGACCAAGCATGTTTCCTATCTGGTTCGCCGTCTGGTTCAAGCCGAAAGCGCGACCGCGAAAGTCGGGGTCGGTCGATTTGACCACGAGCCCATTAATCGCCGGAAACACGGCACAGAAAAAGGCGCCATAGATAAAGCGAACGCCGGCAAACGCCCAGACGTTGTGAAACGGCAACTGCATGAAGGTCCATACGGCCCCGCCAAATAGTCCGAATAAAAGTACTTTCGTAAAGCCGATCTTATCCGCAAGTTTCCCCCACACGGGCGCGAACACGACGCTCGCGATACCCGAAATCGAAAACACGATCCCGGCGATGAACGAAGCGTTTGTTGTCGTGTGATTCAACTGCGCGATGTAAAGCGTGATGACGGGTTCTACGGTCATGATGGAAAAGGCCGTAAACATATTCAGCATGAGTGCCGAAAGCAGAGGTTTGTTGTGAACGGCATCGCGAAACGCGCCAACCACGGAAGAACGATGTGCCGCCGGTACGAACTTTTCTTCTCGCACCCACAAAATGACTAAGATAGTCGAGAGGGCCACGAGCACGCCCGCGCTGGCGAAAGCGATGCGGTTGCTCCAAATTCGAGCGATCACGCCGCCGATGAGCGGCCCGACAATCCCCCCCGTCGCCGTTGCGGCCGAGATCATCGAAAGCGCAAATCCGACTCGTTTCTCCGGCGTGTTGGTTCCGACAAGCGCAATGGCCCCTGGGATGTATCCCGAGAGTAGTCCCTGCATTAGGCGCAGCCCCAACAGCTCGTATGGATTTGTGACGAACGCGGTGAGGACGTACACGAGGAACAGTGCAATGCCCGCCCGGACGATCATCGGCTTTCGCCCGTACCTGTCGGCGAGGGAGCCCCAATACGGCGATGCGATGGCACCGGCCAAGAACGCCGCGCTGTAGAGCGCGCCAGACCACAGGGCCAAGTGGGTATGTACGCCAATTTGCGTCAAAAATAGCGACAAAAACGGAATGACCATCGAGAAACTGGCCGACGTGATGAAGGATCCAATCCATAGGATGACCAAGTTTCTCTTCCACACTTCCATGCCCACACCAGCCCTCTGTGTTTTCCAATTATTCTACGCCCAATTCACTTATTTTTGTGGTCGAAATACCATAGAGGGCAAAATTTCAGAAAGAACTATCGGTGGGACGATTGGAGCGACGGGGGTGTGTACCGATATCGGTCTGTCGACACAAACAGAGAAATAGAGTACGTCCGGTACTCTATTTCTCTGTCCGGCGATGAGCGGTCAGATCTATACATGGTGCAGCATTTGATGGCGCCTCGCCCCACGCGTCCCCCTGGGTCGTCATCGTGTAGCTCGCGGCTGAGGCCGCCCAGTGGTTCGTGCGCTAGGTCGGTTTGACTTTGCCGCCCGCCTCTTTGCTCGCTTCGCCACGCCTTTGGGATTGACCGCTGGTTCCTCGGGTGAAATTTCGTTCAACTTGGCCCGCAGATACTCGATTTCTTCGGTGATTTGTTCAACGGAAGCCGCCCGGATTCGCGATTCGAGTCGCGGGTACGCTCGCCGGATGGCCTCGCGAAGCAATGTCTGTTCCAACCCGTGGACGTTTGCGAGTCCTCGCTCCAGCAGTTCCTGGATCACACGTAGACAATTGTCCTGTAGCGTCGTGGACTCTGGTCCATCCGCCATTTTAACACTCCTCCTCCTACTCGTGCGCTACCACAGTATGCGAGCGCGGCGAGTGGAGGGTGTGGCATTTGCCGGATCCTAGGAGTGCTTCATCAGGCGCTTGTGAATCCAAATGGCCGCTTGGGCGCCATCGCCCATCGAGATGGTCACCTGTTCGGAGTGTGCCACGACGTCCCCAGCGGCCCAGACGCCCTGCACGTTGGTCTCTTTGGTGCGCGCGTCGACGGGGATGTGCTTGTTCTTGAGGACGGTGACGCCTAAGTCGACAGCGAGTTGGGACCGGACGACGTTGCCGCCGAAGGCCACAAAGCCACGTTCAAATTGCATACGCCGTCCATTCGCGAGTTCAACCCCAGAAACGGCTGGCCCATCCGCGAGGACCTGTTGAACTGGGACGTCGATATACGGGATACGTTTGTTTTGAAGTTCCTCTCGATGCGCGGAGTCGATGCCTGTTCGTTCGTGATCGATGTACGTGAGGTCGTCGCACCAGTACGAAAGAGTCAGGGCCATGTGGGCACCGATGTCCCCGGAACCGATGACGACCGTGGGATGACCGATAATTTCGTACCCATCGCAGTCAGGGCACACGTAGACGCTTGCACCTAGACAGGAGTGGATGCCTTCTATGTCCGGAATTCGGTCGACGAGCCCCGTGGCGATGAGGATGTTTTTGGCTTGGTGGATTGCACCCGTGCTGGTTTCAACCCGAAACGTCTCGTCGTGGAGCGAGGCGTGCGTCACCTCTGCCTGAACGAATTCGACGCCACATGCCTCGGCCTGCGCCCGGCCCATTCGCCGCAAATCGGGGCCACTTACGCCGTCTGGCCAACCAAGAATGTTGTGATATGCACGGCAAATATTTGAGCGACCCGAATTCGAATCAATCACCAAGATGGTGTGTCGATAGCGTCCAAGTTGAATGGCGGCCTGCAACCCCGCGATGCCGCCGCCGATGATCAGACAGTCGTATAGCAAGGCCATTCTCCTTTCAGCTTTTCTTACCGTGCCCGAAGTGTTCGCCTTCAAACCGCAAAATTGGGTAGGGGTGTGAACAATTCGTGAATCGAAGGGAATTGGTATTATTTTAGTCTTTAAAATGATTGACTCTGTAGCGCTGCATTTCTATGGTTTAAATGTTGACCCGTTAAATTTCATTCAGGTGATCCTGCATGGAGGAGGAACCGCAGTTGACCAATGCGCTCAGCCCCGCCGTAGGGCGGTTGCAATTGGCGTTGCACAAGCTTGGAAAGAGCATTGCCGAGCCTGTTGTGGCCCGAATCGAGGGATTGACCAGAGGACAGATCTTCATGCTTTATCACATTCGTCAGTCTGATCGATGCACCGTCTCGGAATTGGCGGGGAAGATGGACGTGAAGCCGAGCGCCATCACCGTGATGCTGGATCGATTAGAGAATAATGGATACGTCAGTCGGGAGCGAGACACGGAGGATCGTCGAGTGGTCAATGTGGTGTTGACCGATTTCGCCCGATCTGTGATTGACGACGCCGTGGACATGCACAACCGCCTGGTTGATCATCATCTGGCTCAACTCCTGCAAAATGAGGTAGAGCAACTGCTCAACACGTTAGAAAAACTGGCGGAGGTCGCAGCCACCGCCGATGTCGACACCATCCTCGACAGCGAATCCCGCTAGGGGACTGTCGTCGCGGGCGGGTGCGGGCGGACTTAGATCATGAGCGACAACGGCCTGTTGGTCACATGAGAAATCAAAGTGGTCATTCGCACGTACCCGCCCGGCGGCCAGCACAAATCAGTAAAGGCCGCTGCGCACATCCAGCGAACCGGCAGGAAATCCCCCGTTCTGAATTCGTTCAACTGAGAGCTATTTTAAGATTCATTATGTTATCATGAATACTCAATCAGTCGTCTCATTTCTCTCAACCAGAAAGGAGAATGATGTGTTTGGACAAGAGTTCTATGCAATCTAGCGAACGTGGAGCAGACACGCCCATCCTCGGAAGCGAGCGCAAGGCTGTCCCTGGCGCAAGACACGTCGGTCCCGCAGATCTCGACGAACGCATTTTGGTGACGATGGTGCTGCGTCGCCGCTCATCTGCAACGCTTGCCCAGGCGGTTGCAAAACTGAGCGATGTGCCCCTCGCGAAGCGCCGTCACATGAGCCGCGAGGAGTTTGCGGCGGCCCACGGGGTG
Organism: Alicyclobacillus fastidiosus; assembly: GCF_026651875.1. Taxonomy (GTDB): domain Bacteria; phylum Bacillota; class Bacilli; order Alicyclobacillales; family Alicyclobacillaceae; genus Alicyclobacillus; species Alicyclobacillus fastidiosus. Next base: position 4,581,051 of record NZ_CP104067.1, on the reverse strand, counting down.
GCTGCCGACGACCTGAAAATGGTAGAGGATTTTGCGAAGGACCACGGTCTGACGGTGGAGCGAGTGAATTCAGCCGCAGGAACCGTGGGGTTGTCCGGCACGACGACGTCCTTCAACGAGGCGTTTGGGGTTGAACTCGCAATGTATGAGCACCCAGATTTTAAGTACCGAGGTCACACCGGCGCCATTCACATCCCTGCCCCTCTGTCCGACATCGTGGTGGCAGTGTTGGGGCTCGACAACCGGCCACAGACGAAACCCCATTTCCGCATCCACCACGGAGAAGTGGTAGAAACACGGGCCTTGGCCGCACAAACGTCCTATACCCCTCCGGAAGTGGCTCAGCTATATAATTTTCCAGAGAACATCACGTGCAACGACCAGTGTATCGGCATCATCGAGCTCGGTGGAGGGTATCACCTCGACGCCCTCCAGGAATACTTCTCCAGCCTTGGCGTTCCCACGCCAACCATATCCTCCGTCTCTGTCGACGGGGCGACCAACCAGCCAACCGGCGACGCGAATGGCCCGGACGGCGAAGTCGATCTCGACATTGAAGTAGCAGCCTCCGTCGCACCCGGCGCTAAGATTGTAGTGTACTTTGCGCCGAACACGGACGCAGGATTCCTGAACGCCATCACCACGGCCATGCACGACACGACAAACAAGCCCTCCGTACTCTCGATCAGTTGGGGCGGGGCGGAGAGCACGTGGACCGAGCAGGCGATGCAGGCGATGAATAGTGCCTTTCAGGATGCCGCGGCCTTAGGCGTTACGGTCTGTTGTGCATCCGGGGATGACGGATCTGCGGACAGTGTCGACGACGGTGAAGTCCACGTCGACTTTCCGGCTTCCTCTCCCTACGTGCTGGCGTGCGGTGGTACGCGTCTCACAGCATCGAACGGCACCATTTTGAGTGAGGTGGTGTGGAACGACGGGTCGACTGGCGGCGCCTCCGGCGGCGGGGTCAGTGCCGTATTCCCTCTGCCCAGTTGGCAATCGAACGCGAACGTTCCGCCGTCGGCAAATCCGGGTGGACACGTGGGGCGGGGCGTACCCGACGTCGCAGGCGACGCCGACCCGGACACCGGCTATCAGGTGCTCGTCGATGGGCAGACGTTAGCGATTGGTGGAACCAGCGCCGTCGCACCGCTTTGGGCCGGGCTCATCGCCATCGCGAATCATACACTTGGCCATCCGGTCGGCTTTCTCAACCCGATTCTCTACGGGCTGCCGAGCGCAGACGGCGCATTTCACGACATCACCAGCGGAAATAACGATGTCAATGGGACAGACGGAGCGTACCAAGCTCGACCAGGCTGGGATGCCTGTACCGGACTCGGCAGCCCCAATGGCACAAAGTTGGTGAACTTGCTCCGCTCCGCTGGTAGCACGACCTAGAGGATGTGGGTACAGGGGCACAATGGCGCTTGTTTTCCCGATGACAATGGGACGGGCGGGGGACCGTAACCCCCACCCGTCCCATTTTGTCAGTGGGAGAGCCATCTGGTTGTCACTTCGTTTGCGATTCCGAACTGGCCCACCGTCCTCGCGACTTGACCGCCCCTCTGAAAGGGATCTGCGGTATGATAGTGGAAAGCGCATTCATCGTGGGGCGGGAGGAGAAGAACCATGAGTCAGTTCGGGTTTGAAGCACAGATGCGGATGTACGGGGAGTCGACCCAGGGCAAGTCCAGTTGGCCGTGGCCCGTGGGACTAGACGGTTGGAGACAGGCTGCGCAGCAGATGCTCGGGGAATGTGCCTGGGGGTATCTCGAGGGGGGAGCGGGACTGGCGGACACGATGAAGGCAAATCGTGAAGCCTTTCGTCACTATCGGATTCGTTCGAGGATGATGAGAGATGTGGCGGATCGAGATCTGTCCGTGTCGATTCTCGGCATGGAGTTTCCCGTCCCGTTTCTGCTTGCACCAGTTGGGGTTCAGGCTATACTCCACCGCGATGCCGAACTGGCCTCCGCGAAGGCCGCCGCAGATGCGGATATCCCGTTTATCCTGAGCACGGTCTCATCGGTCCCGCTGGAGCAGGTGGCACAAGTGATGGGGACGTCGGTGCGGTGGTTTCAGTTGTACCCCGGGAAGGACACGGATGTCATTCGGAGTTTCTTAGATCGCGCACAGGCGAGTGGATATTCCGCTGTGGTGGTCACCGTCGACACGACGATGCTTGGATGGCGCGAAGCCGATCTCCAGCACGCCTATCTTCCCTTCCTGCACGGCGAGGGGATGGCGAACTTTTTATCCGATCCCGCCTTCTGCTCCCGCCTCACCCAGTCACCTCGCGAAAACCCGCAAGCAGCCATTCAAGAATTTTTATCGATCTACGTCAATCCCTCCTTCACCTGGAAGCAGCTCGCCGAAATTCGGGATATGACCGACCTGCCGATCCTCGTCAAGGGCATCACCCATCCGGACGATGCAGCGCGCGTGGAGGCAATGGGGCTGGACGGCGTGGTGGTGTCCAATCACGGCGGGCGCCAGATCGACGGCGGCGTTGCGGCCTTGGATGCGTTGGTCGACGTGAGGAATGTCGTGCAACCGGATTATCTGGTCATGATGGATAGTGGAATTCGGTGCGCCGCCGACGTGACCAAGGCGATGGCACTGGGCGCTAACGCGGTACTCCTGGGGCGTCCCTACGCGTATGCGCTGGCGGTGGGCGGGCGTGAAGGTGTTGTGGAATTGTTGCACCAGTGGAAAGCGGAACTCGATTTGCAGTTGGCGCTTTCGGGGCATCGGTCCCTCGAGACGCTTAACGGAGCACATGTCGTCCGCGTCTAACGTGCGGCCTGGTACTAGGTGGCGATGCCTTTGTCCTGTCCAAAGTGACAAAAAAAGGGACAATATGACGCCGTCACACTGTCCGAGAAAGGGATAGGTCGAAGTACTCAAACTGTATTGTACTGCGTGATGGACGCGAAGTCCGTCGAACAGTGGCGTCTGAAGATTGCGATTAACGCCCTTCCGGTAGTGCTTTGCGGCCGACAATCGGCCCGATGAAGAGACAGAGCCCGCCGAGCGTGATGCCGATGACGCCCACGACCATCGCAATTCGCAAGCTGAACGCGGTGGCGATGAGTCCGCCAACGACGGCGCCTACCGGATTTAATGTATTGCCAAGCAAGTTGAGTGTGGCGTTCACGCGTCCCAACATCGCATCTGTTGCAACCCCTTGCCGCAGACTCGATTCCAGGATCTCGAAGACGACGCCGAACAAATCTCCAAACAGTTGTGCCGCCATAAGGAATAGCGTGGCTTGCCACGCGCCGCCGCGGGCGAGCGGAATGAACCAACTGCACATTCCGTTGAGTATCGCAGCGCCGACAAGTGTGGGTCCAAAACCGAACACCTTACTGATCCGCTGGCACAGTGCGGCGCCCAGGAGCGCTCCAATTCCCCGACGGTCACGGTTAACCCGAATTGTGCGGCGTGTAAATGTAACGTGTCAATCGCGTACAGCACGTCCATGTTGAAGATGATGCCTGCAAACAGCGCAAAAACGCCAGCTGTCGCAGTCAATGCGAGGAGCGTTTTGTCGTCGGCGATGTAGCGAATGCCATCTCGAACTTCGCGCAGTAGTTGCAAAGCACAAGTGATGAGCGTCTGCTTTTGCAGCCTTGCCGACGGTGGCCGGCGTTTCGGTTCGCTGTGACGAATTCGAAGCAGCGTCACGGCCGAGATGAGGTACGAGCAGGCGTCTAGAAGAATTGTCATAGGGGCTGTGAATACCTGCACGAGTGTTCCGGCCAACCCAGGGCCGATAATTTCTGCGACTGAACTCGTGATACTGAGTTTTGTATTCGCCTCTACCAAATGCGCTCGACCGACGAGGCTCGGGAGATAGGTTTGATACGCCGTGTTAAACGTCTGTGTCAAGAGCCCGAGGACGGGGTAAATCACAAAGAGCATCCACATGGCGAGATGCCCGAGTATGGCAGTTGCGGGAATCACCAGAAGCAGCGAGCAGCGCAGGAAGTCTGTCCAAATGAGAAAGGGGCGACGGGCGTGCCTGTCCACCATCGCGCCGATGAACATACCGAAGAGCAAAATCGGGATGGCGGCCACGAGTTGGAGCCAGCCCATTTGAAGTGGTGAAGCATGCAGCGCCAGTACGGCGGCGAGTGGCAATGCCTCGCCAGTGATACGCGAGCCGACAGTCGAAATCGACTGCCCGAACCACAGAGAGCGGAAGTCGTGATGGCGCCATAGGGACCGCCGTGAAGTTTCAATTGCACAGATATCTGTGTCCATGAGGTCCCCCTAGTGTGTTGACATACCCAAATGCTACCGGATAGTCGTTTCCTTTGCGAAGGGGGATGTCGCAAGTGGTCGCCCTTCGCCATGGGCCACCTGGTTCCGGCCCACACTTCTATCTTTATCGCTTATTTGGTAAATTGCAAATAGTGCCACACAATCATTTGTTGCAGTGTTGTCGGTTGTGTCTTTTGAGCATAGGAGGAACGTTCATTGGAAAGGCATGTGTTGGTCGTGTTTCCGCACCCGGACGACGAAACGATGGCGACCGGGGGTGTCATCGCACTGCACGCAGCAGCTGGGTCACCGATTACCTACGCCTGTTTCACGTTGGGAGAAATGGGGCGCAACATGGGGGACCCACCGTTTGCCAACCGCGAAACACTGCCACAAATCCGCGAGAGAGAACTGCGAGAGGCCTGTCGACACCTTGGCGTCGGAGACTTGCGTCTCATGGGGTTTCGAGACAAGACACTCGAGTTTGAAGATCCTGAGAAATTGACCGGGCTGATTTCCGGCCTGATTGAGGAAGTCAATCCGTCGCTCGTCATCACGTACTATCCAGGCTATTGTGTGCATCCGGATCACGAAGCCATTGCGCATGCTACCGTTCGGGCCATCGCCAAGTTGCCGGCACAAGTCCGTCCAGTCCTGCAGTGTCAGGCATTTTCCCGGGGACACGAGGAAGTGCTGGGGCCGTGTGACGTGGTCCTCGATACGAGTGCGGTTTGGGAAAAGGTGTACCTTGCGTGGAAGGCCCACAAATCGCAAACCGCTACGTACATCGCACACGTGGAGAAGGAGCTACATGGAGATGAGACAAGCCGTAAGCGGGCCATGGAACGCTTTAGCCGCTACGGATTATATACGTACACATTCTAATTCGTCAAAGGGTGACAATGAAACGTGGGGCAGCCCGTGCGTCCATGAGATGCGGCTACATCCACCGCCTTCACGTTTCATTGCGAAACCCCAAAACGGACGATTTGTGTCAAATATCAATCCATTGCTTTCTCTTTTCGAAGAGGACGTGAGGTCCTCCTAAATGCATCAGATACTTCATTTTCGATCCGTCCTTCAACATCAACGCCGCAAAGCCTCGTGCGTGATGATGACCCACCTCGGCCACGCCATACTTGGGCCCGAGCGACGCGACCATGCCTCGGTTGTGGAATACGAACGGTTCCAAGGTTTCGTTGTGCAAGAGGCGAATCAGGTTGCGGGCTGCGTGATCTCCCATTTGTTCCGCGACTTGACCAGTGGGAGGCAGGACTTCGCCCGCAGCGTCCTCAAATCGAGCCGCGTCGCCGACGATGTATACGCGGGGGTCGGCTTCGGACTGGAGATATGCATCTACTCGACTGCGCCCCCTCGAGTCGACGCAAAAGCCGGAGTCACGCAGGAGCGGGCTCGCCTCGACGCCCCCTGTCCAGATGAACGTCCGCGCCTCAATGGTCAATCCACCCGTCAGTGCGACCGAACCATCGTTCGCCCCAATCACATGGCGTCCAAGCAGGAGTCTTACGCCTCTCGCCGCCAGTTTTTCCGCCGCCACCTTGCGAAGTCGTTCGTCGACACCGGGGAGAATCTCGTCGTGTGGGTGGACGAGCACCAGCTTGTAGTCACTCGCGGGGATATTGTGACGCTTGAGAAAATGCGGGAGGCAGTCCGCAAGCTCACCTGCGAGTTCGACTCCAGTCAGTCCACCACCTCCAATGACGACGCGAAGCATCGATTCATCGCGCTGTTCTCGGTATGTGAGAAAGGTATGTTCGATATGCTCGCGTATCCGTTTCGCGCTCTCCAGAGAATTAAGCACGAGGCTGTGCTCGCGCAGACCTGGGATGTCGAAGTACGACGTTTGACTGCCAAGTGCCACAATCAAGGTGTCATAGGGGTAGGAGGAATGTTCACCACGCACTTGCGCGTTCTTGTAATCAATGGAGGTCACTACATCCTTCACGACGGTCGACGTCGGCTGGTCTAGTACGTCTGTGAGGGCGATGGCGTAGGTTTGTAAGTCCTCTCTACCGCCAGCAGCCTCGTGTAACAGCGTCTTAAAGTAATGATAGTCGTGTTTGTTGATGAGGGTAAATGGAATGTGATGCTTCTGTAGGCGGACTGCGGCCGCCATGCCGCCGTACCCTGCTCCGATAATCAGCACTCTCCGTGGCGTCAAGATTCACACGTCCTTTCTATTCTCTCTCCCAGTATAGAGAATCGGTTTTGCGAATGGGAGGCAAGGCCGCGCATTCGCGGTCGGTGAATCGTCACGCAATACTTTTGTCCCGAGCGGATACAGGTTTATAATGAACAAGCAACAAGAAAGTTTTGGATTACGCGTTGGGGATTGATCGGAAAATCACCTGACATGTGACCGTCATCCGAGGAGGAATTGATATGGCGCTAAAGTTTGCGGACATCGTCGGGAAAGCACGCGAGAATGTACCAGGTATTTCCTCAGCAGAAGCGAAAGCAAAGATTCAAGCGAATCCAGACACGTTGGTGATTGACGTACAGGACGCTGCAGACGCCGGCGCATGCGGTCTGATCCCAAGTAGTGTAAACATCTCTCTGGGCATGTTGCCCATCCGTGCAGACTTGGAACTGCCGGAGCATCTTCGTGACGCTCGACTGGCGGACCGGAGCCGTCCGGTGATTGTCACTTGTGGTGCGGGCGGACAGGCAGCCATCGGCGCCTATCTTCTGAAACAGATGGGGTTCACCGACGTCTCGTACATCAGTGGTGGCACTGCGGCTTGGAAAGAAGCTGGATTCGATGTGGAACCACTAAAATAAGCGCAAACTCATTTGCGGAACGTTTGGGGGCACCAGCGCCCCACGGGGGTAACGGGTTTGCCTGAATCGGCAAGCCGGCTACCCCCTTTTTACGTGGGTTCAAGGAGGGGGAGAGAGGCGCACCTCCAGCGACCGGCCCACTAGTTCTGCCTGTCGTCAAAGCGCCGCGCCAGAGGATCAGCAGGACTATCGGGAGCAGTACGACTCGCCGGCAGGAGGGCGTTTAGAAATTGAAGTTGTCCGGATCAGGCCCAAATCTACGATTTTCGTTCAGGCCATCGATCGTCGCCATATCCTCTCTGCTCAACTCGAAATCGAATACTTGTGCGTTCTCGACGATTCTCGACTCGCGAATGGACTTGGGAATGGTGACGATGCCGTGTTGCAAGTCCCAACGCAGGACCACTTGAGCCGGTGTTTTATTGTATTTCTTTGCGATATCTAACAGTGCCCCATTGTTCAAGTTCCCCTGCATCAATGGGCTCCACGCTTCAAATTGGATTTTGTGGTCCGCACAGAAGGCGCGCAGCTCGGTTTGCGCGAGGAGTGGGTGACATTCCACTTGGTTCACGGTGGGAACGACTTCTGCGTCTGCCAGTAGATCCTCGAGGTGATGGATGTGGAAGTTGCTCACGCCGATCGCGCGCACCAGGCCGTCTTTGTAAAGCTTTTCGAGTGCTCTCCAGGAATCTTTGTACTTGCCTTTGACAGGCCAGTGGATGAGATAGAGATCGACGTATTCCAGGCCGAGGCGCCGATTGCTCTCTTCGAAGGCGCGAACCGCCGTATCGTAACCTTGGTCGGCGTTCCACAACTTCGTCGTGATGAACAGATCTTCGCGGGCGATGCCAGACTTGCGTACTGCATTGCCGACGCCCTGTTCATTCTTGTAAGCGGCTGCTGTGTCGATGTGGCGATACCCGGCGCCCAGTGCGTACGTCACCGCTTGTTCGACTTCCTCACCTTCCTTGGTTTGCCACACGCCAAGGCCAAACCAGGGCATCTGCACACCGTTGTTGAGGGTGGTCGTATCGGCTAGATGTTTCGCGGTCATAAGATTTCCTCCTCAAGAAAAGTACGGCGATCAACTAACTTTTTGTATTATATCGATCGCCGCTTCGAAAATAAAAAGAAAATTGCTTACGCGCTGCCGGTCAACAGGATTCGCCGGCGTGAGAGCATGCCATTGAATTCAATTTTGGGGTGCAGACTTCGAGGAAAACTGTTAAAATAAATAATCTAAATAGTGAGATTTTTATAAAGAAAAGGCGTGGAGTTGAGTGGATATGGAACGAGTATTTCTGCTAGACACAACCCTTCGTGACGGCACCCAAGGCGAGGGAATCAGCCTCACCGTGGTCGATAAGTTGCGAATTGCTCAAAAGCTCGACGAGCTTGGAATTGCTTACATCGAGGGCGGGTTCCCAGGTGCCAATCCGAAGGATCAAGATTTTTTTCAAAGTGCCAGGTCGAGTCTCCGATTGAAGCACGCGAAACTCACGGCGTTTGGGAGTACGCGGCGTCCGGGCGTGACGGCTGAACAGGACGAAGGGTTGCGAGTGCTACTAGATTCCCAGGCGCCCGTCATCACGATTGTAGGCAAGGCTTGGGACTTTCACGTGCATGAAGCGCTGCGCGTCACACTGGAGGAAAACCTCCAGATGATCGCCGATTCCGTCGCGTACCTCAAGCGCCACGGCCGCGAAGTGATCTTTGACGCGGAACACTTCTTCGACGGCTATCGCTATAATCCCGAATATGCCCTGTCGACGCTGCGCGCGGCCGCCGATGCCGGAGTCGATTGGGTCACGTTGTGCGATACCAATGGCGGGAGCCTGCCGCATCAAGTGGCTGAGGTCGTCGGAGCGGTGGTGGAAGCGATATCCGTGCCGGTGGGGATCCACACCCACAACGACTGTGAACTGGCGGTCGCCAACACGCTCGCGGCGGTTGAGCGAGGAGCGACTATGGTTCACGGCACCATCAACGGAATCGGGGAGCGGTGCGGCAATGCCAATCTCGCATCCATCATTCCGAACCTCGAGTTGAAATTGGGGAGGAACTGTCTGCCGTCCCAGGATCATCTGGTCCACCTGACCGAGATCGCGCGATTTGTCAGCGAGATAGCGAATCTGGTGCCACACAGTTATCAGCCATTCGTCGGACATAGCGCGTTTGCCCACAAGGGAGGCATCCACGTCAGCGCCATCGCGCGCAACCCGGAGACATATGAGCACATTCGCCCGGAACTAGTGGGAAACAGGCGCCGGGTATTGGTGTCGGAACTCTCGGGACTGTCCAATTTGCAGCACCGAGCTGAGGAGTTTGGTGTCGACGTGCGGGATCGCAAAGATGAGATGCGACAATTGCTCACGGAAATCAAGGAACTCGAGTACCAGGGGTATCAGTTTGAAGGTGCGGAGGCCTCGCAGGAACTGTTGTTTGTGAAGAAGTTTGGCGACTACCGCTCCTTCTTTGACGTCGATGCGATGCGCGTCGAGGCGACCATGAGCGTCGATTCGTCCATCACGTCCGAAGCCATTCTCAAGCTCGTCGTCGCGGGAGAGACCGTCCATACCGTCGCAGAGGGAAATGGGCCAGTGAATGCGTTAGATGATGCGCTTCGAAAGGCGTTGATGCCGTTTTATCCGGTGATTGACACGATGCATCTGACTGACTACAAGGTTCGCGTGCTGGATGAGAAGGAAGGAACTGCGGCGAAGGTGAGGGTGTTGATTGAATCGACAAACGGCTTCGACGTCTGGAGGACGATTGGCGTTTCGGAGAACGTGATTGAGGCGAGTTGGGAAGCTTTGGTCGATAGTATTCAGTACTTTCTGCTCCGCATCGCACAGAAGGACGATGCGCAGGTGTCCTAACCCCGGGGAATCACAGGGCAGTCCTCGGGGTGATGGTCCACGTCCGTACGAGGAGGACACAAAGGGAACTGCCCTGGGTCATGCTTCATCGGGTGGCGGTTACGCCATTGTCACTTTGGTTGGACGGTTGCTGAGAGGCGCTGGAACTTGAGTTTGGCAACACGATGACCACCTCGGTGCCGAGGCCTGGCTCACTGTGGATATCAATATTTCCTTGGTGTTCTTTGAGAATGTTATAAACGACCATCAAGCCGAGGCCAGTCCCCTTCTCCTTCGTCGTGTAGAATGGGTCGCCCAAGCTCGCCTGGAGCTCCTCAGGGATGCCGACTCCTTGATCGCGGATGGAGATGGTGACGCGATCTTCAACCGGGCGCGCAGAAATCGTGATCACGCCACCGTCCTCCATCGATTCGACCGCGTTCTTCAGCAGGTTGACGAATACCTGACGGATTTGGTTTTCGTTGCAATCGACGTAAACCGCCTTGTCCAAGGCGAGATCGAAGTAGACATCGCGCTTGTGCGCCTGGCCCTCGAGCAATGTCACACAGTGTTTCATCACAGGCACTAAGTCCACCCTGTTGAATTCCGCCTTTTGCGGTTTCGCGAGCAACAGCAGCTCGGATGTGATCTCTTCGATACGCGTCAGTTCTGACCACACAATGTCGTAGGAAGCCTGCGAGTAGGAGTCAAAATCGGTCCTGAGTACCTGGACAAACCCCTTGACAGCCGTCAGGGGATTGCGGATTTCGTGCGCGACGCCAGCCGCCAGTTGGCCGATGACCGCAAGTTTTTCGGAATGGACCAAGTACTCCTGTTGACGAAGCCGTTCGGTGATATCTCTCGACGCCAGGATGACGTCACAGACGTCTCCGCTCTCGTCGATCACCGGAGAGAATTCCGTCTCGACGGGAAGCTGTTGGTCGTTCATCACGAGCGTGATTTCCTTCCGCTCATGTGTCGCGTCCTGTCGAATTCGATTGATGGTGTCGAATATTGTGGCACCGTCGTCACTGATTTCATCGATCCGCTTGCCCACGAGTGAGCTTGCATCGACATGAAAAACTAGTTCGTACGATGGAGATGCGTACGCAATGACGTTGTCCGCATTTACCACCATGATCAAATCTGTCGTGTAATGTGCAATCAGTTCGTATTGGCGCTCCGCTTGGTCCCGTGAGTTAACCGCTTGAAGAAACTGACGGGAGAGCAACACAAAGCAGGTCAGCAAAACCACGACCAAAAGGGCGAATCCCGCCGTATGAGCGAATTCTACGTACATCGTCAAGAGCGTGGAAGTCGCTAACAGCGGGATAAAATTAAACATCCCGAAGGTTTCGCCTAAGCGAGCTGGTTGTCTTAGCGACAAGAGAATCCCTACAAACAGAAGAAAGTTCACAATCTCAAACGACGTAAGTGAAAGAAAGACGTGGATGAACGTCGGGAACGTCTCTGTATAGCGGCTTACCAGGGCGCCCGCACATAGACTGTAGAGAAACATCCCCAGGCTAACCATGAAGCGATACCATCGGATCTTCGCTATCTTCCATTTATAGTGACGGAGAAATTCCCCTAGCGTACACAACAACATCGGGGTACACGCCGCAAAAAATCCCTGTGACAACAGAATGTAAATGGTTGTAATGATCCCCGCCCCCCAAATGACACCCTTGGGGAGATAAATCGGGAATAGACCCAAACAGAACGCGAGGCACGATGCGATGACCAGCTCGACGGTTGCGTGATTCACCAGGTTGACGAGCGCTGCGACTGGTACCATCACTCCAGAAGCAAATAGCGCCCACTGATATAGACGCCTAAATTTGAACAACATCCTTCGCTCCTCGTTTGGAAGAGTTACAGAAAACAAGCACAATCATCCCCAGCCCAACGATGATGTCCCCTGGGCTCATGAGGAACGGAGGGACGGGAATCCAGTCCGCTAACCACCACCCAACTGCTTGCGACGTAATGACGTGCCGCGAACCGACATGAGGCAGCGCCCCGTGAGGGTGGAGGGCGTGAAAGGCACTTAAGGAAACAGGCATTGCGCCGCCGTGCAAAACGATGATGAACAGGTTTAAGCATGCGCCGAGCGCGATCCAGCGGACGCCGCGGATGTGCCAATTAAAAAACAGCCCAACGATAAATATCGAGAAGCAAAGGTCAAGAATCCAACGCCCTGTGATTCCGTGTGAAACGGGTAGAATGTTGAGAATCAACTGTGAGACTAACCCGCCAATCATAAGCCAGCCCTGTTTAAATCGCAATTGAAGAAGGGTGGATAAGTGCCGTCCGGATATCGCCGATATGATGATTCCTAGTATAACAAAGTAAGGCACATGACTCTCTCCATGGCAGTAGGTTTGTGGGACTTAATAAGAAAAGGACCTCGAAGGTCCTTTTCTTGTGATGAAATTAATTAGACCCAAGGAATTTCTGCAACTGCTGCTACTGCGAGGGCAACGAGGACGCCGATTGTTACGAGCTTCTGACTCTTAAACATGACAATTCCTCCTCTTCAATTATCGAGCTTATTAGAGTGGATTCGACAATACTTGGCATTTTCCTCCTTCTTAAATAAAATTATCGAATATTTTGTCAAAAATTTTCTGTGATATTGGAATTGATAGGGGGCTCTAGCGCGTGGGGAGGAGGGATGGCGTGGGGACGCTTCCAGACAACCGATCCTGCGGTGCTCAGAGCGGGATCGGCTGTCTCGTTGATTGGCGGAGCCGCGCTAAGGCAACAGCTTGAGCGCGGCCAGCTTATTGTTCAATTGATTCAACTGTGAAATGACGTCGGCCGTCTGCTGATTGAGCGTTCCGATGCGCGACGTCTCGGCGCCTGCACTCGATGCCGAAGACTCCGACGCATCGAGGATGCCGTCGGTCGTCGATGTCACGCCGCCCAAGGCTTTGTTTACATCGGACGTCGCGTGATAGAGTGCGTTCATGCCCATCAGCACCTGCCCTTCACTTGTGCCGATGGCTTGCAGGTGTGCGTTCATGGCGGAAATGTCCCGGACGGTCTGCGACTCCTCAAGTTCGATTTGACTGAGTGCGGCCGTCGTCTGTGTGAGTGGCGACAACGCCCTCGAGGTCGCTCTTACCAGCGGGGTCGTCTCGGCGATATCTGCGTTCATCGTCGCCATCGTGTGGTTCATTTGTGACTGGATCTGCGTTTGTTGGGTCATGCTGTAGCCGAACACGCCGAGTCCGGCTAAGGACAGGCAAGTAGAGACCAACGTTAGGATTCGTTTCGCTCTCAAGCGAAATCCCCCTCTCCAAAGAAGTGAGCGGACGGTGAGCCGCTATCAGTTTAATGAGCCGAGAAGGCCCCCGAGGAGTCCGCCTCCTGAAGCACCACTGGTGGAGTTGGATGTACTGTTACGAGAAGTCGTATTTTGCCTCGCACTAGACGTCCCTTGTCCTGAACCGCTGGAACTGGACGATTGGGCCTTCGAGCTGCCCCCTTGAAGGGAATGGGTCAGCCCACCAGTCACACTCGTGAGCGGATTTTTCGATCCCAACAGCCCTCCAGTCGCCTGCCCGAGGAGGCTGGTGGCGCCACCCAGCGGATTCCCGCCGAGAATTTGGTCGACTTGGCCGAACAAGCGAAATTCTTGTTGCGAGGTCGCGAGGGCGCCTAGCAAGTTATCCATTTGCGCCGAGAGCTGGTTGCTTTCCGAGTTCGTCGTGCCAAGCGTGTTGTCGAGTTGTGAAAGAACGACGCTATTGCGGGCGATGACGCCGGCCAAGGTCTGCGATCCGCGCTGGACGCTGACCGCGGCGGTACCGGCGTGCTCTTCGGCGGTCAGAATCTGTTGCATCAGGGCCACGTTTCGCTCTGTTAACACCACCTGGGTGGATAGCTGCGTGGACAGCGCTTGCCCGGTTGTTTGCTGCTGGCCGAGAATTTCCTCCTGTGTAGTCAGTTCGTTCAGCTGTCCTGCCACGTGGCTCACTTGAAGGTCGAGCTGTCTCGTGTTGTGGAGGATTTGAGAAGTGGTGACGTCTAAGTTCCCGACCAGCTGAAAGAGGTTCTGTTTTGCCAGCTGTTTCGCGTGGCTCAGCTGGATGGCAGAAATTGCGACGACGCAGGTGCACAAGACGATGCAAAACGCGAGAAACGCCTTCTGAAACGTGGGACGAAATGGACGCTCGGGTTGCATGGGCACACCTCCCGAAGAATTGAATAGGTCGCCTCCCATAGCTCAATGCGAGGGCAGTACTGCCGTCTTCTCATTCATTTGCGTCAGATTGGCGTCGATTTGCTGTTCGTCAGAAACCATACTGCCCAGCTGTTCGACAATCTGGTTGTTGACGGCGCTCAGTTGCTGGAGCGTGGCTAAAATGTGCGTCTCGGACGTTTGAATCGCGTTTATCTGCTGGTTTGACGCCTGCACGCCCGTGTGGATGGCCGTCACGGTCTGGTGAATGCCTGCTACCGTCGTGGCCAGGGTGGACAGCCCTGCAGCCATGTTTGCGGCAGCGCCTTGCACGGACACGAGACTGCTTTGCATCTCGACCGTTTCGGACTTTAAGGTGGGCAATCCGCGGAGTCCACCGTGCAGTTGTGCGGACAGCGCTTTCGCTTCTCGGACCTGCTGCGTCAATTTTGTCGTCTTCGCCGCCATGTCCCGTTGCAGGCGGACATCGACCAGGCCGTTGACCCCGAGAGCGATGACGAGTACTGGGATGGCGACTTTCACCATCCCCATCCACGACAGTTTCATCCGAGCACCCCCGGGATTTTGTCATTCATGCTCGCGGTCGCCTGCTTCATTTGGCTCATGCTGTTGTTGTCTTGTTGAACGATCCCGTCAAGCGCCTGCAACGTGGCCTCGAGCCCCTTCGTCGAGGTGTCGAGTGCGCTCATATTCGACGCGATGGACGCGAGGTGGTCGGCGCTCGCGCGTGCGCCGTTGGAGATGGACTGATTGATGGACAGAGTCGATTGATTTAGTTGATTGATCATTTCGATGTTTTGATCGAGTGAGGATGTGGTTTGTTTGGTGACCTGCAGGCCTTCCTCCATGTCGGCGGAGGTCTCGACCAGTTTGCCGATGCTCTTGTTTTTCTGCACGACTGCGGCTTCGATGCCGACTAGTTGGCTGGTGGAGTGCAGACTTGATCTCAACCCGACGTCCATTCTCGCCAATTGAACGGTCGTGGGTATCGTCGTCGCGAGTAATCCCACGGCTGCGACCAGGACGACGAGGCTGCCGATTTTGAACATCATACCCGTCAACTCCTTATCCTTGAAACAGACTACTCAGATTCTCATTACGGCACTTCTGATGAAATTTGTTGCGTCGTCCCTGTCGCTTGGTTTAGTTTTCTACCCATCTGCTGGTTGGTCTCTTCCGTGGCGGCCGCGAGCGTGGCGAGTTTCGATGCCGTGTCCCGCATTGTCGATACGGAGTCCGATTGTTGGCTGGTAGTTTGCGAGATGTTTGATAAATCTCCATTGAGTGAAGAAGCGACGCTGCCAAACTGATGACTCAACCCGATTTCCTGCTCGCTAAGCGCGGTCAATCGTTGGAGCGTGTGATTTTGTTCGGCGAGCCCGGCGTTTAGTGTGCTCAGTTTGCCAGCCATCTGCGGTGTTAGACTGGACAAGTTTTTCACGGTATTCATTCCGTCGACGATCTTGCTATTTTCGAGATTGATTTGGTCGTTTTTCTGATGGACGTTTCGAATCGTTCCCAACAGGTCTAAACTTTTCGGGACGTGCACCTTAGCCGCGGCGAGGCCGCACAGTGCACATGCGACGACCACGCCAAGGGCTACGGTCCACACCCATCGCAATGACCGCGGGGGCTCTGGGGAGGAAGCGGCTGCTTCCGGCTCATTGTCCACGCCGCGTACGCGTTGCAGAGGATCTACATCGTCTGACGACTCCACGTGTGCTCCCCCCTGCACGAGCCCAGCTTCTGGTGAGCCGTAAATGTCGAGATAGTCGATGCCTTCGTACATCTGGTCGATTGCCACACGGTACTTTTGTGCCACCAGTTTTGCCTTCACCTTGAGTGTCGGTGTCAGTTCGCCCGAGTCGAGCGAAAATGCAGAGGCGATGAGGAGGGCGCGTTTTGGGCGCTCGAACTCGGCAAACCGAGCGACGGCCGTCTGAACCTCGCGCTGCAGAAGTCGACGGATTTCCACGTGGTTCGGCCAATTTGAGAAATCGCTTTCATGTAGCCCTAAGCCACTAGCTTTGCTGGACAGCGCCGCAAAATCCGGAACGAGGAGACACGTGACGTATTGACGCTCGTCGCCGACGAGGACCGCGTCTGCGATATAGGAGCTTAAGGCGATGGCGTTTTCAATCGGAAATGGCGCGACGTTCTTGCCAGTCGCCAGTACGATGAGGTGTTTTTTCCGCTCGACAATGCGCACATAGCCGCCTTCGATGGCGGCGATGTCGCCAGTGTGCAGCCAGCCCTCGCGGTCGATGGTCTCGTCTGTGGACAGCGGGTCGTGATAATAGCCCCGCATGACATTCGGCCCTCTCACCAACAATTCGCCGTCGGGTGCCAAGCGGACTTCCACGTTCGGAAGTGGCCGTCCGACCGTCCCAGGGCGAATGTCGTCCAGTCGGTTGACGGCGACGACGGGCGCCGTCTCTGTCATCCCGTAGCCTTCGCAGACCGGAATGCCAGCCTCCTGATAAAACTCTGCAATTTTTTGGGCAAGACCCGCTCCGCCCGAGATGATTGTGCGTATGCGGCCGCCAAAGCCCGCCCGCAACTTGCGATAGACGAGTGCGTTCGCGACCGTTCGCCCGAGTATCGACTTGCGCGGGGGCGAGCACAGGAGGTGGCGAATCGGGCGCGGGGCGCGCTCCACCCTTTGTTGAATGCCCGCGTACACTTTCTCGAGCAGGCGAGGTACGGTGACCAGCAGGGTCGGGCTGACTTCGCGGAGATTTTCCCGGATCTGTTCGATGCCTTCGGCGTACGCGATAGTTGCACCTGCCGTCAAGACGCAGTAGTGACCGACCGTTCGTTCGAGAATGTGCGAAAGAGGAAGGTAAGAGAGTGTCACGTCGTCGCGGAACACCGGTGTGACCGACAAACACGCTTGCAAGTTACTCGTAATGTTTCGATGGGATAACATCACGCCCTTGGGGCGACCGGAGGTGCCTGAAGTGTGTACGATGGTGGCCAGGGAGTCAATGGGAATGCGGTCGATCACGGCGGGATCGACGGGCGAATAGGCGTCATCCTCGAGTAAGCTGGCAAATTCGTATACAGGTTTGCTGGAGGGGACTGTGGCACCGTTTAGCACAATGGCGGCTTGCACCGAGTGCGGCCAGGTGCCTTCCAGTTGCGCGATCATCGTGGCGTCATCAGCGATGAAGTAGGCTGCGTCGGCGTTTTCCAGAATGTAGGCCGCCTCGGCAGGAGGAAGGGTTGGATAGACAGGTACCACGACTGCACCTAGCGCCATGATTGCAAAGTCGCAGATCATCCAAGCTGGGGAGGTCTGCGCCATGATGGCGACACTGTCCCCGGGGTTCACACCAAGGTGCTGCAGCGCGGAGGCAAATCGAAGGATCCGTTGCCAAACCTCCTCATATGTCAGCGTTTGGTATTGGCCCTCCCGTTTGAATGTCAGACAAGCGTGTGACGGGTCGCGAACGACGGACGCGTGAAGCAACTGAACGACGTTCAAGAAAGTCCACCTCCAATGGCACCTTCTAACCAATGTATGCACCGTCGCAAACAGACTGGTAAAGACGTGGAGAATCGCTTGCTCATCTGTGTTCGAATTGTAAGAAAACTTTTTGAGGGTCACCGTCAAATGTTTTGGAGGTCTTTGAAGGACGGGGGATCGTGCGGCTGGAAGTATATACCTTGGAAGCCACGCGCAAAATAATGGCCGGCGCCGGGTAGCTGTTGCGCACCGATTCGTCCAGGAATCATAGGAGGTTACACGATGAATCGCATGAATCAGGAAGAGCTCGCGAAGCGACGCGAGATGGAGAGGACCTACGAAACCATCAGTCCGTTTGAATTCAAAAATAAGTTGATCGATCTCGCCAAGGGTCACCAAAAGAAGAGTGCACGCGTGATGTTGAACGCGGGGCGCGGAAATCCGAACTGGATTGCGTCGACACCTCGGGACGCCTTCTTCACCTTGGGGCGGTTTGCGCTCGACGAATGCCGTCGCGTCTGGGACGAGGGGGATTTGGCGGGGAAACCTGCTCGAACGGGTGCCTATGATCGATTTCTTTCGTTTGCGCAAAAGCACGCCGGCATGAAGGGCGTTTCGCTGCTGAAGGACGTCGTGGACTATGGCATCAACCGGCTGGGGTTTGAGGCGGACGCGTTTGTGCACGAACTGGTTGACGGGATCATCGGCGACAACTACCCGGAACCGGATCGGATGCTCGGCCGAGTCGAACGAGTCGTCCACGAATTTCTCATCCAGGAGATGTGCGGCGGGGACTCGTCGACGGGCCGCTTTGACCTATTCGCGGTGGAAGGCGCAACCGCTGCGATGTGTTACATTTTTGACACCCTGAGCGAGAACTACTTGCTGACGCGTGGGGACAGAATCGCGATCATGGTTCCAATTTTCCCTCCTTACGTAGAGATTTCACAATTGGCAAGCTACGATTTTGATATCGTTCAAATTCGAGCCAGCGCCGTGGACGCAAACGGCAACCACACTTGGCAGTACCCCGAAAGCGAGCTCGAGAAGTTGGTGGATCCGTCCATCAAGGCCCTGTTCCTCGTCAATCCGAGCAACCCCCCATCGGTGGCGATGGACGATGCGTCGATGCGAAAGCTCGTCGAACTGGTGCGCGACAAGAACCCGAACCTCATGATTGTCTCCGACGACGTGTACGGGACGTTCGTCGATGGCTTCAAGTCCCTGATCTCTGTGCTCCCGTACAACACCATCGGGGTGTATTCCTTTTCGAAGTATTTCGGGGTGACAGGATGGCGGCTTGGTGTGGTAGCGGTTCACGAGCACAATGTGTTTGACCATCTTCTGCAATCCTTGCCACAGGACAAACTCGAAATTTTAGACAGGCGGTACGCCTCGATGACCTTGCAGCCGCGCAATGTTCGCTTCCTCGACCGAATGGTCGCCGACAGTCGCCAGGTTGCCTTAAACCACACCGCAGGTCTGTCCACGCCACAGCAGGTTCAGATGGCACTTTTTTCGGCGTTTGCACTGCTCGACGAGGAGAACCGCTATAAGCAGTTGACGAAGGACATCTGTCACAGGCGCATGCGCCTGTTGTACGAGGGACTCGAACTGCCGTTGCCAAACATCCCGAACGACGCGGACTACTACACTGAGTTCGACCTCGAGGAATGGTCGAATCATCACTATGGAGAGGCGTTTACGAAGTTTCTGCAAGCGAGTTACGAGCCGGTGGACATCTTGTTCCGCCTGGCCGAGGAGTCAGGCGTCGTGTTGCTCAACGGCGCCGGCTTCCACGGACCGACTTGGTCGATACGGGTTTCGCTCGCCAATCTCGATGACGAATCGTACGCAACTATTGGACGGGACCTACACGCGGCCTTGGACAGGTACGTCAACGAGTGGAAATCGACTCAGCCGTAGGCGAACGACGAGTTGGACGACGGCCTTGAGGGCGCAGCAGTGGCGCTTTCAAGGCCGTTTTGCGCCAGCCATCTGCGCGAACATCGTGAATCCGTCATAAAAATCATTCGCGGCACTATCTTTAAGGAAAGAAGCGGTTTGACGCAGAGAGGCTCTCTTCCTCCTACTGTCATTTTCGATTGCCCAGGTATATACTTGAATCAACATGTACCAACCGGTCAGTAGGTAGGGTTTTGAGTTTACATGTTTCGTATTCGGATGACGTCAAGCGAGAGCAGGCTACTTTGACGGAATTTCCCGGGAACGACATGTGTCTGAACGAGTTGGTTTCCAGCGAGTAGTTGAAAGCGCTTCCGGGTTGTGTTGGAAGTGTTTCATTGTAGCGCTGGATGCACGTCATATGGAGAAATACCGCATGAACTTCACGAGGGCAGGGAAGGAGTCGAGCGATGCACGTGCGTGAACTGTTCGATCTCACTGGAAAGACCGCTATCGTGACGGGTGGAGGGCGCGGTCTTGGCGAGCAAATCGCCTGTGCCCTGGCAGAGGCAGGCGCGAATGTCGTCGTCTGCTCGCGCAAAGTCGCCGTCTGCGAGGAAGTCGCGACTCGACTTGGCGAGGAAACAGGCGTACGAACCCTGGCGCTCGCGTGCGATATCGGGAATCCGGCCGACGTCGAGAGGGTGGTCGACGCGGCGCGGCGGGAGTTTGGCACCGTCGACATCCTCGTCAACAACAGTGGCGCGACGTGGGGGGCGCCTGCACTCGATATGCCGCTTGAAGCTTGGAAGAAAGTCATCGATGTCAACGTCACAGGCACGTTTCTCATGAGTCAAGCCGTCGGTCGTCACATGGTGGCGGCGGGCCGCGGCAAGATCATCAACATCGCGTCGACAGCGGGTCTTGGCGGCGTGGACCCCCGACTGATGGATGCCGTCGGCTATAACACGAGCAAAGGTGCCATCATCACGATGACCAAAGACCTCGCCGTCAAGTGGGGGCCACACGGAGTGAACGTCAATGTCATTTGTCCGGGCTTTTTCCCCACCAAGATGTCGAAGGGGATTATCGAACAGGGGCGGGATCGACTGTTGGAAGCCACGCCCCTTCGCCGATTTGGTACCGATGACGATTTGAAAGGGGCAGCCCTCTACCTGGCTGCTCCGGCGTCGGACTACGTCACAGGCGCGGTCCTGGTGGTCGACGGCGGTACCTCTGCACAATAAGTGACATTCAAACTTGGGAGGATGAATCAGATGAGCCACCCTGCGTTGAATCACTATCCAGCCCACGTCCGCAAAGACGTCCCGATTCCAGATTGGTCCTTGCCTCAAATGCTCGCCGAGACGGTGCGTCAGTATCCGGACCACGAAGCCATTTCGTTTTACGGGGTGACGATGACCTATTCCGCGTTGCAGGGGGCCGTCCGCGCATTTGCCGCCAGCCTGCAGCGACGCGGCCTGCAACGAGGGGAACGGGTGGCCATCATGTTGCCGAACTGCCCTCAGTACGTGATTGCGTACTACGGCATTCTCACGGCAGGGGGCATTGTCACGCAAGTGAATCCGATGTCGGTGGAACGGGAACTCGAACACCTCTTTCGCGATTCTGGTTCGACGTACGCGGTGGTACTCGACGCCCTGTACCCGCGCCTGAAGGCCGTTCAGGCGCGCACCGCCGTGAAGGAAGTGATCGTCGTCGCACTCGAACCGACACAGGCTGCGTTTCATCCTGACGTCATGTTCGACTCGTTCTTGGCCGAGGGCTTCGCAGCGCCGCTTGCGCCGGTTGTTATCGACCCAGCACAAGACGTCGCCATCCTTCAATATACAGGTGGCACGACGGGGCGCTCCAAGGGCGCCATGCTCACGCACAAAAACCTCGTGGCGAACGTCGTTCAAAGCGCTGAATTCTTTCAGGACGTCTTGAAACCCGCACAGGAACGCTGTTTGTCCGCGCTTCCGCTGTTTCACGTGTTTGGCATGACGTCGTGTATGAACTTGACGCTATACATGGGGTCGACGTTAATTTTACTTCCCCGCTTTCAGCCCGCTGAGGTCCTCGCGACGATTGAGCGCGAGCGAGCCACCACCTTTCCCGGCGTTCCCACGATGTATGTCGCTCTGACACATCACCAAGACATCTCACCAGAAAAGCTAGCTTCCTTGAACACGTGCAACAGCGGTGGGGCACCGATGCCCTTGGAGTTGATGAACCAATTTGAGCAGAAGACGGGAGCGACAGTCCTCGAGGGCTATGGATTGTCTGAGTCCTCCCCGGTGACGCACTGTAATCCTTCGTTTGGCGTACGCAAGCCTGGCAGCATCGGGTTGCCGTTTCCCTCCACGGAGTTCAAGGTCGTCGATGTGGAGACGGGTACGCAGGAGGTGCCCACAGGGGAACTCGGGGAACTCATCGTTCGCGGTCCGCAGGTGATGAAAGGCTATTGGAACATGCCGGAAGAGACGGCCCAGGTCTTGCGCGACGGCTGGCTCTACACGGGGGACATCGCACGGGTCGATGAGGATGGGTACGCGTACATCGTGGATCGAAAAAAAGACCTGATCATCGCAAGTGGATACAACATTTATCCTCGCGACATCGAGGAAGTTTTGTATGAACACCCGGATGTGATCGAAGCGGTTGTCATCGGCGTGGCAGACGACTATCGCGGCGAGACCGTGAAGGCGTTCGTCGTACCCAAACCGGGTGCAACGATCACGGTGGAACAGCTGGAAGCGTACTGCAGAAAGAACCTCGCGCCGTACAAGGTGCCGAAATACTTTGAATTCCGGAGCGAACTGCCAAAGAGCGCGGTCGGCAAGATTTTGCGCCGGCAGCTTCGGGAGGAGGGTAGCGCTCCATCGGCCTGACGATTTCGCCACATATGGGGCGAGTGTGTGGAAATGCGCCGTCACTTCTCGATTAGGACTTGGTGAACAATTGTATCCATCAGTAAAGGGGACAACGAGATTGAACAGCGACGTCAAACGGATTGCGGTCGTGGGTGCAGGTCAAATGGGTCATCAAATCGCCATGCTCTGCGCGCTCGGCGGATTTGAAACGAAACTTCAGGACGTTTCCGATTCGGCACTCAGGCGGGCACAAGAGAGTCTTCAAGGACACATGGAACGTTGGGTGGGGAAAGGGCGACTTTCGCGCGAGGACCGCGATGTCGCGTTCGGCCGATTGCAGTTCACAAATTCGCTCGAGGACGCAGTGTCCGCGGCGGATCTGGTGATTGAAGCGGTCGTCGAAAAGCTGCCGGTCAAGCGCCAAGTGTTTCAACAGCTAGGGACATTGACGCAAGGCCATACCATTCTCGCGACGAACAGCTCGACCATCGTCAGTTCCAAACTCGCCGACGTGACGGCGAAGCCGGACAAGGTTTGCAATATGCACTTTTTCTTTCCGCCACTGGTTATGAACTGCGTCGAAGTCGTGATGAGCGAGTTCACCTCACAGGAGACAGCCGACGCTGTACTGGCGGTTTGCGAGCGAATTGGCCGGACGGGCGTGCTCCTGCGCAAGGAGATATCGGGATTTGTCGCCAATCGCATCCTTGGCGCACTCCAGCGCGAGGCTGTCGCACTGTACGAGGCGGGCGTCGCCGATTTCAAGGATATCGACACGATTTGTCAAACGGCGTTGAATCATCCGATTGGGCCGTTTGCCCTCATGGATCTGTCGGGGCTCGACGTCGTTCAGTTCGTCATGCAACAACAATACGAAGAAACGGGAGACGAGGATTTAAAGCCGTTTGCGGGTCTGGTCGAGCGCGTAGAACGCGGCGATCTCGGACGCAAGACCGGAAAGGGCTGGTACGACTACACGACAGAGGGAGGCAGCAAATAATGGCAGATGAGGTTCGGCTAGCAAAAGAGCGCGGCGTGGCAGTGGTCGTGATCGATCATCCCCCACTAAACGTATTGAGTCACGACATCTTTCTTCAGTTGGACGACACCTTTCAGGCGTTGGCACACGACGACGAGGTCGTCGTGGTCGTGCTCTCAACCGCTGGTGATCGGGCGTTTATCGCAGGTGCGGACATCAAGGAATTCCCGGCGCTCATGTCCAATCCGAACATGCGGAACCAGGTTATGGAAACCCACCACGCCATCACGCGGATCGACGGGTTTCCTAAACCTACTATCGCCGTGTTGGATGGGCTCACGTTCGGTGGTGGCCTGGAACTCGCGCTGGCGTTTGACATTCGCATCGCCGAAGAACACGCACAGATAGGCCTCCCGGAAGTGAAGCTCGGTCTCTTCCCAGGTGGCGGTGGCACGCAACGCCTGTCACGCATCGTCGGGGAGGCGAAGGCGAAGGAAATGATGTTTACGGGCGAACCAGTGTCTGCAGCCGAGGCGTATCGCGTCGGCATCGTCAACCAGGTGGTTCCGACAGGCGCGGGGCTAGAAGCGGCCCAGGCGATGGCCGCAAACATCACGCGTCATTCTCTGCAGTCCTTGACACGAATTAAGCGCGCCGTCGATCAAGGCTTGGAAATGCCGCTCGAGCGCGCACTCGAGCACGAAGCCGACTTGTTTGTCGAGGTGTTCCAGACAGAGGACGTGCGGGAGGGAGTCAGTGCGTTCATCGAGCGCAGGCAACCGACGTTTAGCCACCGCTGACAGACAGGGGGGCGCCAGCTTCGCACACTTGTTTCCATGTAGACCAAAGGGGGAATTTGCGTGTCGATTCGAACCGTACCGTGGTGGACCGAACTCACTGAAATATTTCCCGACAAGGCGCGCGTCGTGCGCACAGAGTCGGTGCTAGACGCCCATGGTCGCGACTTTACCTACCATGAGCCACATCTCCCGGATGCTGTCGTCTTCGTGAAGTCGCAGGACGAGGTCGTCACCGTGATGCGGTTTGCCCACAGCCATCAGATCCCCGTCGTTCCATTTGGCGCGGGCAGCAGTCTCGAAGGACATGTCATCCCCGTAGAAGGGGGCATCAGCCTCGATTTCACGCAGATGAATCGCATCGTCGAGTTCCGTCCAGACGATTTTCTCGTCCGCGTGGAGCCAGGGGTGACGCGCGAGCAACTCAATGATTACCTTCGCCACCAGGGCCTCTTTTTCCCGGTCGATCCCGGTGCCAACGCCACCATCGGCGGCATGACGGCCACCAATGCCAGTGGGACGAACGCCGTCCGCTACGGCGCCATGCGCGACCAGGTCAAAGGACTCGAAGTGGTTCTCGCCGATGGAACCGTCCTCCACACAGGCGGTTTGGCCGTGAAGTCATCTGCGGGCTACAACCTGACGGGCCTGTTCGTCGGCTCGGAAGGGACCTTGGGCGTGTTCACGGAGATCACTTTGCGGTTGCAGGCGATTCCCCAGGAAGTGGTCGCCGCGCGCGCTGTATTTCCAGATCTCGACACGGTCGGCAAGGCTGCGGCCGAGCTCACCTCGTCAGGGTTGTCCTTAGGGAGAATCGAGCTTGTGGACGCTGGCACGGTGCGCGTCGTGAACGCGTATAAAGGTACGCACTACGACGAGGCGCCCACGCTCTTCCTCGAATTTAGCGGCGACCCGTCGGGTGTCGCACGGGACGTCGAGATGGCGCAGGAACTCTGCGAGGGTGCAGGGTGCACGGCTATCTTGTTCGAGCGCGACAAGTCGGCACGCGAAAAACTCTGGGAGGCGCGCCACCACGCCTCACTCGCGATGATGGCCTCAGCACCTGGCAAAAAGCACATGGTGACTGACGTCTGCGTCCCCATCAGCGCACTGCCTGGCGCCTTGCATCACGCTCGGCAGACCATCGACGCCTATGGCCTCGACGGCATGATTCTCGGCCACGTGGGAGATGGCAATTACCACGCTGGATTCATGGTCGATCCCGCCGACGACGAGGATATGGCCCGCTTTCGCGCCGTCAACGAGGCTATCGTCGAGTACGCGCTCGCGCGCGGCGGCACGTGTACTGGCGAGCACGGCGTAGGGCTCGGCAAGCGCAAATACCTCGCGCGTGAACACGGCGACGAAGCTTTGGCGGCGATGCGGGGAATCAAGCGGCTGTTTGACCCGCAAGGTATTTTGAATCCTGAGAAAGTCGTTACGGAAAAGAGGGTGGACGATTGACTGCTGTACCGTTTGCAATCGTCGGTGGGGGATTTCGTACGGGCTACTTTTTGCGGGTGGCTCGTGCGCTGCCAAACCGCTTTCGGGTCTCTGGGAGACCGAGTTTCTACGATTTACGTCAGGCGTCTCAAGACCACTATCTGGCGATTTTAATTATCTAATGATTTCGATATATATTTCGCAATTTAACTTGACTTAAACATACAAGTATACAATACAATGATCGTATCGGTGATAAATGAAGTGACGAATGTACCTATGGTGGTTCGAACGCCCGCATTCGTACGTGAATGGGCATCGTCACAATCCTTGCGATGGGGGCCTGAACATGATCGGCAGTTTTCATTTGAAAGAGGGGAAAAAGACGCTAGGCGAACAGGCTTATGAGTCCATCCGCGAGGATATTTTGTCGGTGCGCTTGCAGCCGGGACAGACGATTTACGAATCGGAGTTCGCACAGCGGCTGAACATGAGCCGCACGCCGATTCGCGAGGCGGTTCACACCCTGCTCGTCGAAGGTCTGATTGAAGTGTTGCCCCAACGGGGCATGAAGATTGCGCTCATCTCCGAAAAGAAAGTGGAGGAGACGCGATTTGTCCGGGAGAGTCTCGAGGTCAGCGCGCTGCGACGAGTCGCCCGTGATTGGGACAGCGACAGTCGCGAATATCAATTTCTGCAACGAGAACTTCGCAATAGCCTGGAGATGCAGGCGCACGCGGCGCAAAGTCAAAATCCAGCGGAGTTCTTGCAAGCGGATGAACAGTTTCACCGCCTGCTTCTCGCGGCCAGCGGCAATGACACCCTGATCTCCATCGTCTCGCAGATGCGAGGTCACTTGAACCGCGTACGCGTCCTATCACTGCAGGAGATTCAAAACATCGACACCCTGATTCAGGAGCATGAACAGTTGCTCTCTGCAATTTGTGCACGCGATGAATCGAAAGCCATCTCGATATTGAGCACGCACCTATGTCGACTGAGTGAAGACATTCCGGTGGTAAAGAACAAATATCCATCGTTTTTTACTGATTGACACTGGCAACGACGCAGACATCGGGCGGGCAGCGCGCTTTTGGGGTTTGTATACTAGTGTTCTTTCGCGCTGTTCTCTGCGTCAATGGGGCAAAGAACGCCTGTGCTGAGAGGAGTGGCACTTGTGCAAGCTGACAGTTTATCTGCGATGTTTCAGTCGAGTCGAGAGGATTTATACCATATTCCGACGCAGGCGAAGGGGCCAGAGGGGAAGCTACCGTTAACTCCCGAGATGCTCAGAACCTGGGCGAGCGGAGATCTGTTTGGTTTGACGCAAAGCGTTGGAATGGGCTGGGAGCCGAGCCGAGTGCTCGGGCGTCACGTCCTGATGCTGAGTACGCTGGGTGGGGTGCGAGATGACGACGGTGTGCCCATCGCACTTGGATATCACACAGGACACCGGGAAATCGGACTCTTGCTGAGAGCGGCAGCGCAAGAGTTTCGGCGGTTAGGGGCAGTGCCCCATGCGGCTTATGTCAGTGACCCCTGCGACGGTCGCTCACAAGGGACCGCGGGGATGTTTGACTCGTTGCCCTACCGCAACGACGCCGCGATGGTCATGCGCCGGCTCATCCGCTCGTTGCCCACGCGTAAAGCCGTAATGGGTGTCGCGACGTGCGATAAGGGGTTGCCGGCGACGATGCTGGCACTCGCTTCGCTACGAGAACTACCAGGAATTTTGGTCCCTGGTGGTGTTACGCTACCGGCGGAGGACGGTGAGGATGCTGGCAAAGTCCAGACGATCGGCGCCCGGTATGCACACGGGGAGATCAGTTTGGAATACGCGTCCGAAGTCGCTTGTAAGGCGTGTGCGACGCCGGGCGGCGGGTGTCAATTCCTGGGGACGGCGGCAACGGCACAAGTCGTTGCGGAGGCACTTGGCATGGCGTTGCCGCACTCCGCGCTCATCCCGTCTGGGCAACCCATCTGGAGCGAGTTGGCAGTGCACTCTGCGCGCGCTCTTCTTCGCAACTTGCAACAGGGAATCGGCGTGCAGGACGTGTTGACAAACCAAAGCTTGCACAACGCGATGGTGTTGCACGCGGCGTTTGGCGGATCGACGAACTTGTTGCTGCACATCCCGGCGATTGCTCATGCCGCAAAACTGAAGGTGCCGAGCGTTTCTGATTGGCAGGATATCAACCGCAGCGTGCCGAGGCTTGTGAGTGTGCTCCCGAACGGTCCAATTCCACATCCCACCGTCCGCGCGTTCCTCGCTGGTGGCGTGCCGGAGGTCATGCTGCACTTGCGCAAGCTGGGACTCCTCAACACCGACGCGCTGACGGTTACAGGCTATACGCTCGATGAAGTCTTAAACTGGTGGGCTGACTCGGATAGACGATACCGCGTTCGAAAGCGCTTACTCGAGGCGGACGGCGTGAATCCGGACGATGTCATTTTACGCCCGGAGGCGGCGCGCGAGCGCGGACTCACGTCCACGGTGACATTTCCAACGGGCAATCTGGCTCCGGACGGAGCGGTGATTAAGTCGACGGCGATTGATAGAAGTGTCTTGGACGCGGATAGCGTGTACCGACATACGGGACCAGCGAAGGTGTATACGACGGAGCGAGATGCCATCGCAGCCATCAAGGCGGGGGACATTGCTCCTGGGGACGTATTGGTACTGATTGGACGTGGACCGTCGGGCACGGGCATGGAGGAGACTTACCAATTGACGTCTGCTCTCAAGCATCTCTCGTTCGGCAAACAGGTCGCGCTCGTAACGGATGCGAGGTTCTCTGGCGTCTCGACGGGGGCCTGTATCGGTCACGTAGGGCCCGAAGCGTTGGCGGGTGGCCCCATCGGGAGACTGCAAAGCGGGGATCTTATCCAAATTGTCATCGACTGCAAGAATTTGACCGGCTCTGTTGATTTTGTCGGGAATAAAGAGCATCGTCTCACCCCGGCGGAGGGAAGGGAGATTTTGCTTGCGAGACCTGCAGCAAAGGGCCTGGCGCCGGACCCCGACCTCCCGGACGATACTCGTCTCTGGGCAGCCTTACAGTCCGTGAGCGGTGGCGCATGGGCTGGGGCGGTGTACGACGTCGACAGGATCATTGAGGTCATCGAGGCGGGGAAGCAGGCGCTTGCACGGCAAACCGCAGATTCGTAAACAGATGTTGTTCCGTGCAGGGCAGAAGAGTACCAGCGCGTTGTTCGCTAGTACTCTTTTTGTCTGGACTCTGCCCCAAAGCCGTGTCACCGAGTAGTGTTAAAGCGCTCAGGCGCGAGCGAGTTCGACGAACTTGCGGGCGTCGGATGCGGCGAGATTCACTGCACCTTCCCAGAAATCTGGTTTCGTCAGGTCGACGCCGAGGTGTTTCTTCGCCAGATCTTCGACCTGCATCGATGCGGTATCGCGCAGGAGGGCGACGTATTTGTCCGCGAACGAGGGGCCTTCTTGATGAGCACGAGCGTAGATCCCCGTGCTGAATAGGTAGCCAAACGTGTAAGGGAAGTTGTAGAACGGCGTTCCCGTGATGTAAAAGTGGAGCTTGGAGGCCCAGAAGTGCGGGTGGAAGCTCGAAAGAACACCGCCAAACGCCTGTGCCTGCGCATCTTCCATCAATTGATTTAGATCTCGCACGTCCAAGAGCCCCTGTTTACGGGCCTCGTAGAAGCGGGTCTCAAACAGAAAACGCGCGTGTATGTTCATCAACATCGCGATGCTGCGACCGACTTTATCTTCGAGCAGGGAAAGTCGCTCGGCGGCATTGCGCGCTTCTTTGACGGAGGCATCTGCGACGATCATCTCCGCAAACGTCGAAGCGGTCTCCGCGACATTCATCGCATAGTTCGTGAGCAATTGTGGCATCCCGCGCATGACGTGTTGGTGATACGCGTGTCCGAGCTCGTGTGCGAGCGTGGCCACGTTTGAAGCCGTGCCGGAGAACGTGACGAAAATGCGGGTTTGTGCGCTGACGGGAAAACTGGTGCAGAAGCCACCTGGTCGTTTTCCAGCCCTGTCTTCCGCCTCGATCCAGCGCTGTTCAAAGCACATGTTCGCGAAGTCGGCCATGGCCGGATTGAACTGACGGAAGTGGCGCACGATGAAGTCGCGGGCTTCCTCGTATGTATACGTTTTGGTTGCCGTGCCGACGGGCGCTTCGACATCCGACCAGGTCGGCCGATCCACGCCGAGAAGGCTCGCTTTTGCTTTGAGAAACTCGATGAACGGGGCCTTGTTGTCGGAGATCACACCCCACATGGCATCGAGCGTCGCCGGCGACATCCGATTGATGTCGAGGGGTTCTTTCAGGACCGAATCCCACCCGCGCGCTTCGTAGAGATTGAGCCGAAATCCAGCCAGGTGGTTGAGAGTGCTCGCGAATAGTTCAGCCTCATCGGCCCACGCCGCTTCCCACGTCGCGAAGAGGCGTTCACGCCCGGCCCTGTCAGCCATTTTCAAACGATTACTCGCCTGCCCCACGGACAGTTCTTTCACCTGGCCGCCCTCTTCGAATGGAATCGTCATACGCCCGACAATGGTATCGTACAAGTCACTCCACGCGGTGTAACCGTCTACTGACAGCGCTGCGGCCAACGCTTCTTTATCCGCCTGAAGTTTGTCCTTAGCGCGACGTTTGCGCTCCTCGAGAACGAAGCTCAACTGGTTGATTTGCGGCTCTTGCAGCAGCTTGCCAAACTGATCACTCGTCAGATGAACCAGTGTATCGTCCAGTTTTGTGAGCGCTTTGACGTATTTTGCGCGAAGTGTATTCAAGTGGCCGCCGAGTCGTTTTGCCTCTGCATCCTTGACGTTCTGTGCATTCAGGCAGGACACGAAGGCGCCCGCTTCGCGCACGCGAGCGGCGATGTCCTGCATGGTGAGAATCGCCTGTGCGATGTCCTTTGTGCTGTGATTCTCCAGCTTCGCAACGGAGATTGCGAAGGAATCAATATCGGTGGTCAAGTGGTCCAGGTGAAGGCGAAACGCCTTTGACTCACTTCCGCCTGGGAAGATTACATCTAAGTCCCAAGTCTGATTCAGGTGCGATGTCGACATGTGATCTCCTCCAGTCAGTCTACGGCTTTGCGAAGTCGAAACGCCGACCAAGTTTCGTCGATAGAGATGAGACTGACGCCCTGGTAGCCTGCCTCTTTGGCGATTTCCCAACCTTCGTCCCGGCTGATATCCGATTTTAGCTTTGAACTTTTCTTTGGGTACGCGACCCAGAGCTTTGCGTCCGCTTGCAGATGTGGGAGAACCTTTGGAAACCAGTCGCGCAACTGCGCTTGGTCTTTGGCAAATACGAGCGCGAAGTCGAACGCCCCACTCAGTTCGTGCGTGACTTGTACCGCGTCTGGAAGCTCTGTTGCCGACAAGGAGAATCCATCTGGCGCATTCAAGACGACGCCGCGATAGTTTTGCTTGATCAACATTTTTTTCGCCAAACTCACAACGACTCACCTCACCTATAGGCCCGGGGCAAATGGCTAGAATACCCTTCCATCCTACCACAGCGGTTTCCTATCGATTGAATTCGGCGATTGGTATACTTTTAAAATCTCGACTGTAACGGAGTCTGGAAATTCGACGGCACGTGTTTGGAGGATTGCTCGATGGAGCGTTGCGGCTGGGTCAATCAAGATCCACTTTATCTTGCGTATCACGACGAAGAGTGGGGGGTACCGGTACACGATGACACCAAACTGTTTGAATTTTTGATCCTCGAAGGCGCACAAGCGGGATTGAGCTGGTATACCATTTTAAAGAAACGTGAGCACTATCGGAGTGCGTTCGACGGTTTCAATTACGAGCGAATTGCGCTGTATGGCGATACGGAGGTCGAACAACTGCTCTCTGAGGCGTCTGGAATTGTTCGCAACCGTTTGAAGGTGGCTTCGGAGATTCGAAACGCCAATGCGTTTTTGCGGGTACGAGAAGAGTTTGGTTCGTTTGCATCGTATCTTTGGGGCTTCGTCGACGGCAAACCGGTGGTGAATCACTGGGCGAGTTTGAAGGATGTGCCGGTGAGCACGGAACTCTCGGACAAAATCAGCAAGGACTTGAAGCGTCGCGGATTTAATTTCGTCGGGACCACCATCGTCTATTCTTACTTGCAGGCGGTGGGTGTCGTGATGGACCACATCCAGACGTGTTTTCGGTACTATGACTTGACTCGCTGACACCCAAGCTCTGAATTGCGCACATGCGTTGGTCGGTGCGCTTATGCGGGGCGGATCGAGGGTTGAAATATTACTTTTGTGGTGTTACTATAAAAAAGTAAATAAAATGAATGGATGTTCTTTCGTGCATTCATCATCTGGGAGTGTGAGAGAATTGGCGACACAGAAAGTGACAGATGCGGATTTTTCCACGACGGTTCAATCCGACAAGCCCGTTTTGGTCGATTTTTGGGCAACTTGGTGTGGCCCGTGCCGGATGATGAGCCCGGTTCTCGAAGAGATTTCTCAGGAATATGCAGATAAGCTGACCGTCGCAAAATTGAATGTCGATGAAAATCCGACGACGACGTCTCAATTCGGCGTGATGAGCATTCCCACGATGTTGGTCTTCAAAAACGGGGAAGTCGTCAAGCAGATTGTCGGTTACCGACCGAAGTCGGAACTTGAAGCGGAACTGTCAGACATCATCGCGTAAGCTCGTCTATCACAGCCACT
This sequence comes from Alicyclobacillus fastidiosus, assembly GCF_026651875.1. Classification (GTDB taxonomy): domain Bacteria; phylum Bacillota; class Bacilli; order Alicyclobacillales; family Alicyclobacillaceae; genus Alicyclobacillus; species Alicyclobacillus fastidiosus. The sequence goes on along the minus strand of NZ_CP104067.1, from coordinate 4,548,762 downwards.
GTCGATATCGGCAGTGGCTGTTTTTGTGCCTTCATTTTCGTCCGCAGAGCGGATGTTGTACGATAGGTTCAACTGGTTTGAAGTCCATGGAGATTGCGAGGGATTCGCGTGTCAGAAACAGTGGCTGGCAAGTCTTCCGTGGCCACCTTCGCAGGTGGCTGCTTTTGGTGTATGGTCAAGCCGTTTGACCAGTGGCCGGGGATTCAGAAGGTCGTTTCCGGCTACACGGGAGGGACCACAGAACATCCGACTTACGAAGAGGTCTGTTCGGAATCGACAGGCCATTACGAAGCGGTTCAAATCACGTTCGATCCGGATGTCATCTCGTACGATGAACTGCTCGACATATACTGGCGGCAAATCGATCCTACGGATGCGGGGGGGCAGTTTTACGATCGGGGACCCTCCTACCAAACCGCCATATTTTATCATGACGAAGATCAGCGGCTTCGCGCGGAGGCCTCGAAGCGGCGATTAGAGGCGTCGGGTCGCTTTTCAAAGCCGATTGTCACAAAGATTTTAGAGGCGAAGCCGTTTTACGAGGCGGAGGATTATCACCAGGGCTACTACCGCCGAAATCCTGCGCATTACAACCGGTACCGTCAGGCCTCGGGGCGGGACAGGTTTATCGAGCACCACTGGGGAGACTGACCACAAAGCGCGGTTTAATCTGTCGTTTGCTGTGTTGCACGTTTTCGCCGACGATGGGTTGACAGTCTGTGTGCAATTGTATAAGGTATTATAAACATTCAGAATACGCGTGCTGTGATGGAGAGAGTAGGCTGCCTAAGGCCGGTCAGAGAGTCGGTGGTTGGTGCAAACCGATGCGGCGAATCAGCTGAAGTTCACTCCGGAGCTGCCCGGGTGAAGGCCGTTTTCGGTTGGTAGTCCGTGCCGGGACCCCAAAGGTCTCGATATCCTGAACGAAGATAAAAGGTCGTTATGACCTTTTATTAGGGTGGTACCGCGAGCACAATCTCGCCCCTATTGGGGCGGGATTTTTTTGTTGTTCGTGGCAGCCATTCGCCTACACACAGAGACGCTACAGGAGATGCTTGGGTAGTTTATTGCGCCATGCGCAACAACCTTTGAGGAGGGATCGACCGTGACAGAAGAGACGTGGGCGAGCGGCATCGGAGCGTACAGGGCGGAGATTGACGGAATTGACGAAAAGGTGATTGAAGCCATCGCCTTGCGTTTTGCAGCGGCCAGGAAAATTGCGGAGTTGAAGGGCAAATGGGCGAAGCCGGTCGTTCAGATAGAGCGGGCTCGGCAGGTCGAGCAGTCATACATCGAATTGGGGAGTCACTTGTCGTTGAGCAAAGAGTTCATGTCGCGCCTCTATCACTTGATTCACGAAGAGACGTGTCGCGTGGAAGCGGATATCGTTCGCTTGCAACAGGCAAGCGAGGACGACGCGGAGATCGATTAGGTGCTTAGGCGAATTCGACTGTTTTTCTACCTCGCAAGTGGTATAAGAGCCGCGTGAGTCCACGGGGAAGTCAGTCCTGATTTAGTCCTCGTCCAGTCTCGGGTGCTTCCGTCATACGTGTGGTGCGCCCGAGCCGGAGTACATAGAAGAAACAGAGCGACCCGAGAAGGGAACTAACTGTACACGACAGGTACATGACAAAAGGCCCTCCATAGTGAATCAGATACCCGTTCAACAGATTTCCCACAATTCCAGCCAGACCCGTACAAATCATGCCAAAGATGCTCTGCGCCGTCGTCTGCAGGTCCTTCTCAGCGGATTTGTACACGAAGCCCACGGCAGATACGTAATAAAATCCAAAGGACACGCCGTGTAGGACTTGAATCGCGATGGCCACCCAGGGGATGGGGAGGAACGCTTGCACGCCCCAGCGCAGTACGTAGGCAAACGAGGCGATGAGAAGCGTCGTCTCGCGGCCAATTCGGTCGATGACAAGACGTGCCACCAACATCGCCGGAACGTTTGTTGCGGATGCGATAAAGAAGGCTACGCCGGTCAGGGCAAAGGAACCACCCATCGCCTGAAAGGTGAGTGCAAAATACGTATTGAACGCCGTCAGCGTCTGACTGACTAGGAATCCTCCAATGAGGAAGAGGATGAATCGCCGATCTCGCATCAGCGCGGAGATCCCTTGGCGGAGGGGTACCCTGCCGGCGAAACGGACGTCGTTTTTGGGGAGCATCCACGCGATGGCGCCCCCGAGCAGGGAGATGACGATATAGGGGATCCAGAGCGACGTCAACGGCGCGTGGGCGAGGTATTCCCCACTGAGGTACCCGCCAATCGCAAACCCGAGACTGCCAAACAACCGAATAGACCCATAAGAGGCGCCTGATTTAGCCGCGCTGGTGACCGCGTAAGCGTCTGCGGTCGGCGTCTGCGGAGAGGAAAAGATGTTCCATACCGCGTTGGCGAACACGACCATCCACAGCCATTTCACATCGAATACAACCGCGAGGATACCCGGAACTGTCGAACTCATGGCGAGTGTCAATCGGGTCAATTGGAATTTATCGACAAGCACGCCCCACAGAGGTTGTGTGAGAACGGAGACGAATGTGCCGATAGCCATAATCAGACCGACGGTTCCACTCGTGAATCCGTTGTGTTCGAAGAGCAAGGACAGGTATGGAACCAGAATGCCTCCTGACAACCCCGTCACCAGGTAAAATGCGCGAAGTTTGAGCAGGGCGGTTCTCACACATATCCATCCTCTCGTCTGTGCCATTCGGGCTACATGTGTGCAAAATTTCGTGTGAAGGCGTCCACATGACTCTGTCAGAATAGCACATACAATTCGCCGTGAAGCATCCATTTTGAGCGAGCGGCCCCGCTTTATCCAACCATCCGGACAGAAAAAAGAGCCATCCCTGTGTCGTCCTAGGATGACGAAGGGATGGCCCGCTCTTGCGAGTGCGTTATTTTATTTTTCCGCGCGGTTTCCGAGGTTCGGGATCAGCCAGTAAATCAGGAGTCCTGCGATGGTCGCGTACGCGATGCCATTGTTGGCGTACCCGACCCCAACAATAAAGATGACGGCGACGATGATCAGGTTCTTCATGTTGGCGAGGTTCACCTTTTCCTCAATCATGTGGCGAATCCCCATTGCGGCAATCATGCCGTAGAGGAGAATCCCGATACCACCCATCACAGCAGTTGGGATGGAGTGAATGAGTGCGCCAAACTTCCCAAGTAGGCCGAGGATGATGGCAATGACCGCGGCCCCTTGAATGATGCGGCTGGAAAACTGGCGCGTCATCGCCAGCACGCCGAGATTTTCCGCGTAGGTGGTCTGAGCAGGACCACCTAAGAGGGCGGATACAAAGGTTGCTACCCCGTTACCCAAGAGAATGGACGGAAACCCAGGGTTTTTGACGACGTCCTTTTCGGTGATCTCGTTGAGGACGAACATATGTCCGAGGTCCTCGACAAACGTGACCAGTGCGATGGGGGCCATCGCAAGGATCACCGACCAACTGAAGGTCGGAGCATGAAAGTGCGGGAACTGGACCCACGACGCAGTCCGTACGCCACTAAAGTCGACGAGCCCGCCGCGAATGATGGAGTACACGTACCCGATGACAATCCCGAACAAAATCGGAATGAGTCGCATTTGTTTTGGGCCGACGAGTGACGCCAGGATGGCCGCCAATAGACTGACAATCGCGACATCCCAGTGTGTCGACGCCTCCGATTGAATCGCCGTTTGGGCGAGTGACAGACCGATGATGGCCACAACCGGGCCGACGACTACGGGCGGGATGGCTTTGCGAACCCGTTGCACGCCGACACTGGCGATGACGAGCGATAATATGCCGTATACAATAGAGACGCTGATAAGTCCTGTAACAGCTTGTCCAGGTGCGTGCTGCTTGGTGACGAACAGGGTGAGTGGCGCGATAAATGCGAAGGATGAACCCAAATAAGTAGGAACCTTGCCGCGTGTGATCAGGTGGAAAATGATTGTGCCGACGCCACTGGCGACGAGGGTTGAGCCGGGATCTAGTCCAGTCAGGAACGGAACGAGCACAGTGGCGCCAAACATGGCAAACACGTGCTGAAACGAGAGCGGAATTGCACGAACAAACGACCTCAAGTCAAGGCCTCCTTGTGCGGAATTTGGCGAACTTCGTCCAATAGTATATCCATCGATGGCACTTCTGGCGATATAAAGTTCTGATTAAATATGCGTTTTGTGCGAATTTGTCAGGTGAGCCGCGTCGCCATGACGGCAGGTTCGTCATGGTATCATGAGTCTATACGGACGAGTCGGCTGCCTTCCTCATGGTCGGCTCGAAACACAAGTGAGATAGCGGGTTTGATGACGATGAATATATTATCGGCAGAACGTATGGCAAAGCGATACGGTGAAAAGGTGTTGCTCGACGACGTTTCGTTTGGGATTGACGGGGCGGATAAAGTCGGGCTCATCGGGGTCAATGGCACAGGGAAGTCGAGTTTGTTAAAGATCCTCGCGGGTCTCGATGAACCCGATTCGGGTACCGTCACGCTCGGCAGCGGCGTGCGTGTACACTTTTTACCTCAAGACCCACAGTTTGATCATGACGGGACCGTGCTCGAGCAGGTCTTTTACGGGGATTTGCCTGTGATGCGACTCCTTCGAGTGTATGAAGATACGTTGAATCAGCTGCAACTGAACCCAGGGTCTGCTGCGGCACAAAAGCAATTGATCCGCCTCCAGTCGCAGATGGACGAGTCGGACGCTTGGAATCTCGAGCACGAAGCAAAGACCATTCTTACGCAGTTGGGGATCACCGATATGCACAGCAAAGTCGGGACGCTCTCCGGCGGGCAGCGCAAGCGTGTGGCCATGGCGCGCGCACTGATACAGCCTTCCGATTTACTGGTTCTCGACGAGCCGACCAACCACATTGACAATGAGACGGTGGCGTGGCTCGAGAGCTACCTCGCGCGGCGAAAAGGCGCGCTGTTTATGGTGACGCACGACAGGTACTTTCTCGACCGCGTCGTGAACAGGATTTTCGAACTTCACAATGGCCACATCTACACCTATCAGGGCAATTACGAAGCGTTTCTCGAAGGGAAGATGGCGCGAGAAGAGGCTGCGCGCTCCACGGAAGAGAAGCGGCAAAATTTTCTTCGCAATGAAATCGAGTGGATTCGCAAAGGCCCAAGGGCGCGCGGGACGAAGCAGAAGGCGCGAACGGATAGGTACTATGAAGTTTTGGAACAAACTCCGGAGGCCATAGGAGAAACGGTGGCCATCTCGACCGCGTCCACGCGCCTTGGAAAGTCGGTCGTCGAGCTCCATCAGGTGGTGAAGGCATTCGCCGACAAACAGATAGTGAATGGCTTTGACTACATCGTCCAGCGCAATGACCGAATTGGCATCATCGGCCCAAACGGCGCAGGGAAGTCGACCTTATTGAGAATGATAGCCGGTATGGAGCTCCCGGACAGCGGTGAGGTGCGAATCGGATCGACTGTGAAAATGGGCTATTTCGCTCAGGAGCACGAGGCGGTGGACAGCGACACGCGCGTCATCGACGTCATTCGCGAGGAGGCGGAGTACGTCGAGACGGCAGACGGGGAGCGAATCCGGGCCACTCAGATGCTCGAACGATTCTTGTTCCCGGCGAGCCTGCAGTGGACGCCTGTTGCCAAGCTGTCCGGTGGCGAGCGCCGGCGGCTCGCGTTGTTGAAGACGCTCATGTCGGCGCCAAACGTGCTCCTGCTCGATGAACCGACCAATGATCTCGACATCCCGACCTTGTCCGTTCTCGAGTCGTATATCGACGATTTTGCCGGGGCCGTCATCGCGGTGTCGCACGATAGGTACTTTTTGGACAGGGTGGCGGACAAGATCTTTGCCCTCGACGGGCGCGGAAACATCGAGGTCTATTTCGGGAACTACACGGATTATCTGGAACGTGCCGCCTCGCGCACGCATGCAGACGATTCAAAAGAGCCAAGTCCAGACAGTCGCGCAGATCCAAATCCCCACACCCGAGTGCGGGACACGCTCAAGTTCACGTTCAAGGAGCAAAAGGAATACGACGAGATCGAAGGACTCATCGAGGAAACCGAAACGGCCCTCCAAGACGTGATCAAACAGATGGAAGTCCACGCGGCGGATCACGTACGTCTTCAGGAACTGTTCGCACAACAGCAGGCGTTCGAATCTAAACTCGAGCACCTGCTCGAGCGGTGGACGTATTTAAGTGAATTGGCGGAGGAAATTGAGCGCAGTAAGGACAAGTAGATGGATAATTTTTCATCCGACCGATTGCCGGGCTCGTCTACGCTGAACTCGGCGGAGCGATTCCCCGGGCTGGCGGAATTGTCCGCTATCCAGTGTATTCGCATGGCCCGCTTCTGGGATACCTGATGGGGTTTGCGACGCTGATTGCATACTCGAGTCCGTGCAGCATCGAAGTCGAGGCAGCGCGCCAGTACGCGTCATCGTGGTGGTCGGCACTGTCTCACTCGCACGCAGAGGCGCCCTCGGCGCTCGGCTGGATTTTACAGGTGGCTCTGCTGTTCGCCTTCTCTCTCTTAAATTGTGTCTCCGAGTGGGTCCGCGAACATTTTCATGAACTCCTCGTCGCGAATTGTATTTGGTTGGGCAAAAAACGGGACACTGTTCAAGATCTTTGGTAGAATCGACGCAAGGACGGGGATTCCGAGGCCAGCACTGTGGCTCTCGTTTTTCCTCTCGATTTTCTGGACACTGCCGTTTCCGTCTTAGGGCGCGCTCATCGGGGTGGTATCCGATGCGCTGGTTCTGACGTACGCGTTGGCACCCATTTCGGCGTACGCGTTCCGAAAGAACGCGCCGGAGCTCGACCGTCCTTTCTATCTAAAGGGAATGCACGTCATCGGTCCGATTGCGTTCATCATCGCCAGTCTCATCGTGTATTGGACTGGATGGACTGTGGATTCGTGGCTGCTCGGTTCACAGTTAGTCATGTTTGTGTTTTACCTGTTTGCCTATCGCTGGGTACCGAAGCGACAAGTTTCATTTGCGCAGCAGTTGAAATCTTCGTGGTGGTTGGTATTCTATTATGCGGCGATTGTGATTGTATCGAAACTCGGGGATTTCGGGGGTATCGCGTGGATCCCACGTATATGGGACCAAGTGATTATCGCCGTGATTGCAGTGATCACATATTATTGGGGCGGACATACGGGACTGCCCAAAGCGATGCTCGACGAAGATGAGATTGATGAAGGACTGGATTCTAACAAGGTTTCCACGCTCTGAGGAAAACTGAGTAGCGGCCTAACTGTCAACACTCGCCGGGGCGTGCCTGTGTGGCATCGCCCCGCGCACCGGTCATCATCTATCTTGGTAATATCAGTCAGCGACCACGTGGTATCGACGAATGATGGGTTCATACTCGTAAGTTCCTTATCGTGATACTTCTCCTCTAACTGATGACTCCGTCGGAAATCTCCACTGCGTATCCACTCTATATAGCTGCGTTTATCTTGCACGCCAATTGTATGGTGAGTTCACCTGGATTTGGCTCACTCTGCCATAGTTGAAAATGGATAAACCAAGAGGGCTGGTCGACGAGCCTGGAACGATTTCGGTACAACAGAAACGAGACGAACCCACGCTATCTCTGGAGTGGGACCGTGGCCACCCAGACGGCGATGAACAGCGTGTCACTCGTCTTTGAAGCATGTCAGGAGTAAGGTATCACGCGTTACGATGCCCGTCGGGGCAAGAAATTGCATTTCGAGGTATGTCACTGCACGAATTGTACAAGTCTAATCTTAGGTGGCAACCCAAACGTCAAAAGGGGTAACAGTATGTCTTTATTTTCGGAACTGAATTTAAGTGAAGAAGTACTCCGATCTCTCGGAAATATGGGCTTTGAGTCGGCTACTGACATTCAATCACAGGCGATTCCTGTCGCGATGTCCGGAACGGACGTGATTGGGCAGGCGCAAACCGGTACAGGGAAGACCGTCGCCTTCTCGATTCCCGTCGTGGAAAAGGTAGACACGCATAGCGATGCACTACAAGCACTCATCCTGACGCCAACCCGCGAACTCTGTATTCAGGTTGCAGAAGAAATTATCAAAGTCGGTGGCGTAAAAGGTGTTCGCGTGCTAGCAGTCTACGGCGGTCAAGACATCGGCCGCCAGATTCGAGCACTGAGAAACCGTCCACACGTGATTGTGGCGACACCGGGCCGTTTGATGGACCACATGAATCGACGTACGGCACGCCTGGATTCCATTCGCGTCGCGGTACTCGACGAGGCCGATGAGATGCTCGATATGGGCTTCGTGGAAGATATTGAAACGATTCTGGGTGCGTGTCCGTCGGAACGACAGACGATGCTGTTTTCAGCCACGATGAAACCGGGCGTTCGCGAGCTGGCGAAGAAGTTCATGCGCGACTTCGTGCTGGTCTCGGCGAAGGCGACCGAGGTGACTGTACCGAGCATTGAACAGGTCTATTACGAAGTGTCGGAAGCCCAGAAGCTCAACGTGCTGACGAGGCTGCTCGACATTCAAAGCCCAGAATTGGCCATCGTCTTCGGCCGCACGAAGCGCCGCGTGGACGAATTGACAAGCGCCTTGCAGACGAGAGGCTATGTTGCGGATGGCCTTCACGGCGACCTCAGCCAGAAGCAGCGCGACAACGTCATGAGCAAGTTTCGGGACGGCGGTTTGGACGTGCTAGTGGCGACGGATGTGGCTGCGCGCGGTCTCGACGTATCAGGCGTCACGCACGTTTACAACTTCGACATCCCGCAGGACATCGACAGTTACGTCCACCGAATTGGCCGTACGGGTCGTGCGGGGAAGAGCGGTATCGCTTCGACCTTCGTCACACCGCGGGAGATCGATCATCTCCATCAAATTGAACGCAGCACGAAGCGGAAGATCACGCGTAAACCGCTACCGACGTACGTTGAAGCCAAGGAGAGCAAGCAGCGAATCGCCATGGATCAATTGCTTGAGGCAAGCCAGAGCGGCGATCTCGGCGGATTCCGTCACATGGCCGAGGAGCTGCTGGAAAATGAGAACTCCATCGTCATCGTATCGGCTGCGATCAAGTTGTTGACCAAGGGTACGAAGGAAGTGCCGATTACCTTGACGGCAGAGCGCCCGGTACGCATCCGCGGTCAGCACAAGGACCGTGGACGAGATCACCACCGCGGCCGCGACGGAGCGCGTCATGGCTCGTCGCGCTATGGCAAGGGTGGCAGCGCCGCCGGCGGGCACTACCGCGGCAACAGAGGTCGAGGGTAAACATCGGTGAGCGACGCCGAATCAAAACGATAGCGTCAGTGCATCAGAAGAGCCGCGTCCGTCTAAACGACGGGCGCGGTTTTTTACATATGTAGACCCGGGAGTAGAGCGTCAATACGTTATGTTAACCCGTGGGGGATCTGTCGCGTGCCGTCAGTATTGCTTGGGAAATGTCGATTTACTGTCGGTTACTCAAATCCCCCCTGTTATCCGTTTGTCTCTCTGCTAATTTGCTAAATGAAGTGACTAAATTTATGATAGTGATGTTTGGCGCATCGAGTCACGGGGTGTGCACAGCCTAAGAACGTACGCAAATTGGAGAGGGGATATCGCTGTGGCAAAGCTTTTCACGCCGTTCACACTAAAGGACTTGACGCTTAAGAATCGAATTGTCATGGCACCGATGTGCCAGTATTCTGTGACCGCGAAGGACGGTGTCCCGAACGATTGGCATTTTGTTCACTACACCAGTCGGGCCGTCGGGGGCGCAGGCCTCGTCATCATCGAGATGACCGACGTTGAGCCGGACGGCCGGATCACGGATTACGATCTCGGCATTTGGTCCGACGACCACATTCCAGCTTTTCAACGCATCATCGATTCGGTGCATCAATACGACGCGAAAATTGGAATTCAAATTGCACACGCGGGGAGGAAGGCCGAGGATGCCGCGCAGCCGGTCGCGCCATCGGCGATTCGGTTTGAAGGTGACCAGTACAAGACGCCGCGTGAATTGAGTACGGACGACGTCAAACGGATGGTGGAGAAGTTCGGCGCAGCAGCAAGGAGAGCCGTTCAGGCGGGTGTGGATACGATTGAGATCCACGGCGCACACGGATACCTCGTGCATCAATTCCAATCGCCTTTGACCAATCATCGCAAGGATGAATACGGCTCGGATCTCGCCCGATTTGGCGTCGAAGTCATTCAGGCGATGAAGAGCGAGATGCCAAGTACCATGCCACTTTTACTTCGAGTATCGGCGGTTGAATACGCCGATGGCGGTTACGGGCTCGATCACGCCGTCGAGCTTGGACGCGCATATCAGCAGGCTGGAGTGGATATGTTCCATGTGAGCTCAGGCGGTGAAGGTCCGGCCGGAGCGCGCAAACCTGGTAACTATCCGGGATATCAAGTGCCGTTTGCCCGCGAGTTGAAGGAGAAGCTGAACGTGCCTGTCATCGCAGTGGGCATGCTCGACGACGCGGCCTTGGCAGAGTCGGTCGTAGCCAATGAAGACGCGGATCTCGTCGCCATCGCCCGCGGTTTCTTGCGAGATCCCTATTTCGCACTCCACGCAGCGCAGCAACTTCGGGTGAAGCCGGCTCCACCAAAGCAGTATTCGTTAGCCATCCACTGACGTCCTCACCCTTCAACGCATCGGTCGTGAACTAGCCCTTCCACGCCGCAGGGAGTTTCGATAGCGCAAACCGTGTTCAAGAACTTCAAGGGGTGTCCTTGGCCATCGGCAGATGGCCAAGGACACCCCTTTTGCGCTTGGGAGGCGGCTATACGGATGCTCGACTTGGCACGGTCAAGGTCGTCTCCACTTGCAACCAAGCCCGATCCTGTTTCCACTCGACACTGACATCGAGACCGAATGTGCGCGACAAGTTGGCACTCGTCAGGGTGTCCCGTTTCGGACCTGCTGCAACGACCCGCCCTCGTGAGAGGAGAAGGACATGTGTAATGCCCGGGACGATCTCCTCGGTGTGGTGCGTCACGTAAAGAATCGTCGGTCCTTCCGGTTGCCGCGTCGACGACTCAATCGTCTCTAGCAGCGACTCCCGAGCCAAAATGTCCAATCCCGTACACGGTTCATCCAAAATGAAAAGCCCCAATTGGGACATCATCGCTCGCGCGATGAGGACGCGCTGTTTCTCCCCTTGCGAGAGGACGTTGAACACAGAATCCTTTAGGTGGACAGCGCGTACCTGTTCTAGACATTGCAGGGCGGCCGGTTCGTCCTCCATTTGGTCGATGGGGGTCCACAAGCCGACGGAAGCGTATTTGCCGCTCATGACGACTTCTAACGCGGTGTCTGTAGGTCTGTCTGTCGAAAAGCGGTCCGCCATGGCGTTGCTGACCCAACCGATTCGCCGACGCAACGCCTGGAGGTCGGTCTTGCCAAAGGTCTCGCCCAGAACCTGAATGGAGCCCCGAGTGGCCCATTGATAGCCGTTGATCAAGTTGAGCAAAGACGTCTTCCCTGAGCCGTTGAGACCAAGGATGGCCCAGTGCTGTCCCGGTTCGACCGTCCATTGAACATTCTGAAGGATCTCCTTGCGATTTCTGACCCAGGTGACGTCCCGACATTCGATCGCGTTCATCATACATACCTCGTTTACCGTATGGTGTCTTTTTACTATCCTATCACACCATCGCCAGGTGTCAGAGCGTCACAAGGGAAAGTAGGGGCCGACGAATAGTTTACGGTTGTCTCACAGACTCGATGAGGCGTAGTAAGCTCTCTTCAAACTGTCTGTCATCGTTGTCCGTTCGCGCGCGCGGACCGCGCAGGCGGACTTTGCCACCGCGTCGCAACTTCGCACTCACTGCGCGCTCTGCTAACAACCTGTCGATATTGTCACTGGTAAACCACAGGCCGCTTGGAGAGATGGCGTGTGCCTTGCGCGCGAGCACCAGCGCCGCCAGTCCATAGTCCTGCGTGACGACGATGGTCGGGACGTTCGACCGAATCCTGCGGACAATCTCCATGTCGGTCGCTTGTGGGGCGGGATCGACTTGGATGTGGTGCTCTCCACGAATCTCGTGATTGATGGAACTGACCGTAATGACCGGGATGTCGTATTTCGCGCCGGCATCTCGCGTGATCCGAAGAACCGACTTCGGCGCTGCGTCTGCGTCCACGTAGATCAGCATCGAGTCACCTCCATAAATAGACAAAGGGAGCAAGGCATTTGAACCTCACTCCCTATACGCTATCAGGTTGGTTCAGAAAATGGAAATCGACGTTAAGCTTGTTTGCTCGCTTGAATTTCAAGGTTTAGTTTCACCTGGTCGGAGATGAGCACGCCGCCGGTTTCGAGTGCAGCGTTGTACGTGAGCCCGAAGTCCTTGCGGCTGATGGCAGCCGTTGCTTCGAAACCTGCAACTTCCGCGCCCCATGGGTTCTTGCCAGTGCCTTGGTACACGACGTGAAACGTGACTGGCTTGGTGACGCCGTGAATGGTGACGTCGCCGATCATGTCGTACTCGTGCTCGCCGGTCTTTTTCGTTTCGGTCGCCTTGAAGGTGATGGTTGGATAGTTCTCGACGTCGAAAAAGTCACCTGTGCGAAGGTGGTTGTCGCGGTCTTCGTTGCGCGTATCGACGCTTGCTACGTCAATTGTGAAATCGATCTCCGCGGTGCTTAGATCTTCCGGATCTGCTACGACGGTTGCCTCAAATTTCTTAAATGACCCGCGAACGGTCGTAAACATCATGTGCTTTGCGCTAAATCCAATTTCCGAGTGGGAAGCATCTACTGCCCAGGTCGTTTTTGCCATGTCTCTTATACCTCCTGCATCTGGTTAATTCGTTTGATTTCGTGTCACGAACGTGACGCACGGACTTCAGTCCGGAAATATTTCATATCTAATTATTCATCAGCTGTTGAGTTTTGTTAAGTACGTACTCTGGTGTGCCATAGTATACTAGGGGATACCAATAAAGTACGGGAGGGATCTGCCTTGAATCAACCTGAAGAACGTTGCCTAGTGAACTCTACGCTCGACATCATCAGCGGGAAGTGGAAAATGATGATCCTCTTTCAATTGATGTCCGAATCGACGCTGCGCTTCAGCGAGCTCAAGAAACGAATTCCGGGCATCACGCAGCGGGTACTGACAAAGCAGTTGCGGGAGCTCGAACAGGAGGACATCATCGAGCGGCGGATCTACCCTGAAATCCCGCCTCGCGTCGAATACTCTGTCACGGAGTACGGGCGGACGCTGCAGCCGATTTTGACCCTCTTGCACGAGTGGGGGGAGTCGCATCTCATCCGCAAGGGACAGCGCGATTCAGTTGAACCCGAGTCGACTTAAGAGAAAGGCTGCGGGCGGCATGAAGGCAGAACGTCCCGTGGCCCGGGGGGATAGGGAACTTGACCAAGCCTTATCCGGACAGTTTTGTGAAGTAGGAGGAAACAGGCGCCCGATTGGTGCGAGGGCGAACCGAGGATGTGTCATCGCATGCGAGATGACGATTTGATAGCGGACTTGTCCCATTTTACAATCGGGGGCGACTGAACGAAGTCGGGAAGCGGTTAATGGGTTCGCAACCGATTCATGACAAGCGTCAGCCGCTAGTTCGCGCGACGGCAGTCCGGGCAGACGCCGTGCAACAAAATTTCTGGACTGTCGAGTTGGAAGGACGTCGTGGCCGCAATTTCTTCCAGCCATCGGGTCGGTAAATCAATTTCCGCCTCAGCCACTTTCCCACACACGTCGCAGATGACGTGCAGGTGATCCTCTGTCCGCGCGTCATATCGACTGACTGCGTTTCCGAGTTTTAATTCGCGGACTAACCCCATATCAACAAGATATCTAAGAGAATTGTAGACTGTTCCGTACGCAAACTGGTGGCCCTCGGCCCGCAACTGCTCCATCACGTCACTGGCTGTCGGGTGGTCTGTCGTGTCGCGAACCAACTCGTAGATGACTCGACGCTGCGTGGTCCAATTAATTTTCTGGTTCACGGGGAACCCCATCCTCTCCGAAGAATCTCTTCATGTATTCAACCGCATCTCGTAGATTCGGTCAATGTTCGCCTCTTGAAAGTATGCGCAACCCTTGCCAAATTATATACCGAGATTTAAACTAAGTCTAAATTCAATAATTGGAGGAGAGATCGATTTGACCGACAAGCCATTGACGACGCAATCTGGTGCACCAGTCCTCGACAATCAAAATTCAAAGACGGCTGGGGCACGCGGACCAGTCCTGTTAGAGGACGTGCATCTGGTGGAGAAACTCGCGCACTTCAATCGCGAACGCGTGCCCGAGCGCGTCGTTCACGCAAAAGGCGCGGGTGCCTACGGATACTTTGAGGTGACGCATCCAGTAGCCCAGTACACAAAGGCGAAGTTTTTATCCGAGGTCGGCAAGCAAACTGAGGTGTTCATCCGCTTTTCCACCGTGGCGGGTGAACGCGGTGCGGCGGATACGGAGCGGGACCCGCGAGGGTTTGCGGTCAAGTTGTACACGGAAGACGGGAATTACGACATCGTGGGAAATAACACCCCTGTCTTCTTCATTCGCGATCCGCTGAAGTTCCCCGACTTCATTCATACGCAAAAGCGCAATCCAGCGACCAATTTGAAAGATCCGAATGCAATTTGGGACTTTTGGTCGCTGTCCCCGGAGAGCCTACACCAAGTGACCATTCTCTTTTCTGACCGCGGCACTCCAAGGACGCTGCGCAACATGCACGGGTTTGGCAGTCATACGTTTCAATGGGTAAATGACAAGGGCGAAGCGGTCTGGGTGAAGTACCACTTCAAAACGGAGCAGGGCATCGACAATTTTACGCGCGAGGAAGCAATACGCGTGGCCGGAGAAGATCCAGATTACCACACCCGCGACCTGTATGAGGCGATTGAGCAAGGTGACTATCCTGCGTGGAAAGTCTACGTTCAAATCATGCCGCTTGAGGACGCCGTGACGTATAAATTTGACCCATTTGACGTGACGAAGGTCTGGCATTATGAGGACTACCCGCTGATTCCAATTGGCCGGATGGTACTCAACCGGAACCCCGAAAACTACTTTGCGGAAGTTGAACAAGCCGCCTTCTCACCAGCCAACATTGTGCCAGGTATCGGATTTTCGCCAGACAAAATGTTGCAAGGTCGCCTATTTGCATATTCGGATGCACATCGCTATCGCATCGGAACCAATTACAACTTGTTGCCGGTGAACCGCCCTCATGCGACGAAGGCCCAAAACTATCAGCGCGATGGCGCAATGCGCTTTGACAACAACGGTGGCAGAAGTGTCAATTATGAACCGAACAGCTTTCATGGCCCGGTTCAGTCCGACGCGGCGAAGGGTTATCAATTGCCAGTCTCGGGCGTCGCTGCCGAACACGCGTATGCCAGCGATGACCACTACACGCAGCCTGGCGATTTGTACCGCTTGCTCAGCGCGGAGGAGCAGGACCATCTGATAGACAACATCGTACACGCGATGAAAGGCGTCGATGAGACGATTTTGCGCCGTCAGATCGATCACTTCACGAAAGCTGATGCCACGTATGGCCAACGTGTGGCAAAGGGACTGGGTATCGCGATAGACGTGACAAACTGACGGTAGAGACGCGCCCTTCGTCTCCGATGATGTGCAGGTCTGTGGAAACTGGCTTGCACATTTTTTGTGCCTCCATAGAGTCGTGCAATGTCCTGCCACGGGCTCTTCGTGATAGAATACATAGCTGTGTGCCCATTACTCTAGTAGGGACAGATCATGGAACATAACATGAGGTGAATTGTACAAGTGTCAACACTGGAAGAGGACATCACTGCACGGCAAGAAGAGGAACAGACCGGTCGTTTACGCCTTGAGGACAAAGTTCTGCGCTATTTTCAAAACAAGGAGATCGCAAAGGAACGGAATGAAGAGAACAAACTTCTGTTGGAAGAAATTGAAGAACTGTTTGAAGGTCACGAGGAAGAGGAGATTACGTTCTCCCTCCCAAATGGCGAAATAGCCGTGTTGTCTCCACAATTTCGCGAACGCGAAGTGCTTGATAAAGACGCTCTGGCAGATGAACTGCAGGTCCCGAAGGACGAGTTAAAAACGCCGTTCGACTTCTGTATGTTCACGTCTAAGGGCGTGCTCACACCCGCCATGGTGACGAAGTACACCACGGTGGAACGGGAAGTCAAGCTGCGGATTTCGAAGCGCAAGCGCAACACGAAACGCAGGAAACAAAAGGGACAGACACCTGAAAACTTGGATTGATGGGCCCGCTTCGGCGGGCCTTTTTTTATGGACAAATAATTAATGTAACACAATTAGTTCAAGGAAATTTCAATTCACATAGTCTACAATCCGTAAGGTGAAAGGTGGACTATGATCATGGCTAGGCTTCCGAATTTTTTTATTGCGGGTGCGGCGAAGTCTGGGACTACGTCGCTGTTTTATTATGTCCAACAACATCCTGACGTGTATATGAGTCGCGTGAAAGAGCCGCACTATTTTTGCTCGCCGGAGTTTCCGGATCGATTTGAGGGTCCAGGTGACCAAGGGTTCCAGGACAATACCACGCGAACGCAGGAGGATTACATGCGCCTGTTTGATGGGGTGCAGAATGAGAGCGTCGTGGGGGAGGCGTCCGTTTATTATTTGACGTTTCCTCAGGCAGCGGCTCGAATTCACAAATTTAATCCCGATGCAAAAATTGCGCTTGTCTTGCGCAACCCGGTGCAGCGCGCTTTTTCAGCGTACATGCACACCATTCGCGACGGCCGCGAAACCCTGTCGTTTGAAGAGGCCCTCGAGCAAGAGGCCACCAGGAGAGAACAAAATTATCAACCGCTCTGGTGGTACAAGGAAGCGGGGCTCTACGCACAGTCGATTGAGGCGTATATGAGCGTCTTTGGCCGGGACCAGCTGAAGATCTTTCTGTATGAGGACCTCGAGCATGCCGACCAGGTCGTGCGGGAACTGTTTTCCTTCCTCAACCTTCGCGACGATGTTTCCATTAACACTTCACTGCGGTACAACCAGTCTGGCAAGCCGAAGTCGCGCTTGATGTATGAGTTTTTCGCCAAGCCAAACGCGGTCAAAGAGGTGATCAAACCGCTTCTCCCGAAAGACTTCCGGCGTAAGCTCGGGCAGCGAGCGAAGAACATGACGCTCGCCAAGGACAAGCCGTCGGCGAAAGCGGAGCGCATGCTTGCGCGTTACTTCCGAGACGATATTCTTCGTCTTCAAGATTTACTTCACCGTGACTTGAGTGGCTGGTTATCATGACAATAAAATTAGTAAATATCGAATGCGCCGGCACCGGTGACGAATCACAGGAGACGGGGAGAGAGTCCAGAATGTCGACGATTGTCTGGCACGAGCAAAAAATTGGCCGTGGGCAACACGAACTGCTCAATGGGCACCGCGGATTGTGTATTTGGTTTACAGGCTTGTCTGGCGCCGGCAAATCCACCCTCGCAAACGCGCTAGAGCAGCGCTTGTACGAGGAAGGGGTTCATACGTACCTGCTCGACGGGGACAACGTGCGTCACGGGCTCAACGAAGGGCTTGGGTTTGACAAGGAATCGCGCCAGGAAAACGTCCGCCGCGTGGCACATGTGGCGAAGTTGTTTACGGACGCGGGTGTCGTCGCCATCACGGCCCTAATCTCCCCTTTTCGCGATGATCGGGCGCGCGCGAGGGAGATCATTTCCTCGGACTCGTTCCTGGAAGTCTACGTTCAATGCCCAGTTGAGGTTTGTATCACGAGAGATCCGAAGGGATTGTACGAACGGGCAAAAAGTGGAGTGATCAAGGAATTTACGGGCGTCAGTTCGCCCTACGAACCCCCGTCATCGCCAGATATCATGGTAAACACCTCGGAAATGTCGATTAATGACTGTATCGAACGTATCGTAGAAGGTGTAAAATCAAAATTGTATCAGGTACCTAATAACCAATAGTATGTCCGAAAGGATTTTACACATCGGCTGGGTAGCAACTGGGATGTGTGGTCAATGCTGAAGGAGGCAAACTCGTGGCAGTCGATCTCAATCGTAAAACATCACTTGTCAACGCAATGGTTCCAACAGAAACCCAGGAGGAGAGGCGTTCGTCTCTTGCGTCCAAGCGGAAGGTCGTCCTCGACGATATCGCTGTATCCGATGTCTATCAAATCGGTATCGGTGCATTCACTCCGCTCACTGGGTTTATGTCGGAAGCGGATTATCGGGCAGTCGTGGATACGATGCACCTAGTAGACGGATCGATTTGGTCCATCCCGGTCACTTTGCCTGTGACAGAGGAATTGGCTGGTTCGATTTCTGTGGGCGAAGAAATTGCATTGGTTCGAGCGGACGGCGTGATCTGTGCGGCGATGCGCGTAGAACACATGTACCGCCCAGACCTGGAACACGAAGCAGAGATGGTCTATCGCACGACAGAGGACGCGCATCCAGGCGTCAAGCGGCTGCACGAGCGGGGGAACGTGTACCTCGGGGGTCCGGTTGAGGTGTTTGAGGACGAACGCGTCGACGAGTTTTCCGACTACTTCTTTACACCGGAGCAAACTCGCAAGATTTTTGCGGATAAAGGGTGGAAGACAATCGTTGGATTCCAGACCCGAAATCCCGTTCACCGCGCGCATGAGTACATCCAGAAGATCGCGCTCGAAGGCGTCGACGGTCTGTTCCTGAATCCGCTCGTCGGTCCGACGAAGGCGGACGACGTGCCGGCGCCGGTGCGTCTGCGCGCGTACCAAACCATTCTCGAACATTACTACCCGCAAGACCGGACGTTTTTCGGCGTCTATAAGGCGGCGATGCGCTATGCGGGTCCGCGTGAAGCCATCATGCACGCCCTCGTTCGCCGGAATTTCGGTTGCACGCACTTCATCGTCGGTCGCGATCACGCCGGAGTAGGCGACTACTACGGCACGTACGACGCCCAACACATCTTTCGCAACTTTGACACGCGGGAACTCGGCATCACCCCGCTGTTTTTCGACAACGCGTTTTACTGCAAGAAGTGCCAGGGCATGGCGACGGCGAAAACGTGCCCGCACGGGGATGATGACCATGTGACGCTGTCGGGGACGAAAGTTCGCGCGATGCTGCGCGAAGGCATCGCACCGCCGCCGGAATTTAGCCGACCTGAGGTCGTCAAGGTACTAATGGAGCACTACACACAATCTTGATTGGACGACGAGGTGCGTAGCGCGTCTCTGTGACGCCGCGCACCTTCTGTTCCTTCGGAGTCGTCATAGTGGAGGTGGGGAACTTGCTGGAACGTGAGACACGAGTATTGGAGTTGGCCGTGCGCGAGGCGGGCCGGGAAATCGTTCGGATTGCTCGCGAGGGGTTTGAAACGACGTTTAAAGCGAACGAAGATCCGCTGACGACGGCAGATGTAACGGCAAATACCATTCTCCACACGAAGATTTCTGAGGCGTTTCCGGACGATGCCTGGTTGTCTGAGGAGTCGGCAGACGACTTGGAGAGGTGCAAATGTCGACGGGTGTGGATTGTCGACCCAATCGACGGCACGAGAGAGTTTGTCAAGGCGCTGCCGGAGTTCGCGATATCGGTCGCCTTAATCGAGGACGGGATGCCTGTTGTCGGCGTGATTTACAATCCGATGACCGATGAATACTTTCAGGCGGTCAAGGGGCAGGGTAGTTCGCTCAACGGTCAAAAGACGCGTGTACGGCAGGCGTCTGAAGGTCGAATCAAGGTGTTTGGGAGCCGGTCCGAGATCAGACGTGGAGAGTTCGAGCCATTTGCCGGCATCCTCGATGTGCAACCGCTCGGTTCCGTCGCGTACAAGCTCGCTCGCGTTTCGGCTGGGGCTGCGGATGCGACATTCAGCCTCACACCGAAGAACGAGTGGGATATCGCCGCTGGTGTCTTGCTCGTCGAGGAAGCGGGCGGTTTCGTCGTCGACAAGGATTTTCAGCCGTTTCGGTTCAACCGAGAACAGACGCTCGTACCCGGTATTATCGCGACGTCCATGCACTGTAAAGACCAGCTTATCGAGCACATTGAAGAGCACCTTTGCCGCCGCTAAGGCGTACTTCAGGACGGCCACTGTGTGCAGAGCATGTAGCGCGGAAACGCCCTTAGGCGTTTTCCGCGCTTTTTGGTGACAGGGCCCGGGCCCGACTGTTCGTGGCGTCGACGGCTGCCTGGAGGTGCTTTGCAAAGTGCGTCTGCTCGAGCACAGCGAGTCCGGCCGCCGTCGCACCGCCTGGTGTGGTGACCTCCGCCGCGAGCGCGAGTGGTTCTTGCCCCGTCAGCATCAGTTTGGCGGCACCGAGCATCATTTGTCCGACTAGGTTGCGCGCGTCGTGCGGGTCCACGCCGAACTGTGTGGCCGAGTCTTCGAGCGCTTTTGCAAATTGAAAGGCGAAGGCGGGGGCACTCCCTGTAATGGCGGTCAGGTCGTGAACTTGCTGCTCTGTGCAGATGAAAGAGCGCCCTAGGCCGCCGAGGATTTCATCCAAGCGGTGACGATTGCGCTCTGTAACGAAATCTCCGATGGCGCACAACGTCATCGACTCACCGATGCCGGCCGCCGTATTCGGCATCATCCAGGCGCATTGCGCACCTTGTGGGAGAGCGGCCTCTAATCCGGAAAGGCCGATGCCAGCAGCGACACTCGCCACCAATTGCTCTGGTCGGATGATACTCCAAAGCCCAGCGAGGACCTTGTGGTGTTCGTCAGGCGGCATCGCCAACACGATGACATCCGCCTGTTGTGCAGATGTGCGCCAATCGCGCACGGCTTTTACGTCGAACGCACGGACCAATTCGGCCAGCCGGTCGCTGTTCGAACGGTTGGCCACATGCACCTCCCAATCGATCGTACCCTGTTGGCGGACCATCCCGGAAACCATAGCGCGGGCCATCCGTCCGGCGCCGATAAAGAGCACTCGCACTTTTGTCAATTTGTTCACCTCTCTGGTCTCGTTTGGCTTGCATTTTGATTCCCTCGCGGGGAAACTGGATACAGTCAGGGTTCATTTTACAGCAACAAAGGAGTCGTTCACTTGTTCGAGCTATCCACGCCGGATTATATCAAAGAGATTTCAAATAGCCTGTCCATCGCGGCATCGCAGGTTCGGGCGGCGGTGCGCCTGATGGACGAGGGAAATACCATTCCGTTCATCGCGCGGTATCGCAAGGAGATGACCGGGGAACTCGACGAAAATCAACTGCGGGATATCGCGAATCGATACGAATCGGAAAAGAGCCTGTTCGGGAGAAAACAGGATGTGGTTCGCCTCCTTGAGGAACACGGTGCGCTCGCTGACGAGGCGAAGGCCCGCGAGCTGGTGGCGGCCGTGATGAGGGCGGGATCGATGACGGAGGTCGACGACATTTACCGCCCATATCGGCCTAAGCGCAAGACGCGCGCGTCGGTGGCCAAGGAACGGGGGCTTGAGCCGCTCGCCATCTGGCTTCGACAACCTGAGCGCTCGCGCGACGGCGAATCGGCCATTCGCACGTATGCACAACAGTTTGTATCAGAGGAACTCGGCGTGTCTTCGGTGGAGGAAGCCGTGCAAGGGGCTTGTGATATTTTCGCCGAGTCGGTCGCGGACGACCCGGCATCGCGAAGGTGGGTCCGGCAGACCACCGTCGCGCGAGGAACCTTGCAGAGTGTCGCAGTCGACGCTAATGTAGAGAGCGTTTATGAGGCGTACTACGAGTTTTCGGAGCCGATTGCCAAAGCTGCGCTGCACCGCGTACTCGCTATGAACCGCGGGGAACGCGAACAAATTCTCCGCATATCCGTCGCAGCTCCGCAGGACCTCATCGTCAACCATCTGTGCCGAATGCACATTCACTCTCGGTCGGCCGGGACGTACATCGGAGACCTGCTGACCGCGGCCGTGGTCGACGCATACAAGCGCCTCGTCGCTCCTGCAATTGAACGCGACATCCGCGCGGAACTCACCGCACGGGCAGAAGACCACGCGATTTCCATCTTCGGCGAGAATCTCAAGAATCTCTTGATGCAACCGCCCATCCGCAATCGCGTGGTGCTCGGTGTCGATCCCGCCTATCGCACCGGCTGCAAACTCGCCGTCATCGACGATATCGGCAAGTTGCTGGAGGTGTCCGTCATCTATCCGACGCCTCCAGAGAATCGGGTGGAAGACGCGCGCAGACAGGTTCTTGCATTCATTCGCAAGTATGGCGTAGGGCTGATTGCGATTGGCAACGGTACCGCCTCGCGCGAGACGGAGGCGTTCATCGCCGCGTGCCTCCGCCAGGTAAAGGAGGAGGACGGCGCTCTGGTGCCCTATCTCATCGTGTCCGAAGCGGGTGCCAGCGTCTATTCCGCTTCTCCACTTGCAGGTGAGGAATTTCCTCATCTCGATGTCTCCGAGCGCAGCGCCGTCTCCATTGCTCGCCGTGTACAAGACCCGTTGGCGGAATTGGTGAAAATTGACCCGAAGTCGGTCGGCGTTGGACAGTACCAGCACGACGTCACGCAAAAGAAATTGGACGAGCAATTGGCTGTCGTCGTAGAAACCGCCGTGAACCACGTGGGTGTCGATGTGAATACGGCGTCCCCGAGTCTATTGTCATACGTGGCGGGACTCAACAAGGCGGTCGCTCGCAATATCGTCGAATACCGCGAGAAAAACGGCCGCTTTCACACGCGCAAAGCTTTGGGCAAGGTGCCGCGCTTGGGACCGAAGACGCTCGAGCAGTGCGTAGGCTTTCTGCGTATTCCGGACGGCGACGAAGTCCTCGACGCAACGCCGATTCACCCAGAATCCTACCACGTGGTGAACGCACTGCTCGAGAGGTGGAACCGCGACGAGCGCACTTTGAGAGATGCACAGGCACGCGCCAAGTGGCTTAGTGAGATGCGTGCAACGCCGCTTGACGAGCTCAGTCGCGAGACGGGGTTTGGGGAACCGACGCTGCGTGACATCATGGACGCACTCTACCGGCCCGGGCGGGACCCGCGCGAGGATGTGCCGGCACCCATCCTGCGGACGGACGTCTTGAAGCTCGAGGATTTGGAAGTTGGGATGACGCTCAGCGGCACGGTTCGCAATGTCGTCGACTTTGGGGCATTTGTCGATATCGGCGTGAAAAATGACGGTCTGGTGCACATTTCCCAACTAGCCGACCACTACGTCAAACACCCGATGGACGTCGTCTCCGTCGGTGACGTCGTTCAGGTGCGCGTGATTCAAGTCGATTTGCAGAAAGGTCGACTTGGCCTTTCCATGAAGAAACAGGCCGACTGATCCGGTTGCGGCGTCTGCGATATCGTGAAGAGATTTACGATGAGATGAATGATTGCGCTGGGGGGGCGGGTCTCGATGCAATCTGAAAGTTACTCCCCAACGAGTACATTTTGAAGTAGAGTCACAAATCGAATCCGTGTGGATGTTTCGTACCTGCGGCAAGTGGTGATGCTGAAGATGATAGCGCTCGTTTCTATGCGGCGTTTCGCACTTTATTGCATACCCTCGCAGCTATCTCTGTTTCGTCCGACGTCACTTAGACATGTAATGAGGAGGTCGTATTGATGATATTGAAAGGTCTATTTTGGGTCATTTCCGTCGCCATTATTCTAGCCTTGTGCTGGTTCGCGTACTCGTTGACGGTGAAGGGTGACCGCGCCAACAAAGATTACTTTTCCCTCTTGAGGCGGCTTGAAAAAGAGCCGAATAACGACGCGCTGCGGGAACAGGTGTACGCAGCAGGTCGCAAGTACTACCGCAGTCAAATTACCGGTATTGACGCGAGTATTGGTCGCGACATCGAACAAGCACTCCAAGGGAAGCACAAGGAGAACTACGACACCCGAGCATTGAACCGCTGACGTACGGGGGGAGTCCCTGAGATGGCCCGCAATTCCCCAAGCCAGTAGAAGGGGAATTGCGGGCCTCTTTGCGCTTTGCCTATGAGTTTACACGTAATCGCGCCAGCGATGCACGGGTTCCCAGCCCAGTACCTCTTTGGCCATGCGATTGGACAAGAGGGATTCGTACCCGTTCAAAGGTTCTCGAAAATCCGTTACTTCTGGATATTTTGCAGCCATGAGGTCGCGGCTCTTGATGTCCATGCTGGTGTCATCCGCTGCGATATTTAGGCGGATGCAGCCCAGTCCATCGGCCTCGACGGCCAGTCGATAGGCGGTTGCTGCGTCGCGCGTGTCGATGTAGCTCCACAAAATCCTGTCTCGCTGGTCCGCATCGTGAATAAACGACGGGAAGTTTTTATACATGTCTGGCGAGATGACATTTCCGAGTCGGAAGGAAGCGATTTGCATTCCGGATTTGCGGTGGAACATATCTGCTGTGAGTTCGTTGACGATTTTGGACAATCCATATGCATCTTGTGGGAGCTGTGGATGAGCTTCGTCCATCGGAACGTATTGTGGGCCGAATGGATGGAGTGCGAAGACGATGCCGTATGACGATTCGCTCGATGTGATAACTGCCTTTTGAATGCGAAGCGTCGATGCGGCTTCGAGGATGTTGTAGGTCGTGATGGTGTTGTTGTAAAACGTCGTGTCACTTGGGCGAATGTTCATGGCAGGGATGGCTGCAAGGTGGACGACCGCATCGGCCCCGGCGAGGACCTCGAACGTTTCGCCAAGGTTTGTCAAGTCGGTCAGCAGGGTCGGACAGAGCCGTTGTTCTGGTATCTTCGTGTCCACGTTGAGTACCTCGTATCCATGGTCGACAAATTCGCGAATAACCCAAGGGCCTAACAGGCCGCTACCACCCGTAATCACTACTTTTGGCAAAGTACTGCCCCCTCTGATTGCGGTTTCAGGAATGACGCGCGTGACGTCTCATGTCTCTATCAATTGTACTTCTTTATGTTAGATGAATAAACCAATTCCGTCGAGATGTTGCCAGGAGAAAACCCGTGCCTAACCGATGTGACCATCGCTCGACATTCGTCAACCCGCCCACGATGTAGGTAAAATAGGGGTACGCGATTATGTCCTCAGCAAACAGGACAAATTGACCGATAGGCGTTACGCGACATTCGGCTCGGCTGGTTCTTTGTGGCGGATGCGGGGGATGAACCACTTGCGTCACAGGCCAGGGATGGTTCGCGTATGAGTGTACGTACCCTGCGGTTACTGTGTAGGAGGAATTTGTTATGCCCGAATTGGACATCTCCAAATACGAACGAAAAATCATCCTTCGCAACACGCGCGTGGAGGACATCGAAGAGATTATTGCCTTAGGCCGACGCTGTTTCCCGAACATGGAGCCCTGGAAGCGCGCGCAACTGGAAAGTCACATTCGCATTTTTCCAGAAGGCCAATTTTGCGTCGAATTTGAAGATAGAATCGTCGGTTCTTGCTCGAGCCTCATCGTCAATTTCGACGAGTACGACGATCAGCACACTTGGAACGTGATCACCGATAACGGCTATATCCGCAATCACGATCCCGACGGATTTAACCTGTACGGTGTGGAGGTGATGGTAGATCCCGAATATCGGAGAATGAAAATTGGCCACCGCCTGTACGACGCGCGCAAGGAGCTCGCGCGCGAGCTCAACCTTCGAAGCATCATCATCGGCGGTAGAATTCCGAACTACCACAAGTACAAGTCACAGATGACGCCGCGCGAATACGTGGCAGAGGTCGAAAAGCACAACATCTACGATCCCGTTTTGTCCTTCCAAATCCTTGAAGGGTTTGCCGTCAAGCGGATCAACACGCAATACCTGCCTGACGACAAGGCATCGGAAGCGTTTGCCACGCTCATGGAATGGCATAATATCGATTATCGTCCTAAATCTCGACGCGTGTACCGCGCGTCGTTCCCGGTACGCATCTGCGCCGTGCAGTACATGATGAAGAAAATTGACTCGTTCGATGAGTTTTACACTCAAGTCGAGTACTACGTCAACGTCGCGGCCGATTTCGGATCGGACTTCGTCTGCTTTCCGGAGATTTTCACGACCCAACTGATGTCGTTTCTCGAGGAAAAGCGGCCGGACCAAGCGATTCGGCGCCTCTCGACGTACACGGACCAGTATATCGACCTGTTTACGGAGCTCGCAGTGCGCTATAACGTAAATATCATTGGCGGGTCACACTTCGTCGAGGAGCACGGTGACATCTTTAACGTGGCCTATCTCTTTCGGCGGGATGGGACTATCGAGAAGCAGTACAAGATTCATGCAACCCCCAATGAGCGCAAGTGGTGGGGGATCGAAGAAGGAAACGAAATTCACGTGTTTGACACGGATTGCGGAAAGATAGCGATTCAAATCTGCTATGATATTGAGTTTCCGGAATTGGCCCGCATCGCCGTCGACAAAGGTGCGAACATTATCTTCATCCCGTTTTGTACGGATGATCGGCAAGGATACCTGCGCGTGCGTTACTGCGCACAGGCGAGAGCGGTCGAGAACCAAGTGTACACCGTTATCGCCGGCACAGTCGGGAATTTGACACACGTGGAAAACATGGACATTCAATACGCGCAGTCGGGTATCTTCGCTCCGTCTGACTTCGCTTTCGCACGCGACGGAATTGTCGGGGAATGCGATGCGAACATCGATACCGTCGTCGTCGGAGACGTCGATTTAGAGATTTTGCGCAGGTCCCGAAATTCGGGTTCCGTCCGCCAACTTCGCGACAGGCGCAGGGACCTGTATCGGGTGCAACTGAAGGATTTAAAGTCAGACTGACGTTTGGAGTTGAACCTGGCGAATTTCTCGTGCCTTGTTCGCACCCTCCCGCGTGCCGTTGTAGGTCACCACGGCACCTTCGCCGGTAATGAGCTCGGATGGCTCAAGACTTGGGAGTTCAATCTTGCCCTTGATGAGATGCGCGGCGACATTGCCGCTGTGCAGCAGGAAGCGGCGAAGACTTGGGTCGGCGAAAAAACGGGCGGGATGATACAGGTTTTGATATGGGGTGTCCCGGCCCATCACGATGTCCGCATCGGTTCTGCCGCCACCACCCCAGAGGTCAGCCCTGTAGATCCATTCAAAAGCTTGTCCGCCTCGATGACCGCCACGTTCAGACCCTCGATGGACAACAGGTAGGCGGCAGTGTCGCCGGTGATTCCGCCGCCGACGACCGCTACGTCGACCTCGATATCCTCCTCCAGCTTCGAACACGATGGTACCCGAACGGACTCGGGCCAATAGGGTTTTGGCCCAGTTGGGAGCGACTTGCTGCCTGGCTGACTCAACTGTGTAACCTCCTCGCGTCCATCCTGCCTTGTTGTTGGTGCTAAGCGACGGCAAAGTTGGCAGATGTGTCCGTAAATGGATGTGAATTTGGTAGATATAGGGAGTCGTGTGGCTGTCAGGCAGGAAATCATTCTACTAAAAAAGAGGACGGTCATCTTATCAGGCCGAAAATTTAGAAAATCCCTTTATCGTCGATCGAAAAGCGCGTAGGATGGTAGGCAAAGAAAGTGAGGGATGAGCGTGGCGAGAGACGAGTCGGAACCTTCAAAGCGGGATTACATGCCCCACCAGTCTGACGCAGAACGGGGCCCGACGCGTGAACGGGACCCTTCCGACCGCGACAAAGGCCGTCGCACGTCCTTGCGAATGGGTGCCGTGGCGGGATTGATGATTTTTTTACTCGCTCTATTAGTCGGCATCATTTTCATGCTTCAACACTAGCTCGTGACAATGGCGTTAAGGCTCTAAAGAGGATGTGTGTGCGAATCAGCCTCGACTGGCGCCCAGACGTGTACGCCTTTGCACTTTGCGAAATGCAAGAGGGGGGGCGTCGCTGCGAACGCTCCGCAATCGGGAAACAGCGTGTTGTGAGTCCAATGTGCTTTTGCTTTCTGCAACTCCCAAGGCGTATGGTGAATGTCTGAGCGATAAAGGCGCCCCGCGTAACTGGTATAGAGGCAATATCGGTCGGTCAGCCACGATTCCAAGGAACCGCGGGTCGCTTCGAATACAGGCGACGCGGGTCGGTAGTCGCAAGTGAGCGTTTGAACGGGGTGTTTGAGGCGTCCCCGCGACAGTGAAAAATGCGTCGCGTCGTCGCGTTGTTCAGTTTTAATCGTCGCACGATAGTACGGCAGGTGAAAAAATCGTCGCGCCAAGGCCACCGCCAGAGGACTGTTGGCATCCAGACGAAAGAACCACACACCAGGACGTCCGTCTTTGCTGACATAGGTGCGTACGTTAGCCTGGGCGAACGCACTTGCGCCCGGAATGGGCGGCATGTACCTCGGGTGCAGGTCACTCACCAATAACAGTACGAGGCTGAGCCAAGCGTGACCGTCAAACGTATCGAGCGCGACAGCGGGTGGAAGCTTTGACGCGAGGAGCGGCGCGGCGACGGGCCAGTGCGCAAACAGAACCCGTTCCCACGTCTGGTGCATGACCCACGGCCCATTTGGAATCGGATACTGTCGGTGTAAGTCGGTGTTCCCCTGCATCGTTTCGCCCCCTGTTCCGGTGTACTTTTACAGTCTGTTGTAGGCGTTTGCTAAAATTGTATTAAGACTTGGAGGTCTCCTTCGTCTAGAGCAAAGTCGTTTCCGGGAGGTCGTGGCGATGGAGCACAACAAGGTGGTTTTGTTCGACGGCGTATGCCATTTATGCAGCGCGGTGGTACGCTTCATTATCCTGCGAGATCCTACAGGGCGATTTCGGTTCGCGCCGCTGCAGTCGGTGGTCGCAGAGCAATGGATTGATTCCGCAGGTGTCGACCAAAATTCGGTCGTCCTCCTGGAGGAGGGGCAAATTTATGTCAAATCTGCCGCAGTCCTTCGAATTCTGCGGGAACTTCGCGGGGTGTGGCCGCTCTATTACCTCTTTGTCCTGATTCCCGCGCCTCTGCGCGACGCCGCCTACGACTTCGTCGCAAGACATCGTCGTCAGTGGTTTGGGCAGCAGGATTCGTGCATGGTTCCGACCGATGAGATGAAGAATCGGTTTTTGGGCGGACACGTGCCACGGTGATGTCCATGGGACTCGCTCCATCATGGAATACGATGACAGGGTCCTGGTTAAATCAGATAGATATCCAGATCATCCTCTGCGAATTTTGCACGGATACACTGAATCAGCGCCTCCGCACCGTCGATGGAATTTGAATAGATGCCGCCGGTTAAGCGAACCATCTGTGCGACTTCTCCGTCGGGAGAAGGCTGTGTGAGGGCTTTGCCTGTGCTCCCGTCGACCGGGGGGAGCAGTGTAAATCCGGCTTGTTCGTCAATGATTGCGCGGATGGTCGGCAGATTGACAAACGCGGTCCGCAACTCAATTTTGTTTTCTTCCTGTAATAGATGCACCTCGAGCAAGTTGGTATCCATATTGTTCATCATCCTTAACATAGTCGTGTCGTCCATGGAATTTTGACACGACGGGTGACAATTCCTCTATGCCGCACCGCTCATTCGATACGCGGTGACAAATTCGCCAACACGAGCCCGCCGATGCATGCGGGCAGCGGCACAGATTCCGCTTGGCCAGGGCGTTTGCCCATCCCAATTTGGACTCCCCGCGTAGGATACACTATCTTCGCTGGAGGAGGTCATATCATGTACGGTGTATTCGGTGGCTACACGCAGTGGGCAGTCGTATTCTTGATCATCTTCGTGCTGTTCTTCCTGCTTGTTCCGGCAATTGGTGCAGCAGGCGCAGCATACTGATTTCAACTTCCTCGATGCACTCCGATTCCCACCTCGAGAGACTCTGAAGTTTTTGGAGCGATTGAATCGATTGCTGCAGTTCTCGGCTGCAAGGGTTCTGCACAGCGACAGAGAAGGCGAAACGTCCCGCCATGCGCAAAGCGGCGCAAGGCAGCGGGGCGTTTCGCCTTTGGAGAGCGCTGGGTGATGGTCAATGACTCACAATCTCTGCTTGAAGCCAGGTCGTCGTCCCGTTCTCCGTCAAGTGAACGAACGCGGTCTTCTTGTAATCGGCGCTTTGAAGTAAGCAGTAGCCCACGGTATCGGAGACGAAGTCGATACCGAGGATGCGCGGGTACGCGTGGAGAATTGGCTCAAACGACGACGAGTGGATGGTCCGCCAGGTCATACCGCCATCCCAGGTGGCGACCAAGCGCTGGTCATTGATGGCCCAACCGTAGTCTGGGTTGAGGAAATAAGCCGGATCTCCTGTATAACTGGCCATCGCATCCTGCAATTGATCCTCTACCCGCGATTTAAACTGCAACCCTCCGTTGATGGAACGGAACCCTGCAACTTGGTACTGCATCTTCGCACCCGTCTGTCGGGCATAGCGCACGAGAAAGGAACCTTCTTGTTCCAAAATGGCAGGTTGGTACACGAGCACTGCCTTCCATCCGGTGAGCTCCTGCGGGGCAGGAAGCGTTTTGGAACTCCACGTGCGGCCTGCGTCGTTTGTCATGTATAGCTGCACCGCGCTGGCGGTGGTCGCAGCTACAAGCCATCCTTTCTGGGGATTGGTAAAACTGACAACCGCCTGTGCGCCGCTCGGCAATCCGGCGTCTTTCGCATTGGGCCGGACATGCAATAAAGTGGCTTTGGTCGCGTGATCCTGCAGGTGGTACAGTTCGTGGATGCCCGACTGTTTCCCTTGACCTCGCAACAACATCCAACCATCTTGGTCGCCGAGCAGGCTCACGCTCGCCAATTGTAAGCCACCGGTGGCCAGCGGCAGGGACGTCTGCGTCCAGTCGTGTCCTGCGTCCGCTGTATGCAGGGAGAGAAGGCGTGATCCGATGACTGCAAATACGTAGACAGAATCGGGATCTACCACCTGAACATTCGGGTTTTCCAGCGCTCCCGTACCGGCCTTCATCTGGTCGAGGCGCAATGCCAGTGGAAGGGTCAATGAATACCAACTTTTTCCTTGATCTTCGGTTCGTTCCATCGCGAGTTGCCCGTTGACGTATCCCCAGCGATAGCCGACTTCCCCAGTGGCCATGCTCAGGTTGTAATAGGTATTGCTCTGTTGTAGTGCGCGAAGGGATACGGTGGCCGGGATGCTGGGATCGGTTGGCTTTTGGTGAGCCAAGCCCGATGTATCGAGTACCGACTCCTTTGAGGATGTTCGCGTATCCCCAGTAAAGGCGCCAAACGAGTCCGCCTTGCCACGGCCATGCCCCGGCTGGCCGGTGTCGTTATTGCTGTACACAGAACACCCGGTCAAGCCGATGACCATGGTGACAGTGAGTAAAGACGCCAAGGTGCGAGGCATTTTCATATTGTGGCCCCCTGTCTCAGGTGAAAAAGTAATGTGATCTCTCTGCTCTTAGCACATTAGGCTTTCCCAGTGATCCCATGTCATGCATGGAGGCGACCGTCCGTAGGCAGAAAGGCGTTTGCGCAGTGTAACGACGCTTTGACTTGCCATATCGTGCAAGCGCTATCCTTGCTACAATGGGCATGAGGTGATGAAGATGGGCGTCAATCTTTCGGAAAAAAAGGGGCAGGGGTTGTCTCCAACGGAGTTTGTGGAGAACATGACGCGCAACCAAGAACAGTTGCAGCAGTGGTATAACCAGTTCACCTGGCCTGACGAGAATTCGCGGACGTTCTTTGCGAACTGCCGAGTACCCGGGATTCGCTGCGTGATCATCGCCGCGGACTGGTGTGGGGACGTAGTTCGGAATGTTCCGGTCGTGTTTCGATTAATGGAAGCAGCGGGTATCCCGACGGAAGTTCTGATTATGGAAGACCACCTGGACACGATGGACCAGTTCCTCACCTTGGGAGGGCGCTCCATTCCCGTCGTTCTCTTCCTCGATGCGGAGGGAGGTGTCGTTGGTCGTTGGGGACCGCGCCCGACCTACGTCCAAGAACCGATGGTGGCGTTTAAAGCGGCGAACCCGGACAGAGAGGCACCGGACTACCAAGACAATCTCGCTGTCGCTCGTCAGGAAATTATGCGTCGCTACGGGACGGACACCAGCTATCAAAGGTTGATTGTCGAGGAAGTCAAAGACATCTTACAAGGCATTTGAGTGGTGGCGGTCTGTTGTCGCATCACACAAAAAAGCGGAGGGAAGGAAGCGCCCTCCGCTTTTTTGCGAGTTCTGGCGCCATCTGAACGTCAACCGTTGACGGCCGCGTTGCGCGCATGTTGTCGGCGAGGTTTCCACACGCGGACATACTGTGCGCCAAAATAGGATCCGATGACGAACAACGCTGCGATGAGCTGAGCGACGAGCCCTTGTACGTTGTTGAATACGCAGAACCATAGTCCCACCCAATCTGGAATGTGCACAGGGACCACCGTCGTCCCCATCCAACCGGCAAGTTGCATCTCTTGAACCTGCTCGCCGACCATCACCAGGAGGACGGCGCCCAACATCACACCGGTCAGGACGAGCATCTTCTTGTACGGAAGTTTGCGGTGGGCGAGGAAGGTGAGAACCGCGACGATGAGCGATAGAAAGAGGCCGATGGCGGCACCGAACACGACGACGCCAGACCCCAGTTGCATCCGCGTACTCTGTAAGAACAAGTCGACTTCAAAGCCTTCGCGGTACACAGACGTAAATCCTAAGACGAGCAATCCTTTATATGCGACGGATTTTCCCGCTTCCATAGCAGAAGCGTCCGACGACGATTCGAACGTAGCGATGATCTCTTTCTTCTTTCGGTTGTGCATGGAGATCCAACCGGTCCAGTAAATTCGGTGAAAGAACCAGTTCATGACGACCAGAAGCACGATGATGGCCAACAGGCCGGTTCCTGCCTGAATGTCCAGCTCAGGCGTGGTTTGGCCCACTAATGAGATAATACCGACGACGACGAACCAGGTGACGAGCGTGGCCCCAAATGCGAGTCCGGCGCCAGTCGAGATTGGCTTCCAATAGACCTGAGGCCAGAATACACACCCCAACGGCGACATTCCGTTGGGGCGAAACTGTCCGCAGACTATTTTTTCTTTCCGATTCAGGCCAGCGGGCGGAACACGGCAAAGGGACGTGCATGCTTGAACGGCTCGCTCAGCCCATCCAGACGCTGCAATGTGTCGGCGGACAGCTCCAACTCGGCGCTCTGCAAGTTGGTGAGGACCTGTTCAGGTCGCGACGCGCCGACGATGACGGTGGAGACGGACGGGCGATGCATCAACCAGGACAGCGACAAGGCGCTTGCCGTCGTACCCAACTCCGACGCGAGCGACTGTACGCCGTTGCCGAGGGCAACGCGCTCTTGGTCGAGTCGCTCTTTGAAGCGGGGCTCCTTTTCCATTCGTGATCCGGCCGGCGTAACCCCCTCTGCGTACTTTCCTGTGAGGATGCCACCTGCGAGTGGAAAATAGGGGATGATGCCGATGCCCTCTTCGAGGCAAAGCGGCTCGAGTTCCACTTCGATGGTCCTATCCGCCAGGGAATAGCAGGGCTGGATGGAGACGTATCGGTTCAGGCGCTCGCGTTCACTGATGCTGAGTGCCTTCATCAGTTCCCAAGCCATATAGTTGGACGCCCCGATGTAGCGTACTTTACCGGCTGTGACGAGGTCGTCCAGCGCACGCAGCGTCTCCTCCATAGGCGTCGACTTGTCGAGTGTGTGGATTTGGTAGAGATCGACATAATCTGTCTGGAGACGAGTGAGACTCGCGTCGATTTGTTCCATGATCTCGCGCCGCGAAGAGCCGCCCTGATTCGGTTGCTCCCCGCGGGGCATGCCGACTTTCGTGGCGAGGATGACCTGTTTGCGCTTGCCGCCGGAAAGTGCGCGCCCGATGATGGACTCCGACTGCGTGTTGGTGTATACATTGGCCGTATCGATAAAGTTGATACCGTGTTCAATCGCCTCGTTCAAAATGCGCACGGACGTCTCTTCGTCGGCGCGCCCGCCGAACGAATTGGTGCCAAGACCAAGTGCTGAGACCACGAGTCCGCTGTGACCTAACCGATTGTATTTCACAACAAATGCCCCTCTCCACGATTCGTCTTTCATCTACAGTGTAGCGCATGAATCGTCCACATAAAAATTGGGACGGTGCCGTCATGGTGCTATCGGTTCTCGCGTAATCCTCATCTTTGCGTTAACCTGAAACTACAAGAACCATTGTATTTGTTCAGGAGGCATCGTACGTGCGACGGGGAAGGTTTGCGCCAAGCCCGACCGGCGAACTTCATATCGGCAACGCGTTCACCGCCGTCATGGCCTGGCTGCAGATGCGGTCTGTGGGCGGGGACTTCGTGCTGCGCATAGAGGATATCGACGAGGCGAGGTGTCGTTCACATTACGTCGCACAGGTGATGGAGGACTTGCGTTGGCTCGGGCTAGACTGGGATGAAGGGCCAGATGTCGGCGGGGCTCACGGGCCCTACCAGCAAAGCGCGCGCTTGCCCGAATACGAGGCTGCTTTGCATCAATTGCAGGTCGCGGGCTACCTGTATCCATGCTTTTGCAGTCGGGCCGAGCTCGTGCAAGTGGCTTCTGCACCACATGGACTGTTTGCTGATGAACCTCGCTATTCGGGCCGCTGTCGTCACTTGACCGAAGCCCAGCGAGGAGCGCGAGCACAGCAAAAACGGCCATCGCTGCGGTTTTGCGCACCAGATAAGGAAGTGGTCGTGCTCGATAGGCTGATTGGCGAGACGCGGGTGAACCCCCTGGACGGGGGAGATTTCATCGTTCGCCGCGCCGACGGCGTATTCTCGTATCAGCTCGCCGTCGTCGTCGACGATGCGGCGATGGAGATCACGGACGTGTTGCGCGGGGCCGATCTGTTTTCCTCCGCACCGCGGCAAATTTCACTGTATCAAGCCTTAGGTCGACGCCCTCCGACGTTTACACACGTTCCGTTGGTGGTCGATGCAAAGGGGCGTCGACTGTCTAAGCGCAACCGATCTAGCACCGTGCGCGCGATGCGAGAGTCTGGTGTGGCGGCCGAGGAAATCGTCGGCGTGATATCGTATCTCGCCGGGTTGTCCGATTCCATCAGGCCGACGTCTCCGTCGGAGTTGGTGGAACGGTTTGACCTGACGCGCCTGCACAAGCGCCCTGTGCAAATGGATGAGTTGTGCATGCGGCGATTGAAGATCTACGAGACATTCTAGACAAAGAGGGATGGACGAGATGACAACGAGATGGTTGATTAGTACCGATTTGGACGGAACCTTACTGCACCCGGATGGTCGTCCAAGTCAGCGAGCAAAGGACGTATTTGCACGGCTACACGAAGCGGGGCACGTCATCGTCCTGGCAAGTGGACGCCATTGGGATCACATGGTTGACGTCGTTTCGTTCCTCGACGTCCCCTGCTATGTCGTCGCGTCGAACGGCGCCTGGATTGGCCGTCCAGACGGTCAGTCGTTCGTGAACCGGCTCATTGCCGCCGACTATGTGGAAAAATTGGAACGCGCGATGGATGGCTTGCCAGCGGTGGTCATCGCCACCACGAAAGACGACCGGCTCATCCTCCGATCCGGCGATCTGGCCGTTCGCCAACGTGAGACGTGGTCTGCGAAAGTGGTCGATTCGGTCGCGGGCGGGGAAATTTATAAACTGACCGTGATTATGGACGACGGCGCAATGGACCAGGTCCTGTTGCGACTAGAGCAGGCGTTCGCGGGTGAGCCCCTGGCGTTTGCCCGAACGGACGAGCGGACGGTGGACATCAATGCCGCCGGGACGTCGAAGGGGCAGGCGATTATGGTTTTGGCCGACCGACTCGGCATCGCCAAAGGGCATACTATCGCATTCGGAAACGAGATGAACGACGCAGGGATGCTGTCGACTGTCGGGATCGGCGTGGCCGTCAGGGATGCCAACCCAGACTTGCTTCCGTTTGCCGATACGCGCACACATGCTTCATACGAGGATGGGGTCGCCGCCTGGCTCGAGGCGTTCTTTGTGGCTGAGCGGGTATCCTAACGCGCCACGCACCGACACTCTCCATTTTGTTTGCAGAGGCGAAGGAGGAAAGCTGGATGGGTAATCAGTCTATCCACATGGCACTTCATGGTTATGGATATATTGGACGTTTTCACGTCCTCGCGAGTCAGCTCAATCTCGCTTGCGCAGTCGCCGCACCACGGCTTGTCTGGGACGCCGCGGTCGTTCGCAGCCTCGAGAGCGAGGCCGCAGCGCGTGCGGCAGAAAGTTTTTCGTTCGTAACGGATGACCTAGCGGCGCTTTTGCAACAACCCATCGACGCTATCGACATCACGTCTCCGAACGCATTGCACTACGCCCCGTTCCAGCTTGCGCTGGAAATGGGGTGGGGCATCTATTGCGAAAAGCCTATCAGTCACCAGCTGGAAGAGGCACAGGAGATGGCACAACGGGTCAAACAGGCCGGCCTCGTACACCAGGTGGCGTTGATGTACCGGTTTCATCCGGCCGTGATCGAGGCCAGGGACTGGCTTCTGTCCGGTCAGTTGGGGCGCGTGTTGACCTTTCGCGCCGAACTGCTGCACGGCGGCTATTTAAACCCGAACCGAACGATGTCGTGGCGCTTGCAGAGTGGCGAAGCCGGCGGAGGAGCGATGATGGATCTTGGTATCCATCTGATTGACACCTTACATATGCTGCTTGGCCGAGTCGACTCGGTCTCGGCGGCGACCAAAACCTTCGTGACGCGACGCAGTGGTCAGTCTGGAGACGAAGCGGTGGATGTCGACGACTGGGCGAGCGCCACCCTTCAGATGACGAGTGGGGCCGTTGGAACCCTCGAGGTATCTCGGGTGCACTACGGTCGCGAGCGAGATTTTATCGATATCGTCTGCGAACATGGCGTACTGCATATTCCACTCGAGTCCTACCGAGGCGTGGAACTGCACACGCACCACAGTGACCTGCTCGCGCCAGAGGTGAGCCACGCCTCAATCCTGCAGCCACTTGGTGCAAAATTCGCCCAGAGTACGCTGTTGAACTTGCATGCGACAGGCCTCGCGGTATTTGCGCGGCGCCTCTGCGGGGGAACCGTGGACATTCCAGTTCCGACGTTCGACGACGCAGTGTTGGCACAACAAGTGGTGGCGGCGGCGATGGAGTCCGGAGACAGAGACGGCGCTCGAATTCAGGTGGGGTAAGTGGATGCCCTGTCATGAATTTGGTCTCCTGGCTAGGACGGGCTACAATAGAGGATGAATTCGGATGTCGATGGAGGAAAATCATACACTTGGAGGGATGACATATGGCTGGAGAATCGCAGTTGTGGATTCAGGGAGAGTGGGTGGAAGCGAGCCGCCTAGTACCGCTTGAGAATCCTTATACCGGTGAGGTCATTGCACAAGTGGGGTACGCGTCGGTCGACCAAGCCAAGGCGGCTATCGAATCGGCACGGCGGACGTTCGAGGACTTTCGGCACGTACCGGCTTGGGAGCGCGCGCATATCTTGCGCTCTGTAGCGGAATTGATCGCGGATAGAGCAGGCGAACTGGCCGAAACCATCGCGCGTGAGTCGGGCAAGCCGCTCAAGGCCGCACGCGGCGAAGTGGAGCGGACTGTGCAGACCTACCTGTTCGCGGCCGAAGCGGCGCGAGATATCCGCGGCGAATCGGTACCCATGGATGCTGCGCCGCACGGTGAGCGGCACACGGCGTACACGGTGCACCAACCGATGGGTGTCGTCACGGCCATCACTCCGTTCAATTTCCCGATGAATCTCGTGGCTCACAAGGTGGGTCCAGCCATCGCGGCGGGGAATACCATCGTTCTTAAGCCTGCGGAACACACGCCGCTCTCGGCGTTGGTCCTTGCCAAGTTGTTCAAGGATGCTGGGCTGCCAGACGGGGTGCTCAACATCATTCCCGGCGACGGCAAAGAGCTCAGTGAAGTTTTGACGACGCATCCGGATGTCGCGTTTGTCACCTTCACAGGCAGCCCGCGCGTGGGCAAGTTGATTCGCGCCCAGGCTGGGCTGCGGAAGGTCACGTTGGAATTGGGATCGAACTCGCCAATGTTGGTGGATGCAGGGTTTGACGAGGGGGAGCTCAACAAGATTGCCGACGAGACGGCGGCCGGGGCGTTCAGCTACAACGGCCAGGTCTGTATTTCCATTCAGCGGATTTACGTACATCGCAGCCTCTATGATCGATTTACAGCGATGGTGGCCGAGCGCGCACAGCGCCTCAAAATCGGCAATCCATTGGACGAAGATACGGATATCTCCGCGCTCATCAATCAGGAGGCGGTGGACAGGCTGTCCTCGTGGGTGAAAAACGCGGTGGACACAGGGGCGAAGGTGGTGACGGGCGACAAGATTGACGGCCGCGTGATGCATCCGACGGTCTTGACCGACGTTCCGGAGAACGCAGAGCTTAGCCAGGAAGAGGCATTCGGTCCAGTGGTGCTCATTGCACCGTTTGACGATTGGCGGGACGCGATTCGCCGCGCCAACAACTCCAAGTTCGGCTTGAACGCGGGCGCATTCACCAAAAATATCGATCACGCCCTTCTCGCCACTCAGGAACTCCACACGGGTGCGGTCCTCATCAACCAAGTTCCGACGTTTCGCGTAGACCAAATGCCGTATGGCGGCGTCAAGGAGAGCGGAACGGGCCGCGAAGGCGTTCGCTATGCGATGTATGACATGATGGACGTGAAGATGGTCGCATTTCGCAGTGGCGCATTCTCTTAAGCCGTCGTCGAGCACAGAGCCAGGACTTCCGGGCCATCCTTCCGTCGTGGTTTACGACGCAGAAGGATGGCCCCAAGGCCTGTGTGTCTATGCGCACCCAGTCCAATCACGTGGATGGGGGCGCTTACACGGTTACTCGGCGGGCGGTCGAGCGCACAAGTAATGGATAGGAATGCCTTGACCTCGAAATTTCTGTTCGTATTCCGTCTGCACAAACTGACTGGACAGCTCGTTTGGTGTCTCGTCGTTTGCAGCAAACCCGCGCTCCACGCGCTCAATGTCCCAGTTTGCGCGCTCAATCGACTCGACGGACCAATCGAAGAATGGCAGGTTGTCCGTCTTTTGTTCGAGCACGCCGTCCTTCGCGAGCAGTCGGGCGTACATCTGTAATTTCTGAGGCGCCGTCAGCCGTCTACTTTCATGGCGCGCTTTCGGCCATGGGTCGGAAAAGTTCAGAAAAATTTGCTGTACGCGATGATCCTCTATCTTTGGAGCGATATGTTCAATGTCACCAATGATGAACAATACGTTCGAAAGACCTTGTTCCACCGAGTTTGCGGCCGCCTTTGCGATGACAGCAGGCACTTTGTCGATGCCGACAAACATGACATCTGGCCAACGTTCAGCCATTTGGCGGATAAATCCGCCTTTGCCACAGCCGACCTCGATACAAATCGGTTGGTCTATCGCTTGAAAGACCTCGCTTAAATCATCCTTGCGGCTGTCTCTCAGGACCGAAGCCCCTTGTTTCAACCACTCTGGCAGATGGTGAGCTCCACGGTAGCGCATACGGAGCCTCCTTACTCAATCGTTAATCTTTTGCATGGTAACATTACAATGGAGACAAACGCAAAACAATCCTCGTGACAGGAAGGGACGAGCCAGATGGCAAAAGAAGCGCTCCTCATCATCGACATGTCGAACGATTTTGTCGCGGATAGCGGTAGTTTAACCGCTGGCGCAGCAGCTCAACAGATTGTGCCGTACATTGTGAACTTGGCGAAACAGGCGCTCGCCGACAAGCAGGTGGTAGCGGTTTGTATGGACACGCACCAACCAAATGACGACCATTTTCGCGAGTGGCCACCCCATAATGTGGAGGGAACGTGGGGACATCAACTGTATGGAGAACTCGGCCTGTGGTTTGATTCCGTCCAAGGCGACCCGAACGTCTGGTTCGTCCCGAAGGAGAGTTATAACGCGTTCTACCAGACGGGACTCGCGAACAAGTTGCGGGGGTGCGGTGTGGACACTGTACATATCACGGGGGTTTGCACAGATATTTGCGACTTTATGACGGCGGCGGGCGCCTACGACGAAGGGTTCAAAACGGTGGCCCACCGGCGCGGGTGCGCCACATTTACCGACCATCACGACACGTTCCTGCACCAGATGACCGTGTGTTTTCACACGGAAGTAGTGGATTAGCGAGTGGATGTGACGGTGGAGCACCAACCAGCTTATCCCTCTGCTGACTAGATGGCTACCCAGTGAGCGCCGTTGTCCGTGGTCTTCAGCAATATCGGTTTGAGTGCATCATCTTGAAGCAATACCCAGCCGGTTTGTCCAAACATTTGAAAGTCCTGTACATCCGTGTCGCCGCCGGTCAGTGAGTCAGGGAGGGTTCCGATGGTCGTCCAGTCTAGTCCACCGTCGGTCGTTTGGAGCAAGGTCTCGTTACCATTCTCGATCTCTAACAAGGTTGCATTGGATTCATTCCACGCCAATGCCAGGACCTGGCCCACCGACAGCGTGCGCGATATGGCGTGACCTTGCAGGTCGCTCGTGACCATGAGCAGTTCGTCACCCGCGCTGGAACTGAGGACAAAATCCGCACTCTCCGCATCACCGTCGACAACCGGCGGGAGGGGCGTAACGTCCTCAACTGGGTGGGACGGATCCTCTGGAACCGGGTCCGTCACAACCGTACTCCAACTTTTTCCCCCGTCGGACGTCTGCTCGAACTCTGGTGTCTTGGAAAGCGGATCATCAGCGGCGAACACCCCATGTGATCCGTCTGACGAAAATGAAACGTCGAGATTTACCCCATTGTGAGGAAGAGCGCTGGCGGAGGAGTTGACCTCTTGCCAGGATGTCCCCCCGTTCGACGTGCGATAAAGATACTTGGAAGCTGCACCCGTCGCGCCATCTCCCAGTAGCAGCATCCATCCGAGCTTGTTCGTCGAGAAGAACATCTGCCCGATCTGAGACGCGTCGGCAGGCGCGGCGATGTCGCTCTGCGTCCACGAGAGACCCCCGTCGGTGGTGCGCAGAACGTGGACGCCAGAAGGGGTCAACCAGGTGAGAAAACCAGTCGATGCGTCGGCGAAAGAGGCTTGTACGTATCCGTAGCCGGATACGCCCATGCTCGTGACTGTATATTTCGGCAGCGCAGGCAATGTCAGGGCGCGCCAAGTGCGCGCCCCGTCGCTTGTCGCGTACAGCTTAAATGTACCCGCAGCGTACCCCCACGCGTATCCGGTCGTGGTGTCGATCATCTGCAAATGCGCCTGGCGCAAGTGAAGCTGGTCGTCGAACGCGTTACTGCTGGTCTCCGTCGTAAGTGGGGTGGAGTGGGACGAGTCCGATCCCGACGAGGCATCGGATCCGTCTCCACGCGTCGCTGATGTGACGCTGGCCGGAGTTGATCGTGCGAGCGGTGACGCGCAACCAGTCAAGCTCAGCATGGCGAGACAGGCGACGGTTAGGCCGCTCAAACGAGCGAATCGCACAGAAGTCACATCCTTTCGAGATGAGGGATTAGCGCACGCCGAGATCGCGTTGCGATGTGGCCTTTGCCTTCGCCTCCGCCCGGAGCGCGCGCCGCCAGTACAGGAATCCATCGACTACGAGGACCCCAAGCGTCGACAAGGAACCGGCGACGAGAAAACCCAACATGGGTACTTGGCAGATAGGGCCTACGACAAACGCAATGGCTTGCGCTTCTATCGACGTGAACAGGATGACGATGCCAAAATTCCGGAACAACCACTGCTGGCGCGGGGTTAATAGCATGTTCGATCCCGCCGCGCGCACCAATTGGCGGTCCGGTGCGGAATCTGACTCGCTGGGTGCCTTCTTAACCGTGCTGTCGGTTTTTACGAGCACCCGACTAAACAAGTACAGAAATCCGCCGATCCAAGCCCACAGCGGCAAGGACCCTTGATGCACGAACTGCCCGGCGTAGATGCCGATCATCAGAATTGGCTTCTTGATCTCGTCAAACGTATGGTCAATCCAGTGCCCAATCTTGGAGGACATGTTCATTTTACGCGCCTTATATCCGTCCGCACAGTCCAGAATGTAAGAGATATGGAATAGGACGGCCCCGAGAACCAGTGCGAGTGGCGTGGCGAAATAGAAGGCCACCGCCGAAGCGATTGCAAACGCCAACGAGATCACTGAGATGGCGTTCGGGGTCAGCGGAGTTTTGCACAACCACTCTGAGATGGGAACGGACAACGGCAGCGTCGTGTACGTGTCCCAGGGTTTCGGGTGGCGTACGTACGGATTGTCAGCACAACGAAACAAATAAGTGTCTGTAAATTTCAATTCAAGACCTTCCCTCTAAGTCATCGTACACGATATGTACCGTGGCCAGCGTCTATATGCGCGAAATGGCTCTATCTAGGAATGAGTTAATCATCGAACGGGCGTAATGACTTGTCAAGTGCTGTCACATTCCATCATTTTCATCAGGCTATGGGAATGGACCTGTTTCTTCTATAATAGAGGAGTATCGAGTGGTGAGCGTGTTTCATACATACGTGCACCGCAAGGGAGTGCGCAGACGATATGATGAATTTCCCACTGCTTCTCAAAACCATTTTGTACCGTGCCAATCTCGTTTACCCGAACCAGGAGATTGTCACACGCACCGCGGCTGGTACAAAGCGCTATACCTACCGCGATATGTCCGCACGTGCGGCTCAGTTGGCTCATGCGTTGGACAGGCATGGTGTTTTGCGTGGTGCGCATGTCGCGTCCTTCGCCTGGAACAACGATAGACACCTCGAATTGTACTATGGGGTGCCGTGTTCGGGGCGCGTTTTACACACTGTCAACATCCGCCTGTCTCCCGAGCAAATCGTTTACACCGTGAACCACGCGGAAGATAGTATCCTATTTATCGACGAAGACCTCGTACCCCTCATCGCTCCCTTAGCGAGTCGCCTGCCGACGGTGAAAACGTACGTCATTCTCACCGACGAGCGTGGCGTCGACGTGCCACTGCCTGGGGCGGTCAGTTATGAGGAATTTGTCGCCGAATTGCCGGGCACCTATGACTATCCAGAACTCGATGAGAACGCCCCAGCCATCCTCGCCTATACATCCGCCACGACGGGGGATCCAAAGGGCGTACTGTACTCGCACCGAGGTCTCTACTTACACGCGCTTACGTTCATGACCGGGTACTTCGCCCTCGATGACCACGACGTCAGCATGCCTATCGTGCCGATGTTTCACGTCAATGCCTGGGGCCGCCCGTTCTCTGACCTCTGGTCCGGCGCGAAAATCGTGTTGCCCGGCCCGCGCCCAACTCCGAAGGGGATTGCGGATTTAATTCAGAGTGAGGGCGTCACGTTTAGCGCGGGCGTCCCAACCGTCTGGATGGGGATGCTCCAGCATGTCCGCCAGCACCCTGGCGACTACGATTTCCGTCGCGTTCGCATGCTCATTAGCGGCGGCTCTGCCCTGCCGGAGAGCCTCGTTCGCGCGTACCAGGAGGAACTCGGAGTCGCCCTGTATCAAGGGTACGGCCAGACCGAGACCAGTCCCGTCACATTCCTCGGCGCGCCCAAACAGAGCATCGAGGAGTTGCCGATGGAAGAACAGCTTCGGTACCGCACGAAAACAGGCCTTCTCATCCCTGGGTTGGAAATGCGACTGGTCGACACAGAGGGCAACCCCGTTTTGCACGACGGTAAAAGCCGTGGAGAACTGTTGTTGCGGGGACCGTGGGTCCTTGACCGGTACTACAACGACCCGGACGCGACCGCATCGGCATTTGTGGATGGATGGTTCAAGACGGGCGACATCGCGACAATGGATGAACATGGCTATTTGCAGATAGTGGATCGGAGTAAAGATCTCATCAAGAGCGGTGGCGAGTGGATTTCTTCCGTAGACCTCGAAAACCTCTTGATGGCCC
The DNA here is from genome assembly GCF_026651875.1 of Alicyclobacillus fastidiosus. Classification (GTDB taxonomy): domain Bacteria; phylum Bacillota; class Bacilli; order Alicyclobacillales; family Alicyclobacillaceae; genus Alicyclobacillus; species Alicyclobacillus fastidiosus. Next base: position 4,505,151 of record NZ_CP104067.1, on the reverse strand, counting down.
ACAAAGACGTCGTCGAGGCAGCGGTGATCGGCATCCCTGATCCCTTGTGGCAGGAACGTCCGCTGGCGGTCGTCGTCGTGAGACCCGACGCTCGAGACGCCGTCACGCCAGAGAGGTTGCGCGACTTCCTTGGAGATCACGTAGCAAAGTTCTGGATTCCGGACGCTTTTTCCTTCGTCGACGAAATTCCAAAGACGAGCGTTGGCAAATTCTCTAAAAAGGCGCTTCGGGAACAGTACCAGAATGGGGAACTTCAATTGCGGAGGTAGCGACCGGGCGGCTGGCTGGCGCTTGGCTCCACGTTTCGCGTTCGCTCCTCCCGGCCGCACCTAGGACGCCTCCGTGCAACTCGTTTACCGGTCACCTTCGCCCGGTTGTACCTTGGTGTTCGCTTTCTTGCGGGCGAGATCGATGTCGGAGTGATGGTCCATTTGACCTGCTTCGGTGATCATCCGTTGTAGTTGTGGAAAGCGGCGCATCACCTGTAAGACGTCCATTTGACGTTTTCCGTTGTCCATGAAGATAACCCCCTCTTCGCTGATGCTCGTCATTGTGGTGGCTGTGACTGGTCTGTTCGGTTCTCTGTGGCAAAGCTTACTGCTTAGCATGCCGAGGTGGGGAGCGCGCTATGTTTGGCGATATCTATCTGCTGGTACTTTCCATAAATTTGCTGGACGTTCGACACGACTTTGCGTTACGCTCAACCTGAACGGCACAAGTCGGTCGATTGGTTTGCTGCGTCTGTGAGAGTAGTGTTTAGACGGTCCGGGTATGGTAAGGGTGACATACCTGCGTAGCAAGCGCATCCCAGGGATTTTAAAAGAGGAAGTTGTACATGATCAAAACGTATTTTTACAAGCATGCAGACGACAGTATGCACCATGACGTCGACCTGAATCAGGTGAGCGCTTTGCTCTCGGATCAACGAAACCTCCTGTGGGTGGACCTGTTTGATTGGCAACCACGCGACTTGCAGTGGTTGGGACGGATATTTTCCTTCCACGCGCTGGCGATTGAGGACTGTATTTATGACTCGCCGAGATCGAAAGTAGATCGCTACGACGGTTACGACTTTTTCGAATTGCATGCCCTTCGTTACAACGAGGACAGCGACCCAGAGATCACGAGCGAGGAGCTAAATGTGTTTCTCGGGAAGAACTACGTGGTGACGGTGCATAAAAACCCTATCGGTTCCATCGGCAGGATTGCCGATGTGTCCAGGCAGACGCCACACTACATGACCAAAGGCCCGGATTATCTGCTGTATGCGATTGTGGATGGTGTGACCGATGCGTATTTTCCGATTATCGAGCGAATTTCTGCCCGGATTGACGAACTGGAAGTGGAGATTTACGAGCATCCCGCGCTGGCTATCACGGAGGAATTTCTTTCGCTGAAACGGACGATTGTCCTTATGCGACGCGTGATTGACCCGCAACGCCGAATCTTCTCCACCGTCGGCACGGGAACCCGCTATACGTTCGAAGTGCACAAGGACAACGTGCCGTACTATATGGATTTAACAGACCATCTAGAGCGCATCTCCGACTCCATTGAAATTTTCCGAGACCTCGTGAGCAGTGCGCTGGAGACGTACTCCTCCTATGGAACGGCGAAGACGAATGAAGCGATTCGCGTGTTGACCATCATTACCACGCTCACAGCTACGCTTACGCTTATCACGGGCATCTTTGGCATGAATGTCCCACTCCCGTTTCAGCGAACGTGGTGGAGTACGGTCGCCGTCACAGCCGTCATGGTGGGGCTGTGCTTCTGGATGATTCGCGTCTTTCGAAAGCGAAACTGGATTTAAACCACACGATTTACCTCCTTCGTTTGGTGTGATACCATGTTGATTCACAATCCGAACGCTGGAGGTATCTTCATGATGGAATCGAAGTCGTTCGATTCTGCCCCAAAAGATCCACTTCAGGAAGAACGAGACCACTTAGAGTACGTACTTGCACAGATCCGCAAACAATTGAAGCGCGATGGGACGCGCCTGCTCGAGACGGACGAAGACGAGGATGCCGATGAGGCCTTGACTGCGGACGAGATTGCCGATGCGACGGTCGCGGAATTAGCGCGAGAACGCTTTCGAAAGCTGCGCATGGCCACGCGGGAGCCTTACTTTGGCCGACTTGACTTCCTTGCGGACGGCGATGCGCGCATTGACCAGATGTACATCGGCAAGCGAGGCGTCGATGACCCGGACACCGCCGAGCGGATGATTCTCGACTGGCGGGCGCCAGCGGCCAGCCTCTTCTACTCGTTTACTGGACAAGGTGACGAAGCGGCGTACGAATCCCCGGAAGGACCAATCCACGGACAGGTGTATCTCAAGCGAAACATCGTCGTCCGCGACGGCGAACTGCAGCGCGTCGTGGACAGTTACGTGCACGGGCAGGACACCTCAGCGACGACGGACGAGTTTCTGCTGTACCGCTTGGCGGAAAACAAAGACAGCCGACTTCGCGACATCGTCTCGACAATTCAGGCTGAGCAGAACGATATCATCCGAGCCGACAAGAATCTCGCTGTTATCATTCAGGGGGTCGCGGGGAGTGGGAAGACGACCGTTGCCCTACATCGTTTAGCCTATCTGTTATACCAGCATCAGGAGCGAATGTCGGCCGATAGAATGGCGATTTTTGCACCGAATGCGATGTTTGTCGACTATATCTCGGAGGTGCTTCCGGAGCTCGGCGTCGGTGGGATCCAGCAGACGACATTTGCCGACTGGGCGCTGCGAATCCTTGACTACGAAGTGGGCCTTCGGGACCCTAGCCATCGCCTGCGCGACTGGTTTGGCTTGAAGGCGGCCGGTGCGAGGCGGGCGGAATACCGCGACGTAGAGGCAAAAGGTGCACTTTCTTGTCGGGACGCTCTGGAGGCGTTTCTGAAAGAATTTGAGCGCACCTGTATCCCGGAAGCGGACTTTAGCCCGTTCGAGGGACATACGCTGCCACTAACCGACATCGTCGCCTGGTTTCGCGACGAATATAGTCATTATCCGCTGTATCAACGCCGTTCGCGCGTACTCGCGCGGGTGAAGCGGTGGATGGAAATCGCACTCAAGGAGTCCTCGGAGCTCGACAAAAAGGCGCAGAAGCGCGCGGCTACGGCGAAGTATCGAGCGTACGAAAACCTCTGGCCAGATTTTACGCCGCTGGCCTTGTACCGCACGTTTTTGGATAGCCAACCCGGGCTTGGTTCCGCGAGTATTCATGCGCCGAAAAAGCGGGGGGCGCGCTACGAGGTGCAAGCGGAGGACCTTGCGCCGATGCTGTACATACATTGGAGATTGCAGGGTGTGGATCCTCGAGACCGCTTTGATCACGTCGTGATCGATGAAGCACAGGACTTCTCCCCATTCCAAATCGCGGTGTTGCGAAACTACTGTCCCAGCGGTTCGATGACGATTTTGGGCGATTTGTCGCAGAGTATCCACACATATCAGGGAATCACCGATTGGGATGCCTTCATGTCGCAATTCCCAGAGGGGCACGTCGGATATTACCAGTTGGACGTCAGTTATCGATCAACGTTTGAGATCATCGAATTCGCCAACGAAATTATTCGCCCATTTCGGCAGTTCCGCGAGGCGAAACCGGTATTTCGCAGTGGCGAAGAGGTGGTCGTCGAACAAGTCGAGTGGCGGACGAGGCTTGACCAGGCGGTCGACAAACTCAGTGCTCTTCACCGCGAGGCGAGTACCGTAGCGCTGCTCACTCGCACGGAGGAAGATGCTCACGTCTACCACCACGCGTGTCTGGAAGCGGGGGTGGACGCGCATTTGATCGACGCGAAGCAGAGCGAGTACCACGGCGGGATTTCGGTGGTTCCCATCTATCTCGCCAAAGGGCTCGAATTCGACTCCGTCTTGCTCGTAGACGTGGACGAGCAACACTATGACACGTCTTCTCTGTCGGCGAAACTCCTGTACGTCGGTTGTACGAGAGCGCTGCATCGGTTGCACGTGCATTATACGGACGCGCTCTCTCCACTCATTCCACGTTCTGACGCCGACGAGCGGTGCGGCGCCTCGGGATGACATCGCTCAGCGGGGACGGCGCGTGCAAAAATCGACGCGCCGTCCAGAGTTTCGCTCCGTCCCCGGACAGGATCGAAACGCCAAGGTGCTTGTCGCAGGGCTGTTGCAGAAACTAGCGACCATTTTGCTTTTCTGGGCAGCCCAACGATTTTATTCGCCCCGGATGATTCTTTTTTGAGGTGGATTTAATCCTCCTGCAGTACTCTGTGACGTGTGGAGGTATGTGCATTGCGAAGGACAATGATGTGGATCGGCGGAGTTGTGGTCGGCTTGTTCGCTGGGCTATTGACTAGTGCAGCCGCTTTTTTCGTCACGTCTCTCGTGAACGTGCACACCGCCGTGGGCACCATCCCGCTTCTGGCGCTCGATTTGATTGGAATCGTTTGGACCAGTTACAAACGCCACTGCGATTGGGTGGCTTTTTTCGTGTCGGCACTGTGTGGCGTGGCGATATTTAAAATTTGGTTCCTCTAGCCCCTTCAGACTTCTCCGATATCAATCCCTCTCGTCTGTGCGAATGACTCAATTGCCATTAGCGCGATTCACGCGTTGACATCGCTTGGCATTCGCGTGCCAGAAGACGTATCTGTCACCGGGTTTGACGATATCGATGACGTCTTGCGGGTCACGCCTGCACTGACGACCGTCCACGTGGATAAGGAAGCGATGGGGAGTCGCGCGGTTGACATGCTGCTGCGCAGGGTGGAGGCTCCAGATGCGAAGCGGGAAAAACTCCTCCTGTCGGGTGACGTAGTATTTCGGGATTCCGTGGCACAAGTGCAGTCTCGATAGCCTATGGCTTGTAGCGAATCGTCCCTCCGTCGAGAACGGTGACCCCATCCACGTGCCCCAAATCGTGCATCAGCTGTTTCAGGGCTTGGTCCTTTTTCTTCGCCTCTATCATGATGTCGATATCCGTATCGAGCGTCCGCGCCATATCGAGGAAGCGGCACACCGCGCCCGCATCCACAAAATCGGCATGGGTGCGGAATTCCTTGTCACTCTTCGGGGACGACAGGTGCACTTTGGGAACGAGGTCCGTCTCCTCCCAAGTGTGAAATATCGCCGGAAGAATCGGGGTTAAATCCTCGTCCTCGCCGGGGTTGCACTGATGATGATGGACGTCCAGCGTCATCGGAACGCCGAGCGTTTGACAGACGTTGAGCGTGTCTCTCGCGGTGTAGGTCTTGTCGTCGTTCTCGAAGATGAGGTATTGCTTCACGCGCTGAGGCACTTTTCCCCAACGGTCGACGAGCCGTTGAATAGCCCCCACCTTGTCCCCGTATGCCCCACCGACGTGAATGTTCAGCTTGGACGTGGCCGTGAGGCCCATGGTCTCGAGAAGGTCTACATGGCGTTCCAAGACTCGTAAGGCGTTCTCGAAGACATCTATCTTCGGACTGTTCAACACGGTGAAGTGATCAGGGTGGAAACTCACTCGCAAATCGCGTTCCTGAACGTAGCTGCCGATGGCTTCCAGCGGCTCTCGCAAGACCTCCATAAAGTTCACCGACTGTGTCACTTCGTGGCCGTATAAGGGGATGAGCTTCGACGAGAACCGGTAAAGATGAATGCCTTCGTAATAGGCGTACTTCAAAATGCGAAGGGTGTTCGCCAGGTTTTCTTGTGCTATTCGGATGACGCGCAGGAGTGCTCCTTTCCTGTCGTCGATCTTGTGAAAGGTGGTCAGCGTCATGGCCTTGGATGGCGATGCGTTTTGCAAGTCCAAAGCCATGGCGACAAATCCAAAGCGGACGATCATATCGCGCCTTCCCCTCGTTCATCTCGGTGCAGCCATCCCTCCCGATTTTGCGGTGCGGTGGCACAGCGTCACGCGTGTTTCGGAATCCGCGCGCTCATGATGATGACACACAGGCCAAGCACGGCCAGAATGACGCCGAGAATGTGAATTTGCTCCGTCGATAAATGTTGCCCGAACAGAAGTCCGAGTAACACGGTCGATACGATGGTGCCCATGTAGCGCGCCATCTGAAATAGCCCGGAGGCCATACTGATGACCTCTTTGGGACTCACCTGAAACAGTGCGGTCTGTAGGCCCACGTTGTTGAACCCGTTGCTGAGCCCCAATACGGATAGGACGATGACAAGCCACCAGACGGGGCTGTGACCGTGCAGCGAAACGTACAGCGCACTGCCGACAGTCATGAATACGCCTGCGAGAATGAGAGGCGGGCGCGATCCTCTGCTTGCGACCCAGCGCCCCGTGATCGGGGACGTGATCACGCTAAAGCCAGCGATGCACAGCATCAGTAAACCCGCTTGTTGCGTATCGAAGTGCCTCGCCTCCTGCAAATAGGTCGGCATCCCGAAAAACACGGAGTAAAAGACCACGTTGACGACTGTAAACTGAATCAGGACCCATGTGAGTGCCCGATTCGTGCGAAACAGGGAGAAGCTCAAAAACGGCGTCTGTGCGCGCCGCTCTCGCCACACGAACAATCCAAATGCGACGACGGCAATCGGGCTAGGCCACCACAGAACGTGCCCGGTGAGGGACAAGAGGAACAGCAAGGCCATCACAATGCCTACGGTGAACAGGACGATACCTGGTACGTCCATCTGCTTTACCACGTGGCGCAATGACGTATGTTGGTTCGAACTCTTTGTGACCTGGTCGGAAGGTAAGATAAAGATAGCCAGCAAAAAGCCGGCGATGATGAATGGAAAGTTAATCCAGAAGATGCCTGGCCAATCGGTGTATTGCATGATCACCCCACCGATGGAGGGACCAAACGCTGCAGCGCCAGATGAGAAGACGGCGAGAAACGCGAGGGACTGCGACTGACGCTCGGTGATGAAATTTCGGACGATGCCCATGCCAGCTGGATAAACCGCTCCACTGCCCAACGATTGAATGAGACGAAACACGATGAGCCAGGTGAATGAAGGGGAGAACGGCGCAAGCGCACAAGATCCGGCCACGAGTGCCAGACCGACGAGAAACAATCGCTTCCTGCCCAGCATGTCTGCGAGTTTACCCATAATTGGCTGCGCGATTGCGCTCGCCAAATAATACGACGAGATGAGCCACGACACCGTGTCGAAGTTCGTATGGAACACGCCCTGAAACCGCGCCATGGCGACCGAAATCATCGAGGAGTTCAACGGGTTTAACAACACCCCGAGGGCGATGGTGATCAAAAACAGATTTCGACTCTTGGCGTGCGTGGTGGGTGTTGCGGCGGTTGCCAACGCCTCGTTTCGATTCATTTGCCTCATTTCCCGACGCTCCCTTTGATGTGCACGTTTTGCATTCGTGACAGAAGCCACGTCCCGACAAACCCTAGAATGGTAAAAACACCGACGAACCATGCGACGCCCATCCACCCGAGGGATGAGTAAAAGATGCCCCCGAGAGACCCTCCGATTCCGATACTGCATCCCATGTAGTAAAAGAAGAGGTAGAGCGACGAAGCTATTCGTCACTCGTTTCCTTACAGTCACAACGGAATTATTATACTCTTCGTGTTCCGAAATTTCCTCTGATGCCCTCTCGAGGAGCACTTTGCAGCTTGAGAGAGTGGATGATATCTTCTGTTTACGAGCCGTACGGTCTTGTATGATTAGGTGGACGAGTGAAGTGTGGTATTGCATGAGGGGATGACGACAGTGGAAACAGCCGGGAACTCCGTAAATCGTATCGTGGTGGTGAACACCGGGGGAACCATCGCAATGGAGCGGGACGAGGGCAAAGATGCCGTATCAGTCGGCGAGGACCAGCCAATCCATCGCCTGGCCACCCTGCTCAGTCAGTATGCCAAGAGCGAGATGGTCGACCTGTTTCAAGTGCCAAGCCCTCACATGACGCCGGAGATGATGGCGAAGCTCGCGGGAGAAATTCGCGTCCACCTGGCGAGGGAGGACGTCGCGGGCGTCGTCGTCACACATGGCACTGACACGCTCGAAGAGACGGCCTATTATCTCGATCTCACCATTGACTCCGACAAACCAGTCGTCGTGACGGGCGCTATGCGCTCTAGCAACGAGGTGGGCGCAGATGGGCCCGTCAACCTCGTCGAATCTGTTCGCGTGGCCATCGACCCGCGCAGTCGCGGGCGCGGCACGCTCGTCGTCTTCAACGACGAAATCCACGCGGCCCGCTTCGTCACCAAAACGCACACGAGCAACGTGTCCACGTTTCAGTCACCGTCCTATGGGCCAATCGGATTTGTGACGTCGAAGGCGGTCTCGTACCATCAGCCGCCGTCGAGATCGACTGTATTCACCGTGGACGAACAGTTTGTCCCGCAGATCCCATTGGTGAAGATGGTGGCTGGCCAAGAGGCCGCCTGGTTAAATTGGCTGTTCGATGTGGCCATCGACGGACTGGTGGTGGAAGCGTTTGGCGCCGGCAACGTACCGCCTGCGGTGGTTCCGATCATCGAAGCGCTATGTGCGCGCAAAACGCCTGTGGTCGTCGTCTCCCGCTGCTATAACGGGTATGTTCAAGACGTGTATGGGTACGTGGGTGGCGGGAAGCAACTGCGCGAACTCGGTTGCATTTTTTCGAATGGACTCAATGGCCAAAAGGCGAGAATTCGTTTGTTGGTCCTGACCGGGGCTGGTTTACGGAAGGACGAGCTGCAGGCTCACTTCGATTTTTAACGAGTTAACTAGTCTCGAGGGGAGGGCGACACGCGTGAAAGTGGTATTTGTCACAACAGAGGAAGAGTTAGGCGAGTGCCTAGCGGTACGCAGAGCCGTGTTCATGGAGGAACAAGGGGTCTCGGAAGAGGAGGAAATCGACGACCAAGACGTCATCGGCGTAGGGCATCACGTGCTCGTCGTCGACGGCGGCGGGCGCGCGGTTGCGACGGCGAGATACAAGCCATACGACGCGCAGACGGCGAAGATTCAACGCGTGGCCGTATTACACCCATATCGCAAGTACGGGTATGGCCGGGTGGTGATGAACGCCGTCGAACAAATGGCCGCCCGCGACGGCTTCCGCGCGGCAGTTCTCGACGCACAGTGCCACGCGGAGGGGTTCTACGAACGGCTCGGCTATGAAACCATCAGCGATGTGCCCTTTTTGGACGCGGGTATCCTACACGTTCGCATGAAAAAGCCGATTAAGGTTTCGTCAACCGTTGAATGATCTGGTGGTGTTCAGGATATTTCGACATGAGTGTCTCGCGGTCAAATAGCTCGAAATCGTCGAAGTCGAAGCCGGGTGTGACCATACAACTGACCACGGCATAGGCACCGTCTTCCACGTCGTCCACGGTCGCACCGAAGATGTGGCCCCTGGGGATGAGGACCTGCGGCGACTGACCCTGCGTGACGTCGAGTCCGACCTTGTGCGTCGAGTAGGCTCCGTCAGGAGAGATGACGTGCACCGTGAGCGGGGAACCGGCGTGGAAGTACCAGATCTCGTCCGATTTGAGGCGATGAAAGCGCGAAACGTCCGTCGTTTCGAGTAGGAAGTAGATGGACGTGGCGGTTTCGCGTAGACCGCCGTACTGCGCTTGAACGGCTGGGTCTTCCATAAAGATGCCGGAGTGATACAGTTCTCTGTAGTGTCCACCCTCTGGGTGCGGTGTCAGGTCTAGTTGTTGAATCCAAGCTTGCGCGTTCATAACTCACTCTCCTCGACAGAATCGTCTTTATTTTACACAGTCTTCCCACTGACAGACGATTCAGATTTGCATTCTTGTACGTTCTTTTGGCAGGATAGAGAACGGAGAAGAACAGAAACATTGCGACACCATCATGTACTACTTAGAAACCATCACGCAAATTGCAGAAAGTTTAGGGAGGTATGTCAGTTGACACTCATGCCTTACCGCAACGAGCCGCCGATCGATTGGACGACTGCTCCGTACAAGGAACAGTTGCAAAAAGCGCTCGCAGAGGTAAAAGAACAGTTTGGTAAGACGTATCCGTTGTACATCGACGGGCAAGAAATCGCGACGAAAGACGCGCTCAAGTCTGTGAACCCTGCGAACCATCAGGAGATTGTCGGCTACGTCAGTCAAGCGACGCGCGAGCACATCGACCAGGCTGTCGCAGCTGCTTCCCGCGCATTCAAGACCTGGCGTCATACGACGTTCGAAGAGCGTGCCATGTACCTCATGAAGGCGGCTCAAATCATGCGCAAGCGCAAAGCCGAGCTGATGGCGTGGCAAATTTATGAATCCGGAAAAAACTGGGCCGAGGCGGACGGCGACGTGTGCGAAGCCATCGACTTTCTCGAGTTCTACGCGCGCCAGGCCATCAAGTTGGGGAAAGGCACCGAGGTCTCCCCGTATCCTGGAGAAGACAACCGGATGTTTTATCTGCCGCTCGGCGTGGGTGTCGTCATTCCACCTTGGAACTTCCCGCTTGCCATCCTGACCGGTACGGCTGTGGCGGCCATTGTGACGGGGAACCCAATCGTCTTGAAACCGTCGCCGCTATCATCCGTCATGGCCGTGAAGTTCGTGGAAATCATGCGAGAATTACATTTGCCTGCAGGTGTGCTGAACTTCGTTCCTGGTCCTCCGGAAGAAATCGGAGACTATATGGTGGCGCATAAGGACGTGCGGTTCATTTCGTTCACGGGATCGAAAAATACGGGCCTTCACATCGACGAGACCGCGCACAAATTCTCCGAAGGTCAGCGCTGGATCAAGCGCGTCGTGGCAGAAATGGGCGGCAAGGACAGCATCGTCGTCGACGAGACGGCGGATACAGAGGCGGCTGCTGTGGCAATCGTGGCGTCTGCCTTTGGTTTTCAGGGGCAGAAGTGCTCGGCTGGTTCACGTGCCATTATCCACGAGGCGGTGTATGACACCGTGGTCAACCGCGTCATCGAACTCGCGCAAAAGCTGGAGGTCGGCGCGCCGGCGGACAACGCAGTCGTCGGCCCGGTAATCGACGAAAAGGCGTTTGCGAAGGTGTCGAGCTACATCGAAATCGGCAAGCAAGAGGCGAAACTCGTCGTCGGTGGCACAGCGGACGATTCGAAGGGCTACTTCATCCAGCCGACTGTGTTCATCGATGCGGATCCAAACGCGCGGATTATGCAGGAGGAAATCTTTGGACCAGTGCTCTCCATCTGCAAGGTGGGGTCGTTCGAAGAAGCCATCGACGTGTTCAACAACACGGAGTACGGACTGACAGGGGCGCTGTTCTCACGCGAGCGAGACCGCCTGGAGTACGCGCGTTACCACATGGATTGTGGCAACTTGTACCTCAACCGCAAGTGTACGGGCTCGCTCGTCGGCATTCAACCGTTCGGCGGCTTTAACATGTCTGGTACGGATGCAAAAGCAGGCGGACCGGATTACTTGTTGAACTTCGTTCAACCGAAGACCGTTACAGAACAATTTTAAGCATTCTAGTGAAGGGTGCAGACCTTTCGTTTAACCATCCCAGTGGCTGTCGACTTTGCGTCGACGGCCCTTTTTTTCACCGTGCAAACCGCATTTTGCAATGCGTTCGAAATCACCATAAAATATATTTAAGAGAGCTTCTAACAAAAGAGGGGTGTGGCACAGGACTTGGCAGCACACCGGTGCACAATCGACAGGTTGCTTGCCGGGCTTTGACTTGTCCGCTACACTGAAGAGCAGTCATTTTGTACATGAAAGTAGGCGAACGCTGTGCAACCGATCCAGGTAGATGTAGTACAGACGAAGCTTTCTGAGTATCTCAATCAAGAGGTATACCTACATTTAGAAACTACCAACGGCGCTTATGCAGCACATCGCTTTGGACAACCGATGGCGGTTTGCGCTTACATACGCAACGGGAAAGTAAAGTTTGAACGCGCGTCGATTGCGGGTGACAAGCCTTACCGAGTTGGTCTCAAAATGGCCGACGGATGGATTTATGCCCAGGGTCTTACTGACTTTGAGGTCGACGGGCTAGGTCGTCTGCTCCTCGCGGGTCACGACGAAGAAGGCCGCCTGGCAGTCTCTCTCGAGTTGTCGAGAACTCCTTTTCCCATGAGCGTGCTTGACGAAGAGGGGGTCTGAGGTATGCACAAAGAACGCCACGTACTACTCGTCTATCCCCACCCGGATGACGAATCATTTGGCAAGGCCGGCTCCGTTGCGCTATACACAAAGAGTGGTACGCCGGTCACGCTCATCTGCGGGACGCTCGGTGAACTTGGGCGCAATATGGGAAAGCCGACATTCGCCAACCGCGAGTCGCTGCCCGTCATCCGCAAAAAGGAACTTGAGGAGGCCTGTGCCACACTGGGCATTGATGACCTTCGCCTCTTGGGGCTGCGTGACAAGACAGTCGAGTTTGAAGATCCAGAATGGGTTGCCGACAAAATCGAGGCCATCATTCGCGAGGTCAAGCCGTCTGTCCTGATGACATATTATCCCAAACACGGGGTGCATCCTGATCACGATGCGCTTTCCCACGCCGCCGTCATTGCCGTCAAGCGCCTTCCGAAGGAAGAGCGGCCGGTCATCTACGGGTCCGCTGTGACGCACAACGCGCGCGACATCATTGGCCAACCAGATATCACGTTCGACGTCACGGACGTATTGGATACGAAGTTGGCTGCGATGCGCGCCCATAAGTCTCAGTACGAGAGCATGTTCTCGCGGATGGAGGAGGAAATGGCGAAAAGCCCGGAAGCGCGAGAGAAGATTGAAGCGAATTTGCGCACGGAATACTTCTGGATCTATCCCGTCGCCGATTGATTGGAAAGCCGCGCTTGGTCGTTTCACGACCAGGCGCGTTTCTGTGGAAAGGGCGAAACCATGATACGCGTTCTGTTTATCTGTTTGGGCAACATCTGTCGATCCCCGATGGCACACGCTGTGTTTCGAGACATGGTCGAGAAGCGGGGGCTAACTGATCAGATCCTGGTCGAGTCGGCAGGCATCGGCAACTGGCACGTCGGGGAACCTCCGCATCGGGGAACCCGATCGATTCTAGATGAAAACGGAATTTCATACGCCGGCATTCACAGCCGACAGGTCACGCGAGACGAACTGCCGAACTTCGATTACGTGGTGGCGATGGATTCGGAAAATATGAAGGCGATAAAGCGACTTGGTCTCGCGCCGTCGAATCGCGTTTTTCGCCTCCTCGACATCGTGCCGCAGTCCGTCGAAAAAGACGTGCCGGATCCGTATTACGACGGACGTTTTGACGTGGTTTACGACCTTGTGCAAAAGGGGTGTGCAAAGCTGCTGCGGCGAATTGAAATGGACTTGGCCAGGTCAGAACAGTCTTGATTTTTGCGCTGTTTGCGCGGTTCTGTCGCCGTGAAGAGTTCGTGCTCTACCGCACTCCCGACAGTAGGCACCACTTTCCACCCCGACGCGTATATATGGGCGAATCATACCTACAGAGGAGCATACGCGATGACAGAGCGGAAATCTCCGAAGTTTCGCCCGAACAAAGTGCACACCGTCTTTCTTGAGGGGAGCAATCCTTCCGAGCCCATCGCCGGGCGTCACTATACGCTCACGCATTCGGATAGGACGGGGGACCTGTATCTCAGCATTGGTCTAATATATAACGAAGTGCAAATTGAACGCCCTTACATTCGCTTTATGCGAGACGAAGTTCGGGCGGTTTGGGTCTCCAGCAGTGCGGCAGACGTCGAATCAGCGAGTAGTACGGGCGGTGTGTCTGGCGACCCCACTGCGTACACAAACAGCGAGACGGACTCGACAATCACCGTCCCACCACTTGTCACCCACGTGTACGTGCACGTCAGCGGAGGACGCGTGTACGGTCGTGCCAAACAACGCAACCAGTCGTTCCAGAAAGATCTGCCGCGCGCCTTGCGCGCCATTCGACACGGGGATGCCTACTTGTTTACTGCACATCCGGAACTCGACAGCGCCCCGATTGTCGTGCACTTCCAGTCGGACGTGGAGAAGTACCAGCGAACAGAGGAATGGGGGAGGTGGAAGGACTATACCATCCCGTTCCTACGAAACCGCTGATTGCGTTTCGTGGTGCGCAATTCTTTCCGTAAACGGCCCGCAGTCTTGAAACCACATTGCGCGGGAAATGTCGAAAACGCAATCATCTTCTAGCCGTTCGCACCTACGCCATTGTCAAAGAAGTTCAGTGTTCGTTCCGGGAACCGCGGGGCGAACGCTGAACACGGCCTTACACGCCGACCAATCCCTCATCTGTAACCTCGATGGACACCTCCTTCACCTTTCGTTCCATTGCACATCCTGTATCAATTTTTATCAAATTTAGATCAAACGATGATAAAATGTGATAATGTAAAGCGAGAACGCTTTCTCGGGGGTTCATGTTATGTATCCACACGAACGGCGACAGGCTTTAATGACGCTCCTGTCCAAGCACGGTTTTGTGTCTTATCACGATCTCGCCGCACAACTCGGCGTCTCGGAAGTGACCGTGCGCCGGGACTTGCGGGCGCTCAGTGCTGAGGGATTAGTGGAGACCGTCGTCGGGGGAGGACAGGTGAAGCGCAGCGCAAGTGAGGTCAGCTTTATGACCAAACGCGTCATGGAATCCAAAGAGAAGGAGCGCATCGCGCAGTGCGCGCACCAACTGCTCGAGCCGGGTATGACGATTGGGTTGACTGCAGGTACGACGACTTGGACGTTGGCACAGGGATTGCGCGGGTTCAGCGAGTTGACATTCGTGACGAACTCGACCAATGTCGCCATCGCTCTGAAGTCGAACGGATACGAAGACATTCATTTGACTGGCGGGCATTTTCGTACGCCGTCCGACGCCTTAGTCGGGCCGATGGCAGAATCGGTGGCCAACCAGTTTCATACGGACCTGTTGTTCATGGGCGTTCACGGGGTTCATTTGGACTACGGGATCTCCACGCCAAATGTCCAGGAGGCGGCCGTGAATCGCGCCCTGATGAAGAGGAGCGATCGGATTGTCCTGCTCTTTGACCATTCGAAATGGGGCATCGAAGCGTTGGCGCGCATTGCCGAACTGGACGAGGTAGACGACGCCATCACAGACGTGGAGACGAGTGAGACGCAGGCGTTGCAAAAATTGGGTATCGCCGTCCACATCGCGGCTCCGTGATGCAGGCGCGTTTCGCGCGTCGCAGAGGCGGGCGGATGACTGTGGTACCACCTAACTTAGGAGGGATAGGGACATGGCAGAATTGCGTTTTAATCCGCTGCTGCGAGACTGGACGATGGTCGCTTCAAATCGACAGAATCGACCGAACATGCCCAAGGGCAACTGTCCGTTTTGCCCTGGTTCAGGTAGGGTACCTGACCACTACGACGTATTGAAGTACGACAACGATTTTCCGGCGCTGTCCCCGACGCCGCCAGAACCGGATGACGTCGCCACGGAGTTGTACTCCGTCGCTCCCGCGCGCGGCAAGTGTGAAGTGATTCTGTATTCCCCGGAGCACAATACGACGTTGCCGCAGTTGTCTGTCGGGCACATTCGCAAACTCGTCGACCTGTGGACGGAGCGATTTGTCGCGCTCAGCGCCGACGAACAGAACAAATACGTATTCATTTTTGAAAACCGCGGGCCGGAAGTCGGGGTGACGATGCCGCATCCGCACGGACAGATTTATGCGTACCCTTACGTTCCGCAAAAGATTCGAGTAGAACTCGATTCCTGTAAGGCACACCACGAAGAGACGGGGCATTGCCTGATTTGCGACATCAACGCCGAAGAGGCGCGCGTCGGCCAGCGGATGTTGTACGAGACGGAGCACTTCGTGAGCTATCTCCCATTCTTTACCGACTATCCATACGGCGCATTTATCTCCTCGAAAGGACATCGCACGTCGATTGCAGAATTTAGCGAGCGTGAAAAGGACGATTTGGCGCTCATTTTGAAGCGCGTGACGGCCGGAATGGACCATCTCTTTTCGCGCCCGTTTCCCTACATGATGTGTATTCACCAGAGTCCTGTAGGCGGTGAGGATACCTCGCCGTACTATCACTTCCACATCGAGTTTTATCCTCCGTTGCGCGCTCGGGACCAGCTGAAGTACCTGGCGTCGTCGGAGTCTGGGGCGTGGGCACCTTGCAACCCGCTGGCGGTGGAAGAGACCGCCGTCGCCCTGAGGCAAGCTATTTTGGACGCAGAGAGGGAGATGCGTGAGGATGCATGAGACAGAGTCGTTTCGTTCGAAATTTTTATCGTTTTCTCCGGGCGACATGGCCGATGTTCGACAATTCTTTGCCCCTGGGCGAGTGAATCTGATCGGCGAACACATCGACTACAACGGCGGTCATGTGTTTCCCGCGGCGTTGACGCGCGGTGTGAGCCTGTGGGTGCGCCCCCGAGCGGACGGTGTCGTCCGATTTTATTCGGTGGACTTTCCAGAGACGATTGAAGCGCGCGTGGACGCACTCGAGTTTCGCGAGGCAGATGGATACGCCAACTACACCAAGGGCGTCATCAAGGTTGTGCAAGAGGAGGCTCCCGCGCCGTTTTGCGGGGGGGATTTTTTCTACCTGAGCAACCTCGCAAATGGGGCGGGATTGTCCAGTTCGGCTGCCGTCGAAGTGGTGACAGCGGCGGCCGTCCGCGATTTGATGGCATATCCGTTGGACAACGCGCAGCTTGCCGTGTTGTCGCAGCGAGCTGAAAACGAGTTCGTCGGAGTGAACTGCGGAATTATGGATCAGTTCGCCGTCGCGATGGGCAAAGCCGACCACGCTATTTTTCTCGATTGTCAAACGCTGGACTACGAGTGGGTGCCCGTGACTTTAGGTGACTACGCACTGGTGATCACGAATACGAACGAGCGACGGGGACTCGCCGAGTCCAAGTACAACGAGCGGCGTTCGGAGTGTGAGGCGGCTTTGAGTCTGATTCAGGAAATCTTGCCCGGCATTCAGAATCTTACGCAGATTTCTATCGATCAGTGGAACGACGTCGAGGCACACCTCTCGAGCCAGCCTATCCTGCTTCGCCGGGCTCGGCACGTCGTCTTTGAGGAACATCGTACAAAGGAGGCCGTTCGCGTCTTGAAGGCTTTGCGCCTCGACGCATTTGGTCAATTGATGAACGCCTCGCACGCGTCCTTGCGGGACGATTATGAAGTGACTGGCCGGGCGCTCGACGCGCTAGCAGAGGCGGCATGGTCATTTGCCGGGTGCCTTGGTTCGAGAATGACCGGGGCTGGGTTCGGAGGCTGTACGGTCAGTTTGGTTGAGCGCGCCTCCATCCCGGCCTTTGAGGAGCACGTACGCGTCGCCTATGCGGACAAGACAGGACTTGAACCAAGCTTCTACGTAAGTGAAATCGGTGACGGAGTTCACGAGCGGCAACAGGAGGGATTGGAAGTATGAGCGTGTTGGTAACAGGTGGTGCTGGGTATATCGGTAGCCACACCGTGGCGGAACTTCGCAGTGCGGGTGAGGACGTCGTCGTCGTCGACAATCTGACCACAGGTCATCGCAAGGCCGTCTTGGACGAACTTCGCGTGCCGTTTTATCAATGCGACATTCGAGACAAGCAGCAAATCATCGAGATTTTACAGAAGCACGCCGTGGACGCGGTGGTGCATTTTGCAGCCAACTCCCTCGTCGGCGAGAGCGTGGAAAATCCGCTGAAATACTACGACAACAACGTGGCAGGGACGGAGAAGCTGTTGGAGGCGATGGTCGAAGCCGACGTATTGTCCATTGTGTTTTCGTCGACGGCCGCCGTCTATGGTTTGCCCGAGCGGATGCCGATCCGCGAAGACGATATAAAAGAGCCGCTCAACCCTTACGGCGACACGAAACTCGCCATTGAGCGCATGTTTCGATTCGCGCACGACGCGTACGGGCTGTCGTCCGCCTCGCTGCGCTACTTCAATGCAGCAGGTGCGCACCGAACGCTCCCGATTGGCGAGGATCACCGCCCGGAAAGCCATCTCATCCCGATTGTGCTCCAGGTGGCACTCGGACAGAGAAGTGCGATTTCAGTGTACGGCGATGACTACGAGACAGAAGACGGGACGTGTATTCGCGATTATATCCACGTCTCCGATCTCGCCAGCGCACATCGCCTAGCCGTGAATTATCTCCGTTCGCACGAGAGTGGGGTTCACGCGTTCAACCTGGGGAACGGCAACGGCTTTTCCGTGCGCGAAGTGATTGATGTCGCGCGGAAGGTGACGGGACACCCAATTCCCGAAGTCGTGGCACCGCGACGCGCGGGAGATCCGCCACAGCTCGTCGCCGATGCCTCGCGCGCGAGAGAGGTCCTCGGGTGGCAACCCGCCTTTCCGGCGCTCGAAGACATCGTGTTGGACGCGTGGAACTGGCATAAAGAACATCCTCGCGGTTACGAGGACTAAGGAGGATTTCAGCGGTGGAGAGGCAGCTCGCGCAATGTCGTGAATTGATGAACGACGCAGGGCTCGATGCTCTGTTGTTGCGGACGAGATCGAACTTCGCGTGGATGACAGACGGACGGGATAATCACATCGAGATCGAGTTCGCGACGGGTGTCGCAGATCTCGTCGTGTTTCCCGATAGAGTCCTCGTGGTGACGGCGGAAATTGAGGCGAGGCGGATTGCCGAGGAGGAAATTCGCGACTTGCCGGTGGAACTCGTGTCGACCAGTTGGACGCAAGGGGTCGATCCGACGCTTCTGGCGCTTCTTCGCGGTCGTCGCGTAGGGGCCGATGTACCGTATCCGGGGGCGACGTTTGTGGGGCCGATGCTCACGCGACTGCGTCGACGACTCGGCCACACGCAAATTGAACAGTACAAAGGCCTGTGTCTCGATGCGGCACAGGTGATTGAGGAAGTGGCGAAGAACATCGAGCCGGCGCAAACGGAGTTTTCCATTGGCGGGCGGTTGATGCAGGGACTCGCAGAGCGGGGCTGCACGCCGCACGTTGTGCTTGTCGCCACGGACGAGCGGGTCTTTCGATATCGTCATCCCATCCCGACCGACAAGCGGCTCGACAAGTATGCGATGTTGGTGGTGTGCGCGCGTCGTCATGGGCTGATTGCCAATGTCACTCGGTTTGTGCACTTTGGCGAACTTCCTGTCGAATTGCGGGAAAATAAGGAGAAGTGTGCGTACATCGACGTCCGCATGAACGAAGCGACTCGGCCAGGCAGCAAGATTTCGGACGTTTTCAACACGGCTGTAGCCGCGTATGCACAAGTCGGTTATCCGGACGACTGGCGGCTGTTGCACCAAGGGGGCCCGACAGGGTACGCCTCCCGTGAATTTTTGGCCACGCCTGACACGCACGACGTGATTCAGACGAACGAAGTGTACGCCTGGAATCCGGCGATTCGGGGAATCAAATCGGAGGACACCGTATTGGTTGGTGAAGACGAAAACACGTTTTTGACGCAGACCGGAACGTGGCCGTATATCTCCGTGGATTTCGCAGGAAAGAAAGTTCTCAGGCCAGATATCCTCGTTCGTTAACGACGGCACAAGCGATACAGTTGCCTGCTGCATCCGATTTAGAAGATTATGGATTCCGGAAGACCCCCATAGGGGGAGGGCGCCATTCGAAAACTGTCGAAAAGACGGTTAGAGGATGTGCGCTTTTTTATGAGCATGGTCATAGATTTTGGGACGAGCAGGCTGCGAATGTCTACGGCACAAACCCCAGATTTTATATCGGAAGCAAGTGTGGTCGCGCGTCGAGAAGAAGGACCCATTGTCGCTGGCGATGAAGCTTTAAGAATGGTTGGCAGGACGCCCAAGTCGGTCGAGATCGTCTGGCCGGTGGTCGCGGGTGCCGTACGAGAATCGGAAGCGGCGGTCATCCTGTTACAGCGGATGGTTTCACAACACTTCCCACGCGGGCTGGGCCTTCGGATGCCAATCACGATGGCTCTTCCCGCGAATTTGACGTCTGTCGAACGACGCGGTTTGGAAGAGGTCGCGCACCAAGCAGGTGCCAAGCAGGTACAGTTCATCGATTCGCTGGTCGCCGCGGCCATCGGCGCAGGACTCGCGGTGGATACGCCACAAGGGGCAATGGTTGTCGATCTCGGCGCAGGCACGACGGAAGTCGGCCTGCTTTCGATGCGGGGGGTCGTCTCCTCCCAGCGCCTGGCTCGCGGCATGTCGGAGATTGACGTAGAAGTGGTTGAAACCATCCGCCGCGACTACGGATTTTTGGTTGGACTGCAAGCGGTCCAACAGGTCAAACATCAGTTGGCCGACGACGAAACTAAAACATTTGAGCTGGTGGGGCGGAACTTGGCGACTGGCCTGCCTGGGAAGGTCGAGGTCAAGCGGGAGGCGTTTGAATCCCCTTTGGCCGCTTATTACACCCAAATTGTCGACCTCATCCGGACGACCATAGAATCTTGTCCACCGGAGTTGGTTGGCGACATTATGGACAAGGGTGTCGTGCTCGTGGGTGGCGGAGCCAATAGCGTCGTCATTCAAAAAGCGCTGCAATCGCGCATCGAAGTGCCGATTTCGGCGGCGGATGACCCAGACCACGCTGTCATCCGCGGGCTGAAGCAACTGAGTAAACAGCAGGGCGGGACGTATGGGTTGAAGGAAAAGGCTCGTTCACTCCTTCGCACCAGCTGACGCAGATGGCTTGGAACGGATAGGGAAGGCGCCCATGGGGCAGCAGGTTGTCCGCCTGCTACCTCATGGGCGCCTCTTTCGTTTCTGATAGCACTTCGCAAAGTGATTTTATGCGCCGTGATTTACAGTTTGCGTATCGCCGTCTTGACCAATCCGATTCGCTTTGGCGACATGCTGAGTTCATCGAATCCCAGTTCCACGAGACGCGGGACGAATTCGAGCGTGCCCGCCAGCTCACCACACATACCGACCCACGCACCGTGCTCGTGTGCGCCTTTTGCAACCTGTTCGAGAAGTCGCCACAGCCCTGGGTGACTCGGTTCGTACCACTGCGTCACTTCGGGGTTCATTCGGTCTGAGGCGGTGGTGTACTGAATCAAATCGTTCGTCCCTACGCTGACGAAGTCCAACTTCTCCGCTAAGAGGTCGGTAATGAGCGCCGCGGCTGGAACTTCAATCATCGCACCCAGTTCGAGATCCCCAAACGCTTTGCCCTGTGCACTGAGGGCGGCGCGCGCCTCGTCCACTGCGCGAACGGCCGCCTCGACGTCGGCCACATTCGTGACCATCGGGAACATGAGCGAGATTCGCCCGTGAGCGGCCGCACGAAGAACCGCCTTCAATTGAGTTTGGAACAATTCGCTGTGCTTGAGCGTATAGCGTAACCCGCGAACGCCGAGGAACGGGTTCTCCTCGTCATCGAAATGTAGATATGAGACTTTTTTATCCGCTCCTGCATCCAGCGTACGAATGACGACGCGCTTGCCCTGCATCCCTTCGGCCACGCGTTTGTAGACGTCATACTGCTCGTCCTCCGTCGGCGCGGATGACCGGTCCATAAACAGGAACTCCGTGCGGAACAGCCCGATTCCGTCTGCGCCGTTCTCAAGCGCCGCCTCGACGTCATCCGGGCCTCCGATGTTGGCCGCCACCTCAATCACTTGGCCGCTCTTGGTCACCGCTTCGAGGTAGCGATTTTCGTGCGCGTCGCGCATCATCGACTCGAATTCCTCGCGCGATTGTTCGAGGGCTTGTTTCGTGTTCTCGTCGGGATCGGCGATGACTTGGCCGTCCTGGCCGTTGATGGCGACAAACTGCACACCTTCGAACGAACTCTGCTTCACACCGGTCACCATCGGAATACCGAAGTTGCGTGCGAGAATCGAAACGTGGCTCGTCGTTCCGCCCTGCTCGGTGACGATGCCCTGTATGCCAGTTGACCTCACCTGTAGAAATTGACTGGGCAACAGCTCGTTTGCACAGATGATTGCACCTGCCGGCACATCTAGCAGTCCGCTCTTGCCAAACAATGCGCCCAACCACTGCAACCTCAAGTCGCGCAGATCTTGTGCGCGTTCGCGCAAGTATTCGTCTGGCAGTGACTCGAGCATCTCTGCATAGGACAGCAGGTTGTGGCTGACCGCATACTCGGCACTCTCGTGGTCCTCTTCGATAGAAGTTTTAATGCCAGAGGCCAGTTGTGGATCGTTGAGCATCGTCAGGTGCGCCTGCATGATCTCCGCTTGTGGATCATCCCCGAATTGTTCCAATTGCTGCTGAAGTTGCTCGGCTACCTGCGCTTTGGCCGTTTCCGTGCGCTGTAGTTCCGCCGCGGCGTCATCCGCCGTCGAAGGTTCGATGACGAACTCCTCGGCATCCAACATAAAACAAGGTCCAAGGCCAATTCCCTCGGATACCGCGACACCTTGATACGTTTTCATAACTCTCTCTCCCGTCGAACCTGAAGCTTAGGCAAGTTGCTCTTGAATATAGGTGGTAATAGCTTGTGCGCTCTTCTCATTTCGCAGATGGTCCACGAAATCTTGGTGCATCAACCGTCGTGCGAGTTTCGCAAGGATTTGTAGGTGTTGGGATTGCGCTGTCTCTGGCACTAAAATCATGAACAACATATCGACCGGCTTCTCGTCCAGCGAGTTCCATTCGACAGGCGAAGCCAGCGTGGCGAACATCAATATCGGCTCTTTGACCCCGTCCGTCTTCCCGTGGGGAATGGCAACGCCCTTCCCAAACCCTGTTGTACCTTCCTGCTCTCGCGCGAGCACAGACTGCACGGTTGTTTCTACGTCGTGAATCGCACCCAATTCATTGGCGCGTTCGACGACGGAGCGAATGACCGCCTCCTGTGTGTTTGCGGTCAGCCCCAAAACGATATTTTGTGTCTCTAACATGCTTATCCTCTCCGATGTCTATGATTGTGCCACAATGTGGGCGAGTGCGGCGAGAGCTTCTTCCTCATCCGCGCCGTCGACGGTGATTTCAACTTGTGTGCCCTTGGCTATGCCTAGACTCAAAATGCCCAGGATGCTTTTCCCGTCAACCGTTTTGCCGTCCGCCGTCAGTTTGACGTTTGCGGTGAACCGCTGTGCTGTATTCACGAATTCAGAAGCTGGACGCGCGTGTAGCCCCGCTTCGCTCTGAACCTCCACAACTCTGCTTTGCATTGAACAAAATCCTCCTTAATGTATCCATGCGATGTGAGCGTTTTATCGGCGATTCAATCCCTTACAAACGCATTTTACACACAAAGGACAGGTTACGGGGAATGTACATTCTTTTCTAAGCGTTTTCAACCAAATCTAAGCGTTTTCAAATTGTGGTTGACACCATTCAATTGTAAACCATATAATGAGCACAATCAATCACAAACAAGCGCATTTACTCATGTATTTGAAGCTGTATGCGCTTAAATACTCAAAACACCGCACAATGGTGAGAGGTGGTGTTCCCTGTGTTTGCTGACGAGCGAAAGGCCCACATCGTCGCGTATCTAAATCAGCACAAGCGAGTGACGGTGGCGGACTTGGCACAAATTTTCTCCAGTTCTGAGTCAACCATTCGTCGAGATCTGCAGGAACTCGAGGAGTTGGGTCAGTTAAAACGGACGCACGGCGGTGCCATAGCGGCCGAAATCGCTGGATTTGAGCCGACTTATCAAGAAAAGAACGTGCAAAACTCGGGTGCCAAAGAGCGTATCGGGCAGCTGGCGGCGGGTATGGTAAAAGATGGGGAGATCGTGCTTCTCGACGCAGGTACGACGACTATCCAAATTGCCAAGCACATCTCTGCTCGCAATGTAACCGTTGTCACAAATAGTGTTGCCATCGCAGCGGAGCTTCAGAGCAATCCAACTGTTCACGTCGTCATGCTCGGCGGGGAACTGCGCCAGACGACAGGGGCGCTCGTCGGGCCCTTCACCGAACAAATGCTGTCGCAATTGCACGTAGACGTCTTGTTCTTAGGGGCAAACGGCATCCACCCCGGTGGTGTTACGACGCCGAACGCAGTGGAAGCTGCGACGAAGCGGGCGATGGTGACGAGCGCCAAACGGACCATCGTCGTCGCGGATGCGACCAAGGTTTCGCAAGTTAGTTTTGTCCAGGTGTGTCCGTTGAACCGCATTGACGGGCTCATCACGGATGAACAAATTGACGATAGCCCTCTGGTACAGGCCCTCGTGGACTTCGGTGTGCGGGTGACCGCAGCAGACGACAGAGATTTCTAGGAGAGAAAGCAATGGAGAGACAAGGAGTAACAGAACACGAGAGCACGAAAGGACGCGTCATCACCGTCACATTGAACCCGGCGGTGGACTTGTTCGTGTCGGTAAAACACCTAGAGCCTGGAACACTCCATCGGGTCCCCACCCCCCTCCAACACGCCGGGGGCAAAGGGCTCAACGTCGCAAAAATGTTGGCTAGTTTGAGCGTCCCGACCGTCGCGACAGGTTTCCTTGGCGGACGGCGCGGAGATTGGTTGCACGAAGCCCTCTTGAGCCAGGGGGTGGATTCCAAATTTGTCCGCATCGCCAACGAATCACGCATGAATGTCAAGGTGATTGACGAGGCCGGTACGCTCACAGAATTGAACAGTCCTGCGCCAGCCTTCACGGACGACGAATGGCGTGCGTTTGGCGATACGCTGCGAACGCTCTGTGAGCCCAACTCCTGGTTGGCGCTGTGTGGAAACCTTCCGGCTGGTTGCCCGAATCACTGGTATCAGAACACCATCTCTTGGGCGAAACAGAGCGACATCAAGACCCTGTTAGACGCCAGCGGCGTGGCGCTCGAGCTTGGACTTAAGGCCTGTCCCGACGTCATCAAGCCCAATCAGCACGAACTCGAACAGCTCACAGGGCTTACTCTGCACAATCTCGAGGAGGTGATGCGCGCAGCTGCACAGCTCGTAGACGCTGGTGTCGGACTCGTCGTGGTGTCGCTCGGCGAGGAGGGACTTGCGGCGGTGACGTCCTCCGCCGCAATTCACGTTCGCGTTCCGTCTGTCCCAGTGGTGTCCTCTGTGGGTGCCGGGGACACGGTGGTCGCCGGTCTTTTATATGGTATTTTTCACCGGTTTTCCCTGTACGACACCGTTCGCTTTGCAGCTGCAGCGGGTACGGCGAAAGTTCAAAAGCCAGGGAATATGCACCCGTCGCAAGTGGATATCGAAACATGTCTGGCGAGTACGGACATTGTGGATTGGAGGAGTAAATCGTGAGTAAAATCGTCGCCATCACGGCGTGCCCCACAGGCATCGCCCACACGTTTATGGCACAAGAGGCACTCGAGCAGGCAGCCAAACAGCTCGGCATCGACATGCGCGTAGAGACTCAGGGCGCTGGGGGGTCAGAGGGGACGTTGACGGCTGCTGAAATCGCCGAGGCGGACGCCGTCATCATCGCTGCAGACAAAAAAGTTGAGCTGGATCGATTCGTCGGTAAAAAGGTGCTGCAGACCTCCGTCACGGCCGCAATTAAGGACGCGGGGGCGCTGATTGAGGAATCCGCGACCGCCCCGGTCTATGGAACGGTCGTCAGCGAGTCTTCGACAGACGGCTATTTAGCGGACATTCAGGAGCAAAAGAACGCTCGGAAATCTGGACAACCGGCGGTGTATCGACACTTGATGAACGGCGTGTCGAACATGCTCCCACTCGTCATCTCTGGTGGAATTTTTATCGCCCTGTCCGTGGCGATTGACCTCAACCAGAAACAGTCGTTGTCGGTCGCGTTTAACAACATCGGCGGCGGCTCGGCCTTTGCGCTGTTCGTGCCCATTCTAGCGGCATTTATCGCGCAGTCTATCGGTGACCGGCCCGCGTTTGCGGCGGGGCTGGTCGGCGGCTGGATTGGCACGCAAGGTGGCATGTACGGCGAAGCCCACGCCAGTGCCGGGTACATCGGTGGAATTATCGCCGGATTTCTCGCGGGCTACCTGACCGTGGGATTGAAAAAGGTGATCAAGGTGCCGCGGACGCTGGAAGGCGTCAAGACCGTCCTCATCATGCCGGTCCTGACCGTCGGCATCACAGGCCTCCTGATGATTTACGTCCTCGGGCACCCGATTGCCGCACTCATGCACGCGATATCAAACGGCCTTACACACCTGGGGGCGAGTGGATCGATCGGGCTCGGCTTGCTTCTCGGCCTGATGATGGCCTTTGACATGGGCGGACCGTTCAACAAGGTGGCTTACTTCTTCGCCGTAGGCTTGCTGCCGACCGGAACGGTCGAGGCGAAAACCATTATGGCCGCCGTGATGGGGGCGGGTATGGTACCGCCACTGGCGATGGCAATTTCCACGTTTATCTCGAGCCGTAAATACACACGGGATGAACGAGATGCGGGCAAGGCGGCACTCATCTTGGGCGCCTGCTTCATCACGGAGGGTGCGATTCCATTTGCGACGCGCGACCCACTGCGCGTAATTCCCTCGATTATGGTCGGCTCTGCTATCACTGGCGCTCTGACGATGCTGTTTAAGGTGACCTCACCAGCACCACACGGGGGGATCTTCGTTTTCTGGCTGATTGGCCACTGGTACTGGTACATCGTCGCTATCGTCATCGGCGCACTCGTTGCCGCAATTCTCGTGTCTTCGCTGAAAAAGCGAGTCGAGGCCTGAGACAGTCAATGGCCTCGGCGCGTGAGCAGCAGGCCGCATCAATCAGTGGCACGCCGGAGTAGGCTGTCGCGAAGCGTGTAGGGGTGACCTGAACGTACGCCCGGATGTGCGTTTAGGTCACCTTTTTGCATTTTTATTGATGGGAATGTATAGTGGTGGCGCAACGTTGCACTCGTGGCGCCACGCTCTCCTCGCATTCGAAGCCCACATCCTTATGTCAGTTTTATTCACTTCAATAAAATAAAAACTCACTACATGTTAGTTAACATTACATATGCCGTTGACGCGCAGACGTGCAATTCTTATCATTCTGTTATCGGCTGATTCACGTCACCCGAACTTGTGGTACACCGATGCTGGAAGGTTCTGCGACGAGCGGTCTGCGTGACGATTGGGGGCGAGTTCATATGCTTGAACAGCCATTTGAAACAGTGATTTTCACGCAAGCCGATGAAGCAAAAAATCAGGTTCTTATCAACGAACTAAAGAGTGCGGTTGATCGGCAAGAAGTGAAAATAATTGATATTCGAAGAATCGGAAATCAACTCGTTGTAACGTTTCGTCGGCTCTCGACCTGAGACGGTAGGGAGCCGAAGTGGGATTTCCCACATATCTTTGCTGGCTGTCCACGCCACTCCTCATCAATGGGCGAATGAGTTCGCCCTATTTTTTTCCAAAATTAAATTATCTAAATTATCAAACATATGGTACAATGCTTGTGAAGATGTAGTTCATCCCAACCCCGTCTTCGCCGCCTGGTGCGTATGTGCCGACGCATCAGGCGGGCTCCTTCCTGTTTTTTCGTGCCCCGTGCCCTAGTTTGGTGATGTGGGGTATCCTGTCGCACTGATTCAGATTCCACCGTTTGCCCCAATTCGCTCTCCAGGTCGCCGCATGATTACCTCTTCGACAACGTTGGAATTGTCCGCGATCCTACATAAGTGTCTAGCATCGATTGAACAAATCCTGTTATCATATGTAAAGGGAATATCATGGAATTTTCAGAGCGATGACAAGGGTGTGAGCGTTGTGGCACTGAGCAACGCAGGAAACGTGAACCTGTTTATGACCGAGCAAAGAGTAGACCGCATGTTTTCTGATCTCGTATCGTGTGTTGTCCAATTCGATTACGACGGTTGTATCACGCTGATTCACGAGCCATTCGACGGCAGTCTACGGCCGGGGCCGGGGTACGAAAACGCTCCGCTGGAGATTCGCCGGTATGTGGATCGATTGTTGCAGTTCAGAAGCTTTCTAGCGCATGTGACGAACGCGTCAGGTGTTTTCGACTTGAATAAATTAGACGGTGAAGCAGACATGATTAGACTGCTTCCACACGGTGAGTTTCCCCACAGGGGTCCTTGGCTTGTCCCTGTCTCAACCTCTGAGCATTTTTACGGGTGCTTTGTTGTGTACCATCGCTCACAACGAAAACTGACTAATCACGACGTTCAGGTGTTGGCGCTCATCGCAGAGCACTTCGCAGCAGCACTGGACAGCCAGCATACGCACTCTGCCTTTCAGGCGTATGAATCCTTGTTCAGGAACCATCCGTTTGCCGTCTTAAGGCTCGACTCGGGGGACGTGATCCGAGATGTCAATCGGTCGTTCGTTCGGATGTTCGGGTGGGCCAGGCAGCAACTTGTCGGTCAATCCTTTGACCGGCTGATGAAACACGCAGGCGTCGACGTCGAGAAGATCGAGTGGAACGCTCATCCTCGAGAGTCTGAGGACATTCCTGAGTTCCTCCGGCAAATCATGTGGGTTTCTGTTCCCATCACGATAAATGGGGCGGTGCACGGAAGGTATGTCGTGTTAAACGACATCTCGCGCATCCGCCAGATGCATCGAGAACTCCGGACCACTCAGGACCTTTTGGCGTCGTTCGTCCACCATTCGACCGACCCGATTTTGTTTCTTGAACCCAGTGGCATCGTTCTCGATGTCAATCCCGCTTTTGAAGAGGTGTTTGGGTGGAAGGCGGACGAGGTGGTCAGCCTCTTTGTCGCCGACTTGGCGGGCATCCACCTAGATCGGCTGCAGATGGCAAAGGGTCCCGTGACGACGTACGAGACGGTCGCCCGGACGAAAACAGGTCAGCACCTCGACGTCGACGTGACCTTGAGCAGCATTCACGACGACGGCGGCCGATCCGGCTTCGTGGCGGTGGTTCGCGATGTGTCGGATCGAAAAAGGGCTGAGCGTAAGCAAAGAATGAGTGAAGAGCGCTATCAATCGCTGGTCCATCACCATCCGAATGCGATTTTGGCGGTAGATCTCTCAGGGCGCATTGTGGAAGCGAATCACGCGAGCGAGCGCATCCTCGGCTACACGCTGGCGGAGCTGTTGGGGTGTGACCACGTGAAATCGTTGTTTCTAGAGGAAGGCCATCGGCAGATTGAGCACTGGATGGCGCAGAATGTCGTCGAGCGCACGCCACACGAAGCGCCGCCTGAGGCGGAGTTTGAGACGGTGATGCGGCATCGACAAGGCCATTCCATCAGCGTAGCGGTCACGTGGGTACCGATTATTACCACGGATCGCGGAGTGGAAGGTGCCTTTCTCGTGCTCGAGGACATGACGGAGCGAAAGCGGGCGGAGGAGATCTTTCGCTCCTCGGACAAACTGTCCGGCGTTGGGCAATTGGCGGCGGGCATCGCCCATGAAATTCGCAATCCATTGACGGCGATTCAGGGGTTTTGCCGACTGTTGGAGGAAGGCGCGACACCGACGCAGTCGATGTATCTGAAGATTATGAGGGATGAAATCAGCCGGATAGATCTGATCGCCGGCGAGATGATGGCATTGGCGAAGCCCTCTGGCGCCCTTTTTCGGCCGTATTTCATCACGGATATCGTGCGAGATGTCGTCGCCCTGATGAACGCACAGGCGCTTCTGTACGGAGTGTCCCTATTTGTGCAGTGTACCGACACGCCTTCGCTTATCCACTGTGATCCGAATCAAGTCAAACAGGTTTTGGTGAATGTTATCAAGAACGCGCTGGAGGCCACAGGTGAAGGGGGACAGGTGTACCTGGTGGTCGAGGAATGGCCGGAGCTGGTGGAGATATCCGTTCGGGACACGGGTGCGGGCATTCCGCACGAACACTTGGCGCAGTTGGGGAATCCCTTTTTTACGACGAAGGAGCGGGGGACGGGACTGGGGCTTTTGGTGAGTCGGCGCATTGTGCAAGCGCACGGTGGTTCGCTGCACATCGACAGCGTCGTCGGGCGGGGAACCACCGTCCTTGTGCGTTTGCCAAAGCGGCGCGACGCGGCGAATTTGTGATGGCGCTTCGCGTGCCTCTCGTCACTTCTTGCCCTGATTACCCCATCCGCCGTACGGCGGCGGTTGAAGTAGTCCACGCCGCTTGGCTCCTTTGTGGGCCATTTTGAATAGCTCCTGTACTTTCTCGTCGCGCGCCACTCCGAATGCGAGCGACCCCAACTTGACGAACGTGTTGAGTTTCATCAAGCGCACCCCCCCGAGCGAGATCGAACAACCCTTTGCTTTACAATATGGGGTGGCTTTGCAAACCGTTCATTGTGTGCGCCTAGTTTCAGAAAGCGTTTCGACTGCCGTCTCGAGGCGGTCGTTGAGCCGTTCTACGGCGATCTGATTGGTCGCGGCTTGAACTTCCTCCACGGCATTGTTCGCGTGGGAAATCGCGTTTTCCGCCTGTTCGACGGCGGTTTGGTTCGGATGGGATTGCACTTGGGTTACCGCGTTCTCAGCTTTGTCCAAGGAGTTTGCGGCTTGTGTGAACTGATTTTGTTCGTTCATGCTCGTCGGATGGTCGACCAACGGAACTCCTCCTCTCACCATCGTCTACGGGCATTAACATGACCCGCGGACGTAGGCCCTATGCAACAGGTGTGCGAACGCGCAATCACTCCAGTGCATAGCCGATGTGGGGATAGATTACCCTAATTTGTGCACGTGCAGTTTAGAGTGGGGGGAGACGGAGATGGACCCTACGCAGACACGAAACCAGCAAATCGCGAACTTTATTGGGAAATTGCTTCGGGACAACTTTGGCAAAGGCCCAGAATCGGTACACGTGTGCATATCGCGAACGATGATGAGTGTGTACTTGAAAAACTTCCTGTCGCCGATGGAGCGAGTGCTTATTGAAGGTGGGCAGAGCAACTCGGTGTTCGAGTTACGCCGTCAGCTCATGTCGTCGCTCATCCCGCAAATCCGAGCGTATGTCGAGATCGTCACGGGCAACCAACTGAGTGAGTTCTATTACGATTGGGCGTTCCACAACAGGTCCGGAATGATGATTGGGGTGGGCCTCGAGCCTTTTTCGGACAGCGACCCTTGTCAGGAGACGTATGCGGGGAAACTGCCCCTTGAACAAGAGATAGTAGAAATCAGTCGTCAGGCGCAAAAAGTGCCAGAGGAACTCTATTCATGTATCCTCGATTCCCGGACGGTCGTGGTCATTCGCACGGGCATCCTGGTGCGCATCGAGAAGGAACTGGTGAGGGAGGGCCTCGCCCCGACGCTGCGTCGCGTCAAAGCGAATTTGGAGAAAAGTCTACTGCATCATGACAACCACTTCGAATCGATTCTTGGTAGATCTGTGGCGGACATCTTCGTCGACTGGGATTTCGACTCGGATAAGAGCGTGATCACCTTTGTCCTGGACTCGAAAAAAGCGATGGGTTCGGATTTCGGTCACGTGCCATTTGCCAATCAGGTGAACGGATAAGCTAGATTATCTGATTTTCGTACATGTGAACACCAGGCGGCTGACAAAAGCTTAGAGCGCGCGTGTATGTCGGGCGCTCTTTCTTATGTTTCACTTCTATATATTTCTCCACGAGTGAAGAACGCGCTATAATACAAGGGACAAAGAAGGGAGGCTACATCGTGAAGCAGATTAAATCGAACGAGGAATACGCGGCGTCGACCGAACGCGGACGCGTCATGGTTGAGTTTTATGCCAATTGGTGCCCAGACTGCAAGCGAATTGAGCCCTATTTTGACGAATGGGAAGAGAAGTACGCGAGTGACTTCTCGATGGTTCGCGCAAATCGCGATGAATTGCCGGACCTTGGCGAAAAACTTGAGATTCTTGGGATTCCTACCTTTATTGCATATGAAAATGGACAAGAGGTCGCTCGACTGTTTAGCCGCGACGCAAAGTCGAAGGAGCAAGTCGAGTCGTTTTTCGACCAAGCATACGAAAAGTAAGCCTTTCGTGCCAGGATCAAGGCTACCCGGGGCATGTCTCGGGTAGTTTTTCGTGTTCATACACCCTCGAGAGGAGGCTGAACCCATGGCACACGTCATCCTTCGCGACGGTCATGTGGCGGAATTGCGAAAGGCAAAGAATACGAGCCAAGACCGCATCTGGATACGCAATTTGTTCGAATCGGTCTCCGAACAGAGCCGCTCTCTCCACTTTTCCCACACTTCGCACGTCTTTTCAGACGCTGCCATCGAAGAGATGATCGGGGACGGAGGGCAGAACGCGCTGACGCTCATGTGTACGGATGGAACGCGGGCGCTGGCTATCGGTAACTACCGCCGCCTGGATGAAGACCGGGCTGAAGTGACGTTCCTCGTCTCCGACGACATGCAGGACAGGGGACTTGGGTCGCTGCTGCTCGAGCACCTGGCCGAGGCGGCATACCTAAACGGCATTAAACAGTTTGAAGCGAGCGTCCTCACGGACAACGAACGGATGATGAACGTGTTCCGCGCTAGTGGGTTTGCCATGACCATCAACCAGGAGTCGGGGGTCATTCACGTGATGTGGCCGCTGCGTCAAAATGAACGCAGTCGCGGCCTTAAAGAAATCCGTGAGCGACTTGCCACTTCGGCATCGTTACATGGCTTTTTCCACCCGAAGGCGGTAGCCGTCATTGGGGCCTCCAGAGCGCCCGAGCGATTGGGGCACGTGTTGTTTAGACACATCTTAAACAGCGATTTTCGCGGAACAGTCTATCCAGTCAACCCCACGGCGAGTTCTGTGGCGGCGGTGAAGGCGTACCCCACCTTGAAGGATGTCCCTGAGTCGGTCGATCTCGCCGTCATCGTCGTACCGGCCAGCCAGATTCTGTCGGTCATCGACGACTGCATCGACAGTGGCGTGAAAAGTGTCGTGATCTTGTCGTCGGGATTCTCCGACACGGACACGCCGGGCACGGAGCTGGAAAACGAAATTCTCAGACGCCTTCGTTCCGTAGGTGCGCGCCTCATCGGGCCGAACAGCTTGGGTCTCATTCAGATGGATCCAGAGGTCCGTCTAAACGCGAGCTTTGCGCCACAGGTACCTGAACACGGCCGGGTGGCCATCGCTTCCCATTCGGGGGCCTTGGGAATTACCATTCTCGATTATGCGACCCGCATCGGCGTAGGTGTGTCCAGTTTCGTCAGCCTCGGGAACCGCTCTGACGTATCCGGGAACGATTTACTTCAATATTGGGAATCTGACCCGTCGACCGATATGATTCTTCTATATCTAGAGACGTTTGGAAATCCGCGAAAGTTTACCCGCATCACCAGGCGAATTACGCGGAACAAGCCGATTTTGGCGGTCAAGAGCGCGAGAACACCGGTGAGCGTCAACGTCGCAAAGAGCCGGACCGTGGCGGTGGCTGCGGAGGACGCGACCGTGGAGGCGATGTTCCGCCAAACGGGGATCATTCGAGTGGAGACCTTGCAGGAACTGTTCGACGTCGCTGTACTTCTCAGGTCCGGCGACGGTCACTCTGGGCGCCGCGTCGCCATTGTGACCAACACGGCGGGGGGCGCTGTCATGGCCGTCGACAGGTTGCTGCGCGAGGGACTGGAGTTTGTCTCGCCTGTCATCAATATTGGGTTTGAATCGCTGGCGGAGAGCTATCGGACCGTTCTTCCGCAGGTGCTGCGGGACGAAGCAGTAGATGCGGTCGTCGTCCTGTTTACACCGGTTGGGCCGTCCGACGAAGAGGCGGTGCGCGTCGCAATTTCAGCGGCACTTTGCGAAGTGGCAAACGATGCGCCGAGATCTGACGGCGTGCGCCATCCTTACGAGAAGGCGGTCGTGGCGAACTTTTTGACGACTGGTGACTATCGGGTACGCTATTTAGAAGTGGACGCAGAACGCAGCATTCCCATCTATCCATTCCCAGAGCAAGCGGTTCGCGCGTTAGCGAAAGTGACCGCTTACCACGAATATCGCGACAGAGATCCTGGATACATACCGGATTTACAGCGAATTAACACCGATTTGGCGCGAGCGGTGGTTCGCAAGCGACTTTCGGCGCAGGGAAGTGCACAGATCACCGACGAGGAGACGATGCACCGCATCGTCGATGCACTCGGTGCCGACTTGCGGCTGGACCACCCGGTGGCGACGGAGATCACGGCACAAGTGGAGATTCGGATCAAGTTCGACCCGCAGTTCGGGCCGTTGATGCGCCTTGACATGGGGGATGTAGATGGCGGCGCGAAGCTGCAAGTTCCGGATTTGGCGCTGCCGGCTGTCCGGTTGATTCCCCTTACTGACGCTGACGCCCGCGGAATTTGGCGCGAGGCGAAGTCGACGTTGGCAGCGGCCGTAGATGGCGGCGTGCGGAGTTCTGTGTTGGACTTTATTTTGCGGCTCTCCCAGTGGATTGAAGACGCGCCTGAAGTAACACAGGCGTTGTTTACACTCGGAGTGACGACCGAGTCGCTGTACCTCCTCAACTCATTTGTGGAAGCAAACCGAGTCGACGTCTCTTGACGACTTTTGTAATCGCGGCCGACATGGCAAAATAGCGTTGGAGGGATGTTCAATGGAACACCGTAAGGTGATGATTCTTGGAACTGGACCGGCTGGATACACGGCCGCAGTATACACTGCACGCGCAAATCTCGATCCGCTCGTCATCGAAGGCGATGAGCCCGGTGGGCAGCTGACGCTGACGACCGAAGTCGAAAACTTCCCAGGGTTTGTGGACGGCGTGATGGGCCCTGAATTAATGGACAACATGAAAAAGCAGGCGGAACGGTTTGGCGCGGCATTCCGACGCGGGCGTGCAACGTCGGTGGACTTGAGCGTTCGGCCGTTTCAGGTCACTGTCGACAAGGCAGAGGTCTACACTGCGGACGCACTGATTATTGCGACGGGTGCTTCTGCAAAAATGCTCGGCATTGAAGGAGAGTCGGACCTCATCGGGCGCGGGGTGTCCACTTGCGCAACGTGTGACGGGTTCTTCTTCCGCAACAAACGGGTCATCGTCGTAGGCGGCGGCGACTCGGCGATGGAAGAGGCCACATTCTTGACGAAATTCGCGCAGGAAGTGACCATCGTCCACCGCAGGACGGAGCTTCGTGCGTCGAAGGTGATGCAGGACCGGGCGAGATCGAACGACAAGATCACGTTTGTAATGAATGCGTCGTCCAAGCAAGTTCAGAGCGACGGCAATAAGGTCACGGGGTTGGTGGTTGTCGACAACGAGACCGGCGAGACCAAGACACTCGAAGCGGATGGCGTGTTTGTGGCAATTGGTCACCAGCCGAACACCGCATTCCTAAATGGGCAACTCGAAACGGACGACGTGGGCTACCTCGTCACACAAGGGGCTACTTCGCTGACGTCGGTCGAGGGGGTATTCGCGTGTGGCGACGTGATGGATCCCCGCTACCGACAAGCCATTACAGCGGCTGGGTCTGGTTGTAAGGCCGCCATGGACGCAGAAAAGTACCTCGAAGGCAGTATGACCCACGATTGGTCCGCCGCTTCCACACCATCCTGAGCAGACATTCGTATCCGTTATCACCACTCCGAGCATGCCAGAAAAGGGCGGGCTCTCGGGGTGGTCTTTTTTTGTTTTTCCAATTACAAACAAACACTCCATGCATGTACAGACTATCTGCTGCGCATACTTTAACCGCATGAGTAGTTTACCTAAAGCGAAAGGACGCTGATACGATTGCAGCAACAGTATCCAGGAAATCAGCAGTTCGGGGCAAGTGGACAACTGCAGGGCGGATATAATACGCTCCGTCAATTTGGCACAGATCCGCAACAAGTCCGTCAGCACATTTCGGAGTCGTTGAACCAAGGCTCGATGCAGCAGTATGGCGGCCAAGGATCTGGCGGCGTGATGCAAGCTGGCGCGACAGATCCGCGCGTCGTCCAGCAGCACATCGCGCAGGACCTCGGCTACGGCGCTAGTGCATCCTACGGTGGTCAACAGTATAACCAGGGCGCGTTCCAGCAGGTCATGCAATCCGCACCGGCTCAGGTACAGGGTGGACAGGGCCAACAGCTGGGTCAATTCCAAGGTGGCTACAACCAAGGGTACAGCAATAGCACGTTCGGTCAATTCGGCACCAATCCACAGGTTGTACGCCAACACATTCAACAGGATCTCTCCAACCAAGTTGGTTCGATGACGTCTGAACAGGCTGGTGCGTACCGCGGCCAATTTGGCGGTGGCGCACAAGGCATGATGTCGCAAGGACAAATGTCACAAGGACAAATGTCACAAGGACAAGGCATGAACAGCACGTTCAGCCAATTCGGCACCAACCCACAAGAAGTGCGCCAACACATTCAACAGGACCTCTCGAACCAAGCTGGCTCACAAGCGGGCTTCTACGGCGGCGCACAAGGCATGATGTCACAAGGACAAATGTCGCAAGGACAAATGTCGCAAGGACAAGGCATGAACAGCACGTTCGGCCAATTCGGAACCAACCCACAGGAAGTGCGCCAACACATTCAACAGGACCTCTCGAACCAGGCTGGCTCACAAGCAGGCTTCTATGGCGGTGCACAAGGGATGGCGTCACAAGGACAAATGTCACAAGGACAAGGCATGAACAGCACGTTCGGCCAATTCGGAACCAACCCACAGGAAGTGCGCCAACACATTCAACAGGACCTCTCGAACCAGGCTGGCTCACAAGCAGGCTTCTATGGCGGCGCACAAGGGATGGCGTCGCAGGGGCAAGCTATGAACAGTACGTTCGGTCAATTTGGAACCGACCCACAAACGGTTCGCAGCCACATCAGCCAAGATCTGAACAACTTGCAATAAGAGACGCGATATCAGAAGATGAATACAGAGCCGGGCGTTCTCTCCGGCTCTGTTTGTCATTCTCGGAGGAGTGTGCGAAACTCGGATACGAGGCGAAAATGATTGGAGAGGCCTTTCGGGAAGGACGGCTAAACGATGAGTGGTCCGCTTACGTGGGATGTACAGACGCTGATTGCGATGCAAGAGCGAGGGGAAATCAGCTCGTACGAAATTGTCCGGGCGTTCCTCGCAGAAATTGCAAAACACAACACACAGGGGACCAATTTGCGTGCGGTCATTGAAGTCAACCCGGACGCTCTCTGGATTGCGCAGGCGCTCGATAGAGATCGGGCGCGTGGAATCTGGCGTGGACCATTGCACGGCATTCCCATCGTCGTAAAGGACAACCTCGATACGGCGGACGCCATGCACACGACGGCTGGCTCGGTCGCATTGTCGGAACACCGTGCAATTCGGGATTCGGAGGTGGTTCGCCGCCTGCGCGAGTCCGGAGCCGTGATCATCGGCAAGGCGAATATGACGGAGTGGGCGAATTTTATCAGCGACCACATGAAGAGCGGCTACAGTTCACGGGGTGGCCAGACGTTGAATCCCTACGGACCAGGCCTGTTCGACGTCGGTGGATCCAGCGCAGGATCTGGAGCTGCGGTAGCCGCAGGATTCGCAGTGGCGGCGATTGGGACGGAGACGAGCGGATCGATTTTGAGTCCGTCGAACAACAACAGCCTGGTTGGCATTAAGCCTACGGTCGGCCTGGTGAGCCGC
Organism: Alicyclobacillus fastidiosus; assembly: GCF_026651875.1. GTDB lineage: Bacteria > Bacillota > Bacilli > Alicyclobacillales > Alicyclobacillaceae > Alicyclobacillus > Alicyclobacillus fastidiosus. The sequence goes on along the minus strand of NZ_CP104067.1, from coordinate 4,467,913 downwards.
ACCGGTATCATCCCCATCTCGATGAGCCAGGATACCGCCGGCCCCATGGCGCGAACGGTCGCGGACGCCACGCGCGTTTTGCAGGTGATCTCGGGCGTCGACGCAACCGACGCGGCGACTCTATCGACGCAACCGATTTTCCCTAACTATCTATCGATGCTGACGACCGGCGGCTTAGTCGGGGCGCGTGTGGGAATTGTGCGCGGATACTACGCGCGCGAACTGTCTGGTGACGAACAGGCGATATACGAGGCAGCACTTGCAGATTTGAAACAGCGGGGCGCTATCCTTGTCGATCCGATCCACCTTCCAGCGCCCCACGAAAATGAAAACATCGATGTGATGGTATATGAATTTAAGGTGGCGTTGAACCACTATCTTTCGAAGACGCCACCAAGCAACCTGCACCGCTCGTTGGCGGACGTCATCCGATACAACGAAACACATGCCGAAGTCGCGCTGAAGTTTGGCCAAGCTCTATTTGAGCGGGCAGAGGCGACGAGTGGAACGCTTACCGAGGCCGCATACATAGAGCGTCGCCTTCGCGATTTGACCTGGTCTCGCGACGAGGGCATCGACCGTGCACTAAAAGCGAATCGATTGGACGCCCTGCTCTTCCCATCGTACTTTGGTTGCAGCATTGCGGCCAAGGCTGGCTATCCGTCTATCACGGTACCTGCTGGGTACACTGGGGAAGGAAAACCGATGGGCATCACGTTTACCGGCACTGCGTTCACTGAGGCTTTGCTCATCCATTTGGCGTACGACTACGAGCAGGCCACGAATCACCGCAGGCCGCCATCATTAGAGAGGTAAGGAGGAAGTTTACTCATGGGCTTTGCTGTTGCAGGAGCGGTTTTTGCATTTTTGTCGGTGGCGCTTGGCGCATTTGGCGCTCACGCCCTGAAAGACCGTATTTCTGCGGATATGTTAAACGTGTTCCACACAGGGGATCAATATCAGATGTACCACGCGCTCGCCCTCCTCGCTGTCGGGATTCTCATCCGTATGGGCGTCGGCGGGCGCATGATGAATATCTCGGGTTGGTTGTTCAGCGTCGGGATCATCTTGTTTTCCGGAAGCCTCTACCTGTTAAGCACGACCGGCGTCAAAGCGCTCGGGGCCATCACCCCGATAGGCGGAGTCTGTTTCCTGGCCGGCTGGATTTTCTTTATCATCGGCTTGGTGTGACGGACTCGCGCGCAGAAACCAAAACACGCCGAAGATGCTCATCACCGATCCGATGCCTTGGAGCAGAAGAACTGGCTGACCCAGTAACAAGTAGGCGAGGATGATAGCCCCGACTGGTTCGCCTAAAATCGTCATGCTGATGGTCGTCGCGGACACTCTGTCGAGCAGCCAGTTAAACAGGCCGTGCCCGATGACGGTGGACACGACGGCCAACAGGGTAAACATCAGCCAATTGTGTCCGCTGTACGCGACCAGGGGCGTCTTCGTCAACACGTTGAACAAAAACAAGACCAATCCGGCCACCAGAAAGACGAGCACGTTGTACGTGGTGCTCGAAACGCTGGACCGAACCTTTTGTCCCGCGAGCATATAGACGGAGACGGCGAGCGTCCCGACGAGCGATAAGAAGTCTCCGTAGACGTGTCCTGTGCCCTTGCCGAAATCTGCGGACGCCACCACGACGCATCCCAGGATGGCGAATAGCATGCTGAGCATCCCCATCTTTGTGACGCGGCTGCGGAAGAGGATCACTGATCCCACGAGGACGAAAATCGGTTCCAGTGCGATGATGATCATCGAGGATGCGACAGAGGTCATCCTTAACGATTGGATCCAAAATAGAAAATGTAGGCCTAGAAACAGGCCGGACAGGCATACGAGCCCGATGTCTCGCGGCGAAAGTTTCATAAATTCGCGCCAGCGCTTGACGGCAAATGGCGACAACAGGAGCACGGACATCCACAGCCTATACATGCCAATCACCGCCGCAGGTGCCGTCGACCACTCGATAAATATGGCGGAGAACGATATGGCGAGAAGCGCGATCATGAGACTCGTGAGGACCACCGGCCGCGAGGTCCGCGTCGTCGACGTCGAAATGTTCAATGTTTAACTCTCCTACAACCTTGATTCTCATTCCGTGCTGCAGTCGATGGCGACATCGACAACCACTCACACACTCTACGCCTCAATCCATCACACGTAAAGCCTTGACGGAACCGTCAGACATTTGTACAGTTTGCTTAACTTTTCAGCAACGGACTGTTGCGTGATAGATCACATCTTTGGACAGCGGTCGATAGACGCCCGCAGTTCTATCTACGAGTGGAGGAAACGGGATATGAAAATAGAGACACGCCTCGCACAAATTGGAAATGGTGCCGACTCGACAACGGGTGCGATTTCGGCTCCTATCCACCAGTCGACCACCTTTGCGCACCCATCTCTTGGCGAAAGTACCGGGTTTGACTACACGAGAACGCTAAATCCAACGCGTAAACTGCTGGAGGACGCCATCGCAGATCTAGAAGGGGGAGCGCGAGGATTGGCTTTTGCCTCGGGCATGGCAGCCGTCCATACGGTGCTCAACCTGTTTCAGCCAGGGGACCATTTAATTGTCTCCAATGACCTCTACGGCGGAACCTACCGCGTGTTGGAGCAAATTCTTCGCCCGATTGGCATCACCGCAAGTTACGTGCATACGGGCAACCTCGAGGACATTCAAGCCGTGGCCACCGACTCGACCAAGGCGCTGTTCATCGAGACCCCGACCAATCCAACGATGCAAATCACCGACCTCGCCGCCTGTGCGGCGCTTGCCCAGGCAAGGGGATGGCTCACCATCGTTGACAACACGTTCATGACGCCGTTCTTGCAACGCCCTATCGATCTCGGCGCCGACATCGTCGTCCACTCTGCCACCAAATACCTTGGCGGTCACAACGATGTGCTCGCGGGCCTTGTCGTGGCGGCGACACCGGAACTCGGCGAGCGACTGTACTTCCTCCAAAACTCCATCGGTGCTGTGCTTGGCCCACATGACGCCTGGCTTCTCATGCGCGGAATGAAGACACTCGCGCTGCGCATGGAGCGCCATATGCAGAACGCCTACGCCATCGCGGGGTGGCTGGACGCGCGCGACGACATTCCGCGCGTATACTACCCTGGACTCGACCACCACGAAGGGCGCGCAGTGTGTGCTCGTCAAGCGTCGGGCTTTGGTGGGATGGTTTCCTTCGACGTGCTGGACAGCCGCATGGTCCCGTACATTCTCGAGCATCTAGAGCTCATCACCTTCGCCGAGAGCCTCGGCGGCGTCGAGTCACTGATGACGTATCCGGCTCGTCAAACGCACTTTGACATTCCGGAGGAGGTGCGCAACGCCATTGGCGTGACCGACCGTCTCCTGCGGTTGTCGGTCGGCATTGAGCATATTGGCGATTTGATTGACGACTTGGCGGCTGCCCTCGATTATGCCAGCGACCGCGTCCTCGCCCACGCACGTTCGTAAAGTCGGCCCAAACGAGCGCGACTCGTTTGGGCCCGTCGTTCGACTTATCCCTCGTCGTTCAGCAACGACTGCAAAGGGGCGCCAAGTTCCTCGAGTGTGAGGGCGAGGCGCCCAATCGGCAGACCCACGACGTTGAAATAGTCTCCTTCAATTCGCTCCACCAATAGGGATCCGACACCTTGAATGGCGTAGCTTCCAGCCTTGTCCATCGGTTCGCCGGTGGCGATGTACCAACGCAGCCAGTCCTCGTCCTTTTCGTACATCCAAACGCGCGTCACTTCATGAAAGGTACGCGATTTTCCGTTCTGCATATTGTACACGGCGACACCTGTAAAGACCTCGTGTGAGGTGCCTCGTAGGCGCTGTAGCATGTCGTACGCCTCGTTTTCGTCCTTGGGCTTGCCAAGGATTGTCCCGTCTGCAACGACGACGGTGTCGGCCGCGATGGCGATGGTGTTCGGCACGTCGATGCGGGACAGTGCGACGGCGAGTTTGCGCTCTGCCAGTTCCTCCACGGCCCTGCCGGGGGCCCAACTAGGGCGAATTTCTTCGTCTGCGTCGGTCACGATGACCTGAAACGGCAGCGAGAGCATTTCGAGCAACTGGCGGCGGCGGGGAGAGCCGGACGCCAAGATGAGTTCTAGACGGTCCAAAGGATTTCTTCCTTTCATGTAGTGTGAAGGGACTTCGCCGGATTGCCGTGGACAAAGCCCACCTGAGACTGGGGAGTGAGCATGTGATCGGCAATCGTTGGTTACATTATGCCTGATTTGACACAAATCATCGAAGGGGGACTGTACATGACATCTCGACGGAAATCCATTGGACGCGGCGACGAGGCCTCCGGACCTGTGATGAGTGCAGAAGCGAGTGCGTGTATGCGTAGTGGCGAGAGCAAGGACAAGCCTCATCGTTATGGAACACCCAAAGAAGGGATGTACAGTCGCAAGCTGGACGGAAGCTATGGAGCGTCTGTCTCTGACTTTCAGTGACTGAACGTGTCAAATCGGAGCGAGCCTCGCGCTCGCTCTTTTTAATGGACAGTCATCTTGGTATGATGTGCTGTACTAGATGGTTTGCATTCATCTGGGGCTTACGCTGGAGGTCATCATGAGACGCGGACTCTTTCTCTACTTTTTTAGTGAATTTTTTCTGAGTTTTGGGATAGGAATGGTTCAATACGCACAGCCGTTTTTCTACTCGTCTGCACACGTCTCCGACCGAACGATAGGGTATCTCTTTGCTATCAACGCATTTTTTGGCGGCTGTTCGGCGCTATTGATGGGGCCGTTGGCGGATAGAGTGGGGGCTTCGCACATCTTTAAGTGGGCTACCCTCACGATTGGCCTCGGCAGCTTGTGCACATCGCTGGTTACCTCGGTACCGGTCTGGACAGTCACCGCTGCGCTGTCAGGTGTTGGGGGATCGATGCTCACGAGTACCGAAAATGTCGTCCTTAGCTCGCTCGTGACCGGACGGGAGAGATCACACCTAATCAGTCGGTTCACGGCGCTTTACATGGTGTTTATTGGCGTCGGTGTCATCTTTGCCGGATGGTTTGTACACGCGTATGGGCTGCGTGAGACGATGGTGGTCGGATCCGCCGTTTCGCTTGTAGCACCCATCTTTCGCTTCTTTGTGAAAGCGCCGGATAGCCGTCGAACGAGGGTCATGCAAGTGCCCTCAAAACCGCTCGTCTTCATGGCTGGGTACGCCATCCTCTTTGGCATCGCCGGGGGGCTCTTCAATCCGTTTGCGACACTCATTTTAGAGCAGCGCTACCACGCTTCGAGCGCCACCACGTCGCTGGTCTACGCCGTGAGCCTCTTTATGGTATCGCTGGGCTCCTACCTGGTTCGCCCGATGATTGAGCGCATGCGGCAACAAGCGACACTCTTTCTATCGTTCGTGCTAAGCGCTTGTTCGACCATTCTGTTTATCGTCGCCATGACTTGTGCGGCATTCGTCGCCATCTACTTTGTCGTGACCATCACCACAGCCGTACCACCGCCGATCATCGACGCCATGTTTCTCGATTTTGTGCATACCAGCGAATTTTCTCAGATGTTCGGTATGCGCGTCTTTGGAACCCGCGTTGGGAACGCGGTTGGCTCGTCGCTTGGCGGCAGTCTGCTGCATGGGAATCACTACAACTGGCTCATGGTAGTGTCTAGTGGGTTCTTTCTCATTGCCTATGGTTATCTCCTTCTCGTTCGCCGCCCACTGATGCGGCGTTTGAGCGAGCGTTCACCGGTAAAATGACAAGTGGACTTAGCGTACGGTCACCGGTTCCAGCGCTTGCATCGCGGCGCTCTGTCCCGCCAGATGACCGGTTGAGAACGCGACGGTGATGTTATAACCCCCGGTGTGGGCGTGCACGTCCATGACTTCACCGGAGAAGTACAGGCCGCGAACGAGTTTCGATTGCATCGTTTTCGGGTCTATCTCCTTGACACTCACACCCCCACCTGTGACGGTCGCCTGCTCGAGCGGCAGCGTGCCTGTGATGTGGATAGGGCAGGCCTTGATGGTCGCAACCAGCGCATCCATCTGGGGCTTGCTGAGATTTGCTAGCTGAGCAGCAGACGGCACGGCGGCCTTCGCTAACACGAAGTCGACGAGTCGCTCCGGGAAGCGCTCGCCCAAATGTGTGGCAATGCTTCGGCGTGGATGGTGCTTGCGTCCGCTCGTCAGCGCCTGCTCGAGTTCGCTTCGCTGCGCTTCGGGTGCCAGGTCGATGGTCACGGACAGCGAAACGTCTTTATTCTTGCGCTTGGCAGTAGAGACGTAATGGCTGCAGCGCAGAGCAGTTGGCCCGCTGAGACCGAGGTGAGTAAAGATCATGTCGCCATGTTCCGTCGTGAGTCGCTTTTTGCGAGCGTCATCCCAGACCGTCGCGTCGATGCCGCGTAGGGAAAGGCCCTGAAGTTTGCGCCCCACGATGAACGGTTCGTCACTAGTGAGCGGTACCTCGGTGGGGTAGGGCTGGACAATCGTGTGACCGAACGCCTGCACCCACGGATAGGCGTCGCCAGTGCTCCCCGTCTTAGGCACACTGCACCCACCCGTCGCGACGACGACGGCCGCACACTCGACCGTTTGACCGCGCGCGAGGCGGACGCCTGTGATTTGGCCGTCATTTGCCAGGAGGCGTGCCACCGGCGTGTCGAGCAGCACGTCCACGCCAGACGTATACACCTTGTCCACGACGGCTTTTACTACAGTTGACGCTTGATCTGAGACGGGAAAGACGCGTCCTCTATCCTCTTCCTTCAAGCGAATGCCAAGACCCTCAAAAAACGCCATGATGTCTTGATTGGAAAAGCGAGTGAGCGCCGAGTGCAAAAACCGCGCGTTGCCAGGGATATTTTCCATCAGTTCCGGCAATGGCTTCGCGTTGGTGACGTTACAACGGCCCCCACCAGATATACCTAGTTTGCGCCCAGGCTTGTGTCCTTTTTCAATCAGTGCTACCCGCGCGCCTGTATCCTTCGCGGCGATGGCGGCCATCAATCCGGCGGGCCCGGCACCCACTACAATTACGTCATATTTCAATCGACTCATCCTCAACCGTTATTCATACGCCAATAGTCTAGAGAAGCAAAGCCCTTAGGGCAAGTTTTAGGGGCCTCGCTACAGGCTGATGAGTACGACCCCAGCTGCCACGACCACTGCGGCGCTCGCACTCCACCACGTGATCCGCTCCAGCTTGGGGAAGAACAGGACGGAGAAGAGTGCCACAATCACCGGCTCTGTGGCGGCCAAGATGGATACCGTCGAGACCGGAATTTGCTGCACGGCCGTAAAAAAGAGGAGGACGGCCAGCGCGGAGAAGAGCCCCGCGGCCAGCAAACTTGCGTTAGACGAACTACGGTACTGGCTCAAGAGGGGACGTAGCCGTCGGCTGACCGCGAGGAACAACACGTAGCCGGTGCACGCCACGCTGACGTCGATGGCCGCTGCGTACAACGGAGGCAAAGTGCCGTTTACGCTGAATTGGCGAAAGGTATGGCCAACGCCTTGGGCCACTGCGGAAAAGCCGGCAATCACGAGGCTATTTTGGAAAATGCGCAGGGGGATGTGCCGCTCTGCGTCGACCTGCCGTTCAATAAACAGCAACACGATACAGAGGGCGAGGCACCCCAACCCGACTAGGTCGCCTCGCAAAATCGGCTGATCTAAGGCGAACATGACGATAAGTAAAGTGACGAAAGGCGAAAGGCCCTTGATGACCACCCCGCGCGTCGCACCGAGGTCCTCCATCGCGCGATACAGCGCGAGTCGTCCGAGTATGGTTCCGATGATACCGGACAGTGCTGCGAACAGGATGGGTATGAATAGCCCGTGCACGTCAATTGGTTGACTTGTGAAGTGCACAAGGCGAACCACGACGCAACTGAAGTCGAGTAGCAGTGCGCTGATGGAGAGCACGGGAAGGAGGCCGTGATCGGCAGGGGATGAATCAGCCTGCCCCTTGCGGATGAAGATATGCGAAAGCGCGTAACAGACGGCACTGAGGACGGCGGTGACTTGTCCTAACACTCGCGTGCCTCCTCTCTGTAGCCAGCGAATAACACTGATGTATATGCCAAGCTGTGTGACATTAGCCTTGCAAGTACGCTATTTCACTTCGCTTACGTTTTGTAAATGCGACTGGAATTGTTACAATGGAAGAGCTTTGTACACCAAAAGGAGGTCATCTGGAATGGATGCATTTCGCTTTCAAAATCCGACGGCTTTATATTATGGAAAGGGTCAAATCGAATCGCATTTGGCCAGTGAAGTTTTACAAGTCGGCAAACGCGTGCTGCTCGTCTACGGTGGCGGCAGCATTAAGAGAAGCGGCCTCTACGACAAGGTCGTGGGAATTTTAAAGGACGCAGGCGTAACCACGTTTGAATTGTCTGGTGTCGAGCCAAATCCTCGGTTGACCACCGTTCATAAAGGCGTCGACATTTGCCGCACGGAGAATGTCGATCTCATCCTGGCCATCGGCGGCGGCTCAGTACTCGATTGTGCGAAGGCCATCGCGATGGGCGCTAAGTACGAGGGTGATGTCTGGGATATATACGCTCGCAAGGGAAAAGCAACAGGTGCCTTGCCCTTGGGGACGATACTGACGTTGGCGGCGACCGGATCAGAAATGAACGCCGGCGGCGTGATCACCAACTGGGAGACCAAGGAAAAGCTCGGAGGCGGTTCCCCGTATACATACCCGAGGTTCTCCTTCTGCGATCCTGAAAATACGTATACCGTTCCGCGCGACCAGACTATCTACGGCGCGTGTGATATGCTCGCGCACTGTTTTGAGCACTATTTCCACAGAACGGAACATACGCCCTTGCAACAGCATTTGATCGAGGCGGTCATCAAGACCATTATCGAGAATACGAAGGCCGCAATCGATAACCCAACCGACTACCACGCGCGGGAAACGTTGATGTACTGCAGCACGATGGCCTTGAATGGCATGATCAGCATGGGGATTCAGGGCGATTGGGCTTGTCACGCCATCGAACACGAAATCAGCGCAATCTACGATATTCCGCACGGTGGTGGACTGGCGATCATCTTCCCGCATTGGATGGACTATACAAAGCAAGTCAACCCTGCACGGTTCGCGAGCCTCGCCACGAACGTATTTGGCGTCAATTCGGAAGGAAAGAGCGACGGCGAACTGGCGGACATCGCCATTGCAAAAGTGCGCAACTATTATCGCGAAATCGGTGCGCCACAACGGCTCGCCGACTACGACATCGGGGATGAGCAGTTGACTACGATGGCGAGTCAGGCAGTGCGCTTTGGTGAGATAGGAAACTTTAAGAAGCTCAATAAAGACGATGTCTACAACATTTTAAAGGCATCCTTGTAAGGCACTGATAAAACGGAAAAAGCGGTGTGCACCGAAAGGTGCACACCGCTTTTTGCGATGCAAGACTTACGCGTTTTGCTCTTCGCGAACGAAGTTGCGCAAGACGGTTTGGAGGATACCACCATTGCGGTAGTATTCCACCTCGATGTCGCTGTCCAGGCGGACATCTGTTTGGAAGGTGAAAGAGGAGCCGTCTTCTCGAGTTGCTCGCACAGTCACTTCGGAGCGTGGTTGCAATTCGTTGCTCAGTCCCTGAATGGTGAACTTCTCCGTGCCGGTGATACCGAGGCTCGAAGCACTTTCGCCATTTTTGAACTGAAGCGGAAGTACACCCATACCGACCAGGTTGCTGCGGTGGATACGCTCGAAGCTCTCGGCGATAACCGCTTTGACGCCGAGGAGGAATGTACCCTTTGCGGCCCAGTCGCGCGACGAGCCGGTTCCGTACTCCTTGCCCGCGATGACGACCAGCGGTTGTTTCTCCGCCTGATACTTCATCGAAGCATCGTAGATGGACATGACTTCGCCCGTCGGGAAGTACGTGGTCACGCCGCCTTCGGTGCCAGGTGCGACTTGGTTGCGAATTCGGATGTTGGCAAATGTGCCGCGCATCATGACTTCGTGGTTCCCTCGGCGCGAACCGTAGGAGTTGAAGTCGTATGGCTCGATGCCATGTTCCTGCAGGTAGTGACCAGCAGGGCTCTTTTGCGCGATGTTACCAGCTGGTGAGATATGGTCGGTCGTGACCGAATCCCCCAGCAAGGCCAGGACGCGTGCGTCGTTGATTTCTGCGATGTCCGGGACATCTGCCGTGAGGCCCACGAAGAACGGAGGTTCCTGGATGTATGTGGATTGTTCATCCCAATCGTACAGACGGCCTTGCGCCGTTTCCAGTTGATTCCAACGTTCATTGCTATCGAATACGCCCTCGTATTGAGCGCGGAACATCTCTGGACTGATGACCTCGCGGATGGTGTCCTGAACTTCCTGGTTCGTTGGCCAGATGTCCTTCAGGTACACGTCGTTGCCGTCCTTATCCTTGCCGAGCGGTTCGCTTGTGAGGTCGATGTCGACCGTACCCGCGAGCGCATATGCCACAACCAGCGGCGGGGATGCAAGGTAGTTCGCTTTGACCAGCGAGTGGATGCGGCCTTCAAAGTTCCGGTTACCTGAGAGGACAGCCGAAACGAGCAGGTCGTTCTCCTGGATGGTCTGGCTCACTTCGTCCGGCAGCGGACCGCTGTTGCCGATACAGGTCGTACAACCGTAGCCGACGACGTCGAAACCGAGCTGAGCGAGCGGCGTGAGCAGATCTGCCTTCTCCAAATAGTCCGTGACGACGCGGGAACCTGGTGCAAGGCTGGTTTTGACGTATTTCGGCGTGGTCAGCCCCTTTTCAGCCGCCTTCTTGGCGACGAGTCCGGCACCGAGCATGACCGAAGGGTTCGACGTGTTCGTACAGCTCGTGATAGCGGCGATAACCGTCGCACCCTGGCGGAGTTCAGCGGTGGAACCATCTTCGTACTTGACGGTACCAACCTTGTTCCGCGCTTCGCTCGAGAGGCCGAAGCCGCCCTCGCTCATCGGTTTGTCGAGTGCTGTTTCAAAAGTGGACTTCATATCCTTCAAGAAGATTTTATCCTGCGGCCGTTTCGGTCCCGCCATCGACGGTTGGACGTCGGCGAGATCGAGTTCGAGCGTGTCCGTGAAGATTGGATCCGCCATGTCGTCCGTCCGGAAGATCCCCTGTTCTTTGGTGTACTTTTCGACGAGGGCGATGAGGTCTTCGTCGCGGCCCGTGCTGTGCATGTAGTCGAGCGACTCTTGGTCAACTGGGAAGAATCCCATGGTCGCACCGTACTCTGGACCCATGTTGGCGATGGTCGCCCGGTCCGCCAGGCTGATGTTGGAAAGCCCGGAACCGTAGAACTCGACGAACTTGCCGACGACACCCTTCTTGCGAAGCATGTTGACAACCGTGAGCGCTAGGTCGGTTGCCGTTGCGCCCTCTGGCAGGCGGCCCGTGAGTTTGAAGCCGATGACTTCTGGTTGTAGGAGGTAGAGCGGTTGCCCGAGCATACACGCCTCGGCCTCGATGCCACCGACGCCCCAGCCGAGGACGCCAATGCCGTTGATCATCGTCGTGTGCGAGTCAGTACCGACCAGGCTGTCCGGGAAGACGACGACGTCGCCATTGACCTGGCGCTGTTGAACGACCTTCGCGAGATACTCGAGGTTGACTTGGTGAACGATACCGGTACCTGGAGGGACCGCACTGAAGTTGTCAAACGACTTCGCAGCCCAGCGGAGGAATTTGTATCGTTCCTCGTTTCGCTCAAACTCGCGGTTGATATTAAATTCGAGTGCAGCGTCCGAGCCGAATGCGTCGACCTGAACGGAGTGGTCGATGACGAGATCTACCGGGACGAGCGGGTTGATGCGGTCCGGATTTCCGCCGAGGCGGTGCATCGCGGAGCGAAGTGCGGCCAGGTCCACGACGACCGGTACCCCTGTGAAGTCCTGCAACAGGATACGAGCCGGCTTAAACGGGACATCCGCCTTTTCCGGGGCAGCCGCGTTCCAGTTCGCCAACTGACGAACGTGGTCTTCCGTGATCACGCGCCCGTCGAATTGGCGCAATACCGCTTCCAACAGAATTTTGATGGAAAACGGGAGGCGGGAGATGTCAGCAACGCCTTGATCCTGAATGGAGTTCAGACGGTAGTACGTAAATGATTGCTGACCAACGTTCAACGTCTGTTTGGATTCAAACAGATTATGATTCGTTCCCATACAGTTCACTCCTTTGCTCCATGGCTTACTTGTTCTTACTGCTCTCATTTTGCAACGGAATTGGAGGAAATGTCGCGCGTCCATCAGGAATGTCGATGCGGCCATCAGGATTCGTCATTCTCCAGTGTGTTAACGAAGCTTCCGTGAGGGAAAAACAACCGCTTTCGCGTTTGGGGCATCCGTTGCGAACATGCCTGGCAAACCCGTACTGCCACGGCTTATCCCAGAAAAACAGTCCTTTGTCACTCTACTACCAATTAGGCGCCGTTGCAAGAAGCCACGGCCCCAAGGGCCGCCGTATCACGCCTGCGGCGGCCGCGGTGGCAGCGGACCAAGATATTGGAAGAGCTGCGTCTCGATGCGACCGTTGTACAGTTTGCGGCGCTTGTCCGCCTTTGCCCCATACAGGCGTTCAAAGGTGGGGTTGGACGTGAGGATGAACACCGACCAGGTGTCAAACGTCCGAAAGGTCCTGCCGATCGCTCGGTAAAGCCGTTCCGTCTCGTCAATGGTCATCAGCCGTTCGCCGTACGGCGGGTTGCTGATGATGCAGCCGTATTCCTCGTCCGGCTTGATGCGTCGTGCGTCCGCCTTGCGAACCTCGACGAGGCCGTCGAGGTCTGCCAATTGGAGGTGGCGGTTCGTGAGTTCGAGAACGTCCGAATCGACGTCCGAGGCCACGATGTTTAGCTCCACGTCGCGGGCGAGAGCTGCCGCCTCGTCGCGCGATTCCGGAAAGGCTTCGTCCGATAGCGTCGGCCACGCTTCCGATGCAAACGACCGCAATGCACCAGGGGCCCGGCGCAGTCCGTAGAGAGCCGCTTCGATGGCGATTGTCCCGGAGCCGCACATCGGATCTAGAAAGGGGCGGTGCGCGTCCCATCGGCTGAGCAACACGAGCGCCGCCGCGAGCGTCTCGCGCAGCGGTGCGGTGGCGTTCAGCCGCCGATAACCGCGGCGGTGAAGGCCATTGCCGCTCGTGTCCAGGCGGATGGTGGCGACGTCCTTGACGAGCGCCACCTCAATCCGATAGAGCGCGCCGGACTCTTCGAACGTCTCCTGGTGGTAGGCGCGCTTCAGGCGCTCTACGACCGCCTTTTTGGTGATGCTCTGACACGCCGGTACGCTATGTAGGATGGACTTCACGGACTTGCCGACGACCGGGAACTCTGCGTTCTTCGGCAGGATATCCTCCCAGGGGATGGCGAGAACCCCCTGAAACAGGTCTTCAAAGGTGGTCGCCTCAAAGGAGGCCAGTTCAATAAACACCCGTTCTGCAGTCCGCAGCCAGAGGTTGCTGCGGGCAATGGCGTGATCGTCGCCGGTAAAGCGGACGAGCCCGTTTTCACTCTTCGTTTCATAGCCTAAGTTCTGCAACTCGCGAGCGGTCAGCGCTTCGAGCCCAAATGCACAGGTTGCGACAAGATTCCAAGGTTGCATAACGTTCTCCTTTTACATGGTCCTACCGAATTTTCGAAGTGGCAAAGCGCGTGGCGACACAAGTGCTCCTGCTAGCTTTCCCGGAGCACCCAACTCATGAACAAAAAAGAGCGGCAAAAGCCGCTCTTCATGTCTTACCAATTGCGTCGTCAGCGCGTCAACAAGAGCACGATCATCGAGACCAACGAGAAACACGCGCTGATCAGATAGACGACGGTGACCGTCTGTACCTGCGACAGCCCGGCGCGCAGCAGGTGGTGGTGCACGTGGCTTTTGTCGGGCTTGTATACCGGCTTACCCGCTTTGGCGCGCATGAGCACCACGCGAACGGCGTCAAAGATCGGCACGCCGAGTGCGAGCACGGGGACGCCGATGGAGATCACGGTCGCGGATTTGAACGCGCCCACGGAGGCGATGGCGGCCAGCAAGTAGCCAAGCACCGTCGATCCAGCGTCGCCCATGATGATTCGCGCCGGGTAGAAGTTGTGCCGCAAAAAGCCGACGGCGGCACCCGTGACGGCGATGGCGAACCAGGCGGAGAGGGCGTCGCCTTTGACGATGGCGATAAAGAACAAGGTCGTCGCAGAAATTGCAGCGATGCCTGCCGCCAACCCGTCGACGCCATCGAGAAAGTTAAAGACGTTCGTGACCCCGACAACCCACAGCACCGTGATGAGGACGGAGAAGGCCGTCGGCAGTGCCACGTAGTGATGGCTGTCGAGCGGCGAGGTAAATCCCTGAATGCCTCCGCCGAATAACGGAATTAAGAGCGCTGCCAGAATCTGAACGCCGAACCGGATGGAGACTGAAAAATCCTTGCCTCGAGTCTTGAAAAAGTCGTCCAATATGCCGATTCCAAACAGCAAAGCGGCGCCGATCATCACGCCGAGATACGGCGTGCGCAACCAGTTGCGCCAAAAGAAAGCCACGAGCGCGACGGCGATGACGCCGGCGAACATCGCCGCGCCTCCCAGAAGGGGCAACGGTTCGCGGTGTATTTTTCGGTCGTTGGGGAGATCGACAAATTTCCACTTGATGGCCAGCGCGCGCATTTGAGGTGCTAACACAAAGGCTACCAAGAACGCGATCACGCCCGACAGCCACAAAGGCATCCGAAATCGCTCCTTTTTAATATGAGACGTCAGTTGACGATCGATACCGTGAACACATTTCAATACAGGATTATACTAAACCATTGTCCAGCGGGCTATACTGCAAAATGTTCACTGGACGATTCCACCACATGTTTGTCGGTTAAATGACAAATCCGACCGTTTTATTGTGTTTCTTCTCTATCTCTGCAAAGATAGTTGTCGTGCAATAAAGGAACGTGGATTTCTTGCGGTTCAACGTCCTTATTTATGAAAACACAAGTAGAAACTCGCGCCGGATCACTTTGGCACAGTGGAGTAGGTCCTCAAAAAGTTGGTTGAAAAGGAAGTGATTTGCATGCAGGCAAATGGGGTGGCGCTCGATGATTCGCGCGTTCAAGAACTCGCGGCGAAAGCCACATTTCGCGATTATATGTCGATTATGAAGTGGGGCATCACCATCGCCAATCTGTTGGCGACGTTTGCGGGCATGTGGGTGGCCTCGCACGGCCATCCATCACCGTTGGCACTGTTATTTACGCTCGTTGGCACCGCACTCGTCGTCGCGGGCGGCGCGGCGTTGAACAACTACTATGACCGGGATATCGACCAATTGATGGACCGCACGAAACACAAGCGCGCCGTCGCGCAAGGAAAAGTCGCGCCGGGTGCGGCGCTGGCCATCGGCCTGTCGATGAGTGCAGTCGGCCTCGGCGTGCTCTATTTCTTCATCGACTGGCAGGCTGCAGCATGTGCGTTCGTCGGATTGTTCGTCTATTCGTACCTGTACACTGTCTGGTTCAAGCGCCATACGACCCTGAACACGGTGCTCGGAGGCGTATCTGGCGCCATGCCGCCACTCATCGGTTGGGCAGCAGGTAGTGGCGGGTCGCTTGGACTCGGCGCGTGGGCTTTGTTCTTCACGTTCTTCCTGTGGCAGCCGCCGCACTTTTTGCCACTGGCGATGAAGAAGACCGAGGATTACCGCGCAGCGGGAATTCCGATGCTCCCGGTCGTTCGCGGATTTCGCGAAACCAAACGCCAGATTGTGATTTACACGGCGGCGATGGTGCCCGTGTCGCTGATGTTGACGACGCTGCACTACGAGGGCTGGATTTACTTTGTTGTGATGGCGGTGCTCGGACTTATTTTTCTCGTCCAAGCCATCCGCGGACTGTTTGTCCCAGCAGATGAGGATCTCGTATGGGCCAACAAGGTTTTCCGCTTCTCGCTCGTCTACCTGATGGCACTTTGTATCGTCTTGGTCGTATCCGTATCTATTTTTTAAGTGTCAAATAAAAGCGCGCAAGTTCAACGAACAGGCCGTCCGCGCGGTGCAGTCAACTGACTGCTCCGTGCGAGCGGCCTGTTTTGGCGATGGCGGCAAGTGGCGAACGCCTGCAAAACCGGTAGGTGTCGTCTTCACCGTCCTTGGTACCTTACACCGCCAGCACTTTTCGGATGCGCGCGAGCGCGTCGTCCAATTCCTGCTCCTTGATGACGAGTGGCGGTGCGAAGCGGATGACGTTGTCGTGCGTCTCTTTGCAGAGAAGGCCCTCGGCCATCAGTGCCTCACAGTAGGGGCGGGCCGGGCCGTCGAGTTCCAAGCCGATGAACAAGCCGCGTCCGCGGACGTCCACGATATGCGGATTTTTGATGTCCCGCAGCTGCTCGATGAAGAATTCGCCGAGTTCGCGGGAGCGGTCGGCGAGCTTTCCGTCGACGATCACATCCATCGACGCGATGGCCACCGCCGCGCCGAGTGGGTTGCCGCCGAAGGTGGAACCATGCGAACCTGGCTCGAATACGTCCAGGACGGCGTGGTCTGCAGCGACCGCAGACACAGGGAAGACACCGCCGCCGAGCGCCTTGCCGAGAATGTACACGTCCGGTTCGACGTTCTCCCACGCACAGGCGAAGAGTTTGCCTGTACGACCGAAACCAGTTTGGATTTCGTCGGCGATGAAGAGGACCTGATTTTCCTTGCACAAGTCGTGGGCGGCCCGCAGGAATCCGTCAGGTGGAATGATGATGCCTGCCTCGCCTTGGATAGGTTCTGTAATGAAGGCTGCAGTGTGTGGGGTAATGGCTGCTTTGAGCGCGTCGATGTCCCCGTACGGGACAACCCTGAATCCCGGCGTCAACGGTCCGAACCCGCGCTGGTATTCTTCGTGTGAGGACATGGAAACGGCGGTCACCGTACGGCCGTGGAAATTCCCTTCACTGACGATGATCTCCGCCTGGTTGCTGGCAACCTGTTTGACGTCATAAGCCCAGCGGCGGGCGGCCTTGACTGCGGTTTCCACGGCTTCTGCGCCTGTGTTCATCGGAAGAATGGTGTCCTTGTTCGTCAATTGGGACAATTTTTCGTAAAAAGGTCCGAGTTTGTCGCTGTGAAAGGCGCGTGAGGTCAGCGTGACGAGACCTGCCTGGTCGTAGAGCGCCTGAATGATCCGCGGGTGCCGATGTCCCTGGTTGAGCGCTGAGTACGCACTGAGCATATCCAAATACCGGTTGCCCTCTGAATCTTCGACCCAAATTCCCTCCGCTCGGTGAATGACGATAGGAAGCGGCTGGTAGTTCTTTGCACCATACTTGTCCGTGAGGTCCATCAACCGCTGTGATTGTGATTGCGTGGTCACACAAAAGTCCCCCTTTGTTCGGAAGCGAGGCGTTGACGTGACGGCCCTACCCACGTGGAGTGCGAGGGCGGTTGGCATCCCAATTTCGGACAATTGGTCAGCTTTCTTGCAAACAGGAGGCAGGCCCGGCGTTCGGGACACTACCTCAGGTGACCATCAGTGCTGTTTGTTGGTCTTGATTCGACGCCACTTGCGGTTTCCGTTGGTCGTTCGCGGGAATTTATCCCCCTTGTGCAAGTGCACGCGCTGTGGAGCATGCAGATCTTCGCTGTCCGGATGTTCGCCAACTTCGATGTAGACACCTGTGTTTGGCACCTCATAGCCTGGGTTAAATTCAGACCATTCTCCCATGGACACATCACCTCGCCTGTAGTGTGACCCATGTCGCGAATGGCAGACAGGGGATGGTTGGGAGCTCTTTGTGAAGGGCCATGGTACAATCGACACGATCGGACCAACGTGCAACTCCTCCAGAAACAGTAGTTGAACGGCTCGGTTACTTTCGATAAGATCAGGTAGGAGTGTCTGGTCAAAATCGTTGTATTCATTCGTCGTGTTTCGCGTTTGTGGTCCAACACACGATAAATATAGGGAGACGAGAACGTTATGTATCGTCGTGAACAAACGAAGCCGGTGCGCGTGGGGGATCTGACCATCGGTGGAAGCAATCAAGTCATCATTCAGAGCATGACGATGACGAAAACGGCTGATGTCAAAGGTACGGTGGAGCAGATTCACCGATTGGAAGACGCGGGGTGCCAGGTCGTTCGCGTAACGGTGAACACGAAGGAAGCCGCCGAGGCCATCAAGGACATCAAACGGCAAATTCACATCCCGCTCGTGGCGGATATTCACTTTGACTATCGATTGGCCTTGGAGGCAATTAAGAACGGAATTGACAAGGTGCGCATCAATCCGGGAAATATCGGGAAGCGGGATCGCGTGGAGGCGGTTGTCAACGCCTGCAAGGAGCGCAATATTCCCATCCGCATTGGCGTCAACGCGGGATCTCTGGAGCGCCATATCCTCGAGCGTTACGGCTATCCCACGGCAGAGGGCATGCTTGAGAGCGCTAAGCATCACGTAGCAATTCTCGAAGATCTGGACTTCGACGACATCATCATCTCGATGAAGGCGTCGGATGTGCCCTTGGCGATTGAGGCGTACCGTCTGGCCGCAGAGACGTTCCGCTACCCGCTGCACCTGGGCATCACTGAATCGGGAACGCTGTTTAGCGGGACGATAAAGAGTTCGGCTGGCCTTGGCACGCTGCTTGGCATGGGCATCGGGAATACCGTTCGCGTGTCGCTCAGTGCAGATCCGGTCGAGGAGATCAAGGTCGCGCGCGAGCTGTTAAAGACGTTTCACATCGTGTCCGACGCTGTGACCATTGTCTCCTGTCCTACATGTGGGCGAATTGACATTGATCTCATCAGCATTGCAAACGAAATCGAAGCCTATACGCAGAACATCAAGGCACCAATCAAAGTATCGGTGCTGGGGTGCGCGGTGAACGGCCCTGGCGAAGCCAGAGAGGCGGACATCGGCATCGCCGGCGCTCGCGGTGAAGGGTTGTTGTTCCGCAAGGGAGAGGTCGTCCGCAAGATACCGGAGGCTGAGCTCGTATCGGAACTGAAGCGGGAGATCGACGCTATGGCGAAACGCTATCAGGAAACGGGTTCCATCGACTGATTCGCTCGACGTGTAGAAGTGGGCTCGGCTGATGCCGAGCCCACTTTGCTAAACTGGTTACACAGAATATTGTGGATGCGACTCGGCCACTCAGTGCATCGCAATGCAATGCGCTTTGCAGCGCAGAGCACCTCGCCGTGCTGATGGGTGGTTGATTCCCTGTCGCGTCTGTGCTTTACTATATTAGCGTACTAAAGTGAACGATGATTGGCGTGGTGATGGCGATGAGTGTAAATGTGCCAAGTGGCTTTGCTGATAGACCAATTGGTATGCAGGACAGCTACCCTGGATTTGCGAAGCGGCGACGAGTGATCGAGAACCGCTTGGTCGATTTTTTTGACGAGTCAGGGTATGAACTGGTTTCGAGTGGTGCGTTTGAGTTTGTGGACACCTTGTTGCGCGCGAGGCCACTCGAGGCGGCTCGAGAATGGGTGCAGTTGTTCGACGGGACCGGCAATACCATCGCTTTGCGACCGGAGATGACGCCTTCGATTGCGAGAATGGCGGCACCGCTCGTGACCGCGTCGAAGCTGCCCATCCGTTGGTGTTACGCCGAGCGCGTCTATCGTCGGACGAATGACCCGGCCTCGCTGTTGTGGGCGAGCGGGAAGGCGGCGGAATCGACGCAGGTCGGGGTCGAGTGGATAGGCGTTAGCGGAACGCAGGCGGACGCAGAGGTGTTGTCTCTCTGTCACCGCGCTACGCAGGCCTTAGGGCTCGCCGATACGCAAACGGTCGTGAGCCACGCCCTGCTCGTCCCAGCTTTGTTGGAGGCGGTGGGCGTTCCCGCACAACTGGTGTCGAATTGCCTCGATTGTCTCACGAGGGGGGACTACGTGGCGTTTCACGCGGCACTGCCAAACGATGTGCCGGACGTGCTTGGCGTCCTGCAATCCATTACTCCCTATCAACCAGAGAGCTTGAATCAGGAGCTGTTTGGGGCAGGGTGGAAAAGCGAAACTGCGCGCCTGGAGATGATGGCCGCCTGGAACAGCCTCGTCGAGTTGGCGGAGGCGGTGACGAACATGGACCTTCAGGAGCAGGTGACGTTTGACCTCACGCTCCACCGCGACATTACCTATTACACAGGGCTTGTCTTTGAGGTGTTCGCGCCAGGCGTCGGGGCGCCGATAGCGCTGGGTGGGCGATACGACGATCTGTTGGCGCAGTTCGGGTCGGCCGCGCCAGCCGTCGGGATGGCGTTTGAAATCGAGCGCGTATTGGCCGTGTTGAACGCGCCGACGTTAAACCACCGAGCGATGACGCCGCGTGCGTCGAATGCGGTCGGTCAAATGGGTGGCCAAGGTGACCAGGATGCCAAAGGCTACGCGGGAGGGGGATTGTGATGTTGACGGTGGCGCTCGCCAAAGGGCGGATAGTCGACGACTTGTTGCCCTTGTGGGGCAGTGCGGGACTACCGCTCCCGGCGGATCTCGACGACACGCGCGCACTCGTGTTCGAAGTGCCGTGGCCCGGCTTCAGTCCCATTCGCTACTTACTCGCCAAACCAGCCGACGTGCCGACGTACGTCAGCTTTGGCGTGGCAGATATCGGCGTGGTCGGCAAGGATGTGTTGCTCGAGCAGCAAAAAGAAATGTATGAACTGCTCGATCTCGATGTGAGTAAATGCCGCCTCTGCGTCGCCGGGCTTCCGCAGGACTACGACCGCAGGCCCGAACGGGTGGCGACCAAGTACCCGAAGCTCGCGGACGCGTATTTTCGGAGTCAGGGGCAGTCGGTGGAGATTGTGCCGCTGTCGGGATCGATTGAGTTGGCCAGCGTGATTGGGCTCACGGATCGAATTTTTGATCTGGTGCAGACGGGATCGACGCTTGTTGCCAACGGTTTGACGGTGTTCGACACCGTGTACGACATCTCTGCCCGGCTGGTTGCAAACCGGTCGAGCTACCGGATGAAGAATCGGGAGATTTCGGAAATCGTACGACGGTTGGACCAAGCGATAGCAGTGAGAGGGGATAGTCGAGGATGAGCGTTCAACTCGTGGAAGGCGAGGCGTTTGCTTGGAAGCGAACGCCTTCGTCGGCACCGGAGGAGAGCCTGCGCGTGGCTCAGATCATCGAGGATGTGAGAGTGCGTAAAGACGAGGCGCTTTTGCATTGGACCGAGCAGTTAGACGGCATCGAGCGGGTGACTGGGATGCCGTTTGACTTACGAGTGCCTGTGACTGCCCTCAAGGACGCCTACGAGCAGACGCCCGCAGAGACCATCGAGGCGTTGCGTGCGGCGGCAAAGCGGATTCGGGCGTATCACGAGGCGCAGTGGCCGGAGGACTTTACGCTCTATGGTGAGCACGGTGAGCAAATGGGGATGGTCTGGCGCCCAATCCGCCGAGTCGGCGTATATGCGCCAGGTGGACGTGGCGCGTATCCGTCGACGGTGCTCATGGACGTCATTCCAGCGCAAGTCGCTGGCGTCAGCTCCATCGCGCTCGCGTCCCCACCGGGACCAGACGGGCTGCCACACCGCGACGTGCTGGCCGCGGCTCACCTCCTCGGCATCGACGAAGTTTACCGCATCGGCGGCGCCCAAGCGGTGGCTGCATTCGCCTACGGGACCCAGAGCGTCCTGCGAGTGGACAAGATTGTGGGCCCTGGCAACCTCTATGTGGCGCTCGCGAAGCGGCAGGTGATGGGGGATGTGGGCATCGACAGCATCGCTGGGCCGAGTGAGGTGTTTATCGTCGCGGACGAGCACGCCAATCCGAGGTTTGTCGCAGCGGACATGCTGGCGCAGGCGGAACACGACACCGAAGCAGGCGCCGTGTGCGTGAGTACCTCGGAGAAGCTCTTGGCCGCGGTGCAGGTCGAACTGGATAGACAACTCACTGACCTTCCGCGCGCACAGATTGCGAGGGCTGCGCTTTCGCGCTGGGGGGCGCTCGTTCACGTCGAACACCTGGAGCAGGCGATGGACATTTTGAACGATGTCGCGCCAGAGCACGTCGAACTTCTGATGGATGACGCGGATGCGTGGCTACCGTATATCTCCCGCGCCGGCGCCGTCTTCCTTGGACACTATACGCCGGAACCGGTCGGCGATTACTACGCGGGAAGCAACCACGTCTTGCCAACGCACGGCAGTGCCCGGTACGCCAGTGGGCTGGGCGTTCACGACTTTCTCCGGCGAATGAGCGTGGTCGCCTACAACCGTGAGACCTTGCGTTCGCACGCGGCGCACATCGTCACGTTGGCGCGTGCCGAGTCGCTTGAGGCGCACGCACGGGCCGTTCTTGTACGCGAGGAGGAGAATCTTGATGGCAACTGAAGCAATCGCTGTGGCACCGACGTTTTCGGCGAACGTCGCGCGCGAAACCGGTGAAACCACCATTCGACTGTCCTTACAACTGCACGGCACAGGTGAGGCCAAGCTCAATTTCCCGGTCCCGTTCCTGCGCCACATGCTGCACCTATTCGCCGTACACGGCCAGTTTGACCTCGCCATCGACGCGGACGGAGACGTCGACGTCGAAGACCATCACTTGGTCGAAGACATTGGTCTGTGCCTCGGCAAGGCGATTGCGGGGGCGCTTGGAAACAAGGCGGGCATTCGCCGTTACGGCGAACGGCACACGCCGATGGACGAGACGCTCGCGCGCGCCGTCCTAGATCTGTCGGGCAGGCCGGCGTTCGTGCTCCAGGCGCAATTTACGAACGAGCGCATCGGCACGTTCCCAACGGAACTGGTCGCAGAGTTCTTCAAGTCGGTCGCCAACGAAGGCCGGATGGCCCTGCACCTGGCCGTGCTCTACGGGGAAAACAACCATCACATGGTCGAGGGGCTGTTCAAGGCGTTTGGCGCGGCGCTTCGCGAGGCGGTCAGCACCGTCGACGGCGGCGTGCCTAGCAGTAAGGGGGTCCTCGAATGATCGCCATTCTCGATCCCGGCGTCGGCAACCTCCAAAGCGTGACGAAGGGATTTTCCCGCGTCGGTGCAGAGACGGTCGTCGTGGACCAAGCGGCGGTCTGGCGCGATCTCGTCCAGGGTTCGAAAGACGAGATCGAGGGCGTCGTACTGCCCGGCGTCGGCGCCTTCGGCGATGCGATGTTCCAGTTGCGCGCCGCAGGGCTGATTCCCGTCCTTCGCCAGGTCGCGCGCGAGGGGAGACCGCTCTTCGGAATTTGCCTCGGCATGCAATTGTTGTTTGGCAGCAGTCAGGAACACGGGCGCCACATGGGATTGGGTCTGTTGCCCGGCGAGGTGGTGCGCTTTAAAGACGACATGAAAGTCCCGCACATGGGCTGGAATGACCTCGACGTCGTCCGCACTCACCCGCTTCTGCGCGACGTCAAAGTCGGCGATTACGTCTACTTCGTCCACTCCTATTACGTCGAGGCGACGAATCGGGATTGCGTCCTCGCTGCGGCCACCTACGGCTCCGTTTCGGTGCCTGGCGTGGTCGGGCAGGGGAACGTGCTCGGGGCGCAATTCCACCCAGAGAAGAGCGGCGAGGTCGGCGAGCGGATTCTGCACAACTTCGTCGCGCTTTGCCGGGCGTGGCAGACACAAAGGGAGGCGGTACAGTGAGCGGATACACATTTACGCTGTTGCCGGCTATCGACATCCTCGAGGGTCGCTGTGTGCGATTGCTCAAGGGGGACTATGCCGCAAAGACCGAGTATAGCGAGAACCCGGTCGAGGTGGCGAAGACGTGGTGTGAACAAGGGGCGAAATTCCTTCATGTCGTAGACCTCGATGGCGCCAAGGACGGCCACGGCGTGAACCGGGACGTCATTGGCGAAATCGTCAAACTGGCCGCGGGGTACGGCGCACAGGTAGAAGTGGGCGGCGGAATTCGGACGACTGACGCTATCGCGGCCTGGCTTCGTCGCGGAGTAAGCCGCGTCGTACTCGGGACGGCATCCCGCAACGTCGAGCAGATGTCAGCTTGGGTTGACGAGTTTGGAAGTGAGCGGCTCGTGGCTGGACTGGACGGTCGAGATGGGAAACTGGCGGTTGACGGGTGGATCGAACAGACGAATACGTCCATTGTCGAGTTGGCAGCGCAACTGCACGACGTCGGCGTGCAACATGCGTTGGTGACCGACGTCGAGAAGGACGGCACCTTGTCTGGTGCGAACCTCGCGTTGGCGGACGCGGTCCAGCAGGTTGGACTCGGGGCGATTGCCTCAGGCGGCATTCGCGACGAAGAAGACGTCGTAGCGGCGCTGAAAGCGGGACTGTCCGGCGCTGTAGTCGGCAAATCGCTGTACGACGGACAGCTCGACCTGGCACACACCATCATCCGCTTGCGACAGGAGGGAGCCCTGTGCTGACGAAACGGATTATCCCGTGTTTTGACGTGCTCGACGGGCGGGTCGTCAAGCACGTCGGATTTTTGAATGACCGCCGGGACGCGGGCGACCCTGTCGAATTGGCCAAAATCTACTCGGACGCCGGTGCGGACGAGCTCGTGTTGCTGGACATTTCGGCATCGACGGAAGGGCGTCTCGCGACCCGCCGCGTCGTCGAAGAAGTCGCGTCACAGACCAACATTCCGCTCACGGTGGGGGGGGGCGTGTCCTCGGTTGAGGACGTTCGGAGCCTGCTGCTCGCCGGGGCTGACAAAGTCTCCATGAATACAAGCGCCGTGCGCAACCCAACGCTCGTCAAGGAAGCCGCCCACCGGTTTGGCGAACAATGCGTCGTGGTGGCGATTGATGCCAACTTGAACTCGACGATGGGTGAGTACGAGGTGATGATTCAAGGGGGCAAAGTCGGGACGGGGATGGATGTCATCGGTTGGGCGCGACGCGTCGAGAAACTGGGCGCCGGCGAAATCCTCCTCACCAGCTTTCGCCAAGACGGGACGCGTGACGGGTACGACCTCACCCTCACGCGCAGTGTGGCGAACGCCGTAAACGTTCCGGTCATCGCCAGTGGCGGTGCTGGTCGCAAGGAACACTTTTACACGGTGCTCACGGAGGGCAAGGCGGACGCTGCGCTTGCCGCCAGCGTGTTTCACTTTGCAGAGACGAGCATTAAAGAGGTGAAGGCACACCTGAAGATGAGGGGGGTATCCGTGCGATGGATCTACCAGTGACGACAACGGTCGATTTGTCCGCCGTCCGCTATGACAGTGCGACAGGGCTCGTGCCTGTCGTCGTCCAGGACGTTGACACAGGGCACGTCCTCACGCTCGCATACGCGAATCGCGAGGCGCTCAAACGCACGCTGGCGACTGGGGAGTCTTGGTTCTTCAGCCGATCCCGCCAAGAATACTGGCACAAGGGCGCTACCTCCGGTCACACGCAGGCCGTCGTCGACGTTCGCGTCGACTGTGACGGCGACGCGGTGCTGTATCTCGTGAGGCCGAACGGCCCCGCCTGTCACACCGGTGAGAACACGTGCTTCTTTCGCACCGTGACGCACGTGGAGACGAGCATAGTACGAGACGCCACCGCTGCGGCTCCGGCTAGCGATGCACTCGTGTCGTCTACAGAGGCGAGCGGGAAGCCTGAAGCAGTGCAAACGTCCTCATCCTTGAACGCGGTGACTGAACCATCCGCCATTCAATTGTCTGACTTCGTGACGTTGGTGGAGTTGTGGGGACTTATCGACGACAGATTTCGGACCCGGCCAGAAGGATCTTATACAACCTATTTATTTACGCACGGAGCTGAGAAAATCGGCAAGAAGGTCGGCGAGGAGGCGGTCGAGGTTGCTCTGGCTGCCTTGCGCACCGAGCTTACCGGAACTGTACAGACACTTGCCTCGGAGTCAGCAGATCTGCTCTATCATTTGTTGGCCTTGTGGCGGTACAGCGATCTATCCCCTGTTGACGTCTTCAACGAGTTGGACAAACGGCGTTAGCGCGCGTGACGGACACGCGCGCCGTACGCAAGCCGGGCGGCTCCCACCCTTGTCGTTCCAGCCAAATCGGAAAAGTCGTGCCTTTGGCACGGCTCCGAGCCGCTGCGCACCGAGCGCTTGCGATAAAGCTAGATTAGCGATTCAACGTGGACATGTTTGACGCTGGATAGCGGGTTCCCGCAGCGACGCCCTTCGGAGCGATTTCATCGATGGCGCGAAGGTCTTGCGCAGACAGTGCCACTTCTACGCCGCCGAGATTGTCCTCGAGATACTTGCGGCGTTTCGTACCAGGGATAGGGACGATGTCGTCGCCTTGTGCGAGCAGCCAGGCGATGGCGAGTTGGGCTGGGCTACACGCCTTGTCACGCGCCAACTCTTCAATTTTTTGGACCAATTCGAGGTTCTTGGCGAAGTTTTCACCCTGGAACCGCGGTGAGAATCGGCGGTAGTCGTCTTGTGCGAGGTCTTCAAAGCGCTTGATGTCGCCGGTCAGAAAGCCGCGCCCCAGTGGACTATAGGCGACAAAGCCGATCCCTAGTTCGCGCACGGTCGGCAGAATGTCATCCTCGACGTCGCGGCTCCACAGGGAGTACTCCGTTTGGAGTGCGGTGATCGGATGTACTTTGTGCGCGCGGCGAATCGTTTCAGCGCCGGCTTCGGAAAGTCCAAGATACTTCACCTTGCCAGCTCGTACGAGTTCGGCCATGGCACCGACCGTTTCTTCGATAGGCACGGACGTGTCGACGCGGTGTTGATAGTACAGGTCGATATAGTCGACGCCAAGGCGTAACAGGCTCTTATCGACGGCTTGGCGAACGTATTCCGGGCGACCGTTGATACCGAGAAAGCTGCCGTCCTGCTCGGAGCGCACATTGCCAAATTTGGTCGCGAGGACGACCTTGTCGCGGTGTGGCTTCAACGCGCGCCCCACCAGCCGCTCGTTTTCGCCTACGCCGTACATGTCTGCCGTATCGAAGAATGTAACGCCGAGCTCGATGGCGCGCTCGATAGTGCGGATGGATTCTTCATCGTCACGATGACTATAAAAGTCTGACATCCCCATACAGCCAAGGCCTAAAGCGGAAACCTCTAATCCCTGGTGACCTAGCTTACGTTTTTTCATGTGGTGCCTCCTTCGCTGCGTCGAGCGGATCGTTCTCTATAAATTGTAGGGATTCGAGATTGTTAAAGCAAATTTGTATGCAACTTACAAAAATGATGGGTGCGTCGCGGAGAGAGCGTGAAGCACATTTGACATCAGCAAGATCTTGGTATGTGCCTGGTGTTGGCAGACTCGACTTCAGGGCGTACCATGGACTTATCTTTGACTTGTGAAGGATGCTGATGATTGAAACCGCCTCGCTCCGTCTTCTTTGCCCTGCTCATTGTCGCGAATCTCGTATGGTCTATGAGCTTTGCGGCAACCAGTGTCGCGACAGGGCAAATGAGCCCCATCTTTTTGACGATGACTCGCCTCTTCGTGGGGGGAACAATCCTCTTTCCGTTCGTCATTCGCGCGCTGCGCCGCAACCGCGCCGCAATGTCAGCCCGCGCAATGACGCGCAGTGCGCTACTTGGACTCATTGGGTTTACGGTTCCTGTTACACTGGAGACAATTGGGATTCACGCCTCGACGGCCGCCCTCGGTGCTGTGTCGATAGCGCTTGAGCCCCTTTTCACGGTGTTGATCGCCGCCGTCGTCCTGCGCCAGCGACTGTCCACTCGGCGCAAAATCGCCATGGCCATGGCCGCGATTGGCGCTTACGTCGTCGGGGGATGCCCGAGGCCAGGCGTCGCTGGATACGCGCTAGGTGACGTGCTTTTACTTTTGGCCGTCTTGTGTTACGCCTGTTATAATGCACTGTCTGCCAGCATGACGGAAAACGTGCCGGCGTCGGCAGCGATGTCCATCATGCTGCTGGCCGGGTTCCTGGGATGTACGCCGCTCTGGGTGATCAGCGGCCACCCGTGGCCCCACCACCTTGGAACGGGTCCACTCTTGTCCCTGGCATTTTTGTCGCTGTGTGCGACTGCAGGCGCATATCTGGTCTGGCTTTTCGTCCTCCAGGACCAGGACGTGTCGCGCGCAGCTATCACGTTATACCTACAGCCAATTTTCGGCGTCCTCTTTTCGATTGTGATCACCCATACAGCGCCGACGCTGTTCTTTTATGTCGGCGCCAGCCTGATTCTCATGGCGCTGTACCTAGGGAGGAACGTGGAGCCGCGGGCGGCGGCCATCGCCATGATGGAAGGTTCCTTGGACGTGCATGAGGACTTGTGAACGGTGGGCTGGGTTGAAGGGCGGATGGCGCACGTCGTAATCCTGGGCGACTTTCGGGAACAGAGTGTTTCGAAATTTGGGACAGGATTCGTCCCGTCGCGCGGGTTGTGGTAAACTTTTTGGCGTCGGTGCAGAATAGCGGATAGACCTTCCTAAGCCGGCTCGAGCGGACGTGTTGGCAACCGTCCGCCAATTAGGCGAAACACTAGAAATTCACAATGACATGTGAGGAAGTGGCGGTTTGGAACGGGAACTAGCGATGGAAATTGTTCGCGTCACGGAATTCGCAGCCCTCAAGAGCGCAACTTGGATGGGCCGTGGGGATAAAATGGCGGCGGATGGGGCAGCAACGGAGGCAATGCGCAAAATGTTTGACACGGTGTCGATGGACGGCACGGTGGTGATCGGCGAGGGCGAGATGGACGAAGCGCCCATGTTGTACATAGGTGAACGCCTCGGCACTGGCGTGCATCCAGCCGTGGACGTGGCGGTTGATCCAATCGAAGGAACAGACACGGTGGCCGCCGGGCAGGCCAACTCGATGGCGGTGGTGGCCATCGCACCGAGTGGATGCCTGTTGCACGCACCGGACATGTACATGGACAAGATTGCGGTTGGCCGGAACGCGAAGGGGAGAGTCAGCTTCCGCAAGAGTGTGCGAGAGAACTTGATGGCAGTGGCCCAGGCGAACGGGAAGGACATCAAGGACGTGGTGGCCGTCATCCTAGATCGGGACAGGCATTCAAAGCTCATCGAGGAAGTCCGCCAAGCCGGCGCCCGGATCAAGCTGATTCCGAACGGCGACGTGGCGGGGGCACTGTACACCGCGTTTCCTGACAAGGGCGTCGACATCTTGCTTGGTTCGGGAGGGGCGCCCGAGGGAGTGCTGGCGGCGTGTGCCTTGAAGTGCCTTGGCGGTGAACTGCTCGGACGGCTGCTGCCTGAAAATGAAGAACAGCGCCGTCGCTGTGAGGAAATGGGTATCACGGATGTCGATCACGTACTCGAATTAGACGACCTGGTGCGCGGCGACGATGCGATTTTCTCGGCGACGGGCATCACCGATGGCGAACTGCTGGATGGCGTGCGGTTTCTCGGCAACAATCGGGCTCGCACACAGACGTTGGTCATGCGCGCAAAAACGGGTACGGTACGCTTCGTCGAGGCATTTCACAACCTCAATTTGAAGATGGGCTGGGAGAATTGATCTCCATCCCGGAAAACACGGTCATACGGGAACTCATCTGGCGTACTAAGCCAATCGTGTCAGGACGAGCCGCGGTTGCAGCCGACTGCGTACGATGATACACTGTCCCTGACAATTTTATGATGTGAAGAGGGGCGCTAGGGGTGCCACGTGTGGCTGAGAGGCAACGAGTACGTTGCTAACCCTTCGGGACTCGATCTGGATCATACCAGCGGGAGGAAGTGCCCATCGACAATATGCAGCACCCTTTTCACGCGCTCGTGACGGGGTGCTGTTTTGTGTTGTCTGTGGCCCCTTGATCTCGCATTGCATCGAGGGCGGCTCGCCTCGAACAAGAGGAGGAATGGAAACATGTCGGCATGGAAGCTTAGGGACGTCATTGTCATGGTCGTACTGGCGATTGTGGCAGGTGCCTTGTATCGCGTGTGGGATATTCTGTATAACTTCATTCCCACCGCACTGTACGCCGGTCAGGCGGCGATGACGGGACTGTGGATGATCGCCTCGGTACTTGTCGCATACATCGTCCGTCGACCAGGTGCAGCGCTGTTGGCTGAGTTGATAGCGGCTTCTGTGGAACTGATTCTCGGCGGCCAGTGGGGGCTCTCGAATCTGACGGCTGGTCTCATTCAAGGCATTGGTGCTGAATTGGCCTTTATCTTGTTTATCTATCGCGGTTATCACATCGTATCTTGCAGTTTGGCAGGGGTGCTGGCCGCCTTGGCCGCCGTTCTCCAATGGTACTTTCAGTACGGTGGCAAGGCGCTTATGGTGGGAACTCAGGTGTCGTATGTGATTGTGGCACTCGTGAGCGGTGCGGTTCTGGGCGGGATTTTGCCGAAGTTGCTCGCGGATGCGCTCTACCGAGCGGGTGTGCTTAGAAACTTTGCCATCGCGCAACAGCGCAAGGCGATGGCTCGATGAACGCGTTCGAACGGCCGGCGGCAGGGGTGTCGCCGGTACTTTCCGTTCGCAATTTGTCTGTGACTTACCTCGACGACGACAAGCCAACGGTGGCAGACTGTACGTTTGATGTCTACCCGGGGGAATGCGTGCTCCTCACGGGGCCGAGTGGGAGTGGGAAAAGTACGATTGCCATGGCGATTGCGGGCATCATCCCACGCTCTGTCGAGGCGCAGATGAGCGGCGAGATTCAGTTGGGCACCGCGCTCAAGGCGCCCGGCAAAATTGGCTATGTCTTTCAAGATCCGAATTCGCAGTTTTGTATGCTCACGGTGGAAGACGAAATTGCCTTTGGGCTCGAGAACTTGCGCATCCCGCGCGAGTCGATGCCTGCAAAAATCGATTCGGCGCTAAGACGCGTCCGCCTTGACGTGAATCAGCAGGCGCACCATGCCGACTTTTCCGGGGGAATGAAGCAGAAACTGGCAATCGCGTCAGCTCTCGCCATGGACTGTGAACTGATCATCTTGGATGAACCGACCGCCAATTTAGACCCGCAGTCGACCCGGGAGGTGTTCGAACGGATCGCAGAGCTCCGCAGCATGGGGCGTACACTGCTTATCGTCGAACACAAGTACGAGCCCCTGTTGCCTTACATCGACCGCGTGCTTACAGTGGCCCCTGATGGGCGCGTGCATCGTGGAGCCACCGCCGATCTATTGTCCCAACGGGCGCGCAGGCCGTCGCGTCAGTTGCCGAGTTCGCACGCGCACGCGGGCCATCCCGTGCTTCAACTGTCAGATGTCTCCCTGGCGTACGCAAAACATTCCGTGTGGTCGCATATCTCGGCCGCCTTCTACAAGGGAGAGTGGGTGGCCATTGTCGGGCCAAATGGGGCTGGGAAGTCAAGTCTGCTCGAGGTGATGGCGGGGCTTACGCCACCTACCGCCGGCCGGGTTTCGCTCTGCGGAGAGAATATCGAGCAGGTGCGCCCGGGCCAACGATACCAGACAATCGCTTATGGATTTCAAAATCCTGAATATCAATTTTTGTTCGAGCGCGTAGCGGATGAAATGGCAGGGCGTTTGGTAGGGGATGTGATACCTCCTCACGTCGAAGCGCTGCTCGCGGAGTTTGGTCTCAAGGATCACGCGGGGGCATCTCCGTACGCGCTGAGCCAGGGTCAGAAACGGCGACTAGCGGTTGGCGTGATGTTGCGCGATGACCACGATGTGTTTCTGTTCGACGAGCCGACGTATGGCCAGGACGCGTCGTCCGAGGAGACCATTCTGTCGCGACTCGTCACGTTGCTGGCCAGTGGAAAAACCGTCGTGACGGTGACGCATGACCTAGAGATTGTCCGTCGCTACGCCACGCGCGTACTCGTTATCGCACAAGGCGAGCTCCTGTTCGACGGCGGCGTGAACGAACTGTTCGAACGCGAGGACGTGTTGCGTCGCGCTCACTTGATCGACGACGTCCGCCCGCTTCGAATCAACGTCTCGAAGGAAGGTCGCGAACAGGGGACGGGCCCGATGCAAACCGCTCACTCGGCAGCGGGTGCGGCGGAGGGCGCTGCTTTGATTGGGGTGAGTCGCGGGTACAAGCAGCAGACAGGAAGCGCAGAGTGTAAAGCTTCCGCTCGTTCGCCGATGTCGCGCATTCACCCAGGTGTGAAGTTGCTCACACTGCTTGTTGTCGCCGTGCTCACGCTCTTCGCTAACACCTTTCGGGAACTGGGCTCGATGTGGGTAGTCACCCTCGTCATCGCGTTCGGGCTCGGCTGGTGCAATCCGTGGCGTGCGTTCAAGCGACTCTCTGTAGTGCTTGCCATGTACGTGATTTATCTCTGGACGTTTGCGGCCAATGCAGCGACGCCTCCCGGCTATCACTACGTGAACTTTCTCTGGTTCCACTTGAGTGTGTACGGCTTGCTGCAAGGGGTGCTCGTGGCGTTGCGGACGTTTTCCACGGTGGTGCTCGCGTATGTCTTCCTCGAGACGACGGATGGGACGAACTTTGTCGTCAGCCTGAGCCAATCGTTTCGGCTGCCTCCGAAACTAGCGTACGGAATTATGGCCGGAACAGGGTTTTTGCAGCGGTTTGACCACGAGTTGCGCACGTTTCGACTCGCGCGTCGAGTGCGTGGGCGCCAAGGGTGGTGGGTGACCCGCCCCGTGACTTACGCCCTCCCGATGCTCAGCCAATCCATTCGCCTGAGCGAGCGCCTCGCGACCGCCATGGAAGCGCGTGGATTTTATGGGGCCCCGGCCGATAAGTGGGATGAGCGCTCCTATTTCCGCAGAATTTCGTTTGCTGCAGGCGACTTCCTGTTTGCCGGCCTGTGCGTGGTCGGAGCGGTTCTATTGTTTTTCGTGTAGCTGAGTCCGTAAAAGAGGAGTCGCATTGCGCCAATTTCGGCGAGTTGCGACTCCTCTTTGCAAATAGCGCACAAGTTTGTTGGCTTCACGCGTCCGGGGCGTGATCGTGCATGGAACGCCACAGCCAGACCACACCGACTCCGACGAATACGGAGAACAACGGCATCAGCGGGTAGCGGAAGCGATCCCACGCTGGAAAGAAGAAAAAGAAGCACGTGTTGTACAGCGCAAATGTGAGAAGCAGGAGGCTTGCCCGGAAATGTTCGAAGCGACGAACGATGACGACGCCGATTCCGATGGCGGCCGCTGCGATGAACAGGTAGTATACGGTGTTGCACAGGGTATTCACCGGCTCCATCAGATGGTTCAGGCTCGGAATGACGTGAAATGTGTACCACGTGGCATTGACGTCGTTCTTGTACAAGTCGTAGATCTTGAGAAATCCGTTGCCGATGGTCAGTGGAATGTGATGCGCGATGTAGGTGAGCGCAGTGTGTTCGGCCACCTTGTTCTTTACGATCTCGTTGTTGATATGAAGCAGCGGATTGATGGCCGGGTTCCAGGACCAGAAGTATCCGCCGTTCGTGTGTGTGCCCTGCCACAGGTTCATCCCACCGTTCGTGGACACGAGCACAAAATGGTGCATGGCGATTTTGTTGCGGATGGTAACGGGTAAAATCGCGACGAACATCGCGATGGTTAACGTGATGGCTCGGCCAAAGCTCGCTTTTGCGCGACGGCGTTGGATCAACCATTCGTAGAGTAGCACGAAGGCGGGGAACGCCAACGGGATGGGCCGCACGTCTGCCGCAAATCCGAGGATGAGACCGGAGGCCACAATGAGTGCGATGGCGGTTTTTCCCGACTGGTTTCGCGCACGTATGTAAAGGTACAGCGAAATGAGCAACAGGAAGGTGAATAATTCCTCGGACCCGAGAACGGCATTCCAGATAATTTGGCTCGGCAGTAAAGAGTACGCCACAGCGGCGGCCAGCGCCATCGATGTCCGAAGGAACAGTTCTTGGGTCAGAAGATAGATAAGTCCCACGATGCACGTGCTCAAAAAGGCGTTCACAGCGAGTCCGACGACGACGTGGGCGCCTGTGATGCGGAAGATGAGGGACAAGAAAAACGGCCAGCCAATGGGCCAGTACGCGGTGGGCTGTCCGTTCCATACATATCCGTGCCCAGATGCCAGAAGCTGTGCGTGCTCAAAATACCAGAGAAAGTCCGCTTTCTGGGGAGGGTGCATGTAGACGAGCCACAAACCTCGGAAAATCGCGTTGAGTGTGAGGATGTCCCAAATCCAGTGTTTTGCGGGCGAAGCTTCTCGAGCTGTCATGGGTATACTCCTTTCGTACGCCTCTTATGGTATCCTATGTCGTCGTGGATGACGAGAAATCGCGTGAAGTCATCTGTTCGAAAAAAGCGAATGCTCCGGCTTTGAACGTTTTCTTCACGGAACGTAAGTGAAATTGATCAGATGTGGTATCATAACCAATGAAAATCTCTAGCAACGGGGAGTGGAATCATGCCATTTACAGAACAAGATCAATTGGCGGTCAAGACCATACGCACCCTTTCGATTGATGCAATTGAAAAGGCCAATTCGGGACACCCTGGGCTACCGATGGGCGCAGCGCCTATGGCTTATGTGCTGTGGAGCCGCTTTATGAAGTACAACCCGGAAAATCCGGCGTGGATTGACAGAGATCGCTTCGTGCTATCTGCAGGTCACGGGTCGATGCTGTTGTACAGCCTGCTGCACCTGACTGGTTACGATGTCTCGATGGACGATTTGAAGTCGTTCCGTCAATGGGGCTCGAAAACGCCTGGGCACCCAGAGTTTGGGCACACACCTGGGGTTGACACCACGACTGGGCCACTTGGACAAGGTATCGCGACAGCTGTTGGTTTCGCAATGGCGGAACGATTCATGGCGGCGACCTTTAACCGTGAAGGACACGACCTAATTGATCACTATACATACGTCATCTGTGGCGACGGCGATTTGATGGAGGGCGTGGCGGCTGAAGCGGGCTCGCTCGCAGGCCACTTGGGCTTGAACAAGCTCATCGTCCTTTACGACTCCAACGATATTTCGCTCGATGGACCGACAGATCGGTCGTTTACGGAAGACGTGAAAATGCGCTACCGCGCTTATGGATGGAACGTCCTGCGCGTGGAAGACGGCAACAACCTGGATGAAATTGAACGTGCGATCGCCGAGGCAAAGACGTTTACGGACGCCCCGACGCTGATCGAAGTCAAGACCATCATCGGCTATGGCGCGCCGCACAAGCAAGGCACTCACGGCGTACACGGTAGCCCACTTGGTGCAGAAGAGACCAAGTTGGCGAAAGAGACGTATGGCTGGAAGTACGATTCGTTCTTCGTGCCAGACGAAGTTCGCGCCTTGTTTGCGGACTTGAAATCGCGCCTCCAAGCGGACGAAGCTGCGTGGAACGAAAAGTTCAACGCGTACGAGGGCGCGTTTGCGGACGATGCCAAGACGTTTAAAGACGTTGTGAATGGCAATGCGGGTGTCGATTTCGATACTGTGCTTCCAGAGTTCACCGACGCGACCGCAACGCGTGACGCGTTTGGCACGGTGATCAACGCCATCGCGCCGCACATGCCGACACTCTTGGGCGGATCTGCTGACTTGTCAAGTTCCAACAAGACGTTCATCAAGAGCTCGGAGCACTTCAAACAACCGGACTACGCGGGCAAAAACGTCGATTACGGCGTTCGCGAGCACGCGATGGGCGCTGCGCTCAACGGCCTCGCGCTTCACGGCGGCATCTTCCCGTACGCGGGTACGTTCCTCGTGTTCGTCGACTACCTGCGTCCAGCGGTTCGCCTTGCGGCCCTGATGAAGCAACCGGCGCTGTACATCCTCACACACGACAGCATCGCAGTCGGCGAGGACGGACCTACGCACGAACCTGTCGAGCAGATTGCCTCCTTGCGCGCCATTCCTGGTCTACGCGTCCTGCGCCCAGCCGATGGAACGGAGACGGGCCTCGCTGTGAAGTACGCACTGACGCACCGCGATGCGCCTGTGGCGTTGGTACTCACTCGCCAAAAGCTGCCTACGCTTGCGGAAATCAAGGAGAATCAAGGCAACTTCGAGCGCGGTGGCTACGTCATCTACAAGCATGAAGATGGCTCTGACCTCGCATTGCTCGCGTCTGGTTCTGAAGTTCACTTGGTGCTGGAAGTCGCCAAAAAGTTGGCAGGTGAAGGCGTCAAAACGCGCGTCAT
The DNA here is from genome assembly GCF_026651875.1 of Alicyclobacillus fastidiosus. GTDB lineage: Bacteria > Bacillota > Bacilli > Alicyclobacillales > Alicyclobacillaceae > Alicyclobacillus > Alicyclobacillus fastidiosus. Next base: position 4,432,029 of record NZ_CP104067.1, on the reverse strand, counting down.
CAGCTTCCCATCACTCGAAGTCTTCGACGCACAGGACGAGGCTTACAAGGAGTCCGTACTGCCGAAGAATGTGAACAAGCGCGTGGCCGTTGAAATGGCACATCCGATGAGCTGGTACAAATACGTCGGCCTCGATGGGGAAGTCTTCGGCATCGACCGCTTTGGCGCCTCGGCACCTGGCGACATCGTGATGAAGGAATACGGCTTTACAGTCGACAACATCTACAACGTGGCGAAGACAGTACTGAACAAGTAAGTCGAATCGTTAGAAAACACCGGGGCATTTCGCAGTTGTGCATAACACTGTGGGATGCCCCGGTTTGTCTTGATATAGCATTCTCGCTCCGGCCATTTGACCTCATCGAGCGAAGCCTACACCCGCAGTTCCGGGGAAGCGCGGTTCAACATGCACGAGGGGCCACCGCGCGTGTACAATCCCTGCGCGATGGCCCATTGAGCGATGGAGAACGATTGGGTTGTGTCGGCGAAGCCGAATCCTTTGAGCTACTTCGTCAATACCTTGCTAAAAAATCCTCAACCGCGTGGATACTGGTCAGACGTTGGTTACACCCCAAATGGCGAGTGGACAGAGGACGCCATTCCGTCTTTCGCGGCTTGATATACTCGATAATCGCCGGCAAAGTAAACATAGAACAGAGGAAGATGAGATGTCAATCGGATAGAGAAGTAGGTTTGATTTCTACTAGCTTCGGCAACAATGAGCGTATCCACTGGAAAGGAAGGTTGATATGATGCAACAACCACTTGAAAGCGCGGATACGATTTTGAGTCAAATTAAGCAGTTGTACGTGACAAATGGTGAACGTTTAACGAAGAAGGACGTCAAGAAACAGCACCCAGAGATCATGCGCGGCGCACTTTACTATTTCCCGTCGTGGGAACACGCTTTGTCAAAGGCTACTGAATAGTCGCACCGCTCACATACTGAATACAACCGTTTCAACGACAAGGGGGCTTTCCGGCATGAGGAAAGCCCCCTTGTTGCAGTACACGGCCACGTGGCCAGAGTGCCCATCTATGCTGAGAGCGTGTCAGTCGTGAAGAGAGAGTGTGGAATGCCGCGGTACAGGTGTGGTAGGAGCGCGTTTTTCGCGACTCGGCGATCAGTGGAGCCGACAAATCTGCTAGATTGGGTATGGAACGAATAGAGAGGAGGTGTGCGACATCGAGGGAGAGAAGAGCCGAGCAGCGGAACAGGAACTTCAAGACAAGCTCGTCCAAATGGTGGAAGACGTGGTGGATACGGTGGCTACGTTTGATGGACGGATTGGCTACGTGCAGAGGGCGGACGGACGTTGGGATGTCACTTTTCGCGCGAGGGATGGCGAGTTTCAGCTGACGATTTTCGCGGCTACGGTCAAGGCAGGGGATGTGAGAGTGGTCGCAGCTGCGGATGGAATCCCGTTAGACGAGGGAGACCTTGTGTACGAGGGGCCGTTTGACGCGAAGGTCGTTCGCTACCGTATCAGCACGTCGATGGCACTGTGGTACCGGCAGATGGTGGTTCATCCATCGTCGCGGTGAGAGAGCGGCGGCCGTTCGATGGCTAGGTTGGCCCTTAGACCCGCCATGGCGAAATTGGCCACTTCTTCTTCAAGTGCTTGGAGCTCTTCAGTCGCGATATTTTGGCTCGCATAGTTCGACATGTCGCCCACCAGGGAGATGAGCATCGCGACGGTCCAGGTCATGCTGCGATGATGATCCGGGTGGCGGATGGTTAGCGCCTCGTGTAGTTTTCCCCCAAGTTTTCCAAACATGGCCTCGTGACGGCGTCGCATGAACGTTTCGCCGCCACCGCAGTAGAACGCCTTCGACATGGACGGGTTTTCCGTGAACAGGGCGAACACTTCGTGGATGACCTGACGGGTACAGGTTTCAAATGGGATAGACAGGTCTTCCAGATAAGGGCGCATACGTGCCCACGTCTGTTCTGTCACGTCGTCAAACCACGTGATGAGCAGAGCCTCCAACGACTCGAAGTGGAGGTAGAATGTGCCTCTTGCGACGTTACATGTTGCCACGACGTCCTGAATCGTCACATTTTCATAGCCCTTGGTTTCGAATAGAGAGACGGCCGCTTGGTAGATGGCCTCTCTGCGCGCCAGTTTGGTCAGCGGTTCACGCACCTCGCGCCCTCCTTTCCAAAGTGCCTATCGAATGCAGTCGTCAGCAGCACCCCAGGGGAAAACTTACACGGACGGATCGTGATGGAAACGCGCCTGGTGCTGATAGTGTTCGCTCACGACCTCGATGAACTGCTTCGTCAGAGGTTCATCCTCCAAGATATCTGGGTAAGCCAGCAAGGTGGGTCGTCGGAACGCCTCGTCGGCGATAGGAATGGCGACATACCCTTTGCTGCTCGCGTCGACGAGCGTCCGGCGCGGCAGCAGCGAGACACCGAGGCCTTGCGACACCATCGCCTTGATACCGTCGATGCTGTCGAGTTCCATGCGGACTTCGGGGAAGAGGTCATGCTTGGCGAGCAGCATGGTGACGCGTTTGCGAAAGGGCGCTGTGGAGTCGCTGAAGGCGATGAACGGCTCGGTGGCAATCGCCCTGATACCTGGAAAGTCGTGCGCAAACGGGTGCGTTGCAGGAACCACCAAGTCGATGGCGTCGTCCGGAAATTCCACGAGTCGAACCCGGGGATGGTAGATTGGTTCACCCAGAAAGCAGAAATCGACCTGACTGTTGATCAGGGCGTCCACCATGTTTTCATACAGGCCCATGCGCACTTGTAGGCGCACATCCTGTAGTTCCACGATGCGGTGCAGACACATCGGAACGTCCGTCGATACGAACGCACGACCGGACATCACGCGCAGGGTTCGCTTTGGTTGTTGTGAAGGCTCAAGCATCTGTCGCTCCAGCGATACAATTTGTTCAGCCAGGGGGAGGAACCTGGCGCCTTCCGGGGTCAGTTGTACGCCGTTGGGCATCCGGTCGAACAGTTGATATCCGATGTCGCGTTCCAGCCGCTGAAGCCGCGTGGTTACTGTCGATTGAGACATAAATAGCTGTTCCGCAGTCCGCGAGATGGATTTGTTGCGCGACGCAGCTAAGAAAAGTTGTAAATCTTTGGTATCCATCGCCATCACCCCATGCAAGTTGCTTGCATTATATCATCCTCTTGCGGGGGAGACGACGCCCTGCATTTACCCGCGAGTCGTCCCGCGGGCAGCGTGAATGGGGCTTGGCGTGTCTCATATGCGGACGAGGTGTCGTTGTGTGAGGGTGAATTCAGCGTATGGGCGGCGTGATGGGTAACGAGTTCTGGGGTAGGCGACCTTGCTTCTGCTGCCGATTGGTCAGATAAATGCCCAACACGATGAGCACGAGACCGACCAAAAGCCAGATGTTGAGCGATTCGTGCAGGAAAATCACGCTCGTCAACACGGAGATGAGCGGGACGAAGAAGGTCATCGCCGCGATGCGCGTCGCCTCTCCGGCGTGGACGAGGTGGAACCAGATCATCCAGGACAGCGTGATGCCGAAAAATCCGCCGAATAACGTGGCCAAAACGAACGTGGTAGTGACGTGAATGGCACTCCACGACTCGCTCATGGAGCCGAGGGCTGTGATGAGGACGCCACCGATGAGAAATTGGATGGCGAGGAGCCACATCATATCCACGCGCTCTTGTGCCTTCTTCGAATAGACCGTGCCAATCGTCCAGAAGGCGGCGGTGGCGATACCGATGATAATGCCGATGGCCGACAAGTGTTGTGTGAGACTGTGCGCACTGATGGCGGCAACCCCGAGAAACCCGAGGACGAGTCCGATGACTTTTTGCAGCGACATCGGCTCGCCAAGCCAGAGCCACGCCACGATGCCCACAAGGACCGGCTCAAGGTAAATGAGCACGGAAAACAGCCCGGCAGGTAGATAGCTCAGCCCGACAGTTTGGAGTCCAAAGAAGAAAAAGACGTTAAATACGGCTGAGATGAAATAGGTAGGGAAGTATTTGCGAAGATAAGCCTTCTTGTTGCGGAAAAGGGCGATACAAAGGACGATGAGACCGCCGAACAGCGTGCGGATGCCCGCGAATAAGATCGGGGGGCTGTCGGCCAACGCCACTTTGTAAATGGCAAACGACACGCCCCAAAGGACGACGAGTGTAAAGATGAGTGATGCGCTGATGATGCGAGACTTTGTCACCGGTGCTGCCTCCCTAAGAAGCCTACAGACAGGATCATTCGGAAGTCGAAATAACTTCCTTGCACAGTATACCACCGCCTGCAAGTCAAGCTATCCCAATCGCGCACACGCGGAAGTACATAGGTATCGACCGAGTGACACAATTTCGTCACCTATTATTTAAATGTTCAGAAATATCTGTTGAAAACGCAACCAATTGGAACTACAATACTCAGTACAAAGCTTGGAGGAGGTAATGCAGATGGATCGTAAAGAGACAGAGCATCAATGTGCCATTTGCGGCGAGACAGTCGAGCAGGACACCGAGAAATCGGAGTGGTTGTGCTTTGATTGTGCGGATTCTTGGGAACGTGAACTGGGCACTTCGTGGTGAATTGCGCAGATGTGAGCGAGTAGTGTTCCTCTCGACGTACGCACGCGCGTGACCCAGTGTTCTCATCTCAATAACATCGCAAAGGTGGGCTACGTCATTGTAGCCCACCTTTACAATGTCCATATTTAGTCACATTCCGATGTGGCGGGAATCGATGATGCCACCGCCGAGACACACGTCACCGTGGTAGAACACGACCGATTGACCTGGTGTGATGGCGCGCTGAGGCTCGTCAAAGACGACTTTGCACTCATTCGCCCCGCGCATCTGCACCGTGACGCCTTGATCATCCTGACGGTACCGGAATTTAGCCGTGCATCGGAACTCCCGCTCGTCTGGCGCTCCTCCGCTGACAAATGACAACTGACTTGCGACAAGGCTTGTCGACATCAGCCGGGGGTGGTCCGCACCTTGCGCGACGACGAGCACATTTCGCGCCAAGTCCTTGTCCACGACGAACCACGGTTCTCCTGTTCGGTCGTTCATTCCGCCGATGCCAATGCCGCGCCGCTGCCCCATCGTGTAATACATGAGACCTTCGTGGCGACCGATGATCCGACCTTCGGTATCTTCCACATCGCCGGGCTGCGCCGGCAGATAATTGCTGAGGAACTCCCGGAAGTTCTTTTCGCCGATAAAGCAAATGCCCGTACTGTCCTTCTTCGTCGCCGTCGCGAGCCCAAACTCCTTCGCAATCTCCCGAACTTGCGACTTCTCCATGTGGCCGATGGGGAACATGGCGCGCGAGAGGGGGACTTGGTCGAGCGTGTGCAGGAAGTAAGTCTGGTCTTTGTTCGCGTCTGCGCCTCGGACAAGTTGGACGGTTCCGCGTTCGTCCCTGCGAACCTGAGCGTAGTGGCCTGTAGCGAGGTAATCAGCCCCGAGTTCGAGCGCTCGCTGCAACAGTTCCTTAAACTTGATCTCCTTGTTACAGAGCACGTCAGGGTTTGGCGTCCTGCCCTTCTGGTACTCCTCGAGGAAGTACTGGAAGACACGCGATTCGTATTCCCGTTCAAAATTTACACCGTAGTACGGAATGCCAATTTGTTCGCAGACCTGTGCGACGTCTTCGAAGTCCTCGGTCGCCGTACAGTGACCGAACTCGTCGGTGTCATCCCAGTTCTTCATAAAGACGCCAATGACGTCATAGCCCTGCTGTTTTAGTAAAAGGGCACTGACGGATGAGTCGACGCCCCCGGACATTCCGACGACGACCCGGGTGGAGCTATTTTCGTTTCGCATCTTGTCCACCTCCTGTTCCTATTTGTACAATCAAACAAGCACGCCCATGGGGACGCGGTGTATTGTGTATCCGTATCCTGCGTGTCCGAACGGTGTTCGGCACGTCGGGCAACCTTAGTAGCCAAGTGAAAGGTGGTTCTTTTTGTTGTTTCATCTCGACCGATCCGCCATTCTCACGCACGACCGCCTAAAGTTTCTCCACGACGTCGTCCCGATTGACGAGCATCTGGATAACATCGAAAAGTTTATTCGGATTTGCTACGAAGAGCAAGGGTGGCAAGTCGCGCAGTCGCGACGCGTCATCGCCCTTCGTGCGACAGACCAGGACCGATTGTCGAGTGCGTTCAAGGCGAGCCTCTACCTCGGGAAGTATCGCGATATGGCGAATACCAACCGATTTCTCCACAACATGGTAGCCGCAGGGCATTCGTACGAACCGATTCGCGGTGAGAGCGTGCTCTTCCTATTCATCGGGGTTGGCAAGACGGTCTACGACCACCTTGTGACATACACCGTGGGGCGCCCTACTCGTATCGCCGGCGGCCAGCGGGCCAACGTACCCTGGGGATTCGAGTTGCCTGTCGAAGCGAGAAATCCAGATGAGTACGAAGAGGAGCTCGAACGCATTCGGGGAGTGATTCGCCTAGCGAAGCAAGAGCGCGTCGAGCAGATGCAAGCCGCGCGCGCAAAATTGCCAGTTGGCTATATTATGCCACCATTCCTCATGGAATTCTCCGAGGAGGCACTGATCAAAACTGTGTTTCGGCAACGGCTGTTCGAAAAAGGCGCCCAAGGCGCAACGGTCGATGTGGCTACGGACATGCTGAATGCCGTTCTCCAAATCGACGAGGAAAAGTGGTCCTTCCTCATCGACTACCACGGCCCTCACCTTCAGCAGTGGGAGAAGGCGATGCGCACGCTTCGGCGCGACAAGTTCACGCTCTCCGATATCGCCGACAAGCTCGGCATCTCCGTAGACGAGGCGCTGCAAAGCAACCTGTACGACCTCCTCATCGAATCGGTGGGCAAATTGCCCCCATCCATGTGGGAGCGTGAACGGTAAGGCGAGACTAGGAGCATAGCGACGTAGCGAGACCTATCCTGTGGGTAAGGCGAGACTAGGAGCATAGCGACGTAGCGAGACCTACCCTGTGGGTAAGCGAGACTAGGAGCGCAGCGACGTAGCGAGACCTACCCTGCGGGTAAGCGAGACTAGGAACTCAGTCGAAGCGCTGGGCGCCAGTGAGCAGGGGGACGAGAGCGCGCGGGGAGTCGACGATGCAGCGCGCTCCGGCCGCCAGGAGTTCGGATTTTTCGCCGAAGCCGTAAGTGACGCCGACGCAGGGAATGCCATTTGCGGCTGCACCGTGGACGTCGTGTTCCCGGTCGCCAATCATGATACAAGCCGCTTTGTCGAGATGCGCGGTCTCAAGCACGGTGCGAATGACGTCATCTTTGGACTCTATCGATCCGTCGAGTTCCGCACCGGCGACGGTCTCGAAAAACGGCGCGAGTGAAAAGTGTTCGAGAATCCGCTCTGCGTAGATGCGGGGTTTGGATGTGGCAAGATGTAGGTGGCAGGAATGGTCGACGAGCGCCTTCAGCACGTCCCGAATCCCGTCGTACACCTCGTTCTCAAACATTCCGATGGGCTCGAAACGCTTGCGGTACTGGGCGAGGAGCCGCTCCGCCACTGCCGCGTCGGTCGAGTCGACGAGTTTGAGAAAACTCTCGCGCAAGGGAGGGCCCACGACCCAAGTGAGTTCCTCGAGTTTGGGTGCAGGATAGCCTTCCGCAACGAGGGCGTGGGCCACGCTCTTCGTAATGCCGAGGCGGGAGTCTGTCAGGGTGCCGTCGAGATCGAATAAAATATGTGAGTACACGCTTGTCCTCCTCGTGAATGAAAGACCAGTTCCTGTCTGAGAGGAACCGGTACATTGAGGGTACTCGCTGGGAATTTGCGTTGCAAGTTCAGAGTGGGGTGACGGAGAGGACGATCCAAATACCGCCGCGGCCCTGCTTCTCCGGCTGGTATAATTCTAGTACATATGTGCAGGATCGGTGTTTGACGCGTACCACCGCGTGCATGAGGCCGTCATCCGAGTCTCGAAATTGCTCGACAAACGTATAGGCGTCGTTCATTCGCAAGCCGAGGTGTACCGTACCGACCTCCTGGGCAGTGCGCACGGGACTAAGGCGCCAGAGGTATTGTCCGTTGTCCACCGCCCGCTGAATTCGTTCATAATCTTCGCCTGGGATGACGACGGATCCAGTCACCACTTCTGGGCATGCCATGTTTTTTTTGGCCTCCTTCGTACGACTGACGATGGTGCATTGTATGGGTCACTCGCCTTTTTGTGATAGGCCATGGCCCAGTGGCCAGATGTTTTAAATGGAGAAGGGATGAGTGTGATGAGTCTTACTGGAACCAACAGAGTAGCTGTTGTGACGGGGGCAAGTGCCGGGATTGGCTATAGCACGGCAATCGGTCTTGCTCGTGCAGGATTTCGCCTAGCCGTCGGCGCCCGCCGTGAGGATAAGTTGTCCGCGCTAGTGGACGAACTGGCGCGCATCACGGGGGAAAAGCCGTTTGCCGCACCGCTCGACGTGACCGATAAGGCGTCCGTCGACGCCTTTGTACAAGGGGTCGTGGAGCACTATGGCCAGGTCAACGTGCTCGTGAACAACGCCGGCAAGGCGCTCGGCGTCGATTACATCGATGAGCGGGCCAACGAGGAAGACTGGGAGGTCATGCTCGATACGAACGTACTTGGACTGTTGCGCATGACCAAGCGACTTGTCCCATACCTTGTGGAGAGCGGGGATGGGCACATCATCAACTTGGGATCGACCGCTGGGCACGAGGCGTACGCTGGAGGTGGTGTGTACTGCGCGACAAAGTTCGCCGTTCGGGCCATCACCGGGTCACTTCGCCAGGAATTGCTCGGCAAGCCAGTGCGGATTACAAGCATTGACCCTGGCATGGTCGAGACGGAATTCAGTGTCGTCCGCTATCACGGGGACACCTCTCGCGCCGCCCAAGTGTACGAGGGATTGCGTCCACTGAACTCAGAGGACGTTGCAGACTGCATCGTGTTTGCGGCTACGCGTCCAGCACACGTGAACATCGACAACATGATTCTCAAATCGATCGACCAAGCGGCCGCCAAGCGATTCGCACGAAAAGGGCAGTGACTTTGCACAACCCACGCATGGCTAGCGCGTCGACGCAGAAGGAGGAACATCGATATGCTGATTACTGCCGATGAGCTGCACCAGCGGCTAGCGGACGCGGAATTGGTGATTTTGGATTGTCGATTCAGCTTGAGTGACCCTGAATGGGGGCAGCAGATCTACGCGAAGTCCCACATTCCCGGCGCTCACTACCTCGATTTGGAGCGGGACCTATCGTCATCGGTCCATGAACACGGCGGTCGGCATCCACTTCCGGACGCGGCGGTGTTCGCCAATACACTCGGGCAAGTGGGCGTCAATCGCAAGTCTACCGTCGTCGTGTACGACAGTGGCGAAGGAATGGCTACACGCGCATGGTGGTTGATCCGGTACGTCGGCATCGAGGACGTGTTGGTCCTCGACGGCGGTTATCAGGCGTGGATCGATGGCGGGTTTGCCTGTTCCACGCAAATTCCTCCACGCGTTGATGGGAACTATGATGCGGATATACACCCTGGTTGGACGGTCGACGTAGATGACGTTCGCCGCATTGTGAGCGGCGAGTGGGACGCCATGCTCATCGACGCTCGCGCGCATGACAGGTACACTGGGGAAGTCGAGCCAATTGATGCAAAAGCGGGGCACATCCCAGGTGCTGTCAACTATCCGTGGCAGAACGGGCTGATGGAAAACGGCCGGTGGAAACCGGATGACGTTCAACAGAGGCGGTTTGGCGACGTCGTATCAAAAAAGCAACCAATTGTGGTGTATTGTGGTTCGGGTGTGACGGCTTGCGCAGACATTTTTGCCCTGAAATTGGCGGGGGCAGAGGACGTACGCCTCTATGCGGGAAGTTGGAGCGATTGGATCACCTACCGGGATAATCCTATCGAGAACGCTTAACAGGCGGGCGAAATCAAAGTAGAATGTACGGTGTGCAGGAGTATTCGCAATGAATGCTCCTGCACGCCGTTTTTTTGTACGTTCTCGCCTCTTCTGTAACATCTACACAGCATACAACGTCTAACATGCGAGAACGTCAATCGCGGTTTTCGTCCATCGTCGTCTACTCTAGCAATGCAAATTTCATGGGTTCTGCCGGGGAGGAGCATATACATGCAGCATCAACCCGAACGACAGACACACTCACATACACAGTTGTCTCAAAAAGCGCGGCGAGCTGCCAGAGGTCGTCGCCGAAAACGACGGCTTATCGCCGCGAGCCTCAGCGTCTTTGGCGTGCTCCTGCTGTTGTTTGGCGGCAGCATCGGTGTGGCCTTTGGTACACCGTGGGGATCGCACTTGCGGCTCTTAGCCGCGGAGACGGTGGCGTCGACTCGCCACTACGAATGGGCCCGCTATCTGACGACTCCATCAGAGTACGCGCAGATCATGAAAGAGCTCAACGGCATCGCCGTCCGGCAATCGAGCACGGATGACGTCTCCGTCGCAAATACGAGGGATATCGCGGATGTAGGTGGGCAACCCGTTCAAGTCATCCCGCTTCATCAGGACGGATATACCGGTTATGTGATGCTGGTCCAAGATCCGAAGCTGGTCCGCCTCGTACCTGCACAGGTGCATGGTTCGACGGGGGAGTACATTACCGATATGGCCAAACGCGTGGGCGCGATAGCGGGTGTAAACGCGAGCGGCTTTGAAGATCCGAATGGAAATGGTTGGGGTGGTATACCAGTCGGATTGGAGTACGTGAACGGCACGGTGAGACAGTCGTCGAAGACCGATCCCAGTTGGGCGACCGTCGGCTTTACCAACGACGGCGTGATGGTCATGGGCAATTATACGACGAGTGACCTGGCACAAATCGGCGTTCGCGACGCGATGCAGTTTCATCCGGAGTTAGTGGTGGATGGTCAACCGACCATTACGCAAGGTGACGGTGGCTGGGGGCTGGACCCGCGCACGGCCATCGGTCAGGAACGTGATGGCACGGTTATATTTGTCGTGATCAACGGGCGTTTGCACGGTGGTCACTCGATTGGTGCCAGCATGAAGCAGGTGATGGATATCATGCTCAAGTACCACGCCGTGAATGCGTGTGCGATGGATGGCGGATCTTCGTCCGTGCTCTACGACGACGGGAAGATTCTCAACTCGCCATCCACACTCGATCCGAACGGTCAGCGCCACCTACCTGACGCATGGATGGTATTTCCCACGGAACAAGCGGCGAACGACGCCGTCAACTAATCTAGTGACCTTCCCAAAAGAGGACGCAAAACGCAAGTTTCGCGTCCTCTTTTGCGTCTCAGCACAAAGAAGGTAAAATTGAGATCAGCGGATGGCAACGATTTGCTGTCCCCGTTCGTTCGAGAAGAGGTGAACGCATGCAGGTCAAAAGTGTCGATGAGGCCAGGGCGTGGCTTGCACAGTACGTCGGTCAAACAGTGTATCTGCACATGGAAGTCAATCCACAAGGCTACATACGCAACGTACCCGTTCAACTGAAACTCGCCCACATTCACGGTGACGGCGCGTACCGGGTTTACCTCGAATGGGAACAGCCCAACGGCATCGTCCAACTCAACGACGTCACAGATTTCTATGAAGAGAATGGTGTCCTCATCTTTACGGCATACGACAGTCAGTCTCGCATTGCACATAGCCTGGAGGTTAGCCCGAAGGCATTATCGATGTAACATTTTCGGAATACGTTTTTGAGTGTGAGCGGGGGGAACAGATGTCTACCATTGTTGCTGTTTTTGCTCATCCGGACGACGAATCGTTCATTTGCGGAGGGACGCTGGCCAAACTGGCGACTGAGGGTCACAGAGTAGTGCTCGTCTGTGCGACGCTCGGAGAGATGGGGCGTCGGATGGGTGTCCCACCTGCGGTCACCCGAGAGTCCATCGCCACGGCGAGGGAGCGAGAACTGAGAAATGCGTGTGAGGCGCTGTCCATCGCGCGGCTCGAGTTACTGCATACCCGCGATAAAACACTGGAAATTCAGCCCGTAGAGGCGCTTGTCGAGCGGGTACTCGGCGTCTTGGAAGAGGAGCGCCCAGATGTGGTGATCACATTCCACGATCCGCTCGGTGGACACCCTGATCACTGTGCCATCGGCCGCGTCGCGACCCGAGCTTTCGAGGCGTACGCGTGCACCGCGCCATCGGAACGCACGTGTCGACTGTTTTACGTCGCTTGGAGCGATGACGTCACTGCGTTTAAACGCTATCCGCAGCCGGTCATCGATATGGTGACAGTCGATATCCAAGGGACCAAGGTGCAAAAATTGGCTTCCTTTCGAGCCCACAAGACACAGTCCGGCTTGAACCGCTCCATCTGGGGGAGTGAGAGACAGAGTCTCGGCCAACTGTCGAATTGGGAGTACTTCGTGCACGCGCAGGGTCCGCGACTCGGGCGACGAGACAGCTTGGTTGACGGCAGGTAAGCGGGGGAGGAGAACAACGCTGATGTACTTTGACGATTATTTTGTAACGTCTCCTGAACAGCGAGAGAGACTTCGCATCACAAAAGAACTCGCAGATGCGTTTTCGCAACGCGCGGCCCAGCACGATGAGGACGGCAGCTTTCCACATGAAAATATCGCCGATTTGCGCAAGTCCGGCTACGTGACGTGGACGGTGCCAAAGGAATATGGGGGATTGGAAATCTCGTTGCGCGAGTTATTGCTTCATCAGGAGCAACTCGCCCGTGGAGATGGCTCCACCGCCCTCGCCATCGGCTGGCACGTCGGGATGATTTTAAACTTGCGCGCAAGTCATGCGTTCCCAGATGCGCTCTTTCAAGCCATTTGCCGATCGGTGATGGATACGGGGGCACTCATCAACAGTTGTGCGAGTGAGCCGGCCACGGGGAGCCCGAGTCGCGGAGGGCGCCCGGAGACGACCGCCGCGCGCGTCGACGGCGGTTACCGGATCACGGGTCGCAAGACGTTTAGCACACTGTCGCCAGCGCTTGACTGGATTTTGGTGACGGCTGGCATCGCGGATTCACAAGAGGTCGGCGAGTTCATTGTGCGCGGGCAGGATGTGCAAATTGTCGAGACCTGGAACACGCTCGGGATGCGTGCCACGGGTAGCCACGATATCGTGTTGGAAGACGTGTTCGTGCCTGACGCGTACGTTGTAACTGTGAAACATCCGAAGGAGCGCAGCGCCCGCAACAATGACGGCGGCGGTTGGATGCTGCATATCCCCGCCTGTTACCTTGGGGTGGGGCTGGCTGCGCGCGACTTTGCGATGAACTTTGCGGCGACGTATCAACCGAATAGTCTTTCCCACCCAATTGCTGACGTTCCACATATCGAAGAAAAATTGGGTCAAATGGAATTGAAACTCCTCAGTGCCCGAACGCTCATGTATGACCTCGCGGCACGTTGGGATGCGGGTTCCGAGGTCGACAGACCCCGCTTGCGCCCGATGTTTGGCGCAGCGAAGACACAGGCGACGAACGCGGCCTACGAAGTGGTCGATCTCGCCATGCGCGTCGCCGGCGCCCGCAGCCTCGCCAGAGGGCTGCCACTGGAGCGCTACTACCGAGATGTACGCGCAGGATTGCACAACCCTCCGATGGACGACATCGTCTTTAAAATGCTCGCCAAAGAGGGGACAGCACCATTTCGCAAGTGAGAAGCGGTCCTTTCGGATACCCGTTCAGGAGAACAGCGGCTGTCGCAGTAGCGATGAGCCGCTATTTTCTCGTTTTTAATCCGATAAAGAAGATTGGAATTAACTTGATTTAGTTACTACCTTTGTGTAAGATAGTCTGGAGAACATCTGAGAGGAGGCGTCATCCTTGGCAATCTCAAATCGTGTGGTCAACCTGGATGGACCCACTGCCGGTCAGCAGACAGAAGGCCGTCGTGGTTTCAACAAGGGATTTATGACCTTTGCACTCATTCTCTTTTTGGTCGGAACGCTGTATATCGGCTTGGCAATCTCCTTGACACAGGCACTCCTCTATTTAGTGGGTGGTGTACTCGGGATTACCTTATACCATGCTCGCTACGGATTCACGAGCGCATGGCGGAACTTCATTGTCGCTCGTCGCGGTGCGGGGCTGCGCTCACACATGGTCATGTTCCTGATCGCAAATATCCTATTCTTGCCGCTTCTCCTGCGTGGACATATCTTCGGACACCCAGTGGTGGGTTCCGTTTCACCTGTGGGTCTGTCTGTGTTCGTGGGGTCATTCCTCTTCGGCATGGGCATGCAAGTGGCCGATGGCTGCGCGTCGGGGACGCTTTTCCATACAGGTGGTGGCGACGTGCGAGGACTTCTCGTGATCGTCGGATTCATCGTTGGTTCGGTTCTCGGCAGTTGGGGCTTCACGTGGTGGCAAGGGACGTGGAATGTCGGCCCAGTCTCCTTCATTCACTCGTTTGGCGCGGTGGGTGGTTTTCTGTTTAACCTATTGCTCTTAGCGATTGTCTTCTTTGGCACCCTCGTGTGGGAACGCCGCAAGCACGGGTCGATTCAGTCGATGGTCCGCGGCGGTGGAAGCGGATGGAAGGCGATTGTTCGGGGGCCTTGGTCACTCTTTATCGGGAGCGTCATCCTCGCTGTCGGCAACGCAGTCGTGATGGTAATTTCCGGCGGCGCATGGGGCGTCACCTTTGCGTTTGCGCTCGTCGGTGCCAAAATTTCGCAGGCGATTGGCATTCCGGTCGCGCACTGGGGATATTGGCAAGTGCCCAGCAACGCCACGGCCCTTCACGCGAACATGTTTGCCAACGCGACGGTCGTGCTCGATGTCAGCGTCATCGTCGGCGCACTCTTGGCTGCGTCGCTCGCCGGGCGATTCCCGAAACCCTACTTCCGCCGTTTTCCAGCTCGCATGATCGTGGGTCTGTTGGTGGGCGGTGTGCTGATGGGATACGGGGCTCGCATTGCGTTTGGCTGTAACATCGGCGCCTACTTCGATGGCATCGCATCGTTTAGTTTGCACGGTTGGGCTTGGATGGTCTGTGGTTTTATCGGCAGTATCATCGGTGTGAAAGTGCGGCCTTGGTTCTCGTTGTCAAATCGCGCAGACTAACTGTCGCGTCCATGTGAAGGGACACCCTGGTCCCAGGGCTGTCTCACTACTCACTGCACTGAAAAGGCCCTTAGGATAGGCGAAAGCCATCCTAAGGGCCTTTTCACAATCATCCCCAAACCTTGGCAATGCTCGCCGTCGTCGAATTGAGAGTCGTACGGAGGGGAGTTCCGACAGAGATCGGGGTCAAGCCTTCATCGAGTCTGGAAGATGTCGTAGGATCACCGATTCAATTTGGCTGCCGCGCGCAGACCACGTTTGCTCGCGCAGAAACATCTCACGCAACTGCAGGTCGGACCGACGTTGCCCGGATAAGATGGCGGTGATGGCTGCCGCCGCGGTCGTTGCATCAGGAGTCAGCCACACATGGTCGGTAAACTTACTCATTTCACGCGTTGGCGTCGCGATAACTTCTTTGCCAGCGGCCAGGTATTCGTATACCTTCACCGGATTCACACTCTCCGTCAGCTTGGTGTTTGCGAATGGATAGAGACAGGCGTCGAAGCCGGCGAGGAACTCTGGCAACTGCGCATACGGCTTGCGGCCGAGGAAGTGAACGTTTGGCAAAGCTCGAATCCTCGACACGTCCGTCTCCACCGGACCAACGAACACAAATTGAACGTCCTTGCGCAGAGTGGCTAGATTGTAGAGTAAATCGAAGTCTAACCAAGCCCCAATTCCGCCCACGAAGCCTACGCGCGGCGAAGGGATGTCGCAGAGGTCGGCGTGTGGGGTGGCAGTTGAGGTTTGGGCGAAGTGATCGAGTTCGACCGCGTTCGGGACGAGGTATACGTCGTTGTGAAAGCGCCGCATTTTCTCCACGAGTGCGTCGGCCGTCGCGAACACGGCACGACTCTGATAGCTCATATCCGCCTCGAGTGCCTCGATGACGTCGCTGCGCGTGAGGCCGCCAAACGCGCCGTGATCGTCGACGCAGTCGTAGAAGGTGGCGACAGGGCTAAGCCACGGAATCAAGTCGACTGAGCTGGGCAGGTTGGATAGGAGAATCGCTTCCGAATGGACGTGCTGGCGGATTTGTCGGGCCAGCAGGCGCTGGTTGAATCGGTTGACGAAACGAGCCATGTGATAAAAGGGAATCGTCGTCATTGGCTGCAGCACTCGAATTTGCCCGTCGCCGAGGGACTGCACCTCGGCCACCGGGGTCTTCGGGAGCATTTTGTCGCGTAAGGACGGATTGCGAAACGGACCGATGAGCGTCACGGGCGGCTCTACGAACAAAACAGGCCAACCGCGCCCCGCCAATTGTCTGGCGAGGTGCTGTGGCCGGGCGGTGATGCCGTCCCAAGGGACGGCAGCAGTGATGACGACGGTTGGGTACATAGGATGGCCTCCAACTGCGAGCGATTGAATTCGACTTGTCGGTGTGTTACAAACTGCTGCGCTTTAATTTCAGATACTGAATGACAGGCCGATAGATACACATCAGCCCCCCGAGGATCCCGACGAACAGGAAGAACGGACGAACGGCGTCAAATACGATGAACGCGAGCAGCGCAAAGTACTGTTCCCCAATGAGGAAGCCCCGAAATGGGATAAACGCGCGCAGCCGTTGCGCACGCGCAAAACCGTCCTCCAAATGCGCGTCGCCGTCCGCGGGTGCATTTGGCTGTGCGCTAGCGGCCGGTTGTGGTTTCCCCATGCGAATCTGCCCGTAGTACTCCAATAGATAGAGGACAAATAGAGCAAACATCGCATACAACCAGATACGGTTGTCGGGTCCGTGTAACCTCGTGTAGCCATAGGCGAGACTTGTGTAAATGGAAAATTCCTTAATCCGGTCCGCAACCTGGTCAATCCATCCGCCAACCGGGGAAAACTGCTGCTTGTAGCGCGCAAGTTGTCCATCGGCACAGTCAACCACGTAAGAGATTTGGACGAGCAGAAGTCCAATGAGTACATCTCCTCGCACTCCGCGAAGGAAAAACGCACAGCCAATCAATGCGATGATGAGAGACGATATCGTTAACGCGTTCGGCGTGATCCCGGTTTTGCGGACGATATAGACGAGGCGAATGGACAATGGGTAATAGATGAAGTTTGTCCAAATATCGATAGGTCGCTTCGCACACGCGTTAATTTTGGCGAGTTCACTCATCCTTCGTCCACCTGCACAAACGCGCGAAGGACCTCCTGAATGGCGTATTCATAGTCCTCAGGGAAATCGACTTCGACACAAGGCAGGCCGGTGATGTCCACCGCAAACATGTCGTGCTTGTCCGCCATCACGTTGAGCGCGTGCTCGAAAAATTTCATCTCGTTGGGCGACACCGCCTCGTCGAGCACCGTGGCGCGGAATCGCTTTGCAAAGTCGCCGGTAAAGTTGGCGACGCCGATGAACTCACCGTAGCTCGCATTCGGATCTAAGTGTTTTCCAATCGCCGTGATTTGGTCGTTGTCTACCTGGACTTTGACTTCCTCTTCGCGGCATTGTTTGCGGTCAATCGCGAGGAAACCGCCACCGGTGTAGGTACTCAAGCGCTGCAAAATGCTCTGTTCGAAGACGACGTCGGCATTCATGTAGTAAAAATCGCCTTCGAAATCCCGCAGGGCCCTCGCCAGTGAGTACAGGGTGTTGGTGGTCTCAAAATCCGGGTTCTCAATATATGTGACACGCATTTCCGGGTGGTGGTTTTCGATGTGGCTTTGAATCATTTCCTTTTGGTAGCCAACGACCATGCGGACGTCTAGCACACCGATGGATTTGAGCGCGTCGAGCTGCCAATCCAATATTTTTTTCGGGCCCATGTCCAACAGGCACTTTGGTTGATGATCAGTGAGCGGGCGCAGTCGCATGGAACGACCTGCCGCAAGAATGATACTTGTTGCCGTCACGTGGCGGTCAACTCCTATTCGGAAAATTTAACCCAATGAAATCTGGAAAGGTCAGCGGGTACGACACCTTTCGACAATCGTACTACTCTATATAAGCAACCTCTGCGGGAAACGTCAACAAACGCGGGGATGGCCGTCCCCGCGCGTCACCCTTTCGCGAAATCGATATATCCCGATTTGCCACCTGATTGAACGAAGATGTCCACCGCGTGGTATTTTTGCGATCCGAACTGAATGACACCCGCCGTTTCGTACAAGGTCCCGTCGGACTTCTTCGCTAGGAGCTTGCGCGACGAGAAGATTCGACGCTGGCGACCGTTCACGTACATGTTGACGAAAACAGATCCCTGATTATTGCCTCCGAGATTCCACTGTTCGCCAGTGCTGTTCGATGGAATTTGTTCCATTTTTACAGGGATGCGCACGCCTGATGCCGTCTGCTGATACTGGTCCGGCAAGGGAACTTGTCCACCACTGCGCAAGTAGATGACGCCGACAACGACAATCACCAGAATCGATAACAACCACTGGCGTCTCATGTAAACTCCTCCAGTGGGTTATTTCTCTTGAATGTCGACAGACTCGATGTAAGCCGTTTTCGTCGGTTTACTCATTTCACCGTTCATCTCTGGATTTTGAACGACCGGAATCGCGGCGATCTTGTCGACCACGTTCATCCCGGACACCACTTTTCCAAAAATCGTGTAATCAGGCTGTTGATTTAGGCTGTCGACTTGTTGGCCGGTGCCGATAAAGAACTGGCTGCCATTTGTATTGGGGCCGCTATTTGCCATCGCCACGATGCCAGGCGCATATTTTTCCTTCGGCGGCAACTCGTCTTTAAACTTGTACCCAGGGCCGCCGGTGCCATTGTTTTTCGGATCTCCAGTCTGGATCATGAACGATTGAATAATCCGGAAAAACTTGTCGTCGTGATAGAAGTTGTTCTTCGCCAGAAAGACGAAATTGTTTACGGTCACGGGGCTCTGGTTCGCAAACAGCTGAATTGTGAAATCACCGTAGTTCGTATGTACGACTGCGTTGTACTGTTTGTTTGTATCGATCATCATTTTCGGTGGCGACGACCACTGTTTGGTCGTGGGCTTGAGTACGGGCTGTTTCGCGGCGGCACTCGAGTTGCTTTGCGAAGATTGGTTGCTGACTTCTTGTGCAGACCCACCCGAGGTATTATTGGCGCCGCAACCTGCGGCGAGTGTCAGTGTGACCATCGCCACGGCCAACCCTTGGACTGTGTGACGAAAACGCATCTAAAAAAACCCCCTCAAGAGTACTTGGTTCACAAATGCAATGTCGAACGGAGCGGTGTTTTGTCGTGAAGCACCACCCGTCCCATCATAGCATGACCAATCGCGCGGAGAATGAACGATTTCTGAAAGCTGCACCATTAAAATTGCAATTCGACCCTTTGACAGACGACATTCGCGAAGGTGGCAGGTTCGGTACCATCTGAGGAGATGACGTTTGCATCCACGGTGACAGGGCTTTGTCGGCGAATGGCGTGCCGCAAGAGGTGTGCGAAAGCGGAATCCACACCTTCCGGTGCACTGTACATCGTCCCTCCCAACAGGCCAGCCGCTGCGACGCAGATAATGCCTTCGGACGCGGTGGCAATCCATCTTCGTTGTCCGTCGTATTGGCGCAGAAACCGGTGTAACCGGGTGTCGTTCCAAATCTCCGATGTATAATGACCACCAGGGATGACGAGCAGATGTAAATCGAGAGGTACGGTATCCTGCATGGCGGCGTCAGCCATCACCCGCAGACCCTCGGCAGTGGTCACACTATCGCCTGCCAGGGAGAATACGCGCAGCCGCCACTCCCGCTCTTGCACGGACTGCAGCAGCGTGGACACGCCAGCGAGTGCAAACCGTGGCAAAGCCACCAGTCCGACCTTGTACATGGGCCGACCTCCTTGTCTTGCTCCAACACATCAAATCTATCCTAGCAAATGAGCGGAGGTGAGGGAACACAATGAGGTTCAGGGGATTCATTCTCCGCATCTTGTCGGTGCTCTCATTACTCGCGTGCTTAGTGCTCATCCGCATTCCCTATCTGGGTACTCTCGGCAAGCATGGGCACGGGCTCTGGGGCGGCTTGATGTTCGTAGCGCTTCAAGCCATTGCCAGCATTTTGCCCATCCCATCGGAACCGGTGATGACGGCTTGCTTACGGGCGCAGGGGTTGGTGGCCGGGACCATCGAGAATTGGCTGGGTGCGCTCGCGGGAGGCGTGACCCTGTTTCTCGTCGGTCGCATCGCTCTTCCGAGTATTTCGAGGCTGGTGCATCATCCGCGCGCGTATCCGACGTATCGACGCATGTTAGACCGCCTGCAGCCCGGAGGGTTTTGGGCACTCGTCGTGATTCAGCTCTTACCCCTCCCATTTCTCGCCGTAAACCTCATCCTAGGCGCGATTCCCAGCGTTTCTCTACGCGCGTACGCACTGGCCAGCGGCCTCAGTATGGCTCCGTACCAACTAGCTTGGGCCCTTGTGTATATCGGTGTGATGCACACAAAACACCTCGCTCTGTGGATGGTCCTCCTGGCAGTTGGCCTCGCCGGGATGGGGGTCATTTACCGGATGGCAAAAATCAGAACGGAAAAATAATTTATCGATAAGAGAAGGCATTTTTGCGAAAGTGGCGAATTAAATAAAAATGACACGGTGTCATTTTGCGCGCTCAGAATTCTTCAGCGCGTGTTATGTTTGGTGCAACTGTAAGCGTATACAGGAGGCGTGTCCGATGTCCAACTCCATCCCGTATTCCTCATTGCCGCAAACTTTTTTTGAAACCGCTTTCTGTTATCCTGGACGCCTCGCAGTCTCCGATCCGACCAGCGGCGACGCCGAGTCGCTGACGTTTGAACAAATGTCGGCGAGAATCTTCGGCGTCGCACACAACCTTGTGGGGCAGCGCGTCCAGACTGGCGACAGGGTGGGACTCGTGTCTGCCGGGCGGTCGTGGTGGCCGATTTGTGATTTTGCCATTCTCACCATCGGAGCGCGGACTGTTCCGGTATACCCGAGTCTGCCGCCTGGTCAGTTAGGCTTCATCGTCCGCCACTCAGGCATGTCGGGAATCTTTGTCGAAGACGCAAAACAATTTGCGAAGCTGGTCGCCGCACATCAAGAGGAGCCCCTGCCAATTCGGTTTGTGGTCATCCTAAACGAACAGGAATGCAGGGCAATAGACGCGCTAGAGGCACCATGGCCCGTGTTTAGCTACCGTTCGTGGAGCCGACAGACGGCAGACGAGGCGGCTGTTAGAAACCGCTTACGGGATGTGCAGTTGGACGACGTGGCGACGATTGTCTACACTTCGGGGACCACCGGCTTGCCAAAAGGCGTTTTGCTCACGAATCGAAACATCCTTTCCAACTATTACGCCGTCAAGGAGCGGCTCGACATCGGCCCGAACGACGTCCACTTATCGTACCTGCCTTTGAGTCACATCTTCGAGCGCACGTGTGGGGAATATATTCCTCTCCTGTCGGGCAGCGCGGTGTATTATGCAACGAGCATCGACACGATTGTCGCCGACTTCGCCCGCGTTCAGCCAACGATGTTTACCACCGTTCCCCGGCTGCTTGAAAAGGTTCAAGAGCGAGTGGAAGGGCAGATGCGCCAGACCGGCGGCATCAAACAGCGGATTTTTGAAAGCGCTATGGCGGCAGGGGCGAAGATGCACGTCGAGGGGCAACGCGTCTCGTCTTTACAAACGAAGTTGTACGACAAGTTGGTCTATCAGAAAATCAAGCAGGGGATGGGTGGGCGACTCCGGTTTATCGTCAGCGGTGGAGCCCCCTTATCGCCACACGTTTGCCGTTTCTTTATGGCACTCGGGATGCAGGTATACGAGGGGTACGGGATGACCGAGACCTCGCCGGTCATCGCTTTTAACTCGCCCGACGCCCCGCGGCTTGGCACGGTCGGTCGACGTTTGAGCAATGTCGATGTCACGGTGGCCGAAGACGGTGAACTGCTGGTGCGCGGTCCGAGTGTCTCGCCGGGATATTACGACAACGAGGAGGCGAACCTCCAGGCGTATACAGAGGATGGTTGGCTGCGCACGGGCGATTTGGCGGAGGTTTCCGCGGATGGATATATCAAGATTACAGATAGAAAGAAGCATCTGATTGTTTTGTCGACTGGCAAGAAAGTCACTCCGGCGCCGATTGAGGCTGAGATCTTGCAAAGTCCCTACATTGACCAGGTGTGCCTCGTCGGCCAGGCCCGCAAATTTGTGGCGGCTGTCGTGGTCCCGAATGAACAGGCTATCGCTCGTTGGCAGCGCACTCATCCGGAGCTTGCCAAGGATCCAGCTCAAATCGTCGCGTTTCTCGAAGCGGAGGTGGAGCGGGCGACCGCACAATTCGCGAGGTTTGAGCAGCCGAAGCGAATTGTCCTGGCAGAGCCCTTTACGATTGAGAACGACCTTCTGACGCCATCGCTGAAAGTGAAACCAAAGCAGGTAGGCGAACGCTATCGAGTTGAAATTGACGAACTATACCGCCTCCCGACAGGTGACGTGGCGCCTTCTCCACGCGTTGTGGCAGGCGAAGTCGGGATGTCGATTCCAAACAACTGAAGGGTTGTCTCTTCACGTACTGACGTCTCCGTGGTAGTCTGTACTATTGCAGGCTTATCCAAAAGGAGGCGTCGGCGATGGGAGACGAACGTTTGAATTTGCTTGAAGGGCTAAATCCGGAACAGAAGCAGGCAGTTCAGACGGTGAGTGGCCCGCTTCTGGTCGTCGCTGGAGCGGGAAGCGGGAAGACCAGTGTGCTCACCCGACGGATTGCGTACTTGATTGGCGAGCACAAGGTACCGGTGCATCAGATTCTCGCCATCACCTTTACGAACAAAGCGGCGCGCGAGATGAAGGAGCGCATCCGCAAGTTTATCGGTGCCCGCGCAGACGACTTGTGGATGGGTACGTTCCACAGCATCTGTGTCAAGATCCTTCGCCGTGAGGCGGAGGCGCTAGGCTATAGTGCGAATTTCACCATTCTCGACAGCGATGATCAACAGGCGCTCATCGCGCAGAGTTTACTCGACCTAAACTGCGATTTGAAGAAGTTTGACCCCCGACAAATTGGCAGCGTCATATCACATTGGAAAAATCTGATGTATACCACAGCGGACGTGAAACGTCTACCACTCGACGAGTCGCTCAATGAGGCTATCGCGGTGGACGTCTATGAGCTGTATCAAGCTCGCCTGTTCGCGGCAAACGCCATGGACTTCGATGACCTCATTATCCAAACCGTCAGGTTGCTCCAGACCGATGAGGACGTGCTCAGGCGCTATCAGGAGAAGTTTCGCTATATCCTGATCGACGAATACCAGGACACCAACCAGGCACAGTATCAACTCGTTCAGACCTTGGCGCAGGCGCACCGCAATCTTTGTGCGGTGGGCGACGCAGATCAGGCGATTTACGCTTGGCGCGGAGCCGACAGCGAGAACATGCTTCGGTTTGAGCGGGACTATCCAGAGGCCACGGTGATTTTGCTCGAGCGCAACTATCGGTCCACCGAAGCGATTTTGTCGGCGGCCAATGCGCTGATTGCGAACAATCGCAAGCGCCGGGAAAAGGTGCTTCGCGCTGTTCGTGGGCGCGGGGAAAACGTCGGTGTCGTCTGTCTGACGGACAGTGAACAAGAAGCGGCGTTTGTCGCAGGGACGATTGCGCAACACGTAGCGGATGGCGGCAGTTACGGAGATTGTGCCGTGTTGTACCGCGCGAACGCACAGTCGCGGGTCATCGAGGAAGCGCTGATGGGACAGGCTATCCCCTATACCATCGTCGGCGGCCTCACGTTCTACGATCGCCGGGAGATCAAGGATATCTTTTGCTACTTGCGCGTGTTGACGAATCCGAAAGACGAGATCTCGCTCTTGCGGATCATCAATACGCCAAAGCGCGGGATTGGCGAGCAGACAGTCGGCCGCTTTCTCGATCACGCCCACGAAGCGGGGATCACCCTCTTCGAGGCGTTGAAGTTTGGCGAAGCGGCGGGTGTATCGAATCGGGCCAGTGAAGCGGCACGTCAGTTCCACGAACAATTACAAGAACTCATGCTGTGGATGGAAGGCATGCCAGTCAGCGAGTATCTGGCCGAAGTGCTGCACGCCACAAAGTACCGCGAGTTGTATCTGCAATCCGGCAAGAAGGAAGACCTCCAGCGCGTGGAAAACATCGACGAGCTATTCAGCGTCACCAAGTCGTTCGATAAACGCCGCGGCGGCACTGTTCAGGAGTTTCTCGCCGAGGTGAGCCTCTTGAGCGACGTCGACAAGGAGAAAGAAAAGGGCAAGGGCAACGTCCGGCTGATGACGATGCACGCGAGCAAGGGCCTCGAATTTCCACTGGTGTTTCTGATTGGCGTGGAAGAGGGGCTATTTCCTCACCCGCGGTCGATGGACGACGAACAGGCTGTGGAAGAAGAGCGGAATCTTTGTTATGTTGGCATGACGAGGGCCATGGACCAACTATATATGACATATGCGGTCGAGCGGACGCTTTTCGGCCATGTGACGAATCGGGATCCGTCGAGATTCCTCGGCGAGTTGCCGGACGACTGGGTGAATAAAATCGATCTCGCCGTGCAACACAACTTGGCCATCAGCCCTGGCATGCACGTGCGCCACGTCCAGTATGGCGAAGGTATCGTCCTGCACGTGGCTGCTGGCAAAGACGGCGGAGACGACCAAGTGCAGGTGATGTTTCATCCGTCCGTGGGAATGAAGTGGATCGGGAAGAATCTGTTACGGCCTAAGGAAGAATCCGTGGTACAATAAAGGCACTGTCCGAAAAGTGATGTCGGGGAGCGGTACATCTGCCACATCTCTTTTCGCTTAGACCGAGACTACCCGACGTGGCAGGAGGAAGAATCCTTTGTGGTATTGGATCATTATTGGCGGCATCCTCGTAATTGTGATCGCCGTCTACACAGTCGTTTTTATCTTTGCACGCAAGCGGCAAAAAGCCTTTGACGCACAGTATCTGGCGATGAAGGAACGGCACGAGGTGTTCGTGCTCAACAAGCGACGCCTTCGCGAGCGTGGACAATCGGGCGTGACCAAGTATGTACCGTTTCGCACCTATCAGGTAGTGGGCCGCGTCACCGTAGGCCAAACCATGAAGGGCGTACACATGAACCGAGTGCAAAACGTGACGTTCCGGACCACCAAGGAAGAGTATGACAAAATTCAAATTAACCACAAATACCGCATGGATATCATGGGCAACTACATCGGCAACGTGGTTTCTGAGGTGCAGAGCAAACGGGCTCAACAAGCACAGCGCAATGCCAAATCAAAGGCGCAATCCGCCGAGGACAAGCCAAAACGCCGCTTTCTTCGACGTGGGGGGAACTCCTGAAGCAGCCTCTACTGGCAAAGTCTTCGGCAAGGCGCCTGGGGATATCTCGAAAGTCGTCAACGACTTTTGGGGTATCCCCTTTTTGTCGTGCACGACGCCCGGCGCCCCTGCGCGTGAACCTGTAGAGAGCACTCCTTTTCATGTCAAAAGTATGGGCAGGTGCATAGGTTGTTGTGTCGACGGTGGGGAACCATTCAGGGAGGTCGAACCAATATGCCAAACACTGTTCATCTAATGATGGGTCAAAAACCCGCTCCGAAGAAAGTGAAAAAGAAAGTCGCGCAAAAACCGAAGGTGCAAGCGAAGAAAAAGGCTGCAAAACCGGCTGCCGCGGTCCTCAGTTATCGTTCCCGCACAGCTGAGGACGACGCGTTCATCATTCAGCTCACACGCCAACAATTGGGTAACATCCACGAGCAGGCCTTTGGCCAGCCGTTCCCCGAAGAGCAGTTTCTTCGTTATATTCAGTCGGGTGCCCCAACCATCGTCATCGAGCGAAACGGCAAGCCCATTGGGTATTATTCGTATCTGATTGGCCCTGATGCGAAGATGCACGTGAGCGCAATGGTCATCGATCCGAAGCACCAGTCTTCTGGCATTGGCAAGACGGTGATGGCCCGCCTGGAAGAAGAGGCGATTCGCCAGGGCGTTCGCACACTCGAGGTATTCGTTCAGGAAAACAACGCCCAGAGCCTGGCCTTTACACGCAGCCTAGGATTCCGCGAAGTCTTTCGGGTCCAACCGAACACCATCGGATTTCAGAAGCAATTGGCGACGGTCTAAGGCTCGCTTGACATTTGTCGTGCGCGGCACCGCGGGAGTGAGGCTGGTGCTGCCTCGTGTCGCGCACAAACATTTGTCAGTTTGTCACTTGCATCAACGCGCGCCAAGCGCGTATTCTATTACATACGGGGGGAATGCGATATGTCTATGGATTCCACAGCCTCCATTGAAGACCGTATCCAAGAAGCGCTGGCCTCCATTCGAGAAGCGATTCAAATGGACGGCGGCGATGTCGAGTTTGTGTCTTACGACGGCATGACAAAAACAGCATTTGTTTCGCTCCAAGGGGCGTGCGTTGGCTGTCCGGCCAGCGTCATGACCTTAAAGATGGGTGTGGAGCGCGCGATTAAAAAGGTCGCTCCAGACGTTGAGTACGTCGAAGCGGTCTAAACACAAGACATTTTTCGGTGGCGCGGTGCCGGGGGCATCGCGCCATTTTTGCACGGTCAATTGCCGTCTCTACTGGAAAGTGCAGTGCCGGGGGCCGCTGGTACGAGCGGTGTTGGCCGAGTTAGATGCGGCAAATGAGCGGCGAAGGAGGGGATGGTCGGATGCGATGTGAGATGAAGGCAGGGTTTCTCTACGTGCACCTGGACAAGCGATACGATGGATGGCGGGTGGAGGATGTGCTCACGACTGCACTCGCGCTACCCGCGGCGTTTTCCCATAAATTGCTCGCGGCAGGACACGTCTGTGCGGGTAAAAAAACGCTCTGTCGCACAGATGAACTGAAGGCGGGGAGCCGGCTGACTTTGAAGGACCCGACCCCCGTTTCGCGCCTGTTCGAATTGGCTGACATAGGCGTCGAGGGGCTTGAGATCTGCTACGAGGACGATCACGTCCTCATCGTCAATAAACCGGCAGGCGTCATCGTTCACTCGGACAATCCATCGGAACGAACGCTCGATGGACTGGTCGCGCACTACTATCGAGAGACTGGACAAGTTCTCCCGATCCTGCATGCGCACCGATTGGACAAGCCCACGACGGGGGCGGTCGTGTACGCCAAACACGGCTTTGTCGCGAGGGCCCTCGACGCAGAGCTCGTGCGCCATCGAATGGCCAGACGCTACGTCGCCGTGGTGTTCGGTGCGAAGTTAGCGCGCTCACAGACGGTCGATAAGCCGATTGGCCGAGATCGACACAGATCCTCGTTGTATCGAGTATCATCAACGGGAAAAGAGGCGCGTACACATATCGTGGTACGAGCCACCTCGCCGGTTCAAGGGGAGCATCTCTCGCTTTTGTCGTGCGCACTTGAGACTGGTCGCACACACCAAATTCGCGTGCACTGTGCATCCCTCGATGTGCCCATCGTGGGCGATGAGGAGTACGGTGGACAGCGGATTCGAAATTGGCCAGCGCCGGACGCCATTGCGCTGCACGCGCGCGAGGTGTCGTTTTACCACCCTTATGACGAGCAGGACGTCGTCGTAAAATGTCCGCTCGCAAGCGATTGGACGAAGTTTTTACGGCAAGAATGGGGAATAGAAGACGATTTGTGGTAGGAGTGCTGGTTCATGGAGGAACGGATGCACCTAGTCGGGCGTTTTTTCACCCTACTGGCCGCTCGAATTTTCAAACATGATATTGCCTCCCTCTCGGCCCAAATTTGCTTTTACGCGGTTTTCTCAATGTTTCCGCTGCTGATTTTAATCATCTATGGGACCAGCCTCGCCGTCCCGCAGTACAATTTCCAAGCCCCCCTGGTGAATGCCCTCAAGCCGTATTATCCGAATGTCGGCGCGGCTAACTACTTTATCGCAGCGAGCATTCAAAGTCTCGGCAGCGTCGGCCCGCGAATTAGCATCGTCAGCTTCGTGACGCTCAGTTGGTCGGCCACGAGTTCGTTCATCGCGGTGCAGCAGGCGCTCGATACTATCTTTGAGTTGGAGGAACAGCGGTCGTTCCTCGCCCGGCGGATTGTCGGATTCGCCATGCTGATTCTGCTCATCTTCCTTGCGGTGGTCTCGTCCATCGCCCTTGCACTGTACCCGCATCTCGCCGAGCACGTCTCGTGGTGGGGACTAGTGGCGCGCTGGGCACCCGGCATTCGTGGATTGACGCGAGTCATCTATCCGCTATCCCTATTTGTCACCTGTTTCGTGTTTTACCGCTACCTCCCCTCGCGCAGGGTGGATCTCAACAGTGTGCTTATCGGCGCGATGACCGCGACTGTGGCACTCGATCTCGCCCGCGCACTATTTGTGGTATACGCCAGTCACTTGGTTAGCTACCATTTGATTTACGGTACCCTCACGGTTGTCATCCTCTTGGTACTCTGGATGTACATCGCCGGCATCATTCTGCTGTTTGGTGCGGAGATCGCCGCGTGTTTGGACTACGTGGGGAGATCGAACGAATTGTAATTGGAGTGGTCAGAGTGGATGAAATCGTACTCAAGGGAATGCCCTTCTATGGGTATCACGGGGTATTGCCAGAGGAAAACGCGATGGGGCAGCGGTTTGTCGTCAATGCTTGGCTCGCGTGTGAACTGAGTGAGGCCGGGCATACTGACGACGTGTCGAAGACGGTGGATTACGCCCGAGTCTACGCCATCGTTCGCGAGGTGGTCGAAGGCCCGCCGAAGAAGTTGATAGAGGCAGTGGCGGAGGATATCGCCCGCGCACTTCTGACGGCGTTTGCGCGGCTGCAGTCGGTGACAGTAGAAGTCGAGAAACCTGGTGCGCCTATCCCGGGTATTTTCGAACAAGTAAGTGTGAAAATCCGGCGGGACAGGGCGTGAGGCCTTTGCGTTAGGCAGTGGCCGAGTGCGCCGAGCTGCCTAACGAATGCGGCGGTAAAGCACCGTCGCGAAGTAGAACATGCAGGCGGTGGGGCCAAATCGGTACACCATTCTGCGGGCCTTTTTCACCGAAGGCTGCAGCCGTACTTTGTCGTCCGACAAGTACATGCCGAGCAGCCCCTGAACGACAAAGCGATGAATGCGCCCCCCGTAAGAGATCCTCTTCGCCCGCCGCCAGCTCTGTGCGGCAAAGTGAAAAATTCTCTCCCGCGCGGTCTCTTCGTCGCGATAACAGGCGACGAAATTGAAATCCCCTTCCCGTGCGTCCTCGTCCAGGTCAATCAAGTAGTCGAGCAGAATGTGGAGGCCGCAGATCCACGGGAAGTAATGGCCGTGTGTCTCCTCGACGGTCGCCTCGTCGACGTCTTCCGTTGCCGCGAGAAACAGCGAGAACATACCGAGCGTGGAACCCGTGGCCGATGCGAACTCCCACCACGCGATTTCTTCGTTTTGTTCGACGAATGGGGCGCTCCACTCGATGAGCGTCTGCTGTCGGTCCTTCGGGTCGATGTGCTTGTGTTCCTGCAGCTCGCTGTATCGTTCTACATACCACGAAACGCGGCCTTGCACCACGTGGTAATTTGGCAACGTGCGCACACAGCGTTGGCAGGTCCGCACGAGCTCCGGCAGATACCCGCCATCGTCTGGATGTCCCCGGAAGGCGTAGTAGTCGCGCAACGGCGCATCGGGCACCACTGCATCGCGCATCGCGTCGTGTAGCCGGTGAAAATCAGTTGCATCGTATCGATCACACCGGTCACACAGGTTGTCCAAGTAATCGCTGATGGTTTGCAGTGCCACAATCAGTTCGACGAGTGTCGCCGCGTAGGTGCGGTTGGCTGCCGCATAGACACTGCCTCCGTCCGCGTGGAACCGCTTGTGAGCCAGGCTGGATAGCGCCTGCTGCCGCAGTTCCTCGTGCGGAATCGCCTCGGCAAGCGCCGTCCAGCGCTGAATTTGCTGCCTCGCAAGGGGCATGACGTCGTGAAAGAGGCGGTAGAGGAAGAGCGTGGGTCGTCTCGGCGTAGCTGTGGTCAATCGGTTTCCCCCGTCCCTTTGTCCCTTTCCCTATCGGGACTGTGTCTATTTCGTTAGAAACTGCGTCACAGATCCCGCCCATCCAAGCACTTTCTTCGCATTATCCATTGTGGCCCATTTTTTCAAGTCAAATTCTTCTATGGGAGCACTTGCTGCGGCCTTCGGGGCCTGTGTCGACGGTGCTTTAGATGTCATCGCCGGTACACTTCCCGAACCCAGAGGCGGACCGGGATGGCTGCCTGGCGCGAACGGAATTGGGCTGGTCTGCTTCGGCCAGTGACTGGGTGCGCCGACAGGCGCCGTCTGTGCTTGTGCTTGCGCGTTTGGCACAGCGCCAATCAGGCCGCGGCGCCTTGCACCCTGGTGCACCAATCCCGCCAATTCACGCACCTTTTGGTCACTCGCCACATCAAATGCCAGGGACCCGAGTTTGATGATGGTATTCAATTGCACGATATGCTCACCTCCAAGCATCGCAGATCCACTGATTTATAGTATGCAAGCGATGCCTGGAGGTACGGACATCCGCTCCTAGACGCCTTTCCCGACACGCGCACAGCGGTTAGGCGAGCATTGGGGACTGGACATAGGAGAGCAGGAGCTCAAACGTATTTTTCAAGGCGTCGAGATGCGTCCGTTCGTACGCGTGCGAGTTCGCGACGCCAGGGCCGATGAGCGCGTGGCGGACGTCAGCACCAGCGCGGACGGCGGCTGACGCGTCGGAACCGTAGTACGGGTAGATATCGATGGCATAGCGAAGCCCACTCTCTTTCGCGAGCGCGACCAGGTGTCGACGAAGGCCTTCGTGGTAGGGGCCAGAGGCGTCCATCGCACAGATGGACACACAGTGTTCATCTGTCGCCAGCCCGTCACCAATCGCACCCATGTCGACCGCCAGGTATTCGACTATCTCCGGGGCGATGTTGGAATTGCCGCCATAGCCAATCTCTTCGTTGTTGCTGATCAGAATGTCGAGGCCGTGCGGCAAGCGAAGTCCCGTCGCCTTGAGGTGGCGAAGCAGCCCAAAGAGAACGGCCACGCTCGCCTTGTCGTCGAGGTGGCGACTCTTGATATATCCCGTTTCGGTCTCTGCCACGCGCGGGTCCCAGGCGACGAAATCGCCTACTTCGACGCCGAGCTGGCGCACGTCGTCTTCACTTTTGACTGGTGCATCGAGGACCACCTCCATGTTGTCGTCGGCGCGTTTCAGGTCTCCAACTTCGCGATTGACGTGGACTGACGTGTTGTGCAGGAGAATCGTTCCGGTAATCGTCGATCCGCCCGAAGTCAACACCTCACAGTACTCCCCCTCGACGGTATTCCACGCGTAGCCCCCGATGCGATGCACGCGCAGGCGGCCGTCGTCGAGTATCTCCTTTACCATTCCGCCGAGTGTATCGACATGTGCCGTAAGGAATCGGCGCTTCGCATTGTCTTCGCCAGGGATCTGAATGAGTAACCCGCCTTTGTTGGTCGTGGAGGAAGTATAGCCTAGGCTTGTCGCTTCTTCGGACAATGTGGAGATAACAGGAGCAGTGTGGCCAGTTGGCGATGGCATCTTCAGAATTCGGAGTAGTAAATCCTTCACATATGCGCTTGTATCCATTTCCATCGGGCCTCCAGTGACAGAACCAAAGTTTGTCCCATCATTGTAACACAGTACCATTTGCAGCACGGTGCGAATGGGCGCCGTTTGACGTATGATACGGTAAGGGTAAGAGTTTGCCGAAAAGGGAGTTCTTATGGCAATGGGCGTATTGACAGACAATCAACAACTGCTTGTTCACTACGGGCGGATTGGACAATGGATAAAGGAACGAGGCGACGTGCTACACGCCGAGCGGATTGGCGAGGTGCTCTCGGAACTGGTAAACGAGGGCGCCGCGACCAGTGTGGCGTTTTGCGGGTTGTTTTCGGCCGGAAAATCGAGCCTCATCAACGCACTCTGCCAGTCGGGGGATTTGGCGACTGGGGCGGTCCCGACGACTGCGGACGTTCATGTCGTCACCTTGCCGGGGACGGATGGCCGCGTGCGACTCCTCGACACGCCAGGCGTCGATTCCACAGATGAAGCGCACCGCGAAGCGACGATGAATGCGCTGCATCGCGCAGACGTGATGGTTCTCGTCGCGGATTATCAACATGTCGAGGCAGAGGAAAACCTGGAGTTGCTGCGGGCGTTCTCGGAAGAGGGGAAGCGAATCGTCTTCGTCGTCAACCAAGTGGATAAGCACCTGGATTTCGAGCTTTCCTTTGCGGATTTTCAGGAGCATGTCGAATCGTCGTTGGACGATTACGGCATCGAAGTCGAGCACATCTACTATACGTCGACGACCGCCTCGCCACACAGCGAGCTGAATCTGTTTCGCGCATGGCTCTGCGGACTCTGTGACGCAGATGGGCCATCTCATCTAGAGCAGGTGAAAAAGCGACTTGACTCGGTGGTTCGCGATGCAATCCGACAATTGCTCGGCGTGGAGCGCGACGCGGCCCTGGATGAGGTGCGTGCGGCCTTCGGTACAGAGCCGCTGGACGCCAGTGAACTAGAGGCGTGGCTAGCGGGCGCGAAGCAGGAGTTGCAGTTGGTCGAGGATGAAATCGATCAGGCTAAACAGGTGCAAGGGAAAGAGGCGAGCACGCTGCGCGAGGCGTGGGTGCGAACCGTCGAGTTGGCCCAAATATCGCCCTACGAGACGACGGAGAAGGGGCGATTGTACGTCGAGAGCTTACGGCCCGATTTCAAAGTGGGATTCTTGCGGTCCGGAGCCAAAACCGCGGCCGAGCAGGCGCGGCGCGCACAGGCGTTCCTCCTGGACTTGAATGCGCGATTGACCAACTATCTGCTGGTGCCCCTTCGCAGCCAGGTCGCCACGGACATTCGGCAAGTGGGATGGGGCAAAGAAGAGTGGGTCTCGCAACTCGATGGGCTGTCTCTCGAGGTCGACGTCGACTACGTACGCAATCTGGTTAAAATGGGTGCGCTTGTGTCCTCGCAATACCCTTACCAGTACGTCAAGGACGTCGTCTCCAGGGTGAAACGCGACATTTTAGGGCAGCTAGGCGCGCTGGTAGACAGATGGTTTGTGGAGGCCGAAAAGGCGCTCTCTGATCATCAGGCGGACAAGCGGCATAGAATAGAAGCACAACTGCAAAAAATTGACGCGCTGCGCCAGGTGGAAGATGTGATGCGCAAAGAAGAAGCGTGGATTCAGGCGTTTGACCGCGGGGAGGTGCCAAACGAGTGATCGACATGACAACTGCGTCAGAATCAGAACTACGAGAACTATTACACGATGTGCAGGTTGCGCTACAAGACCTGTCAGATGTTTCGCTTCGCGAACTAGAAGAAGTCGTTCGTCGACTGGAGCGCCGCGACTATCTCGTCGCAGTGTTTGGTGCGTTTTCCGCGGGGAAGTCGTCGCTGTTAAACGCCTTGCTGGGCGAGTCCATCCTGGCGGTGTCGCCAAACCCGACCACAGCCTCTGTGACGCAACTGCAAGGAGCGGACCAAAGCGGCGAGAAGATCGTCGTCACGGCAAAGACAGAGGAGGAGTTGTGGCGCGACGTCGCAAGTGCATTTACGGCCCTTCACGAGTACCCGTCCGGGCTCACTGAGGCGATTTCGCGAGGGCAGGCGTTGAGTGCCAAGGACTACCCGACCTCGCTGCGGCGCCACGTGCGCTTTATCAAGGCGATTTGCGAAGGATATGGCGAGATGCAGGGGCGCCTTGGCACAAAGTGGACCACGACGCTCGACGAACTCAAATCTTTTAGCGCTATCGAACATTACGCGGCGTACGTGGCCAAGGTCGATGTCTACGAAGATGACCCTTGGCTTCGCAAAGGGTTTATTTTTGTGGACACCCCTGGTGTCGACTCCATCCATCGGCGCCACACAGACGTCGCCTTTCGGTACATGCGCCACGCGGATGCCGTCATTTTCGTCATGTATTACACACACGCGTTTACCCAAGGGGACAGGGACTTTTTACTACAGCTCGCCGGCGTCCAGGACGTGGCGAAGACGAATAAGCTGTTCGCCGTGGTAAATGCGGTCGATCTCGCCAAGTCCGACGACGAGCGCGAAGCGGTCCGCGCCCGGGTCGAGCAGGAATTGCGCAAGCTCGGCATTCGCACGCCGCGCGTCTACGAAGTGTCTGCTCAACTTGGATTGGCAGCGCGGCGCTTACAGGAGGCACCAGACGACGAAATGTACGTGGCGATGGCGAGAGCTCGCTTGCAGTTGGAAGGTGAGGCGCCACTTCCAGAACCGGATGCGCTCTTTGCGGCCTCAGGGCTGCGCGCACTTGAGGACAACTTGACACATTACGTGGAGTCGGAGGGACACCAGCTCGCACGAGACATGGTGCGTCGCGTTCTACAGCAGGTCAAGGCGCAAATCGACCACCTGGTTCACGACGAGACGGCCAGGCAGTCGGACGACGAGTTGTATCGAGCGAAGCGGCACGCGGAATTGGCTCGACTAGGAGCTGAACTGACAGAGGGGCGAGACCGCGACGACGACCGCTCGGCCTCCTTGCTCGGACAGTATGCGCGGGATTTGGACGAGCTCGTCTTTCACGCGGGAGAGCGGATTCGCCTGCGCTATCGCGACCTGTTCCGCGAAGCGTTCCACCCTGGCCGGTTTCGCCTCGGGCGGCCACAGGAGAAGTTGCGCGAGGCTTCGGAAGAGCTGTGCGAGGCCTTATCAAGGCAGATTGACATCGAGACCCGCACCCTCTCGCTGCGCGCCGTGTCCCTGGCCGAAGCGACCGTGGAACGCATCGTCGGCGAGTGGCGGGAACGGTTTGAACAACACGGCGTTCAAGCCCAAAGCGTCGAGCGCTTCGACTTTTCGCCCGTCGTTGTGGAATCGGTGCACTCGAGCGTCCCCGCAGACACTCTGCGCCCTTTCTATCGGCATTTTTCCTCTTCGAAACAGTTTTTTGAGGAAGGCGGCCAGCGCGCGATGCTGGATGAGAGCGAATTAGCGGTGATGGAGGACGTGAAGGCTGGCGTCGCGCGAGCCACTGGCGACGTGACGGAGCATGCGGTGACCTTGCTGCAACAAGCGGTAGCGGGCACCTATAACGACTTTCTATCGCAGTTGCGCGCGGTGGAGGAAGCCGCGTCGCGCCCGTTTGATGCGCGCAGGTTGGAAGCACTTCGCGAAGCAGAGGAGTATATGAACAAATTGGTTGGGTGTTAATAGGGAGGGATCGCGTTGGTCAACCGAACACTTACACCAGAGGATTTGTTTCATTTGACCATGGTCGGTCGCATTGCCATTCATCCAGGGGGCCGTCACGCCATCTGTGAAATGAGCCACTTGCTGCCGGAGTCGAACGAGACGGTGACACACCTGTGGCACGTGGACACAAACGGCGGGGACCGGACGCCGTTTACGTGGGCAGAGGGGAGTCAAGTGCATCCGGCGTACGCACCTGACGGGCGCTTCCTGGCATTTATCGGGCGTAAAACAGGCGAGAAGGGACAGATCTACGTCATGCGAACCGACGGCGGTGAGGCGGTCCGCGTGACGAACGAAGCACTTGGCGTACAGTCGTTCAAGTGGCATCCTCGCGGTACGTCCATCGTCTACCAATCGCCGGTGGACAAGGCCGGAAAACCTGGCGAGAGCGCCCGGGCTCGGTATACGAGCGACGTTCGCGTCATCGAGCGGACGTGGTATCGCCTCGATGGAGTTGGCTACTTCGGGGGCCAGCGCACCCATCTGTCCGTCGTCGATGTCACACCATTCATGGCTCATCGTTCCCTTCAGAGCGAGCCGGTCCGTGATTTCACATTTCCGACGCGAGCGGTCACAGACGGACCGTTCGACGTGCAAGATTACGATCTTCACCCAGATGGCCGTCATGTCGTGTTCGTCAGCAATCTCGACGAGGATGCGGACGAGACACAGCATCGGTTTGCGTACGAAACGGAGATTTCCGATGGCGGGGAGGGTCACTTGCTAGCGAGTCCAATCCGCATCCCACTGCCTATTCGTCAAGCACAGCAGGTCGCGTACAGCCCGACGGGCGAGCACATCGCCGTCCTGGGCCACAATCGCCCGCACGGACAATACTCTCTTTCACAAATGTTCGTGTATGAACGGGAGTCGAACACGTCGACACTGATCTCAGACGGGTGGGAACTGTCCTTTGGCAACGCCGTCCTCTCCGATTTTCGCGCAGACGTCGACGCGCCGCTGGTGTGGTCCGAGCACGGGCGATACGTCTACACCATCGCCACAAAGTATGGCACATCGCAATTGATCCGCGTGGACGTCGAAACGCGCACATTCGAGTGGCTGACACAAGGCGAGCATACCGTATTGACGTTTGATCTCAGCCGCGACAGCGCCACGGCTGCAATGCTCATCGAGACGGCGACGAAACCTGCGGATTTGTTCGTTCAAGGCATCCCGCTGTCCGGGGAGGATTCGACAACTCCTCGCAGGCTGACGGATATCAATGGCGCTCTGTTGGAAAAGGCGCCTGTCAACCGTCCGAAGCGCTTTTATGTGAACTGCGGCGAGACGGAACTAGAGGGCTGGGTCATGCTTCCGGAGGGCCCTGTCCCCGAGGGCGGTTTTCCAGCGGTTTTGCAAGTGCACGGCGGCCCCGTCGCCGCTTATGGCGAATCGTTTTTTCTCGAGTTTCAACTGCTCGTGCAAGCGGGCATCGCCGTGTTGTTCTGCAATCCGCGAGGGAGTCTCGGTTACGGGCAGGCGTACTGCTGTGCAATTCGCGGGCGTTGGGGGACGGTCGATTTCGAGGATACGGAGCGATTTGTCGACGCGGTGACGGCCGCGTACCCGATTGACCAATGCCGTTTGGCCATCGCTGGCGGCAGTTACGGTGGATTCATGGCCGCCTGGGCGATTGGCCATACAAGCAGGTATCAAAGTGCGGTCGTCATGCGGGCGTGTGTCAACGAATACAGTATGTTCGGTACCTGTGACGTTGGCTTTATGGACGTGGAAGACCTCCCCGGCGCCCCGTGGGAGTACCCAGACGCCTACGTCAACTTGTCCCCGATTGCTTTCGCAGATAAAATGAAAGCGAAGGTACTGATTCTTCACGCAGAGAATGACTTACGGTGCCCGATTGAGCAAGCTGAGCAGTTGTACGCGGCGTTGAAGTACCACCGCGTTCCGGTCACCATGGTTCGGTTCCCGGAGGAGAGCCACGGAATGTCGCGAAACGGGAAACCATGGCACCGCGTCGCTCGGTTGGAATACATCGTTACATTTTTAAAGCAGACGTTGCAGGCGTGAGCGCGTCAGGCAACGCGTTGCAAGGCAGCAATCGATGAGGAGGAACACACGATGGGGCGTCGCTGGGATGATTTCGACGATTGGCCAAAGGAACGCCGCAAGGGTCGGAAAACTGCCATCATGTGGCCCAGCATCGGGCTTGGCCTTGCCGTGTTTTACGTGCTAGGCATCTGGACGGGAGCGGGTATCGCCCACCCGAGAGGGTCGAACGTCGTTTACCTTCCGTCACAGACCCCGTCTAGCTCGGGCACGCAAAGCAGAGGAGATGGCAGTGGAACAAGTATTCCTTCGTCGTCGGGAACGACGTTGGTCACAGATATTTATAACGAAACCAAGAACAGTATTTTTACCATCACGGCTGTAAACAGTTCGGGCAGCCAGAGTAGCGGTGCCCAGGAGGACATCGGGACTGGTTTTCTTATCGACACGCATGGGGACGTCGCCACCAACGCACACGTAGTGGGCTCGGCGAAGACCGTGCAACTGAGCGTTGGCAACCAGACGTTCAAAGGCACCGTCCTCGACGCGGATACGCTCGATGACTTGGCCATCGTACACATCAACGCTCCGTCGTCGATGCGCCCGTTGCCCCTCGGTTCAGTCAAATCGCTGCAGCCGGGGAATCTGGTAGTCGCGATTGGCAATCCGTTCGAGTTGACGGCCAGCGTCAGCTCGGGAATTGTCAGCGGCCTCAACCGTTCGATGTCTGAGTCGAGCGGCCACGTGATGAACGGGATGATTCAGACGGATGCCCCGCTCAATCCTGGCAATTCAGGGGGCCCGCTGTTGAATGCGAACGGACAGGTGGTTGGGATCAACACGCTGATCGAGAGTCCTATCGAGGGCTCGATTGGCATCGGTTTCGCCATTCCTATAGACCGGCTGGTGAGCCTTGAACAGAAGCTGATTGCCGGACAACCGATTGAGCACGCCTGGTTGGGAATTGAAGGGATGGACGTCGATTCGCTGATGCAGCAGGAGATGAATCTCAGCAGTAGTACGGGCGTCTATGTCACAAGCGTCACGAAGAACAGCCCGGCGGCCAAAGCGGGCCTGCGAGGCGACACCAACGCGGCGAAACTGAACAGTGCGAGCGATTCCGCAGACCCCTTTAAAATCCTCAAGGGAGACGGGGATATCATTGTCGGGATCGACGGGAAAACGGTGACGACCATTGAGCAATTGACGCAATATATCGATCAAGATGAACCAGGGCAAACAGTGACACTGTCCGTCATACGAGGCGGCAGGACGCAGGACGTCAAGGTGACACTCGCGCCGTGGCCGGGCCAAGACTGAGTCGATATCTTGATAGAACTGGCTTGACAGGTTACCCAGATCACTGGGTAACCTTTTTTGTATGGGCCGCACAATGGCCATGTCGCGATGAGCTCTGCGTCCAAAGCTTGCCTGACAAGTTTGGCCGCGTTGGTCTATGCTAGGGAAAGCTAGAACATACAGTTTGATGTTGAACGGGCCAACGCCGCTCGCGTGGCGTGCCGTTGCCGTCCGTTGGTGAGGTGGCTCGATTGCGCAGATTTCTACTTACACTCGCCTTTTTCTGTCTACTTTTCGTCTATTGGTATGCACATGCGCACTTGGTATGGAGCCTTGCATGGTGGCCAGATAGCCGGAATTTTGGCGTCGTGTTCGCAACGAACATGGTGGATATCCCCCACATCGCGTCACTCGACCAGTTTAACGCTTGGCTTGGCGCCCACTTTGCCGAGGATAGGCCAGTGACCTACACCGCTTGGATAGGGTTTTTGATCCTTTCCGCCGTTCCAAGCAAAGCGTTAGGTGTCATTTTATTCGTCGTGCCGTTTTGGGTAAAGGTGTTTGGGTTTGGTGCGTGTTACTGGCTGCTCATGGTAGCCATGCCCAAGCGGCGAACTGCACCGCGAACCCGCGACGTCGAAGAGAACTCGGTGCTCAGGGCAAAAGGGCAACCGAAAAAGGCTGTAAAGGCGCCGCAAAAGGCTGTAAAGACGCCGCGCAGGCAGACCAAATCGCAGCACATGTAGGGAATCACTTGGATGTATCTCCTTCGCGTTTTGCCGCAGTCTAATGGTAACCGAATGACGAGGGAGTTGCGAAGAGACATGCGCGAGGTACCCAATAACAACTCAGTCGTAAGTTTTGAGTTTCAGACGTTTACGCCGTCCGACTATGAAGGTCATCAAAACCTGGACAACCTATCAGTCCGGGGGTATATCGTGTACAACGACAAACGTAAGGACTTTGGCTTTGGTACGTTTGGCGTCTCCGATTCCTATACCATCGATTATGATGTACTCAACCAAATTAAGGCAAAGCACAATCCTTTCATGGACGATATCGTGTCGCAGGGCGGACTCAAAATTAATGGCGTGTGGCATGAGGTAGATGGTCGTGGAGAACTTTCCAGCCACTGAAGTTGCGGGGGTCAACGATAGAGCAGAACGCCGTCGAGGGCCGTCGGACGGCCCTTACGACGGTGTTTGTTCCTTGGCTGCCAGTTGCTGTAACTGCGTTAAAAAGCCCTGTGGGGCGATATATGCGTGCGCATTGTTGAACAGCAGAATTACGTTTGTGCTGGTTCTGGCGACAGGGATACTGAGTACGTGGTTCGATGACTCAATCAACATGCTATCGATGTCCGTCGCAAAGTCACCTTCATTGCCATCGTATGGCTTGGCGGTGCCGAGGAGGCGGCACAACTGCGTAATGCTGTCCTGACTCGTCAGCCGGTAATAGCCTGTGCCATCCGTGGCTGCAGAACCAGTGGGTTGAACCAGGACCTGATTGATATCAGAGACATCGAAAGACGTGCCGAGCAATTGGACGCGTACGTGCTGCTGAACGACTTCAAACGCGGCCACACCACAAAAGAGTGCAATCATCAGTACGGGGAGAACAAAGAGCTTCGCCGATATCCGCCTCGATCGCATTGAAAACATGAAACCCACCCACCTCGTAAACGAACATCCTCATTATAGACGAGGTCGTGGGTGAAAGTGTGACAGGTATATGAGATTTATCGCGTGTTTCGCTTGTAAATATATGCCTTTTTCCGTTCCTGGCCCGCATAAGACTGATGAAACATTTTCAGAAGGGCTCGCTTTTCCAGTCTCGATACATAAGATCTAGAAATTTCTAGTTCGTCTGCTACCTCATTTTGCGTCCATTCGCGTCCGTCAACGAGTCCGAATCTCAACTCGATGACCTTTCGTTCTCGTTCGTCGAGCACGTCGAGAAGCTTGATCATGCCACTGATCTCCATGCGCTTGTTCACTTCATCTTCCGTACAGTCTGTAGCCGACCAAAGAATATCTGATATCGTGATTTCAATCACTTGAACGCGTTGTCTGTGGTGTTTTATCACTAGGCCTTCGAAGCAAGCAATCAGAAGGCGGGATAGAGATCTAAATCGAACTCGTCGCCTCGCTGCCACTTCTCTTTGTTGTACACCGCTTTGTGAAGAACAGAACGGAGCAGTTCGTTCTGCTCTCTGGGGCTCCCCAGCTGCGGATACAAGTCGAGGACGCGCGTTACGCGTGGAATTACATCGTGCATCGCGCCGTCTAGTTGTCTGTCCTGCGCCATCGAACTTAGCACTGACGCCCTCTTCTGTTGCAACTGTGTCAGTTCGTTCAGCAGTTTTTGATGGCGCTCTAGGTACGTTGGACCGTCGTAAATGCCTTGTTCGAGGAGGTTTGGAAGATTGTTTTGCTGCGTTTCGACGCGATGGATATCCTGGTTGATCTGCGATAGAAGTTTTTTCCTGCTGAATGATGGCTTTGGTGCGGTAGTCGCCGCAGACAACTCGTCATACGACAAGGTGTAATCGTGCAACCACGCTTGGAGCGCTTGAATAATGCGGCTTTCGACGATATCCAGCCGCGTACTGCGCTGGTCGCAGTTCGGGTTCTTGCAGATCAGGTGCGGTGCTTGTTTCGAATACGGGCGACGAATCAGTTTTTCTCCGCATTTCGAGCATTCGACCAGGCTCGCAATCGGGTTAGCGATGCCCTTGCTGAATCCGACCGGTGCATGCGAGCGGGATGCCCGGATGTTGGCGCTGCGTTCATACATCTCCTTCGAAATTAATGGCTCGTGACGGCCCGGTACGCGAATCACTTCGTCTTCCGGGCGTTTTTTTTGCGTCCCCCTCCGCTTGTCGTGTTTAATGCGCCCCCACACGATGTAGCCTGCGTAGTGCGCATTCCGCAGGAGTGCGACGACGTTCGCCGACCGCCACGTCCTTCCCGTCGGCGTCGTGACTCCTAGCGAATTCAGGTATGCGGCGATGTGCCCACCACCCATGCCGCGGTTCACATGGAGGTCAAAAATCATCCGAACGGTGTCCGCGTCAGCGTTTGGGACGAGCACTAAATCCTCGCCGATGTCGTATCCGAACGGTGGGCGCGTGCCGAGGTACTTTCCGTCCTGTACACTAGCCATCCGGCCGCGCTGCATGCGCTTTGTGATCATCTTGAGTTCACGGCGTGCAAAGAAGGCCTTAAACTCGGTCCACTCTTCATCCATCTCGTCGGACAGGTCATAGACCTTGTCGGGTGTCAGAAGCAGGGTTTCGGTTTCGCGGAAGACGCGGAGAATTCGCCCCTGGTCCTCCATATCCCCACGTCCCAGGCGGTCGATGTCCATCGCCAGTACCGCGGTTGCTTCACCCATCTCCACGCCCCTAAGCAATTTCACCATCTCTGGTCGTTCCGAAATGTACTCGCCAGATACCACTTCTTCAAATACCCGAGTGATATTCCACCGAAACGTGTGCGCCAATTCAAACAGTTTGCGGCGGTGCCGGGCCAACGTCTCAAATTCGTGACGCCCTTCTTTGCGCGCACGCTCCTCAGCTTCTCGGTCTTCACGTGACTTGCGGAGGTACACCCAGACGTTGTCGAGGTTCTCGGGAAAGGTTCCGTAAGACATCTCGTCCATCCCTCCTCATCTGTGTCGCGATACACAAACGCCGCCGACTTGCAGCATGAGCCGAATGACACTAAAGGTAATACGCGCCTTGCCCGCATAACATGCGGGATTGTGGCGGTGGTTTGCCGGATCGAAGACCAAGTGCAGGACCTTGGCAGCAAGCGGACAACCAGGTGAGTCATACGTTCCACAAAGGGGGTGTTGGAATGGTTCCGAGTCGTGCAACGCTTCTTGCGGCGCAGCGGCCAACGCAGGAGATGAACATCGAGGGTACCCGAATCAGAATCTTTGCTCCTGAATCGATGTCGGATGCGGCACGGAAGGAGCGACATCGAGAAGTGGTCAGAATCGTCTCTTTGCACTATCAACAGGTCTTGGAATCGCGTTCAAAATCAGATTGAGCTTTTGGGTATTCCACAACGACCGAGGCTGATGAAGAGAGAAGAACCCGCAAGCTACGACAGGGGGCAGATGCAAGTTCTTCTCTAGTGGCCTTGTTCAGCTATCCACAAACGTGGGGAATTTCGGTCGAGAGATATTTACGCTAGCAGAGCCTTCCACGTGTTGGGTCCGACGATGCCGTCCGCCACTAAGCCGT
The DNA here is from genome assembly GCF_026651875.1 of Alicyclobacillus fastidiosus. GTDB lineage: Bacteria > Bacillota > Bacilli > Alicyclobacillales > Alicyclobacillaceae > Alicyclobacillus > Alicyclobacillus fastidiosus. The sequence continues at coordinate 4,389,340 of NZ_CP104067.1, read as the reverse complement.
GCCTTTTCTGAAAGTCTTGTACCGCGCGCTCCGTGTTTGGACCAAAATTGCCGTCCACGGCTATCCCGAGTGCTTTCTGGAGGATTTTCACATACGTGTTGTCGAACATCCCCTGGTGCAGCGTAGGATAGGTTGTGAATGTGGACGGACTGGAAGTTGCAGCACTCTGTTGAATGGTGACCAATGTTCCGTAGTGGATGTAGTTCCATGCCTTTTGCGCGCTCGAAATCGGAAGTTCGACACACCCTAGACTTTGCGGAGAACCGTAGGAACTTCGCCAGAAGCCATGAATCGCGTCACCGCCGTAGAAATAGTTTACGTAGGGAACACCTGGATCATCGTAGTGCGATCCGTCTGGATTCGTCCCCTGCATTGCCTGCGAGAGGTAGCGCGCATACACCGGGAATGTCCCGATTGCGGTGGGGCGTTGCGGGATTCCGGTATTTGCTAGGGACGATAGCACTAACGTCCCGTTCGACCAGATTTGCAGTGTTTCCGGGGACTTCTCCGATACGAGGACGTACGTGTACCCATACGGGTTTATCCTCTTCTCACCATACGCCTTCGTCAGAGCCGCCCACGTCTGTGGACCCGCGATGCCATCGATGGCAAGGTGGTTTACCTCTTGAAACTCCATGACTGCGCCTTTCGTCATCACGTTGTTAGAGCCTTTTTGCCAAAGGGATTGGAGACTCGCAGGCGGCGTGAATCGCCACTGAAAATTGCTCGTCAGTGGAAGATACCCCAGTGCGGCGAGCTCGGTTTGAAGCTGTGTGACAGAGTGGTTGGCAGACGGGGAAGCAGTCGCAGCCGAAGCGGTGGGCGGGATGACGGTCAGCGCTGCCAGCGCTGCCGTAAGAGACGTACCCGCCACAAAGGACATTGTCTTTCCTAGCACAATCTCACCCCATGTTAGATGTCAGCGCGCTGGTGGTCAGTAGGGCGAAGAGAGAATCGCGTTGCTAGGTTCAGGTGCTGGATAAAAGAGGAGTGCGCTAGTGCTTCACCAGGTGCGTCACAGGATCAGACGGTCTGGAAAAGCCCGGCGTTTCACTGAAGAAGTTTATTTTTTTAGCGCCCTAATGCTTCCCTTTATGGGAGATGGACGGTCCCTTGCCCATGCATAATAGAGCACAGGAGAGGACGACAAGACAGGCACTGGCCACAAACGCGATGAAAAAGATGTGGTGGGTCGAGGACAACGCCGCGCGGCTTTGTAGGCGACTCGCGACGACGTTCATGGCCAGCTGTTTGGCAGTCGACTCCGAATGGCCGGCAAAAGCGTAAGCCTCGACAAGCGAGTTCAGACGTGCCAGTGTCGCTGGATTTGTCGCGCTGATTCCCCAACTATCCCTGGCCATGTTGGTGGCGGTTGACTCGTTTAAAAACCATTGTGAGATCGGCGCGATGGTCGAGTAGAAGAGGACGCGGAGGAACTGAACGACGCTCATGGTTCTTGGGAGCTGATTTAACGGCCCGCCAAGGGCGCAGGTCACCAATCCCACGACAAAATTGAGCCCGACGCCACTTGCAAGAATCACCAATAATATCCGCAACTCGTCCAGTGGCGCACTCGACCCGAGAACCATCAGTCGATAGGACGCCCACAAGATACACGCCGACCCGGCGAGGACGAGTGGCCCGGCTCCGATTCGGTCGAACAAGCTGGCCGCCAACACACACGCGACGGCGACGCTTACCACGAGTCCACAGTACACCGTGGGCAAAGCGTTGCTCGGTATGTTCCCGACGATCTTCATTTCAAATCCCAATCCAGACATCGCCACGAGCATGAGCAAGTTGGAGACAATGGCCATCACGGCCCCCATCATCGAGCGACGGGATTTCAGGAGCTTGAAATTCAGAATTGGATTTGGCACAGAGAGTTCGACGACGACAAACGACAGCAGCAACACGATTGAGGTTGCGGCTGGTATGTACACGAGTGGGGAGGAGACTCCGTCCGGAAGCACGTTCCCAAGTGCAATCACGGTGGAGATGCCGAGCATGAACAACAAGAGCACACCGAGTGTATCGAATCGGTGTTTGGGAGTCTCTTTTGAAGGCTCGCTCGGCGCGGCAAACATATGGCGTGGAATGCCTCTTTGAGCCAGCAGGGCGACGAGGGAACAAATCGCGCACACGTAGAACAGCCAACGCCAGGCGTCCTGCTCCTGCGAGATAGACCCCAAGACGGCGCCAAGTGACACTGAGCCGAACAATGTCGCAAGCACCAGCCCGAGTACCCGGTTGCGCCGTTCCGCTGGATACGACATGAAGAGCAGCGGAATGAGGACCATCAGTTGTGTACCCGTCAACGCACCTTCGATTGCACGGCTTATGCCAAGTACAAACAAGTTTGCTGACACTGCGGACAGGAAGAACGTACACGCCGCCACGATCACGGCGCAACAAAAGCTCTGTCGCGGGCCAAGCCGATGCGCGATGATGGGGCCCATGGGGATAAATACGGCAAACGCAACATTTGCAATAATGGAGATCCACATTGTCGAGTAGCTACTGGAGTTCAGGGAGTTTTGGATGATTGCTTGAATTTGCATAAACCCTGACATAATAAGTAAATTTGGGCCGACAGATAGGGCTAGCGCCATGACCACGAACCAATGTTTCGGTATTCGCACGGTATAAGTCTCCTCTAGGCAGCGATGACTACGAAATGTGAATTTTTGTAGGTCCTGTCGTTTTGTCCAGGAATGATGTCTCGCTCATGTAGCATACACGGCGGTGGACTGTGGAATCCAGTACAGTGCTTGATCCGAAGTTGTATTGTCCAAGCTGGTAGTTGCTAAGCGCGGGTCAATCGCGTGGCGGAGGAATGGGGATATGTATCCGCCTGTGGGACTGTATCGCTTCGCAGAGTGAGGGTGGTAGTGGGAATAAGTTAGGTCCCACAGGCTTGATACAGCATAATCAAGGTATTCACGGAGAGCAACGGACGGGTGTCGGACGAGATACAGAGGATTTGGTCCGCCCACATCGGCGTAGGCTTCTCGCGGTGAATCGAGACGATTCAGCGTCTATGTAAATAATTTATTGTGGTTGTCCAAAACATCGGGGATAATCAAGTACAGTGGCTTGATGCGATACAGACATCGTGTAGCGCTTGATTCATTGCCTTCTTTGTCTGTACCGATTGGACTGTATAGAGACACGTCTTTTCGCGTTTTCCGCTGTGCACGAAGCTGCATAAGGATCTCGTTCTGGATACATCTCGCTGCGTAGGTAGCAAATTTTGTCCCTTTGGTTGGCTGATACGTGTCGACGGCTTTAATCAGACCGACGGTTCCAATGGAGATCAAATCATCCTGGTCAATGCCAGATGAATCAAACTTCTTCATGTCACATACACCATCACTACACCGTTTGAAGTCTGCGCTAAGGAGAACAATGGGCCTTGATTCAACATTTGATTCATCAGTTCGGGTATTTTGGCGTGTTTCTCATCACCTTCATCGAAGCGATTGGCTTTCCTTTCCCAGCGGAAACCACGTTGACGTTGTCAGGGATCGAATGGACACATGGAGTTTTCCGGTTGGTTCCACTCTGGGCTGCGGGCGCGTTGGGAAATATCGTGGGATCGACCATCGCCTACGGCATAGGTCGCTATCTTGGTCGTCCGATCGTATTGTATTTCGGTAAGTACATCGGCATTACGCCCGCCCGCCTCGACAAGGCGAACGAACACTTTCAGCGATATGAATACGCGGTCCTCGTCATCGCCAAGTTTATCGCGGGAATTCGAATTCTCGTCCCGTACCTGGCGGGGATCAACCGTATGCGATTCTGGATCTTTTGGCCAGTCAATGCACTGAGCGCCATCGTGTGGTCGGGTGCGTTCATTATCGCCGGTCACTATATCGGTGCACTCGTGAGCAGGTTTTGGCCGTTTATCCATCGTCACATGGTCGTGGCCATCATCGTCGCGTGCCTTCTCGTGGCAGCCTTTGTCTACCACAAAATCCGCGGTCGGCGACGCGAGCGGGAACTGGCGATGTCTTCGCCAAAAGCGGGCGAGCTCAGCGCGACAGACGAGTTGGGTCACACAGATCAAGACGACTAACCACAATCATAGCGGCACTAGATACCAGCCCCGGTGTACGCGCATCACCGAATCGGTCATCCGTCTAGGACAATCCCCCTTTTGCATATCAACATCGTGAGGGGGGATTTCCGACGGATCGACCGATTTTTGTTCATTTTGAGCCCGCCACAGCGGCGCAAATGAACAGTGAGCCGCACCTCATCCAAGCCATTCAAGCCGTACAACGGCGATTGTACTTTCTCTATTCACAGTCTCCTCGTGGAGATGAGCCGGGGAGGGACGCCCATGCTCAAGCGAACGGCCATCTACATCCGCGTCTCGACAGGGGCTCAAGCGGCGGACGGCCATAGTCTCGACGTGCAGCTAGAGCAGTGTCTGCAACAGGCGAACACACTGGGTTTGGCGCAGCGCGATATCGAAGTGTACCGGGAAGCGGGCGCCTCCGGCGAGGACATGGACCGGCCAGAGCTCACACGCCTCCTCGATGACGCCACGCAGGGGAAACTGACGCACGTCATCGTCAAACACCCCGACCGGTTATCGCGCAATGTCGCCGACAAGGCGATCATCGTGCGCCAGCTCAAGCAACATGACGTGCAAATCGTGTTTGTCGACGTCCCCGATTGGGACCAGTCGGATGAAGCCAACCTCTTGTTCAACATCATCAGTAGTATCGCGGAATACGAACTTCGGCAAATTCGGAGGCGAACACTCTCCGGTAAGCTTCGAGCGGCGCGTGAAGGTCAGATGATGCCGATGGGCATCGATCCCTATGGCTACAAGTACGAATCCGGTCAATTTCTGGTCGACGAGGAGGAGGCCGCATTCGTTCGGCTGATCTTCGACTGGTATGTGGAGGAGCGCCTCAGCATGCGGGATATCGCCAAGCGGCTCGACGAATTAGGCGCCCCCACAAAGACTCGCAAGTCGCTGTGCTGGAGCCACGCCACCATCGCCCACATTTTACAGAATGAGATGTACATCGGCCGCTACACGTATAACCGGCGAAAGACTGCCAAGGCACCCTTGGCGACTGCCAGAGGGCGCAAGCGCGTCAGGCGTGTGACGGGGTGGCACCCGGGAGCCGAATGGATCTCCTATACTGTTCCGCGCATCGTCGACGACGAGACGTTTCGGCGCGCGGCGTTGCGGCGTCAAGCTGCGAAGAGGCAGGGGTGCCAACGCAACTCGCACGAACACCTGCTCCAAGGTAAACTGCGCTGTCGGGTGTGTCACCGGGTTTGGTATGCGGCGGCATCTAAAAAGCAGGGGGCAAACACCACGCGAATGTACCGAAGGCCCCCCGAGCACAAAGGTGAGCCGCGTCAATGCGCTCACGGCTGTCGCGCGATTCGAGCGGAGGACATCGAGCGCGCCGTCTTTCGCGAAGTCGTTCATCGCCTGTTCCATTCGCGGGAGTGGGCACAACTGGCTGCAGATTCCGCCAGCGTACAGTCGCGGCGCCTGCACGATGAACTGCGTCTGTTCGAGGAGCAAAGCGAGCGGATCGTGCAGAGACAAGAGAGGCTGCGAAATCTGTACCTTACCGGCGACCTGTCGAAGGACGACTACACGCAGCAGTTGGGCGTCGCACGCCGTCAAGGCGAGCAGATTGCTGGTCAACTCGAGCGCCTGCAGGAAGTGAAGCGGCGGTCGGAGGCAGACTGGCAATCCGACATGCAGGCGTTGCACGATTGCCTCATGGACGTGCAGGGGGGAGCGATTCCCTTCGCCGTTCGAAGACAAATCATTTGCGATCTCGTCGATGAGTGCCTCCTCGACGCGACGGGGGATTCGGTTGCGGTTGCGATTCGAGGGATCGTCACCACTTCGACCAGCTCCTGAAATCGTGTGACGGCGTCGCAAACACGTTGGCGACGTGTGCAACGAGGCGCAAATTGTGTTCGACGAGCAAATCATGTGCAGCTTTGTCTTGGTGTTTGCGCCAGCGTTCAAAGCACGCCTGCTCTTCCTCTTTATCGAGCGGTTGTGGAAACGATTGATTGACAAACCCGGTGACCAGGACGATGTCCCGCATCATCGCTGCGGCTAGGGCGAGTGACAACAATCCGCGTTCACCTCCGACAGACTTCACCTACACACGGTGCCCTAGCCTATGTCAGACGCGGAAGTTTGGTGCAATGGCGCCGTAGAGTCCTTCGGCGATGACGCGGTGCCCGGCGTTGTTTGGGTGGATGGGGAGTGGAGATGGCAGTCGTGCGTCCGCGAGCGTCCCTGTGCGATACCCCGCAATGAGCGCCCGTTCCCTGCCCGCGAACCATCCTGCTGAGGGGACACAGACGGCGCCGGTGCGGGCGGCGACCTCCTCTGTCACGGCGTTGAGTCCCGCAATTCCTTTGACGGCGAGTTGGCTATTGGGAAACGGATTGTACTGCGTGCACAGAAAAATGGGGGCTGTGGTGGAAGAGCGAACGAAGCGAACGAGCGCCGCTAGATCGATTCCATATCGCTTCAGCGAAGAAGTAACCGCGCGCATCGGATTGTGTGCGCCTTCGGCCGCGGCCAGTCCCGCGTAGGCCAAGTCATCGCCACCTACCCAGATGACCACTGCCCGCTTATTGTGTAGCGGCACTGGCCCCATCGCCTGTGCCGCAGCGTACAGCGTCGCGCTGTTCCAGCCCGGTGCAGCCAGCACTTGCGCACAGATCTTCTCGTCGTGGCGGGTCTGTCGAATCATTCGCGCTAATACAAATGGATAGGCGAACCAGGGGCGAGTAGCCCCGTCCCCGTATGTGATGGAATCGCCCATAGCCATAAATTGCATGTCAATCGCCTCCTGTGGAGCCTACATGCACACCGTGTCTGCCTGCATAGAGTGGTATTGCGTGACAATACCTACCTCTGTATTAAATGCTCGGTTGTTCCTGGTTGAGCGGGTGCTTGCCCACAGGCGAAAGAGAGGGAGTGTGTAAGGAATGACTGTGAGCCCCAATCACGTCTATTTGTATGCCGCGACGCCGGGGGACCTCTTGAAGTGTGAGGCCGCCGCCGACGTCTGTGGCATTTCACAAAGCAACTGTACAGGGAACTTTCAAAACGCGTGGCGCCTTGTCTCCGCTGGTGGGAATGTCGTGATAGCAGTGGGGGGAGCCGCGTTGTACGCCCTGTACTACAACCCCTGTGACTGGGCCAATCCAGTCGGGCAACAGGGCGGGCACACACCTTTTCAAACATATGCCCATGGACAAGGTGTCGCGTCGGCGCAGACCAATTACTTCGTCAATGCCGGCGGCGTATCTGCGCTCGACAGTTTAACGCTCGCCGTCATGCTTGCCTATTACGCCGTCCACGGGGTATTCCCAAAGGGCTACGGCACGTTGCCGAGGCAGGAGGTGCCGCAGCAGATCTGTGTCTCCGGAGCACAGCCAAACGTCACGTCGACGAAGGTGACGACCACTCCACCGCCGCAAACGCCCACGGTGTCATCTCCCTCCGTTGGCGTATACGCTTCGATTTCCACGACAGCTGACGTACAAAAGGCCATTGCGCAGGGCTGGCCGGGGATTGGCGTCACGACGGCCCTAGGGATGCCGCAAAGCCCATATACCGCCACGTTGGCTACAAAACCTGACGCGAAAGTCGCACAGGTGCTCCAAACGAATCAGGCGAGCTTGTGGTGGCTATCCTTTTGGACGGTCAGTTGGCCCGCTGGTGGCGAGTCGTTCCATCAGGCGGGGGTGGACGCTGGCGCGTACGCCGGAAGACAGATTACCGCCTATCCCGGCACGCGTCGACCGAACTACGTCGTCCTCGATCCAGAGGGTTACAATAAACCTGCCACTACCGCACAACAGTTTCAGGATTTCATCACGGGGTGGGCAGCTGGCCTCAAATCCATCAATTCTTCCTTGCAGGCGGCGTTCTACTGCAATCAGTCGCAATATACGACGTTCAAACTCGCATCCGTGAACTTGCCTGCCTTCGTGGCCATCGCTCCGATTGCGGGGAATCAACCGGAGGTGAGCGGCAGCAACATCAAAGGCTACATCGCCTATTACGCCACGTGCCCTGTGAGCGATGACATCACTCACGTAAAGGGGTGGGGGGCGCTCTACAATACGGTTCAGTTCCGGGACAGCGGCATCGATTGTGGGCCAGCCTGACGCGGATACCGCGCGTTAGCATCAAAACCCAGGCGGGCGTCAAGTCCACGGTGCGCGACACCTTGTCGAGTGCCGTGGTACTCGTCGGCCTGTGCGAGGAGTTGTTTCCACGATTGAACGACGTGACTGACCTCCAGCACGCCCCCCTCCAGCCGCAACGCTTCGTAAAACCTCCACGTGTCCGGCTGATAACGACCCACCCACTCGTCTAGACGGTCATAGAAAAATGCGGACTCATACCAAACGGTTCGAGGGTCAAGTTGTTGCCATTTCGACCGTGGCGCTGGGCCCACGGCGCCCATGAGCGCGACAGTGACAGATTCGTCGGGGAGCGCTACGACAATGCCTTTAGCTGACTCGCTAACGGGGGTTGGTTCTTGCATGGCAGACGCCTCCTGGCGACGGATTTGACGTACGTCGCACATTCACGTCGGTCTCTTTCGAACTGATGAGTCTGTAGACCCTATGCGTTGGCATTGAATGCGCGTGTCATGCTATATGCAGGACGGGCTTGAAAAAATTCGCAGGGACTTTGCGGAGAACCAGAGGATAGGGTATGGTGAATCACGAGCATCCAATGCAACACAAGGGTCAGGTCAGGTGAAGTGCTGGTCGGTCACCGTCCGGACATTGGTTGCTCATCGGTGTCAAGGCAGATCAAAAAGATGTGTGAAGGCGGGTCACGATACGGGTTACAATATGGAGAATCCGTGGACGAGCTCGTCGTGTGTCACTTGATACCGATGTACAGTGTCTGTATGAGGAGGAACCGCATTTGACTTCTACACGTATTCATCCACATGCTGTGGCTACCGATTTCGACGATACAACCATCGAACCCGCGCGTACAATGGACCTAGAGAAGATTGAAGAAGCTGTCCGCATGATTTTGACAGCGGTCGGGGAAGATCCGAATCGCGAGGGCTTATTGGATACACCGTCTCGTGTCGCAAGAATGTACCAGGAGATCTTTGCGGGCCTGCATCGGGATCCGAAAGAGGAACTCAGCGCTCGATTTCACGTAGAGCACGGTGAGATGGTCTTTGTACGCGATATTCCATTCTATTCGATGTGTGAGCACCATCTGTTACCGTTTTTTGGAACGGCTCATGTCGCCTATCTTCCGAGCGACAACGTCGTGACCGGGTTGTCAAAACTCGCTCGGCTCGTGGATACGGTGGCCAAGCGCCCGCAGGTGCAAGAGCGCATGACCAACGAGATAGCCGATGTCTTGGCAAAGGAGCTTGGTGCACAGGGCGTGATGGTGGTCGTGGATGCGGAGCACTTGTGCATGAACATGCGGGGCATAAGGAAGCCGGGAAGCAAAACGATGACACTGGCCGCTCGCGGTCGCTATGAAACGGACTTGCGATTGCGCGAGGAAGTCCTTCAAATGGTTCGGTATCGCTGAAGCCGCCAACGGTCGTAAGCCCGAGCCGAAATGAACAGATGGTGTGAATAGGGTCACCCGGTGCGCGACGTGGTCGCATGCGCATCGGGTGGCTTTTTGTGGTATTTTGCGCCTCCGGTGCACCAGCTTGTCCACTCGGCTGCATCGACGTGGGTGGAATGGGAAAACTAGTATAACACGATAAAATAGAAAATAATTACAAGTGACGGGAATGAATATTTTTCATAGAGTAGCTGGAAAATAGCAAAAAAAGACCGACTCCCGCACGATGGTGCAGGAGCCGGCCTCTTCGTAATGGAGATTATTGAGCCGCTTCGTAGTTCTTGTTGGCCTGTTCCCAGTTGACGACGTTCCAGAACGCGCCGATGTAGTCAGGACGCTTGTTCTGGTACTTGAGGTAGTACGCATGTTCCCAGACGTCCAAGCCGAGAACAGGTTTTTTACCTTCCATCAACGGGTTGTCTTGGTTGGCTGTGCTGGTGATTGCCAGTTTGCCGCCATCGACGACCAACCATGCCCAGCCGCTGCCAAAACGACCAGCCGCTGCAGCTGCGAATTGTTCCTTGAACTTATCGAAGCTACCAAAAGTGCTGTTAATGGCCTCAGCCAATTTTCCTGTCGGTTGACCTCCGCCATTTGGGGAGAGGAGGTTCCAGAACAGGCTGTGGTTCGCGTGACCACCGCCGTTGTTGCGAACAGCCGTGCGAATATTTTCCGGAACCGCGTTTAGGTCGCTAATCAAGGCTTCAACGCTCTTACCTTCCAAATCCGCTTGGCCCTCAAGTGCTTTGTTGAGGTTGTTGACATAAGTTGCGTGGTGACGATCATGGTGAATTTCCATCGTCAACGCGTCGATGTGAGGCTCCAGTGCGTCAAACGCATACGGCAGTGCCGGCAATTCATGTGCCATGTAATAAACCTCCTTATGTAATTTGAGTGGTTTCAGACAATATTGTAACGTACTTGTAGAATGTTTTCCAAATAGACTCTGCGGGTTTTGTACGATTATTTACGTACCGCACTTCGGATGGTATACATGTAGAAGGATTTGTTGACTGGAAAAGGGGTAATCACTTGGCACTGTTGACTGGCAAGACAATTGTAATAATGGGCGTCGCGAACAAGCGAAGCATCGGATGGGGGGGAGCTGTGTCCGCTGCGAAGCAGGGGGCAAAACTCGTCTTGACACACCGCAGCGAGCGCGCAGGGGAACAAATCCGCAAGCTTTTGGCAGAGTTGCCCGACACGTCCGCGTCGGTCGTTCGTTGCGACGTCACCGACGACGCGTCGATTGAGGAAGCATTCGCGCAGATCGGTGAATCGACGGGCCGCATCGACGGCATCGTCCACTCGATCGCCCACGCGAACGTCGAAGATCTGCAGGGCGAGTTCGTCGGTACTTCGCGAGAAGGGTTCCTCTTGGCGCACAACATCAGCGCTTATTCGCTGGTGGCGGTCGCGCGGGCCGCTCGACCGCTGATGACAAGCGGGGGTGGCATCGTGACGATGAGCTACTTGGGTGGTGAGCGCGCGGTGGAAAACTACAACGTGATGGGCGTCGCGAAGGCCGCGCTGGAGTCGGCTGTTCGCTATCTGGCGAAGGATCTCGGCAAGGACAACATTCGCGTCAACGCCATCTCGGCGGGACCTATCCGGACGCTCGCCGCGAAAGGGGTTCGCGGGTTTAACGACGTGTTGCACACCATGCAGGAAAAGGCACCGCTTGGCCGCAACGTCGACGCCGAAGAGGTCGGGGACGTCACGGCATTCTTCCTCTCCGACTTGAGCCGCGGTGTCACCGGGGAAGTCATCCACGTCGACGGCGGGTATCACATCGTCGGCCTATAATCGCCGCGATAGGGCCGCGAACGCGCGCGGGTGAGGCGTCACGCGTCCGCGTCAATGCCGACGGCTTGGGCGACGGACGAAAATCCGTCCTGCCGCAGTCGTTCGGCGAGACGCGTGGCGATGTTGCGCACAACGAGTGGCCCCTCGTAGATGAAGGCGGTGTAGATCTGGAGCAAATCGGCGCCAGCCCGGATTTTTTCGTAGGCATCGTCACCGTTGAAAATCCCGCCACATCCGATAATCGGGAGGCGTCCAAGGGCGACTCGGCGCACCAGGCGGATCACTTCCGTAGATCTGGTCCGCAACGGCCGCCCACTCAGGCCGCCGCTCTCCCGTTTCTCCGCACTTCGTAATCCGCTTCGGGACAGCGTTGTATTCGTCGCAATGATCCCTAGATTTCCTGCTAACCTCGACTCGACCAGGGCTTCAGTTATATGCATCAAGGCGGCATCGCTCAAATCTGGAGACAGTTTCACAAACACGGGCTTGTGCGCTCGTTCCAAATGAGGAGCCAGCCTGTCCAAGAGCGCCAAGATGGTTCGCGCGCTCTGCAGGTCGCGCAGTCCAGGCGTATTGGGGGAACTGAGATTGACCGTCACGTAGTCGGCGGCGTCCAGCACGTCGCCCAACGCCTTCTCGTAGTCGTCGATGGCAATTTCGTTCGGGGTAATTTTGTTTTTGCCGATATTGACACCAATGTAGCCACCGCGGCGGTGGAGGCGCGCGATGCGCTGTGCACACGCCTGGCTCCCCAGGTTGTTAAAACCCATGCGGTTGACGAGCGCCTCATCGGCCTTCAGCCGAAACAACCGCGGCTGTTCGTTTCCTGGTTGGGCAACGGGTGTGACGGTGCCGACCTCGACGCTCGAAAAACCGCAGTGAAACAGCCCTGGCACCGCCACTGCGTCTTTGTCGAGTCCGGCCGCCAGGCCAATCGGATGGGGCACCGTCATGCCGAGAACGGTCGTAGTCAGGATTTTATCCGCTTCCCACGGGCGCACAGCCAGCTTGGCCAACTGCGGCCATCGGCCGAGGTTGTCGAGGACGATGTGGTGGGCCCGCTCCGGATCTAATTGAAATAGTACACTGCGCAGAGTCCTGTACATGTTGACCTCCAGACACGTCTTTATCTAATCTGCTCGAAAGTGTAGCATGTTTTCAGGATTCACACACGCCTTTGTCACACTCATGGGGGCAGCTGCGTCTAAAGTGTTAAAGGCGTGCGTTCAGTAAGGGGAATCAACATGCCGAAAGCGCGTCAGGCGAGCGATGGAGAGTCGTTACACGGGCTTCCTCAGCTAGAAGAGTGGATGGACGCCTACGGCAGCGACGTCATTCATCTCGCCTACTCTTACGTTCATAACTATCATAAGGCAGAGGACATCGCCCAGGATGTCTTTCTTCGAGCATGGCGAAATTGGGGAACGTTTCAAGGAAACAGCTCTGTGAAAACATGGTTACTATCCATCACGGCGAATCGGGCGAAGGACCACCTGCGCTCGTGGAGTGCCAAGCACGAGGTAGCCGACGACGGCCACGCGCTTGCGAGCGTGCCTGTTTCCGACACTGCTTCCGAAGTTGCGGCCAGGCTCGAACGCGACGCGTTGTGGCAAGTGGTCCATCAGTTGCCGGAAAAATATCGGGAAGTGGTGGTCCTGTACTACGAGCGAGAATTGTCCGGCCAAGAAGTCGCCGAGGTCCTCGGCATCACTGAACAGGCCGTTCGCACGAGGTTACACAGGGGGCGACAGTTGTTGAAACGCGCGCTCAGTGAGGAGGGAATGGGGTTTCATGACGGATACAGATGACAAAGACCTCCGCCACATCATGCAGCAACTGAGTGAAGTTCCGTTTCGAGACGACCTGAAGTCGCGCATCCTCGATGCCGCTCAGGAGCGTGAACTGCCCATCGCCAAAGCCAATCGCAGGCGGCGCACCGCGTCGTGGTATGCGGGACTCGTCAGTGGCATTGCCGCGGCTTGCGCAGTGGTCGGCGTTGGCGTGAGCCTTTATATGGGACATCCATCCCTCAAAGAGACGTCTGCGACGGAGGATACGGTCCCGTTTCAGCTCAATGCGAAGGCGTATGGATTGGCGCCAGCGCCGTTGCAGATTGCGGACGTCCGCATCGGAACGCTGCCAGGTGATCCAACCGACTCCGACGTACTGGCCAATGTGAAGAATACCTCCGATACGCCTGTGCACAAGTCGGACGTATTCGGCGTACTGTCCTTTACGCCGAACGACGCAAGTCAGGGCGGTGCAGAAAATTGGTTGACGTTCGTCAATGGGCCAAGTGAGACTGTAGAGCCGCATCAAACGGTCGTCTGGGGGTTTCACCCGACAGGGAGCACCTTACACGGAGCGTCCAGCAACGAACTCGTGGAGACGCCGCACCTGCGCTTTTACGCGGCGCACCTCGCCCCGCTGGCGAGTGCCGCCCAGGTGTGGACGAAGAGCCCCGTCAGCGTTGGGGATTTGCAGGTTGAACCGCGCGTGTTAGATCACAATCGGCAGTCGGTCCAAATCGACGCGCGCCTGACGAACACGTCGAACCAACCGTTTCATCTCAAGACGTCGCGGGCTGTAATCTGGTTCGCTTCGTCGTCTGACCAAAGCTTCCTGTCTGTCGACAGCATTCGCTTCATGTATCATTTGACACCGGAGTACGCGGACCAGAACTGGCCTACCGTCCTCGCACCTGGGCAGTCGACAGATATCAATTTTCGAGTGATATCGGACCGCCAATCGGATTTCTTTAGTCGAGCGGTGCACGTGATGATCATCAAGGTACCGCCGGGCGGTTTTTAACTTTTTGTCCGTGCCCGGGAGCGCTTGGGGAAACGCCGATGGGTGGCCCCTCGGCGCTAGGGGAAGTGGTCTTATTTTGTCGTTCGCACGCCCTATCTGGTTTAAAACACCTATGAATGAGGAGAACAACGATGACGACACGGTTTAGTCTCGCAGAGTTGGCTGACATGCTGCACGTACCAGTCGAATCTGTCCGTCACGCTGTCGAATCGCTTGCGGACCAGCTCACCGGAGAGTCATTTCTCTACGGTGCCCGCACTTGGCGCATCGCACCAAGTGATGTCAAGCGAATTCAGGATTGGATTGAAGAGCACTCCGAAGAATTGGCCGCACAGGCCCCGGCGACACGCGCTCGGAGAGTGCGCGTGAAGAAAATCAGCGAACCGGATGAGGCGGGCGAATGAGCCCGCCTTTTTGGTGCATTGCGTTTCACCTTTCGCAGTCGTACACTAGACTCGGACAAAGCCCGACGGTCACAATGGGCAGCATTGGTGAAGGGAGTAACCCGTGTGAGAATCGGAGTACCAAAGGAAATTAAGGATAATGAAGACCGCGTAGCCATCACGCCAGCGGGTGTACATGCGTTAGTCGAAGCTGGTCATCAGGTATTTGTGGAGACCAAAGCCGGGGTGGGCAGCGGCTTTTCAGATGAAGATTTTCAATCAGCTGGTGCAAATATCCGTTCAGATGCGAAGTCCACTTGGGCCGATGCGGACATGGTGATGAAGGTCAAGGAGCCCCTTCCGTCAGAATTTGACTACTTCCGGTCTGATCTGACGCTCTTTACATATTTACATTTGGCGCCTGAACCGGAGTTGACCCGTGCCCTTGTAGAAACAGGGGTGACGGCCATCGCCTATGAGACGGTTCAGTTGCCAGACAGGAGCCTGCCGCTCTTGACGCCGATGTCAGAAGTGGCTGGGCGGATGTCGATTCAGGTCGGCGCGCACTTTTTGGAAAACCCGTTTGGCGGCCGGGGCGTGCTGCTCGCGGGCGTACCTGGCGTACCGCCTGCGCGCGTCGTCATCGTCGGCGGCGGTATCGTGGGCACCAACGCAGCTCGCGTTGCGCTCGGGATGGGGGCGGACGTAACCATTTTCGACAGCAATGCTCGTCGTCTGCGCGAATTGGACGAGCTGTTCAGGGGACAAGTTCGCACGGTGATGTCGAACGCCTACAACCTGCGCGAGCACATCAAGGGTGCCGACTTGTTGGTGGGTGCAGTCCTGATTCCTGGTGCTCGTGCTCCGAAACTCGTGACCGACGAAATGGTTCAGGGGATGAACGCTGGCGGCGTGATCGTCGACGTAGCTATCGACCAGGGCGGCTCGATTGCCACCATTGATCGGATTACCACGCACAGCGACCCAGTGTACGAAAAGTATGGTGTGGTACACTATTCAGTAGCGAACATGCCGGGGGCGGTGCCCCGTACGTCGACACTCGCCTTGACCAACGCGACCATGCCATATGCGGTCCGCCTGGCCAACTCGGGTGCAGCGAACGCTGCGAGAGCGGATGCGGCCCTGGCGAAAGGCTTTAACGTCTATCGCGGCAAGGTGACTTACGAGGCGGTAGCGACTGCTTTGCAGCTCGACTACACGGAACTGTCGTCGCTCCTGTAAGTTCGTGTCCGAGGTATGCTGGAAGCGAGGTGCATCGGTAAATGGTCACGGAAGAACTAGTTCGTAACATGCTCTCAGAGGTGCTCGACCCAGAGATTCAAATCGACATCGTCAATTTGGGCATGGTGTACAAGATCGATGTGGAGGACGGTGGCAAGCGTATCCACGTGACGATGACGCTGACCACTATGGGCTGTCCGCTGTACGACGAGATCAAGGAGGAGATCGTCGAGCGGCTCACCTCGTTGGAGGGCGTAGAGGACGTCGAAGTCACACTCACTTTCGATCCACCTTGGGACAAAGAAATGATGTCCGACGAAGCGAAGCTCGTATTTAAATATTTGTTCTGACGATGGGCCGCCGCGAAGGCGGCCGTTTTTGTTGGCTGACTCTGGCGGATTTTGACGCGGACGGTCATCCGCAGCCCTGTGCGCGGGGCGGGTGCAATTCGCGAAAGCGGGCAGAATACCCTATATTGTCCCGCTACCTTGCATTTTTCAGCAGGTGTGATACGCTGGATTAGAAACATGACTAATAAGGTCAACTTTTTAAAATATGTAGATAAAGTGAGAGGTAGGTACGTATGTCAAAGCCAAACTTTCTAATTGAAGATCTGCATGTCAGCATTGACGAAAAAGAAATCCTCAAGGGGTTGAATTTACATATTCGCGGAGGCGAAATTCACGCCATTATGGGTCCGAATGGGACAGGTAAAAGTACCCTTGCATCCTCGCTGATGGGCCACCCTCATTACGAGGTAACGAGTGGCCGCGCTGTGCTGGACGACCAAGATCTGCTCGAGATGTCCACCGACGAGCGCGCGCGCGCAGGGTTGTTCCTCGCGATGCAATACCCTTCGGAAGTGCCAGGCGTGTCGAATGCCAATTTTCTCCGCCAGGCCCTGAATGCGCGTTTGGAAGAAGGCAAGGAACTGCCTGTATTGAAATTCCACCGGACGCTGCAGGACAAGATGAAACAGTTGAACATTGATCCAGTGTTCGCAGAGCGCTATCTCAACGAAGGGTTTTCTGGCGGTGAGAAAAAGCGCAATGAAATTCTACAGATGTCGATGCTGGAGCCGCGCATTGCGATTTTGGACGAGATCGATTCCGGACTGGACATCGACGCCCTGAAGATTGTCGCAAATGGCGTGAACAGCATGAAATCCGAAAACATCGGCTTTCTCATCATCACGCACTACCAACGCCTGTTGAACTACATCGTCCCAGACTACGTGCACGTCATGATGCAGGGCCGCATCGTCAAGTCCGGAGACGCAAAACTGGCTGAGGAACTCGAGGCGAAGGGCTACGATTGGCTGAAACAGGAACTCGGCATCGAAGACGAGACGGTCGAGGCTGACGCGTAAGGAGGGAACACAAGTGACCGAAGCGAATACGGTGTCGCTGCAAGTACATTCCGTAAGTTCGACATTCAAGGAGCCGGAATGGCTCTTGCGTTTGCGCGAGGATGCCTGGCAACAGTTTGTCGAGTTGCCAGAACCGCGCCTCGAAAAGACCGACTTGCGCAAGCGTGGATGGGAGACAGGTGCATTTGTGTCCCAAGCTGCCGCAGTTCCGGAAGCCGTTCGCAATTATCTATCTGGCTTAAATCACCCATATGCCCTGTTTGTCGACGGGCACGTGGTCGAAGTAAACATCCCTGAATCGCTGAAGCAACAGGGAATCGTATTCACCGACATACACAGCGCTGCTGCGACTCACGGGGAATTGGTGAAGCAGCACTTGGCGTCTGTGGTGAAGGCGGACAACAAGTGGTCGGCGCTCAGCCTTGCGCTGTTCGCCGGCGGGGCGTTCTTGTACGTGCCGCGAAACGTGCAACCGGATGTTCCGTTCGAGGTGGTTCACGCGTTTACGGCCGCGGGTTCCGGAACGTACCCACGCAATCTCGTCGTCGCAGACGAACTCTCGGACGTGCAGTTTATCGAAGTGACGTTTGCACCGCAAGAGAAGGAGCGAGTGACGTCCAGCCACGTGACGGAAGTTGTCGCCAAGGCGAACAGCCGTGTTCACGTCGCTGCTGCGGACGAATTTCCGAAGGGTTCGACGCAATTTGTCACCCGTCGGGCGCAAGTGGGTAAGGATGCGCTCGTCGAGTGGACGGTCGGCGACGTCAGCAACGGTTTTACGGTGGAAATCGTGGAAGACGTCCTCGAGGGCAACGGTGCGCAGGGGCAGACGCGCGTCATCGGCCTTGGTTACGGGCGTCAACACATGGATCTCACTGCGAGCATGGTGCACAAAGGGCGCAACACCGAGAGTGACATCACGATGTACGGCGCGCTTCGCGAGCGCGCGAACACCGTCTTCCGCAGCTGCACGGAAATCGTCAAGGGTGCCGTCGGCGCGGGGAGCGAGCAGCATGATCGGATGATCATGATCGATGGAACGGCCCGCGCGGACGCGATTCCGATGCTGCTCATTGACGAAAACGACGTCAACCGCTGTGGGCACGCAGCGAGTGTCGGGAAACTTGATCCCAATCAGATTTACTACTTGATGTCTCGTGGGATTCCACAATCTCAGGCCACCCAGATGATTATTTGGGGCTACCTCCGCGATTCTGTGGAGGCACTTCCAAGTGCCCCGTTGCGCGACCTCGTGATTGCGCGACTAGAAAGGGAGCTTTCGCGATGAATCCGGTCGAAATCCGCAAAGATTTTCCGATTTTTGCAGAGCAAATCAACGGACATCCACTCGTGTACCTGGATAGCGCGGCGACTTCGCAGAAGCCGCGGCAGGTGCTCGAGGTCTTAAAACAATATTACGAACACGAGAATTCAAATGTGCACCGCGGGGTTCACACCCTCGGAACGAGGGCGACCGAATCCTACGAGGGAGCACGCGAGAAGGTGGCGCGGTTCATCAACGCGCCATCCGCTAACCAAGTCGTCTTCACGCGCGGCACCACGGAGTCGCTCAACATGATTGCGTACGGGTATGCGCGGCAGCGATTCCAACCGGGGGACGAGATTGTGTTGCCGCCGAGTGAGCACCACAGCAATCTGATTCCGTGGCAACAGGTGGCGCGGGCGACCGGTGCGACCATCAAATACCTGCCTCTGCAGTCGGATGGAACGATTCGATTAGAGGATGTGGAGGCTGCAGTCACCGCCAATACCAAATTGGTGACCATCGCACACGTATCTAACGTCTTAGGGGCGATTAACCCGGTCAAGGAGATCGCCGAAATCGCCCATCGACACGGGGCCATCATGGTGGTCGACGGCGCGCAAAGCGTCCCGCATATGCCTGTCGACGTGCAGGAGATGGATTGTGATTTTCTCGCGTTCTCTGGCCACAAGATGTGTGGACCGACGGGTGTTGGGGTCTTGTATGGCAAAAAGGAACTCCTCGACGAGATGGAGCCGACGTACTTCGGCGGCGAGATGATCGACGTCGTTGAGCTGTACGAGTCGACTTGGAAGGAGACGCCCTGGAAGTTTGAGGGCGGCACGCCGATTATCGCGGGTGCGGTGGGGCTTGGTGCTGCCGTGGATTACTTGACTGCCATTGGGCTCGAAGAAATTGCGGAGCACGATGCGCACCTTGCGAGCCTGGCCATTGAGCGGCTGCAGTCGCTCAATGGCATCGACGTGTACGGCCCGGAAGCGGGCGTTCACCGCGGCGGGCTCGTGACCTTCAACCTGCGCGGCGTGCATCCGCACGACGTGGCGACCGTGCTCGACACGCAAGGCGTGGCCGTTCGGGCCGGACACCACTGTGCTCAACCGCTGATGCGCATTCTCAATGTCGGGTCCACCGCGCGCGCAAGCTTTTACCTCTATAATACGGAAGAGGATATTGACCGTTTGGTAGAGGCGCTACAACAAGCGAAGGAGTTCTTCGGCCATGCAATTGGATGATCTATATCGCCAAGTGATCATGGACCACTATCAGAAGCCGCGTAATCAGGGAACGCTATCCGAAGACGCCATTTCGGTAGACCTTCGGAACCCGAGTTGCGGCGACGAGATTTTCTTGCAACTGATGGTGGAGGACGGTATCGTCAAGGACGTTCGTTTTCGAGGGAGCGGTTGCTCCATCTCGATGTCGTCTGCGTCCATGATGACGGAGGCCATCAAAGGAAAACCGGTGGACGACGCGTTGAAGCTTTCGCAGTCGTTCCGCAAGATGATGCTCGGCCACGAAGTCGATCTCGACGAGCTCGGGGAACTCGAGGCCCTGCACGGCGTCGCAAAGTTCCCGGCGCGCATCAAGTGCGCGACCTTGGCATGGCAGGCGCTCGAGCGCGCTACCGCGGCCACTGGGGATAAAAACTAACCATTGTCGTTGAGCGACCCGTCAATCATAGGTAACCTGTTGTGAAGTCTTTGGAAGCACATCTCGAAAGGGGATGTTTGGTGTGGCAAAGCAACTGCCGGACATGGAAGAGTATCAGTACGGTTTTCACGACAAGGACGTCTCTATCGTCAAGTTTGAAAAGGGACTCACGCGCAAAACCGTCGAAGAGATCTCGATGATGAAAAATGAGCCAGGTTGGATGACGGATTTCCGTCTGCGCTCCCTGGATATCTTTTTGAAAAAGGGCATGCCGAACTGGGGCGGGGACCTCAGTGAGTTGGATTTCGACGACATCACCTACTACGTGAAGCCGTCTGAACGACAGGGCAAGACGTGGGATGAGGTGCCGGAAGAGATCAAGAACACATTTGATCGCCTCGGGATTCCCGAAGCCGAACAAAAGTTCTTGGCCGGTGTCTCGGCGCAGTATGAGTCGGAAGTGGTTTATCACTCCATGCGTGAAGACCTCGAGAAGATGGGGGTCGTCTTCTGCGACACCGACACCGCGCTGCGCGAACATCCGGAAATCTTCAAGGAGTACTTTGGCACGGTCATTCCACCAGAGGACAATAAGTTCGCCGCACTCAACAGCGCAGTCTGGAGCGGCGGAAGCTTCATCTACGTACCGAAGGGCGTGCGCTGCGAAGTTCCGCTGCAGGCGTACTTCCGCATCAATTCGGAGAACATGGGGCAATTTGAGCGCACGCTCATCATTGCGGACGACGATAGCTTCGTTCACTACGTCGAGGGATGTACAGCGCCGGTCTACAGCACGAACTCGCTGCACAGCGCCGTCGTCGAAATCATCGTCAAGGATCGCGCGCGCTGCCGCTATACGACGATTCAAAACTGGGCGCCAAACATCTACAACCTCGTGACCAAGCGGGCCGTAGCGCATCGCGATGCGACGATGGAGTGGGTCGACGGAAACATCGGATCGAAATTGACAATGAAGTATCCAGCGGTCTATATGCAGGGCGAAGGCGCGAAGGCGATGGTTCTGTCGATTGCGGTCGCGGGCAAAGGACAGCACCAGGACGCTGGCGCAAAGGTCGTCCACAACGCGCCGAACACGACCTCGACCATCGTCTCCAAGTCCATCAGTAAGCACGGTGGAAAAACTACCTATCGCGGCTTGGCGAGCTTTGCGCCGAACGCCGTTGGAGCGAAGGCGAATATCAAGTGTGACACGCTCATTTTGGACGATAACTCGACGTCGGATACGATTCCGTACAACGAGATCATGAACGATGACGTGACGCTCGAACACGAGGCATCCGTGTCAAAAGTGAGCGAGGAGCAATTGTTCTACCTCATGAGCCGCGGACTTTCTGAGGAAGAGGCAACGCGGATGATCGTGATGGGCTTTATCGAACCGTTCACCCGCGAGCTTCCGATGGAGTACGCGGTGGAGATGAACCGCCTGATCAAGTTCGAGATGGAAGGTTCCATTGGTTGAGAATTCGTTGGGCGCGTTCCGGATTTCGTGAACGCGCCTCTTATAGTGAGGTGTAGGCACCAAGGTGGCATGGATCAAGGTTGCAAACGCGAGTGATGTAGCAGTAGGCGCGATGATACAACTGGCGCTCGAGGACGACGACTTGGCCTTGTATCATCTCGAAGATGGATTTTACGTCACGTCTGACGTGTGTACACACGCGGCGCAGCCACTTTCGAGTGGAACGCTCGACGGGCACATCGTCGCTTGCCCGCGACACGGAGGGAAGTTTGATGTGCGTACGGGACAGCCAACCGCCTTTCCGTGTGTCATCCCCCTGACAACGTACGATGTCGAGGTTCGCGGCGACGAAGTTTGGGTGGATTATGAGTAAACTGACGGAGCGTCACTGTCAGTCAAGAACTGTAGCAGGGAGGAAAATGGCATGAAGGTATCCCGCAAGACTGAATACGGACTTCGCGCCATGGTGGCACTCGCATCGATGGCGGGGGTCGACCGAACGGTTCCGCTCCGCGAAGTGGCCGAGGCTGAGGCCATTCCAGAACAGTTCTTGGATCAGATCATGGCAAAGCTAAGGCGAGGCGGGTTCGTGACGAGCGTTCGCGGTGCAGGCGGTGGCTACCAACTCAGTCGGCCCCCCGAGGCGATTTCTATCGGTGCATTGGTTCGCTTGCTGGAAGGCTCGCTGTCGCCAATCGCCTGCGTCACCGAAGATGCGGGGATGTCACCGGAAAGCCTATGTGACCTGTATGAGGGCTGTCACACGCGCAGCGTGTGGATGCGTGTCGCCGCTGCCGTTACCAACGCACTTGACGCGTTGACGCTCGCCGACGTGATGCTCAACGACGTTCCCTTACATGTGTAAAATTTTTGATCTTCTTCCGATCATGGAGTTCACCGCCTTCCTCGATTGTTCATCGAACGCAGTGCGGTGAGGTCACGGCCTCGCCGCACTGTTCCCAGATAGCTTTGAACTCGAAAACCACCTAGAATTTCTATATACACTCCACATGTTTAAGCATCGATGCCCTCTTTAGCGTCTCCTACCCCTTTCACATCTCTTCTTCCAAGGTCAATCGCTTGAGCGCACTGCTTGTCATTCTCATTTTGACTCAATCTGGCCCATCGCTTCCTTTGAGAAACATGGTTCTTGTTTAACGAAACAGTGTTATGTTATGATGTTGCTGCATGGGAGTGATATGCAGTGGATCAGGACCTGATGTCTAAGAAAGAGCTACTTGATCTAACAGGGATATCTTACGGCCAACTATACCGATGGAAGCGTAAGAACCTGATTCCTGAGGAATGGTTTATCAGAAAATCCACTTTTACAGGTCAGGAGACGTTTTTTCCGAAGGAGAGAATGCTTCAGCGGATCGAACAAATTAAGAATATGAAGGATGGGTTGTCGTTAGACGAGATGGCCAATATGTTTTCGCCAAGTCCATCCAACGTGTCGTTTACGCGGGAGCAGTTAGTGTCACAGAACATTGTTACGGACATGGCTCTGGAGGTATTTCTAAGTCGACATCCAGACAGGCAGGTCTTTCCCTTTGCGGATTTGCTTGTGATGTATCTGGTAGACATCGCGTTAAAAACGGGTGATATCCATCTCGACGAGGGAAAAATCATCCTCGAGACGATGGAGGCATCGTACAACCGGTTTGAAGATGGGAAATGTGCTCTCGTCTTCGTTCGGAAGCTTGGGGTGTCCTTGTGCATCCTGTGTTCCACAGTGAGTGATATCTACTTCGACTCCGCGACGAAGTTGGTGTTTGAGCTCGATGTAACCAAGTGCGTCGAGGATTTGAAACTGAAGCTGGTGTAAAGGGTGACTTCAAGATGAATCAGAACACAGTGCGGCCAAACCTCGACCTGTCCGGTGTCGGTAGCGCAACTGGTGGACTTTATCAGGACGTAAAAGTCCAGGGCATCGGCAAGGTTCATGGGGATATCGATTGTATCCGCTGCGACATCGAGGGCGTATCGGAGATCCAGGGACACGTGCGCGCTGAGGTGGTGCATGTCCGAGGTAAGGCTAAGGTCCAAGGAGATCTGTTTGCCAACGACATCGACGTGGAAGGGGCGACCAGTGTCGCGGGTAAATGCCAGGCTCAACAGAAGCTGCGCATTCGCGGGAGAGTGTCCGTTCGCGGTGACATCTCGGGTGATGTCGTGATGGTAGAAGGGATCAACACCGTCGAGGGGGATTGCAGAGGACAGGATGTGAAAGTTCGCGGCAAGACTCGCGTCTCTGGGAGCATCTTCGCCGAGGAGGTGTTTCTCGAAGGGATCATGCGCGTCGGAGGTTCCTGTGAAACGGACACGTTTCGGTCGGACGGGACGTTCATCATCGACGGTTTACTGACTGCCGACCGCATTCTTGTCCGGCTGGAGCGAAAGTCTCGGGTGAAAGAAATTGGCGGTGAGGAAATTCGCGTAGAGCGCGGGAGTTGGTCGCGGTTCCTGAATCGATCCCGCCGTTTGACGGCAGACATCATCGAGGGGGACGAAATCTACCTCGAACATACCAAGGCGAGAGTTGTGCGAGGCAACAATGTCACGCTAGGGCCGTCAACCCAGGTAGATCTGGTCGAATATTACTCGGAATTAAAAACGATTGGCAATGCCAAGGTGGGTGCCAGCAAGAAATTGTAATCCTCAAGGGCGCGAACGGAGCTCACACATCCCCTAAGCACAAGGATTCACTCGGAAATTTCGGAGGAGACAGGATGATGAAGGAACAGCCTAGAGGGCGAAACTGGACCATCAACGGCACCGCGCAGTCCACCGGAGGGCACTTCCACAAGGTGACCATCCGCGGGGAAGCGAGGGTGACTGGGGATATCGATTGCGAACAATTGAAGGTGATGGGTACACTGGATGTGCAAGGAAATCTTCATACCGGAGCTGCAAAAATCATGGGCACGGTAGCCGTCGCTGGAAACGCGAGTGGTGAAGATGTCAATCTCATGGGTGAGATGAACGTCGATGGAGATTGTAATGCCGAGTCTTTGAAATGCCGGGGTGCGTTTGATATCAGCGGTCTGTTGAATGCCGGCAACATTGAAATCGTATTGCACGGGTACTCGCGCGCCAAGGAAATCGGTGGCGACAAGATTTATGTGAAACCCCAGTTGCGATTTTTTAGTGGAGGACTTCGGAGGTTGACAGTGGATACCGTGGAAGGCGACGATGTAAATCTGGCGTATACGACAGCCCGGGTGGTGCGCGGAAACCGCGTGGAAATAGGCCCCGGCTGCGAGATTGAGACCGTCGAGTACCGGTCTCTTCTCCGCGTATCCGATGCGGCGAAAGTGCATGAGAAGACGAAGTTATAACTTAGTGAAGGAGATTGAGTTGTGAGTAAGCGTGAAACCCGCATCGGGTTTGTTGTGGTGGGACTTCTTTTGGGTATTTTTGTATCGGCGATGGACAATACCATCGTTGCGACGGCAACCGGGAGTATTGTGTCCCATCTGGGCGGGATCGACAAGATTGTATGGATCACCGCCGCCTATATGGTCACGGAAATGGCCGGCATGCCGATATTTGGGAAACTATCGGATATGTACGGAAGAAAGAGGTTTTTTGTCTTTGGGTTAGTGGTTTTTCTGGTTGGCTCGATGCTTTGTGGAACGGCGCAGAATATGGACCAGCTCGCCGTCTACCGGGCGATCCAGGGCATCGGCGGCGGGGCGCTGATGCCCATTGCGTTCACCATTATTTTCGATGTCGTCCCGCGCGATCAAGCGGGTAAGTTCTCTGGGATGTTTGGTGCGGTGTTCGGGTTGGCAAGCATCTTCGGGCCGCTGTTAGGCTCGTATATCACGGAGAACATCAGTTGGCGCTGGGTGTTTTACATCAACGTACCGGTAGGAATCGTCACCTTTATTCTGGTCTTTTTCTTTTACCACGAATCAAAGCAACATCTGCGGCAGGTGATCGATTGGCTCGGGATCATCACGCTGGTTCCGGCGATTGTTTGCCTGATGTTCGCGCTCGAATTCGGTGGCAATCAGTACGCGTGGAACTCTCTCATCATCCTCGGCGCATTTGTCCTGGCGGCCGTGTTGTTTGCCATCTTCCTGGTGATTGAGGCGAGAGCGAAAGAACCAGTTGTATCGTTTCACATGTTTAAGAACCGGGTCTTTGCGGGCAGCAACTTTGTTGGACTTCTGTCTGGCAGTGCGTACATCGTCGCGGTGATCTACATCCCGATTTACATTCAGGGCGTGCTTGGCGGTTCTGCCATCAACGCCGGCCTTGAACTGCTTCCGATGATGGTCGGGTCCTCCATCACAGCTCCGCTGGGCGGGGCGCTCGCCGGCAAGCTGTCCTATCGAAACATCCTGTTTCCGTTTTGCTTAATTTTCGTCATCGGTCTGTTTTTGCTGACGAGACTCACCCCGACCAGTTCGACGCTGGAGGTCATGTCGTTCATGTGTATCGTGGGCTTGGGAATCGGGCCGTCCTTCTCCGTCGTCGGCATGGCGGCGATGAGTGAATTCGATTTTCGCCAGCGTGGCGCCGCGAGTTCGACCAACTCATTTGTACGCGAGTTGGGGATGACCGTGGGGATTGTCGTCTTTGGTGCGATTCAAAAGAACTCGTTCCAAAATCAATTGCAAACGGCGTTTGCCGGCATGAAGCAATATCATGGACTCGGTTCGATGGACCCGCGCGCGATGCTCTCCCCGCAAACGCGCAGCCAAATTCCCAGTCCGATTCTGCATAAGCTGGGCCTGGCGCTCGCGTCCTCGGTGACACACGCACTGCTTTGGGACTTAATTCCCGCAGTGTTGGCCTTTGCATTTTTGCTCTGGATGGGTCGGGCGAGATTCAAAGGGATGTCCGGCCCTTCGGAAAGCGGATCGACGAGTCCGTCTGAGGCGTAACAGGGCGTTTTCCATATCAAAAACGATTCAAATCGTCTAATAAGACGCGTGAACCGCTGACCCGACTGGGTTGGCGGTTTTTTGTCGCGCGCCAAACCGGTGAAGAATCTGGAAGGGAGAGTTGCTCGAAAAAATGTCCACCGCTTATTGTGTCATGTGTATTAAGTGATATAATACACTTAAATCACATGGTACTTAAGGGCCTAGATCGGAGGCAAGGATGTGCATGAACGTCAGGTTGGCTCGTTAACTTTTCACCTTGACCTCAGCCACCCCTTATACGAACAGGTGTTGCAGCAAATGCGCAGCGCAATTGTCAGAGGAGAGATTGCTTTGGGCGAAAAAATTCCGTCCGTTCGCGAGATGGCGATGGCACTGAAAATCAACCCAAACACTGTGATGCACGCCTATAAGGAGATGGAGCGCGACGGTTTGACCGAGACGCGCCGCGGGCAAGGGACATTTATCACCACGTCCAAGGAGCGCGTGGAAGAATTCCGTTCGCAGTTGGCACAACAGGCGTTGAATGAGTTTCTCGACACGATGAGGAACTTCGGATATTCGCTTGATGACATTCAAAGAATTCTCGCTGAAAAGCAGGGAGGAAACCTCAGCAGATGAGCCAAGAAGCGGTGTACTGCCAAGGTGTGAGCAAGCGCTACGGACAGAAGTCTGCGTTGAATGATTTGAACTTATCCATCCCAAAGGGGCGCGTCGTCGGTGTCCTCGGTCCGAACGGTTCAGGAAAATCGACGCTGTTCCGCGCCTTGACGAATCTGACCCGGCCAGACTCCGGGGAAGTCAGGGTGCTCGGCAGGCGGCCAAATTGGAAGACGAACGCAGAGATTGCCTATTTGCCAGATAGAGCGCGCTGGTACCCGGAGCAATCGGTACAGCAGGCATTTGAATGGGCCACTCGCTTACTGCCAGGATTCGACAGAGCGTTCGCGGAACAGTTGGCCTCGTCGATGAAACTCGACCCAGACATGCGCACGGCGGGCATGTCACGCGGTCAAGAGGCTCGTCTGATGTTGATTCTGTGTATCGCGCGCGACGTGCCCTTGACCATACTCGATGAGCCGTTTACCGGCATCGATGCCATTTCACGCGAGCAGATCATCCAGGGCTTGATTGAACACATGGGTAGCGGCGAGCGCACGATGCTCGTGAGCACACACGAGATCTACGAAGCAGAACCGCTGTTCGATCACGCCGTATTTATGAACGAAGGTCATGTTCAATTGTCTGGAGAGGCCGAGAGGCTGCGCGGTGAGTACGGGTCCATGCACACGATCCTAAACAAACTTTATCGTTAGGAGGTTCCCTTTTCGGATGAGTTCTCGAGGTGAGTTTTGGGCGCTTGTGAAGCACGATTTGAAAGGTCAAAAAAACCGTAAAGTCCAACTTTCCAGACAGTGGCGGTTGGCATATGCGGTGGGGGTCGCTCTGGTGATCGTCATCGTCACGACGTACGCTGCGGTGCAAACGCACATCGACCTGATGGATGTTTGGCTATTCTCATTTGTACTGGCATTTATGACATTTGGTGTGGCAACGCGGATGATGATGAACGAATGGAAAAACGGCACCTCTGGGTGGTGGTTGACGCTTCCCGTATCGCGGACGCACTTGGTGGGGGCGAAATTCGTCGCCTCGTTTATTCGAAACGTCGGGAACATCGCCATCGTGTACGTTTGCGTTGGACTGCTCGGGCTGTACACGATGCTCTTGCAGGACCAGTGGAGTTCGCATCTAGTCACGGCGTATCTTCTGAACGGGTTAAAGTGGGATGCTTTGCTCGTCTTGGTGAGTCCAATCTTGATTGCATGTGGCATCTTGTTCGGCGCGTTGAGAGAGTCGAGACTAAAACCGGCGATTCCCCTGTTGTGGGTAGTTTACGGCCTCTTCTGGTGGATGCTTAGTTCGCATCACGGTCACTACTTGCACATCGATCAAAGTACTGCAGATCACGCATTTTCCGCACCTGCGTCCATCTGTGTCCCGATCTTCGCCAGTTGGGTGCTCGCCTATGGCGTCATACGGTTCTCTTCTTATTTGTTGGATAGACAATTAGCTCTGTAGAAGATGGGTTGAGAGGGAAGGTGACGACGTGCGTCTTGTGATGGATGTCAAAAACCTGCATTGACACACCATCTCGACGGTGTGCACGGCGGGGATGTTAACCGCCCGACTTTAGCCGGCAAGGGCTGCTTCACAAGTGCCGTGGCACACAGGCAGCCCTTTTTAGCGTATTAACTCGTAAGAATGAGATCCGGCGAGCACTTGTACACCCGATTAAAATCCGAGGTCCAATTTCGGTAACGACTGAATGCGCTCTACCGCGTCGTCGCGTGTGTTGCACGCGTCGACGTACTCGAGGTAGATGCGTTTGACGTCGTCATGCTTGTTGAGAATGACGGGATCTACCAGTAGATGGTGTTCTTCGCGGTCATACGTCAAATGCAGACTTGGATTGTAGCCGTGGTCGCGAAGGCTCTGCAACAGTGCACCGAGCACGTCGTTCACCAGAAAGTGTGCATTGCTCCAGTCCTCTGAGCGATAGGTTTCCATATGGGTGGTTTCCTTCCCTTCGTCTGTCGCACGAATTTGAAGCTCCATCTATTTATTAGTATAATGCCTTCGATAACAATCGCAAGGTGGTCTAAATTCAAGGAGGGATTCACATGCCGTTAGTCGGTCGCCCGGCACCAGATTTTGATATGCTGTCGACGAAGAATATGGAAACGCTGAACGAACGTGTTAAGCTTTCCGATTACAAAGGTAAGTGGTTGGTCATGTTCTTCTATCCAGCCGATTTCACTTTTGTTTGCCCGACGGAAATCCTCGCTATCAATGAACGCCTTCAGGAATTTAAAGACCTCGATGCCGACGTACTCGGTGTCAGCACGGACAGTGTACATAGCCACAAGGCCTGGATCAACACCTCCAAGGCTGACCACGGCCTGGGTGGACTCGACTATCCACTCGCTGCCGACTTCACCAAAACGGTCGCTCGCAGTTACGACGTGTTGGTTGAAGAAGAAGGCGTCGCACTTCGCGGACTATTTATTATCGATCCCGAAGGCGTCCTCCAATACCAAGTCGTCCACAACATGGACGTCGGTCGCAGCGTCGACGAAACGCTCCGCGTCCTCGAAGCACTGCAGATGGGTGGACTGTGTCCAGCGAACTGGAAGCCAGGACAAGCTACCCTGTAAGGAGTTCGCCCGCTTCGCGTTTTTGGCTGATCTTAAGCTAAATTTGCACCTCGCCTCCCGCACGCCGCAGGTGTGCGGGAGGCGTTTAATCAGGCTGACATTCGGAGGTGAACGAGGATGCCGATGCGGTTAGGTTCTGATTTTCCGTCACTCGAAGGCGCCACGGAATGGTTCAATGGCGAGCCTGTCCTCGAAGAAGGTAAAGTGACTTTTGTACACTTCTGGGCCGTTTCTTGCCACATCTGTCACGAGACGATGGCGGAGGTTCTGCGCATCCGCGACGAGTATGCGAGCAAGGGGCTGCAAACCGTAGCCGTCCACATGCCGCGCATGGAGGAGGACACGGACGTCGAACGAATCCGCAAGGACATTGAAAAGTACGGCATTACTCAACCTTGTGCGGTCGACAACCAAATCGCTATCGCAGAGGCGTTTCAGAACGAGTTCACGCCCGCGTTTTTCGTGTTTAGCCGCGATGGGAAACTCTTGTTCCGGACCGCCGGGGACAAGGGATTCCAGAAAGTTGAACCCAAGGTTCGCGAGGCATTAGGCCTAAGCTAGCCACCTGTCAAACAAAGCTCGCCCTGTGGCGGGCTTTGTTCGCGATGGCCATCGGCATGTAACCGCTTGACATCGAAGGGTAGTCAGAATAGACTTTGCATTAGAAAATGAATGAGTATTCATTCATTCGCGGGAGGAATGGATATCGGAGCGCGCCGAGATAGTGGTAAGCATAACTCGATTCTGCAAGCTGCCATCCAGGTGATCGCCGGATCCGGTTACCATAACGCGCAGATCAGCCGGATCGCTCGCGAGGCTGGCGTGGCAGATGGGACCGTTTACCTCTACTTTAAAAACAAAGAGGACCTCCTGCTCTCGATTTTGCGAAAGGCAATCGGGGAAGTCGTCTCGCAGCTTGAGGAAGCGCTTGCAAGAGAGCGGGATGCGGCCTCGAAACTCCGGCGAGTCGTCGAGGTGTACTTCGGGGATTTGGGGAGCGACCCGGCCCTGGCCATGGTCACACAAGTGCATCTGCGGCAGGTTGACGCCGAGTTGCGCAGGCAAGTCGGGGATATCATGAAACCGTTTTACAACTTGTTGGACGGCGTGATCGACCAAGGGGTGTACGAGGGCGTGTTCAATCGGGCCGTGAGTCACCGCGTCGCACGTCGGATGATCTTTGGCACGATGGACGAGACAGTGACCGCATGGGTGCTGACGGGGGGCAAGTACGATTTGGCGGCGCTCGCCCCAGATATCGTACGCGTTCTACTCTATGGCATCTCAGCGCGGGAACAGGTAGAGGAGGAAGCCTAACCGTGAATATCCTAGTCCTATTGAAACAGACATTTGACACGGAAGAACGCATCGCCATCGTCGATGGGAAAGTGAAGGAAGACGGCGTTCGATTTGTAGTCAATCCATATGATGAATACGCAATTGAGGAGGCCATCCGCATCAAGGAGGCGGGCGATGCGCAGGTGACGGTCGTGTCCTTGGGGCCGGAGCGGGCGGAGGAAGCTTTGCGCACGGCTTTGGCGATGGGCGCAGATGAGGCCATTCTCGCCGATGATCCCGCCTTGTTCGGCGACGAGTTCACCGCCGCGCAGGTCCTTGCCGCGATTGCGAAGCGCGGGCAGTACGATTTGATCCTCGCGGGGAACCAGGCGGTCGATGACGGCTCCAGCCAAGTGGCGGTGCGGCTGGCAGAACTCCTCGGCTGGGCGCACATCTCGACGCTCACCAAGCTGGAGGTAAATGGAGACGAGGTCGTCGGTCACCGCGATGCGGAGGGGGACGAGGAAGTGGTCGTCGGGCGTTTGCCGATGGTGGTGACGGCGCAACAGGGGTTGAATGACCCACGGTACCCTTCGCTGATTGGCATCCGCAAGGCTGGAAAGAAGCCGCTCACCCATCTCACACTTGCTGATTTGGGCCTTGGCGCGGGCGACATCGCCGCCAAGACAGAAGTGGTCGAAACGTTTCTGCCGGCGAAGAAGGAAGCTGGAAAGATTCTGCAGGGTGACTTGGCGGACCAAGTTCGCGAGTTGGTGGGCGCCCTTCGCACAGTTGAAAAGGTCATCGAGTAAGCACAGGGGGGAGAACCATGGGGAAGAACATTCTAGTTGTCGCAGACGTACGCCACGGCGCACTGCGCAATGTGACGAAGGAAATGCTTGGCGTTGCGAATCAGTTGGCCGGGGGTGGTTCCGTCCATGTTGCAGTGCTCGGTCATCAAGTGGATGTACCAGATCTCGGTGCGGCCGGAGCCGACGAAGTGTGGCTGGTAAATGACGAGCACCTTGCGAACTATACGCCGTCTGCGTACCGCAAAGCCGTCCTCGAAATCTATCAGAAAGTGAACCCGCAGGTCATTCTGTTCGCGCATTCGGCAGTCGGTAAGGACTTGGCACCAGTGGTCGCCATGCGCCTGGGGCTTGGGCAAATATCCGACGTGACCGATGTCCAATTCGAAGGCGATAAGCCGCTGTTCACCCGCCCGATTTACGCGGGCAAGGCGTTCACCAAAGTGGCCCCGAAGGGTGAACCGTATGTCGTCACCGTTCGTCCAAACAACCTGTCACCGTACGACGGCGCAGCGAAGAGCGCAACGACGCACGACGTGTCACTTTCCTTTGAGACACCAGATCTCGCGACGGTCGTTCGCGAAGTCGTCAAAAAGGCGACGGGCGGTGTCGATCTCACTGAGGCCAAAATCATCGTCTCCGGCGGGCGCGGTGTGAAATCGGCCGACGGTTTTTCCCCGCTCAAGGAGCTCGCGGATGTGCTTGGCGCAGCGGTAGGCGCGTCGCGCGGTGCGTGTGATGCTGGATATTGCGACTATGCGCTGCAGATCGGGCAGACGGGCAAGGTTGTGACGCCAGATCTATACATTGCCTGTGGGATTTCGGGTGCCATTCAACACTTGGCTGGCATGTCCAGCTCGAAAGTCATCGTCGCCATCAATAAAGACCCAGAGGCGCCTATTTTTCAAATCGCCGACTACGGTATCGTCGGGGATCTATTCGAGGTCGTTCCGCTGTTGACCGAGGAATTCAAGAAAGTATTAGTCTCTTGAGCGAAGCCTGGCAACAGGCGGTAGCAAAGGAAAAGGGCGGCCCCTGAAGCGCGGGTGCCGCCCTTTTCTTGAACGCAAAAAAGACGGCCGATGACGGGCCGTCCATCTGTTGCCCTGGTGCCGGGTCGTCCGGCAGCCGGCCAGAATCAAAAATCCAGTAGAATCCTCAGACGCTTCGAGGCACGAACGTTGCATAGGCGACGACGACGAGTGCGATAAAGAATAATACCCAGAAAAATCGGCGCATCTAACTTGCCCCCTCTGTGGCTTGAATCGATTGTTATGTAGTCAGGCTATCGTCATTTTAGCAAAATGCACTGCTCACTGCATCCGAACCGCGTGCATTGGTTCGAGTTCATGACAGATTGTGCTATACTTTGGCGCAAGTAAGGCGATTTTATTCTCCAACGCACCTTTCAAACAACCTGATATAGCGGATAACAGAGGGACAAGGAGCCAGAATCATGCGTTCGTTTGACCAGTTGGATTGGGTTCATGCGTTTGACGACTACGAAATGGTCATGTATCTCCAACAAGAGGGTACAGAGGACGATGGCATTTACATGCAGGTTCTCGAGCGAACAGTCGAGGATGGGGCACAGGAGTGGAACATCCTATACGACCGCAGACTGTCTTTTGCCATCGGCACTCCGTCCATCACTCGCGATGACCCGGCGTATGAGGACGAGGTACTTCGCATGTTTTTGCATGAACACCCGTCGCTCGTCGACGATGAGAAAGCGTATCTCAAGAAGTGGTTGGCAGAGGCGAACGGGGATAGCAGGAGTGACGACGAGTGAGTAAAAAGTCCAAACAGCATAAACGCAGAACCGACGTCGACATCTTTGACAAGCCGGATTACGCGATGGACGTCGTCGCAGAGAAGCCGAAAAAGGCACCGAAGGAAAAGCCGAAAGAGGAGGCTTTTCACGTCGGTGACACCATCGGCAACCAAGCGGCCTCGAAACTGGCCGCATTGAGGGCGCAGCTGGAAGACGCGGCGGAAAAACAGCAACAAGTGAAGGCGACGAAGCCGCGAAGGCCTGTTCGTACGGCCAAGGAGCGGTTGGACGAAAATCCTGATTTGTCCTTTGCGGAATTGTTTGATCCACAAGAAGACGAGGAAGTGTCGTTCGACGACCTTCTCAAGGATTCGAAACTCGACTGGCGTTACTTCAAGGACGAATAGGCGTCGCCGCGGTCTCAATCGGCCGCCTCGAACGGCGCTCCTGTTCGCTGTTTTGTCGCATCGTCTGCGGGTGGAGTCGGGGCTGAAGGCACTGTCTGCGCTTGTGGTCGCGATACCAGGTCGTCGGCGACGCGTGCAAGGCGATGCACGTCAAGTGCTCTTGTGAGCAGCGCCGCATCCACCCCCAAGGCTAGGCCTGCGTCTCGGAGCGATAGATTGTTCGCGAGGGCGTATTTGACGACGTTTGCAGCCTCTTCGTAACCCAGTTCGACATTCATCGC
The DNA here is from genome assembly GCF_026651875.1 of Alicyclobacillus fastidiosus. Lineage (GTDB taxonomy): Bacteria > Bacillota > Bacilli > Alicyclobacillales > Alicyclobacillaceae > Alicyclobacillus > Alicyclobacillus fastidiosus. Next base: position 4,355,009 of record NZ_CP104067.1, on the reverse strand, counting down.
TGTGGCGAGCGACAACGTGTTCTCCGCATACCAGAGACAGCGCGCCGCATCTGCCTCAATTCCCCGAATGCAACCTTCCGTAAACGTACGTACGCCCGTGCTGAGTATATGGATACTGTGTAAGAAATTTGCCGCCATCACAGGCATCATCACGTTCAACTCCAATTGCCCGGCGACTCCCGCCTGCGCCACAGTCGTGTCACAGCCGATGACCTGGAGCGCAACCATGTTGAGCATCTCGGGGAGGACGGGATTTACCTTGCCAGGCATAATCGAGGAACCCGGCTGGACAGCAGGCAGGATGATCTCAGAAAAGCCCGTGCGAGGGCCGGAGGCGAGCAAACGGAGGTCATTGGCCAATCGCGCGAGGGCTTGTGCGATGTTCCTCAAGACGCCGCTGACCAGTACAATTTCGTCTGGGTTTTGGTTAAACGTGAACGGATTGACCGGACGGTGAAACGCCAGCTCCGTATATTCGGCTATATACGCCGTCGCCCGCGCAGCAAAGCCCACGGGCGTATTGATCCCGGTCCCCACCGCGTTGCCGCCCATGCCAATGGCGAGCAGGTTGCTGGCGCCTTGCTCGAGCCAGATGCGATGTCGCCGGATGTTTTCTGCATAGGCGCCAAATTCGTCGCCGAGAAACAGGGGGACGGCGTCTTGGAGGTGGGTGCGACCGGCTTTCACCACGCCTGCAAACGCGTCCCGTTTGGACTCGAGCGCTTGTTGTAACGCGGCAAGGGCGGGTTCGAGTTCGTGTGCCAGCATCTCCATCCCCGCGATATTCATCGCGATGTGGATGGTGTCGTTCGTCGATTGCGACTTGTTGACGTCGTCGTTTGGATGTACGAGTCCCGTGTCTCCGCGCGGCCCACCGAGCAACTCACAGGCGCGGCTCGCGATGACTTCGTTGACGTTCATATTTTGCGATGTACCGGCTCCCGCTTGATACACATCCACTTGAAACCACTCACTGTGGCGGCCCGCGATCACTTCTTCGGCGGCGGCACAGATGGCATCCGCTTTGTCTGGCGGGAGGACGCCAAGGTCTTTGTGCGCCTTCGCGGCCGCCCATTTGACAATGGCTTGTGCGCGAATGAACGAATTCGGGAGGCGAAGTGCACTGATGGGGAAATTCGCGATGGCGCGAGCGGTTTGCGCACCATAGTAAGCATTTGCCGGAATCTGTAACGCTCCGAGGGAATCGTGAACCGTTCTGTGTGTGGGGTGTGACATAGAGTCCTCCTTGTGTAATGACACAACATCCTTATACTGGCTATTATTTTGGCAATTTCTGAGCGATTGCATACGCTTGTGTACGGATTGACCCTCATGTACAGTGGAGGGATATGAGGTGATGCGCGTGCAGGATTGGTCGGTAGAGACGCTATTGTCGTTTCAAATACCAGAGGAAATTGCCATTACACCCGATGCGACACTAGCAGTTTATACCCTGCGTACGCTCGATGAAGAGGAAGGAAAGTATCGCTATAAACTGTGGTCCGTGTCACGAGGGAATTCACCTGTACAACTGACAAGGGGAGACAGCAAGGATACTTATCCGCAAATCAGCCCTGACGGCAAATGGTTGGGGTTTATCAGCGATCGGTGCGCGAAACCATCGGACGAGGAAGAACATGCGCCGGATCAACAGTTGTACGTCCTTCCGCTAGGCGGGGGCGAGGCGTTTTTGGCCTCCGAGGACTTAGGCAACATCTACGATTATACCTTTAGCCCAGATGGAAGCTGTGTCTACGTGATCGCCGACGAGGCGGAAAATGCGTATGAAAAATACCAACGCACGACGGCAGAAGAGGATTTGCGCGATGTGATTCACGAGGAGCGCAACCAGCACCCGCGGCGAATCTGTTCTATTTCGCTGCACGACCTACAGGTCAAAACGCTGTATCGACGAGATTTTGGACTCATGCAGCTCGCTGTGAGTCCCGACGGTGGTTTTTTGCTGTTCGTCACAAATTACAGCGGGCTGGCCAATGATCTGGACAGGTGCGACTTGTGGAGACTCGATGGCCTCGGGACGGACGTCGAGGGATGCGCGGCATCTCCCGTGGTCGTGCGATCCGGCGCGTGCGTGCAACCGGCCATCTCGCCAAGCGGACAGATGACTGCCTTCGTCGCGCCGCGGGGCGACAGGAGCGAGCATGCACAGTCCGACTTGTGGTTGGTGGACAACGCCTCGGGAGTCGTTACGAACCTCACGGAGCAGCTGTCGTTTGTCGGAGATGTGCAGGATGTGCAGTGGCTGCGTGAAGATGCGCTCGTGGCGGCCGTGGAAAAGGGGCTGTACGCGCCACTCGTCCGCTTTCAAAAGACCGGCCAATCCGATGCTGGTTGGACGTACGAGTTTTTGACGGAAGAGACTGCGGTGGTGGGCGAATTCGCCGTGGCTGCGCGGACCGATAGCATTGGGTACCTGGCCGAGACCGTCGACCATCCGTATGAGATTTATATGCTGTCTGGCGCCCTGCAAAGCGATGCGCCAACACAGGACGTGTGGACCGAGTTGCACGCGGAGTTTGCGGGGCTACCCCGTGCGCGCGTGCAGCCGTTCCAGTGGAAGTCGTTCGACGGTTGGGACATGGAAGGCGTTCTTTCGCTGCCAAACGACGAGCTTGTGGGACCGGGTCCCTACCCGCTGATTGTCGATATCCACGGCGGTCCCGCATGGCACGCGACGATGGCGTTTTCCAACTATCTCAACCTGCACTGGTTGGGCAGTCTCGGCTATGCCGTGTTCTGCCCCAACTACCGCGGCGGCGTGGGTTATGGTCACGAGTACATCCGAGCCAATGCGATGGATCTCGGCGGTGGCGACTACCGGGACATCATGTCGGGTGTCGATGCGGTCGTTGCAACCGGGTTGGTCGATGAGGCGCGGATGGGCCTGACAGGTGGCAGCTATGGGGGATACATGACCAACTGGATCATCGGGCACGACCATCGCTTCCAGGCGGCCGTCTCGGAGTTCGGGATTTGGAGTCTGTTCACCGACTTTGGCTGTTCCACACAGCGCGTGTGGGAGGTCATGTATTTGGGAAGGTACTGGGAGAACGAGTCACTCTACCTGGAGAGGTCACCTGCGCGCTACGTACACCAGATCGACACGCCGGTCCTCGTCATTCACGGGGATGACGACGACAACACGTTCCCCGCCAACTCGAAGGAGATGTACAACGCGCTCTTGGAAGCCGGCAAGACCGTCGAGTACTTCCACTACCCGCGCGAGGGCCATGGCATCCGCGAACCTCGGCACAGGGCCGACGAGTTGCGGCGCATCGCACACTGGTTTGGACACTACATCAAAACGTCGCGCACGGTGCTGCCAGTTGCACTTGGCGAGGAGCGGCTGATCGGTGACGGTCGATACAAAGCGTCGGTACAAAAGGTGGAGGCCACGACCAGATATCGCGCACACGGGGAAGACTATGGAAGGGTCATCGAAGTGTACGTGTCCTTCACGCCCGTTTCCTCGGCGTCGGACACGAGGGTCCTCGTGTTGAAAATGGACAATCCGGCCACGTCTGAGGTGTCTATTTTGTTCTCCGGGAAAAGTCCCCATCAGCGGCCGTCCTTGTTCGGCAGCGCCAAGCTTTTGCCACTGGGCGCAGCAGCGGGCAATGTGGTTGTGACAGGAGATACGGTGCTCCATCTCGAACATGTTGCATCGGTACAGTTTTTGTTCGACGCGGACGTATTAAACTACGGCACTTTGAACGAATGTTTGTTGTTCCTCACAGGGGTGCCGTTTCAGCTTGGTTGAGAGAGCGTTTTTTCGTTGCAAAACCGCTCTTGTGAAAATGAAAGGAACAAATTCATGACGAACGACCGATTTGATTTGGACGCCGTGCTCACGACGGCCTTAGAGGCGGCGCTTGAGGCCGGAGATTACTTTAAGTCGAGGTTTGCTACCGAGTTGGTCGTGAAGACCAAGTCATCTATCGCGGACCTCGTCACCGATGTCGATCCATACTGCGAACAGCTCATTCGCACGCGCATTCATCGCTCGTTTGAAGCGCACCAAGTGCTTGGGGAGGAGTCTGTGGAACCAGGCCGGGAGGCGTCGGAGCGAGCCACTCGAGCGGTTGCACAGGAACCTGCGCTGTGGATTGTCGATCCGCTCGACGGCACGACCAACTACGTCAACGCCATCCCTCTGTCGGTCGTTTCCATCGCCTTCGCCTCGCGCGGCGAACTTCAGGTAGGCGTCATCTACGACCCCTATCGAGAAGAGGTTTTCTACGCGCAAAAGGGCAGTGGGGCGAGGTTGGCCAGCCGCGCGGACGTCGTCGAGTGGCTGGGGCGAGCCACGGCCGACCGCCAAACCGACCGCCCAGGTATGAAGCTCTCCGTATCGAGTGTCACCGAGATGCGGCGGGCCGTGGTGTCGACCGGAATGCCGATGCGCCACGTCGATCGCGACGTGATGACGCAAAGGGTCATGCGACTTGTCCTCGAGGCGAAGAGCTTACGCACCTTAGGTGCGGCCGCGCTGCATCTGGCATACGTCGCCGCTGGGCGGATCGATATGTTTTGGGAGTACGAATTAAACGCTTGGGACGTCGCCGCAGGCGTGTTGCTGATCCGCGAGGCGGGTGGCGTCGTCAAAGACCTGCACGGCGGTGAGTATGCGCTGTTGACCCGCGATATCGTGGCCAGTGGCAGACAGGAAACAGCGGACCATATCGTAGCGACACTTCGTGGCGAGTAGACGTTCTTGTCGCGTTTTCAGGAGATGAAGTCATTGCAAACCAACCAAACAGAGCGCGCCCGGCAGCGGATGCTGGAAATTACTGAACTGCCGGTGTACCGGGATAGACATCTGACCTTATTGACGGATTTATACCAACTGACGATGATGTACGGGCAGTTCTGTGTGAACCGGCACGAGGAACGGGTCGTCTTCGACGTGTTCTATCGGACGAACCCGTGTGGAAACGGCTACGCCGTGGCTGCGGGACTCGAACAAGTGGCGTGGTACCTGTACCACCTGAAGTTCACTGAGGGAGATTTAGCGTATTTGCGCTCCCTGAAGATGTTCTCCGAGGATTTTCTCGAGTATCTCAAGGGGTTTTCGTTCCATGGCGACGTATACGCGATTCCGGAGGGGACGCTCGTATTTCCCAACGAGCCGCTGCTTCGCGTCGAAGGTCCGATTTTGGAAGTTCAACTCATCGAGTCGGCCATCTTGACGTTTGTCAACCACCAAAGTCTCATCGCGACGAAGGCGCGACGCATCGTCGAAGCGGCCCGGACAAATCCAAAGCATCCACGCAGTCCAGTCATTGAGATGGGCCTGCGGCGGGCGCAGAACGTGGATGCCTCCGTGTTTGGTGCACGCGCGGCCTACATCGGCGGATGTGTCGGTACGAGCAATCTGATGGCGGGTGAATCTTACCAGATCCCTGTGTCCGGTACGCAGGGACACAGTTGGATTCAGAGTTTCCCTTCCGAATTGGACGCATTTATCGCCTATTCGCAGGCGTTTCCAGAGGAGACTGTGCTGCTTGTCGACACGTACGACGTGCTGCGCTCTGGCATTCCAAACGCAATTCGGGTTGGCCTGCAGATGAAGGAGAAGGGGCTTAGCCTCAAAGGAATCCGCATCGACAGTGGCGACCTCGCGTACCTCTCCAAGCGGGCGCGGCGCATGCTCGACGCGGCCGGACTGAAGGACGTCAAGATCATCGCCTCATCCGATCTCGATGAGTACATCATCCGGGATCTCATCTTACAGGGTGCCGAAATTGACGGATGGGGCGTCGGTACGCACCTGATCACAAGCTCCGAGTGCCCTGCACTCGGCTGTGTTTACAAGCTGGTGGCACAGGAAGTGCACACTGTGTGGGAACCTCGCATCAAGGTTTCCGAAAATCCAAGCAAAGTGACCAACCCGGGGCGCAAAAAGGTCTTGCGCCTATTCGTCGACGATCACGCGGTGGCCGATTTGATCGCGCTGACACACGAGGAGTTTGATGCATCGAAGCCGCTTGAACTGTTTGACCCGATTCATACGTATAAGCGGAAAGTGATTGAGAACTATCGGATTGAGGAGCTGCTCGTACCGGTTTTCGTCCGTGGCGAACTGGTTTACGAATTGCCCAAAGTCCAACAAATTCGGGCGCGCGTCGACGAGCAGGTGGAACAGTTTGTGCCGGAGATCCGGCGCCCGCGCAAACCACATGAGTACCACGTCGATTTGTCGCAGGAATTGTGGGATTTAAAACAGACGCTCCTGCACGAGTGGCGCACCCCCTGACCATAACATGGACGGTGTTCTTAGCGCTCTGATGTTGTATGATGTGAGAGAAGGAGGCGACTCGGGTGAAAGTGCTTAAAGTTACGCCTCGCGGGTATTGTTATGGCGTTGTGGATGCGATGGTCGTCGCCAAGCGCGCGGCTGAGGACAAGGCGTTGCCGCGCCCCATCTATATTCTTGGCATGATTGTGCACAATCAGCACGTGGTCGACGCGTTTGCCAAAGAAGGTGTGATCACGGTCGATGGGGCGGATCGACTGTCGCTTTTGGAGCAAATTGATAAGGGTACGGTGATCTTCACCGCCCACGGCATTTCTCCAGAGGTCAGAGCGCGAGCCTTGGCCAAGGGATTACACGTCATTGATGCGACCTGTCCAGATGTGACCAAGACGCACGATTTGATTGCAGAGAAGACAAAAGCGGGTTATGAAGTCGTCTACATCGGGAAGAAAGGTCACCCTGAGCCCGAAGGGGCGATGGGTGTCGCGCCTTTGCACGTACACCTTGTTCAGGCGCCAGAAGACGTGGACAACCTTCAGTTGTCGACGGATAAGATTGTGGTGACGAACCAGACGACGATGAGTCAATGGGATACGCGCGAACTCATGGAACAAGTCGTCGCTAAGTATCCGACGGCGGAAGTTCACAATGAGATCTGTCTAGCCACCCAGACCCGCCAGCAAGCGGTTGCAGAGCAGGTGGGTGAGGCGGACGTCTGCATCGTCGTGGGTGACCCACGCAGCAACAACTCGAATCGATTGGCACAAGTCGCAGAAGAGGTTGCTGGAACGCGCGCGTATCGGGTTGCGGACGTCAGCGAGATCGACCCCGCGTGGCTTGACGGTGCAAGCGTTGTCGCGGTCACTTCGGGCGCAAGTACGCCGACGGTCATCACCAAGGAAGTCGTCGACTACTTAGAACAGTTCGACCCGGCTGACGCACGCACGCATCCGATCGTCCGGACGGTCAATCCTGACCGAATTTTACCATCTGTCAAGAATCCATCAGCCTAGGTCAACTCTCTAGTGGTTTATGGAAAGCGCAATCCTAGGAGATTGGCTGGGCGACATTTTGGGGAGCGGTGAAACCTGGTCTATCTATTGATTGTTATTCTCGGCCTTATCACCATCGGATTGATGGTCTTGCGCAGGTTCGTTCGCAGGAGGACGTTCGGACGGTTTGCCGTGACGTTTTTGACGGCAATCTTTTGGCTCGCCTTCATCATTATGTTGGGTTACCAAATTGGGTATTCGGCCGGCGACAGAGGTGTAAGTCTGTTGAAGCTACTTCACATCTCGCGAAATAATCCATAGGTCGAATACGAAAGGCGCCCCCCGTTTTGTCAGGTGGTCGCTTGCAAGAGAGTCACGAACCACAGGTTGGAAGCGAATTTGGGAGGGATGGGCATGGAGGAAGCGCTTCGTTCTTTCTTCTTGCAATTGGCACAAAACAAAGCTATGAACAGTTGGGCCAAAAGATATGGATTGCGGTTTGGGGCGAACAGATTCGTCGCAGGTGAAACGATAGAGGCTGCTATCGAAACCGTTCGTCAGTTGAATCGATCCGGCATTGCAGTGACACTCGATCACCTCGGTGAATTCGTCGCCGACGAATCGGAAGCTCGCGCTTCTGCCGACTACTGCGTGAAGACGCTAGATGCCATCCACGCGGCAGGGGCAGATTCCTCCTTGAGCTTGAAGCTGACGCAGATTGGTTTGGATATCAGCAAGGACCTGTGCCTTGAGAACATGCGCATGATTCTTAATCGCGCGAGCAGTCACGACCTCTGGGTCAATATCGATATGGAGGATTTTGCGCGTTGCCAAGTCACCCTCGATATCTTCCGTGAACTGGCTGCTTCGTATGAGAAGGTACAGACGGTGATTCAGTCCTACTTGTACAGAAGCCTCGCAGATGTCGAGGCCTTGACCGAAATGGGTGCGAGTATCCGACTCGTCAAAGGGGCCTATAAGGAACCTGAATCGGTAGCGTATCCCGATAAGAAAGATGTCGACGCGAGTTACTTGAAGATGTTGGACGTGCACTTGCCGAGTTCTGGTCTCACGTCCATCGCGACGCATGACGAAAACATCATCAATTACGCCAAGCGCGCCATCGCAGAGAAGAACATCGGGAAGCATCAGTACGAGTTCCAAATGCTCTATGGCATCCGCACGGACCTCCAACAGTCACTTGCGAAGGAAGGGTATTCGGTGCGCATCTACGTACCATACGGCGACGATTGGTACGGGTACTTTATGCGCCGTCTAGCTGAACGACCGGCAAACGTGCAGTTTGTTTTAAAGGGCGTCCTTCACTGAGTAGACCATCGACTCCTGTTCAGAGTGGCAATATTTTTAGCACCTACTATTAAAGTGGGTGCTTTTTTCTTACGGGTACAAGCTCTGAATTATTTGACTAATTAGTAATAGGTGCTATAATCTTGATAAGAAAGTCATACTATTTTATCAATTTCTTGTTTTTAGGGGTAAGGAAGGGGAGAACTTATGGAGCAGGGTAAATTTCGTAGAAAACTAAGTCTATTGGACCTCACGCTGTTAGGTGTCGGTTCAATGGTCGGCTCCGGCTGGCTGTTTGCATCGCAGACGGCTGCGACGATGGCAGGGAGCATCGCTTGGATACCCTGGCTGTTTGGCGCATTCGCCGTCATGCTCATCGGTCTAGTGTACGGCGAGATGGCCGCGGCGATTCCGCGCGCGGGCGGTTTTGTCCGCTACCCGGACTACACACACGGTTCTCTCGTCGGTTACTTGATTGGATTTGCGTCGATGATGGCGTATTCCAGCGTCGCAGGTGTCGAGGCGGAAGCGGTTCGCAGCTACGCGTCAAGCTACATTCCGGGCCTTGAAATCATCAAAGGCACCGCGACGAACGTCACGTTTGTCGGAGATTTATTCCAAATCGCACTTTTAGTTTTGTTTTTCTTAATCAACTATTGGAGCGTCCGAGTTTTCGGAAAAATCAATACCATCGTCACGGCGCTCAAGTTTATCGTGCCGCTCTTGACCATTCTCGTATTGTTGTTTCATTTCCATCCGAGCAATTTTGCGGTTACGACTGCGAGCCCTGGTGGAATTCACGGCGCCATGCAGGCGCTGACGACCGGTGGTCTCGTCTTCTCGTTCCTAGGATTTCGCCAGGCGGTTGACTTCGGCGCAGAGGCGCGCAACCCACAGCGGGATATCCCTCGCGCCATCGTGTTTGCGGTCCTCCTCTCCACGTTGATTTACGTCATGTTGCAACTCGTATTCATCGGAGCTGTACCACACAACTTGATTGCCAACGGCTGGCAAGGAGTCACCTTCAAGTCTCCATTTGCAAACTTGTTGGAGACCCTCGGACTTGGTTGGATGGCCGTCATTATCTTCGCTGACGCGATTCTCTCTCCGTCTGGCACAGGCAATATCTACTTGGCGGGGACGGCTCGTACGTTGTTCGCTTGGGCTCGAAACGGGTATTTCTACTCTGTTATCGGCAAGATTGACAAACGTACTGGTCTACCGCGGGGCGCACTCTGGCTCACGTTGATCCTGTCTATCGTCTGGACGTTGCCTTTCCGATTCAGCATGTGGAGTGGCTTGGTCAACGCGGTCACGTCTGCAACCGTCATGACGTATATGATCGGGCCAGTCGGCGTCGCTGCGCTTCGCCGCTACGCACCGGAGCTGCACCGCCCCTATAAGTTAAAGGGGTTGCATATTCTCGCCCCTGCAGCGTTTGTCTGCGCAACCTGGATCATCTATTGGGCTGGTTGGCAAACGGACTCGTTGCTCATCGGGTTTACGTTGGCTTCCTTGATTCTCTACTTTGCGTTTATGGATAAGGATGCCGCGTCGCGTCAGCGGATGAAGAACGAGTGGAAGTCAGGTATCTGGCTGATTGTCTATTATCTGTTTGTCGGTGTGATGTCCGTACTCGGCAGTTTTACTAACACAGCTGTCTATCACATCGTGATCGCGAATCCTTGGGATACCATTATCGTGGGCGTCGGCGCGCTGGTGTTTTATTACTGGGGTGTTGCGAGTGCGCTTCGCGTTCCACGCATCGTCGACGAGGCCGAGGCGGAAGAGGTATCAGACGCCGGATACGCCGCGTCGAACGGGGGTTCGATTCAGGCTTGACGTATCGCGTATCCCCAAAGCATACCGGCTTACAGGTCGGTATGCTTTTTTTCTTGCGCAGAATTGACCGCTTTTTGGTACAGCTCGATGAACCGTGCGGCGGAGGTAGTCCAAGTAAACTTTCCCGCCTGCTTCAACGCGGAATCGCTGTATTGCTGATAGGTCTGTCTATCTTGTAACGAGCGAATGGCCCTGGCGAATGCAGAAGGATTGTGGAAGTTTTTCACCAATCGCCCACCCTCTGTACCGACCGCCTCGGGGATACCGCCGATGTGGCTGGCGACCACAGGTAGTCCATTCATCATCGCTTCGATGGTGACGAGACCGAACGCTTCGTGCTTTTGCGAAGGACAGACCAGGATGTCGTGTGATGCATAGACGTCTTGTAGTTGATTCGGGGCGACAAATCCAGTAAATGTCACGTTCGCGTTCGCAGCGGACCGCACGATCTGCCTTCGGTATGCGCGTTCCCACGGCGGGGTTCTCCCTACAACCGTCAGTTCAATCGGCATCTGTCGCTCTAGGACCTTCAACGCGTCAATCGCGATATGCACCCCTTTTTGGTGGATGACGCGGCCGACGAAGAGCAGGCGAAGTGGGTCGTGAGTTGCCTTGCCGAGTTCAGTGCCACCTGGTGTTCGGCAGGGCTGTGTCACACCTGGGTAAATGACAGACGGATGCCACCTGTCGGATAACCCGATGCGTTCGCGTACGGTTTTTGCTAGGTCGTGACTATTACACACCACCGCACGGACAGACGTGAGCACGCGCCGAGCGTCTGCGGATGTAATATGTTTTGGCCCAAGAAAGGTCGTCGAGTGGAGATTGAGTAACATCGCTTTCGCAGGAAACCGCCGTAGAAGTCGAAGAGCCTGTTTCGGCCGGTTTTCGACCTGAATGATCTGTGGGTGGAGGCTGTCGATGAGTTTCCTCACTCCTCTCCAGTATTGATCCGGAGAGGTGCGCTCCACGATGAAATGGCTGTAATCTAGCGCCTCATTCGAGAACGTAGATTTCACGCCAGGACTCACGAGGGTCACCTGAACGTCCTCACTCCGTGATAATGCCTCACAGAGATGTGATACGTAAATCTGTACACTGCCTCCACGCTGTGGGGGAATCGGTAAGTCTTCTGGTGCGACAATCATGACGTGCATGTCAAACCCTCCCCAATCACACCCGCCCTATAGCATATGAGCCCACGATCAAACAGACACGGCAAAGCATACAATGGTCGCAGAAGGGGGCTGGACTTTAAAGCCTCTATACTGCCTAGACGTCTCTTTAACTGTATAGGTCGTACCATCCGGGGATGGGGGAATCTCTGTGTTCTTTGTGCTCACTGGACGAGGTCCAGCCGCTTATCATCGATTGCGTCGGCGTGACCTGACGTTTCGCCACCTGTATCGCGCGTGCCGGGATGCAGGGGTGGACATGGTCCTCACGACACCGGAGAACGTGGATGCGCGAACTGGAAAATGTAAGGGCTGGACGCTGAACGAGGCACAAGGCGCCAATTGGAACCCAAAGCTCTGCTCGCTCGAAAATAGAATTTTGTACGACGCCATGTACTTGTCTGATCTCAAGATGCAGCGGAAGGCGTATCACCGGGCGCTAGCTAGTGCCAGAAGATCCGGATGTCTGGTATTCAACCCGAAACTCCCACCCAAGGATGAGTTGCACCGACTTCTCGTCGATACGGCACGTGTCGATGACAGGTCGTCCGAGCCTCTGCACATTGTCGTGCCTGTGTCCCATTTGCACGTCGACGTGAAGCAAGTAAAACATCTGCTGCACCGCACCAATGGCGCGATGTGGTTAAAACCCGTCTATGGATCCGGCGGGCGAAACATGCTGTTTATCGCCCCGCTGGGACGAGAACAGTACAGAGTGCGCGGCGCACGCTTCTTCGATGCGGATGTATCGGCGCAGTGGAGCGAACGCGAACTCCTCAAACAAGTGCAAAAGGCCCTGCGACGACGAGAATATCTACTCCAGGAAGATGTCGATTTGATTCAGACGGCGGACGGAAGGCGGGTGGATTTCCGCGTTACGTTGGCGCGGGGAACGGAAGGGGTGTGGAGCGTCACGGCCATCACGTCTCGCTATGCCCGGCCGGGAAATACGCTGACAAATTTTCACGCGGGTGGATCGATTCGGTCACTGACTGCACTGGAAGAGTCCACCGTGCAGGCGCTAACGGAAGTTGGACTCACAAAGCGCGATCTGGATCGGATCGTAAATTGTGCAACTCAGGCTGCACAAAAGATTTCCCGGGAATATCCACTCGTTGGGTTATTGGGGATAGACGTCGGGGTGAGCGCCGTCGACGGTCGAACGTACGTGTACGATTGTAACAGTCGCCCAGGCAGAGATATTCTCACAGACCCTGAGATAGAGGAAACCATGCGACAGGTGGCCAAATTTGCTCGGTATTTACAGGAGCGGGCAAAGAACTGAGGGGAGCGGGGACTCGGCCTCCCCGGTTGTGGCGACTGAAGACGCCTGATCTGGCCTTGCAACCAGACACACAGCCTCCGCGTGGCTAGTGGCCAACCCACGTGCACCGACGACGTTGCGCTATAATGGACGTGTTAGCGAGGGTAGCGCCACAGAGGAGGCTAATTATGACGACGCATAGCGTGTACGAAGCACGTCGCATGCGACTTGCACAGGACTTGCATAACAATGGTGTGGATGCGGTCGTTCTCACACACCCGGCATGTTTCTATTATTTTACAGGTAGTTGGGTGGAGACGGGAGAGCGGGCAGCAGGGCTAATTGTCTTGCCAGACGGCGAGTCCGCCATTGTTGCGCATGAAATGTTCCAACTCCCGTTCGAAAAAGCCGGTGTACAAATCGAGTTCTGGAAAGATGGCGAATCTGCTTATCCGCTCTTTGCCAAGCGCATCGGGCGACAAAGTGGTACGGTCGCCATCGATGGCACGTGGCAGGCGCGACACGTGATCGGCCTGCAGGCGACGTTGCCAGAAGGAGTACGCACGGTCAGTGGTGACCCGTTCATCGAGCGCGCGCGCGTGCGCAAAGATGTGGACGAGTTAAAGTCGCTTTCGCACGCGTCTTGGCAGGCGGATCAGGTCGTGCAGCAACTTCGTGAACATTTGAAAAGTGGCCTCACGGAGTTAGAGGTTTCGCGAAAGGTGTCCGAGTTGTGGCAGTCCGTTGGTGCGCACGGCGAGTCGTTTCCGGCGATTATCGGGATTGGCCAAAATGGTGCTGAACCGCATCACGAACCGGATGATTCCTTACTCGTGGCGGGCACTACGCTGATTGTGGATACCGGCGGGATCTATGAACATTATTGCAGCGATATCACAAGGACCTATATTTTAGGGGAGCCGTCTGAAGCGATTCGCGAGGTGTACAATCTCGTCCTCGAAGCGAATCTGGCGGGAATCGCGGCGGCCAAACCGGGTGTCACCCTCGGCGAAGTGGACGATGTGGTCCGCGACGTGATTGTGCGTGGCGGCTACGGAAAGTATTTCACACATCGCACCGGTCACGGTGTGGGATTGGATATCCATGAAGCACCTTATGTGATTTCGGGTAATGAGCAGGTACTCGAGCCTGGGATGGTGATGAGTATTGAGCCGGGGATTTACTTGCCTGGTAAGTTCGGTGTGCGAATAGAGGACTTGATTGTGATCACGGAACTTGGCGCGACGACTTTGAACAATGCCCCAAAGGTCATCGACGCCGTTACCGTTCGCATCTAAGCGGTGTGGTCCTCTACTCAAAATCGTCGTCGTACTCGTCGAGACGCGCGATTGGGATAGCCGTTGTCTCTCCTGAAGATTGACGGATGCCCCAAGCCATGACGCCTTCGAGGCCGGTGACAGTCAGTCGGTCGTATTCTTCCGCGATGCGGTAGGTGCGGCCGATTTCAATATGGGCAGAAGGAAGGATCTCGTAGCTCTTGGCTAGATACCATTTCGTCATGTAAACCTCGTATTCGGTCCAATTTTCCTCGTCGAAAGCGCGTTGCCCCTTTTGCTGCAGTTCTTTCATCTCGGCTTGCAACTGTTCTTTTGTCATGTCGCTGTACAGCACTTCTAAGCCCTCTTCCCCAAACCGTCATTGTTGCAATTGTCCATTGACGCGCAGATATAATTCATCGCTTGTAATTATAACAAGTGTGACGCGGAGCCGAAACTTGCGGTTGGCAACCATGACTGATTGGGGATCGAGAATGCGGTTGGGAAGGTCGGGATGGTCTAATAGGATTTTAAGCGATTTACCTTGCAGAAATGCGAGGCTCTTTTGCACGCGAGCCTTGATCGCGGTTTGGACGGGCACATCGTTTGGCACGTTGCAGTCGACGTGAATTGTACTCAGGGTGGCTTCTGCATTTGGATTTTCCACCTGTTCGGAGAGCAGTGTATTTTCTCGTTCGAGCGCCTCGTTTTCCTGCTGTTGCAGGACGAGGTTCTCGTGCATGGTCTTCAAGTCATGTCCGGCGTAGAACGTGATGCCTGTCCCACCGATGAGCATACCGAGCACGAGCGCCCCGATGATCTGCTTAAGTCCTGGCCGGATCATCATTTTTCACCTCCGATGATCCACTGGATGATGACGTACCCGACCTGGCATCCGATAAAAGCTGCGACCAGATATACAAACGTTCGGGCCATGGGCATGAAGGAGAAGTCGAACACACCGCGGTGGATGACGCGCAAAGTATCCATCGTACCGCCGAGTGCCGCTGCTAGGGCCCAAATTTTTAGGTCGTCAGACAGTGAGTTCATCGTGGAAAATGGATTGTGGTGGGTGATGATGGCGGACAGCCCACCGAGCAGGGACCCGCCTATCACCATGCCCATCGATACGAAAAAGTCCAGGATGCAATTTCCAATTACCCCTGAAAACATGCCAGTCCCCTCCGCAATGCTCGTCTATTCAAACATACGGGATGAAACGGCTTCATATGCGAAACAATCACACGCCGCATATTCAGTCGAAGGTCGAAGAGACTAGGAACGGTCGGCAATCTGCCGATTCGCGTACAAAATCTCGAGTGCGAAAGCGAGGATGATGCCGGTGTCAGAACCAGAAAAGCATCACGAGCGTGGAAGCATGGTCGATGAAGCCGGTCGGACGATCGTCGAAGAAAAATCCCCCGATGATTTTTGTTTCGAAGGTGGAGATTGTGCTGCGACGGGCGGGGCACAAGCGATCGCTGGAGACCTTCGCACACTCGCAGCAAACGACAACCCTGATGACCTTGAGGGCGAGCCGTACAGGCTGTAGCGATTTCTGTACGTGGGCAGGGAGCCACCGCGCTCTCTGCCTATTTCACGTTTTGGCGGGAAATGACGAAGTTCGCGTTTTACGTTCCTTTGCGCGTAATGATAAGATGAATGAACAGTCATTTTTTCGTCACGACTGCCGGACACAATCAGAGGAACCTTGATAGGAATGAGCGGTGAGGACATGGACGACAACCAGAGAGCGTTACCCTTCGGCCTTCACTTCCTGGTGAGAGAAACTGCCGATGGAGAAGATCAAGCTGTGTTCTCATGGTCGGAAGCGTTGGCGCGTTCAGATGAAGAGCATCTACTGGCAGTGGCAGAACAATTGGTTCAAAACGGGATTATTCCCACGTTTGATGTGGGCGCACGCAAACTGTGCCTAAACGCCGCGGGACTCATCCAGTTGTTGACGAACTTGCGCGAGATGGACGAATTCATCCTTACGCGTGCTCCTTCGTCAGCAAGTGGTAGAACGCTCCAACAAGCCATTGCGGGCCTTAGTCTTGCGCGTGAAATCGTTCGCGCGCGGGACATCTTAGCAGGTGCCTTTGTGACTGCGTTCACGGTGGCTCATTGTCTAAGCGTTTTACGGGATGCCGCTTCATCTACGGACGACGTGATGCCTCAGTGGGGGTCCGGCAATGGCACGTTCGTCGGCATGTGGTTGCCAGCTTGGTCGCTTCTAGAGTTTTGCAGTGTCCGGTTGTCGATTTTATCGGGTTTCCAAAACGGCCAGCCGCAGGTGACGGATTCGAGTGAGCAAGCCGCCATCGACTGGTGGATCATGGTATGTGTCGACGCCATCGTTCGCGAACAACTGTTTGACGTCATCGATTCGACTGCATCTTCGGGGCAATCGTACAGAGTGATGTACCGGGGCGAAGCGGATGTGTTTGAAGCGTGGCGGGCATCGCTCAAGGGTGCGACAGGGCAAACGTTCCCGGGAGACGGCTGGCTCGTCGCACGGGCGATGCGTCAGGCGCTGCAGACGTCCGGTTGGAAGGCCTCGAACCTGGACGATAACTCCGGGAAAAACTTTTATACGCTGTCCTTTCAACTCGTCCCACCACTTGCCGATTCGCCTTCCGCAAATTGGGAGTTGGTTTATCAGGTCAAACACCGGTTATTAGGTTGGTCGAAGCCGCTGGAAGATTGGTGGCGACAAGAAGAGCGCGTTTGGGTGATCGGCGAGGATACGCTCGTGCAACCGGACGTCTGGATGCTGCCGGCGCTTCGACAGGCGGCGGCGGTGAGCCGTGAGATCAAGCAGTCCTTTGCGCTGCCAGCACCGAGCGCGTGCGAGATTGCAGCGGATGACGTCTATACGTTTCTCACGGAATCTGTACCGCGCCTTCGGGCATTGGGATTTTCTATTGATGCGCCGAACGTACTGCGGGAAAACGGGTCGCGCGTGCGGATTCGCGTACGCGTGAAACGGCCCAAGTCGGAGGCCAAGCGCGCCGGCGGATCTTCGCAGCAGTGGTTTGATGCGAATCGGCTGGTGGATTTTGATTGGTCCATCGTGATCGACGACGAGGAAATCTCGCGCGAGGCGTTTGCGAAATTGGTCGCCAATCAAACGCCGTTTGTGCAAGTCGAGGGTTCGTGGCGGCTCATTCCGGTGGATGAGATCCTGCGGCAGGTCGAGGAGCTCGGTGGCGTCGGAAAGCCGCTCGCCACGCGCGTGTTGGATTTGTCACGGGCGATATTGATGTCCTCGGACACGGCCGAAGTCCCCGTACAAGTTGAGTATCAGGAAGAGGCCATGCCGATTGAGCACGTCATTTCGGTCTTGACGCACGCGTCGAATCCCACGCTGTGCGACACGCCCGAGGCGTTTCGCGGGCAATTGCGGCATTATCAGCAATTCGGTTTCTCGTGGCTCATGCATTTGCGATCCATTGGCTGCGGCGCTTGTTTGGCGGATGATATGGGCCTCGGGAAGACGGTTCAGGTGCTCGCGTATCTTTTGGAACTGGAAGAGAGGGGATTGAAAAAGGGCGTCCATTTGCTCGTCTGCCCGACGTCGCTCTTGCCAAACTGGCGTGCCGAACTGGCGAAGTTCGCGCCGAATCTGTCGGTGTACGTACATCACGGCAGTGACCGAGACTTGGCAGCGCACGTGTCACCTGACAAACCGGTCCATATCGTGATGACCACGTACGCTACGCTCGTTCGCGATATCGAGCTGTTGCAGGAGTTGCAATTTGACGCGGTGGTTGTGGACGAGGCGCAAAACATCAAGAACGCCGACACGAAGCAGGCGCAGGCAATACGGTTGATCCAAGCGGAACACCGGATTGCACTCACAGGTACGCCGATTGAAAATCGGTTGGAAGAATTGTGGGCATTGATGGATTTCTTAAATCCAGGTTACCTCGGCTCACCGTCGTGGTTCCGCAAGACACTCATCGACGGGACGTTGCGCAATCCAACCGGTGACACAGCGACGAAGTTGCAGGTCCTGCTTCGTCCGGTCCTGCTTCGCAGGCGGAAATCCGACCCCGAAATTCAAACGGAACTGCCGGATAAGTGGGAAGTCAGCGAGCGTGCACTACTCACGGGGGAGCAGGCGGCGATGTACCAGGCCATGGTCGACCAGCTGTTCACAGACATCACGCCTCTGCAGGGGGGGGGCATGTCGAGGCGGGGACAAATTCTTGCGACGTTGGTCCGCCTCAAACAGATTTGTGATCACCCGTGTCTCATCTCTGGTGGAGTCGCGTCCGTCAATCGATCCGGCAAGCTCCGCCAACTCATCGAATTGCTGCAAACGGTGTTGGATGAAGGAGAATGTGCGCTCGTCTTTACGCAATTTCGCGATATGGGCGAGATCTTGTGCGATACCATCGAGGAACAGCTGTCGGTGCGTCCGAAGTTTTTACATGGCGGCCTGTCCGCTTCGACCCGCGGTCAAATCGTCGACGATTTTCAAAAGGGGAAAGACCCTTCGCCAATCCTCGTCTTGTCGCTTCGTGCCGGAGGCGTCGGCATCAACTTGACGCGGGCCAACCACGTCTTTCACTTTGACAGGTGGTGGAATCCGGCTGTTGAAGACCAGGCGACTGACCGCGCGTATCGAATTGGGCAGACCAAGGATGTCCAGGTGCACAAGATGATTTGTACCGGTACCCTCGAAGAGCGCATTGATGATCTGATCACGACCAAGCGCGAGTTGTCCCAAGCGATTGTCGGTGGAACCAATGAGTGGGTGACAGAACTCGATGATGATGCACTGCGCGAGTTGTTTACACTCAGCGAACAGAACATTTGGGAGGAGGAAGAGGCGTGAAGTCTAAAGCGCGTACGCCTGTCGTCGAAGGCGCTTGGAAAGTTGTCCTCAAAGAGGCGGACAAATCCCGCGTTCGCAAAGGTAAACAGGATGCGAGAGGGGGCGCTGTGTCGGATGTGCGCACACATGATGGCGGCATTGTCGCCACCGTGAAAACAGCGGGCCCCGAGCGCGGGGCATTTCATGTGTTTATGCCGTGGTTGGCCGATTACACAGGACACAGTCGAGATGTCGCCAAGTGGCTGGCTCGCCGCCCGGATTGGCTCGCTGCGCACTTTGCCGGGGAGTGGGAGCCGGACTTCATCAAATTCGTCACGGATAACCAGTTAAATCTCTTTCCGGATGAGACGACGTGGGGGAAGATGGAGCGGGAGACAAAATGTACGTGCAACGATTGGCAACCGGTCTGTGCACACGTGCTCGCACTTCTGTTTCACCTCTTGGCGACGGCGGATGCCGAGCCGTTACACGTGTTTCGCTTTGTCGGTTTGTCCGTGGATGCGCTGCTCGACGAGGCGCACCGGGAGGGTGCTGTCTCGTTTGCGGCGGAGCGCCGGACAAGGGAGCAGGAAACAGCGCCTACACCGGCTGCACAAATGTCGGCACAGAGGCTCGACGAGGCGAGTCAATCAAACAAACGAGATCTGCGGAATCTCATCGCACATGTCGAAGCCGTTACGCCAAACGGCCGTCTCATCCCGCAGTTTATTTTCCAAACACCGGGAGACAGCCATTAACCGGCGTGGAACTCGTCCGCTGAAGCGGCATGTTCGGAATCGCACGCGTTCGTCGGTTCCGACACCGCCGTTCTTTGCATCGCAAAATGCAGGGCTGGCTCTGCGGGAGGGTGCGGAAAAGCCCTTTGGTCTGTCGAGAGTGCCTGCTTTGCCAATAGTCCGAGCACCAAAGCTAGTAACATGACAGTGATGATAAATCCAATTGCCACGTGAATCCCGCCCTTTGTTTTGTCGTTCACTGATATAGACGACAAATCCCCACAAAATGTTTCAGCGAGTTTTGTTGATAGACAAATATTTTGCAAATCCTCCACGCCATTTCTGCCCTATTTCGCAGGTTAACTTTACCACCCTGAAAACCGAACATATGTTTGTATCGACGTGTCCGCGTGCATATAATGATACAAGAACATATGTTCCGGGGTGTTTGCAGATGAAATATACGTTATTCGGACAGGGGGAGGGCGTGTGTACAGAAGCGCCCGCCAATTCTCCATATGTGACGGTGGACAGTTCTCAGGTCGTGACGGATGTATCGGTTTCGGCTGGTCGGGCGGGGGTCCGAATGGGGTGGCCACTGCGAACGGCGATGGCCGTTACACCGAATTTAATCGTTTTCTCCCATCCGGAACGCACAACGGACACCATGCACAAGGTGTATCGCGCGTTGTGGAACGTGTCCCCGTTTCTTCGTACGGTCGATTCTAACGCGTTTTTTCTGCAGGTCCCAGGGGAGGATGTGCCGCTTGCGGAAGTGCGGCAGGTACTTCTGGAAATCCATCGGGTGCTGCACGCCGAACAGAGATTTCGGGCGGGTCTGGCGGAAAATCCGTTTTTGGCAGAGGCACTCGTCGCCTGGAGCCGCCTGGAGCGAGTGCCTGGCGCGCTGTATTACCGGGTGCGTCAACAGCAGCTCATCGTCTCTCCGGGGTTGGCGAGATGGCTCGACACCGGGGAAGAGATAGAGACGCGTTGGTTGGAACAGATGCCGATTCCAGCGTTGTGGTACATCCCTGAAAAACAGCGCGAACAGTTGCTGCAACTCGGCGTGCATCGGCTGCGGGACTTAAAGGGGATATCTGATGAGCTTTTGTCTGTGCACTTTGGTAAAGAAGCGTGGCTCTGGAGGCGCGCGATGGAACAGGTGCCGGGCGGAAAAATTCAGGTCAACTATCCGGCGATTGAGCAAAGATGTTCCTGGCGCGCACCGATTGGCGAAGAATCGGGGATAGAAGTCGTCGAATCGCTGATGGAATCGATGGCGGCACAGTTGTGTGGCGAGTTGCAGCGGGTGTCTGCAGGCGCGATGAGCATCGGGGTCAGTTGGCGGACGGAAACGGGCCGCGGAAGCTATGAACACGCAGCGCGTAGTCCCGTGTATCAGCCGTTTTCACTGATTGCCGGACTAGAGGCGGGGCGGTTGCAGATGGTGGGGCGGCGGCTGGAGCTGCTGGACGTGTACGTGTCCGACTTGCGACCGCTTCAGTCCGTGCAGGCCGGGTTTGTGCTGTACGAAGACGCGTTTTACCCGTTGGCGCAAATCGAGCGTTCGCGAATGGAGGACGTACGCGTGCAATTGGCGCACAAATTCCCGAAGAAACTGCAAATCGGCATTAAGCCGACGTTTCGAGAGGCGCGCTTGGCGGCCATTGAGCGGGGGGGAAGCTTGTGAGCCGCATTGTGCGCAGGCCTGTCGCAGTGTGCAAGTGGCGGGACGAGGAGCCTGAAGCCTTTGTCGATCACGACGAAGTACATACGATTCTCGAAGTGCTTGACCGGTGGATGGAGATGGGCGACTGGTGGCAAGGCGAAGGGGAGCGCAAGATGTTGCGCGTGTGGACCGACCACAACGCACTGCTCGAACTCGAGTGTACCAGACAGGCGTGGTATATCTACAAAGTTTGGGATTAGGCGGGGAGAACGATGTTTATCCACCTACACTGCCATTCGCAGTACTCATTTTTGGACGGCGCCTCGAGCATTGAATCCTTGGTCGCACAGGCGAGAATGTTTCAAATGCCGGCCCTCGCCCTCACAGATCACAATACTATCGCGGGTTTGCCAGAGCTTCACAAGTGGGCGGGCGTGTACGGGATCAAACCGATTTCTGGGGCGGAGATCACGCTTGAGGACGGGGCGCATCTCACCCTGTTGGTGGAGAAAAAGCGCGGGTATCGCAATCTATGTGAACTGCTGACGCTGGCGCACCATGGGGAGGGGCGCAGGAGTGCGCCGCGGATCGACGAAGAGACACTTTTTCGCCTAGGCGACGGCCTGATCATCCTGTCTGGCTGCCGCAATAGTCCGATTCGGCGGCACCTGCGCAGACAGGCGTACACTGCCGCCAAGGAGTGGGCGCTGCGATACAAAGAACGATTTGGCGATGCGTTCTATCTCGAGTTGCAAGCGGATGGCTATCCACAAAGCTGCGGCGCGATGAAAGACCTGTACACATTGGCACAAGAGACGTCTATTCGTGCTGTCGCGACGAGCAATGTGCACTACGTCGACAAGCATTTGTTTCCCGTTCACGACGTGCTTCGCTGTATCGGGCTCGGATGCGATGTATACACGCCGCATCCAGGTCGACCGCTCAATCGCCAAGCCTGGTTGCACGATGCAGCCGAGGCACAGGCGCGCTACGGCATGTATCCGCAGGTGATGGAAGAGACCCTGAACATCGCGAATCGGTGTGAAGTGGCACTCTCGCTTACGCAGACCCACTTTCCTCAGTTTTCGCTGCCGGATGCAGCGGGGGATCGAGTGTCCTTTTTGCGCGAGCTCGTCTATGCCGGCGCTCGCGACCGCTATTTGCGCGTGGATGCAGCGCTCAAACAACGACTCGAGCACGAATTGGAGATCATCGTCCAACTCGGGTATGTCGACTATTTTCTCGTGGTTTGGGATATCGTGCGTTTCGCGCGCAGTCGATCCATCCGTTGTGCGGGCCGCGGTTCCGCAGCGGATTCCGCGGTCGCCTACTGCCTCTACATCACGGATGTCGACGCGGCATCGCGGGGACTGTTGTTCGAGCGGTTTATGTCACTCGAGCGGGCAGAGCGTCCGGACATCGACATCGATTTCGCGAGTGACCGGCGCGACGAGGTCATGGCCTACGTCTATCGCAAGTACGGTCGCGACAAAGTCGCGCGCGTCGCCACGTACCAAACGTTTCGCGGCCGCTCTGCGGTGCGCGAAATCGGTGCTGCGCTCGCGTTGCCGCACGAGCTCCTCGACACGTTGGCAAAGCGCGTCCCGTGGTCTGCTCACGCCGACCAAATCGATACGCTCCTCGACAAAGTCCCTGAGCTCATGGAGTACGCCGGCGAGCGACCTAAGTTGCGCTGGCTGTTTCAAATTGCCCGCCATGTCGCAGGATTCCCTCGCCATTTCGGCATGCACGTCGGCGGAATGGTCGTGAGCAGAAATGAACTGTACAATATCACCAGTTTGCAGCCGTCTGCCAAAGGGGAGTGGATTACGCCGTTCGATAAACGAACCGTGGAAGATGTCGGACTGGTGAAACTCGACCTGCTGTCGCTTCGCACGATGTCCGCCATCGAAAATACCGTGCGTCTGAGTCGCGCGGGAAATCGCGCGATCGATTACGACAACATTCCGCTCGACGACGAAGCCACGCTGGAGATGATTCGCCGCGGTGAAACGATGGGCGTATTTCAACTAGACAGCCCCGCGCAACGCGCACTTCAGTCCCGCCTTCAGGCGTCGGGGCTCGAGGATATCGTGGCGAGTGTCGCGCTGATTCGACCCGGGCCGATTCAGGGAAACATGGTCGATCCATTCATTGCCCGCCGCCACGGCATCGAACCGATCACCTACCTGCACCCGAAGCTGGAACCGATTCTCGGCAAGACGTATGGCGTGGTGCTCTTTCAGGAGCAGGTGATTGAAATCGCCACTGCCATCGCCGCGTTCACGCCTGGGGAGGCGGATGATTTGCGGCGGGTGATGAGCCACGCGCGAAGTCACGCGGAAATGGAGCAGATTGGCCAAAAGTTTCTGGCCAAGGCGACGGAGAATGGGGTGACCCGGGATGTGGCCAATACCATCTTCTCCTACATTCAAAGTTACGCCAGCTACGGGTTTTGTGAGGCACATGCCGCCGCGTTCGCCACTACTGCGTTCAAGACGGCATATTTGGTCAAGCACTATCCCGCACAGTTTTATGCGTCCATTCTCAATCAGTACCCCATGGGTTATTATCCGGTCCACGTGGTGTGTGCCGAAGTGCGACGGCGGGGGATATCGATTCTCCCGGTCGATGTGAACGAAAGTATGTGGTCGTGCACAACGCCAGACGAGCACAGCATTCGCCTTGGCTTTCAGCTCGTCAAACGGGCGTCGGCCGAAGTGGCGCAGGCGGTGATGGACGAACGGGAGGCGAACGGGCCATTTACGTGTACAGAGGATTTTGTCATGCGGGTGCAACGGGCGGATCGGCTGCAGGTCGAACACCTGATTCGGGTCGGGGCGTTCGACGCCCTCGAACACGTCGACCGACAGCTACTCCTGTGGCACGTTCCGGGCTGGATGGCAGAGCGCCAAGAGCGAGATAGACCGCTTTTCGAAGGCACCCGCGCTTCGGTAAGCGGCGAATACAAGGGAGTCCCGGGCTCGCTTGCGAGCCGTCTAGTAGACGAATACAATTTACTAGGCGTTGGTGTCTCTGGGCACTGGTTAGAGTTGATGCGCGAGGATTTGACGCAGCAAGGGTATATGACTGTAGGGCAAGTGCTTGAGGCTCCAGACGGCCAACAGGTCCTCGTCGCGGGGCTGGCCGTTCGGCCGCACCGCCCGCCGACCAAAAGTGGTCGTACGGTGGTGTTCTTCACGCTGGAGGATGAAACAAATTTGTTGGATGCGACGATGTTTGAATCGGTATATCATAGCGAAGGTGCCGTGTTGTTCACTCCGTATGGCCGACTCTTGGGATTACAGGGGACGGTGCAAAGGCGGGGGGGCTCGCGTGCGCAATTGCTGGTTGAACATATCTGGTCACTGACGAGGGGATGACGGGCAACGGCGAATGTCAGATGCCTTTGCGGGCGCCAAATACGTCGCCTCCTTCATAATATTTGTTATTTTGGATAATTAAAGTATTGTAAAAAGGTTTTTACCTGTTTCTTCAGGAATCCATATGACAATTGCAATGCACGATTGCAACTTTGTCAGAGGTGAACGATTTGCACAGACTCCGAAGGTTTCAGCGACTCCTGATGGCGATGGCGATATGCACAGGAATGATGTCCGTCACTGCCGGGTGTGGGACACACTCAACCGACTCTTCGCCCACTACACAACGCGTATTACCGGTTCCCGTGACCGACAGAGACGGGATGGAACTGCTGTGGGGTCCAGACGTGAAAACAGAGGCTCTGAAACTCATTCAAAATAGCCACCATTATATTTATCTGGATATGTATGAGTTGTCGGATCCAGATATCCTAAAGGCCTTAGTGGCAGCGCACCATCGCCACGTCGATGTGCGCGTGGTTTTGGATGCCACGGAGCAGCATTCGAACAGCGTTGGTTATCCGACGTTGCGCAATGCCGGGGTGGTCGTTTCGCAGATCGAGATTAAGCGGGGGATCGACCACGTCAAGATGCTTGTAACGGATGCGGGTACCCTGATTGGCGGCATGAACTACGGGCAGGACAGCTGGGATAACAACGATGCCTCTGTGCTGATTCCCCACCCGACGAATGAATTCAAGGCGATGTTCCTCTGGGACTTCAATCGCGCCAACGGAGATGTGGGACAAGCGCCCGTCCTTCCGCCGCCGCTCATCGTTGACCGCTCCATTCGACCGGCGATTCTCGAGGCTATCCAATCAGCGCGCAAAACCATCGACATGGAGGCGTTTGACCTATCGGACAAAGGGGTTGTAGATGGTCTTTGCTCGGCCCTGGCGCGCGGAGTAGCCGTGATCATTCTTGTAGATCCGACCCAGTCCTACAACCGCACCTCCGTCAACACCCTCCGCGATGCAGGTGCGATGATTCGCTATTATCGACCGTACAATGGGGAACTGATGCATGCGAAAATTCTCGATGTCGACAACGGCGCTACCTTCATCATCGGCAGTGCCAACTTCAGCCATCAAGCCTTCACGTACAACCATGAGGCGGACTTGGAATTGCACGATGTCCCACAGTTCGACGCATCCTTCAGGCAGGATTTAGAGATGGAGATAGGGAGAGGGTCAGATTACCCGATGAAGAGAGAGAACAGTACATGGAACTAACCTCCGCTGTGTGGCGACAGTTTACTCGCGCGGACGCGGCGGTCACCAGGTCCCTCACAGAGATGTGGCCAAAGGCGCCCTGGTTGAATGCCGTGATGATTGTGACTGCGAAGTATACGCCGATTGTCATGCTGGCAGTGCTCGTGGTCGCCGCGTCGGACGTGATCGAGGTCACTACAGAAGTGACCGCTTTTACATCCGTAGCTGCCTCGATTGTGGCGGCGCTTGTCATCCGGACTCTCCACGAACCGGTCAGCCGTTTGACCAGTCGGCCGCGCCCGTTTGACACGGAGCCATTCGAGCCTCTGTTAGCGCACGATAGAGGAGAGTCATTTCCGAGCAACCACGCCGCCGGAGCGATGGCGCTTGCGTGTGGCGCAATTCACCTGCCTGGCTACAACTGTATTCTCCTGACGCTCGCTGTCGGATTGTGTTTTTCTCGAATTTATTGTGGACTGCACCATTTGAGCGACGTGGTGGTCGGCGCCGTTGGAGGGACCACCTGCGGGATTGTGTGCGCCTTTGTCTCGCACTCCTTTTTCCCGTAGAATGGCCGTCTTCATCTAAGAAGTATTGTGTAATCGCAGTGTATATCCGTACGCGACGAGACCGTCGCGAGTGCTTGTTTGCGTATGATTCTCTTCGCACAAGACACGCTAACTGAGATGATTACGACAGGGAGGTCCTTTCGGTGCGCGTATTGCGCTTGTGCACAACTGTGATGGTCGTTGTATTCCTCCCGTTTTCCGCAACCTTCGCGCAGACGGTTCAGGTGACACTCCACGATGGCTCGATTGAGCCGGCTGTGATTCAATCTACCAAGGGACAAGAGGTACGAGTTTTCATCCAGAATCGCGGCACAACCGTGCACAATTTTGTCGTCCCCAATTTTTACGTATTCACGCAGAACCTACAGCCGGGCGGGCAGGTGAATGTAAAATTCACCCCGGACAAGACCGGTACATTTCCGTTTTACTCCGATAAAAAGGGGGTTCCTGAACCAGGGATGCGAGGAAGCCTGCACGTGAGGTGAACTTTACCGAAAGCGATGCACCGGGCGCCCACTCGGATGACGGTTGGACAAATGCGCGATACAATACATATAGCCTCTCGGTATTGGATGGTTAGAAAATTACATGAACCAGATGAATTTCCAGAAATGAACTGGTAACCATCGGCTTCATGGTTGTTCGGCAAGGTTCCTTGAAAAAGGGTATAGCAAACAAAGCGATGACGATGGGATTTTTAAAAAGTCATCGCTGGAGATGGTATGATTGGGGTGTTCTCAAGCTGACAAGAGCATTGGCTTTAGGTCCAGGTTGCTCTCTTGGTACCAAGCGTCAATGTGTTGACACATTGCAATGCCATAGACCCGGATGGTCCACATCATGGTGCTGCGATGCTTGGCGGCTTCGAGGTGGTAATCCTCTTTTGCTCGCTTGTTGCTGCGTTCGCAGGTGGTTCTGCGTTTGTAGATATTGGTCCACTCGTTGCTGTTGCGAGCGACGGGTGGAAACAAGCGGGGATTATCCTTGGTGTATGTGTGGACACATCTTCCGTAAGGTGAAACGGAGCATGGCGTGTCACATGTCACCACTCCCTTTACGACAAGCGGACAGTGATATTTGCGACGGGCTCTTGAGCTGTCGTATCCACGGTCTCTCATCTCCAGCCCTTTCTTGCAAATCGGAACCCCATTTCGAGAGATCATCATATCGTCTTTGTATTTCTTGTTGCCCGTGTTGCGCTGATTCATGTCGATGAACGGTGTAATCTTTTGTGACCTTAGATACTCGTAAATCGCCATGGCATCATGTGCAGCGTCAAGAAGAACTCTGTCCCAGGTGTATTCTCGGAAGTATGCCTTGAACTCACGGGCACTCACGACCCAAGATGTGGCATCGTGTCGGGAAGCCCTTTGTAGCCTAGGGTAAATCGGTAGGTCGTAAGGGCTATCCGCAGCGACAAGGCTGTATAAGTGGTAGCCGAAGTAAAACTTATTTCGGTAGCTGTCCCAGCCCATGTCGCAGTCTGGTTGTGAGAACTGGCGATGACAGGAGCACTGATTTTTTCCCTGGTCACGACAGGAACAAATTCGCTTGCTACGAATCTGGGCTGCTGTTTGCACGGGCATACCGTCACCAGCGATGGACAGGGCATGTACATTTCCTAACAAACCAAGTGAAGAGGAGACAGAGAGAAATTGTTGTTGGAAGAGGCGAAGCAGCACGTCAAAAGGCTGTGAACGAATGGCTGTACGTCTTTGCAATTGAGATATGAGTTTGGCAATTCTCTTTGGATTGGTAGTGGGCGCCTTTTCTCCCTTTTTTCCTCTCTTGGGTTTCTTTCGACTAAGTCTTCGCCTAGATGCAATGTTGGGAGAAACGTGATTCCATAGCCGCCCAAAGAAATCGTAGAACGTACCTACGCCCGGGGTGTGACCATACTCAAAACCACTGAGGATAGCGTATAACGGGCAGCGGCGGAGCTGGTTCACCCACTTCGTGATGGATGGTTCTCCAACCTCAAGCATGAGAAGGTAGGAACGGAGTAGGTTCGCAGGGTCAATGGATTGGGGACCACGACACGAGTAAGTACCTTTGACGCACTGGAAGGTGTCAGAGAGATCTGTGACCCAAAATTTTGCTACGAGCGCCCAGTCTTTGGCGATGAACAACAGTGAGCCATTCGAGTAGTGCAGGCGAAGACGTTCCTCAATGAACGATTGATACTGTTGGTGAGACCGAAGGATAGGTAACATAACACAACCCCAATATGGATGAGATAGGACGGCTAAGCCCTTCTCGGTGATTATTGGGATGATTCCAAAAAGTCAAGTGTTATTTGATGTTCCAGCATAATTTGTTCCGAATTCGTATTTGAATTTCCAATTCAGTACCCTCGGCATATGGAGGGAACGTGGGGGCAAATGAAAATCTCTCTAGGTCCAAAACCTTGAGAGACCAATAAAAACCAAATGCCGAGAGGCTATTACATATCAAAGGGGGCGTCAGGGGTGGACATGAGAGTCACATCGAAATGGCTTGGCCAGCGACATTTTCAGGCAGAAGGGCCATCTGGGAATACCATTTATATGGATGCTCGTCGAGAAGACGGTGGAACGGGGCAGGGCAATCGACCGATGGAATTATTGCTCATGGGTATCGTCGGTTGTACCGGTATCGACATCGCGATGATTTTGGAACGAATGCGACTACAGCTGGAAGGCATGGAAATTGAGGCCTCTGCAGAGCGTAGAGACGAGCACCCCA
The DNA here is from genome assembly GCF_026651875.1 of Alicyclobacillus fastidiosus. Classification (GTDB taxonomy): domain Bacteria; phylum Bacillota; class Bacilli; order Alicyclobacillales; family Alicyclobacillaceae; genus Alicyclobacillus; species Alicyclobacillus fastidiosus. Next base: position 4,325,753 of record NZ_CP104067.1, on the reverse strand, counting down.
AAGCATTCACGGAGATTCATTTGACGTATCACCTAACAGGGGAAGTGCCGCCTGCTAAGGCGTGGCGTGCGATTCGGTTGAGCGAGGAGAAATATTGTTCGGCAATCGGCTCTATCAACGCACAAGTGGTGCCACACCTCATCCTCAACGGGGCAGACGTACCCCCTTTGGACGTTGTGCACGATGGCCTTCCAGATTAACCTGGAGGCCATCCGAGTTGCCGCCCGCCGACGACATGATAGTGGAGATGGGGCACAGTTTGCTGCCCGTGGCGACCGACGTTGGTAACCACGCGATACCCCTCTTGGTCGATATCGAGTGATTTCGCGATGCCGGGTATCGCCGCGTGTAGGCGCCCGACCATCGCCGCTTGTTCTTGACTCACCGCCTGCGCCGAGTCAATGTGCCGTTTCGGAATCACGAGCACGTGTACGGGCGCCTGCGGTCGAATGTCCCGAAACGCCAGTACCTCAGCATCCTCGTATACCTTGTCTGAAGGTATCTCCCCAGCGACGAGTTTGCAAAACAAACAGTCTGCCATGACTTCAATTCCCTTCACACACTTTTCAGTACTTTCGGATAACCTATCGAGCACATTTACTCTGGATACTTTATAATGATAACAACTTTCCGTTTTTCGTCAAAGTGAGGGGGATGAAGATATGCCGGTAATCGGCTACTATAACGGTCAGTATGTGAATCCATCCGAGGCTGTGATTGCGATTGAGGAACGCGGTCACGAGTTTGGGGATGGCATCTACGAAGTGATCCGCGTGTATGGAGGGCGCCCGTTTCTCCTCGATTGGCACATCGAACGGCTACTGAATAGCCTGGAGGCCATTCGCATCGCTTCACCATACGACGCTGCAGGATATGAGCGCCTCATGCAGGAGGTGCTGGACAAAAGCGGTGAGCGAGAGGCGTCCATCTATGTTCAGATCACGCGGGGAAGTGCGGTGCGCAACCACCTATTTCCAGAACAAGATACGGTTCCAAACGTCAGTATCGTCGTCCGTCCAGTCGCGCCTAAAGGCGAGCAGACGCCTGGCAAACTGCTCATGCAACCCGATGAGCGATGGGCGAACGTCTACATTAAGACGCTCAATCTCCTCCCGAATATCGTAGCGAAACAGACAGCACACGACGCGGGTGCAGACGAGGCGCTGCTGGTACGCGATGGGCTGATGATTGAGTCCGCGAGTTCCAATCTGTGGTTTGTTCGAAATGGGGAACTGATCACTGCCCCGACGGATCGCTACATTTTACCGGGCATCACCCGCCGTTACGTGCTGGAACTGGCAAGGGATTTAGGAATTCCAGTGCGAGAAGAAAAACTGCCTAGAGAGCAGTTGTCATCTGTCGATGCTATCTTCATCACGGGCACGCTAGCAGAAATTTTCGCGATTGACACAGTGCTGTCCCATCCGAGCATTCCAATCTCCACATCGTTGCCGGATGTCGCTTTGCATCCTGTGACGGTAACGCCGGATACCTGCAAGACGGAGTGGACGGCAAAGAACTTCGATGTCGTGCACAGATTGCGCGAGGAATTTAGCGCGCGGATTGAAGAGCTGCGAAAAGCATCGGTTTCGGCATAATATCATCCTGCGTAAACGTACAGGGCTTGCTCATCGAGGGCAAGCCCTTCGCTTTCACTGCGTGCTTGCACGTCATGCCATGGTACTGGTCACTGTAGTTTTCGAGTTTTTACGAGTGTTGTGGCAAACAATGCGGTAAAGGTTGCAAAGAACACGACGATTGCCAGGACAGTTACGATCAATGCCCAATTACACCTCGCTTTCAGCTCCCTATGTTCCTAATTTATCCAACCTGTTGTCCTCCATACGTATAGACGTGAAATGACTGGTGGACTGGTATGGGGCGTGGGCCATCCGTTCGTCGATACTTCGGAGTTTAACCGCGGCAGCCATCCGTTTGGCGGCATCAAAACAACAGACAGATAGACCGCCACTCGCTGAAGGTGACGGTCTATCTGTCTGTGACATTTCACGGTTGTCCGAAGATGGCCAAGCATCGCCAGACGCTTAGTCAGCCGATGCTTATCATCCTATCAATCGGGGTCTTTGCGCGTTCACGCATCTCGTCTGACACGCGCACGACGTGTTTCAGTTCCCGTAACGCATCTAATACTTTTTGCAGTGTAATCTTTTTCATAAACGGGCAAACCGCATTGGGATTGGCCGCGAGGAACCGTTTGCCGGGATTCGCCTTCTCCATCTGATGCAGAATCCCCGTTTCTGTGGCGACAATAAACTCTTTCGCCGACGAGCCGTTGGCATAATCTAACATGCCGCCGGTTGAGAGAATATGTGTCCGATCTGTTGGAAGCATCCCGTCGGCCAACAGATACATACTCGAAGTGGAGCAACCGCACTCTGGGTGTACCAGTAGTTCTGCATCGGGGTGCTGCTGTACGACAGTATCCACGTCCTGTGGATGGATACCTGCATGAACGTGGCATTCCCCCATCCAGATGTGCATGTTGTTTCGCCCTGTGACGCGTTGGACATACGACCCGAGGAACATATCCGGCAAGAACAAAATTTCTCGATCCGCCGGAATCGATTGAACGACTTGCACCGCGTTAGCGGATGTACAACAATAGTCGCTCTCCGCTTTTACTTCGGCGGTCGTGTTTACGTAGGCGACAACCACAGCCCCAGGATGTTCTGCCTTCCAGGCCCTGAGCTGTTCGGCGTCGATGGAATCAGCTAAGGAACAGCCGGCTTCGAGATCTGGTAGTAGTACTGTTTTTTCTGGGTTCAAAATAGAGGCCGTTTCAGCCATAAAATGAACACCACAAAAGACGATCACGTCCGCGTCGGTCTTTGCTGCTGCCCGTGCAAGCGCCAAAGAATCACCGAGGACGTCAGCGACGTCTTGAATCTCCGGCAGTTCGTAGTTGTGCGCCAAGATCACTGCGTTCCGTCGCTGCTTCCACGCCAAAATGTCCTCAACCAGACTTGTATCCGTATCGATCAGTGACATCGTTGAATTCAACCCCTTCGAATCCTTCTTTTCCAACTGTCTATATCGGTGTATATACATATGAATATACAAACGAACATACTACGGACGAAGAAGGGCGTCAAGCTCCCGAGTGACGCAAAATGTGGATATTGTTTTTAGTATATCTGAGTGTAAAATCACCTGTATATACACAACTGATGTTCCATGGAGGTTTCCATATGTTCACAATTGACTCAACACGAGCGCTCGTTCGCCTCGCATTAAACGAGGACATCGGTCGCGGGGATTGCACTACAGAGGCTGTGATTCAACCGGATTTGCAGGCGACGGCAACGGTCTACGTCAAGCAACCTGCGAAGTTGGCGGGGGTGCCACTGATAAACGCCGTGTTTGCGGAGTTGGATGCGGGCGTTTGCGTAACACCGTTGATGGAGGATGGGCAAGACATCGACGGGAGGTCTGCGGTTTGTTCGTTGAAGGGGCCGGCGAGATCGATCCTCATCGGTGAACGGACTGCGCTTAACTTTCTCGGGCGGCTCACTGGAATCGCTACGTTGACGAGCGTGGCTGTACGCGAATTGGCTGGAACTCAAGCAAAACTATTAGATACGCGAAAAACCACGCCAGGCTGGCGCTTGCTCGAGAAGTACGCCGTACGTACTGGCGGTGGGCATAACCATCGATTCGGACTGGACGACATGGTCCTCATCAAGGACAACCATATCGCGCTGTGTGGTGGCGTGGCCGAGGCCGTCGCGCTGGCACGTGCCAATGTCGGTCTATCGCAAAAGATTGAAGTCGAAGTGGATACGTTGGCACAACTCAAAGAAGCACTCGAAACGAGTGCGGACATGATTTTACTCGACAATATGAATCTCGACGAGATGTGCCAGGCGGTAAAGATGGCGAACGGCCGCGTCCCCCTCGAAGCATCGGGGAACGTCACCATCCGTACCTTGGCTCAGGTGGCCCAGACAGGCGTCGATTATATTTCGATGGGGGCATTGACCCACTCCGCAACCAGTGTAGATGTCGGGCTCGACATCGTTTTTCTGTGACCACAGCCACAGATACGTGTGAACAACCATCACGTCGCAAGGGAGGTTGACAAGTGGAAATTTTGGAAGCCGATTTTGTCATCATCGGAAGTGGATTGGCCGGCAGCGTTGCGGCGTATTTACTCAGCCATCAGGGAGAGGTTTTGCTTGTGTCGAAGGAGCCCCCAACGAAAAGTAACTCCTTTTGTGCACAAGGGGGAATCGCTGCAGCCATTCATCCGGAGGATGCACCAACTCTACACGGAGCTGACACGCTCCACGCCGGAGTGGAACTGTGCGACCCGCAGGTCGTTACACGGTTAACGGAGCAGGCTCCAAAGCTGGTTCGTTGGCTGGCGGAAATCGGGGTGCCATTTGACAGGCGTCCAACAGGCGAATTCGCACTTGGACTCGAAGGGGCACATAGTCGGCGAAGAATTTTACACGCGGGTGGTGACGCGACAGGGCGAAAGGTGATGGAGACGCTCACAGATGCGCTCAGCCAACTGAAAAATGTGCGAAGGGTAACAAACGTCCACATTTCGGGGCTCCTGCAGAATCACAAAAGGTCGGTCATTGGTGCGCTGGGCCGGCGGGAGGGCGACCCAAGTCACATCACTCAGTTGGTGGCAAGACGCGGAACCGTCCTCGCGACAGGTGGAGCCGGGCAGTTGTTTGAACGCACGACGAACCCGGCAGGGGCGACGGGCGACGGGATTGCCTTGGCGTACACCGCGGGGGCCCGTTTGCGCAATTTGGAGTTTGTCCAATTCCATCCGACCGCACTGGATCATGGAGATAGCCAGTGCTTTCTCATTTCCGAGGCCGTGCGCGGCGTGGGGGCTGTATTGGTCGACGCCGAGGGGAAGCCAATCATGGGCGATTACCCACTGCGCGATTTAGAGCCGCGAGACGTGGTCGCGCGCGCGATGTACTCGTACACGCAGCGCAACCAAAGCGTGTACTTGGACTGCCGCGGCATTCAAGACTTCGCGGAAAAATTCCCGACGATTTACCACCACTGCCGATCACGCGGTTTAAATCCGGCTGTCGACTGGCTGCCCGTCTCGCCAGCGGCTCACTTTATGATGGGCGGTATTGTTGCCTCGATGGACGGCAGGACCAGTGTTCAAGGCCTGTACGCACTCGGCGAAGTCGCAGCGACGGGCGTGCACGGGGCAAACCGGCTGGCCAGCAATTCGCTGCTTGAGTGTCTCGCGATGGCCTTTTCGCTGGCAGATCACATGCGTTCGACGAAGACAGAGCCCGCGGGCGACTGCACAATCGCAAAACCCACGTTACCCGACGTGTCGCCTGCGGGCTCAGAGCCGCTCCACATCGTACAGTCCGTGATGTGGCAGGCGGCCGGTATCATTCGGGATGAGGACTCACTGAAACGAGGGCTCGCCGCGCTGAACGAGCTGCGGCAGGAGTACCGAAATTCCCTCACGGTGTGTGCGGCCAGCTTGCTGATTCAGTCCGCACTGTTGCGAGAGGAGAGCCGAGGTGCCCACTACCGCCGTGATTTTCCGCGCCTCGACCCGCGGCTCAACGAGGTCGATACGGTCATCTCGCTGGAGCGAACGGGTCGTCGGTCCTGGCAGTTTGAACACGTTGGACTCGTACAGGTTTGAGGGTCAGCGACCTGTACGGTCACATCCACAGCCCATGAATTCGTCATTGTGCGCCTCGCACAGCAGTATGATCCCAAAAGAGGCGTTAAAATGGCGGTTCAGGGGCTGTTTTTGTCCACCTCTTCAGGCCTCTTGCCGCATTACATCATTCTTTTGCTGGTCTTTGCACAACACCCTATACAGGTTTGTCGCCTTCTGCTAACATAGAAATCAGAAATCTACCGACTGGTCGGTTAGTACTCGGTAGACCAAGGAGGACTGTCACCGTGAGCCTAAACGTACGCAAAGCCGCAGTGCTTGGGGCAGGCGTGATGGGGGCGCAGATTGCCGCACATTTGGCAAACGTCGGGATCCCAGTGTTGTTGCTCGACATCGTTCCGAACAAATTGTTACCCGAAGAAGAAGCCAAGGGACTCACGAGTTCCGACAGTTCGGTCCGAAACCGCCTTGCTGCACGCGGGCTGGCGGCTGCCAAGAAGGCCAAACCGGCAGCGTTCTACGACGTTGCGGACGAGTCTCTTGTCACTATCGGGAACATGCAAGATCACTTCTCCTTACTAAAGGACTGCGACTGGGTCATCGAAGCGGTCGTCGAACGGCTGGACATCAAGCGCGAAGTGCTCGCCAAATTGGCCACCGTTTTGCCTGAACATGCGATTGTATCGACGAATACGTCCGGCATTTCCCTGGCTTCCATGGTCGAGGGCTTCGAGCCGTCCTTTAGAAAACGGTTTCTTGGCACGCACTTTTTCAATCCACCTCGTTATATGAAATTGTTAGAAATTATCCCAGGTCCAGATACAGATGCACAGCTCATTGAGGACATGAGGTACTTTGGTGAGCGGCGGCTTGGTAAAGGGGTCGTGCTTGCTAAGGACACGCCAAATTTCATCGCGAACCGCATCGGTACGTACGGTCTTATCGCGACACTACAGGCGATGGAGACGTATGGACTCGGCGTCGATGAGGTCGATGCGCTGACGGGCCCAGTCATTGGCCGGCCAAAGAGTGCGACGTTTCGCACGCTCGACTTAGTCGGCCTTGATACGTTTGTCCACGTCGCCAAGAACGTGCAGCAGTCTGTATCAGACGAGGCTGAACAAGCGCGGTTTGCCATCCCGACTTATCTGCACAGAATGGTTGAAAATCAATGGCTTGGGGAGAAGACGGGTCAGGGTTTCTTCAAGCGGGAGCGCACGGACAAGGGGAAGGGGATCCTCGCACTCGATCTCGCCACCCTGACCTATCGCCCCCGGCGCAAAGTCGCCTTTGCAACGCTCGAAGCTGCAAAGCAGGCGAAGGGATTGCACGAAAAACTCCGCACGCTGGTCTACGGCAAAGACACTGCTTCGCAGTTCGTCTGGGAAATTACGAAGCGCGCACTGTTGTACACCGCACAGAGACAATTCGAAATCGCAGACGATATCGTAGCCGTCGATCAAGCTATGAAGTGGGGGTTCAATTGGGAACTCGGCCCGTATGAAATGTGGGACGCCATCGGTGTAGAGAAGTCGGTTGCGCGCATGCGGGACGAGGGTGAGACCATACCCGATTTTGTCGAACAACTGTTGGCCGCGGGGAAGAAGACGTTCTACGAGCAAGCGCTGCCAGGGCAAACGCGATTTTATGTCGGCAAATCGGATTACAGGACGATTGAAAAACCACAGGAGAAGTTATCCTTGGCTGATATGAAAGCTGCGAATGGCGTCATTCGCAAAAATAGCGGCGCGAGTTTAGTGGACATTGGGGATGGCATCGCCTGTCTGGAGATGCACTCGCTCAATCAGGCGATTGGCAGCGATGTGGTCTCGATGATGCAGTACGCCGCGAAGGAAGTCGCGGCGAATTGGGACGGACTCGTCCTTTACAACGAAGCGAAAAATTTCTGTGTCGGGGCAAACCTGATGCTGATGTTGATGGAAGCGCAGGATGACAACTGGGATGAACTCGATTTTATCGTGCGCCAATTCCACCAAGCAGGCATGGAGCTCAAATACCTCGCAAAGCCAGTGGTCTCTGCGCCACACGCGATGGCGCTCGGCGGGGGGGCGGAACTGTGTTTCCCAGCCGATGCTGTGCAGGCGTATGCCGAGTCGTACATCGGTCTCGTCGAGGTCGGTGTAGGCCTCATCCCAGGGGGCGGCGGCACCAAGGAGATGCTCTTACGCGCCTTGGAGCATGTGCCGGCCGGCGTCGACATTCGGCCGGACGACTACATTCGCAGAGCGTTCGAAACAATCGCGATGGCGAAAGTCTCCACCAGTGCGAAGGACGCCAAGCGCCTCGGTTATCTGCGCCAATCGGATGGCATCAGTGTCAATCGAGACTATCAACTGTACGATGCGAAACAAGTGGCGCTCTCCCTGGCTCGCACCGGCTATGTACCGCGTCAGTCGAAGGCGGTGAAGGTCGTCGGTCGCGATGGCGCGGCGATGTTGAAGTCGGGCGTGTACGGAATGCTACAAGGTGGATTTATCTCCGAACACGACGCCAAAATTGCCAACCAGTTGATTCGCGTATTGACGGGTGGCGACGTTGTGCGCGGAACGGAGGTCACGGAAGAGTATTTGCTCGACCTGGAGCGGGAAGCGTTTTTGAGCCTCATGGGTGAGCCCAAGTCGCAACAGCGCATGCAGTATATGTTGACGAACGGTAAGCCGCTTCGCAATTGACGATGTCGAGTACAGACTCGCAAAGGAGGAAGTCGTGTGAAGGAAGCAGTGATTGTCGCTGCAGCTCGGACGCCGATCGGCAAGTCGGGCAAAGGGGAGTTACGTCAAACCCGGCCGGATGATCTTGGCGCTCTCGTCATCGAAGACTTGTTGAAACGTGCACCAGGTGTGTCGAAAGAGGAGATTGAGGACGTCGTCATCGGCTGTGCCATGCCAGAGGCGGAGCAGGGCATGAATGTCGGGCGCATCGTGGCGCTCCGCGCGGGATTGCCGACGAGCGTCCCCGGGATGACCATCAACCGCTTTTGTAGTTCAGGTCTGCAATCAATCGCCATCGCGGCAGGGCAGATCATGACAGGGATGGCGGATGTCGTCATCGCGGGCGGCGTCGAAACGATGAGCATGGTTCCGATGGTGGGCTTTAACCTGGCGCCGAATCCGACCTTGGTCGACGTATTGCCAGAGACGTATATGAGCATGGGACATACGGCGGAGCGCGTCGCAGCGCGGTTTGGTGTCACGCGTGAAGACCAGGACCGCTTTGCTGTCCGCAGTCACGAGCGCGCTGCTGCGGCCATCGACAGGGGGGCGTTTCAAGATGAAATCGTCCCGGTCGAGGTGGAACAGGTTGCGGTTGACGGCAACAACAAAGTGGTGAAAAAGACGGTGTTGTTCGACACCGACGAAGGCGTCCGCCGCGGGACGTCGATGGAGGCCTTGGCGAAACTTCGCCCGGCGTTCCAACTCGGGGGCACGGTGACCGCCGGGAACTCATCGCAGACCAGCGACGGTGCGGCTGCGGTACTTCTGATGTCGGCTGAACGGGCTCTCGAATTGGGCCTGAAGCCCTTGGCAGCCTTCCGGAGCTTTGCGGTTGCAGGTGTCGATCCCGACGTCATGGGTGTCGGTCCCATCGCCGCGGTACCGAAAGCACTCCGCCTCGCGGGGCTGTCCATCGCCGACCTCGACCTCGTCGAGCTGAACGAAGCGTTCGCCTCGCAAGCGGTGCAGGTGATCCGCGGGCTCGAATTGGATGAGGAGAAGGTCAACGTCAACGGAGGGGCGATTGCCTTGGGCCATCCGCTCGGATGTACCGGTACGCGCCTGACGGTCAGTTTGATCTACGAAATGATGCGGCGCCAGTCGAAGTACGGTTTGGTCACGATGTGTATCGGCGGCGGTATGGGAGCTGCGGGCATCTTTGAACGGCTCGCGTAATACGGAATCACTGAGGAGGAATCACACATGAGCACAGATTTGTCCCGAAAAGAAGCGCGCGGCGCGTTTTACCTCATTGAAAACACGGAACCTGAACACGTCTTCACGCCAGAGGATTTGACCCGGGAACATCAGATGATCATCGACACGACCCGCGCCTTCGTCGAGCACGAAGTGCTTCCAGTGCAAGAGCAGCTCGAACACCAGGATTGGGATTTGACCGTTCAACTGTTGCAAAAAGCCGGCGAACTCGGCCTGTTGGCCGCCGACGTACCAGAAGACTACGAAGGCCTCGGAGCTGACAAGGCGACGAGCGCGCTCATATCGGAGTACTTGACGCGGGGGGGATCGTTCGCGCTCAGCCACGGTGCTCACGTCGGCATCGGGTCGCTGCCCATCGTGTTCTTTGGCAACGAAGATCAGAAGCGAAAGTACTTGCCCAAACTGGCCACGGGCGAATGGCTCGCGGCTTACGCCCTGACGGAGCCGGGCTCTGGCTCCGACGCGCTTGGTGCAAAGACGACCGCGAAACTCACCGAAGACGGCAAGTACTACGTCCTCAACGGCACGAAACAGTTTATCACCAACTCGGCGTTCGCCGACGTGTTTGTGGTTTACGCCAAAATTGACGGCGAGCACTTTTCCGCCTTTATCGTCGAGAAGACATTCCCAGGTGTCTCGACAGGCGTGGAGGAGAAGAAGATGGGCATCAAGGCTTCTTCCACCCGTCAACTGATCCTCGAGGACGCCAAGGTACCGGTGGAAAACTTACTGGGTGAGGCCGGACGCGGTCACGTCATCGCGTTTAACATCCTGAACATCGGCCGCTACAAATTGGCCGTCGGGGCTGTCGGCGCAATGAAGGCGGCACTCGAACACGCCGTCGTCTACGGCAACAGCCGCAAACAATTCGGCACCGCTATCTCCAGCTTCCCGCTGATTCAGCAAAAGATTGCACAGATGAACACATTGGCGTACGTCACGGAGAGCGCCACTTACCGCGCCACCGGCGATATCGACGTGAAGCTCGAGTCCGTCGATACGAACGACGGTCGCGCCGTCGCGGATGCGATCGCAGAATACGCACTCGAGTGTTCGGTACTCAAGGTGTTCGGCTCCGAGGCACTCGACAAAGTGGTGGATGAAGGCGTGCAGATCTTCGGCGGCGCGGGCTTCATACAGGAGTACGGGATGGAGCGCATGTATCGTGACTCTCGCATCAACCGCATCTTCGAAGGAACCAACGAGATCAACCGCATGCTCATCCCGAACACGCTCTTGCGCAAGGCGATGAAGGGCGAACTGCCGCTTCTCCAAAAGGCGCAGGCGCTGCAGGGCGAACTCATGCAACTGACGCCTCCGTCCGGTGAGTGGGAGACACTCGAGCGCGAAACCTACATGCTCGACATGATGAAGAAGATCTTCCTGTTCACAGGTGGCGTCGCAGTTCAAACCTACCAGATGAAACTAAAAGACGAACAGGAGGCACTCGCCGCCCTCGCGGACATCGCCATTCAAATCTACGTCCTCGAGAGCGCCATCCTACGCACGAAGAAAGCACTGACAGCCGGAAAGGACGTGGACAACAAGGTCGACATGACGGTCGCATTCGCACAAACCGCGTACGAAACCGTGGAACAGACCGCGAAAACGTTGTTGGCCTCCGTGGCGGAAGGCGACATGCTTCGCACGCAGCTCTCGATGCTCAAGAAGCTGACGCGCGTTCTGCCCGTGAACGTGACCGCGATCAACCGCCGCATTGCACAGCGCGTGATTGACGCTGAGAAGTATCTGGCATAAAGAGCTCGTGCTGCCAGGAGGATGAGCCGACTGTGTCGTCGATGCGCGCTTTTGGCCGCTGGTGACAGGACTACGTGCAGGCTACTGAGTCTAAGAAGTTTTGCTTCGTCGACTCAGTAGCCTGTTTGCGACTTTCGCAGGAGAGGAATCAGTCGTCCGCGTTTTGCACAAATCTCCGTTAGCGTTCTAGCAACAAATCGATTTCTTCCTTGTACTTTCCGTTCGGAGTCTCGAGAATTTGTGGGATGCCTTGCAGCGCTTCGTGGTGGACGATGCGCTTGATGGCCTCGAGGCCAAGACTTCCGTCGCCGATGTTGGCGTGACGGTCCTTTCTCGACTGAAACGGATTTTTCGAGTCGTTGATATGGGCGACTTTCAGGCGGTCGAGGCCGATGACCCTGTCAAACTGCTCGAGGAACCCGTCAAAGTCGCCGACGACGTCGTACCCATAGCTGTAGTTATGGCAGGTGTCGATACAGACGGCGAGCTTGTCCTGGTGTACGGCGCCATCGATAATTTGGGCAATCTGTTCGAGGCTGTTTCCCACCTTCGATCCGTCGCCTGCCATCGTTTCCAAACAGACGTACAGATTCTCCTCACCCGTCAATATCTCGTTCAGCCCGGCCACGATTTGGTCGATGGCAAACGCTTCGCCCTCGCCGACGTGCGAACCTGGGTGCATGACGATATATTTGAATCCCAGGTACTCGACGCGTCCGATTTCCTCGCGCAGGACGTCGATTCCGTATTGGCGCGTCTCCTCCTTCGGGCTTGCCAGGTTGACGAGGTAGGACAGGTGGACGACTGGATCGACGATGTGATGTTCCTTCATCAACTCGAGCGCCTCGTCGCGGTTAAAGTTTTCGATCGGGCGCGCTTTGCCGCCCCGGTTGCTGCGCGTATAAATCATGAACGTGTTCGCATCGTACGAAATCGTCTCTTGGACCGCGGCGAGCAAGCCGGTCTTCGCGATAGATACGTTTGCGCCAAGCAGGATACCCGTGTGTTCTCCCTTCAAGAACATCCCTCCAAATCTCAAGTTATGGTAGCATACTCGGTCAGCTCTTTCATAGCTCACGGGACACGTCGTACAGGCGGCACGGCCAGTGCGAGGTCTGGCGCGTACATGAACGAGAAACCTCCCGGGAAAGCTGGAAAAAGATTCGTGCTTGGGGGAATGCTTCGTGCGGTGGGAAGAGAATCCACACGGCTCGCGACTGGCTTGGGTCTATGGCATGGTCGCAGCCTCCATCCTCGGGCTTATTCTTCGCTTAGGTTACCTCGATGTCGTATGCGGAAAATCGTTTCAGGAACGAGTCGGAAGCAGCCTGACCACGCGCCTTGGCGTACTGCCGAACCGGGGGTGGATTTACGACAAGGACATGCACGTGCTCGCGTACAATGCGCCGTCCGTCAGTGTCGTTCTGAGTCGGTTTGGCGTCCAAAAGGACTTATACCCGAGTCTCGCACGAAAGTTGGCGCCGATTCTTCGGGTAGATGAAGCGACGTTGTTGCACCGAATGCAAGAGAATCCATGGGACAAGGAAGTTCAACTGTTCGAGAATGCGTCAAACGCGCAGATTGCCTATATTGCGGAGCACCAATCGAGTTTGCCAGGTGTCCACTGTGTCGAGGACGTCCGGCGGGTTTATCCGTTTGGCAGCCTCGGCGGGCACATCCTCGGCTATATCCAGCCGCAGCCTGCCAGCGAGGCACAGGCGTACCGGCGTGCTGGATACCTGCCTGAGCAACGGGTGGGGATCACGGGCGTGGAGCGGCAATACGAATCGATTCTCCAAGGGCAGCCCGGGTATCGAACGTGGCAAATCACCAGCTCGGGCGTACCGATTAAGGCGTTTGGGTTGAACCCAGCTCCCAAGCCCGGAGAGAGCTTGCGACTGACGCTCGACGCGCCGCTCCAGGCGACGGCGCAGGCGCTCGTGATGCAGCAGTTAGAAAAGGTCCGCAAGCAACACCATATCGATCCGACCGATGCGGAAGCCGTGATGCTCGACGCCAAATCGGGTGGCGTCCTGGCGATGGTCAGTTACCCGTACTACGACCCAAACTGGTTCATTCAGAGCGCAAACTACCAAAAGCATCGCGCGTACATCGAAAACACCCGACTGACGCCCATCATCAATCACACGCTGACCAGTCCGCGCTATCCGGGTTCCACGGTCAAACCGGTGAATTTACTGGCGGCGATGGACAGCGGTGTCATCACGCCGTATTCGAGGATACAGGACGATGGGAAACTGATGGTGGGGACGTACGAGGCACACGACTGGATGCCAGGAGGTCACGGGCTCGTCGATGTGCCGACGGCCATTCAAAAGTCGTGTGACACGTACATGTACCAAGTCGGGATGTGGATGGCGCATTGGTATGGCGGATTGCCAGGCGGGGTATCGCTCACTGGCTGGAACCAGCGGGATCGGATTCGCGGTCTCAACCGCATGCTCGACTGGGAGTGGAAATTCGGTCTCGGGCCGAAGACGGGCATTGACCTGCCGGGTGAGGCCGCCGGCCGATTCTACGCCAATGACAGCGTGCACCACTCCATCGTACCCTATGATCTACTTGCCTCAGAGCGAACGATGAGCGCACAGCACTACGTGCCAAACGCGGGGTTATTGTACGACAACGCCTTTGCGGCCATCGGTCAGATGCAGGAATTCACGCCGCTCCAACTCGCGGTCTACGCCATGACCATCGCCAACGACGGCGTGCGCTACAAGCCGCACCTGTTGGAGGCGGTGTTGTCGTCTGACGGGAAACGCGTCGTCCGTCAGGTGAAGCCAGAGGTCGCGAGCCGCGTCCGCATTCCGGCGTCGCACCTGCGCGCGGTGAAGTACGGCATGTACAAGGTGGCCAACGTGCAGGGCGGCACCGCATACCGGGCATTTCGGGGAGCGCCTTACACGATTGCGGGGAAGACGGGGACGGCAGAAGTGAGTCAGTGGGGGAAGAAGACCGACATCTCTCTGTTCATCGCCTATGCACCCATCGTTCACCCGCAGGTGGCCCTTGCGGTGATGGTGCCCGGCGGCGGAGAGTCGAGCGATGTCGCTGTTCCTCTTGCGAGAAAGTTGCTCGACGCGTATTTTGCCGAGCGGCGCCAGAGCGACAAAGAAAAGTTGCAGGCCCTCGAACGTTGGCCGCAATCGGCTGCCGCGCGGGCGACAGAACACGTTCAATTGCCATGACTGTGCGGGCAATTCTCGGGCAAGCTATGTAGACCCGTGAAATCTTCCGGCAGGAGGTGCACGCATGAGCAAGCACGGTCTTCACCTACCGAGAATGGCATGGTGGCTCTTGGTTGTGAGTAGCTTTTTTCACTTGTCGATCAGCCTGTCGAATACGTTCGTGAACATTTTCGTATTCAAAGTCGATCACAGTTTTGCCGCCATCGCTTGGTATAACTTGCCGATCTTCGTCCTGTTGCCCTTCACATTTGTGTTCGCGGCCTGGATTGCACAGCGCACGTCGACGGCCATGGCGTTGCGTATCGGCATCGGGCTTCACGCCCTGTTCTATGCGGTGACGCTCTTTATTGGCGAGCGAGCGGCTCACATGCCGTGGGCGCTCGGCGTGTTGATGGGGCTCGCAGCCGGGTTCTACTGGCTGGCATTCGATGTCCTCAGCGTGGAGTTCACGGATAAGGGCGGGCATGAGCCATTCTTTGGTACACACGGGGTTCTCACGTCTGTAGCCAACGTGATTGCGCCGCCTATCGCGGGCTGGCTGATCAGTCGCGAAGACGTGTTCCTTGGGGGATTGAGCGGCTACCATATCGTGTTTGGCATCTCTTTTGCGCTTTTCATCGGTGCCACGTTCTTCAGTTTCCGCCTGCGCAGCGACCCGATGTCGCACTTGCACCTGCGACGAGGGCTACAGGCGTTGCGCAAGGCGTCCTGGATGCGGCTGATGGCCGCGTCTTCCATCTACGGCCTGCGTGAAGGCGTATTCATGTTTCTCATCGGTCTGTTGGTCTATGTCGCCACCGGCAGCGAGATGAAGTTGGGCGTATTTCTGCTCTTGCAGGGGGGACTTTCCTTCTTGGCGTTTTTCCTGGCTGGACGGCTGTCCGCCAAATATCGATCCCGCCTCATCGGTATTGGCAGCATCGGCATGAGCGTCGCCGCGGTGCTGTTCCTGTTTCCGATTCACGCGCGAACCATCATCGTTTACGGCTGTCTCACTGCGGCTGCGCTTCCGTTCTTCATGGTCCCGCTGCAAGGGTACGTGTACGACGGCATCGATGGCGGCGCAGACAAGGACACCCCTGCCACCACGTATATCATCGTGCGGGAATGGTTTGAAAATCTCGGACGGGTCATCGGCATCGTCTTGTTTCTGACCATTTGCGTCAACCAGTCGCCAAACCATCTCGGAAAGTTGCGCGGATTGTCCTTTGCACTTGGCCTCGTTCAGCTCGGGTCCTGGGCCATCCTCATCCCAACCATCCGAAAGCAGCGGCCGAAGTCACCCAAGCGCAAGAGTCGCCAAGAGCTGGCCGAAGGGGAACGCAAGACGGCGAACAAGCGGCTGAACCCGATGTCCTAAGGCCAATTTCCCGCGTGCGCTAGGCCAGTGTAGAGAGTGTGGCGCGCGATGGCGCAAAAAAGGGATGCCCCCCGACGGGACATCCCTTTTTCGCAAAGAAACGCTAAATTACTTCTGGAAGAACGCGCGATTCTTTTCGATGTATTCTTGTTCCTCTTCAGGTAGGAAATCTTCCTGAAAAATAGCAGACACCGGACAAACGGCTTCACAGGCACCGCAGTCGATGCAGAGGTCAGGGTCGATATAAAACTGGTCTTCACCCTCGTGGATAGCATCCACTGGACAGGTTTCGACGCAGTCTCCGTGCTTGGCGCCAACACAAGGGGAGGCAATGATAAATGCCAACAGAAACTCCTCCTTACAAGCCATCGCTATTTCTATACTTTCGTAATCATATACTACGTGCTCATAGCGGTGCAAGCATTACATATTGCCAATCTGTTAGAAGATTATGCCCACTCTGTGACACTATCTTGTGAACCTACCGAAGAACCTACCGAAGAACCTACCGAAGAACCTACCGAAGAACCTACCGAAGAACCTACCGAAGAACCTACCGAAGAACCTACCGAAGAACCTACCGAAGAACCTACCGAAGGCAGCGTGGATACACGGCCTGACGTACCTATCCATGTGCGGTCGCGGCGCGTCGCCCAATAGCTGATGGCGACAGGGGCCATCTGACAGACGGCGACGGCGAGCGCGGCGCCAGCGATGATATCGACGCCGTAGTGAACCCGAAGATACATGGTCGAGAGAATGATCAGGGATACATCGACTGCGTAAATCCAGAAAATTCGCCGCGCGTGCCGCCACGCGTTGATGAGCATCACGATGGAGAGCCCTGTATGGAGACTCGGAAAACAATCGCGAGGGAGAAATGGCCCCTGTCCATCCACCAGCTTGAGGAGCGGGCCGATACTGTGCGCGTAGTGCATCGTGAACTCCGGACCGATAGCTGGCACAAAGAAATAGGTTGTATACCCGATGTAGAATGCGAAGACCGCCGCAGTGACGTACTCCTGCATCGCTCTTTCACTGTGTTGAGCCATGATGAACACGCTGAAGTAGGTCATGAAAAACCAGGACGCGTACGCACCGCAAAAGAGTAGAGTCAAAGGCAAGCAGGTGATGCCGTCGAACCACTCGGACGGCGACGCGCCAAACAGGCGCACATCCATGTGACGAAGCAGTGGGTCGTGATCATACGGGTTAAACACTGCGATATAGAAATTGATCACGTCAAACACGACGAGCACACAGAGAAACGTCAATGCCACCCGGGCGTAGCGGCGCAACTGGGCCGACAACTCGTCCGTGCGCCCGCGCGTGATGCAGATACAACTGCCAAAACAGGCGGCCAGTGCACTGTAGAACCATGTCGTACCGCGCGTGAGCACCGTCCAAACATTCGACCACACCGGATTTGTAAAGCGATTGAATCCAATCACCTGGTGCAGGCGGCCCGGAAACGCAAAAAACACGGCAAGCAGCGAGAGAAGCATGAAAATACTCGCCAATTCATACACTTCAAGGCGTGTTAGACGGCGGATTATATGCCAAGTATGTCTTAACATGATCCACACACCCGCAATAACTTTAATTGATAAAACATCACCGTTAACTATATCACATCCGCACTGCGATGTTTGGGTATAATGTGGAAGATGACCCTTTGGTGGGAGTTGGTATTTTGACAAAATTCACGACGAAGCGAGTTGGACGTGTTTACGTCCATTTTTTGCCTCACACGCGATTTCGAACCAAGGATTTGACCATCCGTCTACATATTCCTCTTAAGCGCGAGAATGTGACCCAAATGGCCCTTCTGCCTTATATGTGGATGAACGGAACGACGTCTAAACCAACCACGCGTGAGATCATGATGGCCGCGGACGACCTCTACGGAACAGTCGTGCGCTCCAGCCTTGGGAAGCGCGGGGAGTACCACATTATGGAAGTTGGCGCCAACATCCCCGACGTAAGCTCCCTCACCGCAGAACCGGTGGTGGAGCAGGCCTTGGCCCTTGTCTGCGAAATCCTTTTGAATCACGGTCCGAACACTGCCGCGTTCTCGGAGGAGTCCGTACGTCAGGAAGTCGATTTACATCGGCGCCGAATCGAGGCGGCGCGGGACGACAAGATGGGGTACGCCCTGCAGTCTTGTCTGGCGGAGGTCGCAGAGGGGACGGCGTCTGCGTTGCCGAGACTCGGCTACGCAGAAGATCTTGCGTCATTGAACTCGAAGGTGCTCTATGACGCGTATCAGTCGCTCTTCCAATCGGCTGAAGTCCACGCCTATCTCGTCGGGCCCTACGCGGACGCAGATGCGCTGTCCGAGCGGATCATCGAGCGGCTGTCACCAGTACTCGCGGGCGACGGCGCGGCGAAGATGCGCGTCAATCCGCTACCGACAGGGCAGCGACAGAGTTTTCGCAACGTGACAGAACATCAGGACGTCGCGCAAGCCCAACTCGATCTCGGCTATCGAACAGGGGTCAATTTCTCCTCCGAGTCATACCCTGCCATGCTGATGATGAACGGCGTTCTTGGTGGGTTCGCGCACTCTAAGTTATTTTTGAACGTCCGTGAAAAGCACTCGCTCGCCTACAGCGTGTGGTCTCATTTCGATGCCATGACCGGGAGTCTCGCGGTCATGACGGGGATTGAACCGAAACAGTACCAAAAAGCACTCGATATCATCGAGGAGCAGGTTCAGGCCATCAAGCGTGGCGCCATCACGGATGACGAAATGGACTTCACCTTTCGGGGATTACAAAATCAGTACACGGTTTTGCTGGACCAACCTGCGTCACTCACGAGTTGGCATTATAACGGCGTCCTCTGCGGTGAACACCGGGACATCGAACAACTGCTACAACAGCTCAGCCGCGTGACCAAGGAAGAAGTCGTATCCGCGGCGAGCCAGCTTGAACCAAGTACCATCTACTTCTTGACCGGTGAGGGGGATGCGAAGTGACGGACCCGTTGGTGAACCATGCCGAGGCTAGCCAGATGCAGGTGATCGAACGCACGCTCGACAACGGATTGACGGTCTGCCTGATCCCGAAGGCCGACTTTCAACAGACCTTTGCGATGTTTGCCACCAAGTACGGATCAATAGACAATGAATTTGAGTTGGATGGCAAGCCAGTGCGCGTTCCTGACGGCATCGCGCACTTCTTGGAGCACAAGATGTTCGAGGACGACGAGCAGGAGGTATTCTCTCAGTTTGCGGAACACGGCGCCTCGGTCAACGCGTTCACGACGTTTGACGAGACGGCGTATTACTTTTCCGGCACGTCCGATTTGCGGGAGAACATCGACACACTGCTGAATTTCGTCCAGAAAATCTATTTGACGGACGAGAACGTCGAGAAGGAAAAAGGCATTATCGCACAGGAAATTCGGATGGGGGATGACAACCCGGATCGCCGTGTCTTTATGGATTTGCTCTCTGCCATGTACGCAGCGCACCCGGTTCGTATCGACATCGCCGGAAGTGTGGAGTCCATCTACCAAATTGACCGGGAGACACTGCTCAAGTGCTATCACACGTTTTACCATCCCAGCAATATGATGCTGGTCATCGCTGGAGGATTCGATCCTGAGCAAGTGATGGGGTGGGTCGTCGAGAACCAGGCTCGCAAGAATTTCCCAGATCCCGTAGAAATCAAACGGAAATATCCAGTGGAACCCAAGGCGCCGAAGACGGACGTCTCCACGACCGTTTTGCCCGTGTCTTTGTCCCGGTGCTTAATTGGCTGGAAGGACACTGTGGACGGCCTTGCGAAGGGAGAACTCCTCCGGCGGGAATTGCTTACAGGACTCGTGCTCGACGCGCTGTTTGGCAAAACGACTGCATTCTACGGCGAGCTCTTGCGCGACGGCCTCATCGATAAAGCGTTCTCGTGGGAGTATGAACTCACGGATCAGTACGGATATACCGTGGTAGGTGGAAATGCGCCCCGTCCCACGGAATTGGTCGCTAGAGTGAAGGCGCACGTGCGTGACGCAGTGAGCCGTGGGATTGCGGACGAAGATTTTCAGCGTGCGCGGAAGAAGGCCATCGGCCGCTTTTTGATGAGCCTCGACCAAGTCTCCTACGTCGCCAGGTCGTACCTCACGTATCGCCTGCGCAATGCGGACTTTTTGCAGACCATCGAGGTTTTGCAGGGTCTTCAACTAGCAGATGCCAATGAGCGCCTCAAAGAACACCTGAGCGAGGAGCAAATGGTCGTATCGACCGTATTACCCAAGGCCGAGGCTGCGTCATAGGGTGGCAAGCCCCGCGTCGGATTCGCGCACGACGAGACTTCCTGGCAGGGGCAAGCGCCAGACGGCCCCGCCACGAACGCCGGATTAGATCTTGCAAAAGACCTGTCCGGCGCGATCGGGCACGGCCAACATCCGAGGAGCAAGCCCGTCGAAAGGGCAAGGAAGTTTGTCAACCAAAATTGTGGAAATCCGGCATAATTCGGCGGTTTACGCATGAGACACCTACCGCTCAGAGGACTCTTCACCTCTTTATCTCGACCATAGGACAAGCTGCTTGCGAAGTGTGTCAGATTGTGATGTCGAACGCCTGATAGCTTAAGTAATGGATACATAGGAGCGGTAGAACATGGTGTGGCTGACTGTCGTTGTCGTCGTGATCCTCGTGGTCCTCGTCGCTGGAGCGCTGTTTTTTATGCTGTATCGCAGGGCCACAAGCCGTTGGCCACATCCGCCGTATCGCTCTCCAGAAGCTTCGCCGAAACCGGACGAGTGGGGAGACGAAGGGCTCTACATCGCGTGGATTGGACACTCGACGCTGCTGATTCGAATGGACGGGGTCAACATCATCACAGATCCGGTGTTTTCCGAGCGGGTGGGCGTTTCGCTCCCGCTGTGTACCATCGGCCCACGTCGGCACGTGGCGCCCGCTTTGGCGTTGGCGCAATGCCCCCCAGTCGATGTGGTCCTTTTGTCCCACGCGCATATGGATCACTTCGATTACCCAAGTCTCCGGCACCTCATCGGCCCGCAGACGCAGGTGGTGACCGCGGCGAACACCGCCCGCCTGATCCGCCGATTCGGACCACGCGGGGTGTTCGAGTTAGAACCGGGCCAAGCGGTGGAGTTGGACTGTGGCGTCACCATCACCGGACAGCGCGTGAAACACTGGGGTAGTCGGTTTCCCTGGAACCGAGACCAGGGGTATCAAGGGTACGTGATTCAGCGTGGCGATTGGTGTGTCTTTTTCGCGGGGGATACCGCGCTGACGTCGGAGATGGAAGCTGTAGCGAAATTTCAACCGCAGGTGACGTGTATGCCGATTGGCGCGTACGCACCAGAGACCTTTCAAGGTGCGCATTGCACCCCGGAACAGGCGTGGGAGATGTTTCTAGCCACTGGCGCACAGCACCTCATCCCTATCCACCACGACACGTTTGTCTTGTCGCAGGAGCCGCTGGACGAGCCGATCAACCGGCTTTTGCGAGCCGCGTCTGCGCGCGAGGAGGTCATCGCGCTGACCAAACATGGAGAGACGTTCGCGCTCACACGTCAAAACTTCTGAATACAGAGGATTGACGTTTGCTAGTCTTTCTATGAAAATTCAGCCTATAGAGTCTGCCCGTCGCAGTAGCTTTTGGATTGCATGGGCAGGGAGATGAGAAGGAGTTTGGCTAAGGATGAGAGAAGCTCGTTTGCATGTCGGCTGGCCGGGTCTGTTATCTGCGTACCGCGAGTGGTTGCCAGTGGACGATAACACCCCGCTGTTATCTCTGCACGAGGGGAATACGCCGCTCGTTTATGCTGCAAAACTCAGTGAACTGTTAGAAAACGACGTATATCTCAAGCTCGAGGGTGCAAACCCGACGGGATCGTTTAAAGATAGAGGGATGGTCCTCGCCGTCGCAAAGGCCAAGCAGGCTGGCAAACAAACCGTCATTTGTGCCAGCACGGGAAACACGTCGGCATCGGCCGCCGCCTTTGCCGTACGCGCAAACATGCAGGCGGTCATCCTCATTCCGCACGGATATGTCGCGCTTGGCAAGCTGGCTCAGGCCGTCCAGTACGGGGCACGGATTGTCGCCATCCGCGGAAACTTTGACGAAGCACTCGAAATTGTGCGAGATGTGGCGGAACCGCTCGGCATGGAAGTCGTCAATTCTATCAATCCATATCGGTTGATGGGGCAGCAGACCGCCGCGTTCGAAATCTGTGATGCGCTTGGCACCGCACCGCACGCCTTGTACATCCCAGTCGGCAACGCGGGCAACATCAGCGCCTACTGGATGGGGTTTGAGGCGTACGCAAAAGCGAACAAGGTCGCATATACCCCGAAGATGTTCGGCTTTGAAGCGGAGGGTGCCGCGGCCATCGTGCGCAATCAGCCAATTGATCACCCCGAGACGTTTGCGACCGCCATTCGCATTGGTAAGCCGGCGTCTTGGGACAAGGCCGTGAACGCGGCGAACGCATCTGGCGGAGCTATCGATTTTGTCACGGACGATGAAATCGCAGAGGCGTACCGCCTCATCGCGCGCGAGGGCCTGTTTGCGGAACCGGCGTCAGCCGCCAGTGTCGCAGGGCTGCTCAAACGCCACCGCGGCGGTCAACTGGAGAAGGGACAAACACTCGTGTGCGTCCTAACCGGCAATGGTTTGAAGGACCCAGACAGCGCGATTCGCTTGGCGGGGGACGTCACCGAAGTGGTCGACAGCGACAAGCAAACGGTCGTTTCGCTGCTTGGGAAACGCGTATGATCCGAAAGCTCACCGTTCGTGTACCGGCTACGAGTGCCAATCTCGGACCGGGTTTCGACTGTCTCGGATTGGCTCTGGATTTATTCAATTCGTTTACGCTTGTTCTCGACGAACCATTTCGAATCGAGGTCACAGGGGAATCCGCCGAACGTCTGCCGCGTGGCGAAGAGAACGTCGTCGTACAGGCGATGCGGCGGGTATTTCAAGACGCTGGGCTGGCGGCTCAGTCGCTCCCCGCGTTTTCCCTGCATCTAGACAATCAAATTCCCGTGTCATCGGGGCTTGGCTCCAGTGCGTCCGCCATTGTCGGCGGACTCGTCCTCGGCAACGCACTCGTTCGGGAAATTGCACCGCAAAAGGAGCTCCCGGTGGAACGGATACTGGGTATCGCGACGGAAATGGAAGGTCATCCAGACAACGTCGCGCCCGCGCTGTTCGGCGGCGGGGTGCTTGCCTTTCACGACAAGGCGGGCCTGCGCACAACGCCGGTCCCGATTCCAAGAGATCTGCGTTTTGTGGCTGCGACGCCCGATTTTGCATTAAGCACCGAGCAGGCCCGAAAAGTGCTTCCGACCACTTACCCGAGAGGGGAAGTAGTGGAGAACATCGCGCAGTGTGCGAGACTGATGCTGGCTTTGTCCACCCATGACCTAGATCTGCTGCGGGGCGGACTCGTCGATTACCTGCATGAGCCCTATCGACGACCCCTCGTCCCGGGGGCGGACGAAGTCGCTTCGGCCGCCGTCGACGCCGGTGCGTTTTCGGTCACCATCAGCGGTGCCGGACCTACGCTACTAGCCTGGTGCACAGCGGAACACGCCATCACTGTGGCGGATGAGATGACTCTCGCCTGGCTGAATGCGGGCATCCCCTGTCGCACTTTGGTGTTAGAGCCAGCGCTCACCGCGACCGCTGCGCAACGTTGTTTCGATTGAGTGTTTTTTGGTACAGCCCACGCGTCCCCTTGCCTCGTACCTTTTGGTCCTGGCGAGCATACGCTTCTTTGAGACGAACGTCAGTCGACAAAGGAGTGGGGACGCGTGGGTTTTTCGCGGAAGGACGAACTCGAGCATTTGTTGGATCAGGTCTACGGCGTGACGGTCATGAACATATCGTGGTACGACTCATTGTACTTAAAGCGCGTGGCGGCCAAGCTCGAATGTATGGACGGTTGGCGCAAACTCAAGCGGTATACGGGCACGGAAGAGGCCTTGCGCCGGTTTTACAAAAAGCACCAAGCGCTCGTGCACACGCGGTTGTCAGGTCTTCCTAAGTGGTACAAAACACGCGCGGGCAAGCCCTACGTGAAGCATGGCGAGGAACTCTATTATCTGATTGATTGGGTCAACGGACGCCCTTTTCAATATTCGGAATCGGACGCCCGCGGCCTTGGGCGTACCCTCGGCACTATCCACGAGACCAGTCCAGACCTCAGTGCCTTTCGCCACCCGCAATGGCGAGTTCGGTTGCGCCCTGCGGTGTATGCGTCGCAGCTTCTCCAACAGGGAATCTCGCGACGGCTCCCGACGACCGCTCGTCGCTTTGTCGAGCGGGAGGGGGAGGATATTCAAAAGACGCTTCATCGCTCGTTCCATCGATTGCAGACCTTGCACAAACACCTCAAACCAGGGGTGGTGCACGGCGACGTGACGGTACCCAACGTCTTTTTCGTGGGGAAACAGGCGCGGTTGATCGACTGGGAACGCCTCGACCTCGGATTTCCCTTAGAAGAGCTGGCAAAAGCGGCGATGAACACGTGTAATTTTTCCGTTCCACTCGTCGAGCAACTCCTCACCGGCTACGGGTACGACCAATTTCACCGCCACGAACAGGCCATTTTCTCGGCCTTCTTCGAGATCCCGCGCGAAGTCATTCACCTGCTGCGGCGCGCGGCGCGCAGTGGCACCCACGCCAAGGACGAAGCACAGTGGGATTTCGTCATCGAGACGTGGGAAAAGCGCCGGGAACTTCATCAGCATTTTTTCGTTCGCTGAATGGGGCTCGGGCGGCCAGGATTTGCCCGCCGAAGGGAAGTGCACCGGCACGGGCTTGGCCGTAGGTACGGGGGCGGAGCGGACAAGCATCGGTCTTGTAGTACAATATGGTTGAAGGAGAGGTAATGGCCAATGAAAGAACTGCTACATAACACGCTTATGGAACTGCTTGGCATGGAGGTCATCGAGGCTACGCCAGACAAAGTGGTGATGACGATGCCAGTGGACGCGAGAACACATCAGCCGATGGGGCTGTTACACGGTGGGGCCAGCGTCGCGTTGGCGGAATCGGCTGCGAGCCTCGGGTCTTTGCTAAACGTCAACACCGACGAGAAAACGGCCGTCGGCCTTGAAATCAACGCCAATCACATCCGCTCCGCCAGAGATGGCATTGTCACCGCCGTCGCAACGCCCGTTCACCGCGGCGCGACAACGCTCGTCTGGGACATTCGGATCACGAACGAGCGGGATCAACTGATTTGCATATCCCGCTGCACCGTCGCCATCATTGCCCGCAAAGCGAAGAGCGAGTCCAACAGCAGGAAGTAGTGAATGGTCATGTTCTATGAATCAACCATCCGGGTTAGATTCCGAGATACGGATATGTATGGGCACGTGAACAATGCGTCCTACGCGACCTTCATGGAGGAAGCGCGGATTCAATTCATCGAGGAGCATTTTGGAAGTTTTTCCATCCCGCTCATCCTCGCGAGCGCGGCCTATAAATTTGTTTCGCAAACGAAGTTTCCTGAACATAGGGACATCATTTCGCGGATGTGGGTCAGGAAGCTGGGGCACTCCAGTGCAGAATTGGTGACGCACCTGTTGGCGATTGACGGAACGCGATTGTGTGAGTGCGTCCTAACCGTCGTCCACTTTGACTACCAGGCACAAAAGGCGGCGCGAATTCCGGACGATGTGCGTCAAGTGTTAGAGCGATATCTTCACAGCGAGGGGGAAGTCCCGTATGGCAAATGATGCTTCGAACGTTCCTTCGACTTGGCTTGGTACTTGCGACCTGTTTTCCCTCGAGGGAAAGCGGGCCGTGGTCACAGGGGCGAGTCGCGGCATCGGACGCGCTCTGGCTATCGGACTCGCCGCGGCTGGTGCAGACGTGGTGTTGATAGCGAGGGATACCGCACTGCTCGCGGATGCGACGGAAACGATTCATCGGCATTTCCCGAATCGATCCGCCACTGCCCACGCCTGTGACCTCACGAGCGTCGAGGAGATAGCGGCTACGGTAGCAGCTATCCACGCACAAGGGCCAATTGACGTCCTCGTGAACAACGCCGGTGTGAACATCCGCACACCTGCACTCGACGTGACGCCAGAGGAGTGGCAAACCATCATCGACACGGATTTGCGCGGCGCGTTTTTCGTGGCTCAGTCCTTTGGACGGGAGATGGTCAAGCAGGGAAGGGGAAGTATCGTCAACATCTCGTCCGTCGGTGGGCATGTGGCGCTCCGAACCGGTGTTGTCTACGCGGCGGCCAAGGCGGGTGTCATTCAGATGACGAAGGTACTGGCCTTGGAGTGGGGGAAGCACAACGTTCGCGTCAACGGTATCGGTCCGTGGTACTTTCGTACGCCATTGACCGAGAACCTGCTGAATCAGCCCGCATATTTGGCGGAGATTTTGGCTCGCACGCCGTTGAACCGCGTAGGCGAGCTGCACGAGCTCATCGGCCCGACCGTGTTCCTGGCATCGGAGGCGGCGTCTTACATGACTGGTCAAACGCTGTTTGTCGATGGTGGCATGACGATTTACGGATTCTAACGACGCGCCCAGTCTTCAGCCAAGAAAGAGGCGGCCTCTTACGTCCGCCTCTTGCCCCTTTCTTTAGTCGTTTTCCCGAGTGGGTTCGTCTACAATCCTCAGTGAATGAGGCGCCTCGTTTGCCTCACCTTCCACAAAATGTTTGAGTTTGGCCAATTTGTTGTCCCAAAACCGCTCGTAGTAGGAAAGCCACTGTTTGACTTGTCGCAGTGGTTCAGGCTCGAGTCGATATCGTGTCTCACGCCCAACTCGCTGCGAAGTGACCAGGCCGGCGTCGGAGAGAACGTGCAGGTGTTTGTTCACGGCCGTGCGGCTGATGGGAAAATGTTCACTGATAGACGTGATGGGCAGTTCCTGGTCGGCCAGCAGCCCTAGGAGCTTTCGACGGGTCGGGTCAGCAATGGCTTGAAACACGTCGTGTTTGAGTGCAGGCGTCGCCATGATTACGCCTCGACATAGTCACGAACGGCGTACTGCAGCTTCTCCCAACCCTGGTCCATGCGCTCGCGGATGGCGGCGTGGGGTTGGCCGAACTCCGTGACGGTGTTCGCATCCCAACCCGAATGTGTCAAGGTCAATTCCGTTTTGACACCAAGCTCCTTTAACTCAAATGAGAGTTGCCAATCCTTACCCCAATTAAACCTCAACAGGTGAGGGGGATTCAGATCTGTTACCTGACAGGGAACGATGCCGTACGGGCCTGCATCCAATGTGAATTGATAACCTTCCAGCGGTTGAAACGTGTTTGGCATGAACCACGCGGTAATGCCTTCGGATGTCGCGACCGCGGCCCACACTTTGTCGATTGGGGCGTTCAGTACGATGACCTTACGGATGTCGGGAAGTGCGCTCGATGTGTTTTCAGACATTGTCTGCCTCCAGTTGGATGATATGTAACACCCTTTGGTTTCGGATTTACTATATAACACCTTTAGGTGTTACGTCAAACGAGGTGCCGTGTGCTGGTCGGGTGCGCGGCGGGTGAACGAAAGAACGGCGTGCTCGTCTTTCCCGAGCACGCCGTCTACGCTGTATTCTAGAGTTTGGCCTATTTCGGTTGGGCCGCTGACACATCAGGGTTTGACGTCACGTCTGGCATTCTCCGCGCTAGAAATGCGCGGCGGGCCGACTCCTCGACTGCGTCGTCGAGCGGATCGAGGTCGGGAGAATGACCCGCATATTCCAGGGCGGTGGCGAGCACCGCATCTGCGAACTGTGGATTCTTCGGGAGCAATGGACCGTGGATGTACGTTCCCCAGATGTTCAAGTGATGGACACCTTCGTGCCCGCTCTCCCCGTCGTTGCCGTGTCCGTGTAGGACTTTGCCAAGTGGACGGTGTTGATGTATGGTACGGCCGCCGTGATTCTCAAAGCCCATCACGATACCGTACTCGGTTTCAATCGCCACGTTGCCGATGAGCCGTGGTAAGCCCGTACCCGCGCTCGTGTACATATCGAGAATGTCGAGGCCCTGGATCTTTTGCCCGTTTGGCAGCTGATAGTAAGCCCCTAGCAACTGGTATCCTCCGCAGATGGCTAAGAGCGGCAGCCCCGATTCGACGGCCTCTTTGAACTCTTGCTTGTGCTTGAATAGGTATTCGCCGACAATTTCTTGCTCTCTATCTGAGCCGCCTCCAAGTAACACGAGGTCGTACGCAGACAGACGGGGTGTGTCTTGGTGTGTCACTTCGTGAACGGTA
Source organism: Alicyclobacillus fastidiosus (assembly GCF_026651875.1). Lineage (GTDB taxonomy): Bacteria > Bacillota > Bacilli > Alicyclobacillales > Alicyclobacillaceae > Alicyclobacillus > Alicyclobacillus fastidiosus. The sequence continues at coordinate 4,297,606 of NZ_CP104067.1, read as the reverse complement.
GCTGTGATTCCACGCCAGCGAAGGCGTTGCACCAAGGTGACGATATTACCGCGGTCCGCGTACAGGTTGAGTAAGTCAGGATACAGATGCGCGATATTCAGCGTTCGCTCGTTCATGGTCTCTCGCCTTTGCTGTTAGAGTATGGACGGTCTTGTGAAGCAGCGTATATGTGCAGAGGGCAAACACAGGGACGTGTTGAAGGCGAGCGGACTCAATCGCAAAATCCATCGCCGCGTCCATGTCGGACTCCACGCGGATGCGCGAGCTGTCGATGCCGGCGTATTTTAAGCGCAGGGCCATGTCTTCCGCGCGATATCCACTGGTGATAAACGACACGACGTTGTCGTCCTCCGCGAACAGTTCAAAGTCCGCATCCCAGAGCCAAGATACGTCGCGGCCATCGGCGGCGAGGTCGTTGATGCCGATGACGACGACCTTCTCGCCAGGTTCTGACACCACCGCCTGAACAACGCTGTCGCAACCCGTCGGATTCTTTACCAGGTTCAACGTGACGGGCGCCTTTGTATCGAAGGATTGCATGCGGCCGTCCGGCGGATTGTAGTCCGCCAAGCCGTCGTGAATGGGTCCAGCCCAGAGCCCGACGACGCGGGCTGCAGAGGCGGCGGCCAGGACGTTATAGGCGTTGTACAGACCTTGCACGGGCATCTTTAATTCCACTTCTGGCAGTTGCGCCTCGCACAGCGCCATCGTCTTTCCGCGATAGACGCCGATGAACTCTGGATGCGGGCGCGAAAAGTCGCATGACGGGCAGCGGTACAGCCCCAATTGTCCGTACCAGAACGCGTCGTACACCAGCTCGTGCCCACAGTTCATGCAAAACTGTCCGTCTCTCATCTGACGGCGCAAGGCGGCGCGAGCGGTGTCGCGCGACATCCCGTAGTAGAATGTCTTGCGGCTTGCGCGCAGGCCGAGATTGCGACAGATGGGATCATCGGCGTTCAATACCAGGCAGGCGTCCGTTTTGCGGATGGCCGAGAACAACTTGTCGACGGTGACGTCGAGCTCGCCGTACCTGTCCAACTGGTCGCGAAAGACGTTGGTCACGGCAATCACGACGATGGGAAGGCTATCTGCCAAGAGCGGGAAAGTGGCCTCGTCCACCTCGAGGACCGCCGTCTTGGCGGCGAGTTTGCCCGTCCAACTCGCGTGTTGGAGAAAGGCCGTCGCGATGCCTTGGAGCAGGTTGGCCCCTTTGTGATTTGTGATGACCGGTTCCTCGTGCTGCATCATGGCTGCGAGTAGGGAGGTCGTCGTGGTCTTTCCGTTCGTTCCGGTGACAACAATCACCCGCTCGATGCGCCTGCCAAACCAGGCTAAGAGACGGGGTGAAAACTTTAAGGCGATTTTCCCTGGGAAGCTAGTCGCATCCATCCCTCGCATTCGCAAAAGCCAGGTGACCAACTTACCAATCCAAATGCCGAGCATGACTCGTCGTCCTTTCAAAGCGTAGGTGCGGTGACAAGACCGAATCGCGCAAGTGGCCGCAGATTGTCGGCACGCCTGTGCGCATGACGCGCAGTTAGTGCTTGCGCATGTAGTCGAGGACCAGGCCATCAATCGTGGCCTCGTCCGTCCAACGGTCATCGAAGTTCTCCGTCAGGAAGTACTGTTGAAGTTGTGATTTTGTCGTCTCGTCGTACGTCGGGCCGGAACCAGCCTCGTAGCCTTTTTGTCGAAGCAGGTCGCGTATCTCTGCGAGTGTGTCGCCAGAAAGCGGCAAAACGTCCTCTTGTCGCGTCCTGCCGAAGTACAGGCGCTGAAGGTGGAGGAGCCTGTCTAATTCTTGAATGGGCGAGGCGTGTTCGTCGACGCGGAGATCGATAAAGCGGTCGTTGAAGCCACCGTAGCCAGCGCCTTGCTTGGCGATGTAGAGTGCGGCGGACTGCATGCCGCGCTTGTCGCCTCCGGCCGCTTGCGCCAGTGACAGGGCGCGAATCAATCTATCCGCGAGGGCCCCCTCCGACTGAATGCCCTCCACGAGACCGTCGACGACTGCCGCCGACGCGAGAATGTTTCCTTGTGCTGCAAACCCTTGTCCGGCGATTCCACCCGCGTACGCAAAGCAGCCGCTCCCGGTGTACGTGGCACTGTCGCCGCGCGCGTTGACGATGCCTATCTGACGGGCATCTTTGTCCTCATCTAAGCCCGTGAGTTGCGCGATGACCTCACTTGGGTGCAGTCCTTGTTCGAGGAGCTCGAGGCCGCGCGGTCCATAGCTTGTATTCGCCCAGCTCTGCGTCGCAATCGCGCCGACACCTGCGCGTACCCAGGGCACGACCGAGCCGACTGCGAGAAATTTGGATTGCACGCCGACGCCGATCTCGCCGGTAGCCACGTCGACAGCCACGATGGAGAATGTGGCTACGGCGGGAAGGTGATTGCGGATTGGGGTCTTCGTCAAAAAGGGTCAGCTCCTTAGGGAACGAAAATATTCAATCGTTCGGGCTTCGAGCCAATCGCCGTCGCGCCAAGGCCCGTGGTTCGTACGACCTTTCACGTGGATTATACTATAATATAATGACCGATAGATGTCGGTCTAAGGACGGAGGTAGTCTAGATGTTTACGGAATCGGCCATTGAGGCAAACAATAAACAGCAATTTTACGACCAAATCGCAGAGCAGCTCCACCACTTGCTCGCCGGCGAGCCAAACGCAATCGCCAACTTGAGCAACATGTCGTCGCTGTTGAACCTGTACTTGAAAGACATCAACTGGGTCGGCTTTTACCTGTGGAGTGAGGACGACGGCGAACTCATCCTCGGTCCGTTTCAAGGGAAGCCGGCGTGCATTCGCATTCCGTCTGGCAAAGGCGTGTGTGGCGCCGTCGCAACAAAGCGGCAGGCGATGGTCGTCGAAGACGTATTTTCCTTTCCTGGCCACATCGCGTGTGATCCCGCGTCGAGATCAGAAGTCGTCGTGCCGATTGTCGTCGAGGGCAAGCTGATTGGCGTGCTCGACATCGACAGCCCGACGCCCGCACGCTTTGACGAGGAAGATGCCCGCGGCCTCGAACAGGCAGTCGCCGTGCTGTGTAAGCACACCCAGTTTTAACTTCGAGGAGGAACCTAGTTGCTGTTATATGGTTACAAGCGCTGCTCAACTTGTCGTGACGCGCACAAAACGCTTCAGGAGAGCGGGGCTAACGTGCAGTTTCACGACATCGTGGACAGGCCGCCGAGTGAACAAACCATCCGCACTTGGATGGAGCGGTCCGGACGTCCAGTTGAGGACTTTGTGAATACGCGAGGGACGGTCTATCGCGAGCGAGATCTCAAACATGCGAAGTTTACCGAGGATGAGTGGATTCGCGAATTGTCCAAGGACGGCAAGCTTCTCAAGCGTCCCATTCTGGAAACGGACAAGGAAGTGTTTGTCGGTTATCACGAGGGCGCGTACCGCCGCATCGCCTTGGGAGAGGACCAGTAACATGAGGCGTCTATTCTTCGGCCTCGAGTTGCCCGACGAGTGGAGGGACGAGCTTCACGCCTTGCAAACTTCCCTCAAAGCACGCCATGTGGAAGCGGGTGCCTGGAGCAATCCGAAACTTTTACATATCACAGTACTGTTTCTAGGGATGGTGTCCGACGAGGACGAGGAAGCGATTGCCGAGGCCGGTCGTCGCGCGGCCGAGCAGGTGGGACCTATTCGACTCACGACGGGCGCGCTTGGCCAATTCTCCCGGAACAAAGTGTTTTGGCTGGGGTTGTTGCGCAACGAGACAGATTGGGACAAGCTCGCCCTGCTCAACCGCGCGGTGAAGGAACAGGTGTTGGAGCGATTGGCATTGGACTTGGACGAAAAGCACTATCGACCGCATATCACCTTGGCGCGTAAGTTGCGCTCGCAGGTGGACGTGGAACGATTGAGAGCACCGGCCAAATTGACGACGCTCGTGCCCAACCTCATCTTGTTCGAGTCCACCCGCATCGACGGACAACTACAGTATCCAGTGCGAGCCCGGTTCGAGCTGAGGGGGCCGGAGAACTGACGGGGAATTGGGGCGACTGCGACTGGTCGCCCCTGTTATCTCCGAGTCAGAGTCCGTTTAGTTGTTTCGCTCCCGCCGCTTCTTCTCGTAGTAGACGAGCCCTAGCGCATCGAGCACCACGTCGATGTCGAGCACGCGTAAATCCAGAGCGGTTTTTCCTTGCCGCTCGAGGTCGTCGGCGATCAGGCGGCGCAATTCTGCCACCACCGTTTGCGTCTCGATGTCAGGACTGTAAATCCGTTCGATCACGGCCGCAAATGCGTCCGCCAAACGGCGGGTGTGGTCGATGGCCTCCAGCTTCAAAGACTTGCCGAAGTGCGCGTGATACACCCAGTCGAACGGAAGCGTTAGAAGCATGTCGAGGGTTTGGTGGACCGCCACTGGGTCGAAGTCGATAGGGGAACTCGACGGAGCGATAAACTCGAAGGGAAACCCAGTGAATTCCGTCGGATAGCGAATCCCTACCGCATCTCCGGCGAACAGGGCACGGTCCACTTCGCTCAAGATGGTGAAGTGGTGTTTGGCGTGCCCAGGGGAGTCGAAAAATTGGAGCGTGCGCCTGCCGATGGAGAGCGTCTCCTCGTGCTCTCTAACCAGGATGTGTTCAGTCGGGACAGGCACTACGCCGCCGAAGAGTGCCTCGGTTTTGTCTCCATAGACCTGCGTCGCGCCAGCCCAAAGTTTGCTCGGGTCGGCCATGTGGCGCGCGCCGCGAGGGTGCACCACGAGTTGTGCTTGGGGGGCTTTTGCGATGAGTTGGCCGGCGCCGCCGGCGTGATCTAGGTGGACGTGCGTCACGACGACGTACGCCAAGTCATGTGCTGACAGTCCAATGGCTGACAATCCGGCCATCAGGGCTTCGTGCGAATTGGCGGAGCCGGTCTCGATCAAAGTCGGCTTCTCGTCGAGGATGACATAGGCGCCGGTGCGGTAGCGAAGCCCTTGCTCCATCAAATCGATTTGCCAAATGTCGTCCGTCATCTTCACCGGTTGTGGAAATGCTGGTCTCTGCATGTCGTCACTCCTGTCCCGTCCGCCGGCGTGCATGGTTCCGGCGACTATCGCTTATGCTTACGTGACCCTTTGCTGTCGCTATGATTGCGACTGCTCGTCCGGTTTTCGCGCGTTGCGCTCGACTCCTGTTGAGCCTTCCAGGTCAGCGAGAGGTTCCGCCTCATTTGCGACGTCTCGTCCGACTGAGACTTGCGCGCGCCTGTGCTGGATGGCCAAGTGTTTCGGCGCGATGAAAGGTTGGTCACCTGCGCTGGCCGTTGCGCACGAGAAGACATCGGTTGCTGCGAGGCCTGGACCCGGTCCGCTCTGAATTCATCGACCGACAGAATTTCCGCCAAGGAGTCCACGTCGGTCACCGTGTCGGCCGTCTCGCGCGAGACGCTCATGAGAATCCCCATGGCGAGAAGGTTGATCCAGATGTCCGTGCCTCCGTAGCTGATGAAAGGCAGCGGAATGCCGGTCACAGGCAACAGCCAAGTCACGGCGCCAAGGTTGATGGCGGCCTGAATGATGATGGTACTCGTCAACCCGATGGCGAGGAGGGCGCCAAACCGGTCTCGCGCGTACCGTGCCACGCGGAATCCGCGCCAGATGAGGACGGCGAAGATGGCCAGTAGCCCAGCGTCGCCGAGCCAGCCCCACTGCTCCGTGAACACCGCGAAGATGAAGTCCGTATAGGGCTCTGGCAGGTAGCCTGTGGCCATGACGCTGAGATCGAACCCGCGTCCGGTCAGGCCGCCGTTTGCGATGGCGGTGAGGCCCTGGATCAGCTGGTAGCCTGAGCCCTGCTGCGATGCGGCGCTAAACGGGTGCAGGAACGCGTCCATCCGACTGCTCCGGTACGAGGCGAAGTGAATCAGCAAATAGCCGATAGGTGCCAATATGCCAAGCGAGATGATCAGCGGGCGCATGCGCAGCCCCGACGCGAACATGACGACTACCGCCGTGCCGAAGAGCGCCATCGCCGTGCCCATGTCCGGTTCGATAAAGACGAGCGCGGTGAGCATCATCACCACCACCATCGCCGGTCGAAACGCCCGGCGCGTGTCGTGGAGCACCGTCATCCTCTTCGTGAGCAAAAAGGACAAGTAGATCACGACGACGATGATGGCCACCGCCGACGGCTGCAGGTGAATGCTCGAAGAGCCTAGCCAGCGCGTGGCGCCGTGGCTGCTATGGCCCACGCCTGGAACGAGTACGACGACGAGCAGGGCCACGGCTGCGAGCAGCAGCTTTGGCGCGAGCTTGAACCACGTGTGGTATGGCGCATAGGTAGCGCCGCCGAACAACAAGAGGCCGAATATGCTCGCTAAGAGTTGCCGGATGGCCATGTGGTCTGCCGCCATCCCCTCGTGCAAGTCCACGACCGTGCTGGCGGAATATACGGTAATGATGCCGATCCCGGTGAGCATGAGGACCGCAATCATAAGAATGTAATCTGGCTGATGCCGTTTGGTCCGCAATTGGAACACCACCCTTGTGAATGCAGACAGTCCAAACTAAATTCGACATTTTGGGCCGTTTCCCTGCACACCGGCATACAGTCCATTTTTTGTAAGTGGAACTGGCCACCGTCGAGATGATTCCGTCGTCGACAGGTGGCCTCAGGGGGTCTTCGGGCGACGTACGCGCGCGGGAAAGCGGGCCAAGGCCGCCTGCGCACTACGGCACAAAGCCTCTCAAAAGCGCTAAAGCGCGGTCGGGAGCCGCCGAGGTTCCGGCTGACCCTATCCTCACCACCAGTGCATCCCCACTGCAGTGATACCCAGGATGGCTGCGAGTGGGATGGCAATTTGCCAACCGCCGCCGGGACCAGGGGGAGGAAGGGGTGGACCGCCGCCGGGCCCGATCGGCATATGTCGCATCATGCCATCTGGGTAGAGAGGCATGCCTTCGAAGGCAAGTTGTGGATCACGCGTTGGAACCCGCCCGAGGATGATATGATGTTTGCTGAGATGGACGATGACTCCTTGAAACGTTCCGAAATGCGTATGCAAGTGAACGTGCTGACCTAGGTATTCGCGCACGTGACGATGCGTAACCATGGATATACGCCTCCTTTGACAATGCCTAGCTTATGGGGCAGGTATCCCGGATGTAGCGGCGCATGCACAGACTGTCCACCGTCGTTTATAATTGGGGGGATTGCGAAATGTCCTCGCATCCATTCACGGATGATGCAGAATTTTTAACGATGGCGCACCGCGGAGCGTCGATGAGGGCGCCAGCCAACACCTGGCCGGCGTTTGAATTGGCGTCGAAAATGGGCGCAAACGTCATCGAGACGGACGTTCACTGGACGAAGGACGACCGACTCGTGGTCTGCCACGATGACGTTGTCGATCACGTCACGGAACACACCGGCCGCATTCGCGACCTGACGTACAGGGAGTTGCGTGCACTCGACTTTGGCTATCGCTTCACGCTCGACGAAGGGAAGACTTTTCCGTTTCGCGGGAAGGGCGTGCAGATCATGACCTTTGACGAGTTGCTCGAAGGCCTGCCGGACGTCCGTGTGAACGTCGACCTAAAGCCGAAAGAGCCGCGAGTGGCTTCGTTTCTTCGCATACTCGACGAGCACAACGCGTTTCATCGCGTCATGCTGGCGTCGTTTTCGCATCAAACCCTGGTCGAGGCGCGGGCTCGAACGCCAAGGGTAGCGACCAGCGCGTCGACGCGTGAAGTCGTTGAATTTCTCCTGCGCATCCCGTCGCTCCTGCGCTTCTTCGGCAGACGGGCAAAGGTGCCGTATCTGGCCCTGCAGGTCCCGAGGTCCGCTTGGGGCAGACCGCTGGTAAATCGACATTTTGTCGAGCGGGCCAAAGCCATGGGCGTGGCGGTTCACGTGTGGACTGTCAACGACGAGAAGCAGATGAAGGAGCTTATCGAGGTAGGCGTCGACGGCATTGTCACCGACTGCCCGGATGTCTGCCTGTCCGTTCTCCACGCATCGGTGTAATCTGCGATGTCAACGGATTGACATCGCCACTGCTATCAACCCGACTCGAACACGGAGGTAACTGGTTTTGGAAATGCTACGTCGCAACATTCGTGATCTGGATTTCACCGTGTTTGGCGTCCTCTTACTGTTGGCCGCATATGGCACCATCGCCGTGGACGCCGCGACACACAGCCATGCGAATCCCTACATTCCTAGCCATATAATGGTGAAGCAGATCGCGTACGAAATCGTGGGGATCGTCGCGCTGTTGGTGACGACCGTCTTCGACTACCGAGTTCTGCGCAAGTACCGGTGGTGGCTGTATGGAATTTCGGCGCTCTTGCTCGTGGTCGTCTTCGGCTTTCCGGCCACCAGTGGCGCGCACTCGTGGATCAACCTCAAGGTGGTCACGATTCAGCCGTCGGAGTTGGCGAAAATAGCCTTGATCATCTGGATGGCGGCGTTTATGGCCGACACGGATGAGAGCGAAGTGCCTGACTATCGCTTACGCAAGGTGTGGGTGCTCGCGCCCATCGTCATCGTCCCGTTTGCGCTGACGTTTGAAGAGCCAGCACTGGGACAAGCGCTCGTCATTATGGCGCTCGCCTTGACGATGTATACCGTGTTTGCAAAACGAACGCATTTCGCCATCATCATGTTGTTTGTCGTCGTCATCGTGGTCGGCTTCAGCGTCGCCGCCGTGATGTTTCCGGATAAATCCCAGTTGTTCATCAACAACGTCATCGTCGACAAGTTGCATCTGTTAAAAAGCTATCAGGCCAGTCGGATCACGACTTGGCTAGATCCCAACTACGACGTGCGCAAGGACGGCTACAACGTACACATGGCGCAGATTGCTATCGGCAGCGGGCAACTGTTCGGGGAGGGGCTGTTCAACGGGATCGAGACAAAAGGTGCCTGGGTCCCGAACCAATGGACTGACTACATCTTCTCCGCCGTGGGCGAGGAGTTCGGATTTGTCGGCGCGGCTGTACTCGTCCTCTTGTTCTTGATGCTGATGTATCGTTTAATCAAAATTGCGGCGACGACGGACGACTATTTCGGCATGTACCTGGCGGCGGGCATCATTGGGATGTTCTCTTTCCAGGTGTTTGAAAACATCGGCATGGACATGTACCTGAGTCCTTCGACGGGCATCACGTTGCCTTTCATCAGTTACGGGGGAACGTCTCTGGTCGTTGACTACATCGCCGTCGGACTGGTTCTCAGCGTCGGCGTGCGGCGACGTAAACTGCGCTTTGATTAAGGAGAATGAACCGAAGTGGATATCCGCCTAGCTGAACGAATAAATCGATTGCCCGCGCAATTTTTTGCGGCGCTGACCAAACGAGTGGCCGAAGTACAGGCGCAGGGGAACGACGTCATCAACCTCGGCCAAGGAAACCCAGACTTGCCGACGCCCCCTCACGTGGTAGAGGCCTTGCGAGCGGCTGCGCTGAATCCGGCCACCCATCGTTACGCCCCATTTCGCGGCCTGCCGCGGCTGAAACAGGAAGTGGCTGACTTCTACCGCCGCACCTACGGCGTGTCGCTGAATCCGGAGGAGGAAGTCGCCATTCTCGTCGGCGGCAAAACAGGATTGGTGGAAATCGCCGAGCTCTATCTCGAACATGGGGACATTGCGCTCGTTCCTGACCCTGGATATCCGGATTATCTGAGCGGGATTCAGTTGGCAGGTGGAACGGCGCGTCCGTTGCCCATCACGAAAGAAAACGGGTATCTCCCAGACCTCGATGAAGTCTCCATCGAGGAATGGACGAGGGCGAAGGTCTGGTACCTAAACTATCCCAATAACCCCACTGGTGCGGGTGCCACGTCGGAATTTTTTGATGCGGTCATCGACCGGGCGCAGCAGCATCAAGTGGTCGTCGTCCACGACTTCGCGTACGGCGCGATCGGATACGACGGGAACCAACCGCCTTCTTTCTTGCAACAGCCCGGCGCTAAAGAGGTCGGCGTGGAGATTTATACCATGAGCAAGACGTACAACATGGCGGGATGGCGCGTGGCGTTTGCCGTCGGGAACAAAGACGTCATCGCTCACTTGAACTTGATTCAGGACCACTACTACGTATCTATCTTTCCGGCTATTCAGGAGGCGGCCATCGCGGCGCTCGGTCCTGATCAATCGTCGGTGCACGCCCTCGTCGACACGTACCAGAGGCGCAGAGATGCGTTCCTGTCTGCGGCTGGGGAGCGCGGTCTCACCGTTCCGGCGCCAGCGGGATCGTTTTTTTGCTGGGTGCCTATCCCAAACGGTGTGGATTCGGTGACGTTTGCCGAACAGCTGTTGGTCGGAGCGCACGTCGCCGTGGCTCCGGGGCGTGGATTTGGCGAGCATGGCGAGGGATACGTCCGCGTGGGCCTGTTGACCACAGAGGATAGATTGCGGGAAGCTGCGACGCGCATTGCTCATTTCATTCGTACCAATTACGCGTAGGCACCCGTTTTGTCGGTGTTGTTCGCTCTTCAGTCGTACGGCTTTCGCTTATGCGACATCAAACAGGCCTGAAGCCCCCCTCAGGGGCGTTCAGGCCCTTCTCCGATTTGTGACCTCTGACGAAATTTGTCTGCGAGCTGGATGAGCCAGATGTGATGGTAAGGTGCTTGGTAGAGTACTGGCTCTACGCGTCTGTCCCCGGGCCCAAGCTTGTACATCCAGACAGTCGTTTGTTGTTCGATGCCTTCGTGCATGCGAATGCCGAGGTGGATGGAATCTCGATACCCGTTCTTGTAGACGATGACACCAAGTTGCCCATGCAGTTCAGCGACCATTGGACGGTACTTCGGATTTCGGATTACCGGCGCGTCGAACCACGGCGTATAGCCGTTCGCGCCGGTCCGCAACCGCTTCTCGGTCTCGATGACCACGACTTCGGCGCCCGATAGGGGTTTCCGCGTTCGGCCATCGATGACGCGGACTCGCAACTTCGCCATTTTCGCTTTCGTATAGCCCCAACTCGATGGGCCGCCAGTCGTATTTTGGCCGGCGTTTGGAGTGCTGGGCGCCGGAGCGTTGGGAGCTGGCTGCGTCGTCGAATTCCGATTGCCAGTCGACGGTGACGGCTTGTTCTGACTGCTCGCAGGCGGCCTATTCGGCGCACCTTGCCACGACGAATTGCCAGTCGCGCTGGAAACGGTAGCTGGCGCGAGTGTGGGAACCGCGTCTGCGAGGCGGTGCGCAGCTGCCGGGTGCGGGTTTGTCGGGATGGAGAGAACGACTAAAGCCGCGGAAAAGCTGCAGAGTAGAACCGTCTTAATAGAAGGAAAACGTTTCATCGACTTGTGACTCCTTCAACCTTACTGAATTCTGTAGAGTGAACGATTTACATAGTAGAACTGAAGAATCTGTTGGAATGTCTGACCCTTTTCAGCCCAGTACTGAGAACCCCACTGTGCCATTTTCTGCGCGTTGCGATATTGCCAGTTTGGGTCGTTCTGAATGCCCGCGCGATAATTCAATTCGATAATTTCGCCGCTTGGATTTGTATACGCCTGGTTTTGAATGGCGTTAAACGCGGCATTGGTTGTCGGCTGAGCCGATAAATAGCGGAACAGTTGAAAGTTAGTCGTGTTGTCCACGTCGAATGTAAATCCGTCGATGGTCACGGGGTGTAGATGGTGGTACCAAGCGAACATTTTGATCGCCATTGCACCGGCCTTCAGGGACTCCGAATTCCAGGACGGCATCCATTCGTTTGGCAAGACATCCTCGCAGTATTCATAAAACGGTATCGATTGGACGTAAATAATGCGTCCGCGTGGGTCCGGTTCACCACTCCAATTGTTTTCGCGGATTGCGATGCGCATCGTCGACGGCAAGCTCGTGTTGTAGATGGTCTGTGCCGCCTCGGCTCTTGGCATGGTGGAGACTGTCAGAGCGGTCACTGAGGCGCCGACGACGCCGAGCGCCAACGCGATTTTTGCTGTACAGGTGGACACTGTGCTTCCCTCGCTTTGCTGGGAAATTTGTTGTTACTTTACCCACTCGTCTTGCGCTCATACGTCACTTTTGATGTGTGACATTAAAAATCGCAAACGGTAGAATGGGGTCAACGTTATGTAAAACGAGGTGCTGCACATGCAGAAACTAAATTTGACGGGTACTTCCAAGCATCAGACAGACGACCAGATGAAAGGCCTCTCCGCCATCTTTGTCGACGGCGATGAGGTGTTTGTAGATAATGGGGCAATTCACGCGAAAAGCCGGCTGGAAGTTGGTGTAAAGTTCGTTCCATCGCTCGATGAGGTCCCAAACCCAAGGCGCGTCGAAGGAGTCTGGGTCACGCTCAAGCGCCAGGAGAGCGGCCTTGGCTACACGGGGGCGATGCCTTTTGAATTATGGATTGACTCCGCAAACAAGTTGGGGTACAAAAAACTGTCGGACCATGTCAATCAGATGGACAAAGCGGTTCGCGGCCAGGTTGATTTGAGCAGGATGTCGTCCGAAGCAATCCAGAAAGTGGGTCAGTACGTGCAAACGATTCGGCCTGATTTGTGGGAGAATGCGACGGACGCGTTCCGAAGTGCTTTTTCTTCGTAGATAACTGACTAGGAGGCAACGGATTCGTTGAACCAGAACGAAACACCGCTATTTGATACATTGCTTCACCACGCAACGCGAAAACCCATTCAGTTTCACATCCCAGGTCACAAGCACGGCCGGGGAATGGACTCGAGGTTTCGCTCGTTCGTCGGTGACCAGGCCCTGTCGCTGGATCTCATCAATATCGCGCCACTCGATGACCTTCACCATCCGACAGGGGCTATCAAGCGCGCACAGGAGTTGGCGGCACAGGCGTTCGGCGCAGATTACACGTACTTTTCGGTGCAAGGGACGAGTACGGCCATCATGGCGATGGTGCTTTCGACGGTGGGGCCCGGAGATAAGATTCTCGTTCCGAGGAACGTGCACAAATCTGTCCTTACCGCCATCATTCTCGCAGATGCTCAACCCATCTTCTTGCTACCCGAGGTGGACGCGCGCTTTGGCATCTCGCATGGCTTGTCCGTCGAGGTGGTCACCGATGCGCTAGTGGCGCATCCGGACGCGCGGGCGCTCGTCGTCATCAATCCGACGTACTTCGGCATCTCCGCCAACCTCGAACGCATCGTCGACGTAGCGCACAGTTACGGGGTTCCTGTGCTGGTGGATGAAGCACACGGCGTACACACCGGATTTCACTCGGCGTTGCCCCTGTCCGCTATGCAGGCCGGTGCCGACATGGCGGCGACCAGCGTGCACAAGCTCGGTGGGTCGATGACCGGATCGAGTGTGTTAAACATCCGGGAAGGCATGATTGACCCGAGACACGTACAAGTGGTCATGAGTATGCTCACGACGACGTCCACGTCTTATTTGCTGTTGGCCTCGCTCGACGTTGCGCGAAAAGAGCTGGCGGCGCACGGCCACGAGCGAATCTCGAAGGCGATCGATCTGGCGCTGCAGGCCAGACACCGGCTGAACGAAGTGCCAGGGCTCGTCTGCCTCGATGAATCGTGCTTGAACAGCAGTGCCACCTTCGCACTAGATCCGACGAAGTTGACCATCTCCGTCAAAGACCTAGGGGTGACTGGCTATGATGTGGAACGAATGCTTCGTGAGAATTACAATATAGAAGTAGAACTCAGCGACCTGTACAACGTACTGTGCATCATTTCGTGGGGAGACGAGCAAGCGGATATCGATGCGTTGGTTCACGCACTCACCGAGATTGCCCATGCATATCAGGATAGGCAGGGCAAGCGTGAAGTCGTCGTCCAACTGCCGTCGATGCCGGAGCTCAGAATGTCTCCGCGATCGGCATTTTATGCCAAGACTGAAATCGTTCCGCTGCAAGCTTCTGTCGGACGCACGATGGCGGAGATGGTGATGGTCTATCCACCGGGCATACCGATTTTGTTGCCGGGTGAAGTCATCACGCAGGACAACATCGATTACATCGAGGCAAACCTTCGGGCGGGCTTACCGGTTCAGGGGCCAGACGACCCGGAAATTCGGCTGATTAAAGTGGTTTGTAACGAATCGTGAGGAGGTTCGCACATGAGTGAATTACACGTAGGCGATGTGGCACCAGATTTTTCTTCCATCGACCAGGATGGGAACACGGTGTCTTTAGAAGGTCTCAAGGGACAAGTCGTCGTGCTCTACTTCTACCCGAAGGACGACACGCCGGGCTGCACGAAGGAAGCGTGTGCGTTTCGCGATATGAGCGCGACGTTCGCCGAGGCAGGGGCAGCGATTTACGGCGTCTCAAGGGACACTGCGAAGTCGCACCAGAAGTTTCGCGAAAAGTACAGCCTCAATTTTCCACTGCTCGCCGACGAGGATAGCGCGATTTGTGAGGCATATGGTGTGCTCAAAGAGAAGAATATGTACGGGAAGACCAGCATCGGGATCGAGCGCACGACGTTTATCATCGATGCAGACGGGAAGATTGCGGCCATTTTCCCAAAGGTCAAAGTGGACGGCCACGTCGACGAGGTGTTGGCAAAGGTCCGCGATCTCGTTTGAGTCGCGGATGCGACGGCTTGGCAGTGCGCGTATAATGAGGAGTGAAAGGGGAGTGATTTCATGATTACGCTCACCGAGACGGCAGCACAGAAACTCCAGGAGATGATCGAGGCTCAGGGACCGGCTGAGGACGCACTTCGCTTATACACGAAGCTCGGAGGTTGCACCGGGTACAGTTACGGCATGGCGCTGGATACTGAGAAACCGGATGACCATGTGTTCTCCATCCGGGGCGTGAAGGTCGTCGTCGACAGCGAGAGCCTCGAGCTCATCGATGGTTCCGAGGTCGATTACATCGACGACCTGACCGGCCAGGGATTTAAAATCAACAATCCAAACGCGACCTCTATGTGCGGTTGTGGTTCCAGTTTTCGCACTGCTACCGCAGCTGGCCAGCCGGGGTCCTGCGATTGATCACGCGCGATAGAACATGACCAGAGGGCCTGTGGGCGATTTGCCCCAGGCCCTCTGGTGCATCTTAATTCGATGGAGCGATGGCCTCGTGTTTGAGAAAGTTCTGAAAGACCCAGTACACGACGAAATTTTGTTCGACGACCCCCTGCTGTGGGCGCTCGTGAACACGCCTGCGGTTCAACGCTTGCGGCGGATCCGCCAACTGGGTACATCCTACATGACTTACCATGGAGCGGAGCACACGCGCTTTGCACATTCCTTAGGCGCCTACGAGACGATGCGGCGGGTCCTTGTGCACCTCGAACGCGAGTGTGGCTGGCCGAGTGACCCGCGCACACGCAGACTCGCCCTCGCTGCGGCACTGCTACACGATTTGGGGCACGGGCCGTTCTCCCACACTTTCGAATCCATCCTCGGCGTTCATCACGAACGGTGGACGCATCGCATCATGCTGGAGGACGATGCGCTGCGTCAGGTTCTCGACACAGTGGACTCCGACTTTGCCAAGGACCTTGTCTCCATCCTGCAGAAGGATGGTCGTTTCTTGGCCATCGAGGCGTTGGTATCCAGTCAGCTCGACGTGGATCGGATGGATTATATGTTGCGAGACGCGTTGTCCACTGGCGTCTCGTACGGGCGGTTTGAGCTCGCCCGCCTGATTCGCTCGCTGACGGTTCAGGACGAGCGCGTCTACGTCAAGAGACAGTCTTTACATACGGTGGAACAATATCTGCTCGCGCGCTATTTCATGTACGTGCAGGTATATCTGCACCCAGTGACCGTCGGCAGCGACGTGCTAGTGGAAAATATATTGCGCCGAGCGAAGCATCTGCTCGCGGACGGGGTGGCTATCGAGATCCCAGAAGCGCTCCTGCCTGTGTTAACCGGATCAGAGGTCAGCGTGGCATCCTATCTGAGGCTGGATGAGTCGGTCCTTTTGTATGCGTTTCATCAGTGGTCGACGTCATCTGATCAAATTCTGTCAGATCTGGCTGACAGATTTCTGACGCGGCGGCTGTTCGCGCCGATTGTGCGGGACGGGGCGTCGGTGAGTGAGTGGGCGGCCTTGCGAACGATGGCGAAGGCGATGGGATTCTCTCCAGATTACTACGTAACGGAGCGGGTGTCGACGATACCGGGGTATGAGGTGCTTGGGCAGGGGTTAACGCTGCTCAACGACTTCGGCGAATGCTCGGACTTGAGCCAGGTGTCGAAACTGATTCGCACACTTGTCCCAAGCCAAGAACATCGCCTCTTCCTTCCAAAAGAGATGCTCGAAAGTGACAACGAGCCTCTTTCAAATCGCGTTCACTCCATCGTGTTCTCGCGATTGTGACGCGGTTTGTTGCGGCGAAACCAGAAGACTAGCACAGCGACGACGAGGATGAGGGCGCCGATGTACGTCAATGGTTTCAGCTTCTCTTCGATGGCGCTCCAATGCGCGTGCAACTGGAATCCAGCATAAGTCATCGCAAGGTTCCACGGAAGCGATCCCAACACCGAGAACAGGATAAAGCGCCACACCGACATTTTGGCGACACCTGCCGGCAGCGACACGAACGTGCGGACGGCGGGTACCATCCGGCCGAAGAACACCGTAATTTCACCGTATCGCTCAAACCAATGGTCGGCTCTATCCAAGTGGTGCACGCTCAGCAGTATGTATTTTCCATACCGTTGGATGAGCGGTCGTCCACCGTATCTTCCCACGGCATAGGCGATGATGCCGCCCACCACGTTGCCGGCGGTGCCGATGACGACGACCGACCAAAGATTGAGCAGGCCCTGATCCGCCATGAATCCGCCGAACGGCATGATCACTTCTGAAGGGATAGGGACGCACATACTCTCGATCATCATGAGTAGGAAGATGGCTGTATTTCCGTAGTGGGAGATCAGCACACTAAGCCCGGACACGTCGAAATCCTCCGTTTCTCGTGGTAACATATTTGATACCTTGTCATAAGACTTGGTTATCGTAACTCATCTGGTCAAAAAAGTGAACGGCGGTCGAGGTGACCGATTTCGACAGGAATTAACGTTGACAAGGGTTTGGATTATCCCCAAAATGATGGGGATGGCTTGGAGAAATCTTGTCAGCACGCTCCACGTCTTTAGGCTGACGTAGAAAGTTGAGGGTTAGTGCATGTCCCTGCTTCACGGTATTTTGAATGTCGTGTACGTGTTCATGCAACTTTTCACCGGGGCCATTGGCGTGTATCAGATTATCATGTCCGTCTTTGGATTCTGGCACCGGAAGGAAAAGGTTATTCATGGTGCGAAGAAGCGCTTTGCCGTCATCATTCCTGGACACAACGAAGAACGGGTTGTAGGTCCGCTCGTTGACAGCTTGAAGGCACAGGAGTATCCGGCTGAATTGTTCGATGTGCACTTGATTGCAGATAACTGCACGGATCATACAGCAGATGTTGGACGCCTCCACGGTGCGATTGTGCACGAACGGGAGGACAAGGAGAAGCGAGGTAAGGGATTCGCCATAGAGTGGATACTGGAGCGCTTCCAAGCGTCTGGTGAACAATACGATGCGATTGTCATGTTTGATGCGGACAACTTGGTAGATCCTGCGTTCTTGACCATTATGAACGACAAACTTTGTCGCGGTCACAAAGTTATTCAGGGGTACCTCGGGATCAAGAACCCATTTGATACCTGGGTTAGTGTTTCCATGGCAATTTCTTATTGGTTTAGTAATCGGATGTGGCAAAAGGCTCGGCAGAACTTGCGCTTGTCGTGTTCTCTTGGAGGGACCGGTCTATGCGTTGACTACCCACTGTTGCAAGAGATGGGGTGGGAGGCCACAGGTCTTACAGAGGATCTAGAATTTGGCGTTCGTTGCGTGGAACGCGGTGTCATCCCAATCTGGGCGCACGACGCCAAAGTGTACGACGAGAAACCGACCGATATCCTCTCCTCGTTCAGACAGCGGCTGCGGTGGATGCAAGGACATTTCCACTGCGCACGGCACCACATGGTTCCGCTGCTCCGACAAGGTTTGCGAGAGGGCAGTCTGGTCAAGCTCGACGCGGGCATTTATCTATTCCAGCCGGCTCGGTTTCTCATCCTGTTCCTAACCTCCATCATGATGCTCTTACAGATCTCAACGCCAAAGGATACAGTGATGGCGCAAGTCACTCACTTGCTCCCCACGGATTTCTGGGTGGGTGTGAACGTGTTTATGTACCTTCAGATGCCGATCGCACTGTTGCTCGAGCGCGTCAATTGGCGGGCGTATTTCGGATTGCCAATTTTACCGTTCTTTTTGTGGACTTGGGGACCTGTGACCTTGCAGGCCTTCTTTACAAAGGCCAATCGCAAGTGGTCACATACCGTGCACAAGCGCGCCATCCGGTTGGATCAAATGCGCAGCCGTTAAACACTGCATCAATACGCGGTGCACGATTCAGAAGCACATCGTTTACACAGCGATGTGCTTCTTTTTACATCCTCCGTTCCGCCTTCGTCAGAGTTTCGCTTGAGTCTCTGCCGCACCGATTTTCGCCAGCGCATCGCGCATTGACATGCCCGGTACGATGCCGATGGCTTCCGCTCCTTGCGTGCAACTTTCAACCTCACCGTCGAGCAATTCCTGCATCGTCCTCACTCCGACTGCACGAGCGGCAATGATGCCTCTGTCCGCGAGTTGTTCGCGCAAAAGGGTAATATCCAACGCACCGCACATGATATAACCGGTGTCGTTGCTGATGGTCAACAGATTCGTCTTTGGCAATGCCACGTGCGTGGCGACAAAGCGGTATCCTTGTACTTCGATTGGCTTGACGTCCATCATCTCGACGTACCTCCTTCTGGGTGTTCGCTCGCTTCAACATATTCGGGTCAACGCGCCATCGTTTCCTGCTCCATCCTTATCAGGTATCTGTACTCGGAATTGAGATGTGATACCATACATCTGATGTATAATTCACGAAGTTTGAACAAATCAGGAGGGACAAGCTGTTGGGATCGCGCATTGAAGTGATTCAAGAACTGTGTGACGTACACGGTATTTCAGGCTATGAGTCGAATGTCAGAAAGGTGTACGAAAAGCACTTGACACCGCTGTCCGAGCGGATAGAACGGGACAATATGGGCGGGATTGTCGGCGTGAAAACCGGCGATGCGAATGGGCCTCGCGTCCTGATTGCAGGGCACCTAGACGAAATCGGCATGATGGTGACGAACATCACAGATGAGGGATTTGTCAAGTTCCAGACCATCGGCGGCTGGTGGTCTCAGGTGATGCTGTCACAACGCGTCATCGTGCAGACGCGCAAGGGTGACATCGTGGGTGTGACGGGGTCGAAACCGCCCCACATCCTTCCGGCCGACGAGCGCAAGAAGGTCGTCGAGATCAAGGATATGTTTGTCGACATCGGTGCGTTTAGCCGCGAGGAAGCGGAGGAGATGGGCGTTCGGGCAGGGGACGCCATCGTGCCGTGGAGCCCATTTACACAGATGGCCAACTCGAAGATGTTCGTAGCCAAGGCACTCGATAATCGCCTGGGCTGTGCGACTGCACTCGAAGTGCTGCGCGACTTGCAAGGACAAGCGCATCCGAACATCGTCTTCGCCGGGGCCACGACGCAAGAAGAAGTTGGTCTGCGCGGCGCGCGGACGCTCATCCATCAGGTCAACCCGGACATCGCGATCGCACTCGACGTAGGCATCGCGGGAGACACGCCTGGCGTACCTGCGGACGAGCGTGCGCACTTGGCGGACGTCGGTAAAGGGCCGCTTCTGATGTTGTTCGACGGATCGATGATTCCAAACAACCGCTTCCGCGACTTTGTCTTGGACACCGCCAGCGATGCAAACATCCCTGTTCAGGTAGAGAGCCTCTCCGGCGGCGGCACCGATGCGGGTTCGTTCCACCTGCACGCCTCCGGGGTCCCGAGCGTTGCAATTGGCTATGCTACGAGATACATTCACAGCCACAACGCGATTTTCCACGAAGATGACTTTGAGAATGGCGTCCGACTCCTGACCGAGTTGGTCAAGCGTTTGGATAGCACAGTGGTCAAGGATATTCAACAGTGGTAAAGTGATTGTGGATAAAAGGGCGCCCTTCAATGGCGCCCGCCCTAATCGGGGAGGGCAACACATTCATGTCAAACGTCCCGCACTTTGTGCATGGTCTATGGAGTAATTCGCCGCTAATGGCTGCACTTTGTGCTATCTTAATCACCCAAGCGTTAAAAGTACCCATCCATTTCGTGCGCACGCGCCTGTGGGACAATCACAAAGTCATCGACGCAGGCGGGATGCCGAGTTCGCACGCCGCGGGCGTCGTGGCTCTCGCGGGCGCACTCTGGTTCGTCGTAGGCCCACAATCGCCCGTGTTTGCCACTGCGGTCGTGTTTGCCGCCATCGTGCTCTACGACGCCGGCGGTATCCGCCGCCATGCTGGCGAACACGCGACCTTGCTCAACCGCATTGCAATGGAGTTTGCGCAACGTTCCACCGAGGAACCGGCTGCGACGGAACACATGGAAGGCGAGCGGCTCAAGGAGATCCTGGGTCACGAGCCGATGGAAATTTTTATTGGTGGTCTCATTGGACTCGTCATTGGCATTTGCTTCGGCAAGTGGTGGTGATCTCATGAAGGGCGATGTCTCGTCGTGGCCGCGCGCCTTTGGACTGCATACGAACCGGAATCAGTGTTGTGAACGACCGCACTCCGTACTCATCTTTCCCGTGCTGTTCCACAATCTCGTCTGGGTTCACCACCCGATTCGCGGGTGGGAGGTTCCTGGCGGCAAGCTCGAACCAGGCGAGGAAGCGTTGGGTGCGGTGCGGCGCGAGGCGTACGAGGAGGCCGGGCTGGAACTGGGGGCCGTTTTCTGGATCGCCGAATATCAGATTGTATTCGAGGGACAAGTCGTCCCCAAATGGGTGTTTGTCGCCGACGTCGTGGACGTCAGGGCGCGTCCCAACACATCGGAGATCGACGACGTTCAGGTGTTTCATCCTGTGCTTGATCCGACTCGCGCACGGACGCGGCAGAATGTGAGCCCAATCATGAAGGATATCGTTTACCAGCGCGTTTGGCCGACGGTCGAGCGCGTCTTACATACGGGGAGTGTCAGCGAAGCATGTTTATAACAGCAGCGCAGAAGGAACAAATTCGCACCTGGCTGATGGGGCTTCAAGAGCGGACGGACTGGATGCTGGCGCTTGCAAAACGGCAGGATGCGTGGGAAAGGGACCTCACGTGGCGTCTGGCTGCGGAGCGCGCACTCCACACCAGTGTCGAGTACACGACAGACATCGGAACGCTTATCATCGATGCCTTAGTCATGCGTGATCCGGGCGGATACGCGGACATCCTCAAAGTACTCGTGGAAGAGGACGTATTGCCCGAGGAATGGTTTGCCGCCGTCTACGGGGTATTCGACTTGCGCGCTCGTTTTATTCGAGATCACGCGAACGTGCAACCGGGCGAAGTACGCGCCGCCATCGAAACGTATGCGCCTCTGTTCGCCCCGTTTGCCGATCACATCACTCGGTTTGTTCAACTGTGATAAAACCGTGAGTTGCTGATAGGGCGAACGTCGCGCTGTGGAGCGACGGGGGCGTACACCTCCACCTCGCAGTCGTGCTTTACACCGAATTGAAGGGCACTCTGCTGGCTGTCGACGAGCACGTCGATGTGGTGGCCGCGTATGGCACCACCGGTATCTTCGGCAACTCGCCATCCAATTCCGTCGATGTAGAGCAATGAACCGTACGGGATCACGTGTGGATCGACTGCCACCGTCCTGCCCGTAGCTGCTAGTGTCCCTGTTGAAGTGATTCCATACCCGGGTTCACCTGGGGACTTGCCAGTAGAACGCCGGTCCAGATTGTATGCCGTGAGCAGGAAGGTCGCTTTCGTGGGATGGTACTGACTTAAATCATATGCCTTTCCACCCACTGTAACCGCTCGATCCGAGAGATACAGATGATCTTCCACATGTGCAAAGGCGATTGGCGTTTGACCCATCGCAGATGTCACCAGCATGGTACACACAAACCAGAGTCGACGTGGAAATACCTTCTTTATGTCCATATCACTACATTTACCGGATCCGTTTTACACAATACAACCAAATTATGGCATACCTGAATCGTGCGGGAATTTTGAGTTCCAGAAATCTCCGTTACGATTTTAAAGAAAACTTGTTATACTTCTACTTGACTTGTTTAACCGTTATGAAGTTTTATTAACCTTGTGAAAAAGTTAAGTCTTTTTGGCCTCTCTAATATTTTCCATAGATACGTGGCGCTTTGTTAGATAGGTCGCTGTTGATTGTTTTGAGGGAAAGAGGGGAAATTTGTGTCGAACGTACTCGAAGTGAGAGACTTACAGATCGAATTTAAAATTGACGAAAAATACTACAAGGCCGTTCAGGGAGTAAACTTTCACATCGCACCAGGAGAGACATTAGGACTTGTGGGCGAGTCTGGCTGCGGCAAGAGTGTCACGTCACTCTCCGTCATGCGGCTTCTCAAGGAACCTACCAAAGTGGGCGGCGAGATCGTATATCAAGATCGCGATCTGCTTAAATTGACTGAACAGCAGATGCGGCGCGTTCGCGGCAACGAAATCGGCATGATTTTCCAAGAGCCAATGACATCGCTCAATCCGGTTCACAAAATTGGCAGGCAAATCGGAGAAACGCTTCTATTGCACCGGGGCATGAACGCGAGCCAGGCGCGCAAAGAGTCTATCGAGATGCTGAAACGGGTCGGCATTCCGCGCCCAGAGCAAATTGTTGACGAATATCCGCACCAATTGTCGGGTGGTATGCGCCAGCGCGTGATGATTGCCATCGCCATGGCCTGCAATCCGTCGCTCTTGATTGCGGACGAGCCGACGACTGCGCTCGACGTGACGATTCAGGCGCAGATTCTCGAACTGATGAAGAAGTTGGCGAAGGAGAACGGCACGTCGATTTTGCTGATCACGCACGACTTAGGCGTCGTCGCAGAGACCTGTGATCGCGTCGCCGTCATGTACGCGGGGCGAATCGTCGAAGAAGGCCCTGTTCGCAAGATTTTCAAAAATCCACAGCACCCGTATACGCGCGGTCTGTTGAATTCGATACCGAAACTTACGGGCGAGCGCAAACGCCTAGAGCCAATCGAAGGGAACGTTCCATCTGTCCGCAACATGCCGGATGGGTGCCGATTCGCACCTCGCTGTCCGTTTGCGATGGACAAGTGCGTTGCACACAACCCTGATCTTTTCGAGGTCGAGGATGGCCACAGATCACGTTGTTTCTTACAAGAGGGGGGTCAATAATGGCGCAGGGAACACCACTTTTGCAAGTCGAAGGCTTGAAGAAATACTTTCCCATCAAACGCGGCGTGTTCCGCCACACGGTGGGTCACGTTCGCGCGGTAGATGGCGTGGACTTTACGCTCTATCCGGGTGAAACCCTCGGCGTCGTAGGCGAGTCGGGCTGCGGTAAGTCGACCATGGGCCGCAGTGTCCTTCGCCTCCTTGAACCGTCTGCTGGTAAGGTGATCTTTGAGGGCAAGGACGTCACGAAGCTATCAAAATCTCAAATGCGCGCCATGCGCCGCGAGATGCAGCTCGTCTTCCAAGATCCGTATGCGTCCTTAAACCCGCGCAACTCGGTCGCGCAGACGCTCATGGAGCCAATGCAGATTCACCATATCGGCAACCGTTCTAGCCAAATAGAGCGCGTTCGCTCCTTGTTGGACCGCGTGGGCTTGGACCCTGAATACGCGAGCCGCTATCCACACGAATTCTCTGGCGGCCAGCGCCAACGTATCGGCATCGCTCGGGCGTTGACGTTGAACCCGAAGCTGATCATTCTCGACGAACCGGTTGCAGCGCTCGACGTGTCCGTCCAGAGCCAAGTGTTGAACCTGTTGGAAGACCTTCAGACAGATTTCAATCTGACCTATATCTTCGTAGCGCACGACCTGAGTGTCGTTCGTCACATCAGCGATCGAATTATGGTCATGTATCTCGGAAATATGGCGGAGTCGGCGACGAGCGATGACCTGTTCGACGATCCGCTTCACCCATACACGCAAGCGTTGTTGTCTGCCGTACCGGTTCCTGACCCTGACGCTAAGCGCGAACGCATCATTTTGCAGGGTGACCTGCCGAGCCCGGCAAACCCGCCAACTGGATGTCCGTTCCACACTCGTTGTCCGATGGCCATGGATATCTGTAAGCGCGAAAAGCCGGTTTGGAAAGAAGTTAAGCCAAATCACCAGGTCGCGTGCCACCTGTATTAAGTCACACAAAGGTACTCGCGCATCGTCGGTACCAGGGATGAGGGAGGTAACATTATGTCGACAAATGTAGGTGCAGTGGCACATGCACCGTCGAATGCTAGAATGCGCAAGTTTAAAAAATCACTGAAACGCTATCCTTTGGTTTATATCGGTGCCTTGATTATCGTCGTCATGGGGCTCATTGCGATTCTCGCCCCGTGGATCTCGCCGCACAGCCCGATTGAAACGTTTAACAGCGGTTTGAATGACCAGGGTATCCCTGTTGGGCCATCCCGCATGTTCCCGTTAGGGGCGGATGGCAACGGACGCGACGTGTTGTCTCGCGTCATCTGGGGCGGCCGCATCTCGCTGCTCATTGGTCTCTTGTCGATGATTATCAACTTGGTGGTCGGTACCGTGTTGGGGCTTATCGCCGGTGTGTTCGGTGGCTGGGTGGACTCGCTGGTCATGCGCATCACCGATACGGTACTCGCCTTCCCGTTCTTGCTCTTCGCGTTGGCACTCGTCGCCATCCTCGGGTCAAGCCTTTGGAACATCTTGCTGACCATTGGTATCTTGGGCTGGGGCGTCATGGCCCGCGTCGTGCGCGGTCAAGTTCTTCAGGTTCGCGAGTTGGAATACGTTCAAGCAGCCAGAGCGCTTGGCGCGACCGAATGGCGGATTATGTTCCGCATCGTCCTGCCAAACGTATTCGGCCCAGTCATCGTGCTTTCGACGCTCAACGTGGGCTCGAACATCTTGGCAGCGGCTGGCCTGAGCTTCCTTGGTATGGGCATTCAACCTCCGACACCGGACTGGGGCGGCATGATTCAAGAAGGTCTAACAACCTATACGTATGCTCCATGGGAATTGTATAGCGCAGGTATTGCACTTGTGATTACCGTTGTTGGATTTAACATGCTTGGTGATGGACTGCGAGATATTCTCGACCCTCAGTCCATGACCCGCCAGTAAGGTAGACGAAAGGAGGGCGTCCACGTGGGTGCATATATTATCCGTCGTATCGGGCAAGCCATCATCGTGTTAATCGGCATTTCCATCATTGCGTTCCTGCTGCTTTACGCAGTGCCAGCGGATCCGGCCCGCATCATCGCCGGTCCACACGCCACGCCGCAGACCGTCGAACAAATTCGAATCGATCTCGGCCTCAATCTCCCCATCTGGGAACAGTACCTGAAGTACATGGGGAACTTGCTCCAAGGCAACTTGGGTACGTCGTACATTTTCCACACATCCGTCATGTCGCAGATCTCCGGACGTATGGGACCGACGGCTGAATTGGCTCTTGGATGTTGGATTATGGAGCTCGTGATTGGCATTCCGCTCGGCATCTACACTGCGCGCCACGCGAATAAAGTGCGCGATGTCGTCATCAGCGCCTTGGCGCTCGTTGGTATTTCGCTTCCAGTGTATTGGCTGGGACTCATCTTGTTGATTGTGTTTGGCTTCAAGATCCCAATTTTCCCACTCGGTGGAACAGGTGGTATTTATCACTTGATTCTCCCGGCCATCACCTACGGCATCACGGGTGCAGCCTACTACTTGCGCCTGTTGAAGTCGACGATGCTAGATGTGATGAATCAGGATTACGTGCGCACCGCTCGCGCCAAGGGCGCTAGCGAACGGCGCGTGATCTACAGCCACGTGCTTCGCAACGCCTTGATTCCGGTCATTACGTTTGCCGGCATCGATATCGGCACGCTGCTCGCTGGTGTCGTCCTCATTGAGGAGACGTTCAACTGGAACGGCATGGGTATGTTGGCCTACCAGGCTATCGGCAACCAGGACATTCCCGTGATTATGGGCACTGTCTTGCTCCTCGCCGTGTTCGTGGTCGTGTT
Source organism: Alicyclobacillus fastidiosus (assembly GCF_026651875.1). Lineage (GTDB taxonomy): Bacteria > Bacillota > Bacilli > Alicyclobacillales > Alicyclobacillaceae > Alicyclobacillus > Alicyclobacillus fastidiosus. Next base: position 4,271,578 of record NZ_CP104067.1, on the reverse strand, counting down.
CAACCTCCTCGTGGATATCGCGTACGGATTCGTAGATCCTCGCATTCGCTACGACTGATCTGCGAGAAGAAGTTTATGCAACAGCTCAATCAAACTGATGGGGGTGTCCCAAAAGTACTTCGGTACTGAGGGGCGCCCCGTTTTATCTATATATGTTCAAATTTTACTGTTTGTACACAAAAAGAAATCGCTCATTTCGGTAAAATGTAACACAACGAATTTACTCCTCTCGTCAGATCGCTAAGGCGCTACGGGAGAACATTCATTTTATGTGGCTCAGCACGCGTCAAACGCCCGACTTCCGTACCATTAATCGGTTCCGTTCGGAACGGATGAAGGACATTGTAGAACAAGTTTTTGCAGCGGTACTTGAACTGCTTATTGACGAAGGGTACGTAAAGTTCGAGCATTACTTCCTGGATGGAACCAAAATTGAGGCGAATGCGAATCGCTACACCTTTGTCTGGAAGAAATCCACAGACCGTTTTCAGTCTCGGTTACAAGCACAAATCCGGGAGTTGCTGACGGAAATCGAGCAAGCAAACCAACAGGAACAACGAGAATACGGAGAACGAGATCTGGAGGAGTTGGGAAAGGACCAGGACCAGCCTATTACTTCTGAACAGTTGGATACGGCGGTGACCTCTCTGGAGCAACAGCTGAGTGAATCCCCAAAGAACAACCCCTCCGCAAGGCGATACGGAAAATCCGTAAGGACTACCTGCCTCGATGTGAAAAATACGAAATGCAGCAAGCTACATTTCAGGACCGTAACAGTTTCAGCAAAACAGATCCGGATGCCACCTTCATGTGGATGAAGGAAGACCACATGAAGAACGGACAACTTAAGCCTGGTTACAATGTCCAAGTGGGAACGGAAAATCAATTCATTGTTGGATTTAGTATTCACCAGAGACCGACCGATACGCGTTGCCTCATTCCCCATTTTGAACAAATGTGGGAACGGTTCGGCATCTTACCCCAATCCGTGATAGCAGATGCCGGATATGGTAGTGAAGAGAACTACTCATGGTTGGCACATGAAGAGATAGAAGCCTTCGTAAAGTTCAATACATACTATCAAGAGCAAACCAAGCGTTTCCAAAATGATATTAGTCGGTTTGAGAACTGGATCTACGATGCTGAACGAGATGAGTACATCTGCGCTGGCAATCAGCGACTGACGTTTCGGTACGGACGAACGGTCAAAACGGAGGCAGGCTACTCATCGAAAAAACGCTATTACCAGTGCGACGCCTGTGGGACATGTCCTCTCAAGAATCAATGCACCAAATCGAAAAACAACCGCCAAATTGGAGTCAGTGTAACTTTGCAAGAGCACAAGCAAAGAGCACGAGCGAACTTGACAAGCAAACGTGGGCGAAAGCTCTCCGTACAGCGAATGGTGGAGGTGGAAAGCGTGTTTGGTCAGATCAAAGGAAATCGGGGATTTAGACGATTCCTCCTGCGGGGCATTCCGAAAGTCACCATCGAAATGGGGCTGGTGAGTGTTGCGCATAACCTACTGAAAGTGGCAGCGTCCCTCGCCTAGGAACGCCGCCATTTCGTTGCGTATTTTCTTAGTTGAACATAGTCCTAACAACAGAGAAGGGTGTTCCGCCAGGCATAGAAATACCTTTTGGGACACCCCCTTTTTCTATGTTTCTACTTTATTCGACAAAATTCTCTGTGCTTTTCTATGAAAAGTACTTGAGTACCCAGCAGATTCACTTTATAATTTAAATCGTTCTGATGATTGTAATTTTCGATTAACTCAAACAGACAGAGTAGACAGTACTCCACGAAGGCTCTGAGCAAATCGAAGAGTTCCAGAACAAGATATATAGAACGGGGGAAATGTGATGTCAGTATCATGGAAGAAGGGGCTCGCCACCGTAGCGTCTATCGGTATGGTCGGCGTTCTTCTCGCGGGCTGTGGCACCAACAGCACAGCGCCAGCATCGAATGGAAGCAGCTCGTCAACGGGATCCAATTCGTCGAGTTCGAAGCCGGTTGAAGGCGGCTCCATCACGCTCGACTCCACACAAGCCGTACCAGACCTCGACCCGGCTATCGCGTTTGATACGACGTCTGCAGAAGTAGACGAGGCAGTTTACGACACGCTGATTACGTATAGCAAGAACACGTATACCATCGTGCCTGACCTCGCTACGAGCTGGGACGTCTCTCCGGATGGCAAGACCTATACGTTCCACCTCCGACAAGGCGTAGAGTTCTCGAATGGAGATCCGATGGACGCCTCAGACTTCGTCTTCGAGTTCCAACGACTGCTCGACAAGAACATGCAGCCGAAACCATCTCCTGGCAACCAGTTCTTCATGGACATCCAGGGTGCTCAAGCGTATTACAACGGCACAGCTAAAACCATCAGCGGTGTATCCGCACCAGATAAAAACACATTGGTCATTAAGTTGGTGAAACCTGAGCAGTTCTTCCTGAAGGTTCTCGCAATGCCGTTTGCCTCTGCGGTTGACCCTGCGTTCGTCAAGAAAGTGGGCAACGCCGCAATGGATACCACGGAGGCGATGGGTACCGGCCCGTTTGAGGTTCAGACGAACAATCAGAACCAAACGGTCCTGGTCAAGAACCCGCACTACTGGAAGAAAGACAGTTACGGACAGCAACTGCCTTATCTCGATAAAATCACCATCAATGTGAATAACAACAGTACGGTCGACGCACTGCACTGGGAACAAGGGCAGACTGCATTTATGAGCCCATGGCTCATGGGCGGGGACGGTATCCCGACTGCTCAATTCCCGACCATCATGAACTCGCCGAAGTACAAGAATATGGTGCTCAAGCAGGACCAAAACTCTATTTACTATATCGGATTGAACGTTAAGCCTGTACTGAATGGCAAACCAAACCCGCTCAGCAACGTGAAGGTACGCCAAGCGATGGAGTACGCATTTGACGACAGCCAGTTTATCAAGATCAACAACGGTGCTGTCCTGGGTCTGAACCAGCCATTGCCATCCACGATGGAAGGCTATGTACAGAATCTAGATCCGAGTGCAACATACAGCCTCGACATCTCGAAGGCGAAGCAGCTTCTCAAGGAAGCTGGCTACGCGAACGGCTTGACCGTCGATATGTGGGATGAGAACACCGACACGGCTCAGAAGGAAGACCAAGCATTCCAGTCTATGATGAAGCAGATTGGCATCAATGTCGTCCTTCATGAAGTGACATGGAAGGACTTCTTGACCAAGGCGATGTCCGGTACCGCTCAGGTTTACCAGAGCGGTTGGGTTCAGGACTTCCCAGACGCATCTGACTTCTTGAACACACTCTTCAATTCGAATCAGATTGCTGCAGGAAACAACATGAACAACTACTCTGACCCACAAGTTGATCAATGGCTCAACCAGGCTGAGTATTCGACCGACGCTCAAGAGCGCGACAAGCTGTACGGACAGGTGATCAACAAGGTCATGTCCGATGCAGCGTGGATTCCAACCATCCAAAACATCGGTTACTACTGTGTGCAGTCTTGGGTGCACGGCTTCTACACCAGTCCAGTCATGTATGATCCATTTGGCTCCATCTGGGTCGACCCAGGTCACAACAGCTAATACTCCATACGATTCTTATCGGCCATCGACCGGTTCCGCTTCTCGCGGGGCCGGTTTTGTTTTCAGTGCCTGGGCTCAAGTCGTTTCTCCGTAGTCGCTGCTTCTGCACCACATTGCATAGTTTTGGATTCCCGTGATATACTTATACGGTTATTTATACGTGAGCCATTAGCTCAGTTGGCAGAGCACCTGACTTTTAATCAGGGTGTCCCGCGTTCGAGTCGCGGATGGCTCACCACACGCATCACCCGTGAAGGCCGCTCATACGAGCTGCCTTCTTTTTTGAACCTAGGGCGTGAGCTGTTCCCATCCGACCATGTAACCTCCGAGAAGAGTTTCTATTGACAGGTAGCGTGCATGTCCTGTATATTATTTTGTGCGGTCTTCGGTTTGCTAGTTGTGCGGAAGTGGCTCAGGGGTAGAGCATCGCCTTGCCAAGGCGAGGGTCGCGGGTTCGAATCCCGTCTTCCGCTCCACAGAGGCACGCAAGTCGCGCTTCGCAACCGAGGATTCCCTTCGGGGAACCGACATAAGTCAGATGCCTGGCAGCACTTGACTGTCGAATCCCGGTTATAGGTAACCAACCACCATGGAGAGGTGGTCGAGTGGTTTAAGGCAGCGGTCTTGAAAACCGCCGTGTTCGCAAGGGCACCGTGGGTTCGAATCCCACCCTCTCCGCCAAAAAGCCAATAATGACGCGGGTTCTCGGGAATTTGGTTGTTCCTTGGAACCCGCGTTGTTATTTTCTTGTGTGCCTTCAGTGTGCCTAATTGTTTTTGTGTGCCTTTTGTGATCCAAGTAGCGTCCCCATGACTTGCAGTACTTGTTCCTGCATACCGGGAACGACGTGGCTATACGTGTCCAGAGTAAGGTTTGTAGTGGAGTGGCCTAACCGTTCTGCAACGATTTTAGGATGGACATTACCAGCCATAAGTAGCGTGGCGCTTGTATGGCGAAGGTCGTAGACTCGAATTGTTTCAGGCAATCCGGCTTTACGCAAGATTGGTTTGAAGTGACGTTTTGATATTTTCGTCCCATCGGAGTAGTCGCCTAGTTCATTGGGGAAAACTAAATTTTTGTCCTCCCAATACTCCGCTACTTTTATTCTCTCTTCGGCTTGGCGTGCCTTGTGTGCCCTTAAGGTGGCTATAGTTCCATCCGTGATATGAACACTCCGTCGAGACTTCCGTGTCTTAGGTTCACCAAAATAGCGTTTCGACTTTCCTGTAGACATAGCTTTTGTAACGTGTACAATGCCGTTTTTCAGGTCAATGTCATCCCACGTTAGAGCTAGTGCCTCACCTGGACGAAGACCAGCGTCTACCAAAAGAACAAAGTAAGCATAATAACGGTCATCGCGTGCAGTTTCAAAGAAACGTTGAACCTCATTAGGGTTAAGTGGACGCATTTCACGGCGTTGGGCGCGGGGGACATCTACAAGGTCAGAAACATTGCGACTAACAAGCCCCCATTTAACCGCTTGATTTAATGCGGAATGCAGTACGCAGTGAACATGGCGGGGAGTGTCAACGCCATTATTAGCAAACAGGGTGTTGTAGAATTTCTGAACATGGTCTGCCCGCAGTTCGGATGTCTTGATGGGTTCTGGTGCAAAAACACCAGGCATGCTAGTATTGTCCGGATAAATTTTAGGGATGAGGCTGACATGCTATGAATGCGTTCAAATGGAAGCACTTCGAAACTCATATTATCCTAATGGCGGTTCGGTGGTATTTGCGATACAGCTTAAGTTACCGGGACATCGTCGAACTGCTAAAAGAAAGAGGAGTTCAGGTTTCTCATACCACAATCATACGATGGGTCCATCAGTTCGGTCCAGAGTTGGACAAGCGTATTCGACGTTATTTGAAGCCGACCACCGATTCCTACAGAGTTGACGAAACCTATATTAAAGTGAAGGGAAAATGGACTTATCTATATAGAGCAGTGGACTCTAAAGGGAAAACTGTTGACTTCATGCTGTCCTCAAGTCGAGATGTTAAAGCTGCAAAGCGATTCTTTAGAAAAGCACTGTCTTCGCCGCATAATCAAACGCCGCGAGTCATCACCGTAGATAAAAACCCTGCTTACCCCCGGCACTACAGCAATTAAAGGACGAAAGGGAGATACCGCAAGAAACCTCAATCCGGCAGACGAAATACCTGAATAACATTGTTGAACAAGATCATCGATTCATCAAGAAAATCACGAACCCGATGATGGGGTTCAAATCGTTTCAAACTGCTGACTACACACTCAAGGGCATTGAGGCTATACACATGATACGGAAAGAACAGGTCAAAGCACCTCACGTACCTGCCTTTTCCATCGCAGATTTTATTAGTGACCTTTTCCACTTCGCTGCATAACCCCACATCAACGATATTAGGCTCCATCTATACCTTCTCTTGATTTTTGCACCAGAACCGATTTGACTGATTCCCCAGGGGTTCTGTCCTTGAGGGAATCTTCGTTTGCCCCCATCTTCATTTACCCCACTTGACAATTCAAAATTGGAAATTCATTGCCGCCAGGAGAAGAAACTGTGGTATTTACACCAAATTTCACTTGACTTTTCAGAATGACCCCAACAATCCCCGAGAAGGGCTAACCGCTCTATCTCATCTGAATTAGGGTTACATTATGTTGCCAGTGGTCAGGTCTCATGAGCAGTACCAATCGTTCGTTCAGCAACAACTGCATATTCACTATGCAAATGGGTCGCTTTGTTTGTCTCCAAAGACTGGTCACTTGTTAAGAAGTTCTGGATCACCGACCTCTCTGGCACGTTTAACTTACTCCAAGAAAATTTCTCGTGTCGTGGTCCAAAGTCCATTGACCCTGCCGACTTACTGCGTTCGTATCTGCTCATGCTTCAGGTTGGAGAACCATCTGTCACAGAGTGGGTCAATCAATTACGGCGCTGCCCATTGTATGCTATCCTTAGCGGCTTTCAGTACGGGCAAACGCCAGGCGTTGGTACGTTCTACGGCTTCTTCCGACGGTTGTGGTCTTGTAATTCTGCAAATCTTTCACCCAAACACAGACTCAACCGTAAGAAAATCAAAGGTGGCAAAAAGGGTGAAAAGGCACCCACCAAAGCGTACAGCAAGATCGCAAAACTAATAACTCAACTACAGAAGCGTTCCAGCAACAAGGTCCAACCTTTCGACGTTCTACTTAGATTATTTCAACGTCAATTTCTTGCCGTCTCTGCGAAATCCAGCTTATTAGGTAATTTCTATTGCTAGCGATGGAATGCCACTTCAGACAGCTACCCAAGTTCGCAGTCGGCGACTTTGCAACTGTCGCGAACTCGGCGTTGTACCATGCAGGTGCTATCGTATCTACTCCCAACCCGACTGTGACATGGGGAGGGACAGTTATCGAAACAAATACTTCTTCGGTTATCACCTTTATACATTTGTTGCCGCCGATAGCCCCTACGACCTGCCGCTCTATCCCAGGTTGCAGCGAGGTTCCCGCCATGATGCGACATCGTGGGTGGTTAGTGCCCGCGAGTATGTTGAACGCTTTCCTGATTACACCTGGGACAAGGCAATTTTAGACGCTGCACACGACGCGCTGCCAATTTACGAGTACCTTCATTCGCGAAGTATTAAGCCGTTCATTGATTTGAACTTGCGCAGTACAGGAAGTAAAGGAGTTCAGAAGGATGACATCACATTTTCCCCAACTGGGATCCCCTTCTGCAAGAAGGGATTGGAGGTGAAAGACCGTGGATATGACAGTACACGGGGTCGACGCAAATACTATTGTCCGCTCGTCGTAAAAGGCGTGGTGACTTGTGATACGCCTTGTTCCGATTCACCTTACGGAAGATGCGTTCACACATACACCAAACACAATCCTCGCTTGTTCCCACCCGTTGCCCGCAACAGCAACGAGTGGGTCAATGTCTACAAACGCAGAACCACCTGCGAGCGTAGCAACAAGCGAGTAAAAGAGGATTACCACCTCGAAGCTGTCAAGCATCGCAGTACCATGATGTGGACAGTCCGCATCTACGGTATCGCCATGTGTCAACACATGGACGCTTGGTACCAAGAGAGCAATCTAGACCTGAGATCGATGCTCTTGTCAGCCTGAGAATACCCCAATCATACCATCTCCAGCGATGACTTTTTGAAAATCGGATCGTCATCGCTCTGTTTGCTATACCCTTTTTCATGGAACATCGTCCCAACAACCATGAAACCGTCGATTTCCAGCGGATTTCTGGAATTCCACCTGATTTATCTCACTTTTCAAGACTCCAATGCCGAGAGGCTATTTTAAGAATGTTTCATTCGTTTTTTCCCTTGCCTTTTCTAACACTGACTGGATAAATGGACCCTTAAGGTCGGTACATGTTTGTTGGTCGGAAGCTTCAATTGCCAACTTTTGCTTGAGATTCATGTTTTCACTTGCGTATCAGGTGTTTCCTCAAATAGTCGCGGAAAAGTATGATGTTATTCCAGTCATTGCTGGCGCAGCCGAGAGTAAAAATACTTTACGGGAGGCACGCTATCTCTTGGATTGGGGGAATGGAAATGAAGGCTGTGTATATCGAAGCATATGGCGGACACGAGCAGCTGAAATATGGAGAACTTCCGAATCCGATAGTAGGACCCAAAGACGTGCTAATTCGGGCACATGCGGCATCGGTCAATCCAGTAGACTGGAAGATCCGGGAGGGTTACTTGCAGTCACGCTTGCAGTATCAATTCCCCCTGATTCTCGGCTGGGACGTGTCGGGGGTTGTGGAGCGGATTGGAGACCACGTGACCCGGTTCAAGCCGGGTGACGCGGTGTTTTCCAGACCCGCGACCGATCGCAACGGAACCTATGCGGAATTGGTCGCCGTCGACGAATCGTTGGTCGCGCTAAAGCCGAAGAACATCACATTTGAAGAAGCGGCATCGATTCCCCTCGCAGGGCTTACTGCCTGGGATGCACTCCATGAAATTGCACATGTCTCGGCGGGGCAAAAGGTGCTGGTGCACGCTGGGGCAGGGGGTGTGGGGATATACGCGATCCAGTTGGCGAAAGCGTTTGGAGCACGCGTGTTGACGACAACCAGCACTGCCAACGTGCAGTTTGTCCAGGCGTATGGCACAGATGAGGTGATTGACTACACCATGGAAGATTTTGCACAAGTAGCGTCTGCCTGTGATGTGGTTTTTGACACCATCGGCGGTGCGGTGCAGGAGAAGAGCTTCGGCGTGATCGCGCCGGGAGGCATACTGGTATCAATCGTGTCGCCCCCGGACGAGGCAAAGGCGAAGGCGGCTGGGATTAGGACGGGATACTTTTTCCTGCAGCCAGACGGAGAGAAGCTGGCTCGTCTAGGGCAGTTGGTCGAAGAGGGGAAGCTTCGCCCTGTGGTCGGGGCGGTATTCCCACTGGAACAGACGGCGAAGGCACATGCGCTTAGTGAGTCGCATCATGCGCGGGGGAAAATTGTGCTGCGATTTGACCGAGTTGAATGGTCGTCGGCGGCTCGAAGCGTATCATAGGTTGGTTTGTGCTAGTAGTTATCCTTGGTGATGAGGATGAATACTCGTCCGATCTGGACGCAGGAACCCGACCTGCAAGTCCTGTTTTCTTAAAACGGTGAGTTCGGGGAAGCGGCGGACAAACTGTGTTGCAATTCCCGCGCGCATCTTCGCGTCTGCGCATATGCAGTGGCAAAGGAAATACTGTCGTTCGATCGCGAAAAGATCGCCAGTTACCTCGCGTAATTCCTCGCTTCATCTTCTCCCCTGTTCGCTGCTGCCGGGGCCACAAAGCTTCCTGTCATATCCACGGGCGATTCGGTAAGGAGTTCGTGGACCCGGCACAATCGCGATTATATGGAGAGTGTCCCAATTCGCAGGAAACCTCCTGCAACGAAGCCCACGAAAATGTGCGGTTACAAAGGCGAGATGGTCGACACCTCTGGTACCTCGGCTGATTACAACCGCATCATCGGGTAAACTTTTTACATATTCCACAACTAAGTTCATTTTAGGGTAGTGCAGACTACCGATTATCGCGATTGCTGTCATTACCCCACCCAATGCAGAACCCTGCCTTCTGTAGAATAGGGGCCGACCCGCCCCTCGAAAGGGGCAGTTAGACGCCCGAGCCCTTCCCCGAACCGGACTTGCGACTTTCACCGCATCCGGATCTCCATTCAAAGTAGTTGTGTTTGCACGTAGCTCAGGACGACCCGTTTGGTCAGTTACGTATGCGCTGCTGTCGCATTTGCCTATAGCATGGGATGCACGAGGCAACAAGATTGTCTGGTATCAATTCCCTTTCGGATGAACGCTCTCCTGCCGTGCGCGATAGGTAATGGACATGCGTGTTTCGGCGTGTCAGTTTACATTCACAAATGCTACAGCGGCCGTTTTGCCGTTGCACAACGTGAACTCTGTAGTGCCCCCAATTCTTGGACAATCCGTATAACTTCTGAATAAATCTGGCCTGTTGTACCTTCATCGTCTCGCGGAACTTCCGGTTTCCATCTAGCCATTCTCGGTCCTCAACCACATAAGGATTCTTTTACTTATCTATATAGAGCAGTAGACTCTAAAGGGCAAACTGTTGACTTCATGCTGTCTTCGAATCGAGGTGTCAAAGCTGCAAAGCGATTCTTTAGAAAAGCCGACTACACCATCAAGGGAATTGAGGCTATACACATGATAAGGAAAGAACAGGTTCAGTCACTTCACCTACCTGTCTTTTCCATCGCAGATTTTATTAGTGACCTTTTCCACTTCGCTGCATAACCCCACATCAACGATTTTAGGCTCTATCTCTACCTCTTTTGATTTTTGCACCAGAACCTTTTTGATGTCCTAGTCCAAATCACGATCCACTACAATGATACGTGGGCTTGGCTTGTAGGTGTCAATTCCTAGATCCTTAGTTTTCACCCCGTCTTCAGTTTTAATTTGCAACCAAGTCTGACCTTTTATCCCATCTTGTCCCGGAGCCAAAACTCTGGATTCTTCCCCATGGAGACTTGAGTCATGTTGATAAATTGTCCGATAGGGGTAGATCGCTAATATCTTGTGATGAACGGTAATCTCGGGGGCAGGCGTGGCACCCCACAGTTCGACCGTAATAAGTCGTTTTGTCACATCGGCTTTGGCCGTAATCAAAATAGGTGTAGATCGATTGTTGCGGAAGCGAAAGTTTAAATAAGTAGAGGCAACTGTCGTGTCTTCACCCGGTGGAAGATACGGGACTTTGAGTGAGTGTGCATGTCGTTCAATCACAGGTAGTCCGGTTCGTAGAAGCGCAGAGTACAGCGTACTGGCCCCCTGGCAAACACCGCCACCCATCGACGGAATGATTCGATCCCCCGAGAAGGCCCGTCCCCAGTGGTATCCATTCTCAGCAGTATAGGGTCCCACGGTAGCATAATACGAAAACACTCCGTTCGGCTTTACAACGGTACCGTTCAACCGTCGCGCCACTAACGCTATATTCTTAGCCTGAGAGGCACTCGCATGATTGAAATTGGTTGTCTGCTGTGCAAGTAGATAACCCAGACTCAACTTTTTGGCTTGCTCTGTTCCAATCGGTGGAACATGTATGGGAGGCGTATCAGGAGTTACGCCGCCTTTTAATAATTGTGGTGTCTCCATATGATGCGAAGTCACAACTCCCTTCGACGCGTTCGCTAATGCAGCAGGAGAGGCAACTCTGCACAACACGCTCGAAGCGATTGCTACACCAGCAGCAGTCAAACAAATCCTATGCATATTTCATCGTAACCCCCCACATTTTTATCTTCGGGGAGTTTACCCAAACATCTCCAAATTCATGAAGGGTTCCAGACGCCGGATTTATTTTATCTCGAATGTGAAGTCAATGGTCGACAAAAAGGTGTTCCTCAATCACCACGAATATGGACTGTCTTGAATCACTGTGGTATACGAAGTGATTACAGAGTTACTTTTTCTTCTTTGCGTCATATATGGTGGGTTTCTCAGAGGCAATATTTGCACGGTAATTATACCGACAAGAAAATCCAATAGGAATTCGAAGATATTTTCAACCATGATTCAATTTTTAACGCCTACAATTTTTAGTGGTAAGCAATACATACAACTTTTGGAGGTACGATCCAGATGAAAATAAAGACCATGATTACAAGTTCGATTTTAACGTTGGGTGCAGTTAGTGCATTAGGAACAGCAACTGTCTTTGCTGCGACAAATACACATACACACGCTTCACCCACAAAATCCAGCCATCATAAGGTGGTTAAAAACGCAACCGAAAAGACATCACAAAAAAATAATCGTACGTCTCGGATGAGTGATATATCTAATATTCTTGGCATCAGTTCAACAACACTACAGTCTGATTTAAAAGCAGGGCAGTCTTTGGCCCAAATTGCTCAAAATCAGGGAATTAGTGAACAAACACTCGTCTCTGACATTGAATCTGCTGAGACTTCCCAATTGAGTCAAGCTGTACAAAACGGAAAATTGACATCGGCTCAGGAACAGAATATCTTGAGCAATCTCGATTCACACGTACAACAAATGGTTGAACATACAGGTGGATTTCAAAAAGGTAACGGAAAGTGGTCTGGAGCAACTAGTGGAACAAAAGGTTCTTGGTCAAAGGGATCATCGTCTGATGCAGGACAGCAGAGTCAATTAAGTAACCTTTCGAGTATCTTGGGAATCAGCCAATCCACTCTTCAATCTGATTTACAAAGCGGGCAATCCATTCTCGACATCGCACAAAACCAAGGAATATCCGAACAGACGCTCGAAACAGACTTGACGAATAATTTTCAGACACAACTCGATCAGGCAGTTAGCAATGGGAAACTAACATCTACACAGGAGCAGACCATACTTAACAATTTCAGTTTTCGAATTGGCCAAATGTTGACCCAACAGGGAGGTTTTGGACAGGGGCATAACAGTTCAAGTGCGAGTTCGTCAAACTAATTAAACATACGCACATAGATGGGGGGTGTCCCTTTTGGGACACCCCCATTTTATATTCCATCAATCACCCATTTACAAAACGTGACAATGGTATTGGTGACCGCATATGCTTTTTTCTCCAATAAAGCCCATGCTTCTTACAATGAAGCCAGAAGCATTTGATGATAAAAATTACATCTTCGAGCCAAAATGGGACGGCTGGCGAATCCTGATCCATAAGCAGGGCGGGCGTATTGAGGCATATACGAGAAACGGTCAGAATGTGACTGCGAAGTTCCCTGAATTGGAGTCTGTTCGGGAATCCATTCACACTGAAACGGCAATTTTGGACTGTGAAGGTGTCTGCATTCGTGACGGACGGTCTGTGTTTGATGACTTCCAACATCGAGGGCGTTTATCGCAGAAATCACGAATTTCACACGCAGCCGAAACGCACCCGGCTACATTCGTCGCGTTCGACGTTCTGTACGATGGCGCGGACTTAACGGGGAAGCCCCTATATGAACGAAAAGAGCGGCTGGCTGAGATTATCGAGCCATCCGATGTTCTTGTTCCTACATTAAGTATAGAAGGCCAAGGGATTAGTCTAAAGGCCCAAACCGAGCAGAGAGATTGGGAGGGCATTGTTGCCAAACGCCTGGACTCGAAATACTCCCTAGATACCCGTTCAAATCAATGGTTGAAGATAAAGAACTGGAAGCAGATCGACACGGTGATCCTCGGGTACCGTAGAGAACTGCAATTCGGCCTCATTGTTGGGCTCCAATTCCCAACGGTTCAAAACAAGCCCGTTGCCGTCGTGGAGTTCGGCTTTAATCCCGAAGAAAAGCGAGCATTCCTCGGCGTGGCAAAACAGTTGCATACCCAAGAGGCGAAGGGCGTCCAATGGATTGATCCACGCCTATGTTGCCGGGTGCAGTATCTAGAGCGAACAGAACGCCACCAGCTAAGGATAGTTTCCTTCAAGGGATTCCTATTTGATAAAATCCCAGAGGAATGTAGATGGATTAGCTGATGTATAACGTAAGGCAAAGCATGGTCTTTATTCAGCTAGTCATAATGAACGACACCGGCCCCATTTCGTAGGTCTTGGATTACACTGAATCTTGAGAAACCAGTGCAGAGCCACATACGAAGGAGCCGATACTATGAAGACTACCACAAAGTTTGTTGGTTTGGATGTGTCTAAGGAGAAAATCGCAGTTGCAGTCGCTGACGAAGGAAGAAAAGATTCTCGGTTTGTTGGGATGATTCCACACACGGTAGAGGCGATCCGTAACCTGGTTCGTCAATTGGGAGACGAAGATGTTCAGCTGGAATTCTGCTATGAGGCCGGTCCAACTGGGTACGGACTTTATCGGTTGTTACACGCAATGGAGTTGTCTTGTACAGTTATTGCACCTTCTCTTATCCCCATCAGACAGGGGGATAGGGTGAAAACGGACAAACGTGACGCATTACGACTGGCACAGTTGTTCCGAGCTGGGGAGTTAACTTCGGTGTTTGTACCGAGTGAAGAGAACGAATCATTACGGGACTTGGTACGAGCTCGAGAGGATGCCATTGAAGATAGACTCAGGGCAAGACACCAACTGTCAAAGTTTCTTCTAAGACATGACAGGCGTCCACAAACCAAGCTTCGAGCTTGGGGAAAGATGTATGAGCGTTGGTTAGATGGACTGAGTTGGACGGACCGTCGAGAGCAAGTCGTGTTCCAGGAGTATCGGCATCACTTACAGGAAATCGACGGGCGAGTCAGTCGTTTAGAGGCTGCTATTCATTTGGAGGCAACAGAAAGTGAGCGTGCTCCGTTGATTCAGGCACTGCAAACGCTACGTGGTGTGGAAGAAGTTGTAGCCACTTCGTTGGTTGCTGAAATTGGAGAGTTTAAGAGGTTCCGTAAACCAAAGCAGTTAATGGCATATGCAGGCTTGGTACCCAGAGAGTACTCGAGTGGCTCATCCAGGTGGCAAGGTGGAATCACAAAGACGGGAAATTCCCACTTACGACGAGTGCTCGGTGAGGCGGCCTGGTGCTATAGATATAAGCCAGCGGTCAAGAGAGCGATCAAGAAACGGCAAGAGGGACAGAGTCCACAGGACAGGCTACACCGGAAATACACGAGGATGGTATCAAGAGGAAAGCATCACAATGTGGCAGTGACATCGGTATCGAGAGAACTACTTGGTTTCATATGGGCAATTGCATGTGAGGTAGAGAATGCGATGGAGACATCGTAGGCTATGTAACTATTTGGCTCAATGTAGTAGATAGCACACAAAAAACAATTCAAGAAATGGGTTAAAGGTTGGGCCTGAAGGCAGAGGAATCCGGTACAGGGAACCCTCGTTGCCCGTTTGTGCAAGGTAATAACCTGACGCACGTGACTAGTCCGAGGCAGCCCTTTGACGGAGGTACGAAACGCGGTAACCAACCCGCGTATATCAGTCTGCCAACCGTCGACGAACCTTGCCTTCGGGCCGAGCCTTTAACCCCATCGCGACACGGGGCTTGACAGGTGTCGTTCATATCAACGGGCAGTTATCGTCAATAAGAGCATAAGTTCAGAACACATGAATGTGGTACCATTTCTTCGTGATGAAAGGTGGAGATGGAAATCAGAAGTTCTAGGCAAGTTACAATGGTTGCTACTATTTTTACTGCTATGTTTTTCTTGTATGGATGCACCACCCAACAATCCTCGATGAATAATACAGTTACTAATCCTCAGCAAACAACTACTGCCTCACAAGGTACATCTATATTAATTCCATCAAGTGTCCAACCTGGTACTCCAGTTGAAGTAGTCACATCTAATTTTCGCGTAATAGCTACTCCTTCACTATTGGAACCTGGACGGTATAACATCTTGTCCTATTATATTGGTAAATCTCCAATTCAAAATAATATCACTATGGAGATGAATGGATCGGAGACTAGTACTGAGGGGAACAGCACTGTCTATCCAGGAACACAAATTGGCGAGTACGATGACATCTCTGTTCCAAGCGGATTAGATTCACTAAATATGAAAATCAAGTGGACGGAGTATGGTAGTGGGAAACAACAAACGGAACAGATCAATTTCACAAAAGTAAAGGACGACCTTAAAGTTGAAAACTACAGGTTTTATAAGGGACAAAGTACCCATTGGATCATGGGATATGCTTACGAACAGATAGGCAACAAGTCATTTAATACAGGGAAAGTAGGGGATGTTATTTTAAAACCTAATGGAGTAGGAATTACAATTCATAATGACTTTAGATACACCGTACAATCACATACGGGTAAGTTCACTTTGAATGGACCATCTGGATATATGAAATGGTGGTCTAATTCCTTTAGTTCCTCAGAACCTCAATTCATCATCAATTCGCCAAATGCTAAGGTCTCTGTAACTTGGGACGGGAATACAGAGATGTTTAACCTAAATAGGGTTCAGTGATCTGTTAACCATTCGTTTAATGATTCTTCCTCAGCAAAAGGGTTCTGGTGCAAAAACACCAGGCATGCTAGTATTGTCCGGATAAATTTTAGGGATGAGGCTGACATGCTATGAATGCGTTCAAATGGAAGCACTTCGAAACTCATATTATCCTAATGGCGGTTCGGTGGTATTTGCGATACAGCTTAAGTTACCGGGACATCGTCGAACTGCTAAAAGAAAGAGGAGTTCAGGTTTCTCATACCACAATCCTGCGATGGGTCCATCAGTTCGGTCCAGAGTTGGACAAGCGTATTCGACGTTATTTGAAGCCGACCACCGATTCCTACAGAGTTGACGAAACCCATATTAAAGTGAAGGGAAAATGGACTTATCTATATAGAGCAGTGGACTCTAAAGGGAAAACTGTTGACTTCATGCTGTCTTTAAGTCGAGATGTTAAAGCTGCAAAGCGATTCTTTAGAAAAGCACTGTCTTCGCCGCATAATCAAACGCCGCGAGTCATCACCGTAGATAAAAACCCTGCTTACCCTCCGGCACTATAGCAATTAAAGGACGAAAGGGAGATACCGCAAGAAACCTCAATCCGGCAGACGAAATACCTGAATAACATTGTTGAACAAGATCATCGATTCATCAAGAAAATCACGAACCCGATGATGGGGTTCAAATCGTTTCAAACTGCTGACTACACACTCAAGGGCATTGAGGCTATACACATGATACGGAAAGAACAGGTCAAAGCACCTCACGTACCTGCCTTTTCCATCGCAGATTTTATTAGTGACCTTTTCCACTTCGCTGCATAACCCCACATCAACGATATGAGGCTCCATCTATACCTTCTCTTGATTTTTGCACCAGAACCCGCATAGGCGAGAAAACCCGCTCAAGAAAGTGCAATCGATTGTGGCTCTATGCTGTAAGTTGATTCGCATCATGTTTGTGCTATGGAAGCGACAAATTCCTTACGACCCGATTCAAATGCTCGGGCCAGTCCAAACACAACGGTTACAGAATGCGGCTTGATGGTCTGATTTGAACATGTGATTTAGTAGTGTTTGCTGAAGCACGACCAGACAAACGAAGCGCGGAGCAGCCGGCACCAAACATTCCTTGAGGGCAACGACCCTGGCGGGCAGCACAGCTGGCCTCCACCCTTCGACAGGCGGAACGATAGAATGACAAGGGCCAGAGATGGACCCCGTGAGACATGAGAGGGTAGGCCGCGAAGGTAGATGTGGAGATCCAATAGCGCGACCATAAAAATTTCAAAAAGGGGCGCAGCCCTTATTTGAATGTACCCTGACGGCTGAAAAGCCCATGAAATCACGGTATTCCATGCAAAATGTCTGGTTTAGAGCAAGAAGGAAACCGCTAAATGACTGGAAAAACTTAGATCATTGAGAGAGTTATGCGCAATTAGACGTGTTACTTGATGTATTAAGGCATATTGTAGAGCTTTCTTAAGTGTTGACCATGCGCCCTGATAAGGACACTTCGGCATAGTGATCCCCGAGATGACAATCATCAATAGCCATGAGAAAGTCCTTCATCACATTAACTGATTATTATATTTGTGCAACAAATTGGTGATAATTTATATTTAGAAATATGATTATTACGGTTTAATTCTTTTATAAATAATAGTATAGTATGTTGTGAAAACGCTTTACGATTAAATGATTTAGAAGGAGGGAATACAATTGTCACAGGTTGAAAGGGAACCCCAGGGGCTAGTTCGCGCAATTAGTTTGTTTCAAGCCACAACGATTAACATGTCCCAAATGGTGGGTATTGGTCCGTTCATAACTATTCCGCTCATTTTAACGGCAATGGGCGGTCCTCAAGCAATTTTCGGCTGGATTGCAGGTGCCCTGCTGGCAATGATGGATGGTTTGGTGTGGAGTGAGCTTGGTGCTGCTATGCCAGGCGAAGGTGGAACCTATGTGTACCTGCGAGAAGCATTTCAGTACCGAAGCGGGAAGTTAATGCCCTTCCTGTTCGTTTGGTCCACTTTAATTGCCACCCCACTCATTATGTCCACAGGGATGATTGGCATGGCCAATTATTTAGGCTATTTTTGGCCAGGGATGACTGGTTTAGATACTAAATTGGTAGCTGTTGCCATAACCATTATCACGGTGGCTCTGTTATATCGTCGTATCAATTCCGTCGGAAGAATCACTTCGATTTTGTGGGGTGGCATGATTCTTACGGTTGTGATTGTAGTTGTCGCTGCCTTAACGCACTTTCATGCCCATCAAGCATTCTCGTTCCCGGCTGGTGCATTTAAAGCCTCAAAGTTCTTTATGGGACTTGGCGCAGGTATGCTCATCTCGATTTATGATTACATGGGTTACTACACGACATGTTATATGGGAGATGAGATGAAAAACCCAGGACGCACGATTCCTAGGTCTGTAATTATCTCAATTCTTTCAGTTGCAGCAATAGATTTAATTATGAATATCGGTATGATCGGTGTGGTACCCTGGAAAGTTGCCATGAAAAGTACGAGCATTGGAACTTTATTTATGCAAGATGTTTGGGGAAGACCAGGTGCGATACTCATCACCCTACTCATTCTTTGGACAGCTTTTGCTTCTGTGTATACAGGCTTGCTAGGTGCTTCGCGCCTGCCGTTTAATGCGTCGAGAGACGGTTTGTTTTTCAAGAGCTTTGGTAAGCTTCACCCCAAACATAACTTCCCTCACATTGCTTTACTGGTTATGGGACTAGTTACAGCAATCTGTTGTTTTTTGAATTTGTCCACGATCATCAATGCATTGATGGCAGTATCTATTGTCGTCCAATTCATCGGTCAAGTAGTTGCACTGACAGTCTTGCGTAGACGCCAACCAGGGATGAAACGTCCGTTCCGTCAGTGGTTATACCCACTGCCGAGTCTACTAGCGTTAGTTGGTTGGATATACGTGTTCTATTCTTCCGGTTGGCCAGCAATTGAATTAGCTATAGGTTGGACAGTGCTTGGTATAATTGTGTTTCTTATATGGGCTAAACGCGAAAAGCAGTGGCCATTTGGCCCAACGGTCATTCGTGAAGTATATCTCGACAATTCTGAAGCGATGTAAGGCTATTACCTGCTTGCATGACACGTTACTCATGCAAGCAGGTCTTTTTGTGTTTTACTTATTCCGGAGAGAATATTCTCTCTGGGCTGTGTGCATTGTGAGAGTACAAGTGCAGGTAGCAATTCAGGCGATGTATTAATTCTTACTGAGTGTATCTAATAACCACTGAGATCGCCATACGAAGAGGTAAATTAATTCGTGCTTGAATGAAACAAGGGCTATCCTTAAAATGGGGGGCAATTGAGTGATTCGAGTTCTGGGATCAAATCCAGCTTGGATAGAACACATACAATTGACACTATAGAACTAGGTGAAGTGAATCGAGTTCACTTAACTAAATCGTTTGCAGGTGGCAAATGATTGGATGTAGCACGAACGTTACGTTTTTTAGGAATTCCGGTTGTTTCTTATGGATTTCTAGGCGGGGAAATTGGCAGAACAATACGAGCCGCTTGTCTGTCTACAGGCATCCAAGATAAACATACTGAAATTGGTGCTGAAACTAGAGTTTGTAATATTTATATTGAAAAAGAAGAGCGGAGATTCACAGTAGTAAATGAGAATGGACCCTTTGTGACTCAAGAAGAACAGGAACAACTGGTTCACACACTACTATCTGACGTGGAAGATGGGGACTTTGTCGTCCTATCCGGAAGTGTACCAGAGGGAGTACCTTCTAACTTCTATGGAGATATTATTCAAGAATTTTCAGAAAAAATAGTTTATACAATTGTTGACGCTACTGGAACACTCCTGAAAGAAGCGATAAAACTAAGCCATGGATGATAAAGCCGAATATCCATGAGTTTAAACAAGTTTATCCAGAAGTAACAAATGAGTCGACGTTGTTCAAAAAAATAATGACACTTATTCATAGCGGCATTTCAAACGCGGTTGTAACATTGGGGGAAAAAGGTTGTCTCTTTGTGAACCGTGAAAGTGCTTTTTATGCTCGCGTACCACAAGTGGACATACTAAATCCGATTGCCTCGGGGGATACGTTTGTTGGCGGTTTTATAGCGAACTATGCTGAAATAGGTAACTGTGAGACGGCCGTACGATTTGCCAGTGCGTGCGGAGTAGCCAACGCCATGAGCCTCCTGCCAGAAATACCGAAAGGTGTAGATATCAACAGGCTGATGGAGTCCATACTGGTAGAGATTGTTGAATGAAAGCTATCGGTATTGAAATAAGAACGCCGAACAAAAAGGATCTGGTTTCGGTGCCACATCATAAGAAGAAAGATATGTATCCATTTAACCTACTCCATTGTATATTTCCGCAACAACGACTCACTTAGAGAAGAAGCCGACTTAGAATCCAGAAAGATTGTTGCGTTAGAATGACGTTTTAACATAGTGGATGGAATCATATTTGTAACATCATTTTCAAGCGTTTTTCGTACTGCTTCTGCTTTCACTCGATGAGGCACACTCGAAACAATGACTTTAGTTTGCATAATTTGATGTATTGTCATAGTAATGGCCTCATTTGGCACATCGTTAACTGTTTCAAACCAACCTTCCCGTACCTGTTGTCGCTTACAAGCCTCATCAAGCTGAACCACGATATAGGCATCAGTCGTGTTAAAGTTAGCTGGTGGATCGTTGAAAGCGAGATGGGTATTCTCACCAATCCCAATAAGTCCGAGATCGATAGGTGCTCTGCGAATTTCCTCAGTAAGTTGCTGAATGCTGCAACGAATATCCCCACGCCCATCAACAAAGTGAACCTCTTTGAGCGGCACAAAATTAGTAAATCTTTCTCGAAGATATTTAATGAAACTTGCCGAGTGGTTGTCTGGGAGGTTTACGTATTCATCAAGGTGAAACATAGTCACCTTACTCCATTGGATATTCTGATGAATGAGGTGCTCTAACGTTTCAAACTGGGATGCTCCTGTCGATAACAAAATACGAGCCTCACCTTGTTGCTGAATTGCCTTGTTAATAACATTTGAAGAGAACTGGGCAGCAGTTCTCCCGAGATCATTCGCGGTTGGCAATATTCGAACTCTCATGAAGGTCACTCCCTCTTCCAAAAGACTCCAACAGAAAACGAAGATTGAATCCTCTTGAAGCGGCTGATACAAACACGGCACAAGTGGTGGGGCTCATAATTTGTTGATTATTCGCTTCGCGCGCTTCAGAACGTGACTTGCTCCGACCTAACAACTCAAAATTAGCATCCCCAACTGCCTCGGGGATCTGATACTTTGTAACCCTAGTTTCGAATCATCTTTCATAGGCCAAAAAGAGTATGATGAAATGAACTGAATAACACTGCTCAACCTTTTTCTTCATCATAACATCTGATGCCCGTTAATCTATTATATAATTGAATGATGAACTATATTATGATTTATGATAAATACGTGATAAAATTTCGGTGAAAGCGCTTCTTGAGTTTATAAAGAAGGAAGCGCATCTAGAACAACGAGGGAACACATTGTTAAAGCGTACAGACGCGAGCCTCTTATCCAATGCAGGTGGCGCCTGTAACTTTTTTTGAAAGAAGGATTGAAATGAATCTACAGTATGAAAGAACTGAATCTAAGTTTGTTTTGGCGTTTGATTTTGGGGGGACGAAATTCGTAGTTGCTACAGCTTCGCCGGCGGGAACTGTACTCATGAGAAGGGAAGCCAAGACCCGTGAGTTCGCAAATGGACAAGACGTGCTTGATGCGGCTGTCAGGTCAGGGATTGAGATAATTGAGGAAACTATCGCAGGTGGACACGGTACAACGCTTGCAGGTATTGGCTTGTCAACGATGGGCATCACTAGGCGCGATCAGGTATTGATGGCACCTAATGTGCTTGGTTGGGCAGATCTTCACATCGAAGAAACAATGCAAAAAGCATTCCCTGGAATTCCAATTTTGATTGAGAACGATGTTAAGGCAGCGGCATTTGGTGAAGTTAAGCGAGGGGCATTAAAAGACGCGGATTTCGGCTTATACGTAAATTTAGGAACAGGGATAGCTGTGACATACACTTTAAACGGTACGGTTTTACAAGGGCATAATGGCGCATCGGGAGAGATTGCGTACAATTTACGGACTGCTCATGAACCACTCGGTGCAGCTGATGATGTAGCACCATTGGAGGAGTTTGTCGGCGGGCGAAACATTGCAAAACGCATGGGACACTATTTTGATACTGCAGTTACTGCCGAAGAATTGTTTAGAATGTCATCCTCGAATGAACGTGCCCGTGCATTGGCAGAAGAAATTTTACATGAACTTTCATTTCAACTCACGAATGCGATAATCCAATGGGATCCAGAAGTCGTTGTATTCGGTGGCGGCATGATTGGCGCATGGGACATGATATCTTCCTTTTTGGACAAATACATCAAAAAATTCGTCCCGTTTCCCCCAAAACTTTCGATTGCATATTTTGGCGCGAATCCAAGCCTTTACGGTGCCATCGAATTGGGGTTGCAAGGTGCGGGATTGTAATTTTGTGGTTTGACGAGAGCCGACTAGTAAAAATCGGGCTCTCGTTTTTTGTGGGAGCAAGTAACAGGCTGCTTACACGGGTGATGTGTAGATTATGTGTGTTCAATTAGCGTATGACGCGACAGTTTCTCATCTCAAGTTCACTAATGAAGTCATCGGATGCACTTCGGTTAACAATAAGTCCGCTCGGTTCGTCTAATCTCGCCACACGCGCTATTTTAACTTTTCCAAATTTACTGTCGTCAGCGACAATGTACCCGGTAGTAGCTGATTTAAGCATCATAGTGTCAGTGCGTGCCTCCATAAAATTTGGTGTTGTGAATCCACTCTCGGTGTCAACACCGTCCACGCCAACGAAGGCAATATCAGCATTTATGTTATCTAAGGCATCGTCTGCAAGATGACCTACAGCTGCGTACGAGCCAGATCGAACAATTCCACCTATCATGACCAACGTGATGTGGCTATAGGGTGCAACTTCGGCAGCTATGTTGATCGCCGATGTGACGATAGTAATATTCTGTTTTTTTATGAGTTCCCGCGCAATGTAGGTTGTTGTTGTTCCTGCACTCAAAATTACGACTTGACTGTCTTGCACCAACGCGGCCGCTGTGCGTGCGATTTCACGCTTTTCACGCGTATTTAAACTAAGCTTTTCATGAAACATCTCTTCTAGAGGATTTGCGAGTGCAGGCGCGGCGCCGCCGCGAACCCGTCGAATCCGGTTCTGTGACTCGAGAATTTCGAGGTCTCGGCGAAGAGTGATTTCACTCACCTCACACAACTCGCTAAGCTGGTCAATCCTTGTCTCCCCATGTTCTTCTAGGTACTCAACAATAAAGTCTCGCCTATCAACGGCGGTATTCGGTGCGTTATTGTCCATAAAAGATTCCCTCTCCATAAATAGTTAACTTTAAAATACATGCTTTAAAACAGGGATACAACAATATTGTAGCGCGTTCTAATGATAAATTATGTTTATTTTAATGATAATTAGTGATAAAATTATAAGCGAGATGGCTAAAAACTAATATTGAAACGAGGGTAGGTTAGAACCCGTTGCATTCGATTATTACGCTCTGATGTCGCATCTTTGCGGGTTTAGGTACCCAGAGAGTGTCAATGGGAAGACCGAGGACTCTTTAAAA
This sequence comes from Alicyclobacillus fastidiosus, assembly GCF_026651875.1. Classification (GTDB taxonomy): domain Bacteria; phylum Bacillota; class Bacilli; order Alicyclobacillales; family Alicyclobacillaceae; genus Alicyclobacillus; species Alicyclobacillus fastidiosus. The sequence goes on along the minus strand of NZ_CP104067.1, from coordinate 4,247,865 downwards.
GGGTAATTCTACAAGGCATAACGTCGGTTTCCACATGAAGCGGATGACGCCAAGGAATTCTCGGATTTCAACAAAGGCAATACTCAAGATTAAATAAGTGGGAAGTGAGGCACCCTAATGAGTTCTACTTATCAGGAATTAAAGCAACAATATACCGCATTAGATCAGTCGATTAAGTATATGGACCAAACTTTTCCGACTATCCAATCATTTATTAAAAACTCAAATCCGAAAAAAATCGTTTTTCTTGGCTGTGGCTCGAGTTTTAACATAGCGGAGTCACTGGCGACGACAACACAAATGAACCTCGGTGTACCTGCGGTCGCAATTCCAGCGGGAGATCTACTGTTACACATGGACAGGTACGAAGGATTTCTTGCCAATTCCCTCGTAGTTACGATTTCTCGCTCAGGTAGTACAAGTGAGATGGTTATCGCGGTAACGGAATTGAGAGCAAGAAAAAATATTTCTGTCTTGTCACTAGTTTGCACAGAAAAATCAGATCTATCGTCCATTAGTGACGTGACAATTGAAATGCCTTGGGCATTTGATGCTAGTGTTTGTCAAACAAGAACGGTGTCATGTTTGTACATGGCCGGTGTGTTGTTAATTGCGAAACTTGCCGGAAATGAAGCGCTTGAATTGGACTTACGTAAAGTAGTTAAGTATGGTCCTCAGTTCATGGAGAAATATGAACCTGTATGTAAAAACCTTTCGAGTAAGGATTGGAATAGTGTTGTAGTGCTTGGTGATGCCGAAGTTGCTGGGATAGCTGGCGAAGGTGCACTGGCATACAAAGAAATATGCCAATTACCTTCTAATTACTATCATTTATTGGACTCTCGACACGGCCCATTCGTCATGATCCGAGAAAACAACTTTGTAATTGTTATAATGTCCGATCAAGACAATAAGTACGAAGTTGACCTCGTCAACGACCTTGTTAAAAAGGGTGCAACTGTTCTGTGTGTTAGTGACCTACAGCAATCAAACGTCCATCAGGCAGTAACTCAAGTAACTTTTGGTGAGAGGTTGCACCATGTTGCGAGAGGGATCCCATTCATTCTTATCGCTCAATTGACGGCTTATTACAAAGCTGTTGCCAACGGTGTAGATCCAGACAATCCTGATGGGCTTTCAGCTTGGATTGAGCTTTGATCGCCTTACCGACGCTTAGAATTTTATAGAAAATAGCCGAAATCGTAAGAGAACCGATAAAGAAGGGAAGAGACGAACTATGCCATTGGTTTCATCTACGTCGTTGTTAAAGAAAGCACGCCAAGAAGGTTATTGTATCGCAGCATTTAACGTGCACACACTTGAGATGCTGCAGGCTGTTGTTGACGCAGCGGAAGAGGCGCAGTCCCCACTCATCTTGCAGTCTACCGTAGGCACAGTGAAACACTTGGGAGCCGATTATATAGTTGCAGCGGCCACAGTTGCATCCAATCGAGCAGGAATACCCATCGTGTTACACTTAGACCACTGCACTGAATTTGAAACAATTATCCAATGTATCCGTGCAGGGTACACATCTGTAATGATCGATGCCTCTATGCATTCGTTTGAGGAAAATGTTGCTCGTACGAAAAGGGTTGTCGAAATTGCTGGGGCAGTGGGAGTAAACGTAGAAGCAGAGTTGGGCAAGGTCGGCGGTGTGGAAGATGAAATCGTTGTTGCAGACCACGAAGCACTCATGGCGGATCCAGAAGAGTGTCGGGTTTTTGTTGAGCGGACAGGTGTACCGACACTTGCGCCGGCGATCGGTACCGCGCATGGTATGTACAAGGGAGATCCGAAGATTGACTTTGACCGAATTGGTCAGATTGCGAATTTGGTAGATACACCGTTAGTACTTCATGGTGGGTCAGGTATTCCGAACGCGCAAGTAAAGCGAGCGGTATCACTTGGTATGGCAAAAATGAATGTTGCCACAGAACTTCGTATCGCGTTCAGCGACGCTATTAAGAAAATTTTCGCAGAGCATCCGGAAGAAAACGATCCACGTAAGTACATGGTCCCAGCGAAGCAGGCCGTCCGAGCATTGGCGCTCGAGAAAATCCGCCTCTGTGGTTCAAACGGGAAGGCTTAAACGATGATCACTACGGTTACCTTAAACGCTGCAATTGACCGGACATACTGGGTCGATAGATGGGAAAAAGGTGGCGTACATCGTGTAAAACGGGAACAGAATGAGCCTGGCGGAAAAGGTAACAATGTAGCAAAAGTGGTGAAATGTCTAGGCGGTAATGTTCAGGCAACCGGATTTCTCGCTGGGAACAATGGTATTGCGATTCGTGTAGGTTTAGAGGACCGAGGAATTTCATCTCCATTTCTCTTTATCGACGGAGAATCACGTGTTTGTTTAAACATTATCGACGACTCAGACGGAAGTTCAACCGAACTGTTAGAACGGGGACCGGAGATAAATGATCTGCAGATGCAGCAGATGATGGAACATTTAACCCAGCTAGCGTCACTATCGTCAATTGTTGTTCTTTCTGGAAGTCTCCCGCCGGGCGTGCCAATGGAAACTTATCGTGACTTGGCGCTTACGGTGAAAGCGGCTGGGGCACAGGTCTTCCTTGATACAAGCGGTGATGCTCTGATTGCAGGAATTGAAAGCGAACCGGACTTAATCAAGCCAAACGAAGAGGAAATTAGTCAACTGATCGACCTCGAAGTTGTTACAGGCAGTATCAATGAAATGGAATTGGCTACTAAGCTAGTACGACTGGCAGAAAGGAAAACGTTGTCGCGAGTCTGTATTACACTAGGATCGAAAGGTGCAATTGCGTACATGGATGGGAATTTGTATCGTGCGTATGGGCCATCAATTCAGCCTGTTAATACGGTCGGGTGTGGGGACTCTTTCTTGGCAGGTATGGCATATGCAATTGAACAGAACTCCGAACCAGCGGAATGTCTTCGTACGGCTATAGCTGCGGCAACCGCAAATGCTCTTGATGAACGAGCTGGATACGTGGATCTCGACGTATTTCAAACGGTACTCTCTCAAATAAGAATTGACCAGTGGGGCTAAAAGACTGACAACCATGAGTTGTCAATTCGCAGTTCAATACTTGGCAATGTAAATAAACCCGTCATGTGGCGTCCTTATCAATTCGATCAACCAGCCAAGCCATTTTGTATGGTCACTGTGGGGAGCGTCTTCCTAATCATGAATAAATGACTGGCGCGCTCGAAATGTCCTTGAATCGAGTATAAATCGCTCTGTATGCTTGCCAAGATGCTTGCATAAGAGGTGCGTTGTTGCTTTTCGCGTACTCGGTGGCCGATGATCACGGAAAATAAAGCTCCATACCAACAAATACCGCTCGGTCGTAAGATCCAGGCGGTATTTGTTACGTTTAGAATGTATAAAAATGCACCAAATCTGTAAAATGGATATTGAACATACGGGCAGAAAAGCGCAGGAAGAGCAGAACCATTCTCTTCATGAATAGGTTGGATGTATGCACGCGATAGGAATTTTGTATTTGTAAAAATGTTACTGAACAATAACAATGATACCATCGGATCAAATGAATGGGGGAAATCCAATGGTTATCTCAAGAAGTGGCAGTGACACGTATGTTACCAGAGTAACAAATGGCATTGATGAAATCTATTCCGATACTTCCGAAGATAAAGGAGGAAGCGGGAAGCATTTTAGACCACATGAACTTCTTGAAGCGGGTTATGCTTCGTGTTTGAATATCACGACCAGAATGGTTCTCGATTCCATGAGTCTGTCGTATGGGGCGGTCACTGTTAACGTGAAGTTGGACAGAAGCGACCCCGCGAAGAGTGTTTTCAAATATCAGATTGAAATCGAAGGTTTGCTTGATGAAGAAATCAAACGAACGGTGTTGAAAAAGGTTGCGAACTGTCCCGTAAAAAGAACGTTGTCCAAACAGTTGGAATTCATGGATGAAACCAATATTGTTTGACATATGCGGGTTTCACAAATACGGTGAGACCCGCCAAATTTGTTTGTAGTCTATCACGAAATCTACTTGCGCTAGTCATAATGAACGACACCGGCTCCGTTTCGCACATCGTGGTTTACACTGAAGTTAGGAGACCAGTGCAGAGCCACATACGAAGGGAGCCGATACTATGAAGACTATCACAAAGTTTGTAGGTTTGGATGTGTCTAAGGAAGGCATCGCAGTTGCGGTAGCAGACGAGGGCCGTGGTGAACCGAGATATATCGGAATGTTCCCTCATACGGTGGAAGCTGTAAGGAGCCTGGTACATAGATTGGCTTCAGATGGCGTCGAACTGGAGTTTTGTTACGAAGCAGGTCCGACAGGCTATGGACTGTATCGACTACTGCGCGCAATGGACATGCCGTGTACCGTTGTCGCACCATCCCTCATTCCAGTTCGCCAAGGAGACCGAGTGAAGACAGACAAGCGAGATGCGTTGAGATTGGCACAGTTGTTCCGTGCTGGTGAATTGGTTGCAGTCTTTGTCCCGAATGAGGAAAACGAGTCATTACGGGATTTAGTGCGGGCACGGGAAGATGCGGTGGAAGACCGTACACGGGCAAGGCATCGGCTATCCAAGTTCCTACTGAGACACAATCGGCGTCCTGAAACTAAACTTAGTGCTTGGGGAGCTATGCATCGTCGGTGGTTGGACGGTCTCAAATGGGCGGATCGCCGAGAACAAGTGGTGTACCAGGAGTATTTGCATCACTTAGACGAGATTGAGGGACGTCTCAAACGTCTTGAGGCAGCTATACACTTGGAGGCAACGGAAAGCGAGAGAGCTCCAGTGATTCAGGCTTTGCAAACACTGAAGGGTGTTGCAGAGGTCATCGCAACCTCTTTGGTCGCTGAGGTTGGGGAGTTTCGTCGTTTCCGGAATCCAAAGCAGTTAATGGCATATGCCGGACTGGTACCATCCGAGTATTCGAGTGGTGTATCTCGAAAGCAAGGTAGAATCACGAAGTCTGGGAATGCACATCTCAGACGGGTTCTTGGTGAGGCTGCCTGGTGTTACCGATATAAACCCGCCATTAAAGGAAAGATTCGTAAGCGGCAAGAAGGTCAGAGTCCCAAGATCCAGGACATTGCTTGGCGAGCACAGGACAGGCTCCATCGAAAGTATATGAAGATGGTATCTAGAGGTAAGCATCACAATGTAGCCGTCACTTCAGTAGCAAGAGAATTGTTGGGATTTATATGGGCCATCGCATGTGAGGCAGAGCGACAGATGGAGACATCGACTGCAGTATAAGTTTTGGAAAAGAACTGTAGTAAAGAATAATTGTAATTAGGGTTGAAGGTCGGGACTGAAGGCACAGGAATCCGGTACGGGGAAACCTCGTCCCCCGATTGTGCAAGGTCCAGAACCTGACGCACGAAGCTAGTCCGAGGCAGCCCCATGACGGAGGTACGAAATGTGGTAACCAACCCACGGATATCAGTGTGCCAACCGTCGACGAACCTTGCCTTCGGTCCGGGCTTTCAACCCCATCACGACACGGGGCTTGACGGTGTCGTTCATATCATCGGGGGCATTCGTACAATATGGCCTATAATAGAACCATAAATAAAAATTCTTAATTACGTATGAATATTCTATATCTCTATAAAATCTCACTTCAAGGGGCACTGCGTTTTGGGCATCTCCACCTGCAAGTTGCGGCGACCCAAGGCTAGTTATCACTTTCTTTCTAATTAAATACGGACGGCGACGAGTGGCGAGCCGTTGTATCAACAACCGTACGGTCTGTCAGAAATATAATTTTAGTTCGCCTGCGTCGTTATATTCTTAAAGCATAAAGCCCGATTTGTATCTTCATCCTGAATCCGTGACGTCTGTAGAGACTGGTCAAGGTAGTTTTGAACATGACTCCAAGCGTCGGCGAGCAGTCAACAGAGTGGTTCATTTTTGCAGAAGAGAGGAGTCTGTGAATTTGTCCACAGGTGAATAACCCCTTCGTTTCAGGGATGCATTCACATGTGGATACATCGGACGCTCTTTCCCTTCTTCATCCAAATGCTTCGTATAGTCGCCTAAACACGGGCAACCACCGGTTACCTCGTCCGAATCGTAGCCGTGTCTGCCTCGCGTGTCTCGTCATTTTCGCCGCAAGCGTGATGAGATTCTGGATCACGGTGCGTATGCGTCGCCTCTCTGCTTTCTTCCGAATCGGTGCATCCTGCTCTCTCAGGCTCTCCTGTCCGATGATGCGCAACAGGTTATATGCCAGTACACCAAAATGCAAGACAAGGTCGTTCGTTGCAAACTTCCCCGAGGGCAACCGTTCCAAATCTAAATCTGTCTTGATCTCGCTATGAAATTGCTCCATCGTTCCATGTGCATGATACAGGTCGATGATCACCTCTGGAGCCTCTGGCAAGCTCGTGACGTAGACGTTTACCTCAATGCTCGGGATGAGTAATGCTTGACCGTCGCTCTGGATCGTGCGTTCAATCACTTCAAACACCATCCGGACCGGTTTTTCTAATCCCTTCATTGGAGACAGGATGGACCCTCTGTACACCTTCTTCCCTGCACGGGGCTCTGTGTAGGTACCGTGTTGCTCAGCCGTCAGCAACCACGCATTCGGGTTCTCCTTACGTAGGTTCTTCTTCACGATAAAGTCGGCCGAGGTTTCGTCGGCCCTGCATACGACTAAGTTTTCTACGCTGTCATTTCCCGCATCTAAGCGTACGAGTAGGCGCTTGTCCGAAATTCGTTGAGCATAGCGGATACTCTGAGCCAGAAACGCGGCGGTCCCCTTTTGACAATGTGTACTTCCCGTTCGGAACTCTACGTGAACGGCGTATCCTTCCTGTCCTAAGTAAGCGAAAATCGGCGCGTATCCGTCGCACCCTTTATAGGTACGAGACACGCCCTCCTTCTTGGTTCCTGAGTTGTCAAATGGGGATACATCAATGTCAAGCGGTAGATATTCACGATGCCCATCCCCCAGTACAATGGGTGCAAGGTACACGCCCACCTTGCTCAATAGGTCAGCTGATTCTTCGAGGATAACCGATTGCCAGTCACATTTTTCTTCGGGTGCTACGAGATCCAGGCGTTGGCGTAGTGTTGGACTCGACGGTACATTGGAAATGGTCAGCGCTTCAGGGAAGAACTCGTCCTGACGCAACGGCTCAATGTGGTCAAAGTCGCTCTTCCCCTGACACAAGAGGCCCAGGTAGGCGTAGGCAACATCTTGATTCGAAATTTCCGTATACGCGCGCCCTGGGACAGGGAGGGCATTGAGACGTGCGGATAGTTGAGTCTTGCCAAGGAGCAGTCCAACCAGAGCAAGTCCAGAATGGGATGTCAATATTTCATCTGACTCTTCGATCACAAAACGCATGAAGGCACCACCAAGTAGGTGAGGTAGATTCGTCCATCTGATAGCGCCATTTTACTTGATTTCACGCGATTTTTGTCGTCCTCTTGAAAATCCACGTCACGGATTCAGGTTCATTATTTTGTTACGAATAACTACCTGTTCATGATTAACCAAGAGTGTTGATCTAAGTGTTTGATTTTGTATGGAGAAATACTCTTGAAACGTGCGCTTACAGGTATTGCTGCAGCAGCAGTCGTACTCGGCTCAGTTTCGCCGATGGCATTCGCTGCAACAACAACATCAGGTCTAACCAAGGCCGGCCAACTACCTATCGTAGTTAACGGTTCTGTTCTTTCTAACCCTTACGAAATGACGGGCAAGGATTCTGGTAACACCACCGCTTTCTTCCCTGTCTACTACTTCAACCAAGCTTTGGCTAAGATCGGCTACACGGCTACTTGGGATGGCACGACGCACACGTGGGCTATCACGGCTCCTGGCGTAACGGCTGCTCCAGTTGCTGGCGGCGTTGGCACGGGTAACACCACCATCACCGTTAACGGCACGGTTGTTAAGAAGATCAACACGCAAGCTGCTAAGGATCCAGCTGCTAGCAAGTCCGCTGCAGCAACGACCTACCTGCCAGCTTTCTACGTTGACGAAATCCTACAGGCTCTCGGAGTCAACGGTACCTTCTCCGGTCAATCCGGCTTGAAGATCACGGGTTCTGTTACGAACGGTGCTCCGCAGTTGAGCAACTTGAGCTTCTCCGGTCAATTGATGGGCTCCGGTACCTCGTCTTCTCCAGTAGCTCAGAGCACAGGGAATACCGTAACGGCTTCCACAACGTTGACTGATGCAAATGGTAATGCAATCAATGGTATCAACGTTACCTATACTGTAACCGTACTAACTGGTGGGCAACCGACTGTAACAGCTGGTTCTCAAACTTTGGCTTACACGGGTACGGGTACTGATTCTAACGGCAAAACATACTACACCTATTCTGTACCAACTGACAGCACGGGTGTAGCTAATATAACCCTCGGTTACTCTGGAAATGCATCCTATACACTACAAGCTAGCGCTCCGTATAGTTCTAACGGAGTTACGGTAACGTCCAAAACTGCTTATGTAGAATTTGGTCAACCAGGAAGCTTGCTGATTTCACCTGTTAGCTTGACGCAGGGTTATTCAACGCCAACCAACGCTACGGCTGGACTGGTTCCAGTTACGGTTACAATCATTCCTGCGTTCGCTGGTCAATCAGTAAGTAACATTCCGGTTCAATTTACATTGACACCTGGTTCGGGCACTTCGAACTTTGCAACTTCCACCGGCAGTTACTTGGCAGGGGCTGGTAACTACACGGTAAATACGGATGCTAGCGGCACAGCTACCGTTTACGTAAATGCTAACGCAAATGCTACTGCGACCGTGTCCGCTCAGGCTACAGTTGGTGGAGCTGTTGAAACTTCAGGTACCTCAAGCCTTACCTGGCAACAAGCTGGAACAGCTACGCAAATCAAGAATACAGCAGGTAACGACGTTACAGTTGGTTTGAACACTAAGGTAACGCTGTCCGGTCAGGTGCAAGACGCAAATGGCAACCCAGTTGCTAATGCACAAATCCTCGTTACTGGTGACGACGGTGGCGATGACGATGTTTCGTACGTAAATGGTAGCACCACAACGGCGTTCCCTAACGTTGGAGCTACAACAAATACGTCTCTTGAGGGTGTATTGGCATCATCTTCGTTTGGTGACGTCGTTACCACGGATGCCAATGGTAACTTCTCCGTTGTAGTAACAGATTCGGAAGCAAAGGCACCTACGATCCAGTTCTGGTCTGTGCAGAACGGATATGTAGCAAACATTCCAGCTCTTTGGACTGTAGATACAGCTAACAGCAATGCTGTAACGTGGTCTAATGCAAGTAGTTCCTTGAACAACGTGTATGTTGATACGACGGTGAGCGGTCTCGTGAAGTCTGGAGCAGCTAACGACGAGTACAACAAGGTGACGGGACTTTCGCTTCAAAGCGGTACGGGCGGAACGATTTATGCAGGGGCTTTCGCAGGTAGCACACCGTACACGGCGAATGGTTGGACGCAATACACCATTTCTGGAACCAACCATGCTGAAATTGATTCCGTTGATGGTGTAGCACTGAATGGTACTGGTGGACTGCCAAACCAACCTTCTAGCGCTATTGTCAATGTGAAGTACACGAGTGGTTCCATTAGCGATGTAACGGTTGACGGAACTGATATCTTCTCGAATGCTTCCTTTGTGCCACCAAGTGCAGGCGTAGGTGTTGATTTCGTTGCTGACGCTTCAGCAATTGAAAATGATACATTTACAATAACTGCTGGTGGATACTCCGCTACGGTACAGGCTAACTTTGTTGCTGGGCAGCCTTACGAACAAGGTAATGCATCGCCTGTGACAACATCTGTTGCACCTGGTCAAACCCAGACCGTTACGTTCACGGTTGAAGACAAGAACGGAAATCCAATTCCTTATGGGACGATTCCGCTCACGACTTCGGGTCTCGTGGATGCCGACGGAAACGGTCTCTGGATTAGTGCCGTAAATGGTCAACAATTGACATCGAACATTCCTAGCATCGGTACCGAACCAACCCCTGTACCGTTGTTTGATGCTCATACGTTGACAGGCATCTACGATTCCGTCTATGCTTCGGGTGCAATTTCGGCTAGTGGCATCAAGTCTGGTGTACCAACTGTCCAGCTCTATGCTGACCAAAACGGTCACGTTTCGGTAACATTTGCTGCTGGCGGCGTTGGTTACTGGGACAGCACGGATTCAACGGTCAAGGGTACATCGAGTCCTTTGACTGGTTTGACCGCTTACTTCTCTTACAATAAGGGAACAGGCGCACTTGTTGCTAACAACACTGATGGTGGTAGCAACGATATTGGTACACTCCAATACTAATAAGGATTGGAGCGCACAAAAAGGGAGCCTTCGGGCTCTCTTTTTGTGTTTATGTACGCCAGGCATGGTCGGAATCTTTAGGATGAACCTCCCGATTGGGGGTTGGCGTTATGTTTACCGTTAGCTAAGAGGGTGTCCATCGGGAGATGGAATCTGAAGAGGATGGAAGCAAACCCTCGACCTGAGCTACACGAATTGCATTGAGGATGCCATAGTTGACGAGTTGCCAAGACACAGCGATGTCTCATGTCGCCAAGGAGTATCACAATAGCTGTGTTCTCGGATATAGATGACCCCGTTATGTACTCCTTAACCTAAAACTGATTGTGGCCATGAGTGGCATCAGTCACTTCAGGATACCGTTCCGATTTATGCCCCTCATTCTCCGAAATATGAAAGCAGGGAATTCCCCCACTACGGAACTCTCTTTTTCATTTTGGGGATCTCTTCTCCGACACACATCGTGGGGAAGCCATACATTCGCACGATCACGGCGTCTTAACCGGAGGGTAATTATAAACTCCGAAACACTTGTCCACAGGTTATCCACAATAATATCCACAACGTGTGTGTAAATTTATGTGATATTCTGCGAATGATGTCGTTATGGGTATTTGGTTGGATGCCAGTTTGGTATGCAATGAGTGTGCTGACGTTTGGAGTGAATATGATGTGGCAGTCAGGTTATACGCCATTAAAAGAGGAAACAACTTCGCTACGCTCGTTGCACTGTCGTACTATCGTCCGCCGTGCTTGATTATTTCATTTGTGGTCGTAATGGTGTGCGGCGAATCCAATTGTCGATGCGCTGTTAACAACGTTCACGACGGCAGATGTATGGATTGAATAAACGTGATGGCACAGTTATATGGGATTGCGATGTATATTGGAAAGCGGTGGACACAGAACGTCCGACCGCATTGTACAGAGAATCTACTGTGAAGTTTTCTATTAAAGTATATAAACCCGCTTCACAATCACAATCTACGTATCCATCTCACATCTTTCTTTCCGACTCGGTCAATGTATAGCCCAAACTCAGTGCGCAATATGTCATCCGTCAAACTTTGGCGTTCATCTGACCATTTTCGGAATCGAGCGTACGAAGTCTTTTCCATCATTGACATGGGCACAGCTTGTCCGTGTTTGTCGAATAACCGTTTTGCTTCCACAGCTATCACCATTGCCTGTTCGCGTCGGTGATACAATTCCTCGTCAAAAGGCTCGAATTCAGTTAACTCCGATCCCTGTAACAGTTGATGGAGCTGTTGCGGAACATATGCATGTTTTGTAGCCAAATACACGTGTGAGGAAGAGTGATCGAGTGCGTTTCGAATGTTGATCCGATGTAACGTCTGCATTGTCTCGACAAGTAATATACGTTTATATATATCATCGACAAGCGGATCGTCGAACCATTGACCCTCAGTTGCTCTAGTCTGTTCATACGTCCGAATCGATGTGCCGTGTATTGCGTGAGCTATGGCCATATAATGTGCTACATTCCTATTCAGCAAACTGGTGAAGTACAGACCGTTGAATTGGTTCAATTCGTTCTTTCCCACTGTATTAAACAGGTGAAAATTGATCTCGTCAGACCGAATACCGGTTGCATCTGGTTTCTGATATATATCAACCTGCTCAGATGATAGCGTTCCCAGCTCGTCGTAGAACTCGTAATCGGATCGAGTCATCAACGGGAATACATTAATGCCTTCCGCACGAATACTCATAATCCGATCGTGGATCACTTGGTGAATACGACCTTTTAAACGAGTGCTACTTGAAGTCGGAATTTTATCATGATGAATGTGCAATCGGGAATAATCATGCGGTGACTTTACGCTAAAACAGCGGTCAATTGAACCGTGGTATTCTGGGTCAAGGTCACCAGTGCCATCTAGTATTAAAATTGGACAAGACAACTTGCGATAATCCATGCGTTCGGCAAATAGTAATGAGTCTTTTGTTTTCTGATACCATATAATAGCGGCGTCGTCACGCGTCACCATTTGCTTGAACGCATGAAATCGCAAAACATGATCGTTATTCATCTTCGATTGATACTTACCGACTATACGCATCCATTGTTTCGTGTCAACGTCGAGTTGAACTGCATTGCATTTGGTGGTCAACGGTGGATTTTCCGTAGAACCATCAATTCGTCCATCGTAGGATAACAGTTGTAGAGGTTGTCCGAAAAGCATCCGATTCGAGTAAATGTCTAGCCAAATACATGAATACAGGCTTCCTGATATGGGATAAGTTTACTTGGTAATTTGGTGAATGCCTCCGTATGGGAACACATTGCCTGCTCACCCTTGAAAATGGGCGCACGAACCCCTTGTCAGTAACATTGGCTTTTGTTTATTTTCCAGGTTCTGCTTGCCTATGCAGCGATATCGAGTTTCAATTGCTCGGCCTGGACTGTATACATTTGTGTAATTCGCTCTATGTGGTCATCAGGCAGCATGGTCTCTCGAATGTGACCTATCCTCGCCTGCATGAGCTGGAATATATCCTGCATGGTGAAGAAGGACTGTACTCGTTTGTTTGTTCGTACAGGCACCTTCTTGTGTTTCATAACTGTTGTCAACTCATTGGACTCTTGCGCAAAGGACAGCTCAATCTGCCTTCTGAAATCAAGCATCTGGGCATGCAGCATGGTGCCTTGTGGCACCGGGCCGTATGCAATCGGTTTGTCGTCAAAGGAAAATTCGAATTGCCTGCTGCATACCCCGGATAGCGGGCATGACTGGCATTTCTCTGAGTCCCCACGAAACCAGGAAGTGGCCGTTTTCCAGTCAAAGCCATCCCAAATCAGTCGTTCGCCTTGTTCGCACTCAGGTTGCCCATGTTCATTACATTCCTCTGGCATCACCATACCACTGCGAAACCCTGTAACCACAGCCATACTGTGTTTGTGGTATGCCTCCTTCTGGTCATCCGCATCTATGTAACCCATGTCGGCAACGAGATACTGAGTGCGCATTTCGTTAATCTGCCGGAGTTTCTCTATCAGTGGAAGCATCACTCGAATGTCGCCCACATTCGCAGGCTTAAGGATAGACAACAAGGCCACAGGTCCTTGAGATGTTCTTACTGCAATCGAGTGCTTCCGGTAACCAACGAAGAAACGGTTCTGGTTCACCTTGCTGCGCTGTGCCCCATAGGTGGCGTCCGGGTCAGAAAACGTTTTTTCACATGTGCAAACTGACTTAACCTCACAATCGCAGCGTTTTTTCTTGTATCCGTTGACATTGGCGTAAATCGGACGAGAGTCAATAGCGGCGAGGGTGTCCTGGATGAATCCCTCCATGTGAATGGATTGACGTATAAACTCGTCACGAATTTGTTCGAATACGTCCGGCCCTACTTTGTTACGGAAGTCACTCAGGCTCTGGTGTGACGGAACCTTTGCTGGATTGGGTACACCGATGAAGCTGCGCCACGCCTGGTTCTTTGGGTCTCGCAACTGTTTGCACAATTGACGGAATGAGGTAATCTCCGGCCTAGTGAAATACAGATAGTGCATCCGGAAATAGGCGATTGGAGATGCGGGTCTGCGTCCTCTCTTGTCGTACAGGGGTCCGACGAGCAGGTCCAGGAATGAGTCGTCAATGTGATCTACGTAATCAACGAGTTCGGGGTCGAAGCCAAGCGTGTTATAATAGGCGTATGGAAGCAGGTCTAACTGCAAATATATGGAAAAACGCACCTCCAGAACTGGAAAATTTGACGGCTGGATACCTTCAATTTTACCAGTTTTGCGGATCGGTGCGTTTTGCTATTTACTCAAAATTGCGGGCTTTTCGGACACGCTCTTAAAGTCACGTGCGAGGGTTTTTTTTTGCAAAGAAAAGCGGCCAACCATCATACTTGAGTAGTTGACCGCGTATACATCAGTGAGATATTTTGCGTCTAAATTCTGTGCATCAAAACCGAAATTACGTCTAATTACACCTGGTGTTGTGGTGTGGTGAAATGTACAAAACCCCGCGCCGTATCAATAATTTTGCACATTCTATATCACGCTAGAACACATGCCGGCACGCACAGTTTCGGTCTTGAAAACCGCCGTGTTCGCAAGGGCACCGTGGGTTCGAATCCCACCCTCTCCGCCACGTTAAAAGCCTTGATACGTCAGGGTTTTGTGTGACTTGAACCATAAGTTTGCCATATCGGTAGCCTTGTGGTTCATTTTATTTTCGGCAAATTTATAGTTCCATTTTAGTTGAGTATTCGTTTGTTCCTTTCGCTATTTCGCCAATGACCTGATATCTCTAATCATCACAGAATTATGGAGCCAAATGTCGAAGAATTTTTCTCTTGAGTCCTAGGACAATGATGATTCTTCCATGTAAAGACATGCAGGTCTTTTATCGGAATAGTGGTTACTTCTTTCATACTTCACGTACGAGAGTTACATCTAATTGATTTTCGTACGAGTCTTTACAATTGTGTGCAGAGTTCGGACTTGTCTCACTGATTCCAAATTTTTTTGCGATCTGTCTAAGAGGGGGATATGGTTGCTGTTTGGAGTTCACCAAATAAACCATATATTTACGTATTGAAGAAAGTAATGTCTGATCAATTCGACGATACTTACTAAGCGATGAAATCTGCGAACAGAGTTCAGGAAAGCGACTCCGAAGAGTTGTCTCGCGGATACCTACTTTGTTAGCGATCTCCCGCAAAGGGGGACATGGACGGACTCCCGAGTTGAGCACACTAGTGAGATATTCATGTACGGGCGTGCGCTGTATCTGACGTATTTCATAACGAGTCGACGAAAGTTGAAAACAGAGTTCGGGAAAGTAGCGTCGAAGGCTTTCGTCAGTTGTCCTAAGTGTCTTTGCAATTTGCTTGATTGTTGGAAGCGGTTGGTCTCGTTTTTCCGCGTTGAGTAGACCCAAGAGATATTCACGCATTGAAGATAGGCGTGTCTCATCAATAGGGCGATTATTACGAGACGATGTAATCTGTAAACAGAGTTCCGGGAAATGATGTCGAAGAGTTCTCTTGTCGACTCCAAACTGGTTTGCAATGCGATTGAGAGACGGATACGGTCGGATTTGATGACTAACCAAATTATTTAAGTACTCATATATGGAAGCGAGTAGTGTATCATTGATTCGTTGGGGTTTAGGAACGGGACTGATTAGTGAACAGAGTTCTGGGAAATGATGTTGCAGAGTTGTGCTGCTGATTTTGAATTGGTTTGCGATTTGCCGCAAAGATGGATATGACTGATCGTCGGAGTTGACCAAATTGGTCAGATATTCATGTATGGAAGAAAGCCGAGTCGGGTCTATAGGCAGATTCCTCCGAGCTGACGAAATTTGTGAACAGAGTTCTGGGAAATAATGTTGCAGAGTTGTGCTGCTAATTTGGAATTGGTTTGCGATTTGCCGCAAAGATGGATATGACCGATCGTCAGAGTTGACCAAATTGGTCAGATATTCATGTATGGAAGAAAGCCGAGTCGGGTCTATAGGCAGATTCCTCCGAGCTGACGAAATTTGTAAACAGAGTTCTGGGAAATGATGTTGCAGAGTTGTGCTGCTGATTTTGAATTGGTTTACGATTTGCTGTAAAGATGGATATGACTGATCGTCGGAGTTGACCAAATTGGTTAGATATTCATGTATGGAAGAAAGCCGAGTCGGGTCTATAGGCAGATTCCTCCGAGTTGACGAAATTTGTGAACAGAGTTCTGGGAAACGATGTTGCAGGGTTGTGCTGCTGATTTTGAATTGGTTTGCGATTTGCCGCAAAGATGGATATGACCGATCGTCAGAGTTGACCAAATTGGTCAGATATTCATGTATGGAAGAAAGTCGAGTCGGGTCTATGCTCGGTTTCCTCCGAGCTGACGAAATTTGTGAACAGAGTTCTGGAAAGTGTCGCCGAAGAGTTACCACGTTGATTCCAAATTTATTTGCGAGCTGCTTGAGGGAGGGAAATGGCTGTTGTACGGAATCAAGCAAATTTGTGAGATATTCACGTATTGATGTCAGTAAAACTTGATCTGGCGAGGTAAGTTCACTGCATATTCCTGAAAAATACCTTTTCAACATATATGTAGATGCACCTGATTCTTTAACGATTTCATTAAGCGAATAAACTTTCGTCCGATTATGCAGAATATGCAGTAAAATAGACTCGATTTTTTGTTGTTGGATTAAGCGGTCTTGAGCTTGATGCCGAGTCTTTCGAGGGATCGTGCTGTTGCTGTCATCTAACGGTTTTGTTTGTACGAGTAATTCACCGATTACTTTTGAATAAGATTCGCTGATGGTAAGGAGATAATCAAGTTGCGGTTTTGTTTCGCCTGTAAACCAATTTTCTATGGTATGGCGATCAATCCCGGACTTCTCAGCCACCTTGTGGATTCCGTTCCAAGTGCTGTCTGTCGATAGTTCAAGAAGATTTTTCAAAATGGTTGTAATGTGTGTCGGCTGATCTTGAACTACTTGAACGAGATTAGCCAAGTCCAGAGTACGTTTAACCGTGTCCTTGGGGGCTTGACCAATTTTTTTAACATCAACATCATACAAATTATGACCACAGGAAGGACATTGTAGCGTCGACTGGACGTTGATTACCTCTGAATTATTCTTCCGGCATTTTGGATTTGGACATTTTGACTGTAGCCACACACCATGCACATGACAGCATTTAACGGCTTTCAATGACCAAAGTAATTTATGATAAGGGCGCTTATCATTTGAAACTGCGGTGCGTAAACACTCTGGACACCATGCAAAGTGCTTCTTCATTAGATTGGCCGTGCTAATGGCGTTACTTAAGTTAACGAAAGTAAGAGCGGAAAGGTCGGAATGAAGTGTAGAATCTTGTACATACCTTAATACAGCATCGGTTCTATCTCCAAATCCATTTATTTGGTTGGTTAAATATGGGCGAAAGGCTACGCCAGTACCATGACTGACATTTTCTATGATTTTACGAACAGGCACCTTGTGTGACTCAGCAAGGCGTACAATATAACTTGTAATGCTTTCGACATCTCCCGTCCCGATACCTATAGGTGCCATATGGTACAGGCGGCTGCGTTGAATTTCGCTATTTTGTAACATGTGTAACCTCTCCGTTTTCCACATGATCTCGTTTTGGTGAGCGATGACCCGGTTGACGTTTGGAGCTGGGCTTTTTTGAGTAGTCTTTTTTTTAGAAGTAGTTCTTTTAGAAGAAGTTTGTTCCTGAGTTTCTGTCTGGATTGCCGCTTTTTTTATCTGTTTTGTTGTATGAGCAAACCAAAGGGACTCACTAAATTCTGTGAGGTCTGCATTGGACTCTTCCATTTCCAACTCCCCAGCTAAAATTTCATTCAACATCTTCTTGCGTTGCTTGAGCGTCGGAATGTGTGGATAAATATATTCTTGGGTAACTGTCTCAGCATTGTCATCAATAGCGTCGGCTAGCGCTTTATATAATATTGGTTTCAAAATGCCTATACACCCTAGACAAGCCTCGTACAATTCCTGAGCGTTGTCCAAAAGATTTGGCATTTGGGGAACCGGCATTTCCGACTGGAAGTCTATTAGGATATCTAGAAATTCTCGAATATCATCAGGCTTACTAAGCTGATATCTTTGAAAGTGAACAGGAACAGAGCGACGACTAAGCTGTTCATTCAGATTGAGGAGTTCTCGAAATTTATAAGTCCCTGCCAGAATAATGTTGCACTTAGTTTTGTTTGTAATGGACTTAAGTACATCCATTTGATTTTCACGTTTCTCATTATTACGTGCACCAATTCCAATATGTTGTGCCTCATCGATGATGAGATATTTAGTTTCTCGATTAATTATGGCTTCCTGAACAGCATCACTGACGAGTTGCGTGGATGGTCTTTTGGCACGACGTGCGTATTCATTAATAAATTCTTGGTTCAATTTTTTTAAAATATCCCAATAGAGATCCTGTTTCCAGTCAAACGATCCGCGTTCAGGTGCCCCGGCTTCAACTTGTATGACGGGAATATAACCTGGGTTGCTCAACATATTGTGTTCCTCTGTCTGTAGGATTAGCGTTTCCAATCTGTCAAGCAGTGTGGTTTTTCCGACTCCGCTAGGCCCAATCAAATTGATAACTTGCTGCTCAACGGCGTTCCTTACCGCTCGCCAGATTCTTTCGCGTGCGAATTCTAAATTTGAATGACTGACTGTATATCCGTAAAAGTAATCTTTCCGAGCTTGTGGGCTGTCGGACAGTAATGCTACAGGAAAATGCTGCTCGATGTCAGCCGTGTCGATCTCCGAGATGAAATTATCGAACATCAGAACCGCTCCTTCTTTTTTGGCTTCCGATGTACAACTGTTGATGTTACAATGCTTTCGGGGATATGTTTAGGTTCAGAGTTATTAGTATCTCTACCGGGAATAACTCGTGAAGCGTTTGAATCGCTCTGTGCAGGCCACTCTGACTCCCCTTCTGAGTAACATTCTTTTAAAGCCCTGTCTCGTGCGACCTGAAGTTTATATTCGTCGTGTTCTTTGATTTCAGAAATGAAGTGTGCCAGTTTACTAGAGTCGATGGACTGGTATGATCCTAGGCGATACTTCTTTCTGTATTCTTCGGTGACAATTTCGATTTCCTTTAGGGAACGCCCATGGTACTCAAACTGTTTGCAGATGCACTTGTGCCATTGATTCTTAACGAAAGCATATACCACACCAGCATTCCAAGGGTCGTACACAACCGGCACGTTCTGCCCCATAACACCAGGTTCCCTAAATACTGGGTTCCAAAAATACTTGTTCTGGAACTTGACACCTGCCCGATGAATCTTTAGGGAACCTTTAGGCGTAGGTGGAAGTGCTAAAATGTCAATTGTCGGTGTATAGCTGATCATTTCGAAGGTACGGTCTCCTGTCATTGCCAGTCGGCTTTCGAACAGTTCTCTCGGACTACAACCGAGAGAAGAATGTAGAGAGCAGTCGTAAATATCGTAGAAATATTCTTCAAGTCTTGTACGCAATGCTCTTAAGGTCCAGATAGCTTGTCGCCTAGGATCAATACTCTTGGTCATCTGGCGTGGCGTTTTGGTTGCTTGTGAATTTCCACGTAGGTTTTTCAACATCTGCGTGGTTATCGTCCCAAAATATCGTTCAATACGATTTCCGTAACGTGCTTCCGCCGGTGGTCTATGCATGAGATGCACTCCATATACAGCTAAAAAAGTTTCAAATGCTGTGCTGTGGAATTCTTTTCCGTTGTCAGCGACAATATACTTCGGTAATCTCTGATAACGCCTAATGCAGTCTTTGAGGACCATAAGGGCTGACACGGCGCTGGGAGCCTCAAAAGTAAGATAGCTGCCTAGAACACGACGTGTGCAATCGTCAATCATGGCTGAGAGCCATGGTTTGCCTAAGACAAGTCCTGTCCTACCATCAACTACAAATATGTCTAGTTGTGTGTGATCTATATGTGCTCGCTCAAGGGGACGCGTAGCATTTGGGATAGATAACTCGCTGTTCGACGGATGCTCGTTCTGATAAGCTGTCCGTCGTCCTTGTCTCCGAAGTGTCTGGATATACTGATCACGTTTCGTGATTGCTTTAAGAAATGTCTTAAATGAAGGTGGCCTAAACCCCTCCTGGTAACACTCTTCGCGAAAACGATTATAGATTGATTTACGGGTTTCCTGAGTTGTATTTTCAAAATGTGTTTCAATGTACTCATTCATCTTTGTGACTAATGCTTCATCGAACCTAGAGTCTCTACGGCCCTTGTGTCCATGCTTTGACAACAATCCAAGGTAACCAATGCCATATATTTGTTGAGCAGTTCTGTATTTTTTAGTCCAATCTCTAAGTGTTCTATCTGACACCTCTTCAATCACTGATTTATCACCAGCGATATACCGCTCGACCTGGCTCGCACGGTAGTTGGCTTCCTTTTGAGCTTTTGGGGAAGCGTGTAGGATTATCTCCTTTGCCTTTTCTGAAGTTTCACTGTCATCTAACTTAATTCCTTTGATGATTCCTTCACGTAAAAGTTGCCGAATTTGGTTATTTGTAAGTGAAACTAGGTCGTCTTTATTCGGATCGATCAAGGTAAGTTGAGTTGAGCCAACATTTGCTATTGTCCAAATACGCCCACTCCAGACGATTTTACTATTCACTTCCAATTGTACAGGGGAAATTTGATCTTGATACGCAGAAGACTTTTTTGAATGATTAAGCATATCTAGAGTTTTGCCTGTAATCTCATCTGAGAAAACTGGCACAAAGTCAGGATCAGACAGGCGGTACTTGTGTAGATCAACGTACAGGTCTCCCGTACGGATCATCTTGTTGATGTCATCTGAGTTAAACTGCTGGCAAAGGTAGAACAGAGTAATTCCTGGTTCGGTTTGAACAGTTTCGAATATTCGCTGACGCGATTCATTAGAAAGATCGTGTCGTTCATAACCATCCAAATATAAAATATTGGAATACAATATCATGTTCAGATCCATCTCTGTGGTGATCCGGTAAGTAAATCCGAATTTTCCCACCTCTTCTTCGCAGGGTGGGGAGTGCCAATGCTCACCATCAAAGGTATATCGCTCGGGGTGTTCTTGCGTTAACTTCATAAGCATTTTGTGGGGTTTGCATTCAATGTACCCACACCCTGTTTTGTTGAGTACAAAGAAATCTGGATAGTCTGTATACGAGTCACGCTTACCACTGATCCGCATGTAAGAGATTTGAAGTTTGGACGGTTGATCATAGATTTCCAAATTCTCGTCGTTATGTTCATAGTCCCAGAGTGTTGCAAGCTCTAAAGTGCCACTCTCATATTGTAGGGACATACCCATTTTTCGACTTTGAAATTTCCCTGTGACATGTCTTGGACCGGACACTACACTACGAGATGGATTACCGAGTCGAATACGCTGGATGGCTTTGAGCATAGGTTCAGATACGTTATTTCTTGTGCACCATTCTGCGAATTCAAGTTCGCTCATCATAACTGTAGGTCACTCCTGCTGTTCATTTATTTAACTATTAATTAGTCTAACAGCATTTTTAAAGGTCGTTGGGAAGTACCTTAAATCCCGTTTTTGAATTCAAAATTTCTTCTTCCCGCCAGAGCCAAACCGTGGTACAATAGCGCGTTCCTTTGACCATATTTCCTTAAGGCACTTCTCGCGTAACAATCCAGGTTTTCTCAGATACTCTTCTACGTTCCTTTGGGTTGGGCTTTTACCGTCACTCCTGACTGCTACAATTGCTCGTTTAATATCTAATGCGAGCCTGGAGAGTCTTTCTTTTCGTTTTTCAGTGACATATATCTGAAAACGTAGAGCAATCTGGCGCGCGAGTTCTGGAAACTTCCGACTTAACAATCTCCGATCGATCCGCAACTCAGACGCTAGTGCACGCAAGGAGGGTGGAGGGCATTGTGACAGTGATGCTTGAAGTCGGGTCTGAATTTTTGAGGTTGATAAACATTGTCGGTTGTGATCTTTTGGATTAAATTTCGGAGTAAAAACTAGTTTTTGATGAGCGGAATAACAAATGTCCAACAACACGGGTAAGGGAATCCGATTTGTTTCATGATACCATCCATGTAAAGTGTTCTTTGGAATATTTAATTTTCTGCTTAAATCAGCCCGACTGATCTTAAGTACCGAGGTCAGGGTTTGAATGTATTCTTTAACTGAAATCTGTTTTACCAATTCTGCATTCCCAAAAGCCAAGTATGTGAGGGTATTCAAGGTAGATGTGTAGTAAATTTGACGTTTAAATTCTTCCACGCTACATTGCATCGCAACTGTTGCTCGAACTCCGAGATACCCTCCGCATTTACAATATCCAGGGCTAGCGTACCGCTCCCACCAGAATAAAGTTCGGTGGCAGCACGGACAAAGCTGCTCTAAAGTCTGCTGATGAAGGGAGCAAACTTGTACTACTTGCAGTATCCAAATCAGTGGTTCGTACACGTCCATTTGTGAATCGTTCATCTCCTGAAGACAGGCCGAACACCAGGCCCGATGATGTTTAATCAGGCCCCGATCGCTAATTAAGTGCTTGAAGGGGAGAAGTGTTAGGCGATAAAGGTCACTCCGGTGGGTTAGATTTTGGACGGTTTGTACTAAAGTAGTTGCTCCGTCCCCAATACCGTTTAACGAACCGGACTGTGCCAAAAATTTCGTACCTCCACCGTCACGCATAGTATTCAAGTAAGTCTTGTCAAGGGCTGGAATCAAAACATCATGAATCATACTCGACATAGAAATGTAATGCTTGCGTGCCAGCCTACCAACATAGCTCGTGAGACTTTCTACACCATAATGACCAGCTTGTGGTTCAACATTGAACAATCGAGACCGTGGAGCGCAGTCTGACTCTGTCTTAGTTCCCGTTGGTCCAAGCATTAAAATCCCTCGCATACCTTGATGTACTTCAAAGTTCAATCTTTAGCAATTGACTTGTTATACCCATATAACTGAACCTTGTATAGGTTCACATATGCAAACAATATGTTCATAAAGCTAAACATGCATACCTCCACTGTAGATTTGTTTCGTAATGGAAGCTGTAGTATTAAATATTTGCTTTTAATAGATAAAGATTTTGTTTTAATATAGAGAAAAAGTGGACTTTGGAGGAATGAGCGTGTTTAGTTATGGCCCCTTAGTTGCTACCTTGCACCGTAAACACATGGTGAAGATTGATCTAAAAGAAGCCATTGGTATCTCATCAGCAACGTTGGCCAAAATTGGAAGAGATGAATATGTTTCGATGGAGGTTTTGGATAAGATATGTACATATTTGCAGTGCCAAGTAGAGGATGTAATTGAACATATCAACGACGACTCCATAGATTCTGAAGTCGTCGAGTGATGAGCTATGGTCTGATACCCATAGGGGCGTTCGCCTATACTTGATGATCTAGGGTTCGGGTGGCCAACTTAAGTAATCTAGGGTGATGGCTGAAACATTATTAACCCACCACCGTGGACGTGTAGAACTAAAACAGCCCTAACTGAATCGATTCAGAACGATGTGGCTAGGTGGCTCAAGGCTGATATGGAATCCCAGTACGCGACCTGTGAACACGTCCGTAGAAATTGTTAGCCAGGGTCGCCCTAGGGGGTTTCCGGTTTCATCGTCCACAAGTACCACGTCGAGTTTTGTCGAATCTGATTGCACAAGTTCTGGCTCCCGTGTCATGTTTGGCTCTGTATCTCCTGTGCCTAAACTTGTCGAGAAAACCTCGCAGAGCTGTTTAACCTCTTTCAGCAGAGATCCTTTAGTAATTGAAAATCCTTCGACCTTCATCTCGTTTTGAAAACTACGAAACATGGTTTCAAGCTTGATCTTATCCACGATTATCACTCCGTCTACTTCAATTATCGGTCTATAATCTAACAACCCACTGTACCTGAAGTCACAGTGATCCTCGGTCAATGCTAATATCCAAAAAACAAAACCAGGGCTTATCCGTGTCTGAACGTAAGTACATCTCACGGTTACAAACAGGGAATGCAACTAGGAGTCGTCAACCACCTCATCATTGTCTGATACATAACGCTTCCTTTGCATCTAACAAGGTATGTACAAAATGATCGAGGGTGAGTCGTTCAAAAGAGTTCTCTAAGCTCATCTTACGTAGGGCCAATTGAATGAGGGGCATCAAGGTTCCAATCAGTCCTTCACTCAAACTGTATAACACACCCGCTAACTTCTTGTTACTCAAATTGACTGGGAGAGGAGATATCTGCTCCTCTAAAGAATGAAGAAACTCTACGAAATCCTCATCAAGCTCAAACCGATGCAGTTCTAACACGGGAAACCTTCGAGCATACTGACAATTGCCCTCTACCATTCCTCGAATCTCCTCAAGACCGACTAGAACAAGCGCTACATTCGCGGTCTCGCTCAAATGTTTCATTGAATCCATTACTTTAAACATCGGCCCGTTACGGGACATACCAATGTTGTGTGCATCGTCTAAGATAATCATTGCGACATCTCGGGCTGCAAGAAGTGAAATGGTTTCGCGTTGTAAATCTAGAAAACTTAAACGAGATGTCTTCGGAACTGTGTTATGGAGTGATTCGTTAATACTGAGGTACAGTGCTTGTAAGGAGAACGGAAGTGGTGAGTGTAAATATAATATGGGAACAGAACCCTCCTTTGTGCCAGCGTGATCAAGCTTGCTGTCAGAAACGTATTTTCTGATAAGGTGGGTCTTGCCAACGCCGGACTCACCGACAAGTACCATATTCTGAGTCCAATTTTGGTTGATGCTGTTATTCCATCGGAGTGCATCAATTCGGTCAAACAGCCGTTTCTGTTGAGGATGTATGCCCTCTAAAGTAGCTAATCTGTTCAGAAATTCCGACGACTCAAATGCCATTTCTCGTTTGCTCCTTTCCTGTTTTAGTCGTTTAGCTACCAAACCGTACTCTGTCTAGTAATCACCTATCAATCTTTAATGGATCGTAAGTCATACTTGGTGACATAGTTTGCGCAAGTGACTCCCACTATCGAGTGACAGAGCACGTTATTGAATCTGGTGTTACATAGATTTTCCATCACGTCTTTGGCGCTCTGATTATTAAGTCGTGTGAGATCCGAAATTCGGGTCATGGTCCGGAACTTGCACTGTATATCCCTCCAATTGTTTTTTGTCCTACATTCATAGTTTCAAATCTTGGTAATTAAAGTGTATCACCGCAGTTTCATGACTGCTTGATGCTCAATTTTTATTAATATGATTTTTGTCAAGAAAATACTTTAAAAAACTCGCGTCTTTCGTCTCATAATGTCTGCATGGGGAGTAGGTTTAAATACGGATGCATTTTCGCTACACTGATAATGGTTTTTCCGAAAATGATCAGATTTTAAGGTGTTTGTAGTGATACTATAAAGATGACAAATCTCGGTAAAGTGCGATTCGATGTCTTATTAAGACACCAAGATGCGTTTGGTAATGGAATGAGTTTTAACATATATGAATCTGTATATAGATATTATGTATCTGTAAGGAGTTACATAAACGTGGTTAGGATTCATTTATCTCGACTTCTCGGTGAGAAGAGGATGTCTCAAAGAAGGTTAGCCGAAGCAACAGGGCTTCGGCCCAATACAATAAGCGAGCTTTACAATGAGCGTGCGAAAAGGATTGATTTCGCCACTATCGATCGTTTGTGTCAAGCGTTAGATTGTCAAGTGAGCGATTTGTTCGAATATATCCCTCAACAAGACGATGTGAACTAAGTGGTTGACCCACCTCAGCAGGTTGACTTTCCAGTGAGGAACCTTTTGTTTTAAATGGTCGACAAAGCTTTATATCCATAGTATATCTATTAATAGATATCAAATACTAACTAATAGATATGGAGGAATGGCCTTTGTCAGCCGGTGAACTGAAACAATACACTGGTCTTGATCCGATCATGCGAAAGATCGCAAATCGCGAATATGCTCATCGGGAACGGAGTACATCGGAGACATTGAATAGCGACATAGAACACGCCATTCAAACTGTGCTTCAGGAACTGGACCTCTATCTTGAAATGTTGCCAAAAGAAGAGGCTGAGCGGACTAGGCAGTGGTTAGAGGGGGGGCGCACAACAATTAGTGCGTGAATTACATTGCCGTGGTTATGCATGGGGCTTTTTTGACGGGATGCATTATGCATTTGGCTTATAGCAGTTTACAGAGTTACTTCAAGAATTTGGCGTAGGGCAGTTCCACGTCTCGAACCTGAGCGGTAGGATTCGTTCAAGAATTCTACCGCTCAGTTAATCGTATCACAACATGTTATACATTGATTCTTTAGAAACGTGCCTTCGCAACATTTGCCCCCACACTCCACACCTTCCAATAAAATATCCGTTAATGTCAGTCCAAAGAAGAAAACTCAACCTAACCAAAAGTTTTTTAATGGATCTACTTGACGTTTTTCATTTTTACTGTTCCCCAGCATCCTTGATGCTATTACGACCAGTGCATATGCTAGATAAGAGACAAGAAATTAACTGGACCTTGAAAAAGTTAAAGTCTCAACTTTCGCAGAGTGAAATGTGTAGCTAGCCCTTGTGGCGTAAAGACTTGAACGGATTAGAATATTAGCGTTGACAAATCAAAAGCACCACTTCCTTTGGTATAGTAAATGCGACCAAACACTACCATACCGGAAGAGGTGCTCTCCTATATGATAGGTTATGAGACGGAAAACAACAATCAATTGCCTGTCGAAATTCGTCCTGCCTTTCAAGAACTAAAGGTCCTTAAGCATCTGCGTAATGCTGGCATCACCAAGAGGTTTGGGGTTGCGTGTTCCTACCTATTCCAGCTTGTGTTTGTGCTCATCTTCCATCATCGAAACTGGTTTCAATTTCTTGATAGCGCAAAGTCAGAATCATATCCTGGCAAGGATGCTGTGTACCGTTTTCTCAATCATGCCGGATTTGCATGGCGACGCTTTCTCCTATTGCTCAGTGTGGAGGCCGTGAACAAAACCAGTTCGTTAACATCTGACAAGCGTGTCAGCGTATTCGTTGTCGATGACTCCATGTATGAGCGGAACAGGAGTAAGTGCGTGGAACTCTTGGCTCGATTCAAAGACCATGCACGGAATTGCTACTACAAGGGATTTCGTATGTTGACGTTAGGCTGGTCTGACGGTCATACATTCGTCCCAGTGGACTTTTCTCTCCTCAGTTCCGTCAAGTCGCAGATTCAAGGCTTGGGTCAATCGATTGATAAACGCACTCACGGATACAAACGCAGAATGGAATCACTTCTCCCGGCCCCAGATATCATCCCTGCCATGATTGACCGTGCTCTGTCTGCTGGAATGAATGCCTCGTACGTATTGATGGACAGTTGGTTCACGCACGCTCCGTTGATTCAAGCCGTGCTGGATAGGGGACTGGACGTCATCGGAATGGTCAAGGCGGACAACAAACGATATTTACTCGACGGACGGTGCCTGTCCTTGCAAGAGCTGTACTACGCTGCTACGCCCGTTCAAAGTACGAAGAAAGGAATCTTAAGGTCCATACATACTCAACTGCGCCCAGGCATCCCGATCAAAATGGTGTTCGTTCGTCACCGAACCAACAAGAAGGAATGGCTGGCTATCCTGTCTACAGATACGACGCTGACGGTCGAGAAAATCGTACAGATTTACGGCATTCGATGGGACATTGAAGTGTTCTTCAAATGCACAAAATCATTACTGCGTCTGCAGAAAGAGTTTCAAGGACGTTCCTATGACATGCTCATCAGCCACACGACGATTGTCTTTTCACGGTATATTCTGTTAGCTTGGCAGCACCGCCAGAGCACGGACAACCGTACATTGGGGAATCTATTTCTAATGCTCTGCGACGAAGTGAGCGAACTGGACTGGGCCATCGCATTGAGCCAATTGGTTGAACTTGTAAATGATGTTTCCAAGAAGGCAGGCAAACGACTCTCGAAACTGATTCGCAGTCAACTACAGCGGTGGATCGACGGTTTACCCAGCTATATCAAGGCATATCTCCCTGTTTTGGCCTGCGAAAGTTGAGTTAAAGTAAATTTCAATTTCACTATCGGAGGTACAATTATGAAGAAATACAGTGAAGAGATGGCTTTGCAGGCAGCCAATAAGTTTTCCGAGTTGATCTACCGTCATTCAGAAATTATCGAATTGATGGTTGAAGCTGAGGCCTGGGATTTTGTTCGAAATGGAATCCCATTTGATTGGCAAGTGTCATACGAGGATTTTAAATCTTTGGTGTATTGTAATTTTGATAACTCGAGGTTGGAACTTAAGATTGTGCAAGATGATCTTGTTTTATGTATTCCTGAGTTGAATTTTGAACATGTTCTAGGCGGGGAGAGTACGTTTCTTAAAGAGGTCTTTAAATGGAGCCTTACAATGGGATTCTCTCCAAGCGTAAAATTCGTTGGAGCGAGATCTTCCGAGGAGGACGGCAAAGTTGCGTTTATGTTGACTGCTCAGCTGTTTGACCACGTTCCAGAAAATCTATCGTCGGTACCCACATGGCAGAGGAACAATGATAAGCAAAACCTCATGTAGCAGTATATACAAACTTTTTAGACGTCTGCCACCCACATTCCGAGGCAGCTAGGATGCAGGTATGACTTAAGACTTTAAGCATAAGTTTGCAGCTTTGGTGTGCTTATGCTTGAAGCTTTTTGCTTAGCAGACCTACACTTAGTTAAAAACTTTCGCTGTAGTACTAACTAAATCAGTTTGTACCGATTGTACCCATGTAAATGATTGGTGCTTTTCAAACAACAGCACTAGTGAAGCGCAATTGAACGCCGACCAGAGTCACTTGTCCCTGATCGGCGTTGCTCGTTAGAAGGTGCGAGTGGGAATTTGGCACGGCAAAACTGGTAGAATGTTGACGAGAAGTAGGAACAACGTCTAAATGAGACGATAAAAATGACCGATGTGGTTCGCGAAATTGAACAAGAGGCTAGACGAGAAGGGAAGCATGATAAAGCCATTGAAATTGCAGAAAAAATGTTCCGAAAAGGTGCTTCGCTGTCCGATGTCATAGATCTGACGCGTCTGTCAGAGTAAGAAGCGGATGAGATCCGTCGCAAGCTAAACTAAACGAATTCGTCGTAGAGTAAATCGACGATCAACCGAAACACTGCAGCAAGTCAACGGCAATCCACGGCAAACGCCGACCGGAGTCGATTAACACTGGTCGGCGTTTGCCTTTGAAGGTGACGGTGAAATATGTTAGCCGACTCCTTGCCGCTGAGGTCCTGTCCGATGTAGTCTTATCGGGCACGGCAACCGCTTGACATCGGAGATTTTCGTTTACCGCCGCATGAGGTTCTTGTTTGCTCAGGAATGAGTTTTGGAGAAGAATTCGACACTAAGACGGAACACCGCTTCGGCTAGTATTTTGAGAGAACGTCGTAATTCCGCGCCACGTTGGGGAGAGATTACAGCATGGATACCTTAGAAATGACGAACGACGGCAGGCACCATTTCTTCATGCGCGTTATGGTGTGGAACATGCGCTGGATGACCCGGTACGCTGGTTTTATCGCGCGCCCTATCGTTCGAGTATACGGTAACAATGAGATTATCGCCTGCGGATTGCGCAATGAGGACAACAGCGTCGCAATCATATACACTCCGAAAACGGGTCATCGGAATCACGAGGTGCTGTTACGCGAGGGAAGGCAGTGGGTCCACGAGACATCCAACACTATGGAAAACTTCTCGGGATCCGTTGTGTCGCGCCTTTCATTGCCGCGCGCCCAAAATGGAATGCGCTACAAAATGGTGGGCGTGACTGCAAATGGAAGACGCCTGTCCTCACCGGCAATTACAGTGAAGCCGGCTACCATCTACGATTCCACACTTCTCGAAATAGAAGCGACGACGCCTCGAAACGTCCTCTTCGCGTGGCCGCGTGCCGAAACGCATGACCCGATGATTTACTTTCTCGCCGTCGAAGATGAGACTGGTAAGAATACACACGTTGCTATATACACGCGGGAGACCTTCTGGTGCTACCCCAAGACCAAGACGCATCGTACTCCGTGGGCCCCGCTGAACCTCCTCCCCTCGATCTGGTGAAGCAATACGTGGCCAAACTCATCTTGGTCGATTACGATGGCTGGGTCAGCCATATTGCTGTGAGAACGTTTTCTGTACCCTAAGTATAAATTGCTTACGGGTCACAAAACGCCATGGTGGATTCACCTGGTTCCGACGAACCCGGCCTTGACCACTTTGGCCTGTCGCCGGGCATCTCACTGTAATATGCCTGCCGTATTCGGCCGTGATTGTCGACCAAAAAGTCTCCGCCCCAGTTGCAACATGTCCTCACCCGGTTGCGGACTCTGGAGCGCAGCTCCTCGCCTCCTCACCTTCCAATTGAACTTCAAGACTCTCGATACACCGATCGGAATGGATCCCCTAGGACGGGATACGGCAGATCCTGCTCCTGGAGAAAGCTTTTCGGTTGATCGTTTGGCAACAACGTGGTGATAACCACTTGGCAATGCCGTTCAAGAAATGTTTTCCACTCGCGGTGGGCCTCCGCCAAATGTTCGAGTCACGGCAGTCCATAGCGCT
The DNA here is from genome assembly GCF_026651875.1 of Alicyclobacillus fastidiosus. Taxonomy (GTDB): domain Bacteria; phylum Bacillota; class Bacilli; order Alicyclobacillales; family Alicyclobacillaceae; genus Alicyclobacillus; species Alicyclobacillus fastidiosus. The sequence goes on along the minus strand of NZ_CP104067.1, from coordinate 4,217,480 downwards.
GTCGGAAAAGGATAAAGAGATGCCATTCTGGTACCTCCCTTGTAAACTCGAACAGTCCTTCGGTGTCTGAAACCCGTAACTTTAGTTATGCGTTTGGGTGTGTCATCGTCAAGTGCTGCAACGAACTCGAGGCGTGCCGGCACGACTAGTCAAACGATCGCCGCTTTGTGAACTGCGTTACAGATTAGGAATAGGGAAGGGTTTACGCTTTAGACGGCGGCATCACGATAAAGCCAAAGCACGCCTGCGGTTAACAACGAACTCAAACCACGGTTGCAACGGAGAGATGGGATGCAATGAAAGCGATTTGGAACGGTGCAGTCATAGCCGATAGCAGCAATACGGTGGTGGTGGAAGGGAACCACTATTTTCCGCTGGAATCGGTTAACCAAGACTATTTGTTGCCCAGCGAGACACATAGCGTGTGCCCCTGGAAGGGCACGGCAAACTATTATGATTTAGTTGTCAGCGGACGGCGGAATCGCGATGCAGTCTGGTACTATCCCGATCCTACAGAGGCGGCCCAAACCATCCGGGGGCGTGTTGCTTTCTGGCGCGGCGTACAGGTAACCGCGGACTAGAGCCGAGGGGATGCCTGAAGATGCTCAGCCTAGTCGGTGGGAGCGGCCCTAGTTCGGCGCCGCGTTAGGGCCTGAGCCTCAATGCAGACTCTGATGCCCATTGGAGGTGATAGTTTGAAAATTGTGGTATACCGCATCACGGGCCGACAAGGCCCGTTCACTATACCGGACTGGGTCTGCCGCGAATGTGATTTGACCGTTGCATCCGTGGCTCAAGGCTGATTGGCTAACTTTTTGGATGCCTGTCATACGCTGCAGCAAGCTGTCTTTGTTGAAGAATGAAGCGAGCGAATTGACGGATTGACAGCGATGAATGAGTCCAACGACATAGACAAAGGCGAGAATCCATGTGGCCACGCCACGAACCTTGAAGATACCTCATTGAGACAAAAGAAGAGAAAAGTCAAACCGATCCCACAGTGCACGCAGAACAGGGGCACCACCGACATTACTAAAATTAGAGAGCTCCTTAAATTCCGGTTTACATAAAACAGTCATAATTCTCACCCACATCGCTGAGAGATAGGCAGTTAGATGCCTTCTCGGCGATTCTGTGGGTGTTTCGCAAAAGTCAAGTACTTTTCGGTGTTTTCATGAAATTTTCAATGCGCATGAAAAACAAATTCATACAGCAACTGCATAACGCATGACATAGGGTAGTGGTAGTAAATATGCGGAAAGAAAAACCGCAATACGAACCGATTCGAGGATGGCTCATTTTGTTTGCAATTACCTCATGGATGGCACCACTCGTTTATGGGCTGATAATCCTCAGTGATGGGTTCCAGTTTCATACGCATCGTTTAGATCACTTGGTGTATTTCATTGATGCTGTGATCGTTTTTCCGATTTCGATTGTACTTCTAAATATGTTCCGAAAACGGAAAAAAGCGTGGGTCAATTGGATGTTGTTCTATCAAATCTACGCTTTTATGTTGCTGTATATAGACATCATGTATCACAAGCCTACGACACCAACCGTCTTTGGGTTCCTTGAAATTCCGGTCATCGCGGCCTACTTGCTTCGTTCCAAACGAGTTAAGAGAACGTTCGTGTACTGATTTGCTTTGGAACTGCACGGTTGCGAGAACGTGTTGACAATCGCAATATTATTGCTACCCCACCAAAGCCCTTAAAACTTGTGATACGCAACGAACCCTTCTCAGTTCGCTCAAGGTATTGCACCTTACATGCAATCCGCGGCTCAATCCATTGTGTATCGCCTTGCTTCTGTGTGTGGATTTCCTTTACAACCTGGAGGAACGCGATTTTCTCCTCTGGCTTAAAGCCGAGTTCCACAGTTGCTAGCGGTCTATGTGATACTGGGGATCCGACAATGAGGCCGAATTGAGGCTCTCTTCGAAACCGAGGACCACCACATCGGCTAGCCTAAAACTCTTTATCTTCATCCAATCGCTCGACTGTGAAAAAGAGTACCGAGAGTTTTTGTGTGGCAATACCCTCCCAGCCTTGCTCTTCTGTATATTTTTTTAGGCGTATCCCCTGACCGTCAACGTACACGGTTGGCGCAATAACGGGTGAGGGGTTAACAATTGCGGCCAGTCTCTCTTTGCGCTCCATTAGCGTTTTAGCTACATGACTCTTACCCTCTGAATACAGCACATCGAACACGACAAACGTTGCATCCTTGTTGTCGGCTTGACATGACTTGTAGGATGCCAAGTCGGGTGTCCGTCAAGAGCTTTCGCGTACATTTGTCCTCACGGATGGCACGTCAAAGTACTCGTCGATTACGGCCCCAAGCATCCCGACACCGAATCGGCTCTATTTGACGGCTTGAAGGAACTCGGCCTCTCCTCAAGTGAATTGGACGGCTTGGTACTTACGCATGGTCATGTCGATCACGTTGGTTTAGCGGCCACGATTGCAAAGTACGGTGTACCCATTCTCGCACCACCACTTGTCGACACGTGGCTAGACCCAGGGGGTATCTGGGATCAGTACCGAGCGGCTTTTAACGATCGTTTATACAAATCGATAGGCATGCCGTCAGAATTGGTTGACAAGACGCTATCCGGTATGGCTATGCTTCACGCCCTTGCGGAGCCTGCTGTGGTTGACGTCGAGCTTGTTTACGGGAAGGCACTTCCATGTATGCCACAGTTTCAAGTCCTACACGTACCCGGGCATGCACAACATGTGTTGGCGTTATACGACAAAAGTGCAAGTATTCTCATCGGTGGAGACCAGTTGCTGCCGAAAATCAGTAGTAACGCCCTTATTGAACCGGCTATGACGGCACCTTCCGGTGACAAGGCCGCTCGCACCAAGAGCCTTCTGCAGTACCGTCGAAACTTGAGGGAACTCAAGAATCTCGACTTGCAAGTGGTGTACCCTGGCCATGGGGAGGAATTTACCGACGTGGCAGGAGGTGATAGATAAACGGCTTTTAGGTCAAGAAAGGCGTAAGGCAAAGTTTAGAGAGCTGGTCTTCTCTGCATCGGAGAAAACGACATTTTCGATTGCAACGACATTTTTTCCGCAACACTGGAATCAACTCCAGTTGATTTTCTCTGAAACACTCGGATATCTTGACTGGCTGTCAGCCGACGGAGAGTTGGAAGAGGAAATTGATGAACAGGGATTCAGTTCATGGAAGGTTTGCTAGGTGATTGGAGAGTGGTTTCAACCGTGGTAAGGGAGTAAGGGGATGCTTCCCCTCACTCCGGATTCGCTTGCCAGGTGACATTGCCGTCCGCATAAAATTCCTTTTTCCATATGGGCACTTCTTTTTTCAACCGTTCAATAAGCGTCCGGGCTGCGGTAAAGGCAACGCCCCGATGCGGAGACGCCGCTGCACAGATCACGGCGATGTCGGTTGGGTAGAGGGCGCCCGTTCTGTGCCACTGCAGCGTCGATACACCCGGGTACTCGGCTTCGACGGCTTCGGCAATTCGCCGCATCTGCTCTTTGGCCATTTCGACGTAGGTTTCGTAAGAAAGATGAGACGTCTGCTTGGTGCCTGTCCACTCTCGCACGGTGCCGATAAACAACACGGTGCCGCCGTACACAGGATTTTCAAGCGTCTTGTAGGCTTCTTCTACGGAGAGTTCCGTATCCGTCAGGCGTATGGAATGAACAGCGTCCACCGCTCCACCGCCCACGGGGGGTATCCAGGCGATTTCGTCCGTGGTTTGGACCGATTGATTATCGTCGGCATATGCCTGATTTACGGCTGCGAGCGCTGTAGTGATCTCGCTTTGTGCATCCGGAAACATCGTTTGAAAAGCTTGCCGCACGGAGCCCACGGTTGTGGGTTCTGGAAGGTCCAGAGATACGTGCTTCGTCCCTGTTCGTTCAGCAAGTCCCGCAAAAAAGCGAACGGTGTACATAATTCTTTCCCCCTACGATTGGTGATGAAAGGAGCAACATCTATGACCCCAAATTCTCAATTCACGCATTTTGATGAATCCGGTGCTCCACACATGGTAGACGTGTCAGAAAAGCAGGACACAGCACGTGAAGCCACTGCCCGTGCGTACGTTCGCATGCGCAAAACTACGCGCGAATTGATTCAACAGCATGCCGTAAAAAAAGGGGGATGTGCTCGCAGTGTCCGAGCTTGCCGGCATCATGGCTGCCAAGCGAACATCGGAGGTTATCCCGCTGTGCCACCCGCTTCCATTAGCAAAGATCTCTGTAAAGGGAACTTGGGAAGAAGAAGGGGCGGCGGACCCATCTGATACCTGTCTGCTTGCCATCACTGCCACGGTCAAAACGACCTCATACGCAGTCTGTCCAATTGGATCATTCAGTTAGAATAGACAATTTTATTATACATATGTGTTGGTCTGAAATCGCCGCGCCATATAAAGAGGAAGGTGTATAGGCGTGGCCGATGATTATTAGCGCCAGAAGGCCACATAGTAAGCATTTATTGGCTCGACTTATTGTACCTTTCACCAAGCGTTTGGCTTTTACGTCCGATTACATACATCCGAACAACGACTACAAATGTGAAGAGTCCTAATAACAGAACATTATGGTTTTTTAGGTCCCTCCCCACCCACATTGCTAGGCCCACGACAACAGTTAAAATAGCATGGACCTCTTCCAAAAGTGCGATGGGCTTCCGACCAGCTAAGAGGTCTCTGATGACACCACCACCGATGCCTGTGAACAGAGCAGCCATTACAGTCATCCCTACGTTTCCTGTGTATTGCCCAGCATATAAAGCACCTTGAAGTGAAAACGACGCTAGACCAATAGAATCAAAGAATAAACCCCACCTTTTCCATTGGTGGATCCATCTGGAAGACCATAAATACAGAACAGTCAATGTTCCTACTACCAGGAGCAGCGTGTCCTTGTCCCAAAGTTTAATAACGGGTACACCAATAATGGTGTTTCTAATGACTCCACCACCAAACGAGGTCGTCAGCCCAAGGATGAATACACCAGTAAGGCGATAGCGAGCTTGAAGTGCAACGAATGCACCGCTTGCTGCGTACGCGCAGGTGCCAATCCCGTGCAAAATTAACCAAGTCAAACTTCCCACGGTCATACTTTTCCACCCTCTCAACCATAAAACAACCGTTGTGTGCACCCTGAAAACGAAAAAATTCCACTAAAATCAGTTTCCGCAATCCGGGTGGAAACTGATTTTAGTGGAGTAGCTCAAAGCACGTCATGTACTTCCATACCAATCCGCAGCTTGTTCATTGACGTTAATAAGACTATCAGAACGAGTTGCTATCGTCTAGTCCTAATGGACTATCAAATACATACACCGTCATTGCAGTGTCTAGCTCTAAATCGAAGTCACAAAAGAGCGTAACGAGCTTAGCGCCTACCATTTCTTCCACAGCCAATCTCAGCCCGGGGTCGTGATAAATTTCTTTAATAAACGTTGTACGAAGGTCACGTACCAAACGTTTTCCTTCATCCGAACGAATTGCAAACTTCTCGACACTCGTTAAGTTCCCTTTTAGCTCACACACAGCCCATGATCCAAAAAACCTAGTCGTGATTTGCTCGGGCCCCTTTCCTATATATTTTTTACGTACCTCTCGAACCAAATTGCTAAAAGCGTGTGCTTTCTTTGATGTGCTCATGTTACCTCCTAGTGTAAGACCCTCAATCTCCGCCAGGTGTCATCCTGAAATCCGATTTCAATAATTTGAAGAAGCGGTGAGAAGGGATGCACCTAACCCTGACGAGATATACCATATTACACGGCTCATAGATGGTGCTATAACCAACTCTAACATTGTACCCACTTTCTTACGAATTCCACCGTATTAATCCGCGCTAGTGCGTTAGACGTGAGTTAAACTATCCAATAAAAAGATAAATGTCCCGAGAAAAACTTGCTGACCCCATTGTCCCACAGGCAGGTCGGGTACAGGTAGCCAGCCACAGCCTGAATGCGTTGGATCCTCCTCCAACCAGCTGCGGCAATTATGTAGTTGTCAAGGAGCGCACGACAAAGAACCTAACAACATTTTTCCGTCTATTCCCTTATAGAGGTTGTCCGAAAAGCATCCGATTCGAGTAAATGTCTAGCCAAATACATGAATACAGGCTTCCTGATATGGGATAAGTTTACTTGGTAATTTGGTGAATGCCTCCGTATGGGAACACATTGCCTGCTCACCCTTGAAAATGGGCGCACGAACCCCTTGTCAGTAACATTGGCTTTTGTTTATTTTCCAGGTTCTGCTTGCCTATGCAGCGATATCGAGTTTCAATTGCTCGGCCTGGACTGTATACATTTGTGTAATTCGCTCTATGTGGTCATCAGGCAGCATGGTCTCTCGAATGTGACCTATCCTCGCCTGCATGAGCTGGAATATATCCTGCATGGTGAAGAAGGACTGTACTCGTTTGTTTGTTCGTACAGGCACCTTCTTGTGTTTCATAACTGTTGTCAACTCATTGGACTCTTGCGCAAAGGACAGCTCAATCTGCCTTCTGAAATCAAGCATCTGGGCATGCAGCATGGTGCCTTGTGGCACCGGGCCGTATGCAATCGGTTTGTCGTCAAAGGAAAATTCGAATTGCCTGCTGCATACCCCGGATAGCGGGCATGACTGGCATTTCTCTGAGTCCCCACGAAACCAGGAAGTGGCCGTTTTCCAGTCAAAGCCATCCCAAATCAGTCGTTCGCCTTGTTCGCACTCAGGTTGCCCATGTTCATTACATTCCTCTGGCATCACCATACCACTGCGAAACCCTGTAACCACAGCCATACTGTGTTTGTGGTATGCCTCCTTCTGGTCATCCGCATCTATGTAACCCATGTCGGCAACGAGATACTGAGTGCGCATTTCGTTAATCTGCCGGAGTTTCTCTATCAGTGGAAGCATCACTCGAATGTCGCCCACATTCGCAGGCTTAAGGATAGACAACAAGGCCACAGGTCCTTGAGATGTTCTTACTGCAATCGAGTGCTTCCGGTAACCAACGAAGAAACGGTTCTGGTTCACCTTGCTGCGCTGTGCCCCATAGGTGGCGTCCGGGTCAGAAAACGTTTTTTCACATGTGCAAACTGACTTAACCTCACAATCGCAGCGTTTTTTCTTGTATCCGTTGACATTGGCGTAAATCGGACGAGAGTCAATAGCGGCGAGGGTGTCCTGGATGAATCCCTCCATGTGAATGGATTGACGTATAAACTCGTCACGAATTTGTTCGAATACGTCCGGCCCTACTTTGTTACGGAAGTCACTCAGGCTCTGGTGTGACGGAACCTTTGCTGGATTGGGTACACCGATGAAGCTGCGCCACGCCTGGTTCTTTGGGTCTCGCAACTGTTTGCACAATTGACGGAATGAGGTAATCTCCGGCCTAGTGAAATACAGATAGTGCATCCGGAAATAGGCGATTGGAGATGCGGGTCTGCGTCCTCTCTTGTCGTACAGGGGTCCGACGAGCAGGTCCAGGAATGAGTCGTCAATGTGATCTACGTAATCAACGAGTTCGGGGTCGAAGCCAAGCGTGTTATAATAGGCGTATGGAAGCAGGTCTAACTGCAAATCTATGGAAAAACGCACCTCCAGAACTGGAAAATTTGACGGCTGGATACCTTCAATTTTACCAGTTTTGCGGATCGGTGCGTTTTGCTATTTACTCAAAATTGCGGGCTTTTCGGACACGCTCTTATACTTTGCAGATCGAATAAAATCGGGGAATAGGGTGCGTCATAATAAATGAGGGTTTTGCAGAATGAGATTTTGTTTGAAACGAAAAAAGGATGAAGACTACCCAAGAGCGCGGATTACAATTTTTGTTATAGCGGTGTCGTCTGATTCACACTTTAGATTCCTAATTGTCGCCTGAACTTATGCCGTTTTTGCTGAACGGTTCGGTTTGATCATGGCTAGTGCCGATGCAAGCAGGACAATCGCATTCAGATAGACATGGGTCGTCACTTTTGTACACCTCGAACGTGTACATCGTTTACTGTCAAGTTTTTCTTCATGCGGGCGTTACATCGCTCCACTGCTGTTCGTTCGTTGTATAGCATTCGCCACCCCCGTGTATTTCGGTGAGGGCTTGAATAGCGGCGAACATCGTCGCCAATGTTCTTTTTCACTACCATTCCATGATTGGAATCTGAACAAGCCGCAGTGCCAAGCGGGCAATCAACCTTGCCCGCAGCGTGTGGGCATCGAAATTTCAGTCGTTCACCGTCGGTACCCCAGTATGCCATATCAAAGCCCATGGAACAACGAGGTGTACCGTCAGAACTCACGCCTACAGGGGGTTCTTTTTCACCTTTCTTATTCATCGCAATGATTGCCGGCGCACCATGTCCTCGAGCCGCTTCATAGTTCTTCATCTGGTCATACCCAGCATCTATCATGACGAACTTGAACCGCCAATCATACTCGTGGACCACTTGCATCAATGGGATAGCCGTCTCCCCGTCATACACATGAGCTGGTGTGACTTCCAAGGCGACGGGCAGTTCGCTTGCGGTATCGACTGCGAGATGCACCTTGTACCCGAACCAAGAGAGGTTGTTACCAAACGAGTCGTATTTCGCGCCCTAATTGGCATTCCCAGTTTCCTGACTTCTTGACTTGGGTTGCCTTCTCTCGTAGGCACCAATCGCCGTGCTGTCGATAGCAAGGTGTGTTCCGTCGATGATGCCAGCGTCTTTGCATTGACTGACCAGGTCAATGAAGAGAGCCTCAGCGAGATGTTTGTCTACAATAGCCTGGAAGACCCGGCTAAGTGTTGAAACGGATGGACCTGGCTTGTCCAGACGAAATCCGCATTGGTACCGGAAGCGGATATCTCGCTCTAGCCGCTCATGAAGCCTAGTGAACGTCGAGATGCCTTCTAACGGTGCAGCTAGTAACGCTCTGAGAATGGCTTCACGGTCGATTGGTTTTGCGCCTCGGGGTGATGAGTTCTTCAACTTGGCGGCATACCAAGCTGAATTTGGCGCGGAAGAGAAGCATTCCAAACGCTGATATGAACGACACCGTCAAGCCCCGTGTCGTGATGGGGTTGAAAGCCCGGACCGAAGGCAAGGTTCGTCGACGGTTGGCACACTGATATCCGTGGGTTGGTTACCACATTTCGTACCTCCGTCATGGGGCTGCCTCGGACTAGCTTCGTGCGTCAGGTTCTGGACCTTGCACAATCGGGGGACGAGGTTTCCCCGTACCGGATTCCTGTGCCTTCAGTCCCGACCTTCAACCCTAATTACAATTATTCTTTACTACAGTTCTTTTCCAAAACTTATACTGCAGTCGATGTCTCCATCTGCCGCTCTACCTCACAAGCAATGGCCCATATAAATCCCAGCAATTCTCTTGCCACTGAAGTGACGGCTACATTGTGATGCTTACCTCGTAATATCATCTTCACATACTTTCGATGAAGCCTGTCCTGTGCTCGCCAAGCAATGTCCTGTACCTTGGGACTCTGCCCTTCTTGCCGTTTTCGAATCTTTCCTTTAATGGCCGGTTTGTATCGGTAACACCATGCAGCTTCACCGAGAACTCGTCTGAGATGGGCATTCCCAGACTTCGTGATTCTACCCTGCTTTCGAGATACCCCGCTCGAATACTCGGATGGTACCAGTCCGGCATATGCCATTAACTGCTTTGGATTCCGGAAACGACGAAACTCCCCAACCTCAGCGACCAAAGAGGTTGCGATGACCTCTGCAACACCCTTCAGTGTTTGCAAAGCCTGAATCACTGGAGCTCTCTCGCTTTCCGTTGCTTCCAAATGTATAGCTGCCTCAAGACGTTTGAGACGTCCCTCAATTTCGTCTAAATGATGCAAATACTCCTGGTACACCACTTCTTCTCGACGATCCGTCCATTTGAGGCCGTCCAGCCACCGACGATACATAGCCCCCAAGCACTAAGCTTAGTTTCAGGACGCCGATTGTGTCTGAGTAGGAACTTGGATAGCCGATGCCTTGCCCGTGTACGGTCTTCCACCGCATCTTCCCGTGCCCGCACTAAATCCCGTAATGACTCGTTTTTCTCATTCGGGACAAAGACTGCAACCAATTCACCAGCACGGAACAACTGTGCCAATCTCAACGCATCTCGCTTGTCTGTCTTCACTCGGTCTCCTTGGCGAACTGGAATGAGGGATGGTGCGACAACGGTACACGGCATGTCCATTGCGCGCAGTAGTCGATACAGTCCATAGCCTGTCGGCCCAGCTTCGTAGCAAAACTCCAGTTCTACACCATCTGCAGACAGTCTATGTACTAGACTCCTTACAGCTTCCACCGTATGAGGGAACATTCCGATATATCTCGGTTCTCCACGGCCTTCGTCTGCTACCGCAACTGCGATATTTTCCTTAGATACATCCAAACCTACAAACTTTGTGATAGTCTTCATAGTAAGGCTCCTTTCGTATGTGGCTCTGCACTGGTTTCTCAAGATTCAGTGTAATCCAAGACCTACGAAATGGGGCCGGTGTCGTTCATTATGACTCACAAGGTTCGATTTCTAGCCATTCTTCAAGGGAGAATAGGGACTTTTGGAGAAGATACAACTGACTTCCCTCCTCGAAAGTTTTTGGTTTCGTCGCTTGAAATCTTCTCGAAGTTGGGGTGAAGTCCTTTTTTGTGTTCTGAAATCCCTTGCCCTACACGGGTTTATAATTCTGCAAAACGATTGCTTAAATAAGAATTCGATCACGGTACACTTATTCTACGGAATTTGTGTTTTCTTTATCCCGCATTTGTTCCGCCATGGCACCCAATTGCCCAGATAAATCCTAATAATTCTCATGCCACTGCTGTTACAGCAACGGAGTGATTTTTGCCTCTAGAAATCAAACGAAAATATTTACGGTGCAATCTATCTTGAGCCTTCCAAGCAATTGCTTGTGTCTGAGGTGATTGGCCTTCTTGTCGTTGTTTAATTCGACCTTTTATTGCAGGTGAATAACGATAACTCCACGCGGATTCGGCTAGAATGTGGCGAACATGTGCATTCCCTGTTTTGGTTATCCCACCTTGCCAACGATTTGCACCACTAGAGTATTCTCGTGGGACTAGTCCTGCGTAAGCCATAAGTTGCCTAGGATTCGAGAAGCGGGAAAACTGCCCAATTTCCGCAACCAATGATGTTGCGGTGACCTCAGCGACACCACGAAGTGTCTGTAAAGCTTGAATGACAGGAGCGTGGAAGCTATCTGTTGCCTGAACATGAATTTCTTGTTCTAATCGCTGAATACGTCCATCAATTTCATCCAATTGGTGTAGGTATTCTTGGAATGCCATCCTCTGAGCACGATTCGTAAATTGTAAGGTATCCAGCCACTTGCGATGTTTCGGTGTCCAATTGCGTATACCTTTTGGTGTGCGAAGACCCCATCGTAACAAGAATTTCAACAACCTATGTCGAGTACGCAATTGATCTTCTTTAGCGTCCTCTCTTGCACGTACTAGATCTCGAAGTCCCTCGTCATCCTCTTGCGGCACCCATACACTCGTCAATTCTCCCGCTCGTAATAACTGCGCCAGACGTAATGCGTCTCGACGATCAGTTTTTACTCGATCCCCCTGACGCACTGGGATTAGGGAAGGGGCAACGACCATACATGACAAACCCATCTTGGTTAGTTGGCGATACAATCCATATCCTGTAGGTCCCGCTTCATAGCAAAATTCCAATTGTACGTCGTTTCCTAACTGCCTAACCAATTTACGAATTGCTTCAGGATTATTTGTAATTGTTCCAAAAAACCGTGGGGCACCACGCCCTATGTCTGCTATGCCCACCGCAATCGAATCCTTTGACACGTCTAAACCTACGAATTTTGTGCTATCCTTCATATTATCGGCTCCCTTCGTATTGTAGCTCTGCATTGGCTATCGCTAGTAACAGTATTGGCAATGTAACCTACGTTGTTACGAAACGGGGCCGACCTCGTTCATTATGACTCAAATAAATATCTTACAATGCTAGACACACACGGTTGATTTTGATATCTTTGCAAGGTAAGCGGATTGGTGTGAGAGTACAGGTTCGTGCTTTTAACTACTCCACGAAAACGAACTTCCTTTGTATCACAAGGGGGTTGTTTTTGTGGAGTTTTTTATTGGCTTTTTAGGGAGGAAGCCACGTCTCGGTGATAAGAATATGCAGACCAGGACCTTATTCGTGGCGCCCTCAAAGTAACTCTTCGATGTTTTCACTACACCTTCCATTTTACGAAGGGGGATGAATTGTTATGAAGAGGGATAACCGGCATTTCAAGAGGTGTGACCACCCGCGATAAACAAGTGGTCACAGCGCTTTATGTACAAGGTGGAAATATTGTAAACATTTTTTCTGTTGTTTAGAAGGAAACCTCACAAAGGGGAAATTGTCATGGTTCAATTTACTTTGGACGGGGAAAAATACGAGGCCCCCGAGGGAACTCGTATTTTAGACTTTATGCTCGGCCAAAACATGGAGCATCCGCATATATGCTATTCCGAAGTACTGGGGCCAATTCAAAGTTGTGATACGTGTATGTGTGAAGTGAATGGGCAAATCATGCGTGCATGTTCCACGGTTTTACAGGATGGTATGAACATTTTATCGTCTTCTGAATTGGCAAAAACAGCACAGAGTGAAGCCATGGACCGTATTTTGGAGAATCACTTACTTTATTGCACTGTGTGTGATAACAACAATGGGAATTGCCGTGTCCATAATACAGCTGAACTCCTCGAAGTTAGCCATCAAACGCGCCCGCACCGGTCCAAGGGGTATGAAGTGGATATGAGTAATCCATTTTATCGCTACGATCCCGATCAGTGTATTTTGTGTGGTCGCTGTGTAGAGGCATGCCAAGACTTACAGGTCAATGAAACCCTTAGTATTAACTGGGAAAGTGACATGCCCCGTGTTCTTTGGGACGGTGGTAAACCCATCAATGAATCGTCCTGTGTTTCTTGTGGCCATTGTGTCACGGTTTGCCCGTGTAATGCGCTGATGGAAAAATCAATGCTTGGTGAAGCTGGCTATATGACCGGAATGAAAGAAGACATACTCAATCCAATGATTGATCTGGTCAAAGAGGTAGAGCCGGACTACAAAACGATTTTTGCTGTTTCAGAAGTGGAAGCAGCGATGCGGGAGACACGCACCAAAAAAACTAAAACTGTCTGCACATTCTGTGGCGTTGGTTGTAGTTTTGAGGTGTGGACGAAGGGGCGCGAAATCTTAAAAATTGAACCCGTAGATCAAGCTCCAGTCAATAGCATCTCTACATGTATTAAAGGTAAATTTGGTTGGGATTTCGTGAACTCGAATCAACGTTTAACGACGCCGCTCATTCGAAAAGGTGATACGTTTGTTGAGGCTTCGTGGGATGAGGCACTCAATTTGATCGCGGAGAAGATGGGTAACATCAAGAACACATATGGTGCAAATGCACTTGGCTTCATTTCCTCCTCAAAAATGACGAATGAGGAAAACTACCTGATTCAAAAGTTGGCCCGACAAGTATTTGAAACCAATAACGTGGATAACTGCTCGCGCTATTGCCAGTCTCCTGCATCCTGGGGATTACAAGAAACAACTGGAATCGGTGGCGACTCGGCGACCATTGAAGATATTGCCAGTGCAGGGCTGGTCGTCATACTGGGGTGTTCACCTGCAGAAGGTCACCCGGTTTTAGCAACACGCATTAAACGCGCCCACAAATTAAACGGACAAAAATTGATTACGTTTGACCTTCGCAAACACGAAATGGCAGAACGCTCGGACTTGTTTGTACGACCAAAACAAGGAACGGATTATGTATGGCTTGCGGCAGTCACAAAATATATTATTGACCAAGGCTGGCACGATGAGGAATTTATCAAGAAACATGTTAACTACTTTGATGAATACCTTGCTCTTCTGAAGCCGTTCACGCTCGAATTTGCCGAAAAGGAAACCGGCGTTTCTAAAGAAACGCTCATCCAGGTGGCAACCATGATTCATGAAGCAGATGGGACGGCTATTTGTTGGGGAATGGGCGTCACACAAAACGTGGCGGGATCGTACACATCTGGCGCCATCGCAAATCTGTTGCTTGTCACTGGAAACATGGCTCGAAAAGGTGCCGGTGCATTCCCACTCCGTGGACACAACAATGTTCAAGGTGCAGCAGACATGGGAACCATGCCGAACATTTTTCCAGGGTATCAATCGGTAACAGACGATGTGGCTCGGGCAAAATTTGAAAAAGCATACGGTGTCAAGATTTCGAACAAACCAGGGCTCGACAACATTCAAATGCTTCAAGCGATCGATCGCGGTGAACTTAAAGGCATGTACATTGCAGGAGAAGATATGGCTTGGGTTGATGCGAACTCAAACCACACACAAGAAATGCTTGCAAAGCTTGACTTTTTAGTAGTACAAGAAATTTTTCTCACGACAACCGCACAATTTGCCGATGTCATTTTGCCTGGAACACCTTCTTTGGAAAAGGAAGGTACCTTTACCAACACAGAACGGCGTGTACAACGCTTGTACCAAGCCATGGAACCCCTCGGAAACAGCAAACCAGACTGGCAAATTATTACTGAAGTTGCAAAGCGTTTTGGATTTAACTGGAATTACTCGCACCCAAGTGAAATCTTTGCAGAGATGGCTAGTTTAACTCCGTTCTTTTCTGGGTGCAATTATGACGTACTGGAAGGGTGGAGTAGCTTCCATTGGGGGTCTACGGATGGGAAAAATACACCTGTACTTTATACAGATGGATTTAATTTCCCAGACAAAAAAGCGCGTCTTGCCCTTTTTGGATATGTTCCGCCTGTAGAATTCCCGGATGAATTCGACTTAACGCTTGACAATGGACGTTTGCTCGAACAATTTCACGAAGGGAACCTCACAAACAAGGTTGGGGGTATCAATTATAAGTTGCCAGAGGTCTTCGTTGAAATTTCACCAGAACTCGCAAAAGAGCGCGGCGTGGAAAGCGGCACGCTGGTCCGACTGGAGTCGCCATACGGAGCAGTTAAACTCAAAGCGGTGGTCACAGACCGGATGCAAGGAACGAACATTTATATGCCGATGCACTCATCAAGTCATGAAACTGCGGTCAACTTGTTGACGGGTAACGCAGTCGATGTGAAAACTCATACTCCTGCATATAAACAAACGAAAGTTCGAATGCAAGTGCTTAAAAAACAAGGCAAGAGCCCACTGCCTAAATTTAACCCTCGCAATGCCGTACGTACTCCGCAAATGGGCGTTCAAGTCGAGCGTAAGTGGGCCAGAGAGGATTACAGTCCAATTGCAGCTGTAAATATTCCTAATCAATACCGAAGGGGGGCTCATTAATATGGCAGCACCCATTCAGCAGGTTGTCCGCAACACGAAAAGCAAAGAAGAGTTAGAGGCGGCTTCTTTGCAAAGTTTGCTCACTGCGGTGGTTCAAAATAAGGCAAGTCTCGAAGATACATTGCGTATCATGCAGGAACTCCACGACAGTGGAATTCTTGAAGCACTTCACGCCATGCTCACCGCTAAAGAAAAGATCGCGAAAATCTTAGTGGAGCAAGCACTGCGTCCTGAAGCAACAGCACTCATCAATAATATGATGAGTGTAATGGGTGGCTTAACAAAACTTGATCCGGAGGCCACCGGAGCACTCATGAATGGACTCGCAGAAGGAATGGCGGAAGGTACCAAAGCGACTCAATCACCCAAAAAGATTGGCGTGTTTGCTTTAGCAAAAACCTTAAAAGACCCCGACGTAAATCGTACACTTAAGTTTGCTATTGGTTTCCTCAAGGGACTTGGGAAGACTTTGTAGACAGCAGTAACAAAGGGAGTCGTGTTGAACGAGTTTAAGGACCAAGGGGAGTGTTTTGTCAAGTTTGGTTTTGACACTAGAGTAGAGAGCACATTGACAGACGATGCTCTCTACAAGTGTGTTCGGCATGAACGGAATCAGAAGGACCTAGTGTAGAGGAGACTCGTAAAATGATGCTTCGTATACAAGGAAGCAGTATGACCCTTCAGGAAATAACACATATTTATTTGAAACAGCTTGGTCTGATTAAAGTTTCCGGCTTCCGTATGACGGGGTCAGGCCCCCTCTTTGGCGGCGTAAAGCACGAATCCCAAAACCTTTAAGAAGGTGTGTCCTTATGAAACCTGTTGAGACAACTCGTAAGGTTTATCATTTTGATCACGATGTTTTAGAAGTTAAAGATGATGTGATTGTTACAGAATATGCATTGACGATAAAGGTGAATGGTGAGGAATTTGCCACTGTTGTGTGTACGCCTGAGTACATTGAAGATATGGTAATTGGATTTCTTGCTTCGGAACGCGTGATATTTTCATTAACGGATATTGAAGAGTTTTATATAGAGGAGCGACGTGGGTTTGCTCATGTTAAAGTAAAAAATATCAATAACTTGTATCAAAATTTCCGGTCTAAACGTTACATTACTTCATGCTGTGGAATGACGAGGCAGGGATTTTATTTCGTAAACGATGCATTTGCTGCGAAGGACGTGAGTGGTGTCAATATACGTATATCGATTCACCATTGTTTTGATTTGACGATTGAAGAGCGAAAGCGGCAGCTTCGAGCTTATTTTTCTGGAGTGCCGGCGGGGCTTAGTCCAATCGAACGGGCTGAGAAAAACCGGCGAATTGTGGACCATTTATGCAACTGGGTGACTGCGAATGGCATCATTCGCAGTGGAAGTATGTCTCATGAGGTGGAACACTCCGGTGATTGCTTTATACAGCGCGTTTCGTGACGAAGCGGATTTATTCAAAGGTTTGTCCAGACTTATATTGGTTGGCTGCCAGGTAATTTATCCTCGAGTCAAAAAACAGCAAAAACAGATGACGTTCCACAAAGTGAATCACCTGACAGACCTGGAGGCTGGCAGTTATGGCATCTTGGAATCGAATGTCGGGCGTTGCCCAGCCGTTTTGGCGGAAGATATTGATGTCATTGTCGTGCCAGGTCTAAGTTTTACCCGGACAGGCTTGCGACTCGGATATGGCGGAGGATTTTACGACCGAATGTTTTCATGCTCTTCCGTTCGGGCGCTGCTTGTCGGCGTCGGGTTTTCACTGCAAGTTGCGGAAGAACTGCCTGCTGAAGAACATGATGTGCGGATGCAGTATCTGTTGACCGAAGAGGGTCTCGAAGCATGCGGTGTGCCGCTTTAGTTCTGGCCGGCGGAGCCAGTCGCCGCATGGGCGTGGACAAGCTGTCGCTGCAAGTGCGTCGCGGTGGGGACAGGACAATTCTCGATCATGTTGTAGATTGTGCTTTAGCGGTCAGTGAATCTGTAGTCATTGTTCATGCTCCAGAGAGGACGGCGGCGATTATGCGCATCGCAAATCGATGCGATGAACGTATTCGTTTCCACAGCGACGATTTGTGGTACAACGGACCGCTTTTTGCGATTGCGAACGCTTGGCCCACTAGTGATGAAGCAGAAGTTGTGCACGTTGTGGCCGGTGATTTGCCGGGACTGAATGCAGAAGTCCTAATGAGTTGTGAAACGACGCTTCGGACTGAAACAGATGTGGATGCGGTTCTTGTCACACGAGAATGGCGTTTGCAACCTTGGTTAGGATGTTACCGTCAAATAGTTGGGCAGATTTTCCGAGCAGTAGCAACCAGTGGCGAACGTAGATTGATGAAAGTAGTAGAAAGTTGTTCAGTGGCAAGAATTTCTGCTGAAAGTGCAGGTTGGCCGCTTTGGTGGACAGAGCCTGTACATACGAAAGAGGATTACGAACGTTGGCAAAGCGATGGGAGGGAATTTCGTGCGAAGACGTGAGGTACCTGTAGAAGAAGCTGTTGGTTTAACGCTGGCACATGATTTAACGAGAATTGTACCCGGAGAGTTCAAAGGTCGAGCATTCAGGAAAGGCCACGTTGTGCAAGAGTCAGATATTCCGATGCTCTTGGACATGGGAAAACGTCACCTATTTGTGCTGGAGCTTGAGGGCAATGAACTGCATGAGGATGATGCAGCTGTGATGATGGCCGATGCACTCGCTGGGTCATTGGTGATTCAGACACTGGTTCATGAAGGTAAAGTGATTTTAAAAGCGCGCCATCGAGGAATGCTTTGGGTGGATGTGAGGCGCGTCATGGCCATCATTGACGTATTGCCATACAAGCCCCAAAAGGTCGTATTGATAACTACGGGCAGCGAGATTAAGGGCGGGCGGATTGAAGATAAATCAGGATCTGTTCTTCGTCAGAAGTTTCAACGATACGGCTTTGAACTTCATCAACAGGTATTTGCGGATGACGATTTAGATGATATCGCCATCGCGATTGTTCAGGCATGCAACGACGAGGCGACCATTGTCTGTGTGATAGGAGGGATGTCGGTTGACCCTGATGACAGAACGCCAGGTGCGATTCGCAAAGCAGCAACGAATGTTGTCACCTATGGCACACCGATGCTTCCAGGTTCCATGCTGATGCTTGCATACCGAAACCAAACTGCGATTTTCGGTTTGCCAGGGGCAGTCATATACGATAAAAAAACGTCATTTGACGTCTTGCTGCCGCGCGTTCTGGCCGGGGTCGCTGTGACCAAGAAAGACATTGCCCCGCTTGGCATTGGTGGCTGGCTCAATGACTAAACCAATCGTGATGAGCGTCATTGGTTTGCAAAACAGCGGCAAGACTCGACTGGTCCTGGCTTTGGTGCAATTTTTACAGGAAAAAGGTCTAACGGTCGCTGTCTTGAAACACGATGGTCATGCGGATGAACGCATGTCGAATGACTGGCAGAAGTCGGGGAGTGACACGGAGTTGTGTCGGCAGGCAGGTGCCCGGATGACCATGGTGGTCGGCGGGGGACAGAGCCTCATTCATATTGCGGATGATGACGAAGCGTCACAGGCGGAACAGTTGTGTCAGCGGATTACGATGCTGGCAGAAATTCAAGGGAAGCCGCTCGACGTGATTCTCGTGGAAGGTTATAAAAGGAGCAAATTGCCGAAGGTCGCCGTCATCCGCACACAAGAACATCTGCAGTGGATAAAAGAGCATCAGTTTACTAATCTCAAAGGTGTGTATGCTGCAAGTGATTTGAGAGAGCTTGCTGATGAGCCTTGGCGAGTGTATTATGATGAAGATATCGAATATTTGGTCAAAGATTTTTTGTAATCAATTTGGTTGATGAGCGGAGTGAAAATTTTCGGAGGTGATCCAATATGGGATTCGGTAATATTGGTTTGTCCCGTTTCCTTCTAATCTTGGTCGTTCTCTTGATATTTTTTGGTCCTTCGAAGTTGCAATCGGTAAGGCGTTTGGCAAATCCCTCCGAGAATTTAAGAAGGCTACAAACGGTATGATGGAGGATACAAAGGAACCCCTGAAAGCTGCTCAAACGGAAGCAACAGCGAGCATACAACCTGCCTCGGCCAGCGTGGAACCAGGTGTACTCAATCATCCGTGTGAAGAGGGGACAAGTAAGACTACTTGAAAGAGACGGAAGCAATCCGTTCAGGAGTGCAGCAAATAAACGGAGGCAAATCTATGTCGAAATTATCTATGACCTGGATGAGTATCTATCAGACTTGCGCAAGCGAATCATATACGCCCTCATTGCGTTTATGGTCATGATTGTCGCAAGTCTTGTCTTTGTCAGGGGGCTTTATGATTACTTTGTCAGTCCTCTATCAAGTGAGCACATCCCGACTTTCGATTTTCCAGTTAGATTTTGAGGATTTTTGGTCATTTCTGAACGAAAACCCTTTATTTTTCGCGGCGCGCCCAAACGCGCGCGTTGTCTAGCCTTTGAAAGTAAGGTCTCGGGAGGTGCCAGGACACCCGAGTAGCTAGGATGCCTACGTACGGCGAAATCTGTGCGGAGAAGTGGTATTAAGTCAATAGGATGACACACCAAACACAGAATGTCGAAATATTTAGTTTGAGGACGTTCTAACACTTTTAACTAGTTGCCCCTGAAAAAGTCCTTAAGGAATAACAAAAAGGAATTGCAAGCCTCGTTGGTGAAATGGTTGTTGTCGAGACAAAGCGATATTCATCCCCCGAGGAGCTTGAATTCCCTTTGTATAGGAATTCGTCATCGTTCTTCGGAAATCCTTCGAGGTGACGCAATTGCTAAGAATTAGTCAGGATCAGACAACCTTATGGGATTCGGTACTCCCGGAGCCCCTGCGTTCATTGCCATCGGAACTTGAATGTGTTGACCGTCTTCTGAGTGACGAACGGTTCATTCAACCATTCTTACAGAATTTCAATACGACAAAGGGGCGCCCCACAGTCCCGGTTGACACTTGTTTGCGACTCATGTATCTCAAGTTCCGGTATCAGCTGGGATATGAGACGCTGGTTCAGGAATTTCAAGATAGTTTTACATGGCGTCGCTTTTGCCACATCGCCATCGACGAGAAAGTTCCCAGTTCCACGACGCTTATCAAAGCCCGCAAACGCTATGGAGAGGAAACAGTTCGGTCTCTGAACGAAATACTGATGAAAAAACTAGCGGAGGATAGAGTCATCCTCCACCGCAAGTTCCGCACCGATACTACGGTCGTAGAATCAGACATTCATCACCCGACCGACGCTACGCTACTTCAGGACGGCGTAAAGGTTATCACCCGGACCGTGAACAAGATTCGTAAAGTCGCTTCCCACGCAACCGAGGGCTTTCTTGACCAAACCAGTGAGGTCAAAAAGAAAATCCTTTCGTTCGCCAAGGTACTTCGCAGGCGAACGAGTCAATCCTGGGACGATGTTATCCGAATCACAAAAGAGGTCGTGGACATCACACAAAATGTAATGGAACAGGCACAACATGTCATCGACAAGTTACAGAATTCAAAAAAACGCTGTGTTGAGGCTCCGAAACGGAAACTGCAACAGGTCGTTGAGAAGACAGCCAGTTTGCTCGATCAAGCCAAGCAAGTGGTGAATGGAAATCGCATCATTAAAGACCGTATAATCAGTATCTATGACGCATAAGCCCGCCCCATCAAAAAAGGGAAGTTGGCCAAGCCCACAGAGTTCGGTTACAAGGTGC
Source organism: Alicyclobacillus fastidiosus (assembly GCF_026651875.1). Classification (GTDB taxonomy): domain Bacteria; phylum Bacillota; class Bacilli; order Alicyclobacillales; family Alicyclobacillaceae; genus Alicyclobacillus; species Alicyclobacillus fastidiosus. The sequence continues at coordinate 4,196,411 of NZ_CP104067.1, read as the reverse complement.
GAATCGACGAAACTGAGAGTGGCTTCGTGACCGGGTACTAAGTACACAAGGGCAACCCTTCCGACGAGGAATTATTAGCGACGGACAGAGGTTTCGGCAGCAGACGGAATGAAACTGTCTTACAACAGGACTTTGGTATACGCTACGTAAGCACTCCGTTTCGAGGTAAGAAGAGTAAAAAACGCACTGAACTCGAACAGCAGCTATGGTACAAGGATTTGCAGCGATTTAGAGCCCCAGGCGAAGCAAAAATCGGGTTGCTGAAGCGCAAGTATGGTTTAGAATGAAGCCGATTTCGAGGCGATTCGGACACTTCAGCATGGGTTGGATTTGGAATTCTAGCCCACAACTTAAGGAAAGCAGCCCTACTTGCACGATAAAAGACAAGGAGCACCCAACAAATCGGTCACCTTATTACCCTTGACATCCGATAGAAACCCCAAAGAACAAGAACAAAAATTAGCGGATGACTTTTCAGGGGCAACTAATTAACGGGTTCTTGGACCCACGGGGGCTGACGTTCTGCCCGGCTACCGGATTAATAAACCTCTATAATAAATGAGGTCAGCCAGTCACAATAACTGGCTGACCTCATAATACGAATGGGGGCTATGCGTGATTCTGATGTTGGCATCGGGCTGGGTTTTGCATTTGAGGTACTACGAACTTTGGGGCATCAACTGCGCGACAAAAGGCTTCACTAACGCACGATGATTATTTAAGACAAATTGGTAACGTCGGAAACAGAACGTTTCCGAGGCATAAATCGTGTCTTCGTTTCTGACGACAAACGCCGTGAAATCTTTTTATGGCACATTCAATCACTACGGCTACGTGTGACACTAATTCGTCCGCAGATTCGGATGCTCACGCTAGGTTAGTTCGACGGGAATTTTTTCGTTCAACTCTGCCTTTGTCTGAATTTCAAAGAACGAACGCAATCGTCTGTGGGGTGTCGACGATTTATCGACATACACACTATAGACTTTGTCAGTCGGATAAACAGGGAGTGTTGTTCATATTATTTTTTCAGGGTTATTCATAAAAAGGTTTTTACTCCGAATTAAGGCGGGGTTATTCAACTTAAGCATTCCACTAATTAGTTGAGCAACTTCATCAGCTTGTAAAATATGCATTTCCCCTGAACTGTTTTGTGTTGATTGAATCCGAGCAGGGGTCAATGCGGCTATTTTCACTTGAGAATGTGAAATTGAACTTGCAAGTCCTTGTGTCATTCTCACTACACTGGTTTGCATTGCACTATATGCATGGGGTGTAATCAGAGTATTGTTACATGAAGTTGACGAAAGATTAATAATGAAACCGTGATTATTGCGTAGCATTCGATATAATACGACTTGAGTCACTACAAGAGTTCGCATTAAGTTACCCTGCATTAGTGAGGTCCAATCTGTATCAGGTTTCCAATTATTAAATTGGGCAAAACCAACATTATTAATTAAGACGTCAACAGGTGCCTGGTTGTTTTCTATCAATTCTAGTGATTTGCTAAGTGTGTAGACTGTCATGCCATCCTGGCACAGTTGTTGTGCTACGCTTTCGCCCACACCTGAGAAAATACCTGTAATAAGCACTGCTTTTAAGGGCGATTTCAAAATTCTGGGTCTCCTCTTTAAAGATGTTACGGGTTAGACACAAGTAACATGAGTTCGTTCTTGATGTTCAGTGATCTTCACATTAACATTGTATTGTAAGGCATGAGTTTAGAAATGAATATTGGGCTTGGATTGGTTTTGAAGGTACACAAAGTGTCTTAAACTACTCCATTGTAAACTTCGTAATGGTATTGGAACTGCCATACGGTGTTTATAATGGAGTTTTTTTGTGCCTTTAATTCCTTCTTTGTTTTGCCTATCGGAAGGAGAATCGCTTTGAATGAATCATCATAAGCGCCGTACAGTCGTTTACGTAAATTTTGGAGCGCTGTCATTATCCATTTCTTCTGCTCTAAATGGAAATATCGTCTTGTCGTCATCTTAGATATCCTACAAGGAAACATCCAAAATAAGGAGGTAATTTCACATGGCTGTGGAGCTCGCTAGGTGGCAATTTGGAGTGACGACAGTGTATCACTTCTTATTTGTTCCACTCACGATTGGACTTGGATTTCTCATCGCGATCTTGGAATCCATCTATGTCGCGAAGAATGATGAAAAGTACAAAAAAATGGCTCAGTTCTGGATGAAGTTCTTTCTTATCAACCTGGCGATCGCTGTTGTCACAGGTATCTTTCAAGAGTTTCAATTTGGAATGAATTGGTCAACATATTCTCGCTTTGTTGGCGACGTGTTTGGTCCGTCACTCGCCGTCGAGGGTCTGGCAGCATTCTTTCTCGAATCAACATTTCTTGGCGTTTGGTTGTTCGGATGGGAACGTCTGCCGAAGAAAGTACATCTTGCTTCCATTTGGTTAGTGTCCCTAGGCAGTACGTTATCCGCGTTTTGGATTCTGACAGCAAATGCATTCATGCAGGAACCCATGGGTTATGCGATTCACGACGGACGTGCGGAAATGACATCGTTTGGCGCAATACTGACAAATCCGCAGTTGTGGGTTGAATTCCCACACGTATTTTTTGGAGCCATCGCCACAGGCTCGTTCTTTATGGTTGGCATTAGTGCCTGGTACCTGCTCCGAAAACGATCCATCGATCTCTTTCAACCATCGTTTCGCATTGCGACAGTGGTTGCCTTGATATCCAGCATTCTCACCGCTGTCGTCGGACACGAACAAGCACAACACGAAGTGGTTGCCCAGCCGATGAAAATGGCGGCGGCAGAAGCGTTATGGAACACGAGTCCGCTACATGCTCCGGAAACTTTGATCGCTGGAATTGATGTTGCCGGTCACCATAATACGTTTGCAATCAAAATCCCGTATTTGCTAAGCATTCTATCGTACAATCGGCTGTCCGGTCGTGTGCAAGGTATCAATCAATTACAACAGCAATTTGTTCAAAAATACGGTCCAGGAAACTACATTCCGAACGTCTATATTTCGTTTTGGACATTTCGCATCATGGTTGGTGCAGGCTCATTAATGGTTCTTTTGAGCTTGATCGGCCTTGTGCTTTTCCTACGCGACCGCGAATTGAAGCACGGTTGGTTTCTCAAATCGATGCTGGCAGCTATTGCGTTACCTTACATCGCGAATACAGCAGGTTGGATTTTTACTGAAATGGGGCGTCAACCCTGGATCGTCTACGGGCTTCTTCAAACGCGAGATGCCGTCTCGCCAACAGTTTCTAATGCCAATGTCCTCTTCACGCTCGTCGGGTTTGCGTTCGTCTACATCGTTCTTCTCACAATCGGTGTGTATCTAGCCGCTCGAGCAGTCCGTCAGGGACCCGACGATGAAAATGAGCGCGAAGACGGTATACCATCCAATTTGTTGCTTGAACCGTCGGGGGGAGTGCAAGTTGACGTTGAATAGTCTCTGGTTTGCGCTGATTGTCATTTTGTTTACAGGTTTCTTCGTGTTGGAAGGGTTCGACTTTGGCGTTGGCATCCTTGCTCCGTTTGTCGGCAAGTCGGACAAAGAAAGACGTTTGCTGTACAATTCCATCGGGCCCTTCTGGGATGGCAACGAGGTTTGGTTGATTGCGGCCGGCGGTGCGATGTTTGCAGCATTTCCGCAGTGGTACGCCACGTTGTTCAGTGGATTTTACATCCCTTTGTTTCTGCTCGTGATCGCGCTGATCGCCCGCGGAGTTGGCCTCGAGTACCGCAGCAAACTTCCAGCGCAGCATTGGCGCAAGGCGTGGGATACGGCCATTTTTGGGGGGAGTCTATTGCCACCGATTATCTGGGGGATTGCGCTGGCAAACATGATGAAGGGTGTACCTATCGATGCCCACATGAACGACGTCGGGTCCCTTTGGGGGCTTGTCAACCTCTATAGCGTCGTTTGTGCTATTGCGATGATGCTGCTATTCGCGACACACGGGGCTTTGTTCTTGACACTGAAAACGACAGGTAAAATTCAGGAACGTGCCCGCAAAGCCGCGCGCAGAATTGGCTTTTTAGCGACAATTTCCATGTTGATCTTTGTAATCCTAAGTTTCTTTGACTCGAACATATTTCTTAAAACACGGATCGATCCCATCGTCATTGCGGTACTTGCAGGCATCTCCCTTATTTCCGTACCGTTCTTCATTCGTGCGAAGAAGGATGGGTGGGCGTTTTTGATGACTTCGTTCACTATCATTTTTTCGACCGTTATGGTGTTTATTGATCTGTTTCCACGGGTGATGGTGTCGTCGCTCAACCTGAAATGGAGCTTGACGATTTATAATGCATCTTCAAACCCCTATTCGCTACGTGTGATGACTTGGATTGGTCTAACGTTGCTTCCTATCATCATCGGTTACACGATCTGGACGTTTTGGACGTTTCGTAAACGGCTTTCCCTGCACGACCAGATGGAGTATTGAGGACTTATGAATGTACAGGCTCGATTGATACGCGAATTATCGGCAACAAAATTCTTGATAGCGTGGACGTTCGCACTGGGTGTCTGCAGTAGTGTTTCGTTGCTACTGCAGGCCCACTTTATGGCTGTCTGGATCGGCATTCTATTCTTGCACGTTCCACAATACACGAATTTGTTCGTAATCGCCGCTGAACTGGCGATCACGTTTTTGGCGCGCAGTGTCTTTGGAGCTGTTTCGGGTTGGAGCGCGGCTCGTTTTGCGGCTAATGCAAAACTCGACATTCGTTCTCATTGGATGTCACAGCTATTTAAGCTCAGTCCGGTAAAAATCGAAAAAATGCAGACTGGAGAATTGACGACGACTGCAGTGACAGGGGTAGAGAATCTAGAGTCGTACTTAGCGAGATACTTGCCGCAATCGATTGAGGCGGTTCTCGTTCCTGTTGTGTTGCTAATCTATATCCTTCGGCTGGACTGGATTTCTGCGGTTCTGCTCGTCATTACCGCCCCGGTTATCGTTTTCTTTATGATTTTGCTAGGTAAAGGGGCAGACTCTGTTGCGCACAAACAGTGGCACGTGCTGCAAGACTTGTCTTCACGTTTTCTTGAGATGATTGAAGGGTTAATGGCGCTAAAGTTGTTTTCAAGATCCACCGATGCCAAGCGCATTTTGTCCCGTATTGGCGATGCCAACCGGGTTGCAACTATGAAGACATTACGGATAGCATTTCTTTCCGCTTTTGTTTTGGAGCTGTTTGCCACGCTTGGAACGGCAGCGGTTGCGCTCGCACTCGGACTGCGACTAATTCACGCAGAGTTGGCTTTCACACCCGCCTTGACGGTGCTTCTCCTTACTCCGGAATTTTTCCAACCGATTAGAGCGCTTGGGAGCGAATTTCATGCGGGACTCAATGGGCTTGCTGCAGCAGAGTCATTGTTTGAGCTGTTTGACGAACCAGACGAGGAAATCAATGCACACGATATTCCCTGGACCATTGCGAACGGATTACCAGATATTCGTTTTACTAATATTCGGTTTCATTACCCTGGTGAAAAGAAGGATACTTTGGGTTCATTCAACTTAACCATTCAACCGGAACAAAGGATTGCCATAGTAGGTCCAAGCGGATGCGGTAAAACCACATTGCTGAAACTATTGTCCGGAACCTTGTCGCCGTCGGCGGGAATCATTGAGGTGGGAGGTAAACAGGTCCAAACCTTGGCATCTCCTACATGGCGGAAACTGGTGACCCTACTGAACCAGCAACCACATATTTTTTCCGGATCGATTCGAGACAACCTTCTGATGGCCATACCGATGGGCGAAATGGTTGGAGATGATCAGTTGCACAATGTCCTGCGAAAAGCCGGGTTGACCACCTGGTTTCGCTCCTTACCAAATGGACTTGATACGCAAATTGGCGATGGGGGTAGGATGGTGAGTGGAGGTGAAGCCCAGCGTATTGCTATTGCACGGGCTTGGTTACGAAAATCTCCGCTACTTCTCCTGGACGAGCCAACGGCACATCTCGATCCATTAACCGCTGCAGAAATCGAAACGGCACTTGACGAGCTAATGGTGAATCGAACCGTGATTGTCGTTACGCATGACCCCGGACTCGCGAGCCGAATGGACCGGGTGATCTTGCTCACATCTAGAGGAATCAGAAAAGATTGTGAAACGAAACAAGAGTATCGCTTCGCAGATTGAGGAGGGGAACCAATGCAAAAGTGGATCTGGGTACTGAAGTGGGTTGCCCCTTTTCGATGGCGCATCTTACTCGCAATCGTTCTGGGCTTTTCTTATTTCGGGGCCAATTTTGGCCTGCTTGGTGTTAGCGGATTGCTCATCAGCCGCACGGCTTTGCATCCTTCAACCATTTTGCTGGTTTACGTTCCACTCGTAGCGGTCCGATTTTTCGGCTTATCCCGGGCGGCCTTCCGTTATACAGAGCGATTGGTGTCGCATGACTTAGCGCTTCGGTCATTGGTCAAAATTCGGGAATGGCTGTTCGAAATGCTCGAGAGACGGATTCCATTTCAGATTTCTGGACGGACTTTCGGTGACATCCTGTCTTTGGCGCTGAACGACGTCGATTCGGTTCAGTTCCTTTATATTCGCGCGTTAGCACCCACGCTTGTTGCTGTTTTTGCCGTTGCACTTACGTTTGCCGTGCTCAGTCCTTTTGGTGTAGAAATCGCCGTGACAACCATAATTGGTCTTTGGGTGGCTGGGTTGCTGGTGCCGAGTACATTGATTCGCTATCGGCAATCATTGGGACGCCGCACGCAGGAAAATCGGGCAAAGGTTAGTGAGATATTGACAGACTCAGTGCGCGGCTGGAAAGACATTAAGGCATTTTGTCAGGAATCCACATTTTTAAATCGGTTGGCTGACTTGGGTGACACGCTGCGTGCAACTGATATTCGATCCGTCAGCTCTCAGCGTATTGCTCAGTCGGCATTTCTCTTGGTCCAGGGATTGACTACTTGTGCCGTCCTCTGGGAACTAAGCGTCGGGTCAAGGCACGTACAGGGCGTCGACGTCGCTATGATCGCATTGTTTGTATTGGCTGCGTTTGAGGCCGTGGCACCTAGTTTTTCAGCTTTTGAACAGGCAGGTGTCAGTTTGGCCGGAGTAGAACGGCTTCGGGAACTTGAGTCTTATCCCGTTACACCGTTCATTCTCGGAGAACCGGAACCTCAAAGTGGAATTTTGACTGTTCGAGAACTTTCATTTCGTTACGCCACAGGTGTTTCACCTGCTCTCAGTAAAGTTTCATTCGAAGCGGGTCCAGGGAAAAAAATCGCGATTGTTGGACAGAGCGGCTCCGGGAAAACTACATTACTGAACATTCTCACGGGTCTCTATCCTTACACCGAGGGATCGATTCAGTTGAATGGTGTGGAACTGAAGTCTTTCAATACCGCTACACTGCGGTCTACATTTGCGGTTGTGTCACAGAAAACACATCTGTTTCGTGGTCGTATTCGCGATAACATTGCGTTAGGGTCTCCGAATGCACCACTTAGGGAAATTATTGAAGCTGCTAAACTAGCCCAGATTCATCAGCGGATTGAGAACATGCCAGAAGGTTACGAAACGGTGCTCGGTGAACGAGGCAGTCAACTTTCTGGTGGTGAGCGGCAACGCTTGGCACTAGCCCGCGCGTTGCTTCTCAATGCGCAGTTTCTTTTAATGGATGAACCGACTGGTTACCTAGATTTGGAATCCGAACAGGAGTTTTACACCCGCTTGTTTGAGAGCGCGCTGAGACGAACCATTATTTTGATCACCCATCGCTACGCTGTTATGGACCAGATGGATGAAATAATCGTCTTGAAACAGGGACGCGTCGTTGAACGCGGGGTTCATGCAGAACTAGTACAGCAAGGTGGTTGGTATGAAAAAGGTTATCGTCAATATGCTCGGATTTCAGGAAACCCGAGTTTAATCTACCGCCAGGGAGTGCTTTGAAAACATGTAAACGTCACTGGCACATGATTTTAAGTGCACCGGAGGGAGAAAGTATCGCTCCTCTAAACTGAGGGTAATGTAGGACGTCATATTTTACATGTGGAAAATATATTTTCGGTTGAGGTGAGGTCAATGGGAACAACTTTCGTACTTCACATCTGTTGTATGACATTCTTGGGACACGAAGTGATACGGTGAATAATAAAGAATTAGAAGGTGACGGTATGAATAACATTGAATTTGAAACTTTATCTCAATACCAAGATGAGAGTCAATGCGCTTCTTGTTGCGATGGGTGGGACAGATACTTTGTTCCCACATTACAAAACGAGCTAAAACGTATTGGTTTTATGGATAAAAATGACGATGAATGTAAGAGAAATGAATGATTAAGGCACTTCTTATGAAATGTCTTTTGGGGACTTGAGTAGATTGTCGCCGCATTGTGTACGGCATGGGTAAAAGGATAGTCTCAAGTCTATTGTGGGAACCGGTCCGTCCGTGAAGAGACCCGATACAGCCTTGGGTAGATCGAGGTCGCAGCGACATGAGAACACGCACACAACGGACTGGTGAGCATTGTGTCGTATTAGGGATTCGCTTAAGGCGAGTCGAACCTGAAAGAACAGGAAAACTTTGTTTCGGTACTCCCAATGGATGTCACAGTCGGATTGTTATCGTCATTGGGGTTTGGTGCCGTAATTTACTCGACTTTACAAACCACGGTCTTTAAATCCTCGGTGTACGCGGAAAGTCGGAACCGAGTGCGCACGAGTTTACACGGTTTGGTCAGTATCTGATTACGTAAATCTGTTGCCCACGATATGTACATCTGTGAAGAACCCATTAGCTGGCATGAGTGACCAAGCCCGGCGAGGGAGCATCAATCCCAAATCACCGAGGAATGCGGAGGAATGCGCAATGCGGTCACGACCGACGGAACAGAATCCGTCGGAAAGGGTCGGCCTTCTTGTGATTCCACAGTCTTATCAGTGTGAGGAGGCAGGCATAGAGATCCCGTTTTTCTGTTATAAACAGAGGTTTGTGTGGAAAACATACTATTCTCTCCTCTGTCGGCTCCTTTGTAAACCATATGCTGTTGTGGACAAGAATATGCTCGGCTTAAAAATGTACCCTACGGCTTGTCGCGTATGCCCTATTTGCTAGGAACACTCGCCGAAACCAAAAAAAAGATGAGCGCTGTCCCAATCCCCACCATGCCGTCAAAAAACAGATGGAGAAACAGTGGTGGCCAGGTATCGCGAGGAAAGTCATTCAAGCCTTTGACAACGCCGTCGAGGCGGTCGGTCGCCAACCAACTTAACATATCAGGTACCTTGATTCCGCCGATGACGTCTTGCCTTGACGGACTGACCCGCCCGCCAATGACCAACGGCGCATGCGCTTGCGTGTTAAATAGTCCTTCTGCGACCGCAAGCTTCTCAGGTTGGTGGCCAGCAAGATACTTGCCAGACATATCACCACTGATGGCAGCCACTATCCCAAACGTACCACCAAGCGCTAAGGAAAGCATCAATGCCTTGTACTGATGCTGGCGCTCACGCTCCGTATGTGACTTTTTCAACAGACCATATGCTGCTACGGCCGCTGTCACAAACCCAACTGTCATGTACGCGGTCATCAGCACGTGAAAATCGGAGGTGGGTAAGGAAGGATTCAGGATGGCCTGCCACGGATGTACGTCCACTGCCTTCCCATTCTCCAGGCGAAACCCCTGTGGAGCATTCATGAAGGCATTCGCATCCGTAATGAGCAATGCCGAAGCAGCTGCCCCGATGGCAACTAACAAGACACTCGCTATGCGCCAACGACGTGGAATTCTGTCGGCTGCGTAAACGTAGATAGACATGAACAATGCTTCCATAAAAAAAGCAAAGATTTCTATCAGAAACGGAAGTGCAATAATCTGCCCGACGAGTTGCATGAATTTCGGCCACAATAGACTTAACTGTAACGCCACCGTCGTACCCGTCGTGATACTCACGGCGAGCAACACCGTAAATCCTCTTGTCCATCGCTTTGCCATGATGGCATAATCTATATCGCCGGTCAAGGCATACGTGACTTCAGCGATTGTTACCATAAACGGAATGCCAACGCCGAGTGTGGCATAAATAATGTGAAATCCCAGCGTAGAACCAAACAATACCCTAGCGAGATGAACGTGGTCCACAATAACGCCCTTTTTCCAATCCTACGGGTATTATTACCACATATGTTCATCCTATGCAGACGAAAAATAGTTCGATCAGATTCGACAAATCCCCCCCGTCAAATCAATTTGGCTCTGGCTCTCACTTGTAGAATAGCTTACGGAAGGAGACGGTACCGCCGGCTCAAAAGTCAACACCTCTTCCATTACCGGATGGCGGAAAGATAGGAGTCGAGCTAAACATGTTTTCTTTATAATAAACGGGGATTGTGTTGGTGTACGCGTGTACACATCTTCCGTAAGGTACCACGATGTAACTACATTAGGAGATAACAGAAAAGAGAGCGTGCATCCGTTGTTTAGGTGCTACAGACCACCCTACGTGGTGCGGTGAAGTTAGTTGTAACTTACCTGATTGCCGAGATTGGGGAATTTAACACGTTGCCACTATGAAAACCTTTGGCCTACAGGACATTATAACGATTTAATTCAAGTGGGTTATCGAATGTACCGGATGAGTTGGAAGAAAAAATGTTAAAGCGTTGTGTCAGCGTTGCACCCTTGAATTGCAAAACCACGAAATCGTCAGCTATTCTGCTAAACTTGCCAAGTGGACAGATCCTGGTCCCAAATCCCCCTACGTCAATCTGTTTCAAATCCATTCCCCCAAACTGTAAAGGGAAATGGGAAAGACAATCGTATTCACCTTAACAAACTGGGATAAGGATAATGACGGTTTGTGAACGGATATATTAAGCGCCTTCGTAGTTTATTTACCGAAACGCAGTACTCAACAACCTGGATAAATGCTTATTTTTAACTTGCCAGGGCTCTCGAATTAAGTAGGAGTTGCCTGAAATAAGCCGCTTTTTCCACCGTTTTTGTAAACGAGTCGAGTGGTAGAAACTTCCATACCACGATCAATCGCCTTACACATATCATAGACGGTTAACGCTGCGATACTACACGCAGTCAATGCCTCCATTTCTACGCCAGTTTGATAGGATGTCTCAACACGAGCTTCGATGTGTAGCAAGGCTTTTTCGATCTCCACTTGATCTGTTTGGAAGGCCAACGTTAGAGAAATGTGGTGAAGCGGAACTTGATGGCACAGTGGAATCAATTCGAACGTCTTTTTTGCGGCCATAATGCCGGCCAGTTGTGCAACAGCGAGAACATCGCCCTTCTTAATCCCTTGTTGTACAATGGTGTCGCGGGTGGTTGCTCGCATTTTGACAGTCGATTCTGCAATGGCTGTGCGTTTTGTTGGCAATTTTTCTGTTACATTGACCATAACAGGACGTCCATCTTCGGTGAAATGCGTAAAACGTTTCTCAGACATCGTTTCGGCCTCCTAAAATCAAATAGCGGCTTTCACCACTCATTATATACTCTGTCACGAGGTGACTCGACTTGCAACTGTACGTTCGACTTTTCGCAAACCTACGGGAAGCTGCTGGTGCAAACGAACTCGTTCTCGATCTCGACGGCGACGTCAGCGCCGACGAGTTGCTCGTTTACATCAGACAAAAGTACCCCGCCTTGACGCCGTTGTTGACCAATGCCATGGTCGCACGAAACCGAACAATTTGCTCTCCCAGTCAACGCTTGACCGCGACGGACGATATTGCCCTGATTCCTCCTGTTGGGGGCGGTTAGAAATCGGATCTGGAGAGCGATGCGCTACGCCTTACCGAAGACCCACTCTCTGTCGACGAAGCATATCACTATTTAGAGGATGTTAATCACGGTGGCACAGTCATTTTCATCGGTACCGTGCGCGAGTGGACTCGCGGCCGTCAAACCAGCCATCTGTCCTACGAAGCGTATGCGTCAATGGCACATCTGCAGATGAAACAGATCCAAACAGAAGTAGAAGCACAATACGGTGGTGTAGCAACCCTACAGTGGCACCGCCTCGGCCGCTTGGAGCCGCAGGACATCGCTGTTATTTGCGGTGCGTCCAGTTCACACTTAGCCGCACGAACGCTGATTGAGCGTTTGAAAAAGGAAGTAACCATTTGGAAAAGGTCTATGTAGACGGCCAAAACCTGTGGCAAGCAAATGAACAACCACCAGAACAAAACACGTCAAGTTAAGAAGTGAAATTTTCTAGGTCGCGAAGTGTCTGTGTAGTAGCATGGTGTTACAAGTGTAACTAGATGTAAAAAGGACGATTAAGTAACGGCGAGACGGGAAAAGTCCACGGGTTAGGGGATATACCGGCGACCCAAGATAGATTACATCGAAAATACTGCAGAATGCTGTCCAGGATATGACAATTACAATTTGTCTTGGAGCGTCCCATAAGACTGGACGAGTTTGATGATGTTCGATATGATTAATTCGCAGATCAACTAGGATTGGTGCAAGGTACAGGATGTGCTTTAAACTACTCCACGAAAGCAAATTACCCCTATTCATTGGGGTGTTTGGTTTTGTGGAGTTTTTTTGTTTTTTCATACATCTCATACGTCCTACATGAGGGGGATCATGAACATACTCTGTTTAACGAGAAAGACAAGTGCGCGAGAGGGTCGTATTTTAGCTTTCATTCTTAGACAAAACGTGAAGACTCACATATATGTGTTATGACTAGGGAGTATTTGAGGGAGTATTTGTTCGCGGTTCGAGAATATTAGCCGTCGAATGGGTTTTACTCAGGTGACACTAGACGAGTTTTAAAAAAAGCCGCCATAGGTGAAAGGTCTATCGTTCGCGGTACGAACGGTAGCGTCCAGCAGTGATATTATTATTTGCCCTTCTCATCGATGCGAAGGATTACGGCTATAAACAGCAAAATGCTTATCGGCGGGCACGAGCCTTGAAAGGAGTGGATTAAGATGCAAACAGATAGACAGTTATTCATGCGATTAGCCAAGTTTGCAGGAGTACGAAGCGTTTTGTTCGGGATTCCCAGGAAGATGATTGATAGGTTCGGTCGAGGATTACAAGATACGATGTCGTGGTCCGTATGAGCAAACCTACCTCCTTTGATCAGGCGTTTACGATTGCCTTAGGTTTAAGTGTGCAAGGGCGTCTAGAAACTATTCCATTGTCCGAGGCGAAGAATCGTACGCTTGCAGAAGAAGCGATAGCGCAAATCGACTTGCCGCCATTCCCGCGCGCCATGATGGATGGCTTTGCTCTTCGTGCTGAGAATATAAAGGGTCCCAACACAAAATTGAAGGTGATAGGTAAAACTGCAGCGGGTGACGGCCATAAACTAAGGATTGAGGATGGTCAAGCCATACGAATTACCACTGGTGCACCTGTCCCCGAAGGGGCGGACAGTATTGCACGATTGGAGTGGTGTCGAGAGAGTGGGGACAGGGAGATCAGAGTGATTCACCCGATAGTTGCAGGGGAGTCAGTTCAACCGGTAGCTAATGATGGAATGCGCGGGCAAGTACTTCTGAATTCTGGGACGAAGCTCAATGGCGCTAGACTTACTGTTTGTAAGAGCTTTGGAATCCGTGAGGTGACAGTGGCGGCACCACCTCGCGTTGCAATAATCGTGACAGGGAACGAGTTAGTTGCGGACGTCGGGATACCGCTTAAAACGGGGCAAATCTATGCATCGACTGATGTGTATCTCGAAGATGCACTTGAGCGGGACGGGTGTTTGGTCGAATCCGTTCAAGTGGTTCAGGATGATAAGACGGCGATTGCTACAGCTATTGTGGAGGCATCCGTCCGGTTCGATTATGTCCTACTTACCGGAGGGGTATCTGCAGGAGATTTTGATTTCGTTCCAGGTGTTTTACGTGAACTGGGTGGTGAGTTGGTCCTTGAACGCGTTCTTATGCGTCCAGGAGCCCCATTGGTCGGTACACGGCTAAACCAATCTACAATTTTTGCCATGTCAGGAAACCCGGCAGCGTGTCTAATCCAGTTTGAATTGTTTGTTCGACCAACCATCCGAAAGACTCTTGGATGGGAAGTACAACAATTTCCGGACACAGGGAAGCTACAGACGGCTATTCGGCTGAAACCGATGAAACTCGTACGCATCTTGCGAGCGAAAGCTGTAATTCGTCACGGCGAAGTCTGGGTAGATACTGGGATGGCTCAATCGCCAGGTGTAGTGTCCGGATTTGCAATTGCGAATTGTCTGGTCCGATTGGATGAGAATGAGGTTGAACCTGGAACAGTGGTACCGTTGAGATGGATCGGATGAACTCGAAGAAGCGTTCTCGTTCTTGGCATCGTGATATTTCATAGTGAAAGGAACTGTTAAAGCATGCATGTCGGAGAAAATTGCGGTGAGCCTGGCGAACGGGTGAATATAGGGCATGACCGCACAGGAGAAGAAAGTGACCAAAGCGTTCGTGATCGTATTCAACGCCCCCTCAGAGATTTGCGCATCTCTCTGACAGACCGGTGTAATTTCCGTTGTCGTTACTGTATGCCAAAGGAAGTTTTTGGGCCAAATTTTGCATTTTTACCTTCTAATCACCTACTCACGTTCGAGGAGATTACACGGCTCGTTAAGTTGTTTAAGGAAGAGGGAGTACGTAAGATCCGTTTGACTGGTGGTGAGCCTTTATTACGGAAAGGGATTGATGAGCTCGTCAGTAGTATATCCCAACTTGGGGTAGACGACATCGCACTTACAACTAACGGATCGATGCTGACGAATAAAATGGCAAGGCGTCTTAAGGACGCAGGATTACATCGGGTTACCATTAGCCTGGATTCGTTGGACAATGATGCATTTATGGCTATGAACGATGTTCGCTTTCCCGTATCAAAGGTTCTAGACGCCATTCATGTGGCAACAAACGTTGGACTTTCACCAGTGAAAATTAACATGGTGGTCAAACGGGGCTGGAATGAACAATCCATACTTGCAATGGCGAATTATTTTCGGGGCACAGGCTGTGTCCTACGTTTTATTGAATACATGGATGTAGGTAACTCAAACGGCTGGAATATGAATGAGGTTGTCATGGCGGATGAAATTATCTCGGTGATTCATTCCGTATGGCCGCTTCGCCGCAAACCTCCGAAATATGTTGGGGAGGTCGCGCAGCGATACGAGTACCTAGATGGGCAAGGAGAAATTGGAGTTGTCGCTTCTGTCACACGTGCATTTTGTGGTGCTTGTACCCGAGCGCGGCTTTCATCGGAAGGGAGGCTGTATACTTGTCTATTTGCTTCAAAAGGGCATGATCTTCGTTCAATGCTCCGAAGTGGGGCCTCTGATTCGGAGCTTCGCTCGTTCATCAGTCGAGTGTGGCTGAATCGGGACGACAGATATTCGGAGTTACGGTCTGCTTTGTCAGTTCGTAAAAATAAGGTGGAGATGTCCCACATCGGCGGGTGAAGAGAGGTAATATCGGACCTGAAACAGGGACAAGGTGAAAAAGACATTGGAGCGTTTTACAACGGGAAGTACCATGGCAGCTTTTGTTCGGTAGTAGAATGACGACCATTCCGACAGCAAGAAGTGTATCCATTTTAACTGAAAATGAAATGCAAGGTGTCGTTAATTCAATTGGTCATTCAGGTTGTGATTTTATGATGACCCTAAGGTGATCATCTTTTATATAGGTGTGGTACCCAATGGAAACTTGGGACGGTATCGAAGGGCCTGAAAAAAGATTATTTTCATAGTGAACCCAATAAATGTCGTAAATGGAATTAAAGGGGAATCACCGGAATGGTAAGTTCGAAATTGGTTATGATGTCAACGGTCAAGCACGTTCACGTTGTTTATTACTTTTTCTTGTAAATCTATACGAAGACTAAACTGTATGGACTTATCCATTGTATCCATGTTCATGCATAGCGCGCATGACCGAGGTGAAAGGGATGGAACGTGTGATGGAAATCGGAAGATACTCCAGGCAGGTTTTGTTCCAGCCGATTGGGGTAGAGGGACAGTTATTACTGCGTAAGGCACGTGTTGCAATTGTTGGCATGGGCGCGCTTGGCACTGCGCTATCGAGCCAACTCGTACGCGCTGGCGTTGGGTTTGTCCGACTGATTGACAGGGATATCATTGAACCATCAAATTTGCAGCGACAGTCGCTCTACGATGAAGCGGATGCGGAACAAGGAAGAGCCAAAGCCGAAGTTGCAGCAGAGAAGTTACGGGCGGCGAATCGTGAAGTCGAGATTGAGATTGCGATTGAGGATGTAAACTCACAGAACGCCGAGCGTCTTTTGGCGGACGTGGATGTGATTGTGGACGGGACTGACAACTTTGAAGTCCGATATTTAATCAACGATGTTGCCGTAAAGCACAATATCCCCTGGTCATACGGCGGTGCAGTCAGCTCGTATGGAACAACCGCTTTCTTTCGTCCGGGTCACACCCCTTGCTTGGTCTGCTTATTTGGCCCCAATACTAGTGGCGGCGGACACGATACATGTGATACGGTCGGCGTCATAGCGCCTGTGGTCTCAATTGTTGCATCCTATCAGGTTGCAGAAACGTTAAAGTACTTAACTGGCAACTCTGATTCACTGGCAAACTCAGTTACCTATTTGGACGTATGGAAAAATGAGTTTCGCAGCGTGAAGTTTGGCGTTTCAAAGGAAGCCTGTCCGTGCTGCCAAAAACGGCAGTTTACGTCGCTCACGGGTCGCGCGAACGGGTTAACTGTATCGTTTTGCGGACGCAGAACGATACAAGTTCGACCATCGACCGGTCTCGGCGTGTCGCTACCGAAAATGGCCCAACAACTTGCTAATTTCGGAGAGGTTCGGCATAATCCGGATCTCCTTCGTTGTGATTTTGGGGACAAACAAATCACACTATTTGCCGATGGACGGGCGCTAATCCACGGAGTTGATGATGAAATGACCGCACGAAGCCTTTACGCAAGATACATCGGAATGTAGGTAGGTGATATAGACACAGTGTATGCCGTGAATGGTCATGAAGAAGTCCACGTTATGTAATCATCCTCTATCCGTGCGTAGTACAAACGTGAACTCTAATAGTTTTCAATGGGAGGGATGCTCAAACGAAAGACTTCGAGAGCTTTCACGTGTTTGACGATCTTCGTGTGAAAAGGTAATTATCTTCAATCAGCTGATTGGAATCGGTATGCGAATCTTCAGGATGTGTTGATCGGTTCTGGTGCAAAAATATTTTAATACACCATATGTAGTGTGGATTCGTTTACGATAGACCACTGTATATTATGGTTTCGTGAATTTTTGCACCAGAACCCAATTTCTTCATTTTATTTTATTTGTCTAGTCTCGTAGCGAGACCAACGTCGAGTTCGATAGGATAACCTTGGAAGGATTTTATAGAAAACACAAACAATTAGGGTGATAGTTTGATTAATTTAAGAAGCGTATTGGAATTAGGTGAGACGTGCCAGTTAGATGTCGAACGTGGAATCCTAGTTAAAAGGGGGTTACATACGTCTTTTTCTAGGAGTCAGACGCTCGCTCTTCAGTGTTTTGTACAAAACCTAGGACATCCGGTATCAAAGCAGAGATTAGCTCAGTATGTTTGGGGAGAGTCAAATACATCAGAAAGGTTGTTATATCAATGCATACATCGTATTCGGAAAAATCTGGAGGACGACGTTCATAATCCAGCGTACTTGGTTGCAATTAAAGGGATGGACACGAAATGGAGCTAACGGGAATTTTCCCCCAAAGCACGAGTTGTGTCTAATTTAAGTGCCCAGAGATGATAAGTCACGAATGGAAAACAAATACCTACCGAGCGTGTACCTGGTGTGGATGTTGCCTATAGAGATTGCGCTGAACACCGTGGAGGGAGCTGACGAGTCAAGCTGTTAGGTCGGATGAGCGTAAATTTCTAATATTGTTAAATCATTCGAACTGACGACCTAACTCATCAGAAGAACAGATGTTTACTAAGTTTTGGTGGTATTGGAGTCCATGTAATGTGGTCGATACTCTAGAACACTGTTTTTTCGCGAACTGTCATTTCTTTATAGGGCGTTAACCCATAATGTTGCCAAAAGTAAAATCGAGAAGCATAAAGTTGCCAAAAGTACCACAACGGTGTGGTGCGGGGATTATTTAACTCCTCCTTCAGTGCGATATTCGTGAAATGCTATCTGGAATAATGGAAGTGGAATTTAGACTGCCTGCCTAAAATCCAGTTCTGACGCAGTTTTTCAGGCGGACGGTGGCGTTCGGCAAGCTTTTGGGGAAGTGAGAGGCAATGTTATGGTTCAAGTTACATTTTGAGTGAAACGCATCTTACTGCTACTTAGCGGTCGGGTGCGTTTTTTCATGTCCGTGACCGTTGGACTAAGTATCCGACGGGAGTGACACTGTATGGCTACTAATGACGTGAGAAACGCCCGCAAACGTGGGCGGTTGATGAAGAAGCTGTACAGGTAACGAAGTTTGACGTCCTCACACTGGAAACTCTCTTCAATCGCTATTATGCCGCACGGCAGGCGGCTGGAGCAGCAGATCGTACGCTTGAGGACTACGTCAAACACATGAGGTGGTTACGCAGTTTCTTAGCTTTGGAGTACAGCGGTCTTGACACCGTTGTACCAAATCGTGAAGTCATTCGAGCGTGGATCTCGCACATGATAACCGTTCAGAAGCTGAAACCGTCAACCATTAACATTCGTCTCAGGACGGTCAAAGCGATGTTCAACTGGGCAGTCAGTGAAGGGCTTCTAACGGAAACACCGTTTGATAATGTCAGTTTATTGAGGGTTCCAGAAGAGGAATTTCAGGTTATCACAAAAGCGCAGGAACGTAGGCTACTTGAGCAATGTGACCTGCAGACTTTGACTGGCCTAAGGGATGCGCTGATGATTTCATTTCTACTGGATACGGGAGTTAGAATCGGCGCATGTACCCGCATTTACGCACACGAGGTTGACTTGGCTAATCGGTCTGTCTTAGTTTTAAATGAATACCCTTCGGCAAGCCTGACCAGCGGTCAACCCCCATTACGTCAGTTTGTAAGTACAACAACAGCAAATCACGTACGTGCGTTAATTGATACAAGACAATATACGGTCAAGGGATCTACAGGAGCGGGGAATTGGGCGGCAATACCGTGGATTTGCATATTTGACAAGGACATTACAGATAGTGCCACACATGGTATCTACATTTGTTATCTATTCAGAGCCGACATGTCAGGTGTTTATCTCTCGTTGAACCAAGGGTGGACTTACTACAAGGAAAAGCACCCTCGTAAAATAAGCGACGCTCGTAACGAAATCCGAAGTGTTACCTTAGCATGGCGTGAAGTTTTAACTTCGAACTTGAATGACTTCGACACGACCGAAATTGACCTTCATCATACAGGTAATCTTGCTGAAGGGTATGAGTTAGGTCATATCTGTGGGAAGTTTTACGACTCGTCGCGAGTCCCAGAGGATTTTGTTCTCTTCGCCGATCTCAATGCAATGATAGGTGTCTATCGTGAGTTGAAGGGACACATGGAAGATGTGCAGGACTTGTCCGCCACTAATGAGGATATTCTCGTCTCAAGAGCAGTAAGCGAGGACGTGGATGATACAAAGTTTCAACAACGTGTGTCTACGGCTCAGCCTAAATACACTTCGTCTCCGCAGGATAAGAAAGAACCTCGTATGTCACGAGGACGGAAGACTTGGCAACGAGATGTCGGTATCGCGCGGGGGGCGTTAGAGAATGCCAACTATCTGTGTGAATTCGACCCAAGTCATGTGAGCTACACGTCTAAACGGACAGGTAAGAACTATGTTGAAGGGCATCACCTTGTTCCACTTAGTCTTCAGGCTCAGTTTAAATACAACCTAGCACCAACCTTACCAACTAGGGGTGGCGCAAGTGTGACACGAAAGTGTTTTCGTTTGTTTGTGAATTTTTGTGGGATGTTATTTTGCAAACCAGGTGTGAGTACTCCTGACCTCAATACACTCTCAAATTCTCCAACCGGCAAAGGCCTACTATACAGATACCCCTGTATTTGGTTACAGCCTGCATTTTTTAAAAAGGATAACTGTTCTTGCGTTTCAACGCCCTCTGCTACCACAGTCAACTTCAGATTGTGTGCGAGATTAATTACCGATGAAACTATTTGGGTTGGTGCCCAAGCGTGTGGAATGTGGTTAACAAAGGATTTGTCCAACTCTCTTTCTGTTAATCCAATTCTTGACCACTGCTGTCGCCTCCCCATATACATTTCCGCGCACGAAAAAGGACACCCGCGAATACGGATGTCCCTTCCGATACAAGGTAGCTGGCAGGCCTGGTAGAAACACTCTCACTCTACTGTAGCCCCTATAGCTTTGCGCCCTCTTCGTTTCCGAAGGGTTGCCTCTTTCGTTTATGCCAGACAATATTCGTGGTAATTTAATATCAAACCTTTTGTTTCTTTGTGTATTAAATGTACTATTTTAACAACGAACAGTCCGATTAATTATCGTGAACTCTGTTCATAATTTTCATCGCATCATAGTGGTTCCTCGCTTTTTCCACGACCTTAACGTCATCTCTAGTGTCGTGAATTTGCTCTGTAATCTATAAAAATTCAGGTAAAACTTAACCAAACCATACAAACACCCAACGGTTGCTCCCCCGAGCAGACAAGACACGATATCCACGTTTGTCTATCGGATTTATTTGTTATCGTACCTAGGATTATACAGATTCTAATTGTGAAATTTATGTACACGATTTGTACAATTTGTAACGGCATTATCGATTTAAACTGAATAATTCTACATAGGCATTTCCCGTAGTACTCATTCGTTTAAGGTTTTACAGATATGAGTTGAATAATATAGTAAATATTGAAGCTCCATTGGTATTTATGGTGTTACCATTAGCGTAGTATTTTCCGAGAATTGGCTGTCCGAATGCCTACATCATAGGAGATGTATCTCCAAATGTATTAGGGAGTTTTGGGTGGCTAACCAACATAGTTTGCTTCGTATTTTGAATTTCATGCAATTACCTCCCCACATTCACTTACGTAGGGATGATAGGAATTAGCAATTGTCCAAATGTAAAAATCTTAGTTGCAGCGTGATTCAGCCCTTTCAAGTAAAATCTTAGTAGCTAAGCTTTCTTCTTAGAAAGAATGAGAGGTGCATTCGTGCCAACACAAGTCCATATACCATCTATTTTGTTTATTTCCATCCCACTTATAATTGTGCTCCTGGTTTTTAAACAGCTAATGCCAAAATTGCTGGGTCATCGTGGAGAAAGCATTGTTCGCTCCCGGCTGGATGAACTCGATACTAGCAAGTACATAGTGGTTAACGACCTCCTTATCCCTAACCAGAAGTCAAAGAGCGGTACAAGCCAGATCGACCATGTGGTGGTTTCACGGTACGGTGTGTTTATAATTGAAACGAAAAATTACTCGGGAAGAATTATGGGGAAAGAAACGGACGCCCAGTGGACTCAGGTAAATTACCGTCGGAAGGACCGTTTCGGAAATCCCCTACGGCAGAACTACGGACATGTACAAGCCATCAAGGAATTGCTCGGTGAAACACTGGCTGTAAAAGTGGTCTCCATCGTTGCTTTCACGGGGAACGCGGAGTTGTGGGTAGATGTGAAGCCGGGAACACATCTAATTTACACGCGACATCTCAGAAATACCATTGACCAGTACGACCAAGCGGTCTTGTCGACGAATCAAGTCAATCAAATCACAGAAAAACTACGTGGTACAAATATCGGTGACTACAATCAGCGAAAGAAGCATACAAAAAACATCCAATCGGCTGTTGCCAATCACCGAGCAACCGTAAAGAAAGGCATCTGTCCCAAATGCGGAGGGACATTAGTCAAACGCACGGGCAAATACGGTTCATTTACGGGGTGCAGCAACTTTCCCAAATGCTATTTTACCGCAGGTATATGAAATCCGGGTTCAAAGGAGTGGTACCCCTTGGTGAATCCACTCCAGTTTGAAGTTATGCCCACTCGACACGGAACGGGATACCCCCTGTCATCAAACTGAATTACTTCCTTATGTCGCTGAGTACTATAATCGGTACCTTGTGCCCCAGGATCCGTATTCTCGTTTTTTCAAACCGAGAAGTCAGGAAGGCTATCGCCATCGACTCTGAACAAGGTACTGAAAAACTGCTTCTCACAAGGTGGGGGCAAGTGAAGTTGTCACGTGTCACGTCTTTCGCCATCCGTTTGCTACACAATACCTGTATGCTGGGGGACATCTACACGAGTTGCAGAGATTGTTAGGACATAAGAGCATCATTACGACCAGAGATACCTACAGGTTAATCAGCGATTAACCTCAGTAAATATACACCGGCCATGGAGGGAGAACTTCAATGAAGGAACTTCCGCAACAATTACAAGGGATAATTGACAAATGAAGGATGGTGAAATCCGAGAACGGATTGCATTCGAACAGGGTGTTTCAGTTTCAGTTCTGGATCAACGCTTCAGAAGTCGCGGATATTATTGGGGCAAGTGGTGTAACAGGTAGTTGACGGGAATTCACTGCGGGGAATTGAGGATGTAAAGAAGTGATAGCTTAGGGATGCCAGACCGCTTACACATGCGCTCTGGCATTTCTCTTTTTAATGTCTCCTGATGTTTTCAGCTTAAGATTTTAATAAGGAACGTTAAATTTGACAGGGGAATCCGCGCGCGACATCACCATTGATCTGAATTTATAAAATTACAGATAATTTTGTTGACAGTTAGTGCAGATCCGAATAAAATTCATTTAAACGATTACGTAAACGTTTTTCTGGTTTGTGAGGTGGTGTTGTGAGCACAATTAAAGACGTTGCCAAGGAGGCTGGGGTATCCGTCGCTACGGTGTCCCACGTCTTAAATCGTACTCGATTTGTGTCTCCGGAAACGGCCCAAAAGGTTATGAAAGCAGTCGAATCCTTAAATTTTAATTTGAATCCGGTTGCAAGGAATCTTCGTGCGTCTAGATCGAAAATCATTGGGGTTTTAATTCCTGACTTATATGGTTCCTTTTTTACAGACTTAATCCGAGCTATTGAACGAAAGCTTGAATCGGTAGGGTATGACTTCTTTTTATTTCATACAGACCGAGATGCGAAAAGAGAGGAAAGATATCTACATCAGTTAATCGGATATAAAGTTGATGGGTTAATCGTTGCGGTAACAGAGCCGACGGAAAATCACCCCACATATAAGTGGGTTGAAGAACAGGGACTGCCGATTGTGTACGTTGATCGAGTACCACCAGTTGGCATTACTGGAACCGTTGTAACAACGAATAACTACGAAGCGACGAAGTCAGCCGTGAGCCACCTATTTCAGTCGTACGACGAGGTTGTCATGATAACGTCTAACCAGGTTGCATCACCCATTAAGGAACGTGAAACCGCGTACATCGACGTGTGTAAGGAACAGGGATTTCGACCAATTATCGCTTCTACGGATGGTTGGGGAGCAGACGTAGGGTATGAACAGACGGGTAGGATTCTCCATGAAATTAACTTACGACCGTTCGGAATATTTTGCGTTACGAACTCAGTTTTACGTGGCACTTTTCAAAGATTGAAGGAAGAAAAAATTAATATTCCAAATGAGGTTGGGATTATTGGGTTTGACGATGCTCCCTGGACAACACTCGTAACACCAGAGGTTACGGTCGTCCGCTCAAAGCCGGCAGAAATCGGTCATCTGGCTGTTCGCCGCTTGATGGAACAGCTAGACGGAAACAAAACGTTCGAACCGGCGCATGACTTAATTACGGCGGAACTGGTGGTTCGGGATTCGTCAATTATTACATAAGACCCCCATGCCGCCTGGCGGCACCACAATCTATGAAAATGTAGATCCGTGATCTACTATGTCGCTAGACAGCCACACGGAGCTCGTCGCCCCCTGGTACCACGAGTCCGTGCATAAGACGGAGTTGGCGACTTGGAGCACCACGATTTGTCGCTCCCGCTGTCGGGAAGCACGTACGGTAGAATTCCTATCGCATCGGTCGCCACGTGGCTGTACTTCTTTGGGTAAGGAGTGGCAGCATTATGCAGGTTGTACACGAGCGATGCTGCGGACTGGATGTCCACAAGAAGAAGGTCGTTGGTTGTGTGATCACGCCGGAGATAAAGGAGATTCGGACGTTCGGAACGATGACGGATGACCTTGAGTCCCTCATAAAGTGGATTCTCGGTCATGAATGCACGCATGTGGCGATGGAAAGTACGGGCGTCTTTTGGAAGCCGATCTTCAACCTTCTCGAAGACAGGGATCTCGAGGCGTTGGTCGTCAATGCCCAGCACATCAAGCAGGTTCCGGGTCGAAAGACGGATGTTCGGGACGCTGAATGGATAGCGGACCTGCTGCGCCATGGCCTGCTCAAGGGGAGCTATATCCCTGACCGAAATCAGCGTGAACTTCGGGAACTGGTCCGGTACCGCAAGTCTCTCGTCCGGGAACGTGCCAATGAAGTCAACCGCCTCCAGAAAGTCCTTGAAGGAGCAAATATCAAATTGGCATCGGTGGCAAGTGATGTGGTTGGCGTATCGGGTCGAGCCATCCTCACTGAACTCATTGGTGGAAAAATGGATGAATCACGGCTCAAGGAGATCGTGAAGGGACGCCTCCGTAACAAGACCGCAGAACTGAAACGTGCATTGCACGGTGTTGTTCGTCCGCACCAGCAGATGATGCTTGCTGTTCAGCTTCGGCACATCGATCACCTTGATGAGTTGATCGAGGAAGTGAGTGCTGAAATTGAGCAGCGGATGCGCCCTTTTGACGAAGATCTCCGGCGAATCCAGACGATACCTGGAATTGGCGAGCGGACGGCGGAACTGATACTGGCGGAGATCGGTACCGACATGAGCAGGTTTCCAAGTGCGCAACACCTGGCGTCCTGGGCAGGAATGTGTCCAGGCAACAATGAAAGTGCGGGTAAACGACGAAGTGGCAAGACCCGCAAGGGAGATCCTTGGTTACGAGAAGCGTTAATCGAAGCCGCACGTGGCGCCGCCAGAACAAAGAATACCTATCTGTCCGCTAAGTATCACCGAATCGCTGCGCGTCGGGGATCCAAGAGAGCAGCCGTGGCAGTCGGTCACTACATGTTAATTATCATCTATCACATGCTGGTCAATCAGACAGAATACGAGGACCTTGGGCCAACGTACCACGAAGAGCGGAACCGAGAACGAGTTATCCGTCGTCACTTGTATTCTCTGGAGAAACTCGGTTTGACAGTCATAGTTCAACCAACTTCCTGAAATATCCAGATATGTCTAAGAGGGAGAACACGGGAGCTTTTTTATGCCATTTTCACGGTAGGGGGCCAAAATAGTGATTCGAGTTTTAGGAGCCAATCCAGCAATGGATAGGACCCATACAATTGATTCTCTAGTACTTGGCGAAGTGAATCGCGTTCACTTAACGAAATCATTCGCAGGTGGAAAAGGGCTGGATGTGGCACGGACATTGCGTCATCTAGGGGTTTCAGTCGCTGCCTATGGATTTCTTGGTGGGGAAATTGGTCGGTCAATACGCGCAACTTGTCTCGCTGCTGGAATTGAAGACAAACATACCGAAATCTGTGACGAAACAAGGGTTTGTAATATTTATATCGAGAATAACGAGAAGCGCTTCACAGTGATTAATGAGCAAGGTCCGAATGTAACATTAAAAGAGCAGGAACAGCTTGTTCAGACACTGCTCGCAGACGTTGAAGACGGAGACTTCGTCGTACTGTCGGGGAGTGTTCCGAAGGGGGTGCCTTCTAACTTTTACGGAGAGATTATCCGGGCACTTGAAGGTAAAGAAGTATTTACAATTGTTGATGCTACCGGAAACCTCCTCAAAGATGCGATTGAAGCTAAGCCGTGGATGATTAAGCCGAATATCCACGAGTTTAAAGAAGTTTATCCAAATGTGACGAGCGAATCAAAGTTATTTGAACAGTTAGAATCGGTTATCGAAAATGGGGTTTCAAACGTAGTTGTGACCCTTGGTGAAAGAGGGTGTCTTGCTACAAACCGTGAAAGTGCTTTCTATGTACGAGTACCAAAAGTAGAATCTGTAAATCCGATTGCCTCTGGGGACACGTTTGTTGGTGGGTTTATAGCGAAATATGGCGCGACAGGTGATTTTAAGACATCGGTTCGATACGCGAGTGCATGTGCTGTAGCGAATGCAATGAATTTGATGCCTGAAATACCGAATAACTTAGATTTAAATGGATTGGCGGAATCGACTATGGTGGAGATCGCTGGATGAAGACTATCGGGATTGATATTGGAACGACGAACACAAAGGTCATTTTATATAACATTTTAACAGCTACTGTTGTGCAGAAAGTTAGTGCACCCACACCAATTGTCGAAAACGATTGGGGCCGGGTTCGTTACTCAGAAGATATTGTATCGCTGGTTAAAAAACTAATTATGGAGTTAGGGGAAAAGGTAGATGTCTCAGATGTTGTCGGCCTATCGGTCAGTTGCGTAGGGGAAGAAATTGTTCTGATAGATGAAACGGGTCACTCGTTAGCTCCGATAATCCCCTGGTTTGACGAACGAAGCTGGCCTGAGCGAGAGCAATTTTTTTCAACCTTTGGAATCGGGTTATTTAGGGGAATTACCCCAGGCCCCTGGTACGTCCTATATAAGCTTTTGTGGTTCAAGCGACACCATCCAGAGATTTTGAAAAGGACGTCGATTTTTACAGATATCGGAAGCTTTGTGTTAGGCCAATTTTCCAGTGAATACAAAATGGATTGGTCGCATGCATCGAGAACGGGAGTATTTGATGTTCTCCAAAAAGATTGGAATGCGGAAATTGTAGCAGCTTCAGGGTTGCCTCGAGAGATGTTCCCAGAATTAGTCCCTTCCGGATCTAAACTGGGCATTGTGACCGAAACGGTTGCGAAGGAACTAGGCCTTCCTAGTAATGTGGTGATTTGCGCAGGTGGGCATGATCACTTTTGTGCCGCATTTGCCGGGGGTGTTCGAAATGCGGGAGATGTGCTCGTTTCAGCAGGTACATCCGAGGCGTGTTTTGTTTTAATGAATCACCCAATTCCTAACTTGAAAAGCCGATTTCCAGCAGAACAAGGTTGTTTTGTGGATGGGCTTCTCTATTACATCATGATTTCCATCCCATCGGGGCACTTGTTTCAACAATGGAAGGAATTGCTTTATAAAAACTCAGATGACGAGGAAATCTATCAGGAGATGTCTATCACGCCAATAGGATGCGAAGGCAATCAATTTATTATGTCGGATGATCTTTGTACCTGGACTCTAACCGGGTCGAATCGCTTCTTTGAAAGGGGTACTGTTATGCGAGCAGTTCAAGAGGGAATCGCCGCAGTGTCAAGAGACGTTGTAAATGAACTCTTCTCCTTGTCAGATAACGAAGGAAAACTGTATGTAACCGGTAAACCGACATCACACCTATTCTGGAGAAACCTGAGGTCCGAGGCCTATAAAAGAGAATTACACGTCATTCATGAAGTTGAGTCCGCATCACTAGGCGCTGCCTTGATGGCGAAACAAGTTTGTGAAGTCTAGCCGATTACGTGTTTATCAATGTGACAGGAGGGGTAATTGTGACACTTCTTCGCGAATTGCTGACTGATGCGAAGCAAAACAAATATGCGATACCGGCCATTAATGTACAAAGTGCAGAAACGATGGATGCAGTATTTTCAGCGGCTGCAGCTTGTAAATCGCCAGTAATTGTTGCTTTGGCACATTCGCATGCTGGATACACGTACAATTACACGAATATTACTACCATTGCTGCATTATTTGAAGATGCAAGAAAACGCTACCAAGTGACGGCGTGTCTGCACGTCGATCACGGACGGACATTCCCATTTATCGAGCAGGCGGTCCAACTAGGATTTCATTCGGTGATGATAGACGCATCCGAGGAGCTTTATCAAAAAAATATAGAGATTGTACAATCAGTCGTCACCTATGCCCATGCACACGATGTTTCAGTTGAAGCCGAAATTGGCCACGTGGGCAAAGGGGAAGCGTTTGAGACACAAGAAGCGATAGAGAACACATTCACGGATCCGATTGTTGCAAAGGAATTCGCTGAGGAGACCGGGATTGATGCTTTAGCAGTTGCGTTTGGCACAAAGCACGGCGCATACAAGTCTGTACCGAAACTAGATTTGGAACGCTTAAGAAAGATTCGGGATACAACCGATGTACCACTTGTAATGCATGGTACCTCTGGTTTGTCGGATGAAGATATTCAACGTGCGATTGAGAGTGGAATTACAAAAGTAAACGTATTCACCGAGATTGCAGAGGCTGCCAAGCAAGCATTTATACAGGCTGCTGAAAAACCAAAGGTCCGCTTTCCTGATGCACTGGTCGTGGCAAGAACAGCATTCCAGCAACGTGTTGAACACTACATGCACGTGTGTGGTTCTGTTCAAAGATTGTAATGAGGTTCAAGAAACTATTTACGAGTAGCGTTACTTTAAATTTAACACTGAATGATTTTTAGGGAGGGTGCGGAATGTCAAAAAGAGCTCCGCTATTGCAGGTGTCACATATTAAGAAGAAATATGGGGCAATTGAAGCACTCCGGGATGTTGATTTTAATATTTATCCGGGCGAAGTGATTGGCTTAGTTGGAGACAACGGTGCCGGAAAGTCGACAACAATTCGAATGCTTTCAGGGGTCGAAGAACCTGATGAAGGTCAGATTATATTTGAAGGTAAACCTGTATCCATTAAAGGTCCATTAGAGTCACAGAAGCTCGGAATTGAAACGGTTTATCAAGATTTGGCCCTTGCACTAGATTTGGATGTTGCTTCTAACCTGTTTTTGGGTAGAGAAGAATGTCAAACAGGTTGGCGTGGGAAATTTGGTTTTTTGAACAAAAAGCAAATGGTCCGTAAGGCGGAAGAATCACTAGTCCGAATGAATGTACAAATAAAGGATCTCAAACAAAAGGTAGGGGAGCTATCAGGAGGACAGCGGCAGTCCATTGCAATTGCTCGTGCGACGTCACGGGGAGCGAAGCTAATTCTTCTCGACGAGCCGACTGCAGCGCTTGGCGTTCAGGAATCCGCAAAGGTTCTTGAACTCATCCAAAAATTAAAATCTGAAGGCGTAGCTGTAATTCTAATTAGCCATACAATGCCGCACGTATTAGAAGTCACGGATAGAGTCGTCGTGTTGCGCAGAGGCCAAGTAAGCGGAATCTTAACGACTAAAGATACGACTTTAGAAGAGATCGTGCAGTATATCACTGGAGCAAAAACACAAATTATAGAACAGGAAGGTGCAACGGTATGATTGGCCAAATTCAGACGAAATCGATCCAATCGAGGGGCGAAAACCGAACCAACCTCATGGCGAAAATCGGTGATTACTGGACACTTTGTGTATTGGTTGTGATCATCGCTATTTTTGGTATACTCGCGCCCAGGTTTTTATCGGCGTACAACTTTTTAAGTACGACCACGTCCGCTACAGAGATTCTACTTCTAGCAATTGGTGAGACGTTTGTCATCATTACATCGGGCATCGATCTTTCTGTTGGCGCTGTTTTAGGATTATCCGGTATAACCGGTGGAATGTGTATGCAACTATTAGGGAATTCAGCACTCTCGCTTATTGTTGGTTCGTTAGTTTCGCTAGTAACTGGGCTGATTTTTGGAACGGTTAATGGTTTTGTGGTTGCCAAGATGAAAATAACACCATTCATTGCAACGCTAGGGACCATGGGTATAGCTAGTGGGGTAACTTTCCTCTTATCCAATGGTGCGGATATTACCTCACTTCCAACCGAACTTACTAGTTTCGGAAATGGCAACATCGGTAAAGTGCTCTCGTATCCGGTCCTTATAACCATAGTCCTTTGTATTATCTCTGGAATCGCCTTGGCGAAAACCAAGTTCGGGGTTCATACCTACGCAATCGGGAGCAACGAAGAAGCTGCACGCCGGACTGGTATCAACGTACCGCGTCACATAGTGAAAATCTATGCACTTTCAGGCCTCATGGCGGGAATCTCAGGATTAATCGTCGCTGCAAGATTTGCATCTGCCTCTCCGATATCTGGGCAGAATGACGAACTAAACGCGATTGCAGCAGTTGTCATTGGTGGAGCTAGTTTATTTGGTGGTAGGGGTACTGTTCTTGGATCCGTTGTAGGTTCTATTATCATCGCTGTATTAGCAAGTGGACTGGTAATCTTGAACGTTCAAGCCTATTGGCAAACGGTTGCTGTTGGGGCCATCATTATCGCGGCAGTTTTTGTTGAACAATTAAGACATAAGACCAAGTAAAAATGGGATTTAATCTGGGGTCCCCCCTAAATTAAATAAAAATGAAGCAATAGGAGGAATTTAAAATGAGTTCAAAGAAAGCGATTTCTGTTTTGGCAACATCCGTTTTAGCCACTGTTGTTCTTGCTGGTTGTGGTGTAGGCAATTCCACGTCAAACAACGCTGGATCAAGTAACTCAGGGCAGAGTAGTTCAAGTACTGCAAGTGCAAAGAGTACTGGTGACGGAAAATCCTACACAATGGCCTTAGTCCCGGGTTTAACCACCGATCCGTTTTACATTACGATGAACAATGGTGCTCAAGCAGAAGCCAAAAAACTTGGCGTAAAGTTACTCTTCCAAGGCGCAACGGCTATGACAGCATCTGATCAACTTCCTGTTGTAAATAGTCTTATTTCACAAGGTGTGAATGCGTTACTTGTGGCTCCGGCGGATGCAAATGCGTTAACGCCGCCTCTCAAAACAGCTGCTCAACAAGGAATTAAAGTAGTAACGGTAGATACAAGCGTTTCAGACACAAGTTTTCTTACGGCTGCCGTGACGAGTAATAACTATCAAGGTGGGGAGGCAGCCGCAGACGCACTTGCGAAAGCGTCGAATGGGAAAGGCGAAGTTGCAGTTATTAACTTTGATAAAGGCGTTACCACTGCTGATGCAAGACGTGCAGGGTTCATGGCAGAGATCAAGAAATACCCCGGCATGAAGGTCGTGGCTGACGAGTATTGCAACAACTCTGAGACGACAGCAGATAGTGACGTTTCTTCGATTCTTTTGGCTCATCCGAATTTGGTGGGGGTATTTGGCACAAATCTATACGCGGCAGTCGGTTCAGGTCAAGCTGTGAAATCCAGTGGAAAAGCAGGGCAAGTTAATGTGATTGCCTATGATGCTGAACCGGAAGAAATTCAGGATATTAAAGACGGTCTGATTTACGGTACAGTTGCCCAAAATCCATACCAAGAAGGCCAACTAGCCGTAGAGTACGCTTATGACTCTTTAACAGGCAAGAATACTTTCCCAAAATCTACCCAGTTGGAGAACTTAGTAATAACGAAACAAAACGTCAATAATTCCAGTACTCAGAACTGGATTTATGCAACAGGATCCAATAATTAAGAGTCGATACTATCCATTAGAGAGGGAGCTATATGATAAAGAACCATTGGATAGAAGCTAAGGGTAAAGTGCTTGGATTGTTTCAATCGGCGCACATCTTTTTGACAGAACAAGAGCAAGAACAAGTTGAAATTGTAGATTTTGGGCTAGGTAATTACGAATTAGAAGGTCTGGGGCTCGTTACGTACATTAATTCTGATTTGTATTGTGCGAAGGAGCTCGCCTTGCTACCACATCAAACGTGTCCTGAACATCGACATCCACAAGTCGGACCAAACCCAGGTAAAACCGAGACATTTAGATGTAGATGGGGTAAAGTTCGCTTATACCTAGAGGGAGAACCGACTGATAATATCAAGGCGTGTATTCCCGAAGGTAGCAAGAAATTTTATACGGTGTTTCGTGAGATGGAGCTCACACCTGGTCAGCAGATGACCATTCCGCCAAATACGTTGCATTGGTTCCAAGCAGCGGAAGAGGGGGCTGTTGTATCAGAGTTTTCAACGACAAGCAGAGATGAATTTGATATTTTCACGGATCCGAGAATCGTACGCATACCAGTTATGTCTCACTCATAGCAATAATGCTCGTGTCTCTATGCCTTTCTTGTTTGATGTAGGGAATTAACGCTTACTAGCAGTTGAGCAAAAGGCTACGAGCAAATCTATAGATAAATCTGACGGAGGTAGTGACCATAGTGGTCATCATTTGCCTTCACCAGCTTAAACCACGGATCATGTGATACGTGGTTTTTGATTGACCTGTGCATAGGTTTTTGCCGAATCCCTGTTGAGTAACATTAAGAGAAAGCAGTCAATACGGAAAGTTATTGTGGCCGGGTGAGTGTTGTTTCTTACGTTAAGGGGCAAGAGTTCACAAGTCGTGTTTCCGCTCTACAAAAAGCTCCTTTCGTTTTAGCAACACATAGATCCAGTGAATCAGTTTGTTGACGCAGGCGATCACTGCTTGCTTATAAGGCTTACCTTCTGCACGTTTCTTGTCGTAGAACGTTTTAAGCCTTTTGTTGCGAGTTTTCCGTAAACCGCATTCGACTGCACAATACAAGGTGTGTCGTAACCGGCTCGAACCTCGCTTTGTAATCCGATTGATGGTTGCAGTGAACTTACCAGACGAGTGCACGCTTGGATCTATGCCTGCAAAAGCGACGAGTTTCTTTGGGTGATTAAACCGGTCTATCTCTCCGATTTCTGAAATAATCGTTGCCGCGATTTTTTCACCGACACCGGGGATAGATTGGATAATCTTATATTCTTCAATCTCTTCGGCAAGGGCATCTATCGTTTTTTCAAGGTGGGATAGATGCTCTTGGTACTGAAGAATCATTTGGATGTACATCTTCAGACTAAGCAGATACCCCTCTAATAAAACATTTCGGAACGGGTTACGCGTAGCGGCAGCAATGATTTCGCGTGCCTTTTCTCTCGACCAACGTTCCGACCTACTCTTACATAACTCTGAAACTCTTTTGGTCAGCTTTGCTTCCGTTACATTCAGCACTGAGTCAGCGGTCGGGAACTCCAGCAACGTCCGTAATGAGACTTTGGAATATAAGTCCCCAAACACTCCTTTGTATTCGGGAAACACTTGGTCTAAAACAGCCTGGAATTGCAGTTTGGTCTGAACGGATAGTCGGGTTATCGCAGCGTGCTGCCGGGTTAGGCTACGTAGGTTTAACAGTTGCAATCCCCTCTTCTTGAAGGGCTCAAAATCCTCTTTGTAGAAGAGCTCGCATAAGCTGTAAGCGTCTACCGCGTCGGTCTTTACCTTACGCAGACTGGATTTCTTGGCTGAGTACGCGATCAATGGATTTACCATGATATACACATAATTCTGGTCATCTAGGAATCGAATGATCGGTGCATGATAGTGCCCAGTCGCTTCAAGGATAATTGTTGGTTGCAGACCTGACTTTGCTTCGACTTCCCGTAAAACCTGATGGAAGTCTTCAAGACCGTCATGAGTGTGAACGACAGTGAACTGTTTACCGTGAGGCGTCCCTTTATCTAAGAATGCTTGAGCGATGCTTTCTCCTTTAGCCACATCCAGACCAATGACTGGATTCAAGTGAACATCTCCTTTGATGTGTAATACCGGTAACCCCTATCCATCTTGCAGTTCATAGCTTCGCTTGTGATACGAGATCGATGTCTCAACCAGCCTCAAACATGCTTCTACAAGTAGGGGGTGAACGGATTAGCTCACGGGTTCATCGACCCACGCCCCCGGACGTTCTACCCGGCTACCGCAATGAAAACCTCTACACAAAGAGAGGTCAACCAGAAATGATGAACTGGCTGACCTCATAATACGAACGCCGCTGGGTAAGTCGAGGGCCTTGCGGCCCCCTTCTCCCCTAAGAACTGCACGTAACAGTTTCCCGTTATGCAGCTCAAGCCGTCCAGCAGTCTGGTTGCTCTTTACCGAGTGGTGCATCCTTACCAGTCCATACTACGTGGCCGTTTACAATGCTCTCGTTGTATGAGAGAAATCGTTCCGGATGTTCCGGAAGCGCATCGTAGCCATGGGCTGAGCGAAATTTCTCATAGCACCATCGGTGAGTGACCACCACATTTTCAACCGTGTTGTGTCCGCCAAGCCGCTCGGGAATCATCCGAGTGAACAGGATACCATCGTCATCATTCACTTGCCAGCGACGAAAGTGTTCCGGGGATATGTTGCACCCACAGAGCGCACACCTGCCGTTGGTTTTGTGCACAACTTTCTTCTGAAATCCATTCAAGCGTTTGAGTAGCAGTTGTTCTCGTCGATTCTCAAAGTATTCTTGGTCGCTAGGTCGGTAGGGTGAGCGTCGTCCCTGTATCTTGATGTGACGGATGATGCGTATGTCGCTCATCGTAGCCAAGGTGTACGGGCCGTCCGCGAAAACCCAATTTCGATTGCCGCGCTTGGTGAAGTACTTTTGGAATATCCACCATGCACTCTTTTTCGGATGGCGTCGTTTCGCCCATCTCCATAGCATCTGGTTAATCTTGTGGTCGCAGTAGGAAAAGACCTTCTTGCTGACCTGAGTGCTATAGTAGTGTCCCCATCCACGAATGACGGGATTGAGCAGTCGAATCACCATGGACTGTTTCGCCGACTTGTTTGCGTCCAGAATCCCTTTGATTTTCCTCAGCACCGCCAACTTGTTTTCCTTGGCCGGCTTAATGAGGAGTTGCCCTTTGTACTTGCGGACGTTGAAGCCAAGGAAGTCGAGCCCGTCGTAGATATGGGTGATGTGCGTTTTCTCAAGACTGAGTTCAACGCCTACATTCTCCGCAAGCCATTGGGCAATGACTGGAACGAATTGTTCTGCTTGCTCCTTCGTTTTACACGTGACAATAAAGTCGTCTGCATAGGCGACTATGTTGATACCCGGGTTCGCACGACTGTTCCCAAACTTCATTTTGTGCGCCTTCCGCCGCAAGTCTTCCTCCATACCGTGTAGCGCAACCACCGCGAGTAACGGCGATAACAGGCCCCCTTGAGGTGTACCTCGTGTACTCTCGATGAGCCCTGCTTCGGGGTCGATAACGGGTGCCTTTAACATGCGTCGAACATACACCCGGTCTTCTGGTGCCAGTTTGGCCAGAAGTTTCTCGTGGTCGACGTTGTCAAAATAGCCTCGTATGTCACCTTCAATAACCCATTGGGAAGAGCCCTTTTGACAGAGGTTTGCGAAGAGCTGACTTATGGCATCCCACGTTGACCGTTTGGGTCGAAACCCGTAAACGTTGGGGGAAAACTGCATATCCCACTCTGGTTCCATAGCTGCCTTGTGAATCGCCTGACATACTCTGTCATGAATAGAGGGTATTCCGAGCGGCCTGAGTTTTCCGTTTTTCTTACGTATATACACGCGTCGTACGGGTAGGGGCCGTTGGCGAAGGCTAATAAGTTCGGCTAGCTCCTGCCGTTCTCTCGGTGTGGTGTAGGTTTTTCCATCCACTCCTGGTGTACGTCGTCCTGAGTTCTCTTGTGTCACGTGCCGAATGGCGAGAAGTTTGACATGATGACTAGTACGGATGAGCCACTTGTAGTGGCGCACAACTTTGCGGTTGTTGCTTTCGACTGCGTGGGCCAATTGTCGCTGTAACCTGAGAACGTGGCGTTCGATTTCCTTCCAGTTCGTCCGCTCATTCGATTCATGTTGGCCGCTGTCCGCCGTTTGGGCTTCGAGCCAGGCTTCCATGATGCTATCTTCGTGGACTTCACGGGGGTTCTTACGAATGCGACCTGTTGACTCGTCTTTTTGGACGGCTTTTCGGTTCATAACAGGTCCCCTTTCGTCTCATGCAGCAGGATTCTTGGCTGGACAACCTTGGACAAGTCAGCACGCTTTCGCGCTAGGGCATCTAGCATTTCTGCTACCCTTATCTGCCTCATTACAAGACAGCCTTTGCTTTTTGTCCGTTCCTATACCCCCTGAAGAGTTCGGCTTCACTCACGTTCTGCTTACTGTCCGTAACGGACAGACCTCATGGGGCTTACCTTGTTCCGTCGACAATCCATCTTTGAAGTGTTTAGGTGCCCTGAGTCCCGCGGTAGCGCTCGAAACTGCGAACCAGTAAACGGGAGTACTGGTCCCGGCTACTTGCCCTTTTGGCACAAGCGTGTCAGAGTGTTTCGCTTGTCTTGCATGACGCGGTTTATATAGGGTTCACTGGTGTTCACCATGCACTTCTCAACCTAGCTCCGGTCCGAATTCACTCTATCTGACTCGGCTACATTGTCCCGCGAGCTTTCGCAAGACGGCGTTCCATCCCACGTCACGGTAGGTTCGCGTCCGCAGTTCTGGACGGGTGGATTCGCACCACATGATTCCCGACGACTTTCAAGTCGCAGCCCGTTTGTGCAATAGCCATTGGATTTGACTGATTCCCTAGGGGTCCTGTCCTTGAGGGAATCTTCGTTTGCCCCCATCTTCATTTACCCCACTTGACAATTGAAAATTGGAAATTCATCACTGCCAGGAGAAGAAACTGTGGCATTTACACCAAATTTTACTTGACTTTTCAGAATGACCCCAACAATCCCCGAGAAGGGCTAACCGCTCTATCTCACTGAATTGGGGTTGCGTTATGTTGCCAGTGGTCAGGTCTCATGAGCAGTACCAATCGTTCGTTCAGCAACAACTGCGTATTCACTATGCAAATGGGTCGCTTCTGTTTGTCTCCAAAGACTGGTCACTTGTTAAGAAGTTCTGGATCACCGACCTCTCTGGCACGTTTTACTTACTCCAAGAAACTTTCTCGTGTCGTGGTCCCAGATCCATTGACCCTGCCGACTTACTGCGTTCGTATCTACTTATGCTACAGGTCGGAGAACCATCTATCACAGAATGGGTGAATCAATTACGGCGCTGCCCGTTGTATGCCATCCTTAGCGGCTTTGAGTATGGTAAAAAACGCCAGGCGTCGGTACGTTCTACGACTTCTTCCAGCGGCTGTGGTCTCATAACTCCGTGAATCTTTCGCCCAAGCTCAGACTGAATCGAAAGAAAGTCAAAGGTGGGAAGAAAGGAGAAAAGGCGCCAACCAAAGCGTACAGCAAAATTGCAAGCCTAATGGCTCAACTGCAGAAGCGTTCCAGTGCTAAGGTCCAACCTTTCGACGTTTTGCTCAGGTTATTTCAACATCAATTCCTTACTGTCTCTGCTAAGTCGGGTTTGTTAGGTAACACTCGCGCACTTTCTATTGCCAGCGATGGAATGCCACTTCAAACAGCAACACAAGTTCGAAGTCAACGACTTTGCAACTGTCGTGAACTCGGTATTGCCCCATGTAGGTGCTATCGTATCTATTCCCAACCCGACTGTGACATGGCTGGGACAGTTATCGAAACAAATACTTTTTCGGTGCGTATTCCGGTGAATTCGGCCACCTGTTCCGGAAATATGTAGGCCAGTGAATCCGATAAATCGCGGCCACCGAATCCGGTAATTTGCAGCCACTTTTGACCGCCTCGTAACGTGGTTATATTCTACTTACCAGAATTATCTTCTATAGACAATGAACTTTTTAATTTACGCATCGATTCTCCATTGATTTCAAGCTTATAAGCGTTGTGCACAATGCGGTCAAGAATCGCGTCAGCAAGTGTGGGATCTACAAAATGCTCGTGCCATAGCTCGACAGGCAGTTGACTGGCAATACAAGTGGAATGCGTGTTTGTCCTTTCGTCTAATAGATCTAGGAGATCTCGACTTTCGGGGACAGACATAGGTGCCAATCCCCAGTCGTCAAGAATGAGCAGGTCTGCCTTCCGAATGTGGCGTTGTAATCGCTCGTAGGATCCATCCCCTTTGGCGATAAGTGATTCCTGAAGAAGTTTAGAAACTCGAAAATAACGGACATTAAGATTTTGACGGCAAGCGGCTGTACCTAATGCGCAAGCAATGAAGGTTTTCCCGACACCTGTCGGGCCGACTAGGATGAGATTATGATGTGCTTGGACCCATTGCCCGGTGGTCAGTGAACGAAGCAATCCGTGATCCAATGTTCGAGACACGTGATTCTCAATTTCTTCGGGTGCCGCGTTGATTTTCAAGCGAGCTTCCCGAATCAGACGCTGTTGGCGATGGTTTTGTCGGTTAACCCATTCATGGTCAACCAAGAGACCAAACCGTTCCTCGAACGTGAGGCTCTGAGCATTTGGATCCTGAAGCTGTTGTGTGTAGGCGTCCGCCATGGCACCGAGTTTCATCTGGCGCAGGTACTGAAGGGTTGGATTGGTTAGCATGAATCGTCTCTCCTCATGTGAGGAGGGCAAGATTGGCCCTCCCATAGAATTGTGATATTAGTTAAGCAGGCCCGATTGGTAGTACTGTGCGCCACGAACATTGTTGTGGTTCGGTGTAACCCTGTGATCTCTAGCAACCAAGTCGGCCTTGTCCAATCCCTTTTGGAGGATGGATTTTACACTCCGATACGATGGTGAATTGATTGTGAGTGCACGTAACGCTGCCGCCTCGAGTCGTTCGGTAGAATACTGTTTACCAAGACCCAGTAATCCGAGGCACGAGCGGTATCCCTGCTCTGGATGCTTGAACTTCTGCAAAATCCGTTCCACCAACATCCCAGTGTTTGGTCCAACGCTGTTTCCCCAAGAGATGAGTCGAGAGGGTGTCCATTCCAGATGCTTCTGGTGAGATTTCGGACGATGGAGTGGCTCGGTACGTGCTTGGCCAGGTGCAAACGCGCGTGCGTGACTAGCAATCCGTTTACCCTTAAAGAAAATCTCAACTGTGTTCTGTGTAATCCGAGCGTCCACGCGTTGACCCACCAACGAGTAAGGAACGCTGTAAAACGCTCGATGTACTTCGATGTGGTAGTCTATGTGTACGCCGCACAGCTTCCACTCTGCGTATTCGTAGGGTGTTGCAGGCAGGGGTCGGAGGGCGAGCTGGTCCGTGGCCGCAAACAGGGACTGACGCGAGCCCTCTAGCTTTTGAAATGGTTTGTGATTCAGCCGATTCACCAGTTCTTTAATTGCCTGATTCAATTCATGAAAGCTAAAAAACACGCGGTTTCGAAGTACCGCCATAATCCAACGTTCCACGATTTGGACGCCGACTTCTGCCTTGGGCTTGTCCTTTGGCTTTCTGGGACGGGCCGGTAAGATGGCACAACCGTAGTGAGACGCCATTTCTTGATAGCTTCGATTGAGTGTGGGTTCGTATCGGTCTGCTTTAAACACTGCGGACTTGAGATTATCCGGGACGACCAACTCAGGAACACCGCCGAAGAACGCAAAAGCACGGACATGACCACTGATGAATGATTCCACGTTTTGAGCTGGGTGTGCCTCTGCGAACGTGTAGTTGCTCGCCCCCAATACAGCCACAAAGATTTGTGCATGTTGCACTTCTCCGGTTTCTCGATCTACAACAGGCAGTGTGGGGCCGGCGTAATCCACGAACATCTTTTCTCCGGCGCGATGTTCCTGGCGCATAGTGATTTGTAACTGTCTTTTCCAAACCCGATACCGTTCACAAAACTGGCTATACTGATACCCGTCTGGATGTTGTTCCTTGTACTCCATCCATAGTAGTTGTAGGGTGACACCCTTTCTCTTCAATTCCTGATGGATCTTTTCCCACTCCGGCTCGAAGCAGTTCTTGGGGCG
This sequence comes from Alicyclobacillus fastidiosus, assembly GCF_026651875.1. Lineage (GTDB taxonomy): Bacteria > Bacillota > Bacilli > Alicyclobacillales > Alicyclobacillaceae > Alicyclobacillus > Alicyclobacillus fastidiosus. The sequence continues at coordinate 4,156,826 of NZ_CP104067.1, read as the reverse complement.
ACCCAGGGGGCAGGAAACAGTAGAGACTCCAATTTTGAGTCATCCATGTCGTCGGGAATTGGCCAAGAGAGGCCGATTTCCTTAGATCTTGTGATGATTTTGCTGATTGTGCTACGGGAGAGAGATACGCTTTTGGCGATGGTACGCTCGCTGAGTCCAGCCTCAGCGTACAACCTAAGTACTTCGTGGATCTTGCGCATTGGTGTCCTCCTTCTGGGCAACGGTGACAACAACTCCTTTCTGTCCAAGAGACTGAGACAGATTCAAGAGATCTGTTGTTCTACCTGCCGCTAAAATTGGAACCAACGCTACGAGGGGAAGAACCAAAAACTAGCTCTCAAAAGTGGCTGTGATTTTCCGGAACAGGTGGCCGCGAATTTCCGGAACGAGTGGCTGCGATTAAACGGAACGCCCGGCCGCTATTTTCCGGAATGCGTGGCTTTTTTCATCCGGAATACGCATTCGGTTATCATCTTTACACTTTTGTTGCTGCGGATAGCCCATACGACTTGCCACTTTACCCTAGACTTCAACGAGCCTCTCGCCATGATGCGACCTCTTGGGTGGTTAGTGCCCGTGAGTTCGTTGAACGCTTTTGTGAATATACCTGAGACAAGGCGATTTTAGACGCCGCACATGATGCGTTGCCAATCTACGAGTACCTTCATTCGAGACAGATTAAGCCATTTATTGATTTAAACCTGCGGAGTACGGGAAGCAAGGGAGTTCGAAAAGATGACATCACGTTTTCCCCAACTGGGGTTCCGTTCTGCAAGAAGGGACTGGAGATGAAAGACCGTGGCTACGACTATACACGCGGACGCCGTAAATACTATTGTCCGCTCGTTATCAAAGGAGTGGTGACTTGTGATACGCCCTGTTCCGATTCACCTTACGGAAGATGCGTCCACACATATACTAAATATAATCCTCGCTTGTTCCCACCCGTCGCTCGCAACAGCAACGAGTGGACCAATGTCTACAAACGCAGAACCACCTGCGAACGTAGCAACAAGCGAGTAAAAGAGGATTTTCACCTCGAAGCTGCCAAGCATCGCAGTACCATGATGTGGACCGTCCGCATCTACTGCATTTCCATGTGTCAACACATGGACGCTTGGTACCAAGAGAGCAATCTAGACCTGAGATCGATGCTCTTGTCAGCCTGAGAATACTCCAACTATACCATCTCTAGCGATAACTTTTCGAAAATTGAACCGTCATCGCTCTGTTTGCTATACCCTTTTTCAAGGAATCTTGATGGCGTCGATCATCTCTCGCCGTTTTCCAGCGGATCATTGGGAGAAATCCCGTCTTACCACGCTTTTCCGAACTCTAATTCCGAGAGGCTATAATATTTAGAACGAATCAATCTAACTAACGCCAACGAAACAATCAACAAAACGATCGACAAGTTTCCGTAATTAATCCGATTATTGCTTCAAGGGCCATATGTGCAAAAAAGCTCCCTGCATTTCTATAACCCCAGAGGCCCTTCCCATAAACCATCTCCCACTGAAACCTATTGGTATTAAAACTTGATTTTTCAAAATACTCAATTTATTCAATGCGTTGCAGTGCCTTCGAACCTGATTCATGATTGTAACTTCTAACTTAAGTTTAGTAGCTTTGGCGCTGTAAAATATATCCTCCCAAAGCACCTATTACGAAAATACCTATTAAAAACATAAAAGCAAAAACATATGACCCGTGATCAAACGCAATCAAAGCACCCATAATGGTTGGTCCAAAGGCAGCAACAACGTCAGTGAATCCAGTGGCGATTCCTGTACTTGTACCAATTCTTTCAGTACTTGACATACTATGCATTAGACCTATAATCGTTAAAGTAGTAATCTGAACAAATGCAATCGCTATTGCAATCATAATTGCGTCAGTAATCGCTGAAGATAAATTTATCGCGAATAAGAGACAGACAAGCGCAGCAACGAATGACCCGGCTAACCAAATAGCTTTTTTCTGCGTTTTATCTGTATGCATTCCAACGAATACCACAGCAATCAAAGCGACCATATATGCTAAGACCATATAACTTGAGGTTTGGTTCGCGTTAAAGTGTTTCATGATAACCAAATAGCTTGGAAACCAAGTAGATAATCCATAAAACCCGATTGTACTTGCAATATAAGAAAGAATAAGCATCCAAAAACTTGACGATAAAACTCCTTTTACTTTGATTTTAACCTTTTCATCTTCCTGGGTCAGTTGCTCACTCATGATGTGGTTTATTTCAAATTGTGACACGTTCTTATGGTTTGTTGGTTGATCTTGAACAAGCCAATATACCATTGGCAAACAAATCACCCAAGCAAGAAGTGTTAAAACCCAAAATACAATACGCCAACTAAATTGATGAAGTAAGGATAAAACTAAAAATCCTGTAAAAGCTGCTCCAACGTTTATCCCATTAATCCAAATCGCTTTCGCACGCCCACGCTCACTTAAGGGAAACCAACGAGCTGTCAGTGAGTTGGAAACTGGCCACAAAAATGCTTCAGCGAAGCCAAGACAAATACGAGAAACTAATAGAGTAACAAAATTTGGAGCAATGGCGGCTAAGCATGTACTTAACCCCCATAATACCAGACCTACTATAGCACACTTTTTCGGGCCAAAGTGATCAGTTAACCATCCCCAAATGAAAAAACCAATCCCATACGAAAACAGTAGTCCGGTAACTAAGCTTCCTATTAAAACAGGCTTTCCAACCAAATTCATATCAATCAAAAATGCCTTATTCGTTGATATCACAGCCACACCAATTTTATCGAACATCCCAACAACCCATAAGACAAAAAGAGTTGGTGCTATCATTCGCCAACGTACAGATGAAAAAGAAGGTTCACTCATTTGGTTATTAACTGGGATATAATTCATATTTAAATCCTCCTATAATGTTCTCCATAATTTTTAATCAGAATATTCACTTTATTTAACGTAAACTCTTAATCAACAATACTACATAAAGAAACAATGGACTTAACCCTTTTAAAATTGTCAACCCTTGCAACAGTGTGTAAACATAATAAGTTAACTTGCCAATTTTTAAGATTACATAAACCTCTTGCACCCCTTACCATTAATACTTCGATAACGAGTTTTAAAATAGAGAGGATCAGGATACCAAAGGCTACTTACTATAAATCACCAGCACTTGTACTTTTAGAAGAGGAACATATTCCACTTTGGAAAATTAGTCAATCTCGAATTGGAAATTTGGCCAACTGACGAATCTTACTGTTCTAACTGCATGACTGAACACTCCTCCCATAGGTGCTTTCTTAATTCTCTCGCTGGTTTCAATCTTGACGTTCTACATCTCTTTTCAAGTATGTCAATTTTGTATCCTTGTTCATTTTAAAAGAAAATGGGACTGAAGATATATGCATTTTCCGCTATTAAGAACAATACACAATTATTTGATAAAATGAAGACGACAAAGTTTGCTCTCCTAGATGAGTCCCTGCCTTAACTGGTTATACAAAGCGCCACAATCCAATATATGGGCATCTCGATGCGTGTTGTTGAAATTAAAATTCTCCACTCAAGTTTCGGTGCGGCCGGGCAAGGTCGTGTAATTTAGCAGGTGGAAATCCTGCCTGGTAAGACTAAAGCCAAGTCACCAGTAGCGAGTCTTGGGTCCGTAAGAGTAATTTTGTGGGCTAAGCGTAGACAGCTAGGTAGTAGGCCTGAATGTGATTGAGCCTCGAAATGAGTTAAACGGGAAGGTCGACGGTTTCGAAACTCTGGAAGACCATATTCTACTGCGCGATAAGGCGAGTGCAGCGGAGCTTCCCCGGGGTCGGAGAGCCAGGCATGCTACACAATGATTACACTGCAACCCGGGAGACCCTGTTGCTCTTCTACCAGGGAGTATGACAAACAATCGGATAACGGGAGAATGTCAAATGGCACACAGGGAGTCGGATAACTGCGTAGTGTGCGCGTGGCAGCGCGTCATCGGGTGGGTTAAAGTCCCACTGAGTCTCGGACTAGGGGGCTCATATCCAAACCTGGGGGTAACGCCTCAGGGGCCGATAGCAATCGATGTATCGGAGGGCAGGGCGTCCACCGTGAGGTGGAGTCCGGAGGGCTTGCGGAGAAGTACCAGGCTGTAGTGAAACGGGGAACCGAATTGCGAACCGGTCGGCCAAAGATGGGGCAAGGTCGAGCTTGCACTATGGAGGCGAAGGCGCTACTAGTCCACCCATCGTACCAAGGTGTGTGCGGGCGGCATGGCACGGAAGATGATGTTGTGACCCACGGAGATCTCGTAGTGTCTGGTAAGTGAGCACCGCGATGGACAGGTGGGTAAAGAAAGTCGAAATGGTCGTGCTGTGGCTGCCATTTTGTTCAGGAGTCCACAGCTATCCAGTAACGTGCGCTATAAGGCAACCCCGAAGTGCGCACCGATGCGCTGCGAGAAGTCGGAGAGCTGCATAATACTGCAACGGACGAACAACAGAAACGTCCGGACTATCTGCCCAAGTGCAGGTGGCTTTTGTTCACTCAAAAGGTGAGTAAAAGGGGAAGGCGGCTCGCTTTATGGAACCCGAAACCTCAGGAGGTTCGCGAGTATGTAGCGAGGGAAGGAAAGTTCCCTAAGTGAAAGACCCAGAACTCGCAACGGAGGATACGAGACCAAATGAAGGCAGACGGTACAGGTAGGAAGATTCATTCGCTCATTGACAAGGTCTATCACCGAGCCAATCTGGAGTTAGCGTGGAAGCTGGTCAAGCAGAACGGCGGTAGTGGTGGAATCGATAACGTCCGAATTGCTGACTTTGAGCGAGTGGCAGCGGAGGAACTAGCCAGACTGCACCAACAGCTAAAGCAGGATGTCTACAGACCGATACCAGTTAGAAGGGTGAACATCCCGAAACGGAATAAGCCCACCGAAACGAGGCCGCTTGGCATTCCCGCCATTCGAGATAGGGTATGCCAGCAAGCACTGAAAAATCGGCTTGAACCTATATTCGAGTTGACATTTAGCGATTGTAGTTTCGGATATCGACCGGGGCGTTCCACACATCAAGCAATGCGGAAAATCTATCGCGAAATCATGAACGGCTGTGAATGGGTAGTAGATGCTGACTTGCGTGACTTCTTTGGCAATGTCCAGCACGAGCGTCTCATTGACATGATATCTGAAAGAATTAGCGACGGGCGCATTTTACGACTGATTAGACAGATGCTCGAAGCCGGATACATGGAGAACGGGGTGAAATTCCAGACAGTATCTGGGACACCTCAGGGCGGAATAGTGAGTCCACTATTCAGTAATATCTACCTCACACCATTTGACAGAGCGATGGAAAACATGGGTTATCGCCTTACCCGTTTTGCTGATGATTGGGTTGTACTCTGCAAGAGTCGTGAGGAAGCTGTAAAGGTGTTGGCAGATGCAAAAGTTGCCTTAGAAGCGCTGGGCTTAACGCTTCATCCGGAGAAGACCCGCATTACTCATATTAGCGCGGGATTTGAATTTCTCGGCTATAAGCTGAAACGCGGCAAAGGTCTAACGCTGCCACAGCACAAGGTGAAAAAGGGACCCAATAGACTGAACATCTATGCGATTCCAACGGAGAAGTCCGTGAAACGATTCCAGGACACCATCCGTCAACGCACAAAGCGCCGACTTCCGCTCACCGTACAGGAGCTGATTGACAGGATTAACCCGGTCATTCGAGGATGGGGCAATTACTATCGAAAAGCACACGTTCGAAAATTGTTCAACAGACTGCAACGCTGGATTATTCAACGAATCAGAAGCCACCAGTACAAGCGGTGGCGGAACGGTGGATGGCGGAAATATCCTGAGCGACGATTGTACGGTGAGTTTCGATTGGTAAACCTAATGTCCCTGATACCCGATTTGAATCTGATGCCTGCATCCACGCGATGACATGAAGGAAAGCGGATTGCGGGAAAACTGCACGATCCGTTTGATCGAGCGGACGGAGGCAGGCTAGCGCCCACCTCCTCCGACTCTACACCAAGGAAGTCGGGTAACGCCGATGGAGGAAAGGCAGTTACATGTCGTCGCTCTTGATAAGGAAACATGAACTACACACAGGGGTAGGGAATGTATGGAAACGAAACTATCAAGAATAACAGAAATTGCAAGAACTAAGCCAAAGGAATCATTCACGTCCTTGTATCACCTCCTAAACGAAGAAATGCTGCTGCAGTGCCACAGAGAGTTGGGCAAGCAGAAGGCGGTCGGCATCGACAAGGTAACGAAAGCAGAGTACGAAGAAAATCTGGATGACAACATTCAGGACTTGGTACAGAGACTAAAGCGGCAAAGTTACAGGCCATTGCCAGTCCGAAGGACGTACATTCCAAAGGGCGATGGAAAAGGCCAAAGACCACTCGGGATATCGGCGTACGAGGACAAAATTGTCCAGATGGGACTTAGCAAAATCCTGCAGGCCGTGTATGAAGCTGACTTTCTCGACTGCTCCTATGGGTTCAGACCAAATCGAAGCGCACACGATGCGCTGAGAGCACTCAACAGAGTTATTGAGAAGGGGAAAATAAGCTACGTAGTCGATGCGGATATTCGAGGGTTCTTCAATAATGTGGACCACGACTGGCTCATGAAGTTTATCCATCTGCGAATAGCTGACCCGAATATTAGGAGGCTTATTGTCAAATTCCTAAAGGCGGGAATCATGGAAAACGGGAAGATAGAGGCAACAGACCTCGGCACACCGCAAGGGTCTATTGCGTCTCCAGTTCTTGCCAATGTCTATCTACACTATACGCTAGACCTTTGGTTTGAGGTAGCGGTAAAGAAGAGATGCAGGGGACAGGCAGAGCTAGTAAGATACGCCGATGACTATGTGTGCTGCTTTCAATACAAAGAGGATGCAGAGATGTTCTACTCAGCTCTCATCAGTCGACTTGCCAAATTCAAACTCGAAGTGGCAGAAGAGAAAACGAAGATACTCGCATTTGGACGATTCGCAGCAATAAACAGGGACAGGATGGGACTCGGGAAACCGGAGACGTTTGACTTCCTCGGGTTCACGCACTACTGCGGTACAAGCCGCGCGGGAAAATTTCGAGTAAAGCGCAAAACAAGCAAGAAGAAATTCCGTGCGAAGGTGCAGGCGGTAAAGGCATGGCTCAAGGAATCGCGGCATGAGGGCTTGGACGTCATCATGGGAACGATGCGGAAGAAACTCGTAGGGCATTACCGATATTACGGAATCACCGACAACAGCAGGATGCTCGGGAGTTTCAAGTATGAGGTATCGAGACTGCTGTTCAAATGGCTGAACCGAAGAAGCCAGCGACACAGTTTCACCTACGAAGCCTACAATCACTTTCTGGTGCTAGGTTGTAATAGTGGACACAACGAATCGGGAATGTAAGAATAAGGCGATTCGAGGTGAGCCACATGACACAGAAGTACGACAAGGAATTCAAACTTCATGCAGTGCAATTGGCTTTGGAGAGTGGGAAAACGACGAGCCAAGTAGCTCGGGAGCTAGGCGTATCACAAAAGACGTTGTATGGCTGGATGTCGAAATATAAGGAGGATCCGTCCGCCCCGTTTGTTGGGAGTGGGAACCTCAGGTCAGAAGCTCAGACAATTCGTGACTTAGAGCGAGAGCTACGCGATCTTCGAGAGGAGAATGCAATCCTAAAAAAGCTATGTGCATCTTCACCAACGACCGGAAGTAAGGTATAAATTCATCCACAGACACCGCTCCAAATTTTCGGTTGAGAAGATGTGCAAAGTGTTGGGTGTATCTCGGAGCGGGTATTATGCCTGGCGTGAACGACCTGAGAGTAAGCGAGCCAAACGTCGGAAGCGAATAACGAAGCGGATTCATCAGATATTCGTGAAATCCCGTCGTCTTTATGGCAGTCCTAAAATCACGCAGATCCTGCGCCAGGAAGGCGAGCGTGTGGCGCAGAAGACCGTGGCCAAAATCATGCGAGAGAATCAACTGAGGAGCCGTACCGTTCGCAAGTACAAGGCGACCACGTATTCGAACCACGATTATCCGGTACAGGAGAATGTACTGAATCAAACGTTTGTAGCAGAGCGACCCAACCAGGTGTACATGGCAGACATCACCTACATCCCAACGGACGAAGGATGGGTCTACCTGGCTAGCCTAATGGACCTTTATAGCCGTAAGATTGTGGGCTGGCGTGCGGGAGCACGGATGACGAAAGAGCTGTGCATCAGGGCACTGGAGCAGGCATACGAACGCCAAGACCCAACAGAAACCGTGCTGCATCATTCGGATCGTGGGAGCCAATATGCCTCTCATGACTATCAGGACAAGCTGCGAGAATACAAGATGGTCGGTAGCATGAGTCGCAAAGGTAACTGTTTTGATAATGCGTGCATCGAGTCGTTTCACAGCATTATCAAGCGAGAGCTCGTCTATCTGGAAAAGTTCAAAACGAGGGAACAGGCAATCCGGCGGATCTTCGAATACATCGAGGTCTGGTATAACCGGGAACGAGTTCACTCATCAATCGGTTTTCTAACACCGGTTGAAATCGAAAGAAGATATTTCCACGCTATAAGAGCTGCAGCAAGCTGAACGATAACAGGCATCATATCAGAATATTAAAACTTATAATTTCTCTGTTTTGGGGTGTCCATTCTATTGACTTAATACCATGCCCCATTGGTGACCAAAAACACGTCTTTTTGAAGTGCGAAGGTGTCACAAGACAGGTTTGATGACGGGACGCAGTGGGTGAATGTTGTAAATGGTGCGTAGCTGTTTCGTATCCATGGAAACGTTGGATACTTCGACTGGGACTGGAACGGCACATTGTCATTCAGTTTCCAGTCAACCAACTAGCAAAAGTCGGTATCACGTCAATCGAACCGTCCTCGAAACGATGTGTACCAATTGCATCCAGTATTCGATCAAATGCAGTCACGATGTCGAGTTCCCAAAAGTCAGGCACCCATCCCTCGGGTTCGTCCACAATATATTCGGTGACATTTGGGAACCAAAGCACCCTGCACAGTTGACCATCTCGCACAATCTGGAGTGAAGCGGTCAAATATCCATACTTCACCCTGCTCTCAATTATGTTCCCCGTGTTATCAACATAGTCCCTGCACTCCGCGTGCCACTCGTCATTGGCACCCAGTCCTGCATATGCTAACGCATAGTCAATTGTTATCATTTTCTGCTATCTTTTACTCTTTTTCTTCTCGAATGCGGCTTGGGACCGACAAAATGTATGCGCATTAGAGTGGCCATTGGAATTTTCGGGAATCGGTTCCGATTATAGAGATACCACGCTTAAATGGCTATAGTCCGCAGTTTCATTTTGCAGGAAAAAGCAGTGTTCAGTTATGCACGAAAAGTGCATACTCATGCACTTTCGAGTGATATGTTTATGTCAGTATTGGGCAGTATAGCGACATAAGCCCCTATAACTTTCCAAGTCAGGTCTGCTTGACACGACACCTAATGGTGACCTAATATAAAACCGTCACTAAATGGTGTCCAATTAGTATTGGTTCATTTGGACAACCTGAATAAGTTTCACTTGAAAGATTTTTAGGAGGGGGTGCCGTGAGCGAGAACAACCAGCTGCGGGATGTGTTTGACGCGATTGCAGACCCCACTAGGCGTCGACTGATTCGCCTGTTAGCAGAGTCTGCGGAGATGCCGCTTCATGAATTAACAGTTCATTTTCAAATGGGACGAACGGCGGTTTCAAAGCATTTGGCAATACTTAAAGATGCCGGTCTCGTAACTGCCCGAAAAGTCGGCAGAGAAACGCGGTATCGGCTAAACCCCACTCCGTTGAAACAAATTCAAGACTGGGTGGCTTTCTACAGCAAGTTCTGGAGTACGAATATGTTGCGCTTGAACCAACTATTAGAGGAGGAAGAAGAATGAGTTCAACATTATCCTTGGATTTTCAGTACAGGACATCGATTGAGAAGCTTTGGTCCGCCTTGACCGATTCCGACAAGCTTGCCAAGTGGGTCATGGAAAATGATTTTAAGCCCGTCGTAGGACACCGTTTTCAGTTTCGCATGCAGCCGATCGAAGGGTGGAATGGCATTATTGACTGCGAAGTGCTAATCGTGGACGCACCACACCGGTTGTCCTACACCTGGGTCAGCATGGGGGAGAACAACACAGTCACCTGGACGCTGCAGGATTTAGGGGACGGAAAGGTTAACCTTCATCTCGAACAAACCGGCATCTCAAATGATCAAGCACTCCAAGGCGCTAAGTATGGCTGGACTAACATGTGCGGACAGCTTGAAAAGCTGTTGGAACAATGAGCGAATCTAATCAGGAGTATATCGTGGTCTCGGGCGCAAGGGAAAACAATCCGTCCGCACCTTTCTGCCGCGTATTCCGCAACCGGTGCAGACGCGATCGAAAATCTTAGCATGGCTGTTATTGTGGATCAGAAGAGGCTGGTCGGTGGTTCCCATTCCACGTTGGGCACGATGACCGATATCTCGCCTCTTCTCTCCGCCTTCTCTCTCCCGAGTAGGTCAGCCTTATGTCGGACCAGCAAACATGTTTTCTTTATAACGATCCACAAGGCATGTGTCCAGAGTGCAACGGGACCGGTTGCAGCATGTGCGTCGACATGAGTAAGGCACTGGACAAGTGAAAGTCGTTGAATGAAGGGGCAATCATGCTGCCGGGGTATACGGTGAACAGCATGGATTGGAACATGCTCGTGCAGTCGGGTCCCTTCGATCCCTACAAGAGGCTGAGTGATTATTCGGAGGAAGAACTGGAACAACTGCTTTCAGGAAGCAGCGACAGCAAGAAATGTGGATTCCTGTTGTTAGAAAATAAAGAGATAAAAGGAGCCGTGGAAATGTCCTATATCGTTGATTTTAAAAATGTGTCTACGGTTGGTTTAGAGTCTTCACCTGTAGCAGAAGCGCTTGCTGGTTTACGTGCTAATGAAGCCCGTTACTTTATGAACAAATACAAGCATGAATTTACGGTTGTACCAGCTGGCGAAAGCCGGGAGACACTTGATTATGTAAACCGAATTTTGAAAGAAGAACGTGATATTGAGTTTGCGGCCAAACCTTTAGAAACATCGCGTTTTCAAGTGGAAAATATCAAATGGGCCTACGTCTTTTATGAGGATGGTCTTGAGGTCAACGTCATGTATACGGTTGATGACCCTAAGAAGCGGGCCGTTGGTTTTAAGCTTTCTGAGGGGATGGAGGTACCAAAGGAATTAGAAGGGAAGTTTAAGTTTGCTAGACAGAAGTCTAAACTAGCTGGAACAATTCGGGGCTAATTTTTTGTAATTAAGGGAGAATATTAAAGTAAGCAAGAGCGCAAATTGGAGGAATCGAACCAAACAGGGCTTCCCCATCGTTATCCCGTCGGAACGGCATGTTCTGCCAGTTCCATTTTTCCATAGGCGTCATTGCTCGGTGGCTTTCAAATTAAGATCCCTAGTACAAATGTTAGAAGGCATCATATTGGACAAACGTGGGCAGATGTCCCATAAGGCAATGCTCTTGAATTCTGCATGAAAATACGGCGTAAAACGGTTCGCTTTATGGGACATCGGGCAGCATTCCTGTAATGAAAGTTCTTGAGGATTGAATAGAGAACAACCCCCTGATAGTGTTTTGATTGGCCAATCGCAACACAAAAATCAGGAGGTTGTACAGCAGTGAGTATAACGCAAAACACGAAGATTCGTCGTGTCACAGATTCCACCTTGGTTGTCGGTGCAGACATTGCTAAGAAAGTGCATGTCGCTCGTGCCAGCGATGTACGTGGCATCGAGCTTGGCAAGCCATTGTCTTTTGACAACAGTCGCCAAGGATTCGAAAAACTTTTGAGCTGGATAGAAGCACTGAAATCCGACCACGGATACGACAACGTGATTTTAGGTGTTGAGCCGACAGGGCACTACTGGATGAACCTCGCTCAATTTCTTCGCCATAATGGCATCTACGTGGTTCTTGTAAACCCGATGCACGTGAAGAAGAGCAAAGAATTGGATGACAATAGTCCAACGAAGAATGACCGTAAAGACGCCCGAGCCATTTCGCAATTGGTGAGAGATGGACGCTACTCCGTACCCAACATTCCCGAGGGTATCTACGCAGAATTGCGCGTGGGAATGAATCAAAGAGGGCGTTTGATCGAAGATCTGAAGCGAGTGCAGGGGCGGGTCCATAATTGGTTGGATCGATTCTTTCCAGAGTTCACGAGTGTGTTTAAAGACTGGGAAGGTAAAGCAGCATTGGTGTGTTTGCACGAATTTCCGCTCCCGATGGACGTTGCTGAAGAGACGGAGTTAGAAATCTTCCGCCGATGGCGTGAAAACGGAATTAAGCGTGGAGTCGGCGTCAGTCGCGCGCGACAGTTCATAAAGGCTGCTGACGCTTCGATTGGAATCACTGAAGGATTACAGATGGCACGCCAAGAGATTCAGATTTTGCTTGATCAATACGATTTACTGCACACGCAACTGGAACATTTAATAGCTGAAATTGAACAGCTAATGAGTCAGATTCCTGAAGCCGAGCAGATGATGAGTGTACCAGGTGTTGGACTCATCACCGCCGCAGGTTTCATTGCTGAAATTGGGGATATCTCTTCCTACCAGCACCCTAGACAGATTCAAAAATTAGCAGGATTGAATCTGAAGGAGAACAGTTCAGGGAATCACAAAGGTAGAACGACGATTAGTAAAAGAGGTCGACCCAAGTTAAGGGCGTTGCTATTCCGATGTGTGATCCCACTGATTGCGAAGAATGCTGAGTTTCAGGGGCTTCACCAATACTATACACAAAGATCACAGAACCCACTGAAGCGAGTTCAGTCTGTGGTAGCTCTGTGTTGTAAGTTGATTCGAGTCTTATTCGTGTTGTGGAAAAGACAAATACCGTATGATCCGAAACAAATGCTCGATTCTGTCCAAGCAGAACGCTTACAGAATGTAGCTTAATGATTTAGTACAATTCCGTCATATAGCATCATGTGAACATACAAACGAAGCGCGGAGCAGTCGGCACCAAACATAACTTGAGGGCAACGACCCAGGCGGGCAGCACAGCCGACCTCCACCCTTCGACAGGCAGAACGATGGAATGAAAAGGGCCGAAATTAGGACCCCGTGAGGCATGAGAGGGTAGGCCGCGAAGGTAGACGTGGAGATCCAAAAGCGCGACCATAATTCACCAAAAGGGGTAACCCCCTTATTTGAGTACACCCTTGAGCCGAAAAAGCACATGAAATCACGGCATTCCGCTTGAAATGTGATATTTAGTGTACAAAGAAAACCGCTACATGACTGGGAAAATCTTAAATCATAGAGAGAGTTTAGTTCAACAGCAGCAAATCCCTTTCTGACTTGGGGAATTTCGCGACAACACGATAGTATGATTCTTGGAACATCACAATAATGACTTCATCGGGAACAGTTCCGTTTAGGATGACAGTATTCCAGTGCTGCTTATTCATATGGTACCCGGGAAACACAGATCCTCTATAGGTTTCGCGCTGCAACCATGCTTCGTCAGGCGATGTCTTTAAGTTGACACTTTCAACCCCATCCCGGTTGAACAGCAATGCAAACATTCTGTCTCGAACATAAAGCACCGGCAAATCCATAGTAAAAGGATATCGTAGACTTGTTCCCTTGTAGCTTAGTCCGAGTTCAATCAATTGCTGATGATTGATCAATACGCTCCCACCTAATACGCGCCTTTTGCGTTTCACGTTTATGCAGTCATCTTAGCAAAATTAGATCAACATGTGTGGAACGTGTTTCCAATGGCTGTATCGTTTCTTCCTCAGGTACGGGGGCGTTAGTTTTGTTCAATAAGAATTTACAAGGATTACACCCTTTGGATGTGGAATACATATCCATATGGGTGTTTTTAGTTAATTAGTGGCCCCTGAAAAAGTCCACGAATTGAATAAAGAAAAGGAATCGCAATGCCCGTTGGTGAAGTGGTTGTTGTCGAGACAATCACAGATCCACCCGAGGTGTGTGCGAATTCCTTTTGCTTGAGAGTTCGGCATCATGCCTCGGGAATCCTGTTAGGAGGCATGAGAAAATGCTACGAACTCACCAAAATCAAGTGACACTGTGGGACTCAATTCTCCCCGAATCTCTGCTTTCGCTACCTGCGGAACTTGAACGTATCGACCAGATTTTGAATGACGAGCGATTCATGTGGCCATTCCTGGAGAACTTTAATACCACCATGGGACGTCCGACTGTCCCCGTTCAGACCTATCTTCGACTCATGTATATCAAATTTCGTTATCAGCTGGGCTATGAAACACTCGTTCAGGAGGTCAGCGACAGTCTTCACTGGAGACGGTTCTGTCATATCGCCATTGACCAAAAGGTACCTGACGCAACCACACTCATCAAAGCTCGTAAGCGGTATGGTGAGGGCACGATTGAACATCTAAATGAATTGCTAGTCAGGAAACTCAGCGAAGAAAGAGTCATTCGTCATCGCAAGTTTCGTACAGACACCACGGTGGTGGAGTCGGATATCCATCACCCAACGGATGCAACGCTCTTACAGGACGGGGTACGTGCCATTACTCGGACGATAAACAAGATTCGTAAGGTGGCGTCCCACGCTACAGAAGGGTTTGTCGACCAAACTGACATCGTAAAACGAAAGGTGCTGTCTTTCGCGAAAGTGTTGCGCCGACGCATGAGCCGGTCCTGGGATGAAGTGAACAAAATTACGCAGGACGTAGTCGAGATTACGGAAAGTGTTCTGCAGCAGGCAGAATCAGTGATTGAAAAGCTACAGCGGTCAACGAAGCAGTCTGTGCAAAAGCAAAAGCACGGATTGCAATCTTTGGTGGATCAAACTGAGCGGAAACCGTATTATTCCAGACCGACTGATTAGCATCCATGACCCGATGGCTCGGCCAATTAAGAAAGGTAAGCTGGCCAAGAAGGTTGAGTTTGGATACAAGGTCCGGATTGACGAAACGGAGAGCGGATTTGTCACCGGTTACGCAGTCTACTCTGGAAATCCATCTGATGACGAGATGTTGATCCCTGCAGTGGAACACCACCAAGAGATATTTGGCTCCGCACCTCATGCAGTAGCAACCGACCGGGGATTCGGCAGCCGTAAAAACGAGCGGGTCTTGCAAGAGGAACTTGGGGTAAAACATGTCAGCACTCCGTTTCGAGGAAAGAAAAGTAAGAAACGGACAGAGCTGGAGCAGGAACCTTGGTACAAGGACTTACAGCGATTTAGAGCAGCAGGAGAAGCAAAGATTGGCCTCTTAAAACAGAAGTACGGACTCAACCGCAGCCGATTCCGTGGACATTCGGGCACGGCGGTGTGGGTTGGGTTCGGAATTCTAACCCACAACCTAAGAAGAGCAGCCCAGGTAAGCAAATAAGTTGGCACGTGGATACCAATCACCGATTCGTATTTAACGATTTACGTAAGAGAAGACGGGTTTCATTTTGCCTGCTATTCATCCCTTTATTCAACGCACGACCTGACTTGGCTCCGCCAACAGCGTGTTGCTGTTTGGTATTTGAACTTTGGATTGCAGCATTCGTACCACTTGCACTGTCGGTTCCAGCTCCGCTGGCCACCTGAGTAGCAGATGATATTTTCTTTCCTGTTTTGTTGATCTGATTGTTTATAACAATGGTAATTTCTTCATCATGTTGCCGGAAACGCTGTTTGTTGTGCGGCTCTGACTGAATACCTTTCATTCCGATGTTCTTGGCTCTTCCTTGGCCTCCTACGCTTTGTTGCTGAAGCGTATTTGATGAATCAATAGTGGCATTGCTGCCTGCAGCACTATTATGACCAGCCCCACTTGCGATTTGCGTTGTATTTGGTGCATCCGTGAATTGGTTATTAATAACAATCACAATTTTCTTCTTCGCAGACACAGCGGATTGAGAAGTCATGCGTTTTCCGTCTCTTTCAAGACTCACAGTTATTTTTTCCTGTCTCATCGCCATTTTAAGTCAATCCAATCCTTGAGTTTGTACATTCTATACCTTGTGGTGTAAAGGTGAATAAGACAGACGTCCTCCAAGGTGAGTCCAAATTATTTGCTTTAAACTGACTCGATGTCATGTCAAAAATCGTCGTCTTTTTGAAAGGGGGTATTACCCGAAGAACGGCATCACGGCTCGTCATGCATGGTTATGCAATTAGGGGCACGCAATGGATGTGTCGCACTTTATGGGCATGTGAAGGTCAAAGGGTGCTAAGAATCGATCGAGTTCAGCACAAAGTTTTCCAAACTAGGGGCTGCCGGGAACTCATAGGAATCTGAACGAGAGGAATACTATTCCTCGGAGGTGTACTATTCATGAGTGATTTGTTCCCGATATCTACATTTTGGCCCGTCGCAATTGGCTTTTTCGGACTTGGCACCAACTATTTTGTTCAAGGTGGAACTGCACTTTTTAATGGCCCAAACTGGTCAAAGGACAGCCGCCAACTCGATAAGACAGTAGCTCTGTGGGGCATCTTTTTCGGCGGTTTTATGCAGTTTATAACTGGTGCATACCTTATGGTTGGACTCAGCTGGTTTCCCGTTTACCGAAATGCTGCGCCCTTATATATGGCAGCAGTCGCTTTTACTTCGTACGGAGTTCACTGGATTATACTAGGATGGCGGAGATATGTGGGGGCGGAATCTGGACCTGAAGCCTGGATGGCCATTGGGATGCTGGTTCTGAGTGTATTAGGTCTTATCTCGTTTTGGAATAACGGCGATATTCCAGTGGGAATTTTGTTTATCGGACTTGCGTTGGTTTACATTAGCGAGATTGTAGCTCGCACAAGCGGTATCCACGGTCACAAGGCCGTTGGCCTGTTTATGTTTCTTACAGCGATTTGGCTGATGTACCTGACTATCGGTGTTACGCTTAATTTTGCAAATGGAATGCACTTTTGGGTTTGATTTTAACGGAACGTGTTCACCACGCATCATTCGTAATCCGTGTTGCGGAAGTAAACCGTGACCGTCAAGCTAGTAACCATATGCAGCACAGGAATTTAGTCCAAACGAAATAAGGGTTTGTCATATTCGGGTTCCTTCTTGAAATACCCTCTCGGTATTGGAACGTGGAAAAGTGGGATTTCTCCCAATAATCCACTGGAAAACGACGAAAAATGGATGACAGCATAGATGTTCCTTGAAGAAGGGTATAGCAAACAGAGCGATGACGATGGGATTTTCAAAAAGTCATCGCTGGAGATGGTATGATTGGGGTATTCTCAGGCTGGCAAGAGCATCGATCTCAGGTCTAGATTGCTCTCTTGGTACCAAGCATCCATGTGTTGGCACATGGTGATGCCGTAGATGCGGACTGTCCACATCATGGTGCTGCGATGCTTGGCAGCTTCGAGGCGGAAGTCCTCTTTTGCTCGCTTGTTGCTACGCTCGCAGGTGGTTCTGCGTTTGTAGACATTGGTCCATTGTTGCTGTTGCGAGCGACGGGTGGGAACAAGCGAGGATTATGTTTGGTATATGTGTGTACACATCTTCCGTAAGGTGAATCGGAACAGGGTGTATCACAGGTCACCACTCCTTTAACAACGAGCGGACAGTAGTATTTACGGCGTTCCGCGTGTATAGTCGTAGCCACGGTCCTTCATTTCCAGTCCCTTCTTACAGAACGGAACCCCAGTTGGGGAAAACGTGATGTCATCCTTGCGAACACCACCCTTACTTCCCGTACCTCGCAGGTTTAAATCAATGAATGGCTTAATCTGTCGTGAGTGAAGGTACTCGTAGATTGGCAATGCGTCATGTGCCGCGTCTAAAATCGCTTTGTCCCAGGTATATTCCCGAAAACGTTCAACGAACTCACGGGCACTGACCACCCAAGAGGTCGCGTCATGGCGAGAGGCTCGTTGAAGCCTAGGGTAAAGTGGCAGGTCGTAGGGGCTATCTGCAGCAACAAAAGTGTAAAGGTGATAACCGAAGAAGTTTTGTTTCGATAACTGTCCTAACCCATGTCACAATCGGGGTGGGAATAGATACGATAACACCTGCATGGTTCAATGCCGAGTTCACGACAGTTGCAAAGTCGTCGACTACGAACTTGAGTTGCTGTTTGAAGTGCCATTCCATCGCTAGCAATAGAAAGTGCGTGGATGTTACCTAACAAGCCTGACTTCTCAGAGATAGTAAGGCATTGATGTTGAAATAAAAACAGGTTCCCTCCAGAAGTATTGTCGCTCTTTGGAATTCTAGCCCACAACTTAAGAAAAGCAGCCCTCGTTGCACGATAAGAAACAAGGAGCATCAACAAAACGGTCACCTTTATTAACCTTAACATCCGATGAAAAACTTAAAGAACAGGAACGGAAATTAGCGGATGGCTTTCTCATGGGCTACTAATTAGCCAGTTGAATCCACTTGTAGAAGTTAATTCCATATTCGGTTACGAGAAGCCTGAAACGCACGCTGGATGATTCCTCTTAAGCTGTGTACATAAGCAAGAGTGGACTGGATAACTTATGGAAGTAAAGGACAAACGATTAACTTGATAAGGAGAAATTCTCTTGTCCACCTTAACTCATACGATCGTATCGCCCCGAGTGCAGGTAGCGCAAAAGACGCTCGGCCAGTATTTGCTTGATTGTTTGAAGCAGGAGGGTATTACGGAAATCTTCGGGCGTACCGGGCGATTATAACTTCAATCTGCTGGATACGGTTGAGAAATACGACGGTATACAATTTATCAGTGGGCGAAACGAGCTGAATTCCGCATATGCTGCTGCAGACGGTTACGTCCGTGTGAAAGGAACCGGGGCGCTGATCACAACTTTCGGCGTTGGAGAAGCCAGCGCCTGCAATGCGATTGCTGGTGCCCACAGCGAACGTGTGCCCTTATCCATATAGTGGGTTCTCCCAAATCGGTAGAGCAGAAAGCGCACAAGCTGTTGCACCATACACTCATGGTCGCGGAATATGACGTTTTTCGCAAAATGTATGAACCTATCACCGGCTGCACGGCGATTTTGACACCGGAAAACGCCGAGATGAAGATCCCGGAGGCAATCGGAATCGCTAAGCGGGTGAAAAAGCCGGTATACTTGGTAGTCGCCCCCGACCTCGTCATAAAACCAGTCGTGCGGCACAATGAACAAACTGCCGAGCTAGCTAAAACGAATGAACACTCGCTACGGGCAGTGATTGGCCATGTGCGGAAGTTGCTGGAACAGGCGCAAAACGTGGTCATTCTGGTAGATATGAAGACGCTCCGTTACGAGCTCCAAGCCTACGTCCAAAAGCTCGCGGAGCAAATGAACGTGCCTGCGGCATCGATGATGCAAGGCAAGAGCGCTTTTGATGAAACTTATCCCCATTATATCGGTATGTATAGCGGGGCTTTCGGTAGTGAGGAAGTACGTGGCATCGTTGAAGGGTCCGATTGCGTCATTACGGTTGGACTCGTATGGTCAGACAGCAACACGGGTATCCTTACCGCAAGGCTTAATCCTCTGAAAACGGTGGACATACAACCGAGCGCGGTTAAGGTAGGTGAAGCCACTTACACGAATATTATGGCGGAGGATATGCTGAACGCGCTGCAGACCATCGGGTATCGGCAGACGAAACCCGTCCCTAATGTAAGCTTTCCATACGATATCATTAGCGGCGAGCCGGAGCAGCCGATTACCGCTGTATCTTATTATCCCCACATCCAGCGGGATGCTGAAAGATAATGACATTGTTATCGTGGAAACGGGCACATTACTCTATGGAATGTCGCAAATCAGACTGCCTACGGGGGTGACATATATTGCTCAAGGGGGATGGCAGAGTATCGGCTACGCCACTCCAGCTGCGTTCGGGGCTTGTATTGCAGCGAAAAACCGACGCGTCCTGCTTTTTACCGGTGACGGCTCGCTGCAGTTCACGGTGCAGGAGATTAGCTCCGTGGTAGAAAACGGATGCATACCCGTCATTTTCATTCTCAACAACGGGGTCTATGCGATTGAAAAGTACTTGAATGTGAGGACTCAAAATCAGAAATACAACCAAGTTCCACACTGGAAGTATACGAAACTGGCCGACGTTTTCCGTGGCGAGACTTTCGCGGTGGAGGTGCGGACGAACCGGGAACTTGACGAAGCCATCAGCCAGGCACAGAACGCGAATAAGCTTTGCATGATTCAAATGATGATAAACGATCCGTTGGACGTGCCGGATTATCTTCACAAGATGCGCAGGTATCTGGAGGAGCGAGAGAAACAGCAGAGTTAACGGGTTGCGGTGTGCGTACCAAATCAAAAGGAGGAACAGATATGAAGAAGATTGCTTTCCTACTGGCCAATGAATTTGAAGATTCGGAAATGCAAAAACCGTATGAAGCAATTAAAGGAGCGGGCCACCAAACGGTCATTGTCGGCCTGAAGAAAGGTGAA
This sequence comes from Alicyclobacillus fastidiosus, assembly GCF_026651875.1. Lineage (GTDB taxonomy): Bacteria > Bacillota > Bacilli > Alicyclobacillales > Alicyclobacillaceae > Alicyclobacillus > Alicyclobacillus fastidiosus. The sequence goes on along the minus strand of NZ_CP104067.1, from coordinate 4,136,395 downwards.
CAACTGACAGGCAAGAACAAACAGGCAACGTATATGACCGATGCTTCCATCGACGAAGTGAAGGCTGATCAGTTTGACGCGGTCGTCATTCCAGGCGGATCGTCACCGGAAAACCTGCGTCTTAATAAGCAGATACAGCAGTTCGTCAAAGACATGGACAGTCAGGGCAAACCGATTTCAGCGATCTGCCACGGGCCGCAAATCCTGATCAGTGCGGGTCTCGCCAAGGGCAAGACACTGACGTGCTACCCTCCTTTGAAGGATGACCTTATCAATGCGGGCGCCAACTACGTCGATCAAGAGGTGGTCGTCGATGGCAACTACGTCTCATCGCGTATGCCGGCCGACGAACCGGCGTTTATCCGGGAAACACTGAGCAAATTCGGAACGCCTGTTACCCAGTCTTAACGCTAACATTAAACCCCCGGCTGTCCGGGGGCTTTATCGAAAACGAATTCAGTTTCCTTGTCCTAGTTCTTCCTAAGAAAATCACGACATGGTGGGATTGGGTGTAGAAGACAATGTTACCCTTAACCAAAGGAAATAAAAAGCCTACAACTTTCGGCTCCTTCGGTCCGCCTTGAATGCATGGATGAGGATATAAATTAGAACAGTTCTGATTGTTACCAGTATGTGGCCAACGTACACATAGGAACCTCTGAACGTATCGGACATAGCCCGATATTTAAGCTTGATGAAGGTCTCCGATGCATGATCACGACCAAATTAAAACACAAATCCAAGCTAACATTGGACATTTACAGACATGAATTGAAGCCTCAAACCGGAATGTGGGGGAACTTAACTAAACCAAACCAACAGATAAAATGGGGCGTTGCAGACAGAGTTCGTTACAAATTAATCCAGGGGAAAATATAATTAACGATTTGAATAGCTCGTTTAGCCCGTGAATAGTATTTTTCTGAATATACGAGGACTCATCGAACATTTAACAAGAAGGACTGCTTGCCGCTGGAAAGGATGCTCTCACCGATCTTACAATCCGCGACAATGTGATCACGAACAATGCACTTGGCACAATCCCGAAAGGAGTAGACTACGAGGCGTTGCATTTGGTAGGTGTCCAGAATTCTTTCGTACTGGACAACCAGAGCGTGAAGAATAAGGATGGTGGTTTGCAACTTTCTGATGAAACGGCACCATCCTTTGGTGATGTCATTTCGGGGAATACCGCAGAAAACAATGCGATTGACTGTGGCATTACCATCGTGTCTCACGTTGCAGGGCACGGCACGTACAACAATACCATCTCAAACAACTGGTCTGAAGGCAACGCTGCTGGCGGCATCATGCTCGCCACTCCGGTCCCAGGCGGAATTGTTTCAAATAACACGGTGACGAACAACCATGTCGAAAACAACGGGCGGTATTGACATTCATACACACGCACCAGGCTCAACCGTCACCGGAAATACAATTGTGCACAACTGGGTAGCGTTCAACAAACCCGATTTCGGAGTGACGACAGCGCCCACAGGCATTGATGTTGGAGCGGGTGGGTCACCGATAACGAATACGCTCATTGCTGACAATCTCATTGGCTACGAAACGGACGGAATTAACATTCAGGATTCCGCTAGTGTGGCGCTCTCTGGCAACTGGAGCAACCCGAATGTCAAGAATGGAGTCAGCCACACTCCGATGCCAAAACTTTCGGTGCGTCCTCAAGGTTAAGGTCAAAAGTGATACACCCATACACATTATGTCTGAGTCAAACTGCCCCTCTCGTGGGGCAGTTTTCATTTCCGTAGTTAAAGTGAAAATTGCGTACTCGCCGAGTATCTACAGACCAGTAGGTACGGCTAGTCTATCAGGGAATCTACTTGGACAAGTCATAATGAACGACACCGGCTCCGTTTCGCACATCGTGGTTTACACTGAGACTTGAGAGAACAGTGCAGAGCCACATACGAAAAAGACGAAGGTTATGAAAGAGTTTTTGACACCAGAGGAAGTCGCAGAAATCTTGAGGATTAACGTAAAAAAGGTGTACTCGATGCTGCAAAGTGGCGAACTGATCGGTAAGAAGTGGGGTAGGCAATGGAGGGTGCATCGTAGCCAGTTGGAGGCGTAAAAAACAGAAAACATTCATCGATATAATTCGTCATAAAAAGGTTGCTCGCTGAGAGGTGTTATAGTTCCAATAGATTCCGAGAAAAACGCTAGATATAAGGTCAAAGAGACTCTGTGGAAGGGATTGGGAATTTGTTTCGGCTTGAAAAAATCAGTACGGCAAGTAGGTGGTGTTACTCCGTGCGGTACAAAGTTTTGCGTGAGGAGGGTAGCATCCTTTTCCAAAAACTGAATAGTCCTCCTTTCGGTCAGTCGGAGTACGGGAATCAGGTTAATGAGAGGAAGTCCTTAAGTGAACGTATTGGTACGTCACCCAAGTTGTACCTACTGTAGCCTTGCGAAATTTGAAACCGTAACGTCGCAGGTTTTCAATGACGGATTATCACTACGTTGTGACACGGAGAAAAAGCCACAGACAATTACGGGTAAGAAAAAGAGGAAAATACGGCTGTTACTAAAAGTAATTCGTACTAAACACTTCGGGACGTTCGTTACAAATGTGGACGGACGCCCCTCCTGCTTTACTAACTAAAAGCTAGAATCATGTTTTCTGATGCTTCCAATGTTTCATTTGGCTTTATGCACTTTGGAAGTATACATACTCTGCCAGTTCCCCAGACGCAATCTCGGCATTTTGATGGAATATCCTTGTGTTCGTCATAATACGTAATCTGAACCGCCCGTTGTACGCGCCTAATCATTAAACAGTCACTCCTCCTACACCCATTTAAAGCGTCGTATTGTTCAAGAATATGGAAATTTATGTGGATATTTCCGTTCACCAACATCCGGTTTTTTCGCCCGTAGATGATTATTCTAATCCCGTGCATTTGGAAAAGGGAGGAATAACCATTTGAATTGGATTGGGGTTATTGTTCGCTTCATTGTGTCTGCCTTAGTGTTGATGTTCATTGCTTTCCTCGTGCCGGGATTCAGAATCGCGAATTTCTGGTCGGCAATTCTTGCAGCAGTCGTAATCGCAATTCTGGGGTGGATCGTTGAGGCCATAATTGGAGATCGACTTACTCGTTGGTGGCGTGGAGTAATTGGGTTCATAGCCAGTGCGGTTGTTATTTGGGTTGCTCAATTCATTGTCCCCGGAATGACTGTTACGGTTTGGGGAGCGATACTGGCATCGCTAGTCATTGGAATCATCGACCTTATCGTTCCGGTCGAAGTAAGGGGCAAGATGACCAATGTTCAGTGATACGAAATGAGAAGTTGAATAAACACACCCTTGAAATAGGGAAGAGGAGAATACAAACACCCATGAATCAACAAATCCCCCATGACAAAAGCCTCGATAACAGTCTTGCTCTGATGCAAGAGGGCTATCTGTTCATCAAAAACAGGGTTGACCGATACCAGTCGGATATTTTCGGAGCGCGTGTGTTGCTACAAAATGCAATCTGTATGAGCGGTGAGGAAGCCGCGAAGGTATTCTATGACCCGGAGCGTTTTGAGCGACTTGGTGCTGTACCGAAGCGAGTTCAACAGACCTTGTTCGGCCAGAATGGAGTTCAAGGCTTAGATGGTGATGCACACTTTCTCCGTAAGCAACTATTTATGTCGCTGATGACCCTGCCTCAACAAAAACGGCTGGCCGAACTTGCTTTGAATGAGTGGAATGCGTGCATCCCTAAGTGGGAGAACGCCAAGAAAGTTGTGCTGTTTGATGAGGCAAAGAACATCCTGTGCCGGATAGCGTGTCATTGGGCCGGAGTTCCACTGTTAGAATCTGAAGTAAAAGAACGTGCAGATGATTTCATTGCAATGGTCTATGCCTTCGGAGCAGTGGGGCCGCTCCACTGGAAAGGCAGACGGGCAAGGGCCAAAACCGAGCAGTGGATTCGAGAGGTAGTTGAGGAAGTACGGGCTGGTAGGATAAACGCAGAGGAAGGGTCGGCTCTTCATGTGATGGCTCTTCATCGGCAACTTGATGGCAGTCGGCTAGATACCCAAATAGCGGCAGTGGAACTTATCAACGTATTACGGCCAATCGTCGCTATAGCGACCTTTATAACCTTTGCCGCTCTGGCGTTGCACGAATATCCAGAGTGCAGGGAGAAACTTCAGTCAGATGATGATAATTATCTGGAAATGTTTGTGCAAGAAGTTCGCCGTTACTATCCGTTTGGCCCTTTTTTGGGTGCCAAAGTTAAGAAGGACTTCGTATGGCATGACTGCGAATTCAAGAAGGGAACACTGGTTCTGCTGGATATGTACGGTACGAACCATGACTCGCGACTTTGGGAGAACCCGAATGAGTTCCGCCCTGAACGGTTTAAGCAATGGGAAGGTAGTTTGTTCGATTTTATCCCTCAAGGAGGTGGTGACCCTGCGAAGGGACACCGATGCCCCGGTGAGGGAATTACGGTCGAAATCATGAAAGCGAGTGTGGGTTTTCTGGTCAACAAGATTCAGTTTGATGTACCGGAGCAGGATTTAACATTTAGCCTGTCAACGATGCCCACACTACCAGAAAGCGGATTTGTGATGAGCAACATTAGACGAAAGCCAGAATACCAAGGTGAAACCACGGTGCGACCATATCCTTACGTAGGACACTAATTAACTGGACTCCTAATACAGACAAAACGACGTCTGAGCCGCCTTTTCACATGGCGGCCCTTGCGATCCTGATTTACCTCGTTCCATAGAAAAACCTTAGGTCGTGGATACAGTCGACGCAAATGAGCTTGACTTTAAATTCGACCGCCGAGGATGTTCCATTACAGATGACGCATCGTGGCTCCACTTTTTGGAGAACAATTGCATCCGTATCAATCCACATAGTCAAGCAATCGTCCGCCAAGATGCCAACAGCCTCGCGCACGTTGTGGGGAATGGTTACACAGCCTGAATCGTCCATTTGAATCACAACCCACTACCCCTTTTGTCGAAATTATTCGATGTTTTCATGGTATGATGTTTCTAATCGATCATGTGCACGTGATTTCGAATGTTTATTCTGGTTTTTGGACACCGATAAAGCGATCAAACTTTGGAGGTGTTTTTGACGTGGCGTTGATTCCTTATGATCCGTTCCAACTGATTCGTCGTGATTTTGGTGCATTTCCGCGCCTGTGGGACGATGACTGGTTCGACCCATCCTTCGGTAACATGCCGAGAGTCCGTGTTGATGTTCACGAAACATCATCCGAAGTGCTAGTATCTGCAGAGATACCGGGCCTTGAAAAGAAGGAAGATGTGAACATCACCGTACACGACAATCATCTGCACTTGAATGTCAGAATAGAACGTTCGGCAGACCTCAACGAAGAAAATGTCCATCGAACTGAACGGTTCTACGGGCAGTTTTCACGAACCATACCGCTGCCGATCGTCGGATGGCACAACGTCAAGCACATGAGACTCACACGAACACCTACCCGAACATCACAAACGGGTGTCGGCTTGACTGGGCGAGGCCGCCGAAACACCCGTTTGTGATTTCAAATGCGCTTGGACCGCCGTTTCCAAATGGGCATCATTTTGGGCATCTGAGACGATGGATTTATATTCCGCTCGATGGATGTGGATTGTCTAGAATCCAATAGCGGCGCGGATTAGTTGGATGTCGATTCCATTCGACGGTGTCTGTTGGATGGCGGCTCAGCAAGCTTGAAAACCGCCGTGTTCGCAAGGGCACCGTGGATTCGAATCCCACTTTCTCCAACAAATTGAGGAAACCCCTATTCCACTTGATGGAGTAGGGAGCATCCTTCGATGACCTTCGTACATCCTGTTGTTTGATTCCAAGTCGCATCCGTCCATTCGATGTGCGAATTAGTTACTGCCATTTAGGTCACCATCCATCTACTTCTTTCACACACTATTACTAAAACCCGGTATGAACATACGTTCTCGTTTTGTTTTCGCGGATCATCTTGAGAGTTTGAAACTCACGGACAAGAAACCTGCGGAAAGCATTCAAGTCAGGAGGGGCTAGTCTTAATGGTTCAAGGTCTTCCTCGCTCAGCAAGGCAACACCCGCTTGCTGTGCATTCATGAAGTCATTGTGAAGAAATGCTTTTGCAAATTCTAGGGATACGATTACTGGATAAACCATCCACCCCTCAAAAGCCGACTCGAGATCACTGAGTGCCGGGAGAAGTGTACGTAGTTTCTTATCCAAGTCATTTGAGACCGTAACGCTAATCACGTAGACGTTACTCTCGCCTGAGTCAAATGCCACAAGGTCCATCCCAGGAGTTTTGAGTACCGTCCCTCCGAAAAACACGGAGAAACCCAAAGCACTGAAAACATTCGCAATCAGGATTTCCACTTGGTCTTGGACAGCACCGAATTATTGGGGTGTCGTAGATACTATCCCTGATTTCTTTGCTGCATACGCCGTAACGAAACAGGCACTTCGTGGGCTTGCTTTATCTTTACGGCAAGAACTGAGACCAGATGGAATCCATGTAAATGATTTCGCCAGGTCCGGTCGATACACCGTTAATCCACCTTCTCGGCGAAAAGTTGCTTCGATATTCATGATAACCGTGCGCTTATCAATCCCGTCCGTCATAGCGCGTAGGGACATACTGAACCGTAGGGCGTCGGCCAGATGGTTGCGGATAAAGCTCCATAAGTTCATAGACTTCAGGTGGCAATCCTACATGTATAGGTAAGCCTAACTGTTCGACCTGTTCCGGAGTAATCGGATAATCGTGGGTCCAATAACCTGATGAAAGAACGCGGGCGATTTCAGCAGCTCTCTCAAGATCCATTTTTCCGTGAAGAAGATGCTTTAAAAATTCCTTCACTTGTTCCATTGCCTTACGCGATATGTCTGCTATATCAACGTCTCATCTTTGATTTGGTCCAAAGGCTTTTGTGAAGCCGCAGGATACTGTCCAAGTTGTGGATCAACCGGACCAAGGACGGCGTTTAGGTCCATCACAATTTCATCGGCGGCAAGTGCAATCATGGTCCCGCCGGACATTGCGTAGTGTGGAACAAAAATCGTGACTTTTGCAAGGTGGTGATTCAGTGCATGCGCGATTTGTTCCGAGGCGAGTACGAGCCCTCCGGGGGTATGCAAAATGATATCAATCGGCATGGTATCTGGAGTTAAACGAATAGCACGCAAAACCTGTTCAGTCTTCAACCGAGATGTAATTGCGGAGCGGGATACCAAGAAAGCTGATGGTTTCCTGCCGATGGATTAGTGTAATCACCCTGGTACCGCGTTTTCGTTCAAGCCTCCGGATGGCACAAAGACGTCGATAGTTGATGAAGTATTGCCGCCAGACGGGAACAAGGGTCCAAATAAAAAACAAAAGCCAAAACCACATATGTAAAATTCCACCCTCTCATGACGAGACAAATGTGTTTCGACAGAAAAATCTCGTTCATTTAACGCCAGCACTTTGTTCTTTAACCTTCGCTATATTCCTCTTCAAGATTCGTCATCCAAATGACTGGTGAGGATAACAAAGAAATGAGCTTGGTCATTAAATTCTTACGATCTGCACATTTTACGTCTTAGGTCGGTTAATAAGGGGGTAAGAGGTTGATGAGGATCTTTTTCATTATTGTATTGATTATGGTCTTGGTTACTGGTTGTAGCACCAGGAACGAGCCCAAGCAATCGAGTACCGTTCAACACGTCAACGGACATAAAGTGGTTGTTATCGTCGTCGACTCACTAACGAACCAAGCAATTCACACGGCAATGAATGACAACAAGTTTGCGGCACTTCGTTATTTGGTACGGAATGGTCAATATTCCCCTAATATTGTTGCCTCGTTTCCGTCGATGTCGGTCTCCGACTTGAGCACAGTGGTAACTGGGGCGTCACCAGATGAGCACCGCATCCCTGGTTTAGTCTGGTTTGATACAAAGAGAAATATGATTGTAAACTACGGAAACAATTTTTGGCAAACCATAACGATTGGAACAAGAACTGTTTCACAAAATGCCCTTTATGAGCTAAACCAGACACACCTTTCAAAGGATGTACGAACGATATTCGAAGATTTACAGGATGCCGGATACAGTACTGGTGCAATTAATATGTTGATTTACCGGGGGAGAACACCACATCAGCTTAAGCTACCGGCTTACACGCGGCCCTTTACGCAAACGGACTCCTATACGGTTCTGGGACCCGATACGTTGACGTTTGGTGGTTTAACTTCACAGTCGGGAGATTCGACTAAGGCAGGCGTATTTGACAGATTCGGAATGAATGACGACTTTGCGACTGATGCGTTACTCCGACTTATCAAACAGGGAAAGCTGCCTGATTTTACAATGGTTTATTTGCCCAGTAATGATACGGTTATGCATAAACATGGAGTGAATTCCATGAAGGGAATTACTAACGTCGACAAAAACATTCGGAAAATCCTTGATTCATATGGTACGTGGGATAACACTCTACGGAGTATGACCCTCATTGTCATGGGAGATGGAGGGGTAACACGGGTTTTACCCAAACAGGAACAGCCTACCATTTTTCTGAAGGACTTATTACCGAAATACGCTATTTATCGTTGGGGAAAAACAATGGATGTTCGTGATGATATAGCGTTAGCCGTGAATTCACGAATGGCGTACGTCTATCTTTTGAATGATCACGAACGTCCTGATGAGGTAGCGAACCAGTTGAGACGGGAAAAGAGAATTGACCTTATTTCATGGTTCGATGGAAATAAGGTGTTTGTGACGACACCGGAGGATTCTAAAGCTCCATTGTCCTTTTATAAAAAAGGACCCATTACGGACCCGTATGAACAAACTTGGAGAATCACCGGGAATCCGTCCATTCTTGACATCACTATGGGACAAAATCACACAATTACATACGGTAAATATCCTGACGTGTTACACCAACTTTGGAGCGCTGCTCACTGTCAAACCGGCAAGTACTTGATTGTAACTGCAAAAAAAGGTTACCAGTTTGGAGACGAGGATGCGCCAAAACACGACGGAGGTGCCCAACAGGCTTCGCTTCTTGCTGAGGATGTTTTTGCACCAGTCATTATTAATGGGACCCAACATGTTTTGAAGTAGCGTAGTCGGTTTCAAGATTTAAAGAAATACTTTATCTCCCTTGTGGAATCTCCGTAATCCTGTACGTGTTGTTTTCTCTCCAGTGTTGTGACAACTGAAAAGTAGTTATGGCATGTATATAAGAACTGAAATATAACGGATAATTATCATTGACTCACTAATCGGGAATGAGGGATATTGTGTCACGTCGTGTGTATTATTCCATGACACCTGCGGACTTTGGCTACAAAAAGCTCTTATCGGGGAAATGCATTATTGTATTTGGCGGCGTGAATTGGTGTGCACAAGAGTAATCTGTGTGAAAGAAGAGAAAGAGCTATCACACATACACTCCTAGTCTATAGCAGTGGGTGAGACGTAGATGAACTTATATGGGTCTACCGACGCGTTTCGGTCTGGGTGAGTGGACTCAAGAGAAAAGACGACTATCCTGTAGTGGATAGTCGTCTTAAATGGTAAAATTCCCGATTCAAAGGGTTAGGAAGACCGAACAGTAATACATTTCCATCATACATTATTTAACGTACACCATACTACAATTGACGGTACGAAGCTGTCCTATGTATCCAAAAGAATAGTTGGTGACCAAACGTGACGAACGGAAATCCTTTGCAGAATGTCGCACGTAGTATCACAAAAGGTACGAAAAATGCCGCTTCAAACGGGAATTTATTAGATGCGACAAAATCAGCGGTACAAGGTACGGTTTCGGCTGGAAAAGAAGTAGGGAGGAAGAACGTTGCACAAGCAGCCACCAATTTAGTAGAGGGTATGCAACAAAACCAAAAGTAATGTTGATGTACAGGGGTCACCCCAAAGTCAGGTGACCTCTCTATTTTACCAAAAATGATTTCTAAAAAATGGGTATTTTTCGAATACGTCGAAGTGCGCGGTGTTCGTGACATACGAGGGCAAATATCAAGTCAGCGGCGCATAACTTAACTACTACAAGCGAAAACATCCTAAAACCGTTGTCGCGCCTTTAGCGGATTTCTTCAATGAACGTTTTACAACCACCTACGTTTAATGCTTGTCACAGTGTTCACCTGTTAATGCCTTGACGGTTTCAATTGCACTTGTGCCAGTCTCCTTTACTGTTTCAAGAGAGCTTTCCCAAGCGTTTTCCGTGGCGTCTAAGTACCTCTTTTCAGATAAAGCGTCCGAGACGTTTATGATGCCTTTAACAATGGTTTTTCCTGCATTTAGTAAATGGTTGTCACTGCTCACATTAGTTTCCTCCTTGTCACATGTTTGAGCAACAATCACCTAATACTTTGTCAAAACTTTGCCCAAAATATCCGTGACTTGAATGAGAATGGACAGTGCATCAGTCGATAAGAAACTGCCGAATTATTGAATTAGTATCACGCGGGGGGAAGTCGCCAAGCCCTCACCCTTTTCCAGAGTGAGGGCTTGGATAATGTTAAACAAGGATGATTACTTTTGCTCTCTCTACGCCACTAGTGATGGCGTTACCAAGACTCCGTGTGTTGATATGATGTTGCGAATAGGGCACTCGATCCTCGAGAAGGGGTGAATGAGGTGCAGAAAACCGTGAAACCGAAGCCCGTTGAACCTGTTCAAGTAAAACTGATAGAACCTGTGTAAAAGATAACCGTTTGTACTAGGGGCAGAAGCCCCTATATTTTGTCATTCTGCTCGCCGAGGAGCTTCTTGATTAGAGAGCAGTTGAACAACTGCACCTGTGAGGTCAATAATTGTTTCTGCTACACCAGATGGAGTAACATCGCTGGTGGCAAAAATAATGATCTTGTTATCAAATGCTCCAGCAAATACCCCTGTGTAGGTAGTACCATTTGAAGTTGTAACCGATACTTGGTCCCCAAACTTCAAATGGTGTAGTCCGTGCAAAGGAAAAGTGTGCGGATAGGGTAACGGCTGTATGTAGAGGTTTACGACCATAAAGTCATAGTAAGGGGAGGGGCTTTACGAACAAGTGATGATATATCTTTGTACAGTAAGGACGATATGATAGTAGTTCCTCATGCTGACGCGTATATGGAAGGTGCATCACACCCATTTCTCCAGGAGAAATCGCGGTTACGTTCCCTTTAGTAAGCATGTTTTGGCGTGTTTGGTGCTAGGTTGTAATAGTGGACACAACGAATCGGGAATGTAAGAATAAGGCGATTCGAGGTGAGCCACATGACACAGAAGTACGACAAGGAATTCAAACTTCATGCAGTGCAATTGGCTTTGGAGAGTGGGAAAACGACGAGCCAAGTAGCTCGGGAGCTAGGCGTATCACAAAAGACGTTGTATGGCTGGATGTCGAAATATAAGGAGGATCCGTCCGCCCCGTTTGTTGGGAGTGGGAACCTCAGGTCAGAAGCTCAGACAATTCGTGACTTAGAGCGAGAGCTACGCGATCTTCGAGAGGAGAATGCAATCCTAAAAAAGCTATGTGCATCTTCACCAACGACCGGAAGTAAGGTATAAATTCATCCACAGACACCGCTCCAAATTTTCGGTTGAGAAGATGTGCAAAGTGTTGGGTGTATCTCGGAGCGGGTATTATGCCTGGCGTGAACGACCTGAGAGTAAGCGAGCCAAACGTCGGAAGCGAATAACGAAGCGGATTCATCAGATATTCGTGAAATCCCGTCGTCTTTATGGCAGTCCTAAAATCACGCAGATCCTGCGCCAGGAAGGCGAGCGTGTGGCGCAGAAGACCGTGGCCAAAATCATGCGAGAGAATCAACTGAGGAGCCGTACCGTTCGCAAGTACAAGGCGACCACGTATTCGAACCACGATTATCCGGTACAGGAGAATGTACTGAATCAAACGTTTGTAGCAGAGCGACCCAACCAGGTGTACATGGCAGACATCACCTACATCCCAACGGACGAAGGATGGGTCTACCTGGCTAGCCTAATGGACCTTTATAGCCGTAAGATTGTGGGCTGGCGTGCGGGAGCACGGATGACGAAAGAGCTGTGCATCAGGGCACTGGAGCAGGCATACGAACGCCAAGACCCAACAGAAACCGTGCTGCATCATTCGGATCGTGGGAGCCAATATGCCTCTCATGACTATCAGGACAAGCTGCGAGAATACAAGATGGTCGGTAGCATGAGTCGCAAAGGTAACTGTTTTGATAATGCGTGCATCGAGTCGTTTCACAGCATTATCAAGCGAGAGCTCGTCTATCTGGAAAAGTTCAAAACGAGGGAACAGGCAATCCGGCGGATCTTCGAATACATCGAGGTCTGGTATAACCGGGAACGAGTTCACTCATCAATCGGTTTTCTAACACCGGTTGAAATCGAAAGAAGATATTTCCACGCTATAAGAGCTGCAGCAAGCTGAACGATAACAGGCATCATATCAGAATATTAAAACTTATAATTTCTCTGTTTTGGGGTGTCCATTCTATTGACTTAATACCAGTTTGTACCATTCCGGGTATACCGAGTACCACCTGCATTAACAGGTTGGTTCCTCCCTTTGGTACCGACAAAATTAAAACTCTGGGTAAACCGAGCGTGGTCACTTCAGTTTCTCCTCCCATCCATGTAGTGAAATTGAAGTGCTCTGCTTATCCTACATGGTATGCGCGAAGGTGTAATTTCGACAGGGATTCTTCCCATTGTTATCAGTCACAGGTAAGAGCGGACGGGCGAATCAACAACAATTGGATAGGCTTTTTGCGTTTAACTAACTTTTGTATAACTCTTGTATAGACCGCAATAAACGGCAGTCATCGTGATGGTTCGCCGGGACATTCGGTCTACAGCGCAGACGAGTTCGCCGCAACGTCTCGGATACATATGGTCACTCCAACGTCCTTCCGAAGTCAACATGAGGAGGAACGTAAACATGGACAAATGGCGAGACAATACGGTTGTAAAACGGGAAAGGACACGTCGGGCATTAACTGTAGAGCAGCAGCAACAGATTGAAGATTCGGAGGACAGAGTTGGCGTAACATTCTGTTTTACCGGCATACGCAGTTGCGCTTTACGGTACGCATCTATCAGCATTGGAATCCAGCGCAGTTGCTCAGTCTTGCCATACTGAGCCCCCCTCACCCTATGATGTTCATTGTACGTAAGCAACCATGGTGATCTCCGAAAACTTGTAACAAGGAAACGCTCATTCATTTCCTATAAGCGGAAAATAAGCCCTAGCTGTAGGATATTCGCCCGTTACATGGACAGAAGGCCACTCCATACAGTAACAGAAGAACGAATGGAGGGGATGTGTAGTCATGGGTAAGAAGGGTGCCGGACTCCGATATGTATTCCTGGACTTAGGGGAGAACTTTGCAGCAGGAAAGGTAATTCGGAATACGCCACAGATGATTACGCTTGAGGTTGTCCGTGACAAGCTAAGATTTCGACCGGCATATAGCCGAGATACAGTTTTTAAGATGATACCGATTAATGAGCGGATAGCAAAAGCATTAGGACCGTTTTCGTATCCACCGGATCCGTCCATTTAGGTTTCATCCTGGTTACCGCAGGGTGGTGAGGGCTTGTTGTTGGATCAACACTTTTGTGGGTTGTAACAACAAGTCCTCACCTTGGCATGAGATAACGTCGCTTTGATATGGTTACGAATGGCGTCGGGGCCAGTACGGATTCCCTGTTTGAAGTCGGGGATCGTACTGCGGAACGATGGGTCGATCATAAAATCCCCGGCGCTTTGCCCCATTGTGGGCGATTTTCAAGAGCTCACGGAACTTCTCATCTTGTGCGACATTGAAGGCAAGCGAGCCGAATTTAATCAAGGTGTCAATTTTCATGTCGATCACCCTCCTAAAAATTTGTCACTAACAATGTATGAAGCCCATGCCAGGGGAGGGATGGGATACATATCTGAATATAAACGTGGATTTTCAAAAGGGTGACAGTCACCAAGCGACGTGCACGCATATCCGAGTAATTTATTACACTAGCTTATTCGTATATATGTGAGGGTGCTCGTGATGTCACTAGGAATTGGTCTTCTCGTCGCACAATTCAAACAGGAGTAACCGGTATAGCCCTTCCTATCATCAGTTGTCGGATGGTTTTCGATAACGGCATAAGAACACAAGGCAACCGGTGTCGGGGCACACTGTAAAATACGAGGACAATTTATTATATCCCGTAGCCATGCCAGGAATGCATAATCGGCGGAGAAGGATGTACTAAATCAGCACGAGTTGGGATCATCAAAAAGCTAGTCGGTTTGCTATACAGTCCTTGACGCAAAAGACGAGTGAACCTGACTCGTCTCTTCCTGTCTCAAGGACTGTATCCTTACTCCCTGTTTTTTGATTGTTGTGCCTTGTAAAATCTCCGAATTCACTCGGAGGGGGGTATTCCAATAATATCCTTAATAACCGATTGCATGCAACAACTGAAGCATTGAAGTCATTGGATCAGAGGATGGAGATTCCCCACAACCATTTGAAGCCGGAATATTTGGAGTGGTGCCTGAGTATACACATTTGGGCCGTACGCTGAACCTGATGCGTACTCGCACCACCGCTGGCGATATGACATACCATGCGCAGGGAGGAAAATCAACGTGCAGTTGGAGGGATATAAAGGGTGATTCACACGTCGACAAAGAAACAGGTGTTCATTGATTTGGGTACGGGGGAACAGGAACGGCGGTCGGAGGATGATGCTAGGAGGTCCGAATTCGGCAAGATATGTGGAACGATTCTTGGAATACAAAATGACTCTTCAAGGTATGTGATTATATCCGTTTTGCCGTCGACATGTCTATAGAGGGTAGGGAACAGAACCGACGAAAAAACACCGTTGGAGTTGACTCCAATGAAGAACCTTGGCGACCGGAGAGTCAAGGTTCATTTTAATTCAGCACAGTTGCACTCGCCAATTGGTCCGTATAACGATGGGACAAGTCTTCATTTCTGATAGGGCAACATATCGCCGGGTGTATTGACGATAGGCTATAGGGTCTCATTAGCCTTAATGATCAGGAAGCAATCACACATCTGTGACTTGGTAGTTTTTGAGGTATCTATAAATATCCTCCGGACTAACGTTCTGACTCAAAGCTGGACCCCATTTTGCGACCGAAAAATATTGAGAAACGAGGGAAGAGCATGTCTTTTTGTTCCGTTCCTCAATTTGGACAAAAGAAACAGGTAAATGAATGACATTATGCGTGAAATATCTCAAAAGGTCGTCAGTAACGAGCCACCAATCGTAGGGCTGACCGTAGAACCCTTTCAAATAGTTTATGGCGGCATTTCGTTGTTGTGATGGAATAGAAGGCCTAAACACATCAAACATTCCATAGTTTATTGGTTCAATCGTGACTCTTTTACCGTTGGATTCAATCTTTAATTGACTATCCAATGCAATCGCAACGTGATAATACCCTCGGACTTGTGGGCCATCCTCACATCTCTCAAAAAACTTTATTAACTTCGTATTTCTGTTTCGGAGTGAACGGTACAGAAGAATATCGCCAGGTTGCACTGTGTCGTTATGCTCTGCTCTTTGTTTACATTTCTCCCTGCTATAGAAAATCGAATCCCCTATGTGAAGTTTCCCGGTGTGTTGTACGGCATTTTCATTGTGGTTCACTACAAGTATGGCATAAAAGATAATCAGCGATAGAATTAAACGCTTCATTGTTATGAATACCAAATCAGTACAGTTAAAATGGTTAATTCAAGCATGGACCACATGAAGGATACCTCCCCACCCTCGGACATACATTTTCTTCAAAGTTGACCATAAAAGTATCCGTTTATTCATGTTTTGGGAGACATTTAGGCATTGTACTACAGAACCAAAATCGCACTTCAGCGATTCGAGAAGTGGGTAAACACCTTACGATCCGTTCTCAGGCGTGTGGAACGAACACGCAGAGTATTGCAGTAAACTGATATGGGGTGTCCACCACGAGGAAGGTATTTTGTTAACTGCTCCACAACACTGGATTTTACCCGATGATCTGGCTAAGAGCTCCAGATTAAGTAGCACTAAGTCGTTCTAGCCTGATTATAGCTACATACTTGTGACCATAGCTTCTTTGATCCTTTCAGCATATCCAATTCTACAGTAGCCCTAGTGGTCGTGTGGCTCATTCTAGATGGTTACTTTCATTGGTCTTACAAGGAAAAACATCTGGAGTCATTTCGCTTGATCATATATACGGGTATATTATTAAATTCCGGGGTTCATTCGGTCGTGTCAATCCTCTCGGCAACGCTGGACGTCGTTTTGGACAAGGTGTACAGAATGCCGTAAACAAGGCGTCAAACGGACGCTTAGTGGACGCAACAAAATCTGTGTGGGATGGTACAGCCAAGGCAGCGCAAGAGATAGGCAAGAGTGTTGGACAAGCCACAAATTTGGAAGAAGGGATTTGAGGGCCTGATTGATATCCGAGTCAGAACGACCAATATACTTGACCACAAATATGTTTCCTGTTGTATACCCGAGTGCGAAATTGCCGGCAGAAGTCTTAGTTACTACTTCATCTACTTGTAACTGGTAAAAGCATAACTTCTCCCCATGCCCAAAGAACCCATATGGATCCCCTCTCCCGTTAATGGCATCAAATCACTCTGTATTTTTTCACACAAAGAGAGGATACGCACAACTCTTGGTAATTAGGCATTTAGGTAATTTCCCCTGAACTGGTCACAAACGAGGTCATCTACATATCATGTGCTGTTGCCACAAGAGCAAGTGGAGGTGTAAGGGTGAAAGAGAAACAACAAATCAAACAGGTGTTTAATGACCTCGGGTCGCAAGAGAGCGGAGAGTCTCCGGGCGAAGCGAAACAGTTGGACTCTGAACTGAGACGGCGGACTGTGGTCGGAGCAGAGAACGAAGTGTCCAAATACGTGATTGTATCTGTGTTGCCATTTCCGCACTTTTAGTAAACACGTACGTTGAAATCACCGCAGAGCGAGCAGGATAGAATCGGGGTGCGCATATGAGAAGAACCTTGGTTGTCGCAGACCAAGGTTCTTTCACATCGGTTTATAACAGCAGTGTATGTGCAGAATATCAGCCGATGCATGGTTATTCAACGTACACTTTTACTTGGTGAATTGAATTGTTCACGTAACCTTTTACATTCCATAATGCTTGTTGACGTTGGACTGCTCCAGATTCATCCGACGCACGAGACATGATCATGTATTCCCCAGGCAGGTCTGCCTTCCAATGAAAGCTCCAACGTCGCCAAGTGTATCGTTGTTCGGAGTCAATCCAATCAGCCGGTTGCCATATATGACCACCGTCCGTACTAATATCTATTTCTGTGACGTTGTTAGAACCTGACCATGCGATGCCATAAACATATTGATTACCACGACGCACTGTCTGCTGGTCGGTTGGGTATGCAATGCTGGAGTTCACTTGAATTTCGGTGATTGGGACGCCGTGTGCGTAATCGTCGGGGCGGGTGTACAGTACATAATCACGACTTTGGTATGGGCCGTCAAAAGGGTGTTCAATGACCAAGATACGTCGAAGCCATTTGACAGACCCCATTGCATACCATCCGGGAACAACGAGCCGAACCGGAAAACCATGTTTAGCGGGGAGGGGTTCGTAGTTCATGAAAAGGGCAAGGAGTGTATCCGGGTGTATGGCCTTCGTTACGGGGAGACTGCGGGAGTATGATAATAAGTCCGGTATATCTGTTCTAAACCCCACATCCATTCCCTGAAAAACGATTTCCTGCGCTTCGGGCCGGATACCAGCTAAATATAGAATTGTTTGCAAGGGAACACCAGTCCACACAGCGTTACTGATTGCGCCTAGTAGGAATTGTTCTCCCCGTGTCTTAGGATCCCTCAGTGCCCGTTTGTTGCCTGCGCACTCCAATGTCACAGACTGTGTTATCTGTGGAAGACGCAATAAGTCATTGTAGGTGAGATGAAGTGGTTCCTCGACGCAACCTTTTACACTGAGTCGCCATTCGTCTACGTCGACCTTGGGGTAAGGCATGTGATTACGTCGATAAAACAGGTGAGTAGGTGTTACGCGCTCCATGGGCATAGTCAACGGAAGTTCCTTGTTTTCAGGGAGAAATGATCTGGGTATGTGGTGACGTTCGTACAAGTTCCGTCCCTCCCGATGTGGTGTATATAGATTCATGAGGGATATCTACAGAGACGTTAAAATCTTGTTCAGTGATTATTGGAAGCCGTAACACTACGGAGCCCATAATGTGTATAAAATTGTCTCATCAAGTTTGTCGCATCAGCATGCCGTTGTTACATGCCGTGGCCGATCAGAAATTTACGGAGTTCCATATAAAACTGTTTGAGTAATTCCAATAAAATACTCCGACTCTCGCCGAATGTGATTTAGAACCACAATCGCCGTTTGGTTACTACCGGCTGCTTTACTTTGTGTGGCAATCTCGTTGACCAAGGAAATAAAATCCTCACTTTGATGTAGGGAGAACTTAGCCAACTTGATGACCTTGTGTGAAACTTGTGGGCCAATGTGGCCCCCTGATCTGTTCAATGTTTCAATAAATCTTCTTGTCCGGGCGTGTACTTCCGAAAACGATTGCTCCCATTGTTGAAGAGCGGTTCGAAACCTTTCTTCCAAATTATCTACAAGCTCCCGAATAACGACCGTATGTTCGGCTTCTTGAAGTTTCCAGAACTCGATTTCATCCAGAACCCTTAAAGGCATTTTATCTCCATAATAAAACTGCATACCTATCCCCTCTCTTCCTACAGGATGGTTACATGTATTACCTTTACAGCGATTTTAGAATCTCATGAAATGACACGGGAACACCGATAGGTGGATCACGGGAGGGTTTGGGAGATACGGGATATCACAGAAAAGAGAAAGACCGACGAGACTTTAGGTCTGAAAAGCTTGTGGTTGTCGGACAACTCCTTGCCGGGTTTGTCACGAAGTCCCAAATCTGCTGCCGGCCTTCAAAAGGTTTACGCCGTTTGTTACAAATCAACAGCGGGAACGAAGATAACAGGTACGTTCCGTAGTGCTCTTATAATCACGGAAGAGGCCGTTGATAACCGTCATGGCCTTGTGGCTCCGACACTTACGTGGAATGCGGCTGGTAGTCATGGTTATCGTAGTTACACCATTTTCAATGTCGATCAAAGCCCCCCTTAGACTCGGGTGGCTTTTTCTCTGTGAGATTTATGTGGTGTGTGGTGGAGGCTTAGATACCACCACATCTGTACGAAACACCTTGTGTAGCCAAAGAGCCACTGCCCGAGTGACCGTGGTAAACCTTACATCGTCGAACGTCACATTGTTTGAAAGGACATTTACACAATAGAAATCGGGCGTACATACTCGCCTAAACCCTAACTGTTAGGAGGCAACTTCAATGACAGATGGGAATCCTCTAGGCAAGGCTGGACGTAGTATCGACCAGGGTGTACAGAATGCTGCAGATAAGGCTTCAAACGGCCGGTTATTGGACGCATCAAAGTCTGTGTGGGACGGTACAGTCAAGGCTGGGCAAGAGATAGGAAAGAGCGTTCCGCAAGTGACAAACAATTTGATGGGTAATGGACAGAATAATAAATAACAACCATGTCGGAACGGTCACCTAAATTTCGGGTGGCCGTTTCTGTCCCAGGTGTAAAAGGAATAGAGCTGCTATCTTGGTTGTGCGTCATATTGAGCACATATCTCGAATTTGGGACGTTAACACGTCTATAACATACTGCTCCCGTTTTAGATGTGCCATAGACAAGAACGCCAGAGGTCAACTTGTAGGTGTTGGATCGGTACACAACGCCTATATATTTACATTTATGTCGTGAATCGAAATGGGCTTTTTCAGGGAAATCTGTCGTTGTGATTCACAACATAAATTTCGGAGCGTGATTGACCGTGTGGAAAATCCCAGACAGCCAGCCTGATGAAATCGTTCAAGTAGATCGACCTGAAATTGAAACAGATACACCTCACCCCGATGTTTCGGAACCAAAGGGAGCACCTGTATCCATTGGTCGTGAGCATTCTTTCTAATGGAATTGACACCTCATATGTATCATTGGATTGTTCGACCACCGTGGTGGACGAAACGATATATTCACAATGTCATAAACCTCCACTTTCACTTGAAGGATAAAGTCGTTCTTGATTTTGGGGCCGGAGTTGGTTCGAATTTTCGTCGGATACTCAAGCCTCATGGAAGTGTAATCGTCATGGAGCCGTGTTTATCCGAAAAATCACAAGCGCAAGACTGGTTTATGAAGGATTTCGACAAAGGTCAGTACATCCGGAACGAACAGGGCTATTTGGATATGTTCCATAATCATAGGTTCGAAACTGACGTACTCAGCCGTTTTAAGAAGCTATTTCTATACAATGAATTGTTTTTTACTGCCAGGCCAACACATTGATGCGGGGCATGTGCTGTGGGATTTCGTGCTGCATTTTTACCTCTAGTTGACTAAGGGTAAAGCAGGGCCAAGAGTCGCTAAAACCGTCTAAAACATTATAGACCGGAATTTACAAGTAAGAAGCAGGTTCTGCCAAGTGCGGCCTCGTTTCCGAAGTCATTTGAGGTGTCGAGTATGTGGTTTTGGCTGATTTTCTTTATCTGGACACTTGTGCCTGTGTGGCGTCAATACTGGATCAATTTACAACGGATACGTGCAATCCGACAAATGGAGCGCCGACGGAAATCACGAGTGATCACCTTGATTCATCGACAAGAGACGATAAGCTTTCTTGGGATTCCACTCAGGAATTACATTTCGATTGAGGATTCCGAGCAAATTCTACGTGCCATTCGTTTAACCCCTGAATCGATGCCGCTTGATCTTATCTTACATACGCCGGGCGGACTTGTCCTGGCATCAGAACAAATCGCCTACGCATTGAGCCATCATGCAGCGAAAGTCACCGTATCTGTTCCGCATTATGCCATGTCTGGTGGAACCATGATAGCACTATCGGCTGACGAAATCGTGATTGACGAAAATGCGGTACTAGGTCCCGTTGACCCTCCGCTCGGGCAGTATCCGGTGGCGTCCCTTGTCGAGGTAGTAGCTCAGAAGCCCATTGACCAGGTCAAGGATAAGACACTTATATTGGTTGATATGGCACGGAAGGCGCTAAACCAAGTAGAGGTATTTCTGACCGAACTATTGAAGAACAAGATGAATGCGGATAATGCCAAGGAATTGGCCCATGCTTTATCTTCAGGATTGTGGACACACGATTATCCAATTACCGTTGAGAAATTGAAAGGGTTTGGACTTCCGGTTCAGGTCGGGCTTCCACGTGAAGTATACTCATTGATGGAACTGTACCCACAGCCTTCACAACGATGGCCGAGTGTACAATACATCCCGACGCGTACGACGGTGGCGGAAATACTAATGGATGACCAGTAAAGGTGATAAAATCCAACCTTGTGGCGTTCCCTTCAGACTGGGAGTGTGTCCATCTTTAGGGTCAATCACGGGGGCTTTTAGGGTTCGTCGTACAAACACACGGTCCTCTGGTGCAAGTTTTGCTAGGAGTTTCGTATGGTCAACGTTATCAAAATACCCTTTTATATCTCCCTCAATGACCCATTGACTAGAGCGAGATTGACACAATGATAAGTACACCTGGCTAATTGCATCCCACGTGGAGCGGTTCGGACGGAAACCGTACATGTTCGGCTTAAATTGGATATCCCATTCGGGTTCCATCGCTGCGTTGTGAATCGCTTGGCAAACCCTATCGTGGATAGACGGGATACCCAAAGGGCGCAGTTTTCCGTTCTTCTTTCGAATGTACACACGCCGAACTGGGAGAGGCTTTCTTCGAATGCTCACTAACTCAGCTAGTTCCTCCCGTTGTTTTGGCGTTGTGAAGGTTTTCCCATCGACTCCGGCTGTACGCCGTCCTTGATTTTCCTGAGTGACGTGCCGAATGGCTAGGAGTTTAACGTGGTGGCTGGTACGGATGAGCCATTTGTAGTGCCGGATAGCATTTCGATTTTGCCGCTCGACTGCGTTAACCAGTTGTCTCTGTAACCTGAGTACGTGGCGTTCGATTTCCTGCCAGTTATACGTGGGCTCGGTGGTTCGTGCCTCTTGGGCTTCGAACCAAGCGCGCATAATTTTGTCTTCTTGAATACCTGACAGGTTCTTACGAGTACGGTCTGTTGACTCGTCAATGACGGTTGTTTTGTTCATAACACAGACCGTTCCTTTCGTTCTCCTGCTAAGGGATTTCCAGTTAGATGACCGTTGGACAAGTCTCACGCTTTCACGTTAGGATATCTATCCCTATCCACCTTGTTATAGGGTGGCATTCGCTTTTTGTCCACTCCTCTACGACCCCATTGGGCTTACCTTGTTTCATTGATAACCCCATTAACCAAGTGTTTAGGTGCCCCGAGTTTTGCGACAGCGCTCAGAACTGCGAATCAGTAAAACGGGAGTACTGATCCTGGCTGCTTGCCTTTTGGCTCAAGCGTGTCAGAGTGTTTCGTTTGTCTTGCATCACGCGGTTTATATGGGGTTCACTGTTGTTCACCATGCACTCGCAACCTAGCTCCGGCCGAATCACTCTATCGAATACGGCTACATTGTGCCGTGAGCTTCACAAAACGGTGTTACCACCATCCCATGTCACAGTAGGTTCGCTCTCGCAGTCCTGAGAGGGTGGGCTCTCACCACATGATTATCAAAGACTTACAAGTCACAACCCGTTAACGCAATAGGGGAGGTGATGTATTATGCTGCATAAATCTGGGTTATGTTATAGCGATTTTCTTTGCGTGCGACGACTACATCCATTTCGCCTTGCTTTAATTGACTTGGATTCATCCATGGTGTACGTGAGCTTATGTTCTGTCTAATATAATGGGCTACCAGAATTATTTCAGAAACAAACGAATAGGAGACATGCTTTGATATGGTTTCGGTCAAATAATCGTGTCTATGTTCATCTATAACAACGGGGCAAGTAAGCGTGCGCCTTGCTCCAAAATGCGTTGTGGAATAGTACGTTTTTGAAAATCCTCAATACGTAATGGTATAGAATCCATGAGATCGCTCTCAAATTGCTCGGTGAGGTCGCGTGCCACGTCGACACTGTATATGAATTCGCAGACTTCGTAATCCAGACGAAAGCTTCTCATATCGTAGTTGGCAGCACCTACTTCGGCAACCTCTTCATCGATGACCATCACTTTCGCATGCAACATTCCTTTGTCGTACAGGTAAATACGGACCCCGGCCTCTAACAATTCGCCGTAGTAGGTCCGGCTTGCCGGACCTACTACTCCGGGTATCACGCGGTGCGGAACCAGTAATCTTACGCGCACACCTCGTGCAACCGCCATTTTTATCGCCATGATTATATCTGCATCTGGGACAAAGTATGGGGTTGTGATGTCAATAGTCTTAGCCGCCTGAGTGATACAGCTAAAGTACGCTTGGCGGATCACTGGAGTCGGGATCAAAGGATTACCCTCTAACGTCTGGACGTACGCTTCACGCAACATCTTTGTCCTCGAAGCTCTGTTATCAGCAACCATCGTCCCTAGATCTGAACCCCATTCAGCCATCAATACTGAAAGCGCAGGACTATCGAGTGTTGGAATTTTATGCGATCCTTGTCTTGTGTCCGACGTGAGATTCTCCGTAACCTCAGATTTTTTACTTATCCACGTCGATGTCCGCTCTGGTGAAGCGATTTTCCAATGAGCGTTGAAGATAGCTTGCAAATCGGCCTCCACTTCGCCTACGATCCGTAAGTGGGTATCGCGCCAGAATCCTATCTTTGGGTCCAATCCAAGATACTCATCTCCAACGTTTATCCCGCCAGTAAAAGCTTCCCTTCCGTCGATAACGACGATCTTGCAATGATCTCTGTAATTCAGAGTAGACAGGAACCGCGGGAACCGCAGGGGAAAAATTATCCGGCACTCAATCCCGGCATTCATCATTCGAACGATTTGACTCCTTGGAAATCTTCGACTCGCCCATCCATCTCTTATAAAGCGGATCTGTACACCAGCTTTGGCACGTTCAATTAGAAGTTCTGTAATCCGACTTCCAATTCGGTCATTCCGGTATATGTAATACTCCAGATCAATCGCTTTTTGCGCGTTTTTTAGGGATTCAGTTAGTTCCTCATATGTCTCAGAACCGTTCGTAAGTACCTGTACTTGGCCGGTTCGAAGTCCATTTACTGTAAAGTGCCGTAACCCATGAGCGATTACCATCGCGGAGCGGCTGAACGAATCCGGCAACGTGTCTGACTCATTGTTTGGACAAGTCAGTCTTTCACTACGAATGTGCACAGGTCGGGAACTAATAAGGTAGAGTATGGAACCGATGACAGGTAAAACGAGACGAACGGCTAGATAATTTAGTGCCAGGGCCGGTCGGCGTGCTTCACGGACCGCCACAATTAACATAAAGATTGTATTCAATACGTACAACCCAATAAACATAACCCACACCAAATAAACCCCTCCTTATTGACTTAAAGATGTGTAATTTGCCATGAGCCTATACGATTAAATACCTTACCCAGTTCATCATTTAAATATTTTCGAAGGAAATCCCACTGTTGCGGAATATGTTAAGTCTTGAAAGCAGTGGCGGGAGGCGAATAACATAGTGTTTATCCATACAGTGGTAAGTGGAGATACCATCCGTGATATTGCAAGAATCTACGGTACAACAACACGAGAGTTAGAACGGTTAAACGAACTAAGCACACGTGATGTTCTAGTCCCTGGGCTACATTTACTCGTACCCGGCCAAAATCGTTATGTGGCTCGACCGTACCGCATCCAATCTGGTGATTCCGTAGCCAGTGTCGCTCAAAAAATCGGACTCTCTGAAACGAATTTAGAGCGCTGGCTTGGTTTCCGGGGAGCAATCGGAACAGATTTAACAGCCGGTACAACGATTTGGGTTCCGAAATCGGTCCCACAGAAGCGAACCATCGAGGAATCCAGGAGATCGTCAAGCATATAATCAATTCATTCACGATCTTGGAAATGCCGTTCATGCACAAGGACTATCGATTTCCATTGCGATGGGTCCAAAAACATCCGATGCTCCGCAACAACCCTGGATGGGTGCGTTTGACTACAAAACATTAGGTGCAGAAGTTGATTTTTTAATGCTCATGACCTATGAATGGGGTTGGGTTGGGTTGGGTTGGGTGTCCACCGATGGCGATCGCTCCGATTAATCAAGTTAGAGCCGTTCTTGAATATGCAACGTCTGTTATCCCGAGCAGCAAAGTTCTTATGGGTGTTCCCCTATACGGCTATGACTGGAGCTTCCTCATCAACCAGGCCGGCTAGCGTCTGAACTCTCCGCAAATGACGCTCAAAATCTCGCGTTAGAGCGCCAGGTACCAATCCAATGGGATAATGAGTCGGCTTCACCGTATTTCTTATATACAACTTACAATAAACGCCATACTGTTTGGTTCGAAGACGCTATGAGCGTGGCTGCGAAGTTTAACCCATTCAAATACCCTTATCCGTAAAGAAGATAAATATAAACGTTGTTTAGCTTATATATGGCCATCGGTGAGGTAAGGACACTTTAGAATTGCTTCTCTGATGCCTCGCCGATAGTCATCATCCTTGTAATGACATATGACCAAATAAACGGGCCAAGTGTATGCGCGTATACCGTTGCGACTGGCTACCGTAGATACATCACCAGACGCTTCAGAATGTTTTTCAGGCGGTTTACTGCACATCGCTATGAACACCATCTTTGTAAGAACCATTTGTGGCCTATTCCTTACCTCTTGGACTATCAAGCCTCGTAACAGGAAGTTTCGATTGGCGAAACCGCGGATTAACATCAACCTCTCGGAAGGGCGTGTAAGGGGGGATAACCACATTTGCAATCGACGGTATCTCCACTTCATGTCCGATGTCTATGCGGTACGGAGGAGCCAGTTTATTTGCTCTCCGAAGTTCGTCTACTGGGATTCGATGCTTTTTAGCAACAGATTCCAATGTTTCGCCTTGTGTGATAATGTGTTTCTCCCTAATTCGTTCAATTCTACAAGCAGACTGTTTGAAAATCGGCTGTTTTGATACGGGATCCACGAAATCAACCGTGAGGTCATTTGCTGCCTGATTTTGTTCCCAACTGCCAAAGTGGAATGGCACAAACACCAAACCAGGCAGCACCGTATCAACTATCCTGGCTGGCACCTCAATGCGCCCACGTGGGGAAACCACTCGAACCACTTCTCCCGGGCAGATCGATAACTTTTCAGCATCGGTAATGTGGATTTCCACGTATCCCTGTGGAGCGGCCATGTGTAGGTTCGGTGCGCGTCCCGTCTTTGTTCGGGTATGCCAGTGCCAGACTAAGCGCCCAGTCGTGAGCCAAAGCGGAAATTCTGGTGTGGGCCGCTCGGCAGGGGAATAGTACGTTAAACCGTACAATATAGCCTTCCCATTTGCTCCTATACGTTTGAATTCCTCTTTTGTACGCTCCCTACCGGTATTTGGATCCTTGCCGAATGATTGAGTATCATCTACATGGGTATGAAATACCCAATCTTCATATAGACGGGTAGTTCCGTGGGGCCTCTGTTCATTTGTTGGCCATTGTATGCCATTTTTCTTTTTAATTTTTTCATAGGTCATGGCAGTCATGTCGCTTGGGCGTCCTCGCGAGACGGCTTTCCACTCTTCAAAACACTCCCTTGGGGTTGTATATTGAATGAGCGGATTTCCATCCTTGTCCATAAACTGCATCCGTTTTGCATAGTCGAGTAATATGTAGAAGTCTGCCTTCACTCCGGTAGGGGGTGGAACAGCGATCTCACACAAATTAAGCGTTCGATCCGCATTTTCCATTAACCCTTCCTTTTCTCCCCACATTGCCGTTGGCAGAACAATGTCCGCTACCTCGGTTGTTTCTGTCAAAAATGCATCTTGAACCACAACAAACGTCTTTTCAAATGCCTTTCGTGCCCGCAATCTATTTGGTAGCGATACCATAGGATTTGTATGGATGTTCCAGAACAGCCCCAATTGCCCCGACTCCATGAGGTAAATCATATGCTCAATGTCCTTTTCGGGTCCAATTTCCAGATGAGACGGATTTACATTCCAGAGCTCGGCCATTTCCTGAATATGTTTAGGATTGGAGGGATTGCGGTTTGCGGGGTAAGATCC
Organism: Alicyclobacillus fastidiosus; assembly: GCF_026651875.1. Lineage (GTDB taxonomy): Bacteria > Bacillota > Bacilli > Alicyclobacillales > Alicyclobacillaceae > Alicyclobacillus > Alicyclobacillus fastidiosus. The sequence goes on along the minus strand of NZ_CP104067.1, from coordinate 4,109,141 downwards.
TACGCCGCCGACAGTACGGTTGGTGGATGAACTAGGTTGTCCAGCCATATGAAAGGGACCGGAACCTGGTCTGCCGATCAACCCTCGAACCAAATGGAGATTATTTATAGCAATGCACGTTGATGTAGCGTCCGCACTCTGAAACGCGCCTTGAAGCGTTGTGGAAACAAGTGAAGGTGTCTTGCCGAGTTGCTCTGCTACGCTCGCAATTTGTTCCTTTGGTAGACCAGTAACCTGCGCCGTTAAGTCCAAGTTCCAGGGTTCAACGGATTTTGCCATTTCATCGAACCCAACAGTGTGGTTTGCGACAAATGATTTGTCGATCCAGTCATTTCGCAGAATGCGATGCATAATTCCGTGCAATAGTGCAAGATTTGTGCCAGGGATAAGTTGGAGGTGAATATCAGCGGCGTCGGCTGTCAACGTCCTTCTTGGATCGACGACGATAAGAAAAGGTTTCTCCCCACGAAGTCTTCGCGACATGATGCGTTCAAACAAAACTGTACCTGTTTCAGCAATGTTGTGTCCAAATAACATAATAGTATCTGTCTCATCAATGTCCTGGTAGCCTGCTGGTGAACCATCAGCCCCGAATGATTCTAACAAAGCCCACTGAGTCGTGGCGGTACAAAGCCGGGTATTCGCATCCAACAAGTGGGAGCATAGTCCAGCGCGACCTATCTTCGCGATTGTATAGTAGTCTTCGAGAAATCCCTGGCCAGTTGAGTAAATCGCGATTCCATCAGGACCAAGCGTGCGCAACACCTCGCGGCTCTTTTCAACAAACAAATCCATCGCAGTGTCCCACGTTGTTGGTACCAAATTGTCTGAAGCATTGCGGATGAGCGGCGTCAGAAGGCGATCTGGGCTATTGTTCGCATACCACTGATTTTCGCCTTTTGGCCCAAGTCGACCACGATTCACCGGATGTTCGCCATTTCCCTTGATTCCGACAATTTTATTATCCTTCACGGCTATATAGCAGCCACATCCGACAGAACAAATGTTGCACGTGCTGTATACCCATCGGTCAACTTCACCCTGCGAGTACACATTTATGTCGATTCGTTCATTCTCCCACGCCATTCTTTGCCCTCCGTATCTGTGGCCGCCGGCGATATGCTATGGGAACGATGTACTTTGTGTCCATGTCTCCGTACATCATTTCGATTATAGGCGACACTTGCTCCAGCTCACGAGATATGTCTCTAAATGTTCGTTCCACACCCTCAAGTTGCTGTTCGGTGTTTGAATGCATCCATCTGGATGCTCTGATCCATGAGCGTACAGTAGACTGAGCCGCTTCATCATCGCGGTAAATGACTGAAATAAAGTTACGGAATTGATGTAGGTCAATAGGTGACTCGCTTGCTACATGCATCGCCTGACAAAGCACCCGATTCTCCTCTTCCAGCACTGCACGAAGCCGAAGTTCCAAGGGGTTGTGGTTGATTGGAGGGGATTCCAGGAACATTTTGATAAGGCTGTTAGCCCGGTTAAGTCTTGTACAAAGATCCTCTATCATCCTCACCCCTTTAATGTTTTTAGGAATTATTAACAAAACACTACATGCATATACATTGTCTTTGTTCTAACAGCATTCCGTGCAATCGGTGTCGATAATTGTTTTGAAAACGGTTATATAAGGACCACCAGAGCGAACAACGTCAGCTTGACGCTATGAACGCTGTTGGCATAAACGAACGGGGTATTTTCATCGATAAGCAAAGCGGCAAGGGTGACCAGTATCAGTTAATGAAACGCTGCCTACGTCAAGGTGACATTGTGTACATTCACTCGTTAGACCGCTTCGGACGAAACAAAGAAGAAATCTTGAACGAATGGAAGGAGACAGTATTTTTTATCCGTGAATGCTCTGACAGACAGATGACAACAAGTGTAATTGCATATATCGCCCGTTCTTGAACAAGGAATGGTATCATAACCAAGTTAACGGAACATATCTGCAATCAAATATTCAAATTCCCCGTTATCCATTTGAGATTAAGTGTCTAAACATCTTGAGCTGGTTGTTCTTCAAGGAGAATAGCTTCAAGTTGTTCCACGTTACGATTTAAATCGTTTTTGGGGAGATGGTTTTAAGAGCGTGTCCGAAAAGCCCGCAATTTTGAGTAAATAGCAAAACGCACCGATCCGCAAAACTGGTAAAATTGAAGGTATCCAGCCGTCAAATTTTCCAGTTCTGGAGGTGCGTTTTTCCATAGATTTGCAGTTAGACCTGCTTCCATACGCCTATTATAACACGCTTGGCTTCGACCCCGAACTCGTTGATTACGTAGATCACATTGACGACTCATTCCTGGACCTGCTCGTCGGACCCCTGTACGACAAGAGAGGACGCAGACCCGCATCTCCAATCGCCTATTTCCGGATGCACTATCTGTATTTCACTAGGCCGGAGATTACCTCATTCCGTCAATTGTGCAAACAGTTGCGAGACCCAAAGAACCAGGCGTGGCGCAGCTTCATCGGTGTACCCAATCCAGCAAAGGTTCCGTCACACCAGAGCCTGAGTGACTTCCGTAACAAAGTAGGGCCGGACGTATTCGAACAAATTCGTGACGAGTTTATACGTCAATCCATTCACATGGAGGGATTCATCCAGGACACCCTCGCCGCTATTGACTCTCGTCCGATTTACGCCAATGTCAACGGATACAAGAAAAAACGCTGCGATTGTGAGGTTAAGTCAGTTTGCACATGTGAAAAAACGTTTTCTGACCCGGACGCCACCTATGGGGCACAGCGCAGCAAGGTGAACCAGAACCGTTTCTTCGTTGGTTACCGGAAGCACTCGATTGCAGTAAGAACATCTCAAGGACCTGTGGCCTTGTTGTCTATCCTTAAGCCTGCGAATGTGGGCGACATTCGAGTGATGCTTCCACTGATAGAGAAACTCCGGCAGATTAACGAAATGCGCACTCAGTATCTCGTTGCCGACATGGGTTACATAGATGCGGATGACCAGAAGGAGGCATACCACAAACACAGTATGGCTGTGGTTACAGGGTTTCGCAGTGGTATGGTGATGCCAGAGGAATGTAATGAACATGGGCAACCTGAGTGCGAACAAGGCGAACGACTGATTTGGGATGGCTTTGACTGGAAAACGGCCACTTCCTGGTTTCGTGGGGACTCAGAGAAATGCCAGTCATGCCCGCTATCCGGGGTATGCAGCAGGCAATTCGAATTTTCCTTTGACGACAAACCGATTGCATACGGCCCGGTGCCACAAGGCACCATGCTGCATGCCCAGATGCTTGATTTCAGAAGGCAGATTGAGCTGTCCTTTGCGCAAGAGTCCAATGAGTTGACAACAGTTATGAAACACAAGAAGGTGCCTGTACGAACAAACAAACGAGTACAGTCCTTCTTCACCATGCAGGATATATTCCAGCTCATGCAGGCGAGGATAGGTCACATTCGAGAGACCATGCTGCCTGATGACCACATAGAGCGAATTACACAAATGTATACAGTCCAGGCCGAGCAATTGAAACTCGATATCGCTGCATAGGCAAGCAGAACCTGGAAAATAAACAAAAGCCAATGTTACTGACAAGGGGTTCGTGCGCCCATTTTCAAGGGTGAGCAGGCAATGTGTTCCCATACGGAGGCATTCACCAAATTACCAAGTAAACTTATCCCATATCAGGAAGCCTGTATTCATGTATTTGGCTAGACATTTACTCGAATCGGATGCTTTTCGGACAACCTCTTTAAGTGATTTATTTTGGATTCTCTGATTGATCTGGAAATATAGTGGTGTTAAGGATTTTTGACTCGACGGTTCAACAGTAATGCAAGGAACATACTATGTATATAAAGTTTTAACAAAATAATTTATCCTCATTAACAAGACTGCCTGAACAACAGCCGCGATATGGAGGGGGATGGTCATGTACTGTGAGGAGGAGCCTTACTACGTTAAGTTAGCTAAAGAGCGGGTGATACGTGCAGGTATCGATCCATCACATATACCAGTATTAAGTCCGGTGGTAGGTGAATTTGAACTTAGCCAAATACGGGAGCAGTTTTCTGAGATCCTATCTGTATGTCAATATTTTGTTGGGAAGCTATTTGCTCAATTGAAAGGTTCCCCTATTCTGGTTGCAATTTCTGATCATGCTGGGCTGCTGTTAAATGTGTTTGGAGACCCTGGTATTCAAAAGGCCATGATCGACCTAGGCATCGCACCTGGGGTACGGTTTACGGAAAAGGATTGTGGAACTAATTCAATCAGTTTAGCTCTTTTAGAAGGCAAACCTGTTCGCTTGATTGGTTCAGACCATTATCACGATTACCTTCACGATATAGCGTGTTACTCTGTTCCAATTAAACATTACAACGAGCAAACGGTTTTGGGAACAGTGAGTATTATGACGACCGTTGAGTGGTCACATCCAATGTATTTAACTTTGTTGGTTATGATAGTAGATTCAATCGAAAGGGAGATTCTTCTCAGAAGACAAAACTCAGAACTTGAAATGTTAAATCAGGTCATATTAACGTCTACACCAAGTGGGGCAATCATCGCCGATAGCAGAGGAATTATTTCCGAAGCCAATGCTGTAGCTGAGGAAATCACGGGATTAAAACGTAGTCTTCTAGTTGAACGACCGGCTAGTGAATTAGATGAACTAGGATCCTATATAAGCAAAGTAGTGAAACAAGGTAAAGCCTATAAAAATATAGAACTCACATTTCCATACTATAGCGAAAATGGAAATCGATTTTGTCTCTTCGATGTATTTCCTATTTATAACAAAAACAAAGCTGTGGTGGGTGCATTTGGGCAACTCCGAGACATTACCGAATTTAAAAGACAAAGTCTGGAGTTACAACAGGCGCATCTTATGTTAAAGAATTCATTTAATGATTTGCTTGAAGCGGAGGAGCAACTACGGGCTATAATTAATGCCTTGCCTAACCTTATCGTTCTGAAGGACCATAAGGGGCGGTGGTTAGAAGCCAACGAAACAGCAATAAATTTTTTCGGAATTGAAAATGGAGTCTATAAAGGGAAAACTAACGAACAGGTATCTGCTGAGTCTTGTGTGTATGAGAATGAGTTTTGGGATTTCGTTCAGAAGTCTGACGAAACGACTTTATGTTCGGAGGAAATACATACATTTAAAAACACCTGTATCCAACCAAATGGCCTATCCGTGGAGCTTGAAGTTGTAAAAAGTCCAATATTTTATTCTGATGGTCGCCTTAAAGGGATTGTTGTGACCGCGCAGGATGTAACGGAACGTAATAAACTAGCAGAAATTCTAAAGCGGGCTGATAAATTGGCTACTGTTGGTCAATTGGCTGCTGGTGTAGCCCATGAGATTCGTAATCCATTAACCAGTTTGAAAGGGTTTCTTAAGCTGATTCCTCAATCAAATAATCCACAACACTATATAGAAATTATGGAAAGTGAGATAAATCGTATTGAACATGTTACCAATGAACTACTGGTTCTTGCGAAACCACAGATTAAGCAATTTAAGTCAATTGATTTAGTGCAGAAACTGACTAACGTATTACATGTTTTAAACACTCAAGCCTTAATGAAAAGTATTGAGGTAAGCATAGAAGTTCAGACAAATGTTTCCCTTATTGAATGTGAACCGAGTCGCCTAGAGCAGGTTTTTGTCAACGTTATCAAAAATGCAATTGAAGCCACACCTGCTGGCGGGAATGTAATTGTCCAATTGTTGGAGAGTGACAACGAAGAATTGGTTTTACGGATCATAGATAATGGGCATGGCATTCCTCATGAAAATATTCCAAGGTTAGGTGAACCATTTTTTACCACAAAAGAAAATGGGACTGGGTTAGGATTAATGATTAGTCAAAAGATTGTCCTTGAACATTGTGGTAAGTTTGAAATCATTAGTACTGTCGGGAAAGGGACAACAGTTAGTATTGTTTTGCCATTCAAGCAGCCACAGAGATGAAAAATAGAACTTCTACGTTGTATGTACACCTATATGGATACACACTTAGATATGTAACTGTAATATGTTTCATTTGCTTAACCACAAGCGATCCGCTTGTGGTTTTTGCTTTTCAAGGACGAAAAGCGAGTGTGATACCAAGCCCTTGTCCTCGCCATAATGGAGATGGTGGTCAACGGTGTCTCGACTCGGAAAATATCTCAGATCACCGAGGACCCGTGCTGGACCGAGTTCTCGAAATCCACTGTGTCCGACCTGTGTAAGCAACTAGACCCGATTCTAGAAGCATGGAATGGGCGACCTTCAACCATGAGAAGAACTTGAGCCAGCCTTCCTTTAACTCGCCGTCTCCAATCCACGGTGAGGTGTATCCACGAATTCCAGCCGAGGCGTTCGACCGAGAGACAGCTGCGCTCCTCATGGAATACCTGGTCACAGAGTATGAACAGAAATTGCTCAAGGCGATGAAAAACTCGAGGAAGCCTTCGAAGCTACAACCACTGTTCTGATGCTTCCTGACAAGTACCGCAAGCGGTTGAGAACGACGAACGGACAAGAGTGGCTTAGCGGACAGATTTCGCGTCATGACAGAGTGATTCGCATCTATCCAAACCTAGCGTCTGCGTTTCGAATCGTTGGCGGGCGTCTATGTAAATAAATGGAAAGCAGGGCGACTGGTCGCAAGTATTTCAGCATGCAGGAGTATTGGGTTTGGCGTGAAACCAACTTCAGCAGCCTGAACCAAGGCTTGAAGGGACACTATCTCAGATGAACCGGCTCACTCTACCGATGAGGGAAAATTACACACAAATTCGGACTTTATAATTTGTAGCAAGTGGATTACATATATGAGGAAGATATTTAATAATCAGTGACAGTATCTTGGTCGGCGATTATCGTATATCAAGTTACAGATTCTAATTTACAAATTTAAAGAGCCTTATTAGCGTACTTATCTTAGAAGCTCCTACTGATGGTAGAAGTTTTTTTATGTTCTGTCCTCGTCATAATAAGAAAAAATTGCACCTATATTGCAGAATATTCTACCCGCGTACACAAAACGTTCCTAGGGCAGACATAAGAATGACATATGTAAGGGTTTACATATCTATGGAGTACGAATCAATGTGAGATATTATGATGAACGTCGTAGATAATATGGGAAATGTCGTGATAACAGATGACTGGGTTCAAACATTTTATACGTATGCTTCCATTAATGCTAATGGTTTCTATCGGAAATGACATAGCTATTACTGCATTCTTAAATCCACATGGAATTAACGCTGGGGGAGCCACGGGTTTATCGACTGTCGTGAGCGTTTGGACGAGTATTCCGTTTGCAATTGTTTATGGAATTGTAAACCTGCCAATACTGTACTTTGGTGTACGTTATCTTAGTCTTCGCTATAGTGTATATTCCGTTTTCGTGACAGTAGTTACTACTATTCTATTTCCTTATCTTCAGCATTTCACTGTTCATACCGTACCCGTGATTTCAACGGGATTAGGGGCAGTTATATACGGCATTAGTATTGGTGTAACGTATCGTTATAATTTCAGTCTAGGAGGGTTTGCGCTTCTTGCGAAGGTGCTTGAGGTTGTAACCCACAAGAAGATTGGTTCAATATTTACCGTAATCAATTTTGTTCCAGTGATTTTGGATGCCTGTACCACACCGCGAGGCCCATCATTACTATGGTCTATTGTTTTCATCGTACTTACAGGAGAGATAATAAATTGGACATCGATGGGAAAAGGATATCTAATACATAACAAAACTCGACTTAGAAAAATTGTAAGGTTCCCCATTAAGGCGAACCACTCAGATGAGCAACAAAAGCAAGCTTCTTGAAAGTGCCTGGTGCGAGTGTACCTTTGTGACTGTCTGTTGAATAATGATGAATAACCCTTCTTGTAAATACATCAGTGAAACCTCATGACATATGTCCTGAGGAGAAAACAGGAGCGTGGACTCCTGTTTTCTTGGCCAGTATTTTGCGTATAGATACTTGTTGTAAATATAATGATCACCTCGGTTTGCGGGACACAAAGGTTTCACGGAACCCGGGGAGCGGGCGAGAGCTAAGTGCAACCAGGCACTGGCTATTGCAGATTGGCCAATGGTGATACCAAATGAAAATCAAACGCCCCCTCCGGCGAACCGGAGGGGACTTATAAAACTTCTTCGCAACCTTTTATGCAAGCCCTTTCCTAAAGCCTTATGGTTTGGCCGACATGTCTCCAGATAAATGTTTCGGATTTGTGGAGAGGGTGTCGGGCTACACTCTTGTGTTACGAACCCGTTGTCAGCCTCGTCTGTACACGAGTCACCAATGAGAGGACCACGGCAACGACAAACAGAACGAGTGTAATGGCTATCCACAGCGATGGCTGTGAAATGACCAGTGGGCCGAGAACGACGGGGATGATGGCTACTCCCAAATTTGATGCCATGCTGTAGCCAGCTGTATTCAGTCCGGCACTTCCATTGTCGGCAGCGCGACGTGCAGCTTCTTCAAGCGTTAGCGTGTACCAACCGTTTCCGAACATTCCTGCAAGGAAGAACATGATGTCGAACATGCCTTCTGAATGACCTAGGTGCCCAGTTACAAGCAGCGTGACCAGTAAAACGGAGACTAAAGTGAGAATGGATAATATTCGAATGAGCGGCCCGGCGTTGGTAATCGCTTCACCTAGGAAACCGAATAAGGCTGCTCCGACGGCTGAGCCGAGGAATGTCAGGCCAGACAACAATCCCCCTAAAGCAACGGCATTAGGCATTTGCAAATGACCAAGTGCTGATGTGGTCACACCACCGATCATGACACTGGTGGACGAAACGACGAGTCCGATAATCCACCAATTCGAATACGTCATCCGGAGCCGGACAAACGTCGTGACATCGGGACGAGGAATGCCTCGAAGAGCGACTAGGAGCCAGATTCCCACGATGAGATTGAGGATGAATCCCAACCACAGACCTGTCGTCATAGTGAAGTGGGAAGCTATAATAGCGCTTAATCCCATACCGAAAAATAGCATTCCAATTGTAAATCCGGTGGACATTTTTAGATTGCGGATATTTGACATACGGAGAATTGAACCAATTGGGGCGATAAGGAACGGGTACGCGAGCGAAGCAATGGCTTGAGCGACAAAAAAGAACGCATACGTATGGGCGAAAATACGTAGGAACAAACCGACGACCGACAGAACGACCGCACAGGTGAGCACAGGGCGTGGCCCTTTGTGTGCGGTCCAGAGCCCCGCTGGAATGGAACCAATAACCATTGCATAGCCGTAAAATGAGATAAATAAGAGAATGGATGACAACGATGCGTGAAGCTCGTTCGTTAGCGAGGGTACCATCGGTGCGAGCATAAACCATGCGAAACCGAGGACAAACGCAAATAGTACGTACGGAATGAGAGCACTCTTACTACTACTCATGGAAATAATCCCCTTTCTTTGATGCAGTGAATTGGAGTTCACTATATTAAATACGATCGCCCAGGCTGCTTCAATAGTCATTTTTTAACCCTCCCCACCTCATCGTCACAGAGGTCCGACAGGGCGTCCTGTATGCCGCAGATGTACCGCTGTTCCTAAGTAACCGCCGTGAACGCATTTCAGTCCGCACCGTTTAACACACGCTGAAACAGCTAGGCGATGACTTCCATCCGCATAGGTACGCCATAGCTTTGTTCGGGTGCTGTTGGATGCTGGCGTTGACTTGTTGATGGTTGCGAAGCTGGAAGGACATAGCGATCTAAATATCACGCGGTTGTACGCTACGCCAAGCGTTTCAAATATGGTGAAGGCGGTGGGCGGCTTTACATTTGAACAGATAGCGCATTAGACGTTCTCTCGGGAGCGTCTTTTTTATTGTCGGTGCAAAATGTCGTTCTAATGTTGTCGGATGTCGAATTACGGGCCTCAAAAATCAGCGAAGAGCCGGTCCCTTATAAAGCCAGTGGTCATCAACTACTTTATACATTTGTATCGGGGTGACGTGCATGGAGAGTCTCGAAATCGCTGTCAAAAACTACAACGCCACAGTTAACTTCGTGATGCGCGCAGTGAAGCGAGTTACTTTACGAGTTCGCTCGTCTGTCATACACGTTCCAAGAGATTTCCCAACGATTTCGGCTGCAGTGACTGCTGCATCTGCGGGCGACACGATTCTCGTTCAAAGAGGCGTGTATAGAGAGTCTGTTACAATTCCTTCCTCAAAAAGCCACATTCGAATCATAGCCAACGGCACACCTGTAATACTTGATGGAGGGAACAATCTTGGAACCGGCTTCACCATGATGGCTGATCATGTCGAGATTCAAGGTTTTACCATTCGTGATTTTAAGCGTGCGGGGATACGGGGGGCGAGTGTTTTCGGCTCACGGATCATTCGCAATCGATTTTTCCGTTATCTAGCAAAACAAAATTCTAGGGAATCACAGGAATGGCGTGTTGCTGACAAAGCATGCGCATGGCAATCTGATTCTCCGCAACAGTTTGAGTGGCAATGTGCCGTTTGGTATTAAACTTGTCAACCTAGATAATACGGTGATTGAAAATGACTGCATGAGAAGTTCACCGGCAGGTCTGTGCGGAAGCCGTTCGAACGGCGTAGACGTGATTCGCGTGGTGATCCCGTTTGCCAAGTCCGCCATTCGAATTATTGCAGATGGTGACCGTGTGATTCTGGACGGTAATAGAAGAATTGGTGCCGCATTTGTCATTCGTGGTGCGAACAATGTTGAAATCAACGGATTTATCATCCGCAACTATGTCAATGCAGGAATCAGAGCCACCAGTATTGACTCGAAATTAATTGGAAATGAGATACAGAATATCACGCAGGGGAACGGGATCGAACTAAGAAGGGCCTTTTCAACGCTCATTTGGAGAATCGTATAAGTAAGGCGAAAATGGATGGTATCAATATGGTCGCAATGAATAGTTGGATCATCGATAACGACATTCTACAAAATGTGCAAAGCGGGATACGAACGGTTGAAAATACAACCTGGGGCAGCGCGATTGTTGAAAACCGCATACAGAACAACGGGGCAGACGGTATCACGGATGGCGCAGGATTCAACCTCATCCATAACAATGATATACGCAACAACCATAACAGTGGCGTGCATGAACATGCTGGCATCGGCTACGCAGGTATCATCAAGAACGTGCTCGCCCACAACCTTAAGAATGGTGTCAACCTGAACACGAATGGATCGATTGTGAGGAACAGTGTCATTCAGAACAATAAGCGAACAGGGATTCGGATTCAAGGTAACGTTAATACGGTGGAGCAGAATAAAATCTCGAATAACCGTCACTATGGTATTCTGCTGACAATGCAGGCAGAGTGCACCCGACGGCGTCCGCATTTTACATAGATAGTGTTGTTTGCCCTTTTGTTAATGACCAAGGTTTGACCAAGGGAAAGGTTGAATGGGGATGGTGTTCATAGTTGCATGACCACGTGTGAAGTTACGGGTCTGACCAGTAAACATTTGTACGGCGGATACCATAGCTTATCCCTCCTTTCACATGTAGTACATGCAGCAGGGATAGAGTTTGTCTCCGCATGACTCGGATGGATGAACACATTTGGGAGGGTGACACGAATGCAGTGGCTGAGTGAGGCCGCTGATGAACACGTGTGACCAAGTCCCGCTCTTGTGTGGGTGTTCATCAGCGAGCTCGCATACACGGTAGTCGAATGGTGATGAAATGAATGAGCAACTAACCCTAGATATCGATGGCGGTTGTATCAGTTTGATAAGTGGTGTCGCGGGTTAGTGTAAAGTGAGGGGTAATGGGACAACCATTGCCCTTTTCTTTAAAGATATAAAATTAGTTTGAGCTAACTATTGACGTTAAGCGTGATTAATTATTAATATAGGAACATAAAAGATGACTGATGTAGTCAACTTTATTTTCGGGAAGAAGAGGGAAGCCTTGATGAAGAATTCTATAGTCAAGACCAGTCTTGTATGTGTGGCTGGAGCAGTACTCATTACCGTATTGGTATGGCAGGCTATTACATCGGCCGGGGATCCAGATCCAACTGCTCATGGGATTTCTCCAACCGCAGGAATTATTGATACAGGCGTTCTTGTTTACCGCGAGGGATTAGAGTGCATTATGGTTCTTGCCGCCGTAATTGCAGGACTGGTACGTACACAAAAAGTATATTGGAAGCCCATCGCTGGGGGAGCTGGGATAGGCTTTTTGACTACATTAGTTACTTGGTTTATATTAGTTGGAATTTTGGCACTAGTCGCCGATACCACCTCAGAAAATAACATTCAGGCGGCGACAGGTCTACTGGCAATCGTAGTACTTCTGATTGTTATGAACTGGTTTTTCCACCGTATTTATTGGACGGGATGGATATCATTTCAAAATCGCAAGAAAAAACAGTTAATCACATCTATCGAATCTGCGGAAGATGATAAACTTCAAACGGTAAAGTCTGTAGCATACAAGGGACTCGTTTTGCTTGGTTTTGCCTCCGTTTTTCGCGAAGGATTTGAGGTAGATATTTTTCTACAAAGTATTCGTATGCAGGTTGGAACGGCGAATGTTGTGTTGGGAACGGCGTTCGCTCTGGTACTTATTGCGATAACGGGATATTTTACATTCATTGCCCATCAAAAACTGCCCTATAAGAAGATGCTTGTGTTTACTGGAATTATGTTAGGATTCGTCTTTGAAATCATGGTTGGGGAACAGGTAAATGAAATGCAACTTGCCCATTGGATCCCCACGCATACATTTCCCGTGAATATTCCAGCTTGGGCAGGAACATGGTTCTCGGTCTTCAACAATTGGGAAACCATTATCGCTCAGGTAGCAGCCGCGATTTTCGTGATTGGATCTTACTATGCAGCCCGCATGGAGAAGTTCAAGCCACGAAAGACCGCGTCCCCCTCTGGCACTGCAATTAGTGCTGATTCTTGAGGGAGTGTGCGTCCATCCGCGCATTAGGGCTTGTAGTTTAATAGCTTCGAAAATCAACAGTAAAATAACGGTAGTTCAACGCTTTTTATAAATACCAAGACCACTTTCGACGAGATAAACGCTAGGGATAGGAAAATTGCACGCCTTGCTTCTGGTGATGGAGTGGAAGTAATGCAGCAAGTTCGAGTCCCAAACGAAATCTTAAATAATGGTAAAAACCCCAATGTATTATGGGAATAGGCACTACTCACGAGAGACGCTTACTGATGACGACTCAGCAGGCGTCTTTTTGTATGCCATATAGTGAATCTCTATAACACCATCCTCTCGTAATTCCGTGCGAAAGGAGTGGTTTAACAAGACAGGCCCTGTAGTCATCGAGATTTACAGAGCCTGTCCCCTTTAGTCACGAACCGTGACTATATATATTTCGTCACTAAAAGTGGGGTGAAAAGATGTTAAAACGACTAAGCGATATGAGTCCAGAAGAGCGCGAACGATTCCTTGAATGGATCGCTGAACAATCGGATGAAGAATCAAAAGAGGACGTTAAGACCGCCTAAGACATCAGGGCGTTTTTTTTATTTTGAGACATGTGTACGTACATCCACACAATCACCATATTGTCGCTACACGGATTCAATCTGTACTCAATATACGGCTCGTATGCTTGAACAGAAATATCGGGAAGGGTGACATGAGTGGTCACCATGGTCGCAGACGTAGGTGGGGTTTGCGACTAGGAATCATTTTTGGAGGGATGGCCATGGGTGACATGATTGTTGCAGTTGGATGCGCCATCTTCATATTGATGGCGATTGCGGGGTTCAAATCAGAAACGATATCTTGAGTAATTCATTGGAGTACGTGTTAGCGGATTGTGGGATGTGCTGAAGGTACTCCAAGTTGTTCGATAGTTATGTTCGATTCCAACATTGCCCAGAGAAGCTAATTAACGAATTTCGGAGGCCACGGACGACGTCTCTAGTACGATGCACGACGCACAGAATTCTCCTGTAAGTGTCGGACAGGCTACGACAACCGCTGTATTGTAGATGTGACGTCTTCGACGCAGGCAATATGGAATTAAAACTATCTCCGAGAACGATACGTAAATCCACTTTGCCGCGCCCGTCAGCCTCCCCAGAGGCGCACACCTAACGCAGATAGGACGGCCTTGTGCCGCCCTTTTCTGCGTTTGTACTCAATTTTCTCACGTGCTTTCATTTTGCCCTTGCAGAAATGTAGGGGCACTTTTTCTTGTTTCCAAAACATCTACACATAAGCTTAACGATAGTTCCACATTCAACGTGGATAATGATCTTGCGGCGGTTGTTTCCGCCGCTTCATGATACCTTCTCTCAAGGGTGGCCTAGTGACCTAGGTTGCCCGCCTTTTTTACAATAATAGAGCTTGGCTCGATCCAAAAACACACTATACAGTCTGTTGTAAATATATGAACAATTATTGTGGGTGATATAGTCCATGCTGTTTACTCCGATTAAACCGATGCTTCTAACTCTGAAGTCAGAAGCATTCGACGATGAACGATATATATTTGAACCGAAGTGGGACGGCTGGCGTATCCTGATCCACAAACAGGGTGATCGTGTTGAAGCGTTTACGAAGAATGGGGGCAATGTCACCGCTAAGTTCCCTGAACTCGAGATGGTGCGGCATGCAATCAAGGTCGACACCGCCATTCTCGACTGCGAGGGAGTCTGCATCCGCAATGGCCGATCTATATTCGACGACTTTCAGTTCCGCGGTCGCATTCCAGACAAGCACCGTATCTCCCAGGCAGTATCCACGCACCCAGTGACCTTTGTGGCCTTCGACGTGCTATATGATGGACAAGACCGTACCGGACTACCGTTGAGTGAGCGGAAGAGGATACTGACAGACACCATTGATCCGTCCGATGTGATTGTGCCGACGATGGGTGTTCGAGGTGATGGTATTCGGTTGAAGAAGGGTACCGAGGCGTGGGGTTGGGAAGGCATCGTTGCCAAACAACTCGACTCCAAGTACACGATGGATACTCGGTCCACACAGTGGATTAAGGTGAAGAATTGGCGGGAGATCGACACCGTCATTCTTGGGTACCGATTGAATCCGCAGTTTGGTCTTATTGTGGGGCTTAACTTCCCAACGGTGCAGAACAAGCGGGTCGCGACTGTGGAGCTTGGATTCAAACCGGAGGAGCGGCAAGCGTTTCTCGGCATTGCAAAGTAGTTGCATACATGTGAGGAGAAGGACGTTCAGTGGATCGAGCCTAGGCTATGCTGCAGAGTGCAGTACTTAGAGCGAACGCATTGGCACTATCTAAGGAACGTGTCGTTCAAGGGATTTCTGTTCGATAAGCAGCCAGAGGAGTGCCGGTGGGGAAGTTGACGTTAGAAGGACGACCGAGGTCGTCCTTCTCTGAGGGAATTTATTTATATGAGACGACCAACGCGTCTGCCAGATTGCGCCCAGGGCCACGAGGTAATGACCATTAAAATACAGGCCTGTTGAACTGCCGCCATCAAGATTCATCGTTAAATATATATAAGTAGTATAAAACATTGAAAATAAAAACCGGTATCTTCAATTACCAAGTAATTATCGATACAGGCTCTCTCTTATTTCTTAATCGCAATGACCAGTCAATATCCGCCTCAACTTCGCTCATATCTCCCAAAAACGGACAATAATTTTGATAATTAGATATCACGACTCGACAGCATCTCCCTTGCAACGTGTCGTATCGTTGCCTCGAGGACTACGTTGGGTTCTGTGGACGCCCGGCACTCAGGGACAACTGTCTGAGTGCAGTCGGGTTGAAAGTCTCTACAGAGATCGACGGCGTCCATCCATGTTCTCGGATGGTGGTGATTACCGACAGAATTATATATATCGGTGAATTGTTTCTATCATCGATTGGATATGAGGGAGGAAAACTCATGCAAAAGACGATTTTAACCACCGCCGCAGCCGTACTTTTAGCCTGCAGCCCGCTGTTCGTCGTGAATGCATTCGCAGATGATACATCTACCAGCAGCACACCGACATCCACAACCGGCACGAGTAGTACCACGGACACAAATACGGATGGGATTGACACCCTGCAAGGAATCGATACGTCAGTGCTTCGTCCGGGCGCTGATCCGAACAATCCGGACTCGTACGCCTATCTGCCGCTAGGCATGTCCATTCCTGTCGCGGGACCCAGAACGGAATGGCCGGCGGTACCATCGGTTTCAACGAGCACCTCACCCTCGTCCGGATCGACTTCAAACACGACCGTACAGGTCGCACAGGCACTCAGCGCACCGAACCAAAATGATCCGAACACAGAGCCCGACATCGCCCTGGGAAAGCCGTACACCATTGGTACTCAGTGGCCGGACGCGACCTTCGCAACGGACGAAGCCTCATTTGCTGATAAAGGGCAATTGACAGACGGACAATTCGCGACATTGAGCTATGAGGATCCACAGTACACCGGATTCCTCCGGCAAGGCGGTAGGAGTATTACCGTGAACCTTGGCAGTGTGCAAGAAGTGGACAGCGTGTCGCTGGACTTCATGCAGAACCTCGGCGCTGGTATCGATTTCCCGGAGAGGGTTACATACTACGCCTCTGACGATGGTACGACGTGGCACAAGCTCGGTTCCGCAGTGACCACTCAGGGTGGTGGCAGTTATGTGCCGCAAACGCAGCCGTACACCATCGACACGCACGTCCAGGCGCAGTACATCCGTGCGCAGTTTGAAGACAACGTATTTTCTTTTGTCGATCAATTTTCCGTGTATGGCCCGGCACAAGGGAAGGGCCCAGGAGGTAATAACGGCAATGGCAATCCACTGCCGGGTCCTGCACTTTCCACGATGATGGGCAATAACTACCTGTATGACCCCAGTGAGCCCAAACTGTTGTCTATTCAGCAGGAAGTGCAGACGTTTGCCTCGCCGACCGGTCCGGCAGGTCAGCCTGGTCCGGATCAGGGACAATCCATGTCTGCGCTGTCGACGCTTGGACTTCCGATGGGCCCTTCCAGCGCGAACGCACAGACCGGCGGTAACCCGAACAGCACACTGCCGAATCCAGGATACCTGACGTCCAATGACCCCGGGACAGACGGCATCAAGAATCTGTACCTGGCGTATACTGGCGCGCCGAATAATACCGCCACTGATAGTGTCGGTAGATATACGGTCAGCGACTGGCTACCATACGTTGCTCAGTTAGACGCGAGCGGTAATCCTCAGGGCTGGTTGTTTGACGGGGTATTGTTCGGACCATATGGAACGCCCCAAAACACCACTACGATCAACAATTGGTTGACTGACCTGTTCTCGCCGAACATCAACCTGTCCGCATTGAACCAGGCCGTTGGACAGTTGAAGCAACAATTGAACGACCCCAACTATGTGGAAAAAGTCGTCATCAATATCCCGGGGATGGATGGGATTACGCCCGCGAATGAATCGAACTATGGCTCCATTGATTCATCCGGTCAGAACATCGACCTGAATCCCGCGGACGTGGGAGAAGTGCAATCCGAACTGAACAAATCCAAAGTCATTCGATGGTTCATCCAGACAGTCCTGAACGACTGGAACAGTGCAGGGTTGTCCAACCTCCAATTAGCCGGTTTCTATTGGCAGCCGGAGTCGATTAACGCCGCTGATCCGCTCGAACCGTCATTGATTCAGTACACCGCAAATGTTGTTCATCAGAACGGCTACAAATTCTTCTGGATCCCGTTCTATGGAACAAATTACGGCCTTGATGAATGGCGGCAGCTGGGCTTTGACGATGTCACCAGTCAGGCAGGTGTCGCGTTTAACTTCAGCATCAATGCACAAGCCCGCTTGCAGTCGGTTGCCCAAATGGCGCAGTTCTACCATATCGGTCTTGAAATGGAGCAGCCTTATAACACCATGTCATCGAACACTACAGTTGCACAGAATTCCTTGAATCACTTCTATGACTACTTCACTGGCGGATATGTGTATGGCTACGAGGGGAATGCGGAGAAGACCTGGTACATCAACGCGAAGGGTCTGACCGGGCCGTACCAAAGTACAAATCCGTTCTACCATGCACAGTACGATAATGTGGTGAAGTTCATAAACGGCCAGTGGACGGGTACCACCTTCTATTGATGACATGAGGCATCCCAACTGATTTTTAAGGCCACAGTGCCGTGGATAAACAAACCTTGTTTATCCCACGGCACATATTATCTTGAAGTTAATTCGCTTCTGGGATTTCCTACACCCAATTAGCTGGGCTGGAGTATAAAGTACAGCCACTTCACCCCCGTGGCGGATACGGCGCAAACCCCATGTCCTTAGAAACCAGCTGCCACACGTGATTCTGGATGTCGAACAACGGTGGCGTATTCCCCACCACGACGCGATTGGTCCCCATCTCTACCTTGACCTCGATGACGTGACCAGCCGAATCCACGAAGCGTAACGTGGCACCCCCATAGTACATGTTGGTATCGTAAAGCACGTCGCGGATATCCACAGGTAAAGCATTCACTGCGTGAACAAGGGCCATTACAAGATGGGATTCCGATACCGTCCGCTGAATCGTAGGTGACGGGCCACTTGTCGACGCTGGTTCGTATTGAATCTCAACCTTCTTCACGTCAGAAGAAAGCAATGAAGCCTTACTGCGAGGCGGTATCGTCGCATCCGTGACGGTATAATAAATCACTGTATCCTTGGGCTTATTTTGCAGGTTTCGAAAGTCCAGTGTGACGTCGAGACCGGAGTCATGTTTCGCCACAAAATCCAATTCTACACTCTGGCCATCCTGTCCATTTGGATTACTTGATTGTAACCGGTACCCATGTTCAGGCATACTGGCCAGGTACCATGACTTGACCTTATTCAACTCGGCCCGCACGACAAACCTTGCCGACCCGGCCTTCAAGTATTGCGATGTCGACGGTCCGTAAACAATGGTGGTATAAGACTGCTTTCCCGCGCCTGGGTACAACGGAAGCCGCAGTGATTGAGTATCGGAGACAGTGGCTGCATCGGCGATCGCGATACAACTCGGCACCATCTGCACCACGGGAGCGGCTCCGGCTACAGCGAGAAAGAAGCCTGCCGCGGCTGACATTCGCCGGAATCGATTCTTCGTTCCCTCAAACTTCATTCGTACCACCTGCTTATATCAAGCTAATGTTCCCGATTGCCGGGTTACTGTTGCTGCCAAGCAGTGCCATGACAATCATCATGGGTTCACGTCGACGGGTGTTTCATACCCCCAGCCTATTATACAATTCGGAGGTATCGTGACTTTTTCGTCGTGCAGATCAGTGAACAGCGGCGAGTATATGTTCCTTGATCTTTTGAAGTGTCTTCGCCCAGTCTTCCTGTGGATTATCGATTTTAACGACATTCGCGGCAAGATTCTTAAGAATGTCGAGTTCGCCTCGCCTCCAAAACCTCGATGTACCCATCCAAATTACGCTGACGTGGACTGCTATCTGTTATCCGCAGTAATATGCCCATAGCATCCATCATCACTTACGTTCATTGTCAGAGAGAAGAGAAACCGCTGCAAACCCAGTTTATAGGGCCAAATATCCAATAGCGATATGTAATGACCGTAACAAATTTGACGTTCCAACACCCAATAATGTTGCGAACAAAATCAAAGAATTCGCGATGGTTGTCTTCATGGTTTGGATCCTCTTTTTTAAGAATGCCACAATAACCCATGTATTAGCGTCGATGGAGATAGCAAGGTACGGATTTCGCACAGGCCAGAAATACACAGCTACGCCAACGATACAAGAAACAATCGTGGCCAGCGCCCATCGCCAATGTCTCCACGTCATCCACTTACCACCTCTTTCACATGAACAGCGCCACTTGCCCGAGAACTCACGTTGGACTGTCGCACCTATTCATTGCAAACATATAGGTTATATATATTTTTAACAGAATATCTCAATTCTCAAAATCCTCCCACTGTTTTAGCAAACAATTAATTTGTTTCTGCCAGTCGTTTTGAGAGATACCTGACACTTTAAGAGCGTGTCCGAAAAGCCCGCAATTTTGAGTAAATAGCAAAACGCACCGATCCGCAAAACTGGTAAAATTGAAGGTATCCAGCCGTCAAATTTTCCAGTTCTGGAGGTGCGTTTTTCCATAGATTTGCAGTTAGACCTGCTTCCATACGCCTATTATAACACGCTTGGCTTCGACCCCGAACTCGTTGATTACGTAGATCACATTGACGACTCATTCCTGGACCTGCTCGTCGGACCCCTGTACGACAAGAGAGGACGCAGACCCGCATCTCCAATCGCCTATTTCCGGATGCACTATCTGTATTTCACTAGGCCGGAGATTACCTCATTCCGTCAATTGTGCAAACAGTTGCGAGACCCAAAGAACCAGGCGTGGCGCAGCTTCATCGGTGTACCCAATCCAGCAAAGGTTCCGTCACACCAGAGCCTGAGTGACTTCCGTAACAAAGTAGGGCCGGACGTATTCGAACAAATTCGTGACGAGTTTATACGTCAATCCATTCACATGGAGGGATTCATCCAGGACACCCTCGCCGCTATTGACTCTCGTCCGATTTACGCCAATGTCAACGGATACAAGAAAAAACGCTGCGATTGTGAGGTTAAGTCAGTTTGCACATGTGAAAAAACGTTTTCTGACCCGGACGCCACCTATGGGGCACAGCGCAGCAAGGTGAACCAGAACCGTTTCTTCGTTGGTTACCGGAAGCACTCGATTGCAGTAAGAACATCTCAAGGACCTGTGGCCTTGTTGTCTATCCTTAAGCCTGCGAATGTGGGCGACATTCGAGTGATGCTTCCACTGATAGAGAAACTCCGGCAGATTAACGAAATGCGCACTCAGTATCTCGTTGCCGACATGGGTTACATAGATGCGGATGACCAGAAGGAGGCATACCACAAACACAGTATGGCTGTGGTTACAGGGTTTCGCAGTGGTATGGTGATGCCAGAGGAATGTAATGAACATGGGCAACCTGAGTGCGAACAAGGCGAACGACTGATTTGGGATGGCTTTGACTGGAAAACGGCCACTTCCTGGTTTCGTGGGGACTCAGAGAAATGCCAGTCATGCCCGCTATCCGGGGTATGCAGCAGGCAATTCGAATTTTCCTTTGACGACAAACCGATTGCATACGGCCCGGTGCCACAAGGCACCATGCTGCATGCCCAGATGCTTGATTTCAGAAGGCAGATTGAGCTGTCCTTTGCGCAAGAGTCCAATGAGTTGACAACAGTTATGAAACACAAGAAGGTGCCTGTACGAACAAACAAACGAGTACAGTCCTTCTTCACCATGCAGGATATATTCCAGCTCATGCAGGCGAGGATAGGTCACATTCGAGAGACCATGCTGCCTGATGACCACATAGAGCGAATTACACAAATGTATACAGTCCAGGCCGAGCAATTGAAACTCGATATCGCTGCATAGGCAAGCAGAACCTGGAAAATAAACAAAAGCCAATGTTACTGACAAGGGGTTCGTGCGCCCATTTTCAAGGGTGAGCAGGCAATGTGTTCCCATACGGAGGCATTCACCAAATTACCAAGTAAACTTATCCCATATCAGGAAGCCTGTATTCATGTATTTGGCTAGACATTTACTCGAATCGGATGCTTTTCGGACAACCTCTTTAACTATCTCGTTAAAAAAAATCAGGGTTCAACGTACGTAAATAGACTAAATCACGTTTATCCGATATCTCATTAAATACCTCACCCAATTCGGAAACCGACAAAGAATATGCGTCCTTACACCTTTCGGCAGTTTGGTTTTGCCCAGATTGTCGGTACAGCGGTTCTGCTTTCTGAACAACACTACGAAACGATTCGACTGTGTCGAAGGTCGGACATTCCAGTACCATTCGTTCAACCACGTCAGGATAACGATTGGCGTATTCAACCGCAATATATGCTCCGAAGGAGTGGGCAATCACCCCCCATTTGTTTATTCCGAAGTGCTGCCTGATCTCTTCACAATCTGTAACAAGGTTCTGTGGAAGGTATCGGTCTCCAAAATCACGTCTAAACATATCCGGGTTTTAGAGTTGCCGAAGGAAACGTTACGGTGAGCGGGGTCAGAGACATCCGGTGAACCCGCTCGTATTCACTGGTAAACATTTGAAAATTTTAGGCTAATCCTGGGGTCCCGCAGCATGGCCATATCTTACCTTGATGGGCGGGATGCGGACTGTAAAAAACAACCTTCTGTGGTCTTGTAGCCCCCGTTTCTGGTCTCGTTTTACCACCGCGTAGCGGTTTCGTCCAACAGCAAAATTGTTTCTTGGCTCAAGAGCTGGTGGTTACCTTAATAAAATTTCCGAATAATAAATATACACAAAAGATATTGACTGTTTTAACTAAAGAGGCTAGACTTCGATTTAGTCATAGTCGATGACAAATATAAGTTTTATGTCGGAAAACATAATAGGAGGTGGATTTCGACATGAAGCAGGTGAGAGTCGCAATATTGGGACAAGGACGAAGCGGACGTGATATCCATGGGTTTTCATTAACTAAAATGCCTGATAGGTATAAAGTCATAGCTGTTGTTGATGAAGTTCCAGAACGTAGGGCTCGAGCGGAACACGAATACGGATGTTCATCCTATGGTGATTATCACGATTTCATCCAACGTGATGACATTGACCTTGTTATCAACGCGTTACCTAGTTCATTTCATGTACCAGTTAGCCTCGAGTTAGTGAGGGCAGGATTTAACGTTCTTTGTGAAAAACCTTTAGCTCGCCGTGTTGGGGACGTAGACAAACTGATAGAGACTGCTCAACAGTCAAACCGGGTTCTTGCGGTCTATCAGCAGTCACGGTTTTCTCCGGCGTTCATGCAGATGAGGAAGGTGATAGCTTCCGGTGTACTCGGCCGTATCGTTCACGTGAATATCTCATTTAACGGATTCGCGCGGCGGTGGGATTGGCAGACGTTAAAAAATAAGAATGGAGGGAGCCTGCTAAATACGGGGCCCCACCCGCTTGATCAAGCTTTGCAACTATTTGGTATGGACGTTATGCCGCAATTAGCGTGTTACATGGATAGCGCGAACTCGTACGGGGATGCGGAGGACTACGTGAAGCTGGTTCTATACGGACGTGATAGGCCGATCATTGATGTCGAGATTTCTTCATGTGATGCGTATCCGGCATTTGTTTATCGTGTGCAAGGGACGCGGGGAGGGATGACCGGGAATACAACACATCTTGAGTGGAAATATTTCGACTCGGAAGAAGCGTCTAAACAAGCCTTGATCAAGACACCGTTGCAGAAGAGTGATGGCACACCTGCATATTGTCAGGAAACATTGCCATGGAAGCAGGACAGTTGGGATATTAGTGAAGATCAAGGTAAAAACCTGTTTCTGACGATGGCTATGTCGTATTACTCTATGTTGTATGACGTTTTGGTCCATGGGGAACGTTTGAAGGTAACCTTAAATGAGGTACGTAGGCAAGTGGAGGTCATCGAGGAAGCGTTCCGGCAAAATCCTAAGTTTAATATCTGATTCGATACCATCTAACAGATATCAATTAGATTATCCGCCAGCGGTTGTATGATTAAAACTAAGGAGGTACGCTGCGAATGCCTACCCAGAATCTCAAGATTGGGATGATTGGATTAGATACATCGCACGTAATAGCGTTCACAGATTTGCTGCATAACGAGCAGCATTCATATCATGTTCCGGGTGGCGAAGTTGTTGCGGCCTACCCCGGTGGATCTCCGGACTTTCCTGCGAGTTCTTCCCGTATTGAGGGATTTACCACGGAATTGAGGGATAAATATAGGGTTCGTATTGTTGACAACATAAGAGATATTCCTGAGACTTGTGATGCAATCCTGTTGGAGTCCGTAGATGGCAGGGTACATCTGAGTCAATTCCGGAAAATTGTTGAATTCGGCAAACCCGTATTCGTCGATAAACCATTTGTATTGACCAGTCATGACGCGAAAGAAATGGTTCGGCTCGCCCAGGCGTATGGAACTCCTTTAATGAGTTGTTCCGCTTTACGATTTTCTGAGGCTCTCATCTCGGCACTAAGCGTCAACAATGGAGGGCGCGTTACTGGCTGTGATACGTTTGGTCCCATGGCTATTGAGCCAACCCAACCAGGGGTGTTTTGGTACGGCATACACTGTGTGGAGATGCTGTTTGCAGTATTAGGACCCGACTGCGTCAGCGTCAGGGCGATCACGAATGAAGATTACGATGAAATTGTCGGCGTGTGGTCTGATGGTCGTATAGGTACAATACGAGGCAATCGCATCGGGAATTCTCAATTTGCCGCCATCTTACACCGAGAGAAGAGCATTCAATATGTAGACATCTCGGGTTGCGACAAACCGTTCTACGCTAGTTTACTGGAGAATATCATTCAGTTCTTTCAAACTGGGGTTCCGACCTGCGATCTTGAAATGACCTGCCGCATTGTGCATTTTATGGAACAAGCGAACAAGAGTCGGCCCAGTGGAGAGATACTGAGCCTGATCTGATGCTTCGATAAATGAAATGTAGATAGTCGTTGATATAACTCTAGAGGGATGTCATCTTGTACGTTATTACTTTGCCAAGGGGTAAAATATCTGAATAGTTTTACTTTCGCATGGGTATTTGGAATAAAACGGGTTTAACGGACACGTATTGGCCCTTGATTTTCCCATCTTTTTTCGGAAGCGCCTATTTCATTTTCATGCTAAGACAATTTTTCATGAGTATACCGAATGACATGCTTGAGGCCGCCGAGGTGGATGGGGCGGGGTACTTCCGAACTTACTGGCAGATAGTATTGCCATTAGCGAGACCTCCCTTAACCACCGTCGCAGTATTCACATTCCTGTGGAATCGGACGGATTTCCTGGCCCCACTGATTTACATTAATAAGGTTAGGTTTATTTGTGAACATCATTCCGGTTTGAATTTTAACTTGAATGACTTGCATCCAGGAGCACGATATTGTCTTGGGGCATTAAAGGCGGAAAATCGGTTCGCTGGACTAGATACTTCGTTTGATGGCGCACTGTTAATTGGGTATCACGGGATGGGCGGAACGAAGAATGCAATTCGAGATCATACATCAACGCACTGGCAGTATGTCACTTTAAATGGGTCACCCATCGGGGAAATCGGCCTCGATAGTCTGTTGTTTGGCTTAAAGGGCGTTCCAGTATTACTTGTGACAGGTGATGAGAAAACGTGTCAGGAAGCATCTACTGAATTGGGAGAGCATGTTCATACGTATGTCACGAAAGTCGGCTTTGGTCGGCATGCTGGCTTAGTAGCGGCCCCTCGTAAGATTTATGTAGATTATGGAACGGTTATTCAACAAGCCATTCAGAATCGCTTACAATGCAAACCGTATGTAATGCAAGGACCCTACGAACTCATGATCCACTTTTCCTCCGAGCATTTTGATGGATTATAGGAGGTGTTCACCTTTGATTCTTAGTAGACTCGGAATCATTACGGATGAAGTGTCAGATAACTTTGAAGAAGCACTGGAATGGGCGAATTCTCATCACCTCACGCACGTGGAACTACGGACGATTAATCGCAAAAATATCACATGCCTATCAGATGAAGACATTGAATATGTTCTCTCATTATTACAGAAGCGGAGGTTACAGGTGAGTTGTATTGCATCGCCGGTTTTCAAGTGTTCATTGAATCCTGAACGTCCCGTTTTAAGAGGGGATACATTTGGATCCAATGATGAGGATACAGCGAATCATTTTAACAAACTTCGGCGTGTTATTCGACTCGCAAAACAAATGAATTGCAAGTATATACGGGTGTTTTCATTTTGGCGGGAAGAGCGACCACAGGACTATACAAGTGAAATCGTAAAATATTTAAGGTGCGCAGCGGAAATTGCGCAGGAAAACGGTGTGGTTTTACTCCTGGAAAACGAGCCGACTTGCAATGGTGGATTTGCAGAAGAAGTTGCGATGCTTGTACGAACCGTAAATTCCCCGGCGCTGCGTGTGTTATGGGATCCTGGTAATGAGGTGTATGGTGGTCGACAAGCGTACCCCGAAGGATATAAATTCGTAAAAGATTTGATTTCCCATGTTCATCTCAAAGATGTGGGGCACGACAGGGAGCAGCATGTTCAATGCCTTCCTATCGGCCGTGGATTGGTCCCATATGTTGAACACTTGATTGCTTTGCAAGAACACGGATATTCTGGCCTGTTTACACTTGAAACACATTATGTACCCTCCAACGGTACACGAAAACATGGAAGTGAGTTGGCTCTAGAGGGCATCATAGGGATTGATAAACACATTACATCATGGCAGTCTCACTAGAGACGTAACATTCAGTTACTTCTTCTTGGAGGTTGATGACGACGAAAGGCACCGCTGTCTTACGAGTACACAACGAGAAACGAATCATGTCATTCCTACGCCAAAACAAGACGACCTCCCGTCAGGCGATTGCGGATTCGTTAGGGATCAGCAAGAATACCGTCTCCATCATCATTGAGAAATTACTAAAGGAGGGTGTCGTATCAGAGAGCGGAATCGACCAGGGTGAAGTTGGCCGACCTAGAATCGAATTGTCTCTAATCGCAAAGGCATACCAAGTAATTGGGATACTTATACGGGACACATGCTGTGAAATTGTCGTCACCGATTACAGCGGAAACATAATGGAGTCTGAGGCGGTAGAGGTCAATGCCAAAATGGCTAGTCTATGCCTGAATTTACTCGCAGAAAGATGTCAGAGACTGATTCGGAAATATGATAGAGTGATTGGGATAGGAATAGCCGTTCCAGGATTGGTGGATCCGACGTCTGGGTTGGTTCACTATTCGACCCACTTGGAGTGGGAAGGTATACCTGTCATGCAGGTGATCCAGCAACACGTTACTCCAATTCCAGTAAGGGTTTTAAATCGTGTGAAGGCTGCATCTCTGTCACGATTCAAAGTGACACCTGATAACTCGTCGAGTACGTTTTATATTCGAGTTGATGAAGGCGTAGGCGGCGCGTTTGTCATTGGAAATGAGATTTACCATGGAACAAGTTGGACAGCTGGGGAAGTGGGGCACTTACCCGTTGCAACGGACGGTCCACGTTGCATCTGCGGACAACATGGGTGCCTTGAAGCACTCGTGAGTATTCCAGCAGTCCGTCGACAACTCAAAGCAAGAATACCTGACCGGGACATCGACATTACTGCTGATGGAATCATCATTCCTCCGTCTCTTTCGGACTATCCTGAATTTCACGCTGTGATGGACGATGTGGGAGCGTATGTAGGCGTTGCACTGTCTACGGTTATCAATCTACTAAATCCCCAGGTTATCGTCGTGGATAGCCCTTATAGCAACATACCAACGTTCGGTTCTGCAACTATCAAAACAGCCGGTACCAAGGCACTTCAGTATCCATTGAAAAATACACAGATTGTTTTTGTAAACACAGTTCATTCATCAGCTATAGGAGTTGCCCTTGCTGTAATCTTAGGCTTCGAAAATACGTCTGGTGATGCGTAAAACCTGCCCGATGGGCAGCTAAACTGGCCTATTGATGCCTGGATGCATGTCAGTAACAGTAAATTCCGTGAGGTGATGGATATGTGCGTCATTAAGAAATTTGATCGATTAAACGTGAAAATTCTTCGTGACAGAGCTTCCTTGGGAGCCGTGGCGGCAAAGGAAGTTGCTGAAAAAATGAAGTTGATTCTGTCTCAAAACGAAGAACTACGTATGGTGTTTGCCGCGGCTCCTTCTCAGAATGAATTTCTGAAGGAATTGACGTGGCATAAAGGAATCGACTGGAATCGTGTAACAGCGTTCCACATGGATGAATATGTAGGACTTCCCGACAAAGACCCAAGAAGGTTTAGTCAATTTTTGATAGAAAGGCTCTTCAAATATGTAAACCCAGGAAAAATTTATACAATTGATCCGATGCAGTCCGCTAACGAAGAATGTCATCGCTATGGTGATCTTATTGACCGAGCACCTATCGACATCGTTTGTCTTGGTATTGGTGAGAATGGCCACATTGCGTTCAATGATCCCGGTGTAGCAAATTTCTCAGACCCTCACGTTATGAAAGCGGTTCAATTAGACATCGACTGCAGAATGCAGCAAGTGCATGATGGCTGTTTTCCAGACCTTGATTCCGTTCCCCTCCATGCTCTGACCCTTACAATTCCTACTTTAATGTCAGGTCACCACTTATTTTGTATGGTGCCTGGGAGTACAAAACGTAATGCGGTAGAACGAGCATTGTTTGGTTCGCTGTCAACAGAGTGCCCTGCATCCATTTTAAGAGCACATCTCGATTGCAACCTGTATCTTGACTTAGATTCTTGTGGAGACGTCGGACATGAATTTTAAAAGTGAAGGTTCTAATAACTTTTCAATTGAAGGACTGGATTATCGTACAGCAAGCCCGATTCGTATCACAGTGCAGAATGGGCGTATTGTTAATGTACAAACTCTTAAATCGGTAAGCTCCTCCCTATGGATCGGGCCTGGTTTGGTAGATTTACAAGTGAACGGGTTCAATGGCTGTGATTTCAATACCTATCCGAATAAACCTATCAAAGTTTATGAAGTGACGAAAGCTTTATGGGCACATGGCGTCACAGGTTATTTCCCGACCATTGTGACCAACAGTGATGAAGCCATCGAAAGCGCCATATCCTCAGTGGCTGAAGCACTTCAACAATATCCCGATATTCGGCAAACGATTCGTGGAATTCACTTAGAAGGTCCCTTTATTTCCTCTTTAGAGGGTCCGCGTGGTGCACATGATGTTCGGTACGTAAAAGCCCCAGATTGGGAACTGTTTCAGAAATGGCAGGAGTTGGCGAATGGGCTCATTAGATTGATTACCTTATCACCAGAATGGGAAGGTGCGGTAGACTTTATCCGGCGATGCACACGGAGTGGTGTCAAGGTCGCGATCGGTCATACAGCTGCTACAACCAAAGAGATTTTTGACGCAGTTAACGCGGGAGCAAGCTTGTCTACTCACTTGGGAAATGGTGCTCATCCGCTCTTACCGCGACATCCGAATTATATTTGGGACCAGCTAGCGAATGACGATTTGTATACTTCCTTTATTGCGGATGGATTTCATCTTCCTCTTTCTGTGATGCAGGTCATCCTGAAAGTGAAACAGGACAAGGCAATGCTCATAAGTGATTCGGTTTGGCTCGCTGGCATGGAGTCAGGTTCGTACAATACACATATTGGTGGTCGGGTGGTATTGACGCCCGACGGCAAACTTCACCTTGCTCAGCACCCAGACTTACTAGCTGGGTCTGTTCAGCCACTTATTCAAGGTATCGACCATCTGGTTCGAACGGGTTTGTGTGACCTTCGACAAGCTTGGGAGATGGGCTCCATTGGCCCCTCCAAATTCATGGAATTCGTGACGCCCCTAGGTTTCTTCCTTGGTGCACCGGCGGATCTAGTCATATTTTCGAGGGAGAGTCAGCAGACGAGGATCGTCCGTGTGTTTAACGGCGGATCCCAGGTCTACGAGAACCTCCAGGGGTAGAGCCGACATTTTAACGAAAATATACGATAATACATTTATTGGATCGCGGAAGCGGATTATCTCTACTCTAAGGATGTCTCTGATGTATGAAATGCGAAGAAAACGCGGTTCATATATATACCGCGTTTTGGATATTAATTGGTATTTGATTGGGGGCCTTTATTGCACATTCGCCCCCTATAGCGCAATAAACATAACATTGACCTTGTATTCGAGGCATGTTGCCTACCCTAACCCATCAAGATGACGCCATGTGAAGTGGAAGAGGTTATCTTCATCTGGCTGAGAACTCGCGCGCTTGAAACCCGACGACTCTAAGCAACGTATACTGCGATAATTGTCAGTTTCCACACTAGCCGTAACTATCAAGTCTTCCGAGACCATCTTATCTAAAGCCATCTGTAGCATTTGCTTCGAATACCCACGTCCCCTGTATTGCGCTGCAATTAAAAATGCGACGGCAGCAGAGTGGTTATCGTATATTTCTAACATGACCATTCCGATGGAAGTTCGATCTAAACATGCCAATGACACAAAGTAATGCTCATTATTCAGGACGTGGTCAAACCACGTCTTTAAATTATCTATACTGATACGCTTCTTTGTATCCTTATCGTCAAACCAGGTCTCGATGACTGGCAAATCCACGTCGGTCATCGTCTTAAGTGAAAGACGCACAACGCCACCTCCTACCTGGGCACCTATCTTGAAGTAAGCTGCCCCTTCGTTGAATAAGGCAGTGTCATTATTAGAGGATGTTCATGCAGTACGATACTGTCGATCTTATTGGATTCATGCCCCCAACAACAACAGAATGCTACTCATTTATTCACTGAACACCAAAAGAAACTCTACATCATCATGGACATCTGCGAATTCCGGAGTGTCTAAAAACATGTGTTTGTATCTAGAACGAAGCCCTTGGTTTCCTTTTGTGGTCTTCTGAGCCATATGTAAATGATGCATGGTTTTTGATCTGTTTTTTTCGGTTGCCCATACACACATCGCGTAAAAGTAATGGGTTACTCCAACTCCCTGATTGGCGATTGCATATTCAAACAAGGGCAATGCCTGATCATAGCGCTTTTCCCACATTAGACAGCATCCAACTTCATGAGCCATATCACATATTTCGTCAATGTTTGCAAACTCTCCACGCTCGTAACGCTGGGCACGATCCTGTATCATCGCGGTAGCCTCCGCGATGATTTCGTCATATTTATCCCACTGGTTTAGTTTGCTGTACAGACCCAACTCGTACGATTTCAGACGAATCGAAAAACGATCATACTCAGTCCACAATGGATCTTCGTTAATAATGCCGCGATATCGTTCGATCTCTGGAATCGCAGGTTCATATTTATGTAAGTACTCTACTAGCAAGCCAATTGCTGTCTCCATATAGTAGATTCGGTCGCAACGATTTGCTACTTCAGGTACGACCTTCGACATCGAATCGTGGTATATTTCAAACCACATCTCAGTCATTCCAAGTTCGAACCATCCCTCCGCTTGTGTACTATCAGACATCACTTTTATCCAGTACACCGGTTCCATATGTGACTTAGCCCAAATCAAGAATTCTTGGTGTTCCTTAACCATTTCTGTATAACGCTTAAGCAAAGCGAGATTATCGACTATTACCCATTTTGCCCAGAACTGATCGTCAAGACTTCCATGTCCACTGCGAAGAAATTTACTCATCACATTTATTCTCTCGGCTAGTCCGTTATCCCCTAAATAACCATATAGCTTGTAGGCAAGTCTTACTGTTTTAATGGGGTAGTTACCGACAATCAATTCCGCTTCAAGTAAGTCACGAGCATGAAACAATAGGTCGTTGTGGTTTTCTAAGGGATGAGCCTCGGTTTTCTGTATAAATTCATCAAGGACTGAAGACGCATTCATTCAATCACCTCCAATTCTTTTTCTGTCATCAAAAACGCTGGTTTTTAAAGGAGCGTATTGCATTAAACTGCCCGAGAGCGCTACAATGGATACCCTGAAACGGCTGTACTTTCATACAGAACTTCATTTCGCGCGCCACTTCGATTAACCCTCTCTTTGTTAAATAACGGTTCCTGTGGGTGTCAGTCATTGAACCTCCCCATAACAACGGTGTTGTAGTATTTACCGTCTGAAAGGATTTTGTCGTTTCTCAATATACCTATTTCAAAGCCAAATCTTTTATACAGCTCAATGGCTCTAGTGTTCGTCTCTAATACATTCAGCGTGATCTTCTTGATATACCGTTAGAGTCAGCCCAGAGATGGACTCCTTCAGGAGATTTTTACCGATTCGGTATCCCCAAAAGTCCTTTAGTACGCACACTCCAAATTCCGTTTTGTGGGAAAATCTCTTCAGACCGGTGCCTTCGCATCTTGAAAACCCGACGATACGATTATTGACCGCAACCAAAAATAGGTTTCTTGGACTGACCGTGTCCATATGTATTAAATTATCAAATCCGGGTACATCGATGAAACCTTCCCCTTTTTCTCTGTCCAGGTTTTCGGTCTCTCCATCAATCTGTAGCCTTAATTCGGACAATTCTTTCCGCATCGTTCTTGACCGCAGATCTAATAGTGTAAGACAGTCCATGTACAAGAAATTCTTGACGTTCAATTATCATTTCTTTGTCCCGCCAATACAGTCAAATTTGAAAAACAAGTAGAGCATATATTGAACTCTTCTGAACATCTTCGAAATGGATGCTATACAGTTGCATCGTCAATCGAACAGCGGCCTGGCAAGCTTGAGTCTTTCTGTGTTGTCAGGCGCTGAGGCGTTATACTGTTGCGGCCGCCTCCACTAAGCAATAACACGGATCAATTGGTCCGCGGTTTTTACTTACGTCAACATAAGGGTTGGCCGATTGACAAACACTTTGAGTGACTACGAAGACTGTTATGTACGGCGCTACCGCACACCAATATGAGCGGAAATAGCCTACTCAGTCAAAGCGCCGCACATGACGCGGCAGAGAGTAACATCAATCTCTAAGATAGAGGCAAGAAACTCGTTATTGAATACGGAGGAGATGCGCTAAATGAATGCAATAGATCTTTACGAACAATGGGTAAAGAACCCGGAATTACCGAAGGATCTTCGCAAGGATTTGGAATCGATTCGCGGAAATCAAGCAGAGATTGAAGAAAGGTTTGCTCGGCACCTTGAGTTCGGAACGGCCGGTTTGCGTGCAGTCATGGGTGCCGGCCTCAATCGGCTCAATATTTACACGATTCGCCGGACGTCGTGGGCGCTCGCAGAGTACATCCTGCGTCAAGGACAAGATATCGCACGGCGCGGTGCGGTCATCGGATACGATTGTCGCCATCGTTCTAAAACATTCGCGGAAGAAGCCGGACGGGCCATGGCTGCCGTGGGTGTTCCGGTGCATGTGATGCCATATTTGTGCCCGACCCCGGAAGTATCGTTTTCAATTCGGCACCTCGGGGCAGCGGCCGGTGTGATGATTACGGCAAGCCATAATCCTCCTGAGTATAACGGATACAAGGCGTATGGGCCGGATGGGTATCAATTGCTTCCGGAAGATACGGAGAAGATTCGGAATATCATCGCAGAAAATGACGATATTTTCGAGATTCCGGCGCTGAACCTCGACGAGGCAGTTGAGCGTGGATTGTTCGCATGGATGGACCCCGAGGTCCGTAAGGCGTATCTACAAGCCGTGGTGAGGGTGTCGAAATTCGAATCCATCGCGAGCGAGCAGCGGAAGGCACTCCACATTGTCTATACGCCGCTGCACGGTGCGGGAAATATACCAGTTCGGGAAGCGCTCAGGGAGGCAGGGTATGACAATGTACAGGTTGTGACTGAGCAGGAGATGCCAGACGGTGATTTCCCAACGGTAAAAAGTCCAAATCCAGAGGAGCCCCAGGCGCTGGATCTAGGGATTCGCCTTGCAGAATCCGTCCATGCAAGCCTCGTGATGGGAACAGATCCGGATTCGGATCGCGTAGGCATTGCCGTGCAGGGGGGGGAGAACGGATACCAACTTCTCACCGGGAACCAGGTTGGTGCCCTGCTCGCGGACTTCATCATCCGAACGCGCAAGGCAGTAGGCCGCTTGCCAACCAATGGCGTGATTTTCAAGACTATCGTTACGTCAGACTTGGGCAAGGCCATTGCTGAGGCACATCAGGTCTCAGTTCACGAGGTGCTAACAGGATTCAAGTACATCGGCAGTGGGATTACGGAGGATGAGCAGACTGGGGCAAATACGTTCTTACTGGGATACGAGGAGAGTTATGGTTACTTAGTGTCCCCGATTGTCCGGGATAAGGACGCAGTCCAAACTTGTCTAGCCATTGCCGAAATGACTGCTGCGTGGGCATCACAGGGAAAGACATTGCTGGACGCCCTGAAGGAGTTATTTGAGCGGTATGGTTATTTTCGGGATGAGCTGTTTAGCACGATGTTTGAAGGCGGAAACGCACATGAACAACAACATAGGGTAATGGAGAAGCTGCGTCAGCATCGGCCGGAGGTAGAGGGACTCGTCCTGGAGGCGGTCGAGGATTACACTGCAGGCACGCGCGTCTGCATACAATCGGGGGCCAATAAGGAAGAAAAAGTGGAGCGGTTAACACTGCCACAGTCGGACGTGCTGAAGTATCTGTTCAATGATGGCTCCTGGATGGCGGTTCGGCCGTCAGGCACGGAGCCCAAACTCAAGATCTATCTATCTGTCCGTGGAGATAGTGAAGCGGATTGTCAAACCAAACTGCAGAGACTCAAGGCCGCGATTGAACCTCACGTGACGGCGGCGGAGAAGTAGACAGTAATAAGATGAGCGACCGGCCGATACCATCTTCTTATTTGTTTTGTTGAACATCGTACTCGCGGCAATTGTAAATCTAACATTGAGATTCCTAATCCGGTTTGTGTGAAGTTTTAAGTTCAGCCTTACATACAAGCGACAAGTCAACTGTCGGGCATTACTGTCGTTTAGTGAATGATAATGACGCGTGGGTCGTGGTTTTGTTCTGATACGGATAGCCGAATCGAACCCGCGTCCCTATTTTCATGAATTTTATCTGGTAGACTTGCTATTGCACATGCCCGGATGTTGAATATCGCTATATTGGTGAACGTTGCATGTTCATGCAACGATAAGGCTTATACCTGAATCCGTGACGTCTGTAGAGACTGGTCAAGGTAGTTTTGAACATGACTCCAAGCGTCGGCGAGCAGTCAACAGAGTGGTTCATTTTTGCAGAAGAGAGGAGTCTGTGAATTTGTCCACAGGTGAATAACCCCTTCGTTTCAGGGATGCATTCACATGTGGATACATCGGACGCTCTTTCCCTTCTTCATCCAAATGCTTCGTATAGTCGCCTAAACACGGGCAACCACCGGTTACCTCGTCCGAATCGTAGCCGTGTCTGCCTCGCGTGTCTCGTCATTTTCGCCGCAAGCGTGATGAGATTCTGGATCACGGTGCGTATGCGTCGCCTCTCTGCTTTCTTCCGAATCGGTGCATCCTGCTCTCTCAGGCTCTCCTGTCCGATGATGCGCAACAGGTTATATGCCAGTACACCAAAATGCAAGACAAGGTCGTTCGTTGCAAACTTCCCCGAGGGCAACCGTTCCAAATCTAAATCTGTCTTGATCTCGCTATGAAATTGCTCCATCGTTCCATGTGCATGATACAGGTCGATGATCACCTCTGGAGCCTCTGGCAAGCTCGTGACGTAGACGTTTACCTCAATGCTCGGGATGAGTAATGCTTGACCGTCGCTCTGGATCGTGCGTTCAATCACTTCAAACACCATCCGGACCGGTTTTTCTAATCCCTTCATTGGAGACAGGATGGACCCTCTGTACACCTTCTTCCCTGCACGGGGCTCTGTGTAGGTACCGTGTTGCTCAGCCGTCAGCAACCACGCATTCGGGTTCTCCTTACGTAGGTTCTTCTTCACGATAAAGTCGGCCGAGGTTTCGTCGGCCCTGCATACGACTAAGTTTTCTACGCTGTCATTTCCCGCATCTAAGCGTACGAGTAGGCGCTTGTCCGAAATTCGTTGAGCATAGCGGATACTCTGAGCCAGAAACGCGGCGGTCCCCTTTTGACAATGTGTACTTCCCGTTCGGAACTCTACGTGAACGGCGTATCCTTCCTGTCCTAAGTAAGCGAAAATCGGCGCGTATCCGTCGCACCCTTTATAGGTACGAGACACGCCCTCCTTCTTGGTTCCTGAGTTGTCAAATGGGGATACATCAATGTCAAGCGGTAGATATTCACGATGCCCATCCCCCAGTACAATGGGTGCAAGGTACACGCCCACCTTGCTCAATAGGTCAGCTGATTCTTCGAGGATAACCGATTGCCAGTCACATTTTTCTTCGGGTGCTACGAGATCCAGGCGTTGGCGTAGTGTTGGACTCGACGGTACATTGGAAATGGTCAGCGCTTCAGGGAAGAACTCGTCCTGACGCAACGGCTCAATGTGGTCAAAGTCGCTCTTCCCCTGACACAAGAGGCCCAGGTAGGCGTAGGCAACATCTTGATTCGAAATTTCCGTATACGCGCGCCCTGGGACAGGGAGGGCATTGAGACGTGCGGATAGTTGAGTCTTGCCAAGGAGCAGTCCAACCAGAGCAAGTCCAGAATGGGATGTCAATATTTCATCTGACTCTTCGATCACAAAACGCATGAAGGCACCACCAAGTAGGTGAGGTAGATTCGTCCATCTGATAGCGCCATTTTACTTGATTTCACGCGATTTTTGTCGTCCTCTTGAAAATCCACGTCACGGATTCAGGTTATACTTAGAACAAGGCTGCACATACTTAGTTGATATCTCCTGTATAAACGCCATGGCATACTGCACCACCTTCAGCTACCTCGATAATAGGGGGAATTAATGCCGCAGGGAAAAATCTATGCTTACAGAGTTCTTTTACGGGGATCCATTCTATTCCGATGTAATCCTCATCAGGAGCAGTACCTGTTCCAATTTTGTGTTCATCCAATACATCACAGAGGAAAATATGGTCGACTACATGCGTCATTGGGTCGACTGTCTGATTGGTTGCCTGGCAACTTG
Source organism: Alicyclobacillus fastidiosus (assembly GCF_026651875.1). GTDB lineage: Bacteria > Bacillota > Bacilli > Alicyclobacillales > Alicyclobacillaceae > Alicyclobacillus > Alicyclobacillus fastidiosus. The sequence goes on along the minus strand of NZ_CP104067.1, from coordinate 4,072,539 downwards.
GGTCTGAGGCTTCCTTCCTGCAAGGCCCAGTAATTGTCCATCGTCAGATAACGGTAACTGGTCCGTCCACTTCTTTTCCATTTTCATCAACAATGCACCCAGTAGACGCATGGCGGATGGCGATGTTCGGTTTGGGAAGATGCGTATCACCCGTTCACGTCGACAAAATTGTTGGTGTGGAATGCCCCATTCTTGTTGCAATGCCTTCATATCGCTCCGAGAGCCATCATTAAAGAACCATGTGTATGACAAAGGTCTTGAAACTTGATGCAGGGTAGTTTGGTACGAAGCGCTCTTTGCAATGGGGCAGGGTGTCTTGATTCATCGGTTTTCCGAGATCGCCAGGTCGTACTGTTGGAGTCATATTGATACATCTGGTGTCGCGAGTGTCCGTTTCGTGGTGGTTTGTTGAGTCGTTGGTTGATGAAGGTAAAAATGTATCGTTAGGTATATACCGTCAGTTTGATAACGAGGATATTCCGCGATGGATCGTCTATAACTGATCCCACATAGGGAACATAGTCCAATACCCAGGACCACTTGCTCAATTTTTTACCGGATTGAGCCGTCGGGGTAATCGTATCTACTGGCAATGTTAATCATATTGACTTGTGTCTTTCACGGCAGTCGGTCGTGATACTCGAACTTAATCGCTGACTCGAGTTAGATTAGACTATGTGGCGTTCTCCAGACTCCATGCTCGTCTATTTTCCAAATGAAATCATTCATCTTTTGAATCCACCTTTCCGCACCACACCGGAAATCCGTTACAACTTCTCGCCGTTGATTGAATTCGACTTCAAGCATAACATCAGATGTGTAAGGGGTTTCAAAGTACCGCGAAATACTGCAACTCATTTCCGCATATCGTTGCTCGATGGGGGGGATGGAAATCAAAGAGACAACTTTTCCTGCTTTAAAGCCTCGTGTAGTGGAAATCTTGAGAGACTTACTAATTGCTCGGGACCCCATCACGACAAATGACTTGGCTGGGAAGTACGGTCTGACACAGCGCAGTATTCGGTACGACTTAGAAGAGATCTCGGGTTTATGCAAGGGCTATTCGCTGGACTTGATTCATTCCCGTATCGGTATTTGGTTGGACGGCGATGAAGGACAAAAGACTGGTCTTTTAACGGAACTAGCTAGACTACGTCCCGAGGAGTCTGACCCGACTCACCGGTTACACCGGTTGCTCGCCGTGCTACTCACAGCAGATCAGCCGGTGGTCGTGAAGCAAGTGCAAGATTTACTTGGAGCCAGTCCACGCACCGTTTATGCAGATATGGATAAGGCGGAGTCTTGGCTGAGCAATCTCGGTATTCAACTTATCCGAAAGCCGCATTTTGGCGCCAAAGTGGAAGGAGCAGAACTTCAAGTCCGACATGCCTGCTACACGTTGATGTCAACAGTTAGACAACGAAGTCACGATTTGTTGACCAGCACGCAACCAGAACATTTGGTTCAATTCTTTCACGAGCGGATGGATGGCTTTATATTCGAAGCGATCATTGACACGCGCGACATCGAACAGGTCATCACCGCCTTAGCGACTTACAAAGACACGCTAACGACGCAATTGCCTTGGCCGGATTTGCCTCTCTACTTGGCAATGCAAGTGAAGCGGATTCGACATCAGAAGACGGTTTTGTTCTCGAAGGCAAATTTGAAGCAATTGCAGGACACGAGGGAATTCGGCGTTGCAGCAAATATCGCACAAAAGCTACACGGAATCACTCACGTTTCGTTTCCGGATGAGGAGATTGCTTTCATCGCACTCTTTTTACTCGGTGCCTATAGCAATACGGTACCCGTGGCGGATATGGAGGCGGAAGCACCGGACGCATTTGTCGTGGACATCGTTTCGCGGATGCTCGTTGCCGTCGACGAAACGCTTGGTGTCGTGCTTAGTACGGATAACGACCTGTTTCACGGACTGGTCCTCCACGTGAAACCGATGGTGTATCGGCTTATGAATGGGATTGCTGTTCAGAACGAGCTGTTGGATGTCATTCAATCTGATCACGCACTCGCTTATTACGCTGCCGTCGTAGCAGGTCAATGTCTGGAGAGTGTTGTCGGTCGATCCCCCAGCGCTGCCGAAATCGGCTTCATTGCGCTACACCTCGGTGCAGCGTTAGAGCGGCGGCGGGTGCAGCCGGCTCCTACTGGCACCCAGTTCCGAGTCCTTGTTGCGTGTGCTGGTGGCATAGGTACGGGCAAAATTCTTCAGTCGCGCATCGAGTCCAGTTTCGTAAATCTGCGTGTTGCCAGGGTGGCAGATGCCACAAGCGTTCATCATGTGCGATCAGACGAGGCGGACATCATCGTTTCGACAGTTCCACTTGGCGCAGTACCACTTCCGCATATCGTCGTGAATCCACTGCTGCCTTCGGCGGATAGGGAGAGAATCAACCACTGGATGGCCACCTTAGACAGCAGTGGTGAAACGGTACCTGCGGTGCAGTTGGCAAAAGCGCCATTAAAAAAAGTGCTGGAACAGCACTTTGTTTTTGCAAAACCTGACGTGGTAGACGAAGAACTCCACCGGATGCTCTCTCGCTTGAACCCTTACCTCACTGTTCGTCGGGACGTAAGCCTAGTGACGACAGCGGCGGCGGACTTTCCGACAGACAGAAAGAAGGTGTACAGAATGTACGATTTGCTTACCGAAGAAAGTGTCCAGGTGCAGTGCCATGCGAATAGCCGTGAGGAAGTCGTGGATATCGTCGGGGGTCTCCTGGTTCGCTCAGGGGCGGTTGAGCCGAAGTACATCGACGCGATGAAGTGTTCACTCAATGCCAACGGCCCGTACATGGTCATTGTTCCAGGCGTGGCCATTTTGCACGCGCGACCGGAGGATGGAGTCAGCCGTGTCTGCATGAGCTTGGTAACCTTGAGTGAAGGCGTTCGCTTTGGCCATAAGGACAATGATCCGGTGGACGTGGCGATAGCTTTTGGCGCGATCGATCAGCACCGCCACATCGAAGCCCTGGCCGACTTAATGCGCCTGTTAGCAGACGAGGGGTCCATGCTTGCGATTCGAAATGCAAAGCAGGTCCAAGATGTACTGGACGTGATTGTGAAAGTGCTCTCCTGAGACCTACCGATTAAAGAATGAAAGGGACGTGGAACTTATGAAGATTCTTGCAGTGTGTGGAATGGGATTTGGCAGCAGCATGGTACTTCGGATGACGATTGAAGCTGTGCTCAAAGAATTAGGCGTCAACGCATCGGTGGCAACTTCGGACATCGGCATGGCAAAATCCGAAACTGCAGACGTGATTGTCACGTCATCTGAGTTCTCAAAATTGCTGGAGGATAAGGGTGTGCCGATCATTGAGATCAAAAACTATGTCGACAAACGAGAGATGAAAGAAAAACTGTTGACCGTTCTGCCAAAGTGATAGTGAGGAGGCGTGGCATCAGATGGGCGTTTTACATTTTATCGTCAACGAAATTTTAAGCCAGCCTCAGTTGCTGGTGGGGATTATGGCGCTCATTGGTCTTTTGGCGCTGAGAAAATCAGTGAACGATGTGGTGACTGGAACACTCAAGGTGATTGTCGGCTTCTTGATTTTAACGGGAGGCGCGGGCATTATCTCAGGAGCGCTTTCCCCGCTTGGCAACATGGTCCAGTCAGGACTTCACCTACATGGCGTCATACCGACAAATGAAGCGATAGTTGCCCTGGCGCAGAAGTCATTTGGTGCCGAGACCGCGATTATCATGGGCCTTGGCTTTGTAGTCAACTTGATTTTGGCGCGCATTACGCCTGCGAAGTTTATCTTCTTAACGGGACATCATTTGTTTTTTATGGCCACAGTCCTCGCAGTGGTATTGGGCAGCGCCGGTATCCACGGCGCGAGTGAGACGGTTCTCGGAGGCATTGTGCTGGGTACGGTTGCGACCGTGATGCCTGCATTTGTTCATCCGTTCATGAAAAGGGTCACTGGCGGTGCGGAATTTGCACTCGGACACTTCAACTCACTTGGCTACATTACGTCTGCTGCGATAGGCAAAGCCGTCGGAAAAAATAGCCGAACCACCGAAGAAATCAAGGTCTCACCGAAAGTTGGCTTTCTTCGTGATTCATTGGTGATGACCACCCTGACGATGATCATTATTTATATTCTCCTTGCCGTTATTGCCGGGGCAAAGTCGATTACCGAGTACACGCAAGGCAGCAACTATATTATGTATTCACTGACCCAGGCGCTGACATTTGGTGGAGGCATTGCGATTGTTCTCATGGGCGTACGCATGATTCTTTCGGAACTTGTTCCGGCCTTCCAGGGCATTGCCCTAAAAATCGTTCCTAATGCATTACCAGCTCTCGATTGCCCCACTACGTTTACGTTTGCTCCGACTGCTGTACTCGTCGGATTTATCTCGAGCCTTGTCGGAGGCATTGTGGGCATGTTCCTCATGGGACCACTCGGCCTTGCGCTCATCATCCCCGGCATGGTTCCACACTTCTTTGACGGTGGAACGGCCGGCGTATTTGGCAATGCCACAGGCGGGCGACGGGGTGCGATGATAGGTTCGTTTGTCAATGGACTTTTAATTACTGTGCTACCCGCCCTCCTCTTGGCGTTTCTCGGTTCGCTTGGTCTCGCCAATACGACATTCGGAGATAGCGACTTCTGCTGGATTGGTATTGTCACAGGCGGCATCGCGAAGACCGGGTACGCGGGGACGTTTGTTTTAACTATCTTGTTTTGCGCAGTTCTTGTCGCTTTTGCGAGCTTCGTTACAGTGCGTAGTAAAAGAGGGGCACGAGGAACTGTGGATCAGTCTGTGGGTGCATGAGTGATGGGGGATGAGCGGGCGGCTGGGTGGTCGCCCCTTCTACTTCCGTCCATGCCATCGATAACATATCCTCGCCGCCAATCGATTCTTGAAAAGGCGTTATCTTCCCCACATAATCAATCACCGCCAGTCATCACGGTCGATAAAAATCGGCTATCTCACTGGAACGCAATACACTATGTCCACACCTCTGGGCTGCTGTCTCACGACGCGCGTGGTGAGTTATGTTACATATATTGTCATCCTGAAACCGCACAGTCTGCCGCATGATGGACCGCGCCCGCCGATATGGATCATCCGTGGGCGCGGTTTTGTTGTCTAATGATGAAGGATAGACCCCATTTCAACGAATATTCCAACACATATAGCGATGTTTAATGAGCCTAACGCATATCCGAGTCGTCAATCAAACTTTCGAGAAAGATACACATGTTCTGGACAAATATTATTGATGACAGACGGTGGTGCAAGTAACGTTTGATGTATGATTCTTTACCCAACGATGTTTATTAAAAGGAGGGTTTTTTTGAAACACATAGCGTTATTTTTTCATTTATTAGGTCTCTCAGTATGGGGAGGGTCTCTTATAGCAATGGCAATTTGCGTGACTGGTCTGCGCAGTGAGCGGATAAGTCGCGATATCAAGCAAATGCTTAATAAGGCTCAGGGCAAATTCACTTTAATTGGAAACTTGGGAGCCTTGGCCATGTTGACAAGCGGATTCGCCTTATTCAGTATGAGCCACACACACGCAATTTGGGTCGACCTTATGGCGGGTATTGGCGGTGCGTTATGCATTTTCTCTCTGATCGCGATTTCACTTCAAAGCAATATTTTATCAGGGCGCATTAAATCGAATTTATTCGATGACCTCTTGAATAGCCAAATTGGATTAATCTATTTTTCTTCCTGGTTTGTAATGATCGGGATAGTGGTAGTCCTTGGGGTCGTTAGTTACCGAGTGTAATTTAGTTTGTAAGGGGTGTTCGTTTGAAGCATACGGCATTGTTTATTCATTTGCTAGGTTTCTCTGTCTGGGTCGGCTCATTTATTGCGATGATGATTTGTCTGATTTATATTCGTAAAAGTGGTTCAAATACCGAAATGATACAGATGCTTAACAGACTCCAAACTAGGCTCACCATCATTGGGAATTCAGGAGCCTTACTCATGTTGATCAGTGGGCTGATATTGTACAGCCTGACCAAAACATACACACTGCCAATTTATCTAACAGCGGCAATCGGCGGAGGGACGTGCGTTTTTTCCATTTGGGCCATTACATTTCAAAGTAACCGTTTGTCAGAACGAATTAAGTCAACTTCCGCGGGTAAGTCGTTAACAACACCAATCACTTTGATGAATGTATCCTCGTGGGTGGTACTTATCGGAATTGCCGTAGTGGTTGGAATCGCCACTCGATAAGTGGCTTGATGATTGCCTTGCTGTAGACATCAAGAATTAACAGGTACTCAAGTGATTGTCGTGGACAGCAGCGGGCGAGTCATTACATCAGGACGAACGAACTCAAACGGGGTGTGTGGTCTGCAAGTGTGTCGTTGTAGCCTTCGGGCGAAGCTTAGCAGATGGGGGCGGCGTAGCCGTCCTTTTCTGCGTTTGCAATCAATTGTTATTCCTTCACCGACGACCTAGGAAGTACGACGAGGCATACGGAATTGGTTATATGTAGCGTACACGCATCATTGAGAATCAAATGGGATGGTGCCTATAATCGAACTGCCTAATACCTTTGCCCAATCCCTCGCAATACACGCCTTCTATCCAAGGCGTGTATTGCGAGGGGACTTTATGTTTAGGGGCTGAACCATTAGGAGTGGGTAAGTATCCTACGGCGCTCACGGCTCTCAGTAGCTGGGGAACTCGATCGCGACGGAATAATATTTTTGAGAAGACGAAGATGGTTTGAGCCAGAGACCGAAACGAGGCATTATGAAACGCTAGAACAATGATAAAAAGAGACCCGACAGTACCGGAGTACGTGATCCCTCTGATACAGTGAAAGAATGGAGATACATGACAGATCTGAGGCATTTCATACATGAGATGATCTCGCGACTGGGGACGGGGTGGGAACGACAAGTGGCTGCGGACCCGCTTATCGCCGTTCCCACGACGTGTCAGATCATAGTCAGATTTCCAGCTAGCCGGTACGGACAGATGCCTATCCTGATGTAGCTCATGCAGGACTGTGTTTGCCCCAGGGAGTGTAAGTGGTCATTGGGAGTCGTGAAAAAACGCGGCATGTGCTATGCCGCGTTCGGGTTCTAAGCATATGGTTGTACACGTTTTATGATACGGCGTTCTTTCCCCTTATTTAGCAATTTCCGCAAGTATTTCATATGAGCGTAGACGGGCCTCATGATCAAAGACTTGTGCAATTACCATAATCTCATCAGCCTGAGTTTGGTGTAAAAATGTCTGGAGTTTTTCTGCCACGGTATTAGGACTACCGGCGATAGTGGCGCCTAACTGTTGCTCCACGGCTTGTCGTTCGTACGGATTCCAGAGATCATCCATATTGTCGACCGGCGGTTGTAACGGCACTTGTACGTTTCGAGCCAAGTTTAGAAATTGCTGCTGCAATGTAGTCGCAAGTCTACGCGCTTCATGATCTGTATCCGCAGCAATGACGTTTAGCCCGACCATTACATATGGCTCATCAAGAGCATCCGATGGTTGGAAGGAATTACGGTATATTTCAAGAGCCGGTATTGTGTAGTTAGGTGAGAAGTGGCTTGCAAAAGCAAAAGGTAGACCCAATTTACCCGCCAAATGTGCGCTAAATTCACTTGAGCCCAATAACCAGACGGGGATATTTAGATTCTCGCCTGGTATTGCACGTACAGGTTGGTTATTTGACACTGGAGACGGATTTAAATAAGACCGTAGTTCGGATAGTTGCTCTGGAAAATCCTCACCGTTCCGGAGATCGCGTCGCAGCGCACGGGCAGTTCGCATATCCGTACCAGGTGCTCGGCCAAGGCCAAGGTCAATCCGGCCAGGATACAGAGATTCGAGGGTTCCGAACTGTTCAGCTATCACCAAAGGGGCATGGTTAGGCAACATAATTCCTCCTGACCCGACCCGAATTGTGGAGGTATTCGCCGCCACATGACCCATAACGACGGATGTGGCGGAGCTCGCGATGAATGGCATATTATGATGTTCTGCTAGCCAGTATCGGTTATAACCCCACTTCTCAGCATGGCGAGCTAAATCCACGGTATTTCGAAAAGAATCAGAGGGAGTGCCGCCAACGACAATCGGAGATAGATCCAGCACGGAAAACGGTATATTACCAAGTTGCTTTTTGCTGTCACGCATATTTTTCGTCTTCTTTCATCCGAGATAGTTAAAGTACGCTTTAAACTTACGGCTAGGCGTTGACGTCGAAATGATCTACAGATTTATTGGTATAAAAAACTATAGCTTTAAGCGAATATAGTGCTCGAATTGTTTAATCGTCACTTCATTACGACGATAGTAAGTCCACTGCCCAATTCTCTTCATTTCCAATAAACCACTTTGCTCTAGAATGGAAAGATATTGGGAGGCGGTCGACTGCGAAACTCCTATGTTTTTGCGAATATCGCTCACACAGACGCCGCCTTCAAATCCGTTTTCTTTCATGACGTGTGCCTGTGTGGAAAAATGGTCAGCTGGGTGCTTTAGCAGTCGAAGAATACTGACTCGTGTCTGGTTAGAAAGTGCTTTGAATATTTCTTCTGCATCTTTATCATTCATCGCATCTAATTCTGGGCTCAACACCATCACCTCCTGGACGAATAGATATAAATTTTATCAAGAAGAAATCGTGATATCGAGATATTCCGATGTAATGATATTAACTGTTTGATTCGCAAACGTCAAATAAACACCACGGGGTTGTGTTACGAGGCGTGTTCGATTGGGGAAAATGTAGAGAATCAGGTATTATCTATGTGCAGAAGGGCGAGGCCGCTTCTTCCGTTAATTGTTGCCCGTTATAACAGAACATGATAAACCATACTACGTGAGGTTAAGGGCTGAAACTACATCACAGTGTATGTACTTTATACCTAAAGGGGAGCTTGCTTAATGAGCCCATGGCGTCGCATTGGTTTAGTTGCAGTGATTCTAATTTTATTGTCGATTACATTCAACTTGGCTCATGATACTGCTATCGAACACTATGTCCCGGCGCAATACAACCGACTCGTTGAATGGGGCCTAGTAATTGTTTGGTGCTTAATTGGATTTGCTTTGGTGAGGAACTTAAACCATTTTATTCTTAGTAAGACCTTAAGGAAGCATATAGATACTCGAACGGCCCGACTTCTGAGCCGTCTTTTGAGTGCGATTGGCTTTGTATTTATCGTTCTAGTGGCATTGAACCTTCTACAAATTAGGCTCAGTAGTTTATTGGTTGGCGGTGCGGTAACAGGTGTTATCGTAGGTATTGGCGCACAGTCTACGTTATCCAACTTGTTTGCTGGGCTTATCTTGTTAACTTTGCGGCCATTTTCCGTAGGGCAATACATCACTTTGCGCACATCGTTGTTTAGTGGCATTGAATATGGCGGGACAGTACACGATGTCAATTGGTATTACACCATTTTGATCGACGGGGATCAAAAGCGAGTGCTTCCGAATTCCTCAGTGATTGTTTCAGCTGTAACCATCAATGCCACCGAGAAGCCAGCCGCTCACGTGTTCACGGTACCCATCCCCTATTCTGTTTCTGAAAAGGTAGTTGGTGATGAGTTATCTCAGTTAACGAACGGAAAAGCAAAGATTAAAATCAGGGAGTTCTCTAAAGATGCTTATACTGTTGAAATACAATTACCGGCAACTGAAAGCCCGAGCATAATCCGTGAAACCTTGGCTAAATATCAAGCATAGCTGCTGTATAGCTGCGGCAGCGGGCCAACAGGATGTCTTGTGTAAAGATGTATGAATCGGCGAACTCCATTTATGTAATTTGTGAGCGCCCAGTGTCTGTGAAGCACGCGACGATCAGATACTTTATACACGTTAAACCCAATCGGCCCTTGCATCGGGGTCGAAGCTGTCACCCGACGATAATACAGGGGGTGACAGGTATCGTTCGTGGCGTACGCGACAGAAGACATTGGCCCGCTTATCGTATGAACGTGCGGGAGAATTCTGTACGCTGTATTGAGCGAAGGTTGTTGATGTGGAAGATACTCAACACTTTTCAGCCTGGCTGCGATCCCTTCCTGCGATCGTATACACTACTTATCGGATTTGTTACAAAAGTATCAGTGGCATGATGTCCCGCCAGAACTGGATAATCGAGTGCGCATCGTTCTCTGAATTGCCTATCATTACGTCGCAGATGTTGAAGCTATGCCCCAATCAAGCCGGAAAGGAAACTTTGTTCACCATCGAGCATAAGTCACAGGAGGTCGTGGAGTTCATTTAAGAATGGACATACATGGAGTAGTCCAGACTTCTGTTTCCATTTGGGGCAGGTAGCGACAAACATTCAATGTCATCATTTGATGAAGTGAGGTACAACTTCGATGCGTGTACGACATATCACGAAGCGTGACGCAGCAAATTATATCGACCTGTGTAAGAAACTCGACCAGGAAACAAAGTTTATGATGTTGGAGCCGAACGAACGCACTACCAATTTGAAAGAGCAGAGGAATTACATTCAGTCTTTGTTGGGTGCTGCCAATAGCATGGTTTTTGTTGCTGAGCACGAAGACAAGCTCGTGGGGTACTTAGGTGCATATGGTGGTGAATTCCGGAGGAATAGACACAATGTTTATCTTGTCATTGGTATTCTGCAACAATTTGCAGGTAGAGGGGTAGGGACAGCATTATTCACCGAAATGGAGAAATGGGCGAGGCAAGTAGGTGTGCATCGTTTGGAGTTAACTGTGATGACACACAACATCGCAGGAGTGTCTCTTTATAAAAAAATGGGCTTTACTATCGAGGGAACAGCGAAAGACACGTTGCTCGTGGATGGTAACTATGTGGATGAATATTATATGGCGAAAATTCTGTCCTAACTCTACCTAGGTTTTTGAAAGATTTTTATCGAGTGTACGGGGAGGCTTGTCACTTTACACACAAAGGGAGGAGGTTCCGTAACGATCTACTTTCGGTTAACAATGTACAGCTATACAGAATCGAATAGCTATTCGATTCTGTATAGCACAACGGTTGTGATGTTTTAACGTCGGTTATTCAAAAATGTATAGCGTTTCACCGTGTTCTCTACAGGAAGATATACAGTACACGCGCACGCAGTGTTGTGAAGTTCAAGCGGTGGTCCACCAAAATGTGCATTCCATTACGTACTTCTGCTTTTGGCATGATAATTGCTTAACTGAATTGTAGGTACGGCAGACTTTGAATGCAGGGGGCACATTGCATGCGTTATCAACCGAAGGATTCGTTTCAATCCCCACGTTTTTGCGGACCACGTACGTTCGCTCGACTTCCGTACGTAGAGCATCTGGATGATGATATGGATTTTGTAATCGCTGGTATTCCGTTTGACTCAGGTGCATCCTTTCGCACAGGGCAGCGACTTGGACCAGAAGCCATTCGAGACTTCTCGATTCTTCTCCGTCCGTACAACGTTGAACAAGACATTAATGTGTTCGACTATGTCTCCGGTGTCGACTACGGAGATGTCGCTGTCATTCCTGGGTACATCCAACTTACCTACGACAAGATTGTCGAGACCTTGGGCCCTGTATTGGATCGTGGGATTGTACCGATTTGTCTAGGAGGCGATCATTCCATTACACTCGGTGAACTTCGTGCGGTTGCACAGAAATACGGTCCAGTTGCGTTGGTGCACTTTGATGCACACTCGGACACTTGGGACAGCTACTTTGGCCAAAAGTATAACCATGGCACTCCGTTCCGTCGAGCGCTTGAGGAAGGATTGCTGGATGTTTCACGATCGATTCAAGTAGGGATGCGTGGAGCTCTCTATTCACCTGAAGATTTGGAGGACGCCAGAGAACTCGGCTTTGCAGTCTATTCAACAAACCAGTTCAAGCGCATGGGCGTAAGTGAGACATTGGATTTGATTCATCAACGAGTTGGCGAGGGTCCAGCTTTCCTTACGTTTGACATCGATTTCCTCGATCCGAGCTATGCGCCCGGCACAGGTACACCAGAAGTTTCTGGTGTGAGCATTGATGATGCACTGGCGCTCGTCCGTGGACTCACTGAGATTCAGTTTGTTGGTTTCGATCTGGTTGAGGTACTTCCATCCTACGATCATGGACAAATTACCGCCGCCGCCGCCGCAAATGTGATCTACGAATTCATCACCTTGTTGGCTTTGAAAAAGCGTGAAGCAAACAAAAAACATGAACAGCTAAAGGAGATTCACATTGGCTGAATATCTCAAACTATTTATCGATGGAAAATGGATCGATGGTGCGGCTTCAGTCCGCTCCCTTATGAATCCCGCGACGGGCGAAGTGATTGCCCATATTCGTGAGGCGGATGCAACTCAGGTTCACGACGCGGTCATGGCCGCCAGGACTGCGTTCAATGAAACAAATTGGGCTACGGACATAAAGCTCCGCGTTCAAGTTCTTCGCAAAATCGCAGATCTACTGGAAATGTCCAGAGACGAGTTTGCTTGTTTGGAGACTAGAAACACAGGCAAACCACTTCGGGAGTCGGAATTGGATGTTGCGGACTCCGTGTCTTGCTTTCGCTACTATGCCGACCTAATTGAGTCGAAACAGCCTTGGCAGAAAGAAATGTGGGATGGTTCTAAAAGTCGGGTAGTATACGAGCCCATAGGGGTGTGCGGGCTGATTGTTCCCTGGAACTTCCCGCTTTTACTTGGTGTTTGGAAGTTGGCTCCGGCCTTGGCTGCAGGGAACACCATCGTCTTTAAGCCGGCAGAGATTACACCGTTGACCTTGCTGAAGCTGGGCGTTCTTGCACAAGAAAGCGGAATTCCAGATGGGGTGTTCAACATTGTGCTCGGTGACGGTCCGGTGGTCGGGGAAGCCATGATCAGGCATCCGGACGTGGACAAGATTTCATTTACAGGCGGTTCGAAGACGGGAAAACACATTTACACCTCTTGCGCCGAGGGACTCAAGCGAGTTTCTCTGGAATTGGGTGGAAAATCACCACTGCTCGTGTTTGATGACGTCGACGTGGACGTCTCGGTGGATATCGCGTTGTTCGGCGCTTTTTTCAACCAGGGACAGGTTTGCGTAGCATCCTCTCGAATTTTGGTTCACGAGGCGATATACCATGAGTTTATTGAGAAGTTGAAGCACCGAGCGAGCGGGCTGAAGCTGGGTGACCCATTCGATCCAGAAACGGAGCTCGGTCCCATTGTGAGCGCCACACACCTGGAGAAGATAAACGACTGTATTCGGGACGCACAAGTAGCAGGTGCGACATTATTGTGTGGCGGCACGATAGCCGCAGAGTTAGGTCCATTGTTCCTCGAACCAACGGTCTTCGTGGACGTTCACCAGGACATGGAGATCGTTCAGGAGGAAGTGTTTGGTCCGGTGATTACCGTGCAGCCATTTGCTAAGGAAGCGGACGCCGTAAGGCTGGCCAACGATACGAAATATGGCTTGGCGGCTGGCGTCATCACGAACGACCTCATTCGCGCTGAAAGAGTGGCGAGATTATTGCGGGCAGGGACTGTGTGGCTGAATGGCTATCATACCCCACATGTCGAAGCACCGTGGGGCGGGTTCAAACAGAGCGGGATTGGTCGGGAATTGGGGCCGGAAGGATTAACCGGCTATATGGAACCCAAGCACATCAACATTCTTCCATCTCCATCGAAAGTTGAATGGTTTGTGGAACGCCGACCGACAGTTCGCGAGTAAGCGTGTTTACTCGCGAATGGACCAGACAGGGATGTCGGTAAGCGCTAAATACTTGATTATTCATAAAACGGAAACGTAACACAACAGTATGCATTTTGCGCTGATCATTTAAGTCGATTCCCATGGAAGGATACATCCGATTTACCGTAAATACTCTTTGCAGTCAAATAGTTCTGAATAATCGAAAGAGTGGGGTACTATGGGAAATCTTAAAAAGGATAGTTTAAGCCTAGTGGAGACAGTTGCGCTATCGGCCGCCGTCATGGCGCCATCCGTGTCAATGGCCCTGAATGTTTCTCTGATTACCGGGCTTGCAGGTTATTCAGTTACGATTATCTTTCTTATTTCTGTCGTGATCACCTTTTGCGTATCGGCGACCATCATCAAATTCAATCAGATGTTTTCGACAAGCGGCTCGCTTTACAAGTTTACGGAGTACGGTCTCGGTAAGAAGGTGGCATTAGTTTCGGGATGGGCGCTGTTTCTGGCTTACTTTACGCTGGTGGTTGGAGTTTCTGCCGCCTTAGGCTCCTACTTGTCCAGCTTATTATCTACTCTCCACATCCATGTGAATTGGCTGCCGATATCGCTCTTCCTTTCGCTTGTGATGTGGGTACTCGCGTACCGGGATATGAATGTGAGTACAAGGGTGATGCTGGCATTGGAAGGCGTCTCGATCTCCCTGATTCTCATCTTAGCAGGGGTAATTTTTTTCAAGACGGGCTTACACGGGCTGAGCTGGGCTCCTCTTGGATTTGGTTCAAACAATTTTTCAGCCATCGCCCAGGGCGTTGTGATGGGATTATTGAGTTTCGCTGGCTTTGAGTGTGCCTCAGCCCTCGGAGAGGAAACCAGAAATCCGAAAAAAATGATACCGTTGGTGATTTGTGGAACAATCGCGGGTATCGCGATTTTCTTCCTGATTTCTAGCTATTCACAGGTCATTGGTTACGGCGTTACAACCAAGGGAATCAAAGCACTTTCCAATTCTGCCATGCCGCTTAGCAATTTGGCCGACAAATTTGTCTCCAAACAATACGCTTTCCTGGTCGTCCTAGCCATCACGATGTCTCTCTTCTCGTGTGTTATCGGGTGTGTGTGCACGGGATCAAGGATCCTCTTATCGATGAGTCGGGATGGCAATCTTCATAAGAGCTTGTCCAACATACACGTAAGATTCAAAACACCTCACGTTTCCGTCAATACAATGATGATTGCCTCACTGCTTATTCAAATCTCGTTCTACATTTTCACTAGAGGAGATGGTAAAGATCTCTACGACGATAGCGCGTATGTCACCGCGCTCTCTATGCTCGTGGCGTATATGTTCGTCAATGCATCAGGAATCGTCTACTTTTATAAGAACAAAATATGGAAAATGTATCAGCTGATCATTCCCGCCGTGGCCATTGTTGCCATGCTATACACGGCATACTCCAATATTTACCCAGTACCTCCTTACCCAATGAATTTGGCGCCATACATCACAATCGGTTTTATCATTGCCATGCTCATCGTCTCCCGTATTACCAAACATGATGCGAATCTGCAGAATATTGATCACATTGAACAAGAAATGGGCTATGGGCCTTACGACTAAATAGGTGGGGACGACTCATGATGATGTTTTTAACCGTTCTGGTTTTGAACCAAACGGGTTCCCTTGGCCATAAAAAACCACGGGTCAGCCGATCCGTGGTTTTGACGTATCCAAAGGTTTCATGGGGGTTTGTCGAGCTTTCACGGAGCTTTAAAGTCATTGCGCTTGATCCTCTTGGTTCGAAGCGAACCCTCGGTATCATTTTACCGGGAAAAATGTCAAGCAAAGTTGATCCAAAAACGATTCGGGCGAGTAACCACGTACATCCCTTTGGAAAACATAGGAATCACTCTTCAAGGCCATCAGCAACATATCGGCCTTAAACACACTGCTAGATTTGGGTTGTTCGCTTGCCGTCATCTCGTTCAATAATTTCACTATGATTTCATGCAGGTCATTGAACACCGGGCTCTGTGTTCTGGATTGAGTTCCGATCGTTGACGCCGCTTGTTCAACCCCTGTCAGCAACTGAAGTTTTTTCTCGCGATAACGGATAAATAAGCTGAGAACCTCTCTCAATCGTCGGCTGGGTGCATCGGTCTGGTGCTGTTTTAAGTACGCCTCAATGTCCTCGAAAAGGAGATCAATGTTGTCTTTAATGAGATCCAAGCATAACTCACTTTTGTTTCTGTAACGGCGATAAAGAGTTCCCGAACCGATTTGCGCTTCTATTGCAATTTGATTCATGCTCACTTGCTCAACGCCGTTTTGCTCAAAAAGTTTGAGCGCCGCAGCTAATATGCGCTGACGATTTTCCGCAGCATCGCGGCGTTCTGTCCGAGTATGGGTTTCCCCCGTATTTTTCACGCTATCAAATCCCAACATGAATTTTTTCGGCCTCATTGACAAGCGGAGAATTCCCCGGTTATTATCAAGTGGAGAGTCCTCCGCTTATTATAGACCAAATCTAAAGGAGCGTAAAACACATGAACAAGCCTGCACTACTAGTTATGGACATGCAGAATGGTATTGTATCCCGTTTTCAAGACAATCAGGAAATGTTACGCGCGGTTCAAAAATCAGTGGAAACCGCGCGACGTCACAACATTCCAGTCATCTTCGTACGGGTCACATTTAGTGAAGGATATCCAGAGGTCAGTCCAAGAAACAAGGCGTTCTCACAGATTCGTCAAATGGGGGGGATGACCGTCTCAGACGATGCGACGCAAATTCACGAGTCCGTGCAACCTCACAACGGAGAACCGGTTGTCACAAAGTATCGGGTCAGCGCGTTTGCTGGCAGCACCTTGGAAGTGATTCTTCGCTCGAAACAAATCGATACGTTGATTCTCACCGGTATCGCCACGAGCGGAGTCGTGCTCTCGACGTTGCGAGAAGCGGCAGACAAAGACTTTGTGATTCAAGTGCTTTCGGATGCATGTGCCGATCCCGATGCTGAGGTTCATCGCGTGCTAACCGAGAAGGTGTTCCCTCGTCAAGCGGATGTATTGACGGTCGACGATTGGATCGAAAACTTGGATTCAAGTCGAGCGCAGGAAACAGACTGAGGAGTGACCAGTTGTGTCAAGTGAAAACCCCTTCTCCTGGAAGTTCGTAGCGCCCCTGTACATGGGATCTACGCTCAACCCAATCAATAGCTCGATGATCGCCACCGCATTAGTGCCAATCGCTGCATTCATGCATATCTCAGTGGCCCAGACCACAATACTTGTTACGGCACTCTACCTAGCAAGCTCGATCGCTCAACCGACTGCCGGAAAACTGTCAGAGGAGTTCGGGCCCCGCCGCGTCTTCTTGGCTGGAATTCTCATGGTGTTATTGGGGGGCCTATTAGGCGGGGCTGGACGAGACTTGATCATGCTCGTCTTGTCACGGATTCTCATCGGCGTCGGCACTTCAACCGCCTATCCATCGGCCATGCTCATCATCCGTCGACGGGCCGAATTTGCCGGGATGTCTAAGCCGCCTGGCAACGTGCTAGGCGCACTTCAGATTGCCGGTGTTGTGACGGCCGCTGTAGGACTCCCCATCGGTGGCGTGCTTGTGGAGGCGTGGGGGTGGCGCACGACGTTTTTTGTCAATATTCCGTTTGCACTCGTCGCATTTGCCATGGCCTCACTGTGGATTCCACGGGATGTGCCCATCAAGGGTGCGAAGACAGTCCGGGAGATATCATCGCGCATCGACGTTCCTGGTATCATCGGATTCGCTGCAACCATGACCGCCCTCCTGGTATTCCTGTTTTCGTTGCCCAACCCCGCCTGGGTTGCCCTCGGTGTGGCGGCTGTGTTGGGCGCTGCTCTGATCTGGTGGGAGATGCGCGTAAAACACCCATTCCTCGATGTGCGTCTGCTCGCCGCAAACCTGGCGCTCACCCGTACCTACGTACGATTCGCCTCGATGACGTTGTGCATCTATACAGTGCTTTACGGTGTTACCGAGTGGATTGGGGCGGCACGCGGTTTATCCTCCCTTGAAACCGGACTGCTCCTGTTGCCAATGAGTGGACTATCGGCCGTGGTGGTAGGACCAATCTCGAAACGGAATTTGGTGCGCGGCCCGCTCATTGTGTCCGCCGTGTCCTCCATTGTCGCCTCCATTGGGGTGCTGTTTCTCACGACAAGCACGCCAATTATTTGGATTTTAATGATCACCTTAATCTTCGGTGTCACTATGGGTACAATGGCCAGTGGCAATCAGACGGCGTTGTACACGCAGGTTACCGCAGATCAAATTGGAACCGCTTCGGGTCTCTTCCGTACTTTCGGATATATTGGCTCCATTGCTTCTTCAGCGCTAATCGGCATCGTCTTCCATACGAAGGTCTCAGATATCGGTATGCATCGGATCGCTATCATCATGGTCGTCGTCAGTATCATTGCACTGCTCCTGACTATCGCCGATCGTCGACTTGGGGAGTCTACCAAAAGAGATCCGGCCACTGCTTGAGTCATGGGAGTGCTACGGCAAAAGACATCGCGATTTTGCGTTCCAGTTGAACAAGGGGCAGCCTAAACCAACAATGAACACGATGAATGCTGTTGGCGCCTATCTAGTTATCTACAGGTGAATGTGTTCCACTTGTCCTGTGCATTAATCTGTCACGATGTAAACATGTCAACAAAGAAGCAAAAACGCAGGAGACCGTCGAGGTCTCCTGTTTTGATCTGCGTCTTCTGGGAGTCCCTCAAAGTATCTATACTCCAATACAATGCCAGTCTGTATAGACTAGTACCAAGTAGGCGTACTCCCTCGGAAAAGGATTCCACAGACAGATTCAGTCCCATAATCAGTTGTTTTATTCACAGGAATAATATACAATCGATTTCCATTTTTTGAATTCTTCCGCATAGCGTCCCATCTCAAGCCAGCACTAAATAGCCCTGATGGGTCAAAGACAACTTCATGGACCATGCATACAATAACCTATGTTAGATACACGATCAACGGAGTATATACCAGTTATTAATAAAATACTATGAATTGAGAGGATGCAGCGTGGCAAGCGGAAATTCCAGTGCAATGAACATGGGTCACAGTAACTCGATGTCGATGAACATGGGTCACAGTAGCACGACAGCCATGAATATGGGGCACATGTCAATGTCAGCAGGTGTTTCGTTGACGTATGGAATTGTCATTTTGGCGGTTTGTGTCGCAGTGGTTTTGCACTCTCTATTTACACTGTTGCGCAAGCGCAATCAACTGGGGCACCTGTCAGGACACAATACGTTTCGCCACTCGGTTCCTATGACTCTTGGCATGATCTCAACGATGACCGCTGGTAGCGTAATCGGTGGTATGATGGAAACTCAATTGTCCACTGCTTACATCATCGGGTTTGCTGTCGGTGTCGTTCTAGGACTCCTAATTGGACTTCCGTTCAAAGAAATGGCAATTCTAGATGGAATGGTAGCAGGAGTTATGGGTGGCTTAATGGGGATTATGCTTGGGGATATGGTTCCGCAAACCGGACTGTATGCTGTTACAACATGTATGGCTGCATTGTTGGCTGTAACATGGATCGTCCTACTTCGACGTATTCACGTTCACCAACTCGCCCACTCTACAAATACGCAAAACATTCCCGGATAAAAACTTTGTTCATCAATACTCTATACTAGGAGCAGTAATGGAGCAAAAAGTAAATATAGCGCGGCACGTTCCGGATGGATCGTAACTGTGCTGGGGTTCCTCACCGTATTACCACTTTACATATGGATTTACTGCCTACAGGCGAAAGATATGAGCCCCGCGGCAATCGGTATGTCATCGATGCACATGAATAGAATGGGGATTTTTTGGTCGTTCCCCATCCTTCAAGCAGCAGGACTGGCGGCACTCATGTGGGCATACATCGGCGTATTCCTCGGGCTCATGGAATCTAGCAAACGGGCACCTTGGTTCCCTTTAACCAAGTTTCAGACTGATCGTTTACATCGCCATATATCTCTCCTTGTCATCGGACTTATTCTGGTACATGCAGTTGCGACGGCGTTCGATGCCATGGGCGACAACTTTATAACAGTATTTATCCCTTGGCAAGAAAGCTGGAAAGCAGCTACATTGGGCTACAATCTTGGAATCTTTGCATTCTACTTAGCATTATTATTGGGCCCAACCTATTATTTGCGTAAAAAAATCGGCGTTCGAACATGGAGAATTGCCCATCGATTCACTTTGGTTGTCTATATTCTTTCTGTATGGCATACGCTGATTTTGGGGCTCGACATATCGTATTATGGTTGGATACGCCCTTTCATGTGGCTCATGCAGATCCCACTCCTAGTACTGTTCATTCGACGATTGTTGCAACCGGCTCAGTCCACTAAAAAGTCTTCTAGTGCAAAAACATCTTGGGTAAGAGCCATTTCTTACTGTTTCGCCTCGATGAGTGGCGCTGCAATCGTTGTAATCCTGGTCATCGTAATATCAGGACATTCTGGTTTCATCCAGAATATTTGAGTTCTCGTACCCCAGGTGCTTTGGGGTGCATCAATAAAAAATGCATATGTAGTAAATTGCGATAAGCGAATCCTGCTATGTTTCATTGTAGTGGGATTCGTTTATTACTTGTCATCCAACAACACGAACTCCGTTCATAAATGGAACGGTTAGAATGATGTTTCAAATATCCCGACCATGCATTCGGTGTTGGTTTGGTTTCCTCCCCATATACCTCATGGACATTTTTTGGTGTAACAAATTGATCAAAATCCAGAAATATTCTAGACACAAAAATAGCCCTTTAGGGCTGGTATGTCTCTCTTTCGACCATGGTACGCTACTGTCACGAAAGCAATTGTGCTCCGTCACCACCAATTCTATAGATATTTTGATACTTCAATATCTCGTGCACAAACGCAGTGATTAGGTGAACGCTGGAAGAATAGTAACATACCTAGCTCCGTATGTTTGGGAGGGTGTTTTGCATGTCGAATTTGATCCTTGCACGTATATTGTTTGGTGTTACCCTAGGCTACCATATCACCTACGCGACACTTGGGGTGGGCATTCCGTTTCTGATTTTTCTTGCGGAAGTCATGGCTGCCAAAACTCATGACATCAGCTATAAATTGTTTGCCAAACGCCTCACTCGCGTCGCTA
Source organism: Alicyclobacillus fastidiosus (assembly GCF_026651875.1). GTDB lineage: Bacteria > Bacillota > Bacilli > Alicyclobacillales > Alicyclobacillaceae > Alicyclobacillus > Alicyclobacillus fastidiosus. The sequence goes on along the minus strand of NZ_CP104067.1, from coordinate 4,051,686 downwards.
TCCTGCTCGTCGGCGTTGGCATTGTCACGGGCACTTCTGTCGCGGTGATGCTTTCCGTCCTGTGGCCGAAGTTCATGGCGGTGGTCGGGCAAATCATCAACATCCCATTTGAATTAGAAATATTCGCTTTCATTATTGAATCTCTCTTCCTTGCCATCTATGTATACGGTGGAGAGAAAATCGGTCAACGAGCACGCATCTTCACAAGTCTAGGCGTTTCGATTGGCGCCGCACTGTCGGCACTCCTAGTGACAGACGTCAATGCTTTTATGAACACGCCAACAGGCATGACGTGGAAAAACGGAGCCGTCCTGCAAGCGAATCCTTGGCGCGCCATGTTAAACCCTTCCATGCCAGATGAACTGGGGCACGTACTTGCTTCTGCATATATGGCCGTTGCGTTCGTATTCGTGGCCGTTGCAGCGAAATCACTCGTAAAAAAAGGATTAAGTGAATTCGAACGACGCTATCACAAACAGAATCTGACGCTAACCATGTTCGTTGGAGGTCTCGCGGGTATCTTGACCGCGTTCTTCGGAGATGCATCCGGGAAAATGATGGCGACTTATCAACCAGAGAAATTGGCCGCTGCAGAAGGATTATTTCACACAACAAAGTATGCGCCACTCGTGGTTGGCGGCATAGTGAATCCAACGAAACAAAAAATTATCGGCGGCATCCCAATCCCGGGATTTTTGAGTTGGCTTGCCACCATGCATTTTAGTGGCGCGGTAAAGGGACTTGATGCGTTTGCCAAATGGACCTGGCCAGCCCTCGCATCGGTTCACCTCATGTTCGATGCGATGGTTGGCATCGGCACTTTTTGTATCGTACTTGCCGTCGCCTATTTCATTTTCCGATGGAAAATGAAATATCTATTGATAAAACGCTGGTTTCTAATTTTGATTGTCGTCTCTGGTTTTTTAGCCATGATCGGGATCGAAGACGGTTGGATTTTTGCCGAAGAAGCGCGGCAACCTTGGATTATCTATGACCTGATGACAGTGCGTCAAGCAGTCACTACGGAACCTGGAATCGGTTGGATGTTCAGCGGTTTTATTGCACTGTTCACCGTCCTCCTTGTCGCTACTGTCGTGGCCCTGCGCGTCTACTTTCACAGACATACCATCTGCGAAACTGAAGTGACAGTACACACGCATAGTCTATCCTCTGGAAAGAAGGTGCAGGCATGACGATACACATCCTGGGCGCCTGGTTTTTCTGGTTGTTGGTATTTGTCTATTCGATTCTTGGCGCCATCGACTTTGGGTCCAGCTTTTGGCGCTGGTATTATCACTTACGTGGATACGTAAGTGCAGAGTCCGTGGCATCTACTTATTTGTCACCAACATGGGAACTCATCAATGCGTTTCTTGTCGTCGTTCCGGTCGCCTTAGTTGGGTTATTTCCGAGCGCTGCATTTACGTATGGAACGATTCTGGCGCTGCCCGCCACGCTCCTTCTCATCCTACTGGCATTACGGGGCGCTTATTTGCAGTTCGGATACGCGTCTAAACGATTTCACAAACACACATTACTTGTGTCAGGATTAACAGGTCTGCTCTTGCCAGGCATGTTCATCGCCTTGCTCCCACTTTCACAAGGGGGGTATGTAGAGATTGTACACGGCAACGATGTGCTCCGTTTAGGCAGGTTTTTCAGCAGCATTTCTGTCTATTTGTTTATGGCTTTTGGGATCGTCTTATCCTTTTACATCTCGACACTCTTTCTAGCACGCTATGCGCAACAGGCAAAAGAATGGAGGGCTTATCATCGTTTTGTGGGTGGTGCTCGCTGGACAGGACCTCTCAGCCTACTACTTGGAGTCTGTGCATTCTTCGTGCCTACTCCCAATGGGCTACACCTAATCCAAAATGGGTTGAAGAACCCCCTTTTTGAACCATTTCTAATCGTATCACTTATCACATTCTTACTTGGTTACACTGGTATCCTTACCAACAAACAAGGCGAAGAAATATCCAGTCGACGAGCATTATGGCAACTCGGATTTGGGGTGGCGCAGGTTATTGCATCACAACTTGCCTATGCGATTGCGCATGCGCCGTATCTTTTATATCCGTTTGTCACCATTGAGTCGTCCGCCACAAATCGGTCTATGTTTCTCTCAACGCTCCTGGTCCTGTTCTTCGGTTTGGTGGTTTTGAGTCCACTATTGCTCTGGTTTAGACGCTTATTTATCACGGATGCAGAATATGTGGCCACACATATCCGTGAACCACATTGACCATCTTCCGTTTTGAAGAATCCCTAAAATCATTGAGGAGGCAGACTGTCATGTCCAGAATTACCCATTCAATTTCAAGCACGCCCAAGCCACCGTATTACGCCGTTATTCTTACCGTCATTCCGAGTGAAGACGATGCCGGATATCATGAGATGGCCGAAAACATGATTCAACTCGCAAAAACGGAAGAGGGCTTCCTGGGTGTTGAAAGTGCAGAGTCGGATCTCGGCATCATTGTATCCTATTGGAATTCTTTTGCGGCCATCAATCGCTGGAGTCAGAACGCATTCCATCAGTCGGCGAAATCGTCTGGCAAGTCCATCTGGTATAAAATGTTTCGCACGCGAATTTGTAAAGTTGAACAAGAATATTGAGCAATGCACGCGCCGCTCCACTTGGAATCGCATTTGCTATTTTTTCAATTAAACCATATGTGCTAAATTCCTTTTGCAAAATAGCCCCCAAAGGGTCAACGACATTTTAATTTGTGATTTCTATAATCAGTGATGTATTTAGGGCAGTAAGGCTAGGGGGGGACGCCCACTAGCCTCTTCGTGTTCCTTCCGTGCCCCTGTTATCAACGAACGTGAACCCGGAACCACCTCAAGGCATGGGGTTTGATTGCCGCCCTCGGGCCCCATCATAGTGAGACGTCACTATGGAGTATAGTTGATTACACTCCAAATGAACGAGTAGAACGAGTTAGTACAAGCACTCTTGTCGCTGGCATCACTAAAAATGAGCGTAAATAACCATGTATTATACTCGGAAATTATTGTGCTCAATTTTTACAAGCTTAAAATCACAACGAACAGCTCGTGTTTGACGCTCTTCAATAATTAAGCTCGTAATTTTTGTATAGATACCCAAAACAACAACCAAACTGCGTATTTCTTCGAGTATTCATATGAAATCCCTTCTGAATTTAATTTTTACTTCCGAATTTGATAATATTCACACTTTTATCAGATGTACGATAATAAATGAATTTCTTCTGCTATAGGAGATGAACATCTGCCAATGAGACAGGACGATTTTCGTAATCCGCCAGCCGAATATCGAGTGCACCCGTTTTGGTTCTGGAATGGCGACATGCAAGAGGAACAGATACGTTTTCAGATCTCTGAGATGGCCGATAAGGGAATCGGCGGATTCTTTTTGTGTGCCAGGCAGGGCATGAAACTGCCGTATCTATCGGATGCATGGTTTACGAAGGTCAAGTATGCAATTGAGGTCGCCAAGGAATATGGAATTCACGTCTGGTTATACGATGAGTATCCGTATCCGAGTGGGATTGCAGGCGGTGAAGTTATTCTGCAGCATCCGGATGCAAAGCACCGTATTTTGCGACACAAAGGATATACTGTTCTCGGAAATAGCAGAATTATTCAAGATTTGCCGTGGGGAAAAGTTATATCAGCAATTGCTACGCCGATAGACTCGACTTCATGCGCACGCTTGTGGAACGAATCCTTGGATATTCGTTCAGCGATTGGTAACCATCAAGTGCAAACGGTGTTTCAGAAAACGGGCCTTACCAACTACAACCAGAAGAGGTTTTTCACGTATGAGACGATTAAGCAGTTGCAGTGGGAAGCCCCTGTAGGACAGTGGGAACTCGATGTCTTTGTCGAAACAGAGATCGATGATTTTAAATACTATGGAACTTTTGTAGACCCAGGGCATGTAGAAGCCATGAAAACCTTCATCCAAGTCACGCATGAACGATATAAGAAAGAAATTGGTCAGTATTTCGGAGATGTCGTAAAAGGCATGTTCACCGACGAAATCGGGTATCTAGGCGACTATCCATGGTCCTCCTATTTGAGCGAGAAGTTCAGCGAGATGCATGGATACGCTGTCGAGAATGTTCTACAGGCGCTCGTACACAATGATTACGATGACGTGGAGAAGGTTCGGTACGACTACTTCCAAGCACTGCACGTACTTTTGCGCGAATCGTACCACAAGCAGGTCCATGACTGGTGTGAGGAGAATGGACTGCAGTACGTAGCTGAAGTTCCTTCCATGAGAATGACTACACAACTTTACAGCCATGTTGTCGGATCCGATAGCGCCCATGACAAGGTGGGGAACTCGTTGGAATGTTCCATTAAACAGTATTATGGGAACTTCCGTTCTAATCCTAAAATGACGAGTTCCTTATCGCTTCAGCTGAATAAACCCCGTGCGTTGGTGGAATGTTTTCATAGTATTGGTTGGTCAATGACGTTGCAAGATGCCAAATGGATGATTGATCGGATGGCAGCGATGGGGGTGAACTTTTACAACTTCCATGCATTCTTCTATACACTGGACGGATTGACCAAGCACGACGCGCCCCCCTCTCAGTTCTATCAAAATCCATACTGGCAACATTTCAGAATGCTGGGGGACTATGTCGGGAGAATCAGCTTCGTGATGACGCAGGGAACGCCCCTTCATTCTGTTGCCCTTCTCGATCCGACGACTAGCATGTGGACGCATCTCGGAAATCCGTTGCATGGATTTCAGTACATCGGGAATGACGACGCGGAACGTCAAAGATTGGAACGATTGAAGGAGGACTGGACGAATTTGGGGACTGAGCTTCTCCTGCAACAGATTGGTTATGATCATCTTGACCCAGAGCTACTGAAAGAAGCCCACGTAGGCGATGGTCGTATACTGATTGGGGGAGCTACATATTCAACGATGATTCTTCCTCCCATAGTTAACTTGGAGCGGGCTGCATGGGAGAAAATCACAGAGTTCCTTGATAAGGGCGGGATCGTAATCGCAGTTGGACTCCTACCCTATGAGCACATTGAGGACGATCCGTTAGATGAGAATGAAATTCTGCAGGTATTCAACGTGCCGACGTCGCCAGCAACGGATTATTGGCGGGTTGCGAGGGATACGGGGGTAGGTCTGTCAGAAAAGTTCTACGAAGGTACACAGCAGAAAGCCTACTTCGTCCCCTCGTTCCATTATTCTGACGACGCATGTTGCACTGTCTCTCGCTTGGTAAGCAGATTGGAGCCACAAGTTGTCGTGATTGACGACGAGCGAGCGAAACGGAGTATTCTTGTTGAATGCCGACTGGTTGAAGAGTCCTATCTCATATTTATCGCAAATCAAGACCAGACAAAGTTGGCGATTCCGATTCGGATCGACCTGAGGAAATTGCGGACGCATGACACTCTATCGAAACAACCAAGCATCGAGAGACTGAATCTCGAAACGGGACACAGTACGCGTATACGTGCGATTATGGACGGTGATATGTGTCTCTTGCCCATAGAGTTCCATCCCTATGAATCCTGTTTGATCAAAGTCTCGTTCGAGGTTGACGACCAAGATCCCCAGATGGAACTCCGTCAGGAGACGCCATACAAGTTGGAGGTTAGTACTGACCAACCATGGATTGTCACCCCAGACAATCCGAATGTGCTTCGGTTCGACGAATTCAAACTGATGCTGGGCACTGATGATGGCTGGTCACAACCGTCCACAGTTCAGGTCAAAACTTTTATCGATCAATGTTCCGACATTCATGCAACTCAAACTCTACCGATTCACTTTAGCCAAGTGTTCGGCACACCGATGCAACTAGGGATGGACTATCCGATTCGATGTAAGTATACGGTTGATTTTAACGTCGCGTATACTCCAAAGCTTTGCGAGTTGTTCATGGATCGCGGAGCGATATCTGGTGATTATTTCATTACTTTCAACGGGCACAAGATAGAACCTTGTGATTTTCACCCTAAGTTCTTCTACGATCACGCGAATATTGCATGTCCAGTAGACGGGTTCCTTAGAGAAGGTCGGAACACGATAGAGATTGAGGTACAGATCAACCGTGACTGGGATGGTTTGGTTGATGCCATCTATCTCGCAGGAGACTTTGGCGTGGCTTTTGATGAATCCCGAGTGTCTGTAATTACCACGGCAGCACGTGAGGCTGCATTATGCAGCGGCCCTCTTCCATCATATCCGTTTTATTCGGGGACGTTGTCCTTTAAGCGAAGTTTCACGCTCAATCAAAAGCTGGACTCATCAAATTTTGTTCTGGAGTTTCCAGATTTGAGCCCCGACTTTCATGACTGCGCAGAGGTCATCTTGAATGGCAATTCTTTAGGTGTTTGTCCTTGGTCGCCATACCAATGGAGGGGGCGCACAAATCTTCTACAAGCGGGTGCGAACGAGTTGGAAGTGAAAGTGACGAATACGCTCGTTGGCACGCTGGAGGGGCGTTACTTTGACTATCAAGCACATCAATTGAGAGAAGTCGAGGATGTACACCATCGTGATTAGGCATGGTTTCAAAGTGAAACCGAAATGAGTGGGGGACATGGGAGATTTGATGTTCTACAGGCGAGAGGACGCCGAAAACCGGCGCGTCATCGCCAGGGAGAATGGAGGGGCGGCATGGCTTACTTTGATGCTGAAGCATACGTGCGCAACGCATATGTTTCGGCACAACGACAATACGATTTGAACCGTATTCCAGACATGGGAAACTTACCAAGATGGCAAGTGGCTTTTCGTGCACGCCTTGCAGAACTCATTGGTGTCACTGAAATGAGAGGTCAATATGCAAATTTATCCTTGTCGGCTCGGGAGAACGGACAATGGGCGAATGACCGTTATCGGTGCGAAAAGCTGTACATTACAAGTGAACCGGGAATTGAAATTCCATTTTATGTGTTTCTGCCAAATGATTCAGGCACACGTTTTCCGTTATTGATAGCTTTGCATGGACATAACACCAATGGCAAAGAGGTGTTTCTCGAAGAGAATGCAGCGGAGCATACGCTGCTTCTCACTGCAATTAACGAGGGGTACGCTGTCATTGTTCCAGACGTTCGGGCATTTGGTGAAATGTCGCTCCGTCAAGACAGGGAGGCCGGTCACCCTAATTCGTGTGAGGAGCTTCAGCGGAGATCACTGTTGGTTGGCCGTACATTGATTGGTGAACGTGTGTACGACGTGATGCGGATCATCGACTATGCACGGACGCGTTCAGACGTTGACAGCAGCAGAATCGTCGTAAACGGGCACTCGGGGGGAGGAGCCATCACGCTGTTTGCTGCTGCTGTGGATACCCGCATCACGATGGCCATTCCAACATCGTACTTCTGCACGTTTGAGCAATCGATTTTGTCCATTCGCCATTGTTCATGCAACATTGTACCTAGCATATTACAGCTAGCAGAAATGCAGGATATTGCAGCGCTTTGCGCACCGAGACCCATTCTCTTTATTCATGGTGAAGATGATCATATATTTCCTGTGTCGGGTACGAAAAAGGCATTTGCTGAGGTCAGTAAACTATACCGAGAGCTAAACAGGGAGAACTCCTGTGAGCTGTATGTGGGTGAATATGGACACATCATCCATCACCAGCCCATATGGCCATTTGTTAGACGTAACATATTTTGAATAAAAGCTGAGAAAGGACAAATCGAATGAGCAAGTATCAAACACAAATACAATCGAATCACGAATCGATCCCACTTTGGGAATGTGAATTGCTGACAGGAGATAAGACTGCGAATACTCCGACCATTGCCCCGATTCAACAGCGACACCCCTTTTTATGGTGTTCAGGTAGAATTCTGGTCAAATTCACAAATGGGGCAGAAGTCGTCGATTTTATTAAATTAGTAATTTATATAAATTGTTTTGAATGTTACAACAGCAACACATATAGCGAGCGAAACCAACATAAAAACAGATAATAACTAACAAACGCGTGATTGGGGATGAGGAAAAACCACTTAATCCAAATAAAGTCGTTATATTAGCAGGCGCGAGCAATCTTAGAAGAAAGCGTTTTAGTAAAAACAAAGTAAAACAGAACTGTAAATTGATTTCGTTCAGTGCGTCTAGACTTTACTCGTGGGGTTATTTGTCTATTTTTATATTTGTTCGAAGTTGATGACTGAATATTCGTTGTTATCTTGTCTCTCCGGGTTTGGTGAAATCCGCTCACTTGTAGAGGGTAGAGCAGTGAGGTGAGATGTTAGCTTAGGTTCTTCCTTTAATATCAATTATGTGGGAGGCTGGAAGAATGAAGAAGAAATATGTTACCAGTTTCGCTTGTACGGTTGTACTTGGAACGCTAGTCGCTGGATGTGGAACTACTCAGACTGGGGGTTCCGGGAATTCAACCAGTCAAACCAGTCAAACCAGTCAAACCAGTCAAAGCGCTGATCTCACTCTTGCTTGGTGGACATCGACGCTTCGAACGCAGGAAACGTTGAAGGCTATCAGTATGTTTGAAAAGGCAAACCCCAGTATCAAAGTAACTCCCGATTACACCTCTTGGGACACCATTTGGACAAAACTTACGACACAAATTGCAGGTGGACAAACGCCGGACGTCATTCAGATGGATGAGTCGCAGATTGTTGAATACGCACAGAACAAGACCATTGCTGACTTGAATAAGGCTGGCGTGGACCTTAGTGGTTTGGATAAGGCAAGTTTGAGCTTGGGTGAAGTCAATGGTGTCCTGTACGGGGTTCCAACAGGTGTCAATGCATTTGCCCTGTTATATGATCCTGCGGTCTTGAAACAAATCGGTGTAAGCGTGAACCCGTCGCAGAGTATGTCTTGGGATTCGTTTGCAAAACTGCTGGTGCAAATTCACAAGGCCGATCCAAAGATCTATGGGTCCGAAGACGGGATAGAATATGAACCCGTGCTGGAGTATTATGCACGCGACAATGGGGAACAAATGTTCTCATCGGATGATAAGTCTTTAGGAATTTCCCAACAGGTGTTGACCAATTGGTTTACTTATTGGAAAAATCTTGAGGAAAATGGCGGAGTAGTGCCTCCATCGTATACGTCGGCTGACAATACCTCAGATATGACGGAGAATCCGTTGGTCAAGGGGATGTCGGTATTTGGGTGGGCATGGAGCAATCAGTTAGCAGCGTTTGAACAAACCGCCAACAAGAACCTCAGTATGATGATGCTTCCGGACTATAACAGTTCATCCAAACCGTATTTCTTGCACCCGAGCATGTATTGGTCGCTTTCATCGACCACAAAGAACCCGCAGGCAGCGGTCAAACTGCTAAACTACCTTGAAAATGACCCTCAGGTGTCACGGACGATTAAACTTGATCGTGGTGTGCCAATTAATGAGGCCAATAAACAAGCGCTGGAGAATGACGGCTCGGCTACGGACAAAGCTCAAATTGACTTTATGAACCAAGTGGAGAAAGTGGCTAGTCCTGACGCCGTGTATCCGCCTGCAGCCAATCAGATTCAAACTTTGCTGACCACCGCAGCACAGGAAGTAATGTTAAACAAAATGACGCCAAGTGCGGCTGCACAACAGTTCATTACGCAGGCCAATCAAGCTTTGCAGCAATCGAATTAAGCTACGTATCTCGTAAAGGGTGCGGTGTTTGATAGCTCATGTACGATAGACACCGCACTCCAATGGGGGGATCGGAAGAGTGGCAACACAATCGAATGAATCTGTCACAGCTTATGGCGTCATGACTTCTAAAAGAGCCAGTGTTCAATCCAACAGTTCACTTGCGGCATACGGGTTTATGACTCCGTGGATGTTGGGGATGTTGTTCCTGACGCTCGGTTCTGTGCTGTTTTCTATCTACCTTGCTTTTACCAACTACAACTTATTGAGTCCGGCGCATTTCATTGGTCTCCAGAATTTTAAACAAATTTTTGCGAATGATCCAGATTTTGCAGCGTCCATGCGTGCGACGTTTCTGTATGTCATTATTTCCGTACCGTTTCGATTGGTGTTCGCACTGCTAGTTGCGGTTCTTTTAAATCGAAAGGTGCGAGGTCTTGGGGTTTACCGTGCATTGTTTTATCTGCCTTCGCTTGTCGGCGGAAGTGTTGGTGTTTCCATCGGTTGGCGTGAACTCTTCGCCCCGAACGGAACCATCAACACGTTGCTCCAACATGTCGGGATAAATGGACCCAGTTGGCTCGCGAGTCCTGTTGACGCCCTATTAGTACTGTGCCTCCTCAGTGTCTGGCAATTCGGGTCTGAAATGGTGATTTTTTTGGCTGGGCTTAAGCAGATACCGAAAACCTATTATGAGGCTGCTTCCATTGACGGTGCCTCGCGGTTTCAACAGTTTATGAAGGTTACTCTGCCGATGCTATCCCCCATTGTGTTTTTCAACTTGGTAATGGGTACCATTAGCGCATTCATGGTATTCACGCAGGTTTACATCATAACGGGTGGCGGCCCCATGAATTCGACACTCTTCTACGTTCTCTATGTGTATCAACAGGCCTTCACATACTACCACATGGGTTACGCAGCCGCTCTCTCTATCATCCTGCTCATCCTCATTGCGGCATGTACTGGACTTTTATTCCTTACGCAGAAATACTGGGTCAAATACGAAAACTAGGCTGGTGATGTTGTGGTGGCAAAACCAATTCGAAGTGTACTTACTCATGCAGTTCTGATAGCCTGTAGTTTTGTGATGGTGTATCCCATTCTTTGGATGTTGTCCTCTTCATTTAAACCGGATAGTATGATTTTTTCTACCGCGAATTTAATTCCTACGAAATGGACATTTCAGCACTACATCGACAGCTTCTCGACCGGTACAGGAGTATCGTTTGGACACTATTTCCTCAACTCTATATTCATATCAGCCATTGTTGTGGTGGGGAGCCTGATGAGTGCATCGCTGACCGGGTTTGCGTTTGCGAGGTTGCGCTTTAAACCGCAAAAGGTTCTTTTTGGTTTCATGTTGGGTACCATGATGTTGCCGCTTCAAATTGTATTGATACCGCAATACATCATTTTCCATCAGATTGGCTGGGTGAACACGTTTCTGCCCTTAACGGTTCCAAGTTTTCTTGGTACTACCCCTTTCTTTATCTATCTAATGGTTCAGTTTGTGAGGTCAATCCCTAAGGATTTAGATGAGGCATCTGTTATCGATGGGTGCAGTACATTTCGGATGTTCTGGTCAGTAATCCTCCCACTCACGCGTCCTGCTTTAATTACCATATCGATTTTTGCTTTTTATTGGACCTGGAATGACTTTTTTAGTCAATCCATCTATTTGACAAGTTCACAACTTCTCACTGTGCCCGTTGGTTTAAGTCAGTTTTTGGATGTCACTGGCACCAGCCAATGGGGGGACATGTTTGCAATGTCCATCATGTCTGTGATACCGGTGTTCATTATTTTTATGATTTTTCAGAGGTATTTGGTCGAGGGAATTGCCACTCAGGGTCTCAAGGGCTGAGTAAACACCGTATGACCTACGGGACCGAATCCTGTACATGACGATATGAATAAGAGAGACATGGAGGTAATCACATGGCAAATAAAAAGAAATATGCACAGGTGGGTACAGGGGGTCGAGCTGAGTTTTATTATGGAGCTCTGGCGCGTGATTTTGGAAAGACGTCTGAACTTGTGGCCTTTTGTGACATTAACCAGACTCGGATGGATTACGCCAACACACTTCTGGTAGAAAAGTACAACTATCACGCAATCCCAACATACAAGTCAGAAAGATTCGACGAAATGATTGAGAAAGAACGTCCCGACGTGGTGATTGTAACGTCTGTGGACCGCACCCACCACAAATACATTATCCGCGCTATGGAATTAGGATGTGACGTGATCAGTGAGAAACCCTTAACTGTGGATGAGGTTAAGTGTCAGGAAATTCTTGATGCTGTACAGCGTACGGGTCAAAAGTTACGCGTCACTTTTAACTACCGCTATGCACCACACAATACGAAGATTCGAGAACTCATCATGAAAGATACAATTGGCCAAATCAATTCCGTGCACTTTGAGTGGCTTTTGAACACCCAGCACGGCGCCGACTATTTCCGCAGGTGGCACCGGGATAAAAGGAACAGCGGAGGACTCTTGGTTCATAAGTCCACGCACCACTTTGACCTCGTCAATTTCTGGTTAGGGACACAACCCAGAACGGTATTCGCGATGGGGGACCTTATGTTTTACGGGCGAGAAAATGCAGAAAAACGCGGAGTAACAACCTTCTACCAGCGAGCACATGGAAGTGAATATGCGAAAACAGACCCATTTGCACTCCATCTCGAAGACCACCTTCATCTGAAAAGCATGTATCTCGACGCAGAACATGAGGACGGTTATCAACGCGACTTGAGTGTGTTTGGTGATGGAATCAGTGCTGAAGACACAATGGGTGTCCTGGTTCGGTACAAAAATAATGCAATTATGACGTACTCTTTAAATGCCTATCTTCCCTGGGAAGGTTTTAACGTCGTCTTTAATGGTTGCAAGGGTCGCCTTGAAATGAAGGTTGTGGAACAGTCCTACGTCAACTCCGGTGGTGATAAGGCACTTGAAGGAGCTGTCAAAGGCGTGACGATCACGGTTTACCCACAATTCGGGGCTCCATATTTGGTTCCTTTTGATGAAGGTAAAGGTGGGCATGGGGGCGGCGATCCCATTCTTTTGAACGACCTTTTTGGTGAACCCGATGAGGATCTCTTCCATCGTGCAGCATCACACATCGATGGTGCGATGTCTATCTTAACGGGGATTTCTGGTAATATTTCAATGAAAACTGGACTACCCGTTCAAGTCGATCAACTTGTTAAAATCTGATTGGATGACAATTGGTACAACAATCGATCTCGCCAGGACGCTGCCTACGACATTGATTTTTAGCCAACCGTTAGGGGTGAACGGAACATGACGAAGCCTTACCACTTTGCTGTGATTGGCTGTGGAGGTATAAGTAGAGTTCATATTGAGCAAATTTCCCAAATCCCACATGCAAAGCTCGTTGCGGTATCGGATATTATCGAGACCAACGCCAGAGCTGTCGGTGATCGAGTTGGGGTCGACTGGTACACAGATTATCACGAACTGCTGAAGCGTTCTGATATTGATATTGTGAACATTGTTACGCCAAGTGGTACCCATGCAGAAATCGTAGTGGATGCGGCTAGGGCGGGAAAACATATCATAGTAGAGAAGCCTATTGATACCACAGTCGAAAAGGCGGAATGGGCAATATCTGAATGTCGTAAAGCAGGGGTTAAACTATCGGTCGTGTCTCAACATCGGTTTGATGATTCTACGATGCGTGTTAAAAATGAAATGATGACTGGGAAATTCGGTAAATTGGTTTTGGCGCAAGCGAGCGTGCACTGGTATCGCTCGCAAGCGTACTTCGAGCGGTCTCCGGGCAGCGGAACGTGGGCGATGGACGGTGGCGGAGTTCTGATGATCCAAGCTTTGCACACGCTTGACGTACTTCAGCATTTGGTTGGACCGATAAGCACTGTCTATTCTCACGTGAATACTGCCACCCATCCTGGAATAGAAGTAGAGGATGTGGCGGCAACGACGGTAACATTCGACAACGGGGCAGTTGGAACTATCTCAGCGACAACAAGTGCGTATCCCAGAAACTCTACCAGATTAGAGATTTTTGGCGAGCTCGGGTCAGCAGTCGTTGAAAACGATCATTTGACCCATTTATATTTTCGAACACCGGATGAGCCTGGACAAATGTTCGGTGGCGATGCATTGAACTGGGCCGATGGTCTCAAACACAATGAGAAGCAAGTTGCGCACCGTCGTCAGTTCGAGGACATGATTGAAGCAGTTCATCATAATCGAGAGCCCCTAGTGAATGGGGAAGAGAGTATGAAAGTTTTAAGACTCATCTTGGCCATGTACGAATCTGCCCGTACGAATACACCAATATCTCTCTCAAAGTTTTGAATATGAAGGTGGGGTATCACCAATATGCCCAACGAAGGAAGATGTGGAAATGTTGCCTGCAGAGAGACACAGGGCTATTGTTGATCTTGTAAACACAAGAGGAAGTATCCGAGTCAAAGAACTTAGCCAACTTTTCGATGTGACTGAGGAGACGGTTCGCCGTGATTTGGACAACTTGAGTAATGAAGGACGGATTCGTCGGAGTCACGGTGGAGCCGTTCGGGTTTCATGGGATACAGAGGAAGTTCCGTACCGAGAACGGGAAAACGTAAATGTCTCTGAAAAACAAGCCATTGCTCGAAAAGCCATTCAATACATCGATGCTGGTGACCGCATTGCTTTAGATGCAAGCACAACGGCTTGGCACGTGGCTGTTCAATTACCTGACATTCCCCTCACCGTACTCACGAATTCATTAAAGGTAGCACTGGAGCTTAGTGACCGACCAAAGATTGAAGTTGTTTCAACAGGAGGAATTCTTAGGGCGAATTCGTTGTCTAACGTTGGACCGATGGCCGAGGAAGCTCTGTCCCGCTTCTATGTTAACAAGGCTTTTCTTTCATGTAAGTGTTGTCATTTAGATTATGGAATTAGTGAGACAGATACGCTCCAGGCCCTCGTCAAACAAAAAATGATTGAAATATCGGACAAAGTGTTCCTGCTTGCGGATTTATCCAAGCTTGGGGTGCGAGACTTCGCTCAGGTCGCAACGATTAAGGACTTAGACGTACTGATTACGAATGGGCCCATTCCTTACGACATGATGCAGGAATTCAATCGTGTCGGTGTAGAGGTGGTTCAAGCATTGGAGGGGCCATTGCCCACTTTATCGGGCCCCTCAATCGCTCGTTAACGAACAGTTCACGGTCACATTTATATCGAATTCCACTAAATGTACTTGACAAATTCAATGAAGTTATATATTTAACAAAGAACAAAAGAGAGGTCCGAAGACCTCTTTATGAACGGCTGTTGAAACAAAGGGGCCGCTATGTAGCATACGCGGGTAAGGACTCATGGAAATACGCGTCGATCTTGTGGTTACTCCGAGAAAGTCCGGAAGTACAGGCAGAAATAAGCTTATGACTACACGTGCTATCATAAATTACATCGTTTAAAGTAGTACCTGAGGTGATTACATGAAAAAGTTTCTGATTGGACTCCTCGCTTTCGTAGTCATTGTTGGTTTGGGCGGTTATGAGGCGAAAAACCTGCTAACAAAAAAGGTCGCAGAAAAAATTGCTGCAGACCCTGGCATCCACTCCACCATCCAAACGGCGCTGCAACAAAATCCTGCGTTAAAGTCACAAATCCAACAGTACATTACGAGATACGGAACGGGTGGGCTTCATTTTTCAAGCCAACAGGAAGCTTTAACCTATGCCATGAATCATATGTCTCCAAGTGAAGCCGCTAAACTCTATGAGCTCTACCAAAATAGAGATTCTCTTACGCCTGCTCAACAACAACAAGTGGAAAGCGAGGTCGCCGCCGATTTCACTCCGCAGCAGCTTGCGGCGATGGCACAAGTATTTGTGAATTAATATCGGGTGTAAAGCGACACTTTTCGAGCTTAGACGCCGACTTTATTGGAGCCAAGAGCGCGCACGGAAGATTGCGACATAGCTCTGTCGATGGGGTAGTCCCAATGGACACAGCGACGCAATCCTCCGTGCCTTTTTTGTATATATACACGCAGTGAAGTGTGGCATAAGTGTAGAATTGGCCAACTGAATGCTCAATAAAGTCAACAGTTATTGACCTTGCGGTCAATAACTGTTATCGTCAATGCATGGGCAGACCAAGGGAATTTGATGTCGAGCGTGCACTTCAGCAGTCTATGGAATTGTTCTGGACGAAAGGGTTTAAGTCGACCTCGTTTGAGGATTTAACCCGTACGACGAGGGTCAAGAAGCAAAGCTTGTACTGTGTATTTGATGATAAGCGAGCCTTGTTTTTAAAGGCGTTGGCGCTGTATCGCGAACACAGTATCGCGGTGTTGGAAGAAGTAGTAGCCCAGGACATGTCTCCTTTGAAAAAGTTGGAGTACATCTGCGAGCTGACGTTAAGTCATAACGACGAAACACTCCACAAAGGATGCCTGATGGTAAACTCTGCGCTGGAATTCGGATCCGACGATGAAGAGGTAATCCGTGAAGTCGAGCTAATGTTCCTCGAAGTCGAACAAATCCTTGAGAAGGTTATCCGCAGCGGTCAGGAGCAGCAGGTGATCACGACGCGTTATACCAGTAAAGAGCTTGCCGCGCATTTAAACAACGCGATTCTCGGCGCGAAAGTGTTAGAGAAATCCGGTGCATCCCGAGATCGGATCGAGGCGGTCTTACGCACATCTTTTGGGCTGATCGCAACTTGAACTTTTTTTGCATGATTTTTGACTGTGTGGTCAATAAATGATCTTTTCTTAACTTTACGACTAAATAAAATTTGTTTGGAGGACGTTATGAATTCTTCTCAATCTATTCGAGCCCTGTTCCAACCGTTCGCAATCGGGAATGTAAGTCTAGCGAATCGTATCGTGATGGCCCCGATGACAAGACAATTTTCTCCGGATGGAGTGCCTGGTTCGGATGTGGCTGCCTACTACCGACGCAGGGCTGAGAATGGTGTCGGTCTCATTGTCACAGAGGGTACGGTTATCAATCACCCAGATTCGTCCAATCAAATGAACGTACCGCACTTCTATGGTGAAACTGCATTACAAGGCTGGGAAAATATTGTAGATACGGTACACGCGGCCGGCGGACGGATTGTCCCGCAGATTTGGCACATGGGTGCACGCGGAAACGTTAACGATTATTCACAATCGGAAATCACTGAAATCGTCGAAGCCTTCGCACAGGCTGCATCAGATGCTAGACGGCTTGGGTTTGACGGCATCGAGCTTCACGGCGCGCACGGATACTTGATCGATCAATTCTTCTGGGAGAAAACCAATTCGCGTACTGATCACTACGGCGGCGACATGATCGCGCGAACGCGTTTTGCGACAGAGGTCATCGAAGCTTGCCGCCGTGCCGTCGGACCGGAATTCCCAATTGTCTTGCGCTTTTCACAATGGAAGTCTTCCTCCTATACGGCGAAGTTGGCCGAAACGCCGGCTCAGCTCGAACGCTTTTTGGCACCATTGGTCGATGCCGGCGTAGATGTATTCCACTGCTCGACTCGCCGCTTTTGGGAGCCCGAGTTCGAAGGTTCTGATCTAAATCTTGCAGGATGGACAAAAAAGCTGACAGGAAAGCCGACCATTACGGTTGGATCGGTTGGACTAGACGGCGACTTTATGAGTTTGTTTACCGAAGGAAAGGGCGCCGAGAATGCCAAGATCGACGGTTTGATCGAGCGGCTTGAACGCGAAGAATTCGATTTGGTGGCCGTTGGCCGGGCGTTGTTGGTTGACCCAACTTGGGCAAACAAAATTCGCGAAGGCCGAACAGATGAATTGATCCCCTTTACGTCCGAAGCAGTGAAAACACTGTATTGAGTTGTCGTTCACGAGGGACAATCGGAAAGTCAACACCAGATCAGTAGTTTCACTGCGCTCAACAAAATATCCTGTGTCACCAAAGAGGGGACGCCTGATCGCAGTCAGGCGTTCTTTTTGTACGGTAGAAGGTCGACTAGCGTTCGATAGTACCACGACAGAAGTCGTGCATCAGTTGGACAAAGGGGAATCGGCTTACATTGCCGGTATCATGATAGTTCACATGACACTTACGAGCGGCGCGACGAGAAAGTCAAGCAGAGGCGACGAGCAACACATTCCTAAACTGGATCGTGTTGTTTTGTAAACCGATACCATGCAAGGCGGATGACGAGCAAAATTGCGAATGCGACGACGTACTGCATCAATCCGGCATGACCTGGTGAAAGAACGACCTTTCGAGCAATGGTTAACAAGACGACGTCCATAAGGCGCGTTGGGGAGAGTGTATAGAGTAAGTCAAAGATTTCATAGATCACGAGAATCGAGAAGATGTCATCTGTTAGATCTGGATACGAATCGATTATTTTGGCTGGATGCAGTGCAAATTGACTCCATTTCACAATGAAGCCAATGATGTCGAAAATTAAAACTAAGAGAAGAAGGGCAACAATGACCCAACGGGCGTATGTGATCAGATGTTTTAATTTGGCGATTTGCTCTCTTCGATCCATAAGCTAATTATTCCATTCGTTTGTAATCTCTATTCTAGGTGTAGCTCTCGGTCGCCGCTGCGGTGGGAACCCAAAAAATCGTTTTACGCGATTGCACAATATTATGGCGACAATTAATCATTGATTGCGTCCGGGTCTTTCGTTCAATAAGACGACGGAAGAATCGAAAGTAAATCACGGCGAACACGAGCAGACCAACGCCTGGATGGACAAGGTGGAAGTCGACGTATTGCCTGACGGAAACGCTCGACTCTCTCTTGTTGTGCGTAGTGGCTGTCGTCTGATAGACACAGGGGTAGTTTATATCTCTTGACAGTGTTACGAAAAGTTAACTACAATGTTCGTGTCTCGAATTGAGCATGTATTTTTTAAATTCAGTTATTCTTGTCTCACACCTTGAAAACGGATACGGAGTTTGGTGAAAGGGGGTTCAGTTTGAAAAACGAGTTGGTTTACCGTTAGTAAAGGGTGGGTAAAACCAAGGTTGTACATGGCAACAATTCGAGAGAGCAGTGGGATCCCCCAGTTCCCGCTGTTTAGGTGGGCTCATCAATAATCCCCTTTCTTTGGACACCTTCACCGCTCCAAAAGTTTTTTCTGTCTTTTCTGTCTAATAATGCCACTATGTCAATACCCTGGACGTTCGCAATATTTGTTAGGGTTCCTCTATTCACCAACCGAGAAAGCGGATTCAGATGTTCGAATTTGAACTATTTTGGAGGGGCTGTTATGGGGAAAGTCGTCAAGCAGGAATACCATCAGTACTCTACTCGCAAGACAATACTTGGGCTGGACAAAAATGCATTTCTAGTCACATTGACGTCCTTCTTAGGATGGACGATGGTGAATATGGACAGCTCATTTTTCAGCAATGTGTATCCTTTAATTCAGAAGGACTTGCACCTGGCGAATTGGACAGTTGGCGCCATCACCGCAACGATGGCGGTGGCAGCTTGTTTTGCAACCTTAATTGCAGGTCCATTATCAGATTATTTGGGAAGGAAAGTGGTCTTTCAGTTTACCATCCTATTCACTGCGCTAGGAAGTGCGCTCAGCGCATTGTCGGGTGGCTTTGTGTCACTTTTAATTGCACGCTGTCTGACAATGGCCGGTAATGCGTCGGAGTGGATGATTGGGCAGGTTATGGTTACAGAGGGCACGCCCAGTAAATCCCGTGGATGGTGGACCGGTGTAGCACAAGTTGGCTTTCCAGTGGGATGGTTTCTCACAGCGGTCGTTGTAGCCCATTTGGCGCCTGTATGGGGATGGAGAGGGGTATTCTGGGCAGGTTTGATTCCAATTTTTCTAATCTTGGTTACACGCTTCTTTGTCAAGGAGAGCGACAGATTTGAGGATCTAAAGCAATTTAGACAGCAGGCTAAACGCTCAGGAGACGCCGACGCGGGGTTAAACTCAGATACAACCTATTCGGTGAACAAAGAGGAAGCAACGCAATTCACTTATCGACAACTGTTTAATCCAGATCTGCGCCGTACCACAATTCTCCTTTGGATTTGGCAGTTCGTATATAATTACGGACTATTTTGCGTGGCGTATTTTCTACCGTCTATTGCTAGTGCACATGGATTTACTTTGTCGAACAGTTGGATGGTTAGTGCTTGGGGTACAGGTGTCGGTGCGGTCGGATACCTGGTCGCTGCCTTCTTAGGGAACATCGTTGGACGCCGTATCATTTCGTTGGTCTGGCTGTTCTTAGGCGGGGTAGCTGGGACATTCTTTGCGTTCGGTATTCACTCGATAAATGAAATGGCGTTTTGGTGGGCAGCTTACTATTTCTTCACTGTTGGTCACATGGGTGCGTATGTCCCGTATATGTTGGAGAGCTTCCCAACGCGTGCTAGAGGAACTGGGGCTTCGCTGATATCATTCTCAAACTGGGTCGCACTGTTTTTAGCAGGTGTGACTTCACAGTGGATGGTACATTCCGTTGGGGTAAACATCGCAGCATTCTTGTGGCTAGGGGTAGCGGTCTGGATCGCATTTGTATGTGGGTTAGGTACACGCAAGATTAAGCCGGGATTGGACCTCGAAGAAATTATCAGTTGAGTGATAAGGTCTGATTCTGTAGTGAGGATTACTGAAAAAATTCAATCTTGACTGATTGGTCTGACTACGTTAACTTTGACTTAGGGATTTTGGGAGCGGTTCCAAAGCACACGGGATGAGAGGTCTGGAGAGAGATGGCAAGCCAACGTGATTTAACCATTAATGAGATAGCACAAGTCGCGGGGGTATCGCGTTCCACTGTTTCCAGAGTTCTAACTGGGCATCCCAATGTAAAACCGGCTACTCGAAAGTTGGTTGAAAAAGTAATCGAGGACTTGCACTATCACCCAAGCTCAATCGCACAAGGACTTGCTCGTGGGTCTCTAAACATGATTGGCTTATTGATTGGCGATATCCGAAATACGTTTTACGCCGAAATCGCCCGAGGGGTCGAAGACATCGCCCATGAGTTAGGGTTTATGGTGGTCATATGTGACACTGACTACGACATGAAACGCGAACAGTTTTATTTTCAAGGCGTTCAACAGTTTGCCCTTAGCGGACTGATTGTCATGTCGGTACTGGACCAGCAAGAACTGTTGCCTGTATTGAAAAGCATTCGGTGCCCTATCGTGATGCTGAATCGATACGTCCGTAGCTTTGAGAGCGATGTTGTTCTTGTTGACAATGTCGAGGGGAGCTATCTTGCAACAAAACACCTAATAGAGCTGGGGCATGAGCGAATTGGACACCTGTCTGGGTCGACTCTCTCCACCGCCAGCCGTGACAGGACACTGGGGTTCGAACGTGCGCTGCATGACTTTGGGATTGGCCGTCGTGATTACGATATCCAAGAGGGAGATCTCACCATTGAGCGAGGAAAGCGATATGCACAATGGTGGCTGCAAGCGGATTCGGGCGATCGCCCGACGGCAATTTTCGCTGCGAACGATTTGATGGCATTAGGCTTAATCGATGTTTTTACATCAAACGGGGTTAAGATCCCGGATGATGTGAGTATCATCGGATATGATGATTTACCCTTGACAGGTTTGGCCCCGATTTCACTGACAACCATTCGCCAGCCTCACTATGAAATGGGTGTTACTGCTATGTCGTTTTTGTCGAAGCGGCTAGAACAAGAGGTGGATTCCGTTCAGAGGAAAATCTTCAGGCCCGAACTCGTAATTAGAAAGACGACGGGGCCGCCGAAGAAGTAATCGGTGCCTAAGCTAATTTATTTATTAAATTTTGCGCCCGTCTTTGGGAGCGCTCCCAAAGACGGGCTAGGAGCTGAATTGTATGCGTGAAGTGGTGATAGTGGGCGGCGCACGTACTGCCATCGGTACAATGGGTGGAAGCTTACAGGATGTACACCAGGCCGATCTCGGCGCGATCGTCTATGCGGAAGCCGTTAACAGAGCAGGCGTTGAGCTCGATGATGTCGATGAAGTAATTGTAGGCAATGTTGGTCAGATCGCCGAAAGTGGTTTTCTTGGCCGAATGGTATCGATTAAAGCCGGTTTTCCGTTAAAGACAACAGCATACGCGGTGAATCGTCAATGCGGCTCCGGGTTGGAAGCGATTAATTCCGCGGTCCTTCAATTGCAAGCAGGCTACGCGGACGTAATCGTAGCTGGTGGAACAGAAAATATGAATCAACTTCCGTATTACGTGCGAAAGGGCAGATTTGGCTATCGGTTCGGGCATGGTCAGCTTGAGGACGGACTGCTTACGATTTTAACGTATCCGTTAGGCCCGTATCCAAATGGGGTAACGGCAGAGAACTTAGCAAAGGAATACGGGATTTCGCGTCAGGAACAAGATGAATGGTCTCTTTTAACCCAGTCCAGGGCGGCTGACGCGATTCAGAATGGGCGATTTATCGATGAAATCACACCTGTCGAAGTCCGAGTTGGCAAGGAGTCAAAACTGTTCACCGTAGATGAGCACCCGCGTATTGGTCTCACGATGGATCGATTATCCCGCTTGAAGCCGGCTTTCCTTGAAGGGGGTACCGTTACGCCCGGGAACTCGTCGGGGATTAACGATGGTGCGGGTGCTGTCGTACTGATGGGCAGTGATGAGGCTCAACGTCGAGGATTGCGGCCGCTCATGAAAGTGAAAAGTTTTGCTGTGGCAGGCTGTGATCCTGCGACAATGGGATACGGCCCTGTACCAGCAACAAAATTGGCGTTGAAACGGGCTGGCTTATCTGTGGCGGACATTGATTTGATTGAACTAAATGAAGCGTTTGCATCGCAAACGATCGTCGGTATTCGAGAACTAGGTCTTGATGTCGATAGAGTGAATGTAAACGGTGGTGCAATTGCGTTGGGACATCCAGTTGGGGCGACAGGTGGGATTTTGACTGTCAAGCTGATGTACGAGATGAAACGAAGAAATGCACAATTTGGGTTGGTAACCATGTGTATCGGAGGCGGTCAAGGGATCGCAACCATTTTTGAAAACTGTCCATGATAGAGGCGATCTTATGCGTCCACAAATTTTGAGCGGCTCGGATGCCGCGGCTCTGATAGATGATGGTATGACAGTATTGACGGTTGGCATGACGCTCATCGGTGCCTCCGAAAGTGTACTGAAGCCTTTAGAGCAACGATTTTTGGAGTCTGGACACCCACGCGATTTGACATTGTTCCATGCGGCAGGGCAGTCGGATCGTGAACGCGGAATACAGCATTTTGCTCATGTTGGAATGATCAAACGTATCATTGGTGCCCACTGGGGATTAGCACCAAAATGGATGGAGCTCATATCGGGTGACCACGTAGAAGCGTATTGCCTGCCCCAAGGGCAAATCACTCATTTGTTACGGGACATGGGCGCAGGGTTGAAGGGACACCTGTCGAAGGTTGGACTTGGCACGTTTATCGATCCGCGGCTCGAAGGTGGAAAGATGAACAAACGTACGCGTTCCCTTCCGGATCTTGTGGAACTGGTAGAGTTTCAAGGGGAACCATATCTGTACTATCATCAGGTGCCAATTGACATCTGCCTCATTCGCGGCACCACGGCAGACGAGCACGGTAACATCACATTTGAAGACGAGGTCTTGAAACTAGAAGTACTCCCTGCAGTACTTGCGACGAAGCACTTTGGCGGAAAAGTGATTGTTCAAGTGAAACAGATTGCTAAGGCCGGTACATTACACGCAAAGCAGGTCACCATACCTGGAGCGCTTGTAGACTACGTAGTCATCTCGGATAACCCAGAGCAGGATCATCGCCAAACATCTAGCTTTTACTACGATCCAGCATACAGTGGCGACATTCGTGAACCACAAAGTGCTGTCAAATCGACACCTTTGACGATACGAAAACTGATTGGTAGACGTGCAGCCATGGAGTTAAAACCGGATGTGACCATCAATCTTGGCACAGGTATTCCAAACGATGAAATTGGTGGCATTGTCGTCGAGGAAGGTTTGTCCGATGACATCTTGATCACGGTTGAGTCCGGAGTGTACGGTGGTTCCCCACTCGGTGGCATCGATTTTGGCATCGCGAAAAACATGGAAGCCTTACTCGAGCATACATTTCAATTTGATTTTTACAATGGTACGGGTGTGGATTTTACGTTTATGGGAGTTGGCCAGATCGATGGAAACGGCAATGTGAACTCGACCAAATTTTCGGGTAGGTCAACAGGTGCTGGAGGATTTATAGATATCACTCAGTTCGCTAAGAACGTGATCTTTTGTACTACATTTACTGCACAGGGGCTGAAGGTCGACTTCGACCATGCGGGCTTACGTGTGGTTGAAGAAGGTAAATCCAGAAAATTCGTAGACGAGGTAGAACAAATTTCGTTTAACGGGAAAATGGCTCTTGCACGCGGACAGCGAGTTTTGGTCGTGACAGAGCGAGCCGTATTTAAATTATCGACCGGTGGATGGGAATTGATTGAGGTTGCACCTGGAGTTGACGTAGAGCGTGAAGTGGTCGGTCAAATGGATTTTGTACCGATCATATCCTCGGACCTGTCGTATACGAGCTCGTTGATTTATCGGGAGGGTCCATTTGGCTTAAGAGAATTTTTGGGAGGCATGTGAGATGCGTTTAGGTGGAAAAGTCGCGATTGTGACAGGCGCGGGTCGCGGTATTGGTCGAGGGATAGCGGTCAAACTTGCACAGGAGGGGGCTAAGGTAGTGGTCTGCGACATGGTGGCCGAAAATGGTGAAGGAACGGTTAGAGCCATCGCAGAACAAGGTGGAGAGGCTTGGTTCCAGGGTTGCAATGTTGCGGATGATAAAGATGTAAGCGCACTCTTTAGAGCGGTTATGGAACGTTACAGCGCGATCGATATCGTGGTGAATAATGCGGGCATCAATCGAGACGGCATGCTCCATAAACTGACGCTTGAGCAGTGGGATCAGGTCATTCGCGTAAATCTAACAGGAACCTTCCACTGTGTGCAGGAGGCCGCAAAAATCATGCGGAACCAGAACTTCGGCAGAATCATCAATATTGCCTCCGCCAGTTGGCTCGGGAATATTGGGCAAGCCAATTATGCGGCATCAAAGGCGGGAGTTGTCGGTCTAACGAAAACGGCTGCTAGAGAACTGGCGAAATATAACGTCACTGTAAATGCGATATGTCCAGGATTTATCGATACAGATATGACACGAGGTGTTCCTGAAAAGGTGTGGGATGTGATGGTCGGAAAGATCCCGATGGGCAGGGCAGGACAGCCAGAAGATGTAGCAAACGTAATTGCGTTCTTAGCGTCGGACGAAGCTGGTTACGTCACGGCAGAAGTGATTAACGTAGGTGGCGGAATGGTGCTGTAAGTAACATGATGATGAGGAATGCCGGTGTTCCCTTTGCAATGGTGAACTGCCCAACCATTCCTCTCAAGTTCACTATGATCCCATATTGTTGGAGGAATTGACTATGTGGAAAGTTGTAGCCTTGAAAATGGGAGAATTGACTGTTGCGAAAGGCAGTATAACTTATGGCCGAGACTATGGGCAGAGCATGGTCATTCCGATCTGGGCCGCAGCCATAACCGGCGGCGAATACAACATTTTGGTTGACACGGGTGTTCATGATGTTGATTGGGTTACGAAAAATGTAAGCCCTTGCAGGCGCGTCGACGACGAAGAAATGGTCGCGGCGCTAAAAGCGGGGACGGGCTGGGCACCAGAAGATGTTGATATCGTTATCAACACACACCTACATTATGATCACGTTGGAAATAATAGTTTATTCACAAATGCGAAGTTTATCGTGCAAGAGCGGGAATGGCAGGCGGCACATAACCCTATCCCTAGTCAGAAGGACATTTATGTACTGGACCTATTGGATGCAATCGATTACTTCTCTTGGAATTTTGTAAATGGGGAAGAGGAGATTGTCCCTGGTGTGAAGGTGTTTCTAACCCCGGGTCATTCAGATGGACACCAATCCGTCTTGGTTAAAACGGAGCAAGGCAACTTGTGTATATCCGGAGACGTGTCCAACTTGCTCGAAAACATCCGTGAAAACATTCCCGCAGGCATCCTTACGAGTACCAAGGAGATATTTGAGAGCATGGATAAAGTGCGTTCCAAGGCTGACTATATTTTCCCTGGTCACGAGCCAAGTATCCAGAAGTTTCAGAGTGGTAACTTTCCAGCCATTGTAGACCATGCGAAATAAGGAGTAGGGGCTATGGAATTTATTCAAGCGAGTGACCTTGTTCACCAGATCTCGGATGGAGGTCATATTGCTTTAACAGGGTTTGGAGGCATGGGGCAATGTGACTCTATCCTAAAAGCAATACGGGAATCATTTTTAGCCACAGGGCATCCCAAAGACCTTCGTATATTTCATGCTGCGGGACAGTCGGATGGCACGAATGGTTTGGAATATATTGCGTTGGATGGGCTTATTTCGAAAGTGATTGGTGGGCATTGGGGTCTGTTACCGAAAATGAGAGACCTTATCGAGCGGGATAAACTAGAAGCCTACTGTTTACCACAAGGTCAGCTTACCCATTTATTTCGAACGATGGCGAATGGACTTCCCGGCCATTTCACACCGATTGGCTTAGGAACATTTGTCGATCCGCGCGTCGAAGGCGGGAAATTCAACGAAAGGGCTAAGGCGAGTGGGTATAACCCCGTTGAGGTAGTAAACATTATGGGGACAGACTACCTGTTCTATAAATCTGTAGCAATTGACTACGTGTTCATTCGGGGTACATCTGTAGACGAAGCCGGCAACATCAGCGTTAACGAAGAGCCCTTGAAGCTTGAGCTCTTGTCTGCTGCACAAGCGGCTAAAGCACAGGGTGGAAAAGTGATTGTTCAAGTAAAGCATGTGTTAAAACGCGGCTCTATCCATCCCAAGGAAGTGGCGATACCCGGGTATTTGGTGGACTACGTAGTCATCGCTGAGCATCCGGAACTAGACCATCGCCAAGTCCCGAGTGCTGTGTTTGACCCTCGCTATTCGGGAGACTTGCGAGTTCCAGAGCAGGCCATGCCCAAACTTCCCTTTAGTGTTCGAAAATTAATAGGACGACGTGCTGTCAAGGAATTGAAGGAAGGTGCGGTCATTAACCTGGGAATCGGCATCCCTGGGGATGTGATTGGCCCTGTCAGTGCGGAAGAAGGATTGTTGAACAAAATAGTCTTCACCATAGAGTCTGGTGTTGTGGGTGGCGTTCCAGCAGGTAAAAATCAGTTCGGAATCGCAGTGAATGCTGACGCAATTCTGGACCATGCAAGCCAATTTGACCATTACCATGGTTGTGGAATTGATATTACGTTTATGGGCGCGGCCCAAATCGATGAGCGAGGCAACGTAAATGTCAGTCAATTTGGCGGGCGTAAAACTGGATGCGGTGGATTTATCGATGTGACTCAGCCTGCTAAGAAGGTTGTGTTCTGTACGACGTTTACCAATGGTGGACTGGAAGTAGCTGTAGAAGATGGTAAGCTTCATATCTTGAAGGAGGGTGTGCATCCCAAATTTGTCCGTCACGTAGAACAGATCACGTTCAGTGGAAGCTATGCTGGACTACATGATAAGGAAGTCGTCTACGTGACTGAAAGAGCCGTGTTTGTTCTTTCGAGGGAGGGCCTTATTCTGACCGAGATTGCACCAGGTATCAATCTACAGGATGACATTCTTCGCTTAATGGACTTTACACCAATCGTATCGCCTGATTTGAAGTTAATGGATGAAAGCATGTTTGTGAATGGTGCTGGAACAACTCTAATGGAGGTAACCTAATTTGCGTGTGTTGGTTGCACCTAGTTGATTTAATGGGCTCAATTTAGTAATGACGGGAATAGTCCGAACTGGACAAAGTGACCAATTCATATGTCTGACTTTGCGTAAGCCCAATATCAGAAATGTGTAGGGATATGACCTGTTCATCACAAAACACGCGGCATAAACTGTACAAAATTGAATCGGTGATGGAGCTCACCATATCATCCCGAGCGGATTAATGGCTCCTGTAAACAACCGTAGCCTGATGCGGTTATTTACAGGAGCCATTTCGCTGTAAATGGGGGAAT
Organism: Alicyclobacillus fastidiosus; assembly: GCF_026651875.1. Taxonomy (GTDB): domain Bacteria; phylum Bacillota; class Bacilli; order Alicyclobacillales; family Alicyclobacillaceae; genus Alicyclobacillus; species Alicyclobacillus fastidiosus. Next base: position 4,023,986 of record NZ_CP104067.1, on the reverse strand, counting down.
TATTATGAAGATCTTATCCATATTCATTCTTGGGTTTATCGGGGGTGTCACGCGGTTTGCGTTTGGCGATACACTTGCGAGCATTCTCATTGTGAACGCCATTGGTACACTGAGCTTAGGCATCTTGAACAGCTTGTGTCGCACAATCCAGATGAAAACGTGTGTCGAAGTGGGGATAAGAGCTGGTTTTATCGGTTCGTTCACAAGCTTTTCTGCATTAATGATTGATGCGGTTCGTCTTTATCCTGAACATACGCTTGACGCCTTAGGAGGTATTGCGATTGCGCTCTGTAGCATAAGTCTTTATACGGTCGGTATAGGTTTGGCACGATATGGGCTAAAACAGGTAGGACTAGAGGATACATCCGACAATGATGAGCAAAGCACCAGAAAAAATGGCAGCATGATTACCCAGTCCATGGGTGCGTTTCGGGAAAAACTTTGAAGGGATGAAGAGAAAAAGAAAGCTGAAAAGGCCCAGGAGGACTACGGTCAGCCATATATTTATGCTAGAGAAACCTAGTCCAACACCGACGGACAAATCGGTCAAGGTTTGCGCTAACCCAACGAGCATCCATTCATGAAATCCAAGTTGCGTCTCTACCTGCAAACGGGGACGATGTCGATTGTATAAGTCCTGAATAATTGTCCAAATGCCAACCGCAATCAGTACGCCAGAACCAATGAGGTTACAGATATCCGTTGAAAGCATATGTTCAATTCGTATACCGCTTAAGCTGCCCACTAGACAAGCAGACATCGATAATATGGCAGCGACCAAACAAAACGACAGTGGTAAGCGATTGTCTTTCGCGCCGTACGCCTTACCAATCCCGATAATGTCTATATTTGTACTCGTACCAATGGTGGCACTGGCGATGATACTCCCTACATGCACGATTCTCCCCCCGTCCCATCGGCGTGCAAACCTGTATCATAGGATATGGGGGCGGCGTTCACGCGGATATGGACATGCGGCTATAGGGGATTAAATCCATATCTGAATGATCCAAGCCAAAATTAAACCAATGCCAAGCGAGCTAAAAAGATAAAACACACTCAGTGGTCGATTGTTTCGAAACAGGGTGACTGTCTCCACGGACATAGTCGAAAATGTGGTAAATCCTCCGCAAAACCCTGTACCCAGTAACAAAAACAAATTGGGGGATGTTTTTTGTAGACTGAGTGCAAATAACCCCAAAAGTGTCGTGCCAACAACATTAATCAGCCATGTTCCCCATGGGAATACGGACTTGTTCACATGGGCAATTAAGGTGCTGACGCCGTATCGTGCCACGGAGCCCACGGCAGAGCCAACGCCAACCAATATGGGAAAAACGGCGTTCATACTGAAACCTCCCCGACCTCGGTTTCTTTTCTTGCACCAACCCATAGCGCCGTACGATCACCTGCATAGGCAAAGAGCGGACCAAAGCTTAGACTGATGACCACATATACGAGTGCTAAGAATGCGTGTGATTGAGCCAGGCGAATCGTGCCAATGCAAAACGTTGAGAAGGTTGTAAAGGAGCCTATAATCCCCGTTCCAATCCCGTCTTTTAACCACAACTTCATCTTGGTGAGTGCGGCAATCCCGTACAAAGTACCAAGTGCAAACGAGCCAACTAAATTGATGAGTAAAATGTCTAGAGGAACCCCCTTCTGGAGTTGGGATAACGAATCCAAGCAAATAGCGAAGAGTGCCACCGATGATGCCGCCAATGAAAATCGCAAGTAAATTCATTGAAACTCTCCTTTATGCGGTAAAGGATTACACGCTCTGTACGGTTACCTTTTAAAACAAAAATGGCTTCTGCAAGTGTCCGCGTTGCCACAGGCACTTGCAGAAGCCATCATCCCTTACGGGCGGTTAATGGTGAGCTCCATCACCGATTCAATTAAGTTTATTATACGGGTAAGTAGCCCAGTGTTCCAGTATTGAGTTATCTTATTTAAGAAAATAGATGTAGCAGGACTTTCGACACGAGTTAAAAACCGTAGGGAAGGTAACACCGTTTATTATCGGCACGATGATGCCCACATTATGGGGCTATTGCAGATGGTTACTTTCGATTATATGGATAGTGATCGAACCAGCCGTTGCGATTGGTTGAGGCATTGTTGCCCATTCTTTGTCCCTTGTGGGTTAAGGAAACGTATACAAATCTTTGTCTCTCGGCCACTGGGACCTTTTTTACCGATGGTGATGTCGGCGAATTATTTCAGCTAAAAATTCGATATAGTCATCTTCCGCGCTTAAAATCAGCCTTTGTAATTCATCCATGCTGTTTTCCTCCGAATACGCGAATCGCGACCAAAAATCGCGAATTTAGGCACTTCGTACGTAGTTCAAGAATTCTTTGAGGCCAACGACGTTCTTCCAACTGGATCCCTTTGGCAAGCTGCACACAAACAATTCATCCTGTGCCGACAAATTGTCCTTTAAGTTTTTTCTGATAGATTTATTGTCATGATCTGTGCCAAGAATCCAAGCAGACTCTTGAATCTTGAAGTTATTTACATATTTTTTCTGCATGGACTGCACGAATGTCTTTAGGTCGCGCCGGTCTTTCACATTTACGATTACAATGTGTAAATTCATATAGGTACCTGCTTTCTACCGATTTGTATCCCATCTCACATATTTGTCGTCACAAATATTGTCTAGACAAGTATGTGGCGAAAAGAAGATCGTTAGGTTAAATTGTGGATCACCTTGTCCAGAACCTCCAAGCAAATGGCCACATCGTGTTCGCTAATGCCTCGCAAAGCTTCCTCTGTCGTTTTGTTTAACTGAACGTACAATTCGTGTTGGATGTTTCTTCCTTCCTCAGTCAAAAAAATCAAGTTTGTCCGGCGATCTTCTGGGTGAGGAATGCGCTCGATCAGGTTTCGCTTAATCATGTTGTTGATCAAGCGGGACACGGATGGTTCATCTTTATCTGTGAGAGAAGCCAACTGGCCCTGTGTTAGTCCGTCCTCCTTCCATAGGCGAATAATGATTCTAAATTGCTCATACGTAATGGATAAATCATTGTCCTTGAAATTTCGGTTTAATTGATTAATGAGATGGCGGCAAGCATTTGCAAGCTTGTAACTTAATGAACGTGGTATCAAATCACTTTCATCTTGCATGGGAATCTCCCTTCACCTTTAAGAACAATTGTACGCTCAAATACTTGTTTATACAAGTATTTCAACGCCAGATATTTTTGTATGCAATTCGATCCGCCGACTCCTTTCGGAATTTCTCTTAGCACACATCGTTATAAGAAGCTGATACATCAGTGATTGATCTGATCAGCGTAAATACAGGTTATCCTCCGAGGCGCAACGAAAACGTGAACACAATACACAACCCCCAAGAACATAGCTGCGAAGTCGAACCTATTCCTTGGGATATGTTTACCACACATAAGTCGTTCCAATCGGAACGGCTCTTTTTATTGGCTCGTAATTGTAATAAAGCCGCATCGAAGACGAGATAAGGGCAATTGTCCGGATGGCAAAAGAGGGTGGAGCAGGTATCCGTACACATGAACAGGTGCCTGTTCCTACACAAGACAAACAACATTCGACATTTCGCGTGATGGCCCATCATAGACATACATGATGGATGAATCAAGAGGGGTGATTCATGACATGAATTCCGATAATTCTTCCATCCATAACCGAAACATACCACAACCGATTCGTGAGCAGGATGGAGCTGGAGGTACTGACCCGGGCCCGCGGGATGTCATGCGTGACATTGAGAATCCCGATATGCTCGTGCCACCTGTGACCGATCACGGTGGGGTGCCGAACGCCAAATTCTCGTTTTCCGATACACACATGCGCCTGCAGCCAGGAGGTTGGGCGCGACAAGTGACGACTAAGGAATTGCCAATCAGTGTCAGCCTTGCAGGTGTCAACATGCGTCTCAATCCAGGAGGCGTTCGAGAGATGCATTGGCATACGGCCAATGAATGGGCATTTATGCTGACGGGACGTGCACGTATCACAGCAGTAGATCAAGACGGGCGCAATTTCGTGGATGACGTTGGACCGGGAGATCTGTGGTTTTTCCCGGCTGGAATTCCGCATTCCATTCAGGGGCTCGTAGACGGATGCGAATTCTTGCTCATCTTTGATCAAGGAGATTTTAGTGAGAATAATACGTTTAGCGTTTCCGATTGGTTCGCACATACACCGATCGAGGTACTGTCGGCAAATTTCGGGGTTCCCGAACGTGCCTTCTCGAACATTGCACCTGAGGAGAAGTATATCTTTCCTGCCGATGTACCTGGAGCGCTTGAGAGTGATATAGTGACGAGTCCGGCGGGCGTGGTTCCACATATCTTTTCACACCAAATGGTGCGCCAGCAACCGATTCAATCATTGGGTGGCAGGGTGTGGATTGCGGACGCGAATAAATTCCCCGCGACGACCATCTCGGCGGCGCTGGTGGAGGTGGAGCCGGGTGGGATGCGCGAGATGCACTGGCATCCAAATGCCGATGAATGGCAGTACTATATCCAGGGAACTGCGCGCATGACGTTGTTCGCGGCACAGGGCACGGCCAACACATTCAATTACCGTGCTGGTGACGTGGGATATGTCCCGATGGTGTGGGGTCACTATATTCAAAATACGGGAGATAAGAAATTGATCTTTCTAGAGATATTTAAGTCCCCACAATATGCAGATGTTTCTCTAAATCAGTGGATGGCGCTGACTCCTCCTGAATTAGTTGAAGCCAACCTGAACGTTGGCTCCGATGTCATATCGAGATTGAGTAAAACGAAAAACCCGGTGGTGAAATATCCGACATCGTGAGTGGTACAACGAGATTCAATTCGACAGGAGGGCAGTCGATTGTGTTGACTACCCATTTTCTTCTGTCGTCGAGCTGAACCCGTTTGTTCTTACCTCTGTAACTTAGTGCGCCCATCCAGGGAACAAACCGACCAACCCTGTGGCGGCCATCTGTACTGCGATGATGGTCAAAATAAACCCCATTAGCCGAGTGATGACATTTAATCCCGTATGCCCGATGTACCTGTTGATGGACGACGCATAATGAAAAATACAGTAGGTCCCCGCAAGTACGATGACACATGCGATAAATACGGCGGCCGAGTGCATCAGTATATTGGGCCCGGCTGCTAAGGCCATGACCGTTGCGATAGTCCCTGGCCCGGCGATAATGGGCAGAGCAAGTGGCGTCAGTGTAATATCCGGCTTCGGTTGAGACTCGTCCTCGTGAGGGGTTTGGATGTGCGATGGTTGCGCATTCAATAGCTGGAAAGCAATGAAAAACACCAAGATGCCTCCGGCGACTCGAAATGCTTCAATGGTAATGCCGAACAGGGTCAAAATGAGGTGCCCCAACAGTAAAAACATCAGTACGATAAAGAATGAATAAACAATCGCCTTTCTTGCAATTCGCCTTCTTTCTATCGGATGTTTGCCGTCCGTGATCGCTAGAAAAGTCGGTAGGATTCCTAGAGGATTCAGAACAGCAAAAACCGATATGAGCGCGTGAATAAAGTAAGAAAGCATAATCGAGGCTCCTTTAGTGTCACTGATCCACATGATTGCCTAATTTAATCCATTCAACAATGTACATCATATTTAATTTTGTTTCCACGAGTGGATGAAGATCACCTTTTGATGTGTAAAGAGGGCGTGCATTGAACTGGGGCAACTTGGGGGTTATGGGTAACATTGAACCGCGGAATCACTGGATTTACGGTTTTGGATGTTGTCAACAGGGTTCACATGCCGAAATGGTGCATCGTACGTGCGCATGTGCCAGGGTAACGCGGATAGAAGTTTGATAGCCCATTGCGTCTATCCAATTCGAGGAGGATGTACAAACGTGAGCGGTAAGCGCTCCCCGACTTGTACGTTGTCCGTCGGAGCGAGATTTACTTCGATGGTCTCGTCTGCCTGCCAGGGTGCTGCAAGCTGGATGATGGCGCGTTGGTGTCCTTCGCTCCAGATCATCTGATGTACGGTTGCATCAACGGTTATGCCATGGTTCGGTTGCCGTCCGACGACAATTCTATCCGGATGAATTGCATATTGAACACCGTCGGAACCCCGCAATCTCGATGTATATCCCAATAGTTGGGCGGCCCGCCACGAAGAGGGTGACCTCATCAAATGTCCTGGCGAGCCGATCTGCAGAATTTGGCCTCGGTCGATGAGGGCAATGGTATCTGCCATCCGCTGTGCCTCTGTCAATTGGTGGGTGACGATCACGATGGTCATCGGAAAGTTTTGATGGACAGTGAGGACGAGATTTTGTAAGGCGCGTCGGGCCATCCAATCGAGTGCGGAGAACGGTTCATCCAAAAGAAGAACCCGTGGTTTGGCAGCGAGTGATCGCGCGAGTGCCACGCGCTGCGTCAAACCGCCCGAAAGTTGCCGCGGACGGGCGGACAGGTAGTTGCGCAATTCAAGGAAGTCGATAATGTCCTCAAACCATCTGTCCTTGCGCCGACGAGAGACCCCGTAGAGGATATTCTGTTCCACCGTCAAATGCGGGAAAAGGCGCGCGGCTTGCTCCATATAACCGATCCCCCGGCGCCAGGGCGGGCAAAAGCCACCCGACTTCAGGTTCGTGTTGGCAAGTACCTTGCCGTCGACATGGAGGTACACATCCTTATAGGCAGTCTCAAACCCAGCGATGACGGAGAGAATACTCGATTTTCCAGTGGCGGATGGCCCGAAGAGGCAGAATATAGAGTTCGTCTCGATGCGCAGATCGACGGAAACGGTAAAGGATGTTCGGGGTAACTCAAGATGTAGTTCCAGCATGACGGACTCGCCTCCAAAGAATCATCGCCAAGGGTAGAGGTAGTGCTGTAACGAGTAGTAACAGCGCTAACTGCAAGGCGGTTGGCAACCCTTGCTCTTCTAGTGCAACCCAGATACTGACTGGCAATGTGTGAGGGTTGTATGCAACGACCATCACTGCCCCATACGCCCCGATAGCACGGGCAAATGCCATGGTAAAGCCCACGCCCAGACCTGGGAGGGCGAGCGGTAGCGTTATTTTGTAAAAAGTCGACGCAGGCGGTATACCGAGTGAGTATGACGTCAGTTCAAAACCGCGATCGACCTGACTGAACGCTCCTTGTGCCGAGAATACGTAATACGGGATAGACTCATAAATTTGCGCAATGATGACCGCAAGAATGGTGTTCGAGGCGGATATGTGCCAATGACCTAGGACTTGGCCAATGAAACCGTACGGGCCATATGCGTAAATGAGCAGTAGACCGATGACGAGCGGCGGCATCAACAATGGAATGAGCAGGATGTATTCGACGAATCTCCATAGTCGATGCCGGCCGCGGGCCAACAACCAGCCCAAGGGCGTACCGAAGACAATGACCACGGCCATGGTAACCAAGGTCGTCTCGAGAGAGGTCACAAAAGGCTGATTGCCCGGCCCAGACCAGGTCTGCAACAGGGTAGACCACGATATGTGGAACAATAGTGCGAACAACGGGAGCAACAAGAAACTCGTGCATAACAGTGCCGCCAAGATCAGGCTGTATCTCAGAAGTTTCATGGCGAATCACTATCGTTACTCGATTTCATCCTCAATTGCTTTGGGTACATCCGCTTTATTTCCCCAGACTTTAAATGGCGTCAGTGTATAGCCCATCTTTTGATAAATTTGCAGTCCTTGCTTTGACAAAGTGAGTTTGGCAAATGCGGTTCCCGCATCCTGGTCCGGAGTACCCTTGATGGTCGTGGCATAGACCTCAATGGGTGTACCGGACACCGTTTTGCCGTTTGATAGTTTCAAGTGCTGCGATGCGTAAAGTTTGGCATCGGACGGATTGCCCATGTTAATGGTATCAGGCAGTGTGATATAAGGAAGATGTTGCTGAATCGCTTCCGGCAGATATGCGCTCGAAGCATCCAATTGGCCGGCTTGAAGGCGGGCCAGGATATCGGTCTCATTATACACTTGATTTGGGTTGTCGAGAGATCCGAGCACCTTATTCGCCGTACCTGCCGGTAAGTGGAGTTGCGCTTGTGCAAGATGTGTCATCATGACAAAGTATTGGCCTTGCGGGTCTGTGTTGGGATCCGTCCGCCCGAGATGAAAGTCAGGTTTCTCCATGAGTGTAAAAAGGTCTGAGAGTGGTTCTTTTCCCTTGGCAATTGCCTCTAGCTGGGTTGCATAAGGAGACTTCTTGGAGTATGCGATCACGAGCGGCGAACTCGCGAACCCAACCGCCCAGTCCGTGTACTTAGCGCCAAGGGACTGGATGGGTCCCGTACCGATACTCTCAAAGACGTTTGGCGTGATTTGCCCAGATTTGATCATGCTTGCGACAGCGTCTGCACCATTGCCATACCCCTGATAGGCGTAGCCGGTCTGCGTTTGAAACAGAGGTTTGACGTAGCTATCATTCGTCAATTGTAGGGAGCCTGCATAGGCGACATTGGCCGTACCGGTTGCCTTTGCCGCAGAAGATGAGGTCGAGCTTTTGGCGTTGTTGGCAGTGGTCTGATTGGCGGTGCCGCAGCCGACTGCCGAGAGACAAGCTGCAAGTCCAATTCCCGTGAACACAATTCGACTACCTGTTCGTAATGCTTTCATATGTAAACCTTCCTTCCTGGGGGTGCGGCGCCAATAAATCATTTTTTAAATCTATGTTTCAGGGATTCAGGGGCGCTTTACCCAAACTGTAGCGTTCATCAAAGCTGCCTGTGTGCTTTGTGTTATACGGACCGAAACGGGCCAAGTCCCAACGGAACACGTCCGACGACAAGGAATCCAGCATGCGCTGTACTCCACTTTGTTGGAAGTGTCTCTTGGGAAGCCATAGTTCACACTGTTCTTCTTGGATAGGAATAAAGTCTAAATGCATCGCAGTCGCGACACCCGCAATGGCGATGCCGACGTCTGCAACGCCTGCCTCGATAGCCATGGCCACTTGCGTGTGGCCAGCTACGGTCCAGCTGTACTGGGCTACTGTATCTGGCATTACGCCAAATGCACTCAGGCGTTCATCCAACAGTGTACGGGCACCTGCACCTACGGGGCGATTGACCAGTCTTATTTTCCCACCCGCGAGATCAAACGCATCGGAAAAACCGCATGGGTTACCGCGTTTCACGACCCAACCGAGTTCCCAGGATGCGAGGTGGATACGATAACAAGGCTCAGATATACCATTACATGTCTGCGTAGATACTGGGGTGGAAGATGGTTGATGAATGGCCGCAATTTGAATCGATCCCTTGCTCAACAACCTTGCTGCCTTTCCGTTATCTGCGTTTATCCAATAGACCGGAGAGGATACGTGCGCGTTGGATGCGTGTGACGCCAACAGCCCGAGTGAGGGATCACAACCGCACAGAATGGTCCACGCCATCATCTCGTCGCGTCCAAAGTGGGCTAGTTCGACCTGATCTCCGTCTAACCGCTGGGTCACGATATTTGCCTGCGGGGCGGTGGGGATGTGTTGTCCGAGTTGAAAAGCGGCGCGGTGTGCGACTTGTTTACCGTCAATTTGAGCGACGATGACACGGTCTCCCAATTCCAGTTCTTCGTCGCCTAGAAAAGCAACTTTGGACGGAACGTCATGTTGTTCACGAAAGATCTCTTCGACACTCACACCAAATACGCGTGCTAGGCGGAGCGAAATCAGGGTGCTGGGAATCACACTCCCCGACTCGATGGATTGAATTGTTTGGCGAGACACATTCACTAAAGAAGCAAGCTGAGTTTGTGACATATGGCAACGGCGTCGCAATTCTCGAACTTGATTCTCTAACAAATACCCCGCCCCCTTACGCAGAATTGTAAAATACAGTTTTCTTGAGTGTCAATTATTCTTGTCACTCGGGTCGCTGAATAGGGTATTCTAATTCAGAGACGAAACGAAGCTACCATGTCAGAGGTGTTCGGTGCCGATGCATAGATTATCGTGTCAAACGATTGTTTGGGGAAACAATTACAAATAGGCTGAGTGTTCGGTCATATTTGGTGGCCGTTCACTTTACAGAGGGATCTCGATGTTTACGTCGAATTCAAAAGGGTCTCGCGTAAAATGTCCCTTGAAGAAGCCGTCAGGTTGAGGAATGGATAGACGGAACTTCCTTATTACTTACAATTTATCAACGAAATGGGTGCTTTGTGTTGAGTAATAAAGAACAAAAAAAGATCATCATTTTGGGCGGTGATGGGTTTTGCGGGTGGCCCACCAGCCTTCACTTGTCTAATTTAGGTCACGAGGTCGTGATCGTGGATAATTTGTCTCGGCGCAACATTGACAATGAACTGGAAATCCAGTCTCTCACCCCGATTCAGCCCATGGGTACTCGCCTTCAGGTTTGGAAGGATGTTTCTGGTCAGAGCATCAAGTTTTACAATATCAACCTTGCGAAGGACTACGAGCTGCTGTTAGACGTCGTAAAGACGGAGTGCCCGGATGTCATTGTGCACTTTGCTGAGCAGCGTTCCGCTCCGTATTCGATGAAATCGGCCAAGCATAAGAGGTACACGGTCGACAACAATTTGAATGCCACGAACAACGTGCTCTCTGCAATTGTCGATTCCGAGCTGGATATCCATTTAGTTCACCTAGGAACAATGGGCGTCTATGGTTATGGCACGGCAGGGATGAAGATACCGGAAGGCTATCTGGACATTGAGGTTCCGACGGAGACTGGTGAGCGAATTCAACAGCAGATCCTCTATCCTGCGAATCCTGGGTCGATTTATCATATGACGAAAACTCAGGACCAATTGCTCTTCCATTTTTACAACAAAAACGATGGCATCCGAATCACGGATTTGCACCAGGGCATTGTTTGGGGAACCAATACGCGGGAGACGATGCTCGACGAACGTCTAATCAACCGTTTTGATTACGATGGCGATTATGGGACCGTCCTGAATAGATTCTTGATGCAGGCGGCTATCGGCTATCCATTGACTGTGCATGGCACCGGCGGCCAGATGCGTGCCTTCATCCATATTCAGGACACCGTTCGTTGTATCCAACTAGCGATTGAAAATCCTCCTAGCCACGGCGACAGGGTCATGATTTTCAACCAGATGACGGAGACGCACAAGGTACGTGACTTGGCTGAACTGGTCGGACGGTTAACTGGTGCAGAGATAGCTTATGTCCATAATCCTCGTAAAGAGGCGGCGGAAAACGAGCTGCATGCGAAACATGAACTGTTTCTTGAGAGAGGCTTAAATCCTACCACCTTAGCGGAAGGGGTACTTTTGGAAGTTACCGATGTCGCTAAGCGATACGCGCATCGGGCAGACATTTCCAAAATTCCAGCCACCAGTACTTGGACAAAAGATCAACAGGTGGGTGTGCCTGATCAGAACGCAAGTTACGTGAAGGTAGACAACGACCGCAGATAAGGGATATTGCCTCTCGGGTGGCCGATTCGTCGTTTGGTACAGCTAGGAAGCAGAAAAATTATGTTGATGGAAAGCGCACCAGTTTTGCTGGTTGCGCTTTTTTTATAGCTAATTAGCGGCATGCGCCGACGGTTATATGTCGGGACATACTTGCTACCGCCAGGACGATTGGGTCCAAGAGAAGACGCAGCTTAATAATCAGTCGATAAATCTGAAGAAACAGCTCGGAGAAAAAGGGTTTTCGTTCGGAGCTACATCGAACAGTACGGGCAGTACTACGAGCTCAACTACATCGGTGATCGTAAAGCCATTAACTGACCTGGGGAACAAGTTGGGCCTCGATCCTTCGGCCTTACTCACCAGTGTCGCACAGACTTGCGGTATCGACGCCTCGACGCTACAGTCCAATTTGAATAGTGGACAGTCGCTGCTCGAAGTCGCGGAGAGTCACGGAATCGACAAACAGCAACTAGTCCAGAGTATTACGAATTGAGGACATACAATTCGTATAGGGGCAACTGGCTTACTTGACAGCGGTACACACGACACGAACAAGAGGTCATCCTCGGTCGGACCTTCGATGGCCTCTCGAGCTTACGCCTGTTCTTGAGTTAGAACGAAGGAGTTTCCTTCACTATCCTTGAAAATTGCTTGTATGCCCCAAGGTTGACGCGTGGGGGGTTCAACAAACTCTACACCTTTAGAACCGAGATGGCTGTAGGTGTCCTCGATGTTATCCGTGCTTAGGGATGCCATTGAAAACCCACCAATACGGTCATCCATCCCCGGTGGTGTAAAGAGAACAAACGCTGTTTCTCGCTCGGGCCACGCTACCTCGATCCACCGAGTCCCATTCCCGAATGGTTGATCTGTTAACACTTCACACCCTAGTTTTTCCGTATAGAATTGTAGTGCTCGTTCTTGGTCCGTCACAGGAATGGTACAGAATTTAATTTTGAGCATGATATCCTCCGATCAATGCTTCGATGTTCATCGCGGTTTGTTGATTTTACCCAATACGTTATCACGGAATCAAGAATCCCCAAAATCAAACAACCGCGCGCCCTGTATAGTCAGGGGCACTTTTTTCGAATTTAACCCAACGCAGGACGTCGTTGGCGGCCTCATTAGCCCGTGTAAACTTTGGAGACGGCTTGGCGTATGTTAATATTAAATTGAGTTAGTTAAATAATTTCGTCGGGGTGGATTGTTTTTGGAAGACGTAAAAAGTATTGGAAGGTTATTGGACCGGCTATACCAAAAACTCGGTCGTCGGTATGGCTGTTTGTCGCGTCCACAAAGGAGATTTTTACAGACCATCGCGTCTGCAGATGGAATCGGCGTGAAAGATCTGTCTAATTTCCTAGAAATTACAGCTGCAGGTGCAACACGTATGCTGGACTCACTCGAAAACGAAGGATATATCGAACGTCGTCGTCAAGTCCATGATGCACGCCACGTGAAAGTGTTTCTCACAGAGCGCGGAGTGAAAGTACTTGCCGAAGCAGATGAGGTCTACCTGTCACGGTTGAACGAATTACTCACTTCGCTTTCTTCGGACGAACGCAGGATGTTGAATCAGCTTCTCAAGAAAGTCGATCTGACCGATGACGGGAGGTGATGGGATCTTCCTGTGGATTTCAACCAACTTCGAGGTGTCTCAAAGTGCAACTTGTCGATATCCAGTATATGGGTACTCTGGCTCGCATGGTGACACACAGAAAGGAATATTTTAGATGAGCGGGCAACAGGTAGAGAGTAGGGCAAGACCTTCGTGGAAGATGACATTATGGATCATGGCAGGCGTTCAGTTTTGTATGTCCATCGCATTTTCCAGTTCAAATCCGTTTATGGCGCTTTACGTTGAACAGCTCGGCGTACATAATCTACGTCATGTAGACATGCTCACAGGAATCATTCAAGGTATGACACCGTTAATGGCGGCCATCATGTCTCCATTTTGGGGAGCGATGTCCGACAGGCGTGGTCGCAAGATGATGGTGTTGCGCTCCACTATCGCCATCGCCATTTTCACAGGCATACTCGGCTTGGCGCAAAGTACTTGGCAACTGATGATCATTCGGGCGTTACAGGGATCGTTTAGTGGGTTTTCCGCTGCTTCTATCGCACTGGTTGCAAGCGTCATCCCGCAAGACAGGCTAGGATTCTCGCTCGGTTGGATGCAAACGTCCAGTATGGTCGGAACGCTCGTGGGTCCGCTGCTTGGTGGCGTGGCTGCAGACTACTTTCACAACAACTATCACATGGTATTTTTTCTCACGACCATTTTTGCCTTTATCGCATTTATCATTACTCTACTATGGATTAAAGAACCACAGGTCCAGCGTGCTGTGGCGAATAGGAAACCGTCTCTCATTGGACAGTTTAAGTCGATTAAGCAGTTCAAGACCGTTCAGTCGATGTTTGTGGTCCTATTCTTGACCCAGTTCACGGTGATGAGCGTTCAGCCTGTACTCTCCGTATTTATGAAAGAGCTGGCAGGAAATGTGGGATATCTGAACACCGTAGCAGGGTTCGCCTTCGCGGCCACCGGACTCGCTGATCTCATCGCATCCCCGTTTCTCGGGAAGCGAAGCGACAAAATTGGCTATCGACGCGTCTTGACGATTTGCATGACGGGTGCAGGACTGTTTTATCTCCCGCAAGCACTGGCGCCGAACATCTGGGTCTTCGTGGCTTCCCGATTTGGCCTCGGCATGTTCATCGGGGGAATTTTGCCTACGGCAAACGCCTTGATTGGCCGCATGGCTCCAAGTGACAAGCGTGGCCAAATTTACGGTTTCACTTCAAGTGCAACATTTTTAGGAAGTTTTGCAGGTCCGTTACTTGGGGGCGTCGGTTCCGCGTTTCTTGGTATTCGAGTGATGCTCGGTGTGGCTGGCGCGTTATATCTATGCAATATGTTGTGGGTTCGTTTGAAAGTAAAGGAACCAAAAGAGACGGCAGACACAGCATGAGTGACTGCCGGGAGACAAGTGGGCTGTTGGCTTACGCGGATAGCTCACTTGTGTCTGGTGGTATGCAGCTAATACGTCCCCACTTTCTTTAAATAGGTTGATTTGGTCAAATCAGAGGGTGTTGGATATGTATGTTGTGGACACAAATTCACACCGGCTGATTTGTACGCATCCGCCCAGAGCGTGGAGCATATTCGTCGTTTCGTTTTGAGGTGGGGCAGGAATACGCCAAAGACGTGTCTGACGGCCTCCCAGCCTAGTAGGAGGTAGTCGTATCGACCACCAACCTCTTTGTGGACAAACGCCATAATGTCCTGCTTCTGCGTTTGTGTGAGATGCGGATGGCGATATACATCGACTACGCCTTTATAGGTACTCAACGCCTCGAAGCCGGTTTCCCGCAATCCTTGCGCCTCGATGACCAACCCGGTTCCACAATAGCCTGCGACATGCGTATATTTGCTTTGGGTGAACATCTTGACGGGGAGATCGAGCAAGCGATTTCCGCGGATAAACACCAAATCCGCGATTTGTAATTCGGAAGCACGCATGACTGACACCTCCGACAGCCTATATCTCCATGCTATGCTCACCGTGAAAGGTTTGGATCTAATTTTTTAAATATTCTAATGTAGATGAGTGAGGACGAGCGTGGATTCTAGCCGATGTAAAACGATGCGGAAAACAGGCTGTATCACGCCCGTTTTCCGACTGATTGAAAGCATTATCCTCGCTGAAGCATTTCGTGATGAAGTTGTGTATACATGAGTGCTTCTGACTTGGCGATGTTCGATCCGACATGGTACATGGTTTCGAGGTCGTTCGTCCCTGTGAACCGAACGAGGATGTCTTTGCACAACTGATAGTGTCTCGGCTCGTGTTCGTCTGCGTGAACGTCCCAGAACAGGAGGTTGAGGGGTCGCTCACTGTAATTCGGATGCCTCAGACCGTTTGCGATGTCCCCCATGACCGCTCCAGCGAACATCTCTGATCCCAACCCGACTGCAGCCATCGCTTCTAGAGGAGAAGCGTCGCGGAAAAAATCGATAAAGGTTTGTATGGCGTTCTGCACAGCGGGCGATATCGGCTGCTTCGGAATACCTTTGTCATCCAATTGAACGTCTGGATACACGGATAGAAGGAATGTCTTATACAGTTGTTCGTGGGACTTCCCGACCGCTCCATGACCTGCCTCGTCCCAGAGGTTGTCGGCCAGTGGGACCCACCAAGTATCGAGGGGAGGCATCGCCGAGATTGCCGCGCCCAACACGCGAGGGAAGTGGCGGCTGTAATACGAATATTGGACAGCAAAATATTGAATTTGCGGTATGCTGTATTCACCATTTCTTAAAGCGCTGAGAAACACGCCATTTGTAAATTCCTCTTGAACGACCTGGTCGATAGCTGTTTCGACATCTTTGTATGTATTGAACATCATGCATCCTCCTAAAAAATTTCACAGCTCTCAGTGTAACAAACTACATCGCTAAAGTTTATCCAATTTAGTCGATGGCAAGAATGTCAGTGGTAAATGCCGGAATTCAGGTGACCAGTTATGAGCGAGTACCCCTCGTTTAATGATGTGCAACAAATACGTACACAGTTATTGCATGCGCAATTTTCCCATTGGGTACACCATGACCTCTTTTCGCCCAATTGGTGGCTCCTTTGTGCTTGTACTGTAATTCCTTGGCTGGTGTGGTGGTCGCTAGTCGATCGCGCTCGTCTCTTGGAAATCACTTGGTACGTTTTTTGCACGACACATCGCGAGATTTATGTCATGAAAGACATTCAAGCCTGCTGCCACTCGGCAACAGGCTCTCTTTGTGACGATAGTTATGCGAAACCCTGGTCTGGCCATCTCACTTAAATGACACGATACTCTCCGAAAGCGGTCGGCGGTCATTTGGCATTTCGCGTTCCTGGAGCTGTTCCGGCAGATCGCTCTTGTCACCTTGATATCCTAGGGCAATTAACGTTAAAACCTCGAATTGTTCGGGAATCTGAAGCAATTCGCGGGCCTTCGCCTTGTCAAAGCCGCCCATTGCATGTGTCGCTAATCCGAGTTTGTGTGCTTGGAGTGCGAGATTCTGCCACGCAGCACCCGCATCAAAGGCGTGGTACGGATTCGGCTCGCCGTTTGGGCGATACTTGTCCGAGAGAAGGAGGATCAGTACAGGTACTTTATGATCCGTCCACAACCGATTCCCGGGTAAGATAAATTCGGCGAACGTCGCCAATTCTTCGTCGGTTTGTGCAATGACGAAGCGCCAAGGTTGGAAATTGGATGCAGACGGTGCAAAGCGTGCAGCTTCTAAAATGGAGTATACAATCTCAGTGGGAACCTTTTTTTCGGAAAAGGCGCGTGGTGACCACCGGTTTAGAAACAAATCATCAATTGGGTAATCGGAATGACGTGCCATTCGAACAAATCCTCCTTGTTTCTGCATACCAAACAGTCTACTTGCAAAAGGTTATTTTCTTACGATTATACAATGGTTGTGGTGGAAACACACGCGGGAAGGCTCAGGTATTTCGCCGATGTGGACGAAAACTTGTGTTGTTCAGTCGCGATGTCGCAATTCTACCGATTGCTCAAGCGCGTAAATCTCGTCGTCGACTCGCTCCATCTGTTGAATGACAACGGCTCTGGCATCGCGAATCGCCTGGTTGTAAATGGTCGGTCCCAGCTGTTTGATCATGAAATCTAACAAGTTTTCGGCAGCGAGTTCACCGATGGTCTCCGATAGTTCATCATCAAAATATGATTGGATGTTGCGGATGACCATTTGTTTGTATTCTTTAGGGATTTTCAATACCAGCATGTTATCATGTCTCCGATCTCAACGATTGACCCGGTATCATTGGACACGTCCGTTCACTTAATCCCAACATCCAGCGGCGTACGGACGATGATTCAACACTTTACCATATTTTCCGTCACACCGTTTGGATTGCCACTACCGCTGTCGAGGGGAGAGAAGAGGGGCGAATGAATAGGAAGAGATTCTGGCTGTGCACCGGGTTGCTCGCCGTCCTGGTATCTACTACCTCTATCTATTCGGTACAACAGAGAGCCAAACGGCCGTCCGTTGAGCGGATGTCGGCGGCCTCTATCAAGACCGTATCTCATACGACTGGTAGTCATTCGCAGAGTCTGATCAAAACACTGCCCGTCGCGTCCCCACAAAACCCGTGGACCATCTGGCCCGTCGCTCCGAAGAAGGGCCAAACGTACACCGTGGTGGCCATCGGCGGATCGGCCGCAGATGGCACGGGCGATAGTGCAGGCGAAGGTGGCTACTTAGCCAGGGCGTTCCGTACGATCAATTCCACACAGGACGTGAGTTACCACTTCATCAACCAATCGAAGGTGGGATACGGCCCCATTCAGTACGATGATACGCAGCTCAGTCGCACGTTTCTCAACGATAGCCAAATGGCACGCCTGTTTAACGACTACAAGCCGAATATGCTCGTGATATCGTTTGGCATGCTTGACGACATTTTTAAGAAAACACCTATGAGCCAGATTAAACAGGCTTTACACGACGAAATTGAAAGCGCGATGAATCAACACGTCGTCGTCGTCATCGTGACGCCTCCTTCAACCTATGCGTCAGAAACCTATTACAAGGCGCCACTGAACGCGTATGTACAAGCGGAGATGGACGTCGTCGACGGGTTCCACAACCCGAATATCTATGTGCTTCCTTTGGCAGAGCAAATGGATCAATACATCGAGTCACATCACCAAAATATCAAAATGTACGAGGCGGATAGCTGGCATCCGAATGCAGCTGGTCACGCACTGGCAGGAAATCTTCTAGCACAAGATTTCATCCAGAGGTTCTTGCTCGCGACAACGAAGAGTTGAAGGGCAGTTGGCTATCTGATAGGCAAATCACCCTATTGCGCATATTCCTTTCCTGGATAACACTGGGGTATGAGACTGTGTGAGACGAACAAGATGATGAATCGTTAAAGTTGATTTGAGGGGCGTTATGATGTCTGGGTATATCTTGGATTTGAGAAAAGTGTTAGGGTCGCAGCCGTTGATTATGGCCGCCGCTGCCATTGTTGTTGTCAACGACGGCCAACTCCTGTTGCAGCATAGGAGTGATAACGACTGCTGGGGATTACCTGGGGGATCGATGGAGCTTGGGGAAAGTTTTGAAGAGACGGCGCGGCGAGAGCTTTTAGAAGAGACAGGGCTCGTTGCAGGCGAGTTGGAACTGTTGTACGTGCATTCGGGACGAGATGCGTTTTATCGCTATCCAAACGGACACGAGGTCTACGTGGCTTCAGTCATTTATACGACCACCGAGTTCACAGGTGAGATAAAAGTGGACGAAGATGAAAGCTTGGAGGTAAAGTGGTTCTTCCATACAGATCTCCCAGCGAACATCAATCCACTCGATAAGCCTGTGATTGACTTCTATATTCAACACAAGTGTGCCTCAGTGTAAATCGTGATCAGCAGTGAGCCCTGTTACCACGAATGTTTATGTGAGACGAATCACGATTCAGTCGCTGAGCTCGTAAGGTATCGGACCTAGTTCAACAGAGGTGAGAAGGAATGACGTTCGACCAGCTAGTTGCTTTTGTTAGTGTGGCCAGAACCAGGAACTTCACGGCGACTGCGAAGGTGCTTCACTTGGCTCAACCTGCTGTGACAAGTCGAATCAAGAATCTCGAATCCGAAATTGGTGTGACATTGCTCCAACGGTTTGACGGAGCACTAGAGTTAACTGCGGCAGGTAGAAGGTTGTTGGAGTACGCTCAACAAATCATCGATCTCGTTGAACAGGCAAAGGTAGAGGTAGGGCAGCAAGTGCAGGAAATTCTGATCGGTGCGACTTCGACGTTAGCGGTCCACTTCGTACCTAAAATTTTGAAACTCGTGTATCAGTGGAACCAGAATGCCAAATTTATCGTCCGTCAAGCCGAGTCGTTGAGCCTATTGAGTCTTCTTTTGGACGGTAACCTAGACATGGCGTTCATGACGCATCGGATCGAACACCCGGACATCATCCTAACCCAGCTGAAGGAATCGTTACGAGTCGTTTTGGTGGCCTCGTCCAATCACCCGATATTACTTGAATCAAACATCACTTATGAAGTTGTCAAGAAATATAAATTGATGAGAACACAGAGAAAGCATGGCTTCTGGAAGTTGGTCGACAACAAGCTCAAGGAATACGACATTGAGATTGAAACAGATGTGATAGTTGACAATATGGAAATTGCCAAGGAGATTCTCTTACAGAGCGCCTTTCTAACATTTATGCCGTATTTATCAATAGAAAAGGAGTTAGAGCGTGGCGTTCTAACGTCGATTCACGTTGAAAATTTGCCAGTACTGGAGTTTCCAATCTATATGATCAACCATCAACAATCCCATCAATCAAGAAATGTTCAACTCATCCGTCGCGTTTTGGGGCTTGGTGATTAAAGTGGGTGAATGAGCTTCAACGTTCTAGTCCCTGCGCGACACAACGCGTTTGGTCTAGTTTTCGTAGTAAGGAGTATGCACGGTGGACAAGCCCACGGTGACAAAAAATAAATTTTGGGTGCGGCTAAAAATCATTTGGGTCCCCAGATTTCATATAGAGGAACAATTCTGAAAACTCGTGAAGTTTAGTCCGTACACTTTTCATGAATCCATTATTCAAGAGGAGTGCTAAATATGGGCTACCGCGATTTGAGAGAGTATTTGAATGCACTGAAGCGTATCGGGAAGCTGAAGGTCATTGATCGCGAAGTCGACAAGGATTGGGAAATATCGGCGGTGGGACGCGTTGCGTTTCAATCGATTCCGGAGACCGAACGCCCAGCGCTGATGTTCACGAATGTCAAGGGCTATACTGGCTCAGTCGTATTCGGCATTTTGGGTGGTTCACGGTCGATTTACGCCAAGGCGTTGGACACCGAGTTCGACCAAGTCCAACAAAAGTGGTCCGATGCCCAAAATCACCCCATCTCTCCGCGAGTAGTCGATACCGGGTCTTGTAAGGAAAATATTTTAAAAGGTGACGATATCGATATTTTTAAGTTTCCGGTGCCAACGTGGACGGTTGGAAAAGATCCTGCACCGTACTTGACGTCCCCATTTGTATTCACCAAAGATCCCGACACCGGCGTACAGAATGTCGGTACATATCGGGTGATGCTAAAGGAACGCAATAAGCTCGGGGTATGGGTGAACTTTGTGCAGCACGCCCGTAAACACGTGAATCAATACAATGAACGAAATGAACCCACTCCTGTTGCCATCGTGCTGGGAACAGACCCGTCGATTGGCCTTTGTTCTGTATCGAGGATGATCTACGGATTGGATGAATTGTCGGTTGCAGGAGGATTGCGGGGTGAGGCAGTAGAGGTCGTAAAGTGCGAAACCAACGACTTGCTGGTGCCTGCGTCGGCTGAAATCGTGATCGAGGGGTTTTTCAGGCCGAATTTCTTGGAAGAAGAGGGACCATTCGGCGAGTACCCTGGATATATGGGTCCCAAGGCGATGTCCTATGTGATGGACATCACGTGTATCACGCATCGGAATCAGCCCATCTATCAAGCATTCCTAAGTCAAATGCCGCCAAGTGAGTCGAGCATGATCCGCAGTATCGGGCGCGAAGCTGGTATCTACAAGCACCTAGTAAGTGATTTACGACTGCCCGTAAAAGACGTGCACTTACTTGAGGCTGGAGGAGCAGCGGCATATCTGGCCATTTCCATGAAAAAGGAACACGAGGGACAGGTGCGTCAAGTGATGCTAGCGGCTTGGTCTGTCGACCCAACACTGGGGAAGTTCTGCGTGGTGGTCGACGACGATATCGATGTTCGTGATCAATTCATGCTCAACTGGGCCTTGTCGTGGCGAGTTCAACCTCACAAAGACGTATTTATCATCGAAGACCTGCCCGCAGTACGGCTGGATCCGTCGCAGGCGGCCGACGACGTCCCTCAACTGGATGCATCTCGCCGCGTGTCGTCGAAAATGGGGATCGACGCGACGCGCAAACACCAATTTCCTCCCATTGCCCTCCCACCTCAGGAACATCTGGACCTTGTGCGATCCCGTTGGAGTGAGTACTGGTCCTAGTTGACACCACGCTCGGTGACCCGCAAATGGCCCTCCATTCGCGGGTCTCGCGCAGCAGAGCTAGAGGCAGTCTTACAGGCGTAGCGAGTGGATGAATTCGTCCATCACAGAGTGGTTAGGAGGGAGTGCCATGAGAATCATTGTTGGCATCTCGGGAGCAACTGGAGCGATTTTGGGAATTCGAATGCTGGAGGCATTGCGGGAGTATGCGGTGGAGACGCACCTAGTCCTCTCAAAATGGGCAGAGACGACGATTCAAGTCGAAACGGATTACAAAGTGGAAGATGTACGAAGACTCGCGAGCGTCGTGCACAAGGAAGACAACCAAGCGGCGTCGATTTCAAGCGGGTCGTTCCTAACGGATGGCATGATCGTCGCACCATGCAGCATGAAAACGCTAGCCGCCATTCGCGTTGGTTATGCCGATGCGCTGATCGGCCGGGCTGCGGACGTCGTGTTGAAGGAACGGCGCAAACTGGTCCTGATTACGAGGGAGTGTCCGTTGAGCGATATTCACCTCGAAAACATGCTGCACTTATCCCGAATGGGGGCAGTCATTTTACCACCGGTCCTCACGTTTTACAATCGCCCAAGAAGCCTCGACGACGCGGTCAATCATGTGGTGGCACGAACGCTTGACCAGTTTGGGATAGACAATGATTGGACCAAACGCTGGACATCCGGACAGCCTTGGAGAGGGGGAGTACGGTGCTAGATTACCTGGGGCTTACTTTTGCGGAAATTCCCGTGCGAGAATTCGACCGCGCTCGGACCTTCTATGAGGATGTTCTTAAGTTTTCTATCCTCCACCTCGATGCCACCAATCGCTGGTGCCTCTACGCGATTCCAACATCCCAGACGGCTGTTGCGATATATAGCAATCGTGAAATGGCCGGTGAGTCGCCGAGCCAGACTAGACTCGTGCTGGAGGTGAAAGATTTGAATCAGATGATTCACTACTTGCAAATCCACAATATAGAAGTCGAACCGATACGGTTTCACGAACAGGAGAATTTTAGAATCTCCGGCTTTATCGATCCAAGTGGAAATGTATGGAGAATTTGGTCCCGGTCCACATAAATGAACAAATAGATGAAGGGGGCGCGCAAAAGGGGCTTTCCCCCGGTAGAGGGCCTAGATGTGTATGGAAGAGGCATGTTTGTAAGCGTTTTCTTAAAGTGGCCTGGCTTGTTCTGCTAGGCCCTGTAAAGCGTTGGAGGCGATAAAGATGAACGAGCACGACGCAAGGTGGAAACCTTATTGGTTTCACGTGAACCGAGGAGATATGGATGCGATGATCAGTCACTTCGGGGTCAATATCACGGATATGGCGATCCCGGCACTCTTGTTGGCGGGGGTAGGTATTCCACTTGGTTTTTCCGTCGATCATATGCTTCCTGGATTTTCACTCGGTTTTTTGCTCGCAGGTTTGTGGGTGACTTGGAGCGCTCACCGCCTTGCGAGGAGAACTGGGGCGCGGACCGTCACGTCACAAGTGTTTGGGATCAATGTGCCCTCGTCGACTGCGTTTGCCATTTCCATCATGTTGCCAGTCTACCAGCGTACACATAGTTTGTCGGCTAGTTGGGCAGCCGGCGCTGCAGCGGTAGTTTGGATGGGAATCTTTAAGCTGGCGAGCGCGCCGTTCACGAGATACATTCGAAAACTTATCCCGAAACCGGCGGTCATGACGGTATTTGCTGCGGCGATGTACAGCTATTTGTCCAGGACCATCGTCGTCCGGTTATTTTCCAGTCCACTTTTAGGCATTATCGCCTTAACGCTGGTACTCTGCGGAGTGTTCGCAAAGATTCCACTTACGAAATGGAGCCTGTCACCGTTTTTTGTCGCTTGGATGGTCGTCCTCGTGGTCGGCCTAACCACAGGTGACATCCATATATCCTGGAGTGGTATGCATTTTACGGCCCCATGGCATATGCCACCTAAATTCATGGCGTATTTGATGGGGGACATTTCATACTTCTCCGTGATTGTACCGATGTCTGTCTACGCCATCTTACAAGACTTAGCCTCAGTTGAAGCCGCCCAACAAGTTGGCGATGAATACTCAGTTGGTCAAACACTGCTGATGGATGGTGTATGTTCCATTGTCATCGGGGTCTCCGGTGGAATTATCCCCACGGTAATGTACGCCGTACATCCGTCGTATAAACATCTCGGTGCCAGGATCTCCTACCATTTTTGGGTTCCGATTGTCATGCTGCTCGTGGTCATGGCGGGGCTCTCGATGCCTGCGATAGACCTATTTCCATGGTCGTTACGCGCCGCCGTCATCGCCTACGTTTCCATCGGGGTCGGCCGGACAGCCATTAGAAATATCGACCATAAGTATGTGAACGCTTTTTTATTAGGGATCATCATTCCCGGTGCCTATTTAATTCAATCTACGATGCAAGAAAGCCTGGCAGCGTTGAAGATTCATCTTTCCCCACACGTTTCTCAGGTGTTAGATAAGGCCATCTACTGGGACCCGATTAGCGGGATGGCAAACGGTTTTTTGTTGCTGGTGTTAGTAATTACGGCCATATCCGTCTCGTTGATCGACCGGAAATTTTTAGCTGCTACTCTGTGGTCGCTTTTCGCAGCTCTCTCCGCATGGCTTGGTCTGATGAACGCACCCAGGTTCGGTTGGGGAGAAGCACCGGATTACGCGCTAGCATGGCTTGTGTCCGCAGTGATCCTGTTGCTTGTCTGGGTGGCCGCTCCGAAGGAATTTGCGGCGAATCGCGATTCGCCAGCCGACGAACAGATATCGAACAGCACCTGATTGTCGTTGCTGGACGCCGCCCTGTGGTACCGTGTGCAAGACGACTTTGTCCGACTCCACCGTTTACGTATAAGTTGCGTGAAGGCGGGCACAATAACTTCAGGAGGTTGATGTCGCGCATTAACGAAAAAATTTTCGTGAATTGTGTGGTTGTCAACGTGCCTATCGCAAACAGACGACTTCGGTCGTCTGTTTGTCTTTGTGCGCCCGGCATGTACACCTCTGAGGCATGTACACCTCTGATTTGTCTTCCTCCTTCCTTCCTCCCTCGACTGCCTGCGGTACCGAAAGTTTAGCTGCGCCTGTACAATGAGGTAGAACAAACCGGATGACCAACGGATGAGATCGGGCGAGTGTGGTTAAGGAGGATGATGAGTGTTGAAAATCGTCCTGATTGCGCCATATCAAAATATGGTTCACGACGCGCAAGAGGTTTGTCGCGCGTACGGAGAACAGATTGAAATCCTGACAGGCCGAATGGGGCAAGGGGTGGAACTCGCCCGCAAATCGGTGCTTGAGGATGCAGGGGTCCTGATCAGCCGCGGCGGGACATTTCTCAGTATCGCGAACGAGATTGCGATTCCCGCCGTAGAAGTCGCCGTGACGCCATATGATGTGCTTCGCGCACTGCAAAAGGCTCGGAATATGGGAACGAAGTTTGCCATTGTGGGTTTTGAGAACGTCATTGGCAGTGTGAGGGAGTGGGGCGCGCTCTTAAATGTCCCTGTCGTTCCAGTCGATGTCGAACAAACGGATTCCGCGAAGGAAATCATGGCGAAAATCCGAGAGGTCATTCACCAAGAACAGGTGGACTGCATTCTTGGGGACGCCAGCGTCATAGATATTGTCAGGGACATGGGCATCTTCGGGGTGCTCATCGAGTCTGGGAAGGCATCCATCTGGGCTGCCATTCAGGAGGCAAAGCGCATCCTGCTCGCGCGCCTCTCCGAGCGCGAGACGCATGCAACGCTTCGCGGCGCGCTCGACCAGGCAGCACAAGGCCTGATTCTGATTCAAAATGAACAGGTTCAATTCGCGAATCGGTTTGTACTCGATTTAATTGGACGAGATTCCTGTGTCAGCGTTCCGATTGAATCGTGTTTGCCAGAATCGGTCTGCGAGTTTATTCGTGCTGGAGATGGCACCCGAACGACCGATGTCGTTCAAGTTGTTGGACAGCTCTGGACGATAGAGCGCATCGCGTTACCAGGCAAGGGGGAGTATTTTGTCACGCTCCAACGCGTGGAAGACATTGAGTCCCTTGAACGGCGCGTCCGACAGAAGAAATCGTTGGATGGCCACGAAGCGGTCTACACGTTCGCGGACCTCTGGGGAAGTTCAAGCCGGATGCAACGTATGAAGCACACCGCACAGCAGTTCGCGCTGACGGATTCCTCGGTGCTCATCGTCGGCGAGACAGGTACGGGCAAGGAAGTCATAGCCCAGTCGATTCACAATGGCAGTTCGCGGTCGAACGCGCCTTTTGTCGCGGTAAACTGTGCTGCGCTTCCAGATCAACTCCTGGAAAGTGAACTGTTTGGATACGAGGAAGGCGCGTTTACTGGCGCGCGGCGCGGTGGGAAGGCTGGACTGTTTGAACTGGCACACGGCGGGACCATCTTCCTTGACGAGATCGGTGAAACAGCATCTCATGTACAACAGCGCCTGTTGCGCGTCTTGGAGGAGCGACGCGTCATGAGGATCGGTGGAGAAAAGGTCATTCCGATTGACGTTCGGGTGATTGCGGCGACGAATAAGCCGCTGTGGTCGTTGGTGACACAGGGCAAGTTCAGACAAGATCTGTTTTTCCGGTTGGATGTTCTGCGCATCAATACAGTCCCGCTGCGCGAGGTCCCGGAGGACATCCCAGTGTTGTTTGAGGGACTGCTCAAACAGATCTGGTATCAGCGCAAGGGCGTGGGCACGCCGCCGAGACCGGTCCCGGAAATCTACCGCATGTTGTGTGCTTACCATTGGCCGGGAAACGTACGGGAATTGAGAAATATGGTCGATTATTTGATTGCGACCTTGACGTCTGGCGTCGTCAATCGCGAAGCGGTTGCGGACTGGTTCTACAACAAATCGCTCCCCGATCCCGATGTGTATGCGGAGGGTTCAACCCGTGAACGTGAAGAAGTGCAAAGACGGTACGTCGGAAGTTTAGAGGAAGTCCAGCGACAGTTGATTGTCGACACCTTGTTCCAATGCCATGGTGATGTGCAACGAACGGCCGACAGGCTTGGCATTAGCCGGACGACCTTGTGGAGAAAGATGAAGCAATGGAATCTCGGTTAGGTGTTCGCTGTGTGTGAAAGGTTTGGTTTCAATTTGAACCAATGAGGAACGTGTGTGTTACAACTTGAAACGAATTAGCTGTACTGCGATGTCCTTCCAACTAATTTCGTCCACAATCGCGGGTAGGACGATACTGGCATGATTCTTGCTTTGCTATTCGGTAACGGTGGGGCCGATGAAGTGGTGCGAGTTGTTCAAATATTGAAACATCACAGCGGTGTGTATCGGTTTTTTCCTGCTCAACTTCGCGGGCCTGGAACCTGCCGCCCCATCTGTGATTGTTTCAAGCCGCGAATAGCCATGTTCGTCGAGTGCCATCAATAGGATAGAAAAGACATGCGGAGGTGAGCGTGGTGTTGATTGACGGATATGTCAGAGAAGATGGGCGAATTGGTGTACGCAATCACGTGCTGGTGCTCCCGGTCTCGTATGAAATGAATCAAATTGCCGAAAAGATCGTCGCCAGTGCACCAGGGGCGGTGACATTTCGCAACCAACACGGCATTAACCAGGCCGGTGACGATCTCGACCAGACATTCCGAGTCTACGAAGGATTCGCCACCCATCCGAACGTCTATGGCGTCGTCATTCTCGCGTGGGGCCACGAGGCTTTCGACTTGAACCGACTGGTCAATCGCGCCCGAGCGGCTGGGAAACAGGCGGAACTGGTGGGCCTGACACAAGTCGGTGGAATTCGCAATGCCACCGCGAAAGGCACTGCGTTGGCAAGCGATTGGCTCGTAACGAGGGACGCGGTGCAGCGCGTGCAAGTGCCTCTCTCAAGAATTGTGCTAGGCACGGAATGTGGCGGATCGGACGCTTGTTCGGGGATTTCCGGAAACCCCGCCTTAGGTGTGGTGAGCGACTTGCTCGTAGCCGAAGGGGGAACGTCCATCCTGTCGGAAACGACTGAGCTTATCGGCGCCGAGCACCTATTGGCGCAGCGTGCGGCGACACCTGAAATTGGCCAGCAGGTCATCCACATCGTTCACCGGCTTGAGGAAAACGCGATGAAAATGGGGGTTGACATCCGCGGCGCACAGCCGTCGCCGGGCAATATGGACGGGGGCATCACGACGATTGAAGAAAAGAGCCTAGGGTGCATTTACAAGGGGGGAACAACGCCAATTCAAGAGGTGATCGAATACGCCGAGCGGCCCTCAAGGAACGGCTTAGTGATCATGGATACGCCTGGTCACGACATTGAACAAATCACCGGAATGGTGGCGGGGGGCGCGCAGGTGGTGATTTTTACGACCGGTCGGGGGACGCCTACCGGATCGCCAATCGCACCTTGCATCAAGGTCGCGACGAATACCGCGACCTACGTAAACATGGCAGACAATTTGGATTTCAATTCGGGTCCGATTGTGGACGGCGTAGAGACGGTCGAGGAAAACGGGAACGCGTTGTTCGAAAAAATGGTTACCGTCTTGAATGGAGAGCCGACTAAGTCGGAGCTCCTCGGACACCGTGAATTTGGCATTTACCGCATCGGAAAAAGTCTCTAGGAGGTGGCCAGGAATGGAGTCAAATCGACAGTGGGTCCTCCAAAAACCGGTGGATGACGTAGCGACCGCTTTGACGCGGTTGCAAAAAGGGACCGAAATCGTCATCGAGGATGCGAAGCACCCGCTGGTCCTCGTTCAGGACATTCCGTTTGGACACAAGTTCGCCATTCGCGATTTGCCAGTTGGGGCACACGTTCACAAGTATGGCCAAGTGATTGGCCGGGCCACGCAGATGATTCGCGCAGGGGAGCACGTACATGTGCACAACCTGGAAAGTTTGCGCGGGCGCGGAGACTTGCAGAGGGGTGAATCGAGTGTCCAAAATTCGAGTCTATTCCCGGGCTGACGGGAGCATCGGCATTCGCAATCATCTATTTATCCTACCTGCGGTGGTATGCGCGAATCAGGTGGCCATCGACGTCGCTCGGCGAAACCCAAAGTTTAAGTACATCGAACATCAGCACGGTTGTGCGCAAATCGGGGCAGACCTCGTGCAGACGCAGCGCGTGTTTTCCAACCTGGCTCTGCACCCGAACGTCTATGCGAGCTTGTTTGTGGGACTCGGCTGCGAAGGGATCATCGCTAAGGATCTCTATCAGACGACGAAGTCCCGGACGCAAAAGCCCGTCGGCTTTGTCAGCATTCAAGGCGCGGGCGGGACCTTAAAGGCGCAGTCGTCCGTGGAACGTTGGCTCGGTGAGCGAGATGCCGAAATCGCCCAGATTCCGCGTGCAGACGTCCCGTGGGAGCAAATTTGCATCGGGTTCTTATTCGATGACCCGCTACGTTCGACGCCATCTCCGCTGGCTTTGCGCGTCGTCAGCGAGCTGTGGGAGATGGGGGCAAACCTCGTCCTACCGGACGACGCGACGCCGTACGTAAAGCGCTTTCCTTCGGTGGACCAAGTCGATCACGGCGAGCGCGCGAGTGGGCGAGCGACACTGATGAAGGCGGGATCGAACGCGTTGGAGACGGCGACAGGGATGACCGCTGCAGGCGCTCATGTGATCATCCATTTTGCGGCGCAACCGCATGCGTTTGGGACTCCGCTGCTCCCCATCGTCCGTTTCGCCATCAGCGAGACGACGTTGCGGGCGTGTCCCGACGACCTGGATGGACAGCTGTTGGCAGATGCGGATGTCGGTCTGGCGATTGACGAAGTGCATCGCGTGCTGGAGGGCAAGCCTGCCGTCGCAGAGACGCTCGGAATGGACGACTTTGCGCTGTACCGCATTGGACCGACGGTGTAGAGCTGGGGACACACGCCGGATCGGGTTACTTACTTTATGGACGCGAAAAAACGGAGGAGATGTCTCTGCTGAAAACAATTCGATATACACACCCGGACCTTGGGACGCCTCAACTCGGTCTGCTCGACGGCGACCGCGTATATAGCTTGACGGAGCAAGTGCCGACCTGGACGTGCCCAGTTCTGATGTGGCGCGCCCTGCAAGCGCTTGACATCCGTCCGTCCGCAGTCGTGCAGCGG
This sequence comes from Alicyclobacillus fastidiosus, assembly GCF_026651875.1. GTDB lineage: Bacteria > Bacillota > Bacilli > Alicyclobacillales > Alicyclobacillaceae > Alicyclobacillus > Alicyclobacillus fastidiosus. The sequence goes on along the minus strand of NZ_CP104067.1, from coordinate 3,994,422 downwards.
TTGCAAAAAGGTACCCCGCTGTCGTTTGCGGAACTCGCTTCGCAGCGGCTTTTGTTGCCGCCTGTCGCGACGCCAGAGGTCTGGGCTTCCGGCGTCACCTACGAGCGCAGTCGGGAAGCGCGAAACGCGGAAACGCAGATCAAGGACAGCGTCTATGACCGAGTGTATACGGCGGCTCGCCCGGAACTGTTTTTCAAGGCGACATATGAACGACTCGTCGCTCCTTTGCAGCCAATTTCACTTCGCTCTGACTCCAACTGGATGGTGCCCGAACCGGAGTTGGCCATCGTCGTCTCTGCAAACGGGGATTTAATCGGGTACACGGTTGGCGACGACGTCAGTTCGCGGGACATCGAGGGCGAGAATCCACTCTATCTACCGCAGGCGAAAGTGTTCTCCGGAAGTTGCTCGTTGGGTCCCGCCCTCCTCTGGAGTGACGGCGAGGAGAAGCCTGAGACCTGGACGATTGAATTGACGATTTACCGCGAGGACGCCGTCGCGTTCTCGGGTCAAGTGCCATTTTCCCAGTTCCGCCGCAGCTTTTCTGAACTCACTTCGTACCTGTTGCGAGACAATACCATCGCCGACGGCACAGTGTTGATGACGGGCACGGGCATCGTCCCGCCCGACGAATTTACGTTGCTGCCTGGCGATGTCGTCGAAATTGCCATCGAGCCGATAGGTGTACTGAAAAACGCGGTGATTTCGCCGCTTCTCGGCAAAGTTTTGGCGACCAGGTAGTCCGCACATTTACAGGGAGGCGATGTCATTTGCAAGGTGTCGTATGTCGACGGCCGAACGAACTGGTGCGAGCACAACTGCCTGAACCGACGCTATCGGAGGGGCAGGCAATCGTGAGAATCCGCAGGATTGGCGTGTGCGGGACAGATATTCACGCCTATCGGGGCCGACAGCCGTATTTTACCTATCCTCGCATCCTGGGACACGAGTTGGCAGGAGAGGTTGTCGAAGTCGGCGAGAATCCGTACGGGATTGAGAGCGGCGACCTCGTGACGCTCTTGCCCTATTTTTCCTGTGGTAAGTGCATTGCCTGCAAGTGCGGCAAACCGAACTGTTGCACGGAGGTGAGTGTCTTTGGCGTGCACGAGGACGGTGGCATGCGTGAATACGTATCGGTCCCCGTCGAATACGTAGTCAAAGCGGAAGGTTTGACGCTGGATGAATTGGCGACGGTCGAATGTTTCAGTATTGGTGCCCATGCCGTTCGTCGCGCGAACCTCGTGCCGGGGGAACGGGTGTTAGTCATCGGCGGAGGTCCAATTGGCCTTGGCGTGATGAAGTTTGCGAAGTTGGCGGGGGCGGACGTGACGGCTATGGATATCAACCGCAAGCGACTCGAGTTTTGCGAGGATTGGGCAGGCCCGAATCGCGCCGTCCTGGCCTCAGAGCGTGCCATCGCGACCATCCGCGAGATCACCAATTTGGAGTTTCCGACAGCCGTGTTTGACGCGACGGGCAACGCGCAATCGATGATGTCTGCCATCGGTTACCTGGCACACGGGGGCCGATTGATTTACGTAGGCCTGGTGCAAGCGGATATCACGTTCAGTGATCCGGAGTTCCACAAACGTGAAACCACCCTGATCAGTTCTCGAAACGCCACCATCGAGGATTTTCACCACGTCATCCACGAACTGAAAGGCCAGCATCTCGACGCGTCGACGTTTATCACGCATCGCGCTGATTTGAAAAGTGTGGTGGCGACGTTCGATGACTGGACCAAGCCGGAGTCGAACGTCGTCAAAGCGATGATCGAAGCATGACGTGCAAGCTGTAGGAAAAGAGGGGGAGCGCTTATGCGGCTCGAAGACAAAGTGTGTTTAATTACCGGCTCCGGCAAGGGAATTGGCGCGGCCACCGCCATTAAGTTCGCGCAAGAGGGGGCGATTGTGGAAGTGGCCGACGTCGACGTCGAGGCGATGCGAGAGACCATCGGCGCAATCGAACGCGCTGGTGGGAGGGCGCACATGACCGCCGTCGACGTCACGGACGAGGCGTCTGTCTTTGCCTGGATTGCCGAGGTGGTCGCACGGCATCGGCGCATTGACGTGCTCTTTAACAACGCGGGCGTCAGCGCGGTGGGGGAACTTCACGAGGTCGCGCGGGATTTATGGGATAAAGTGATGGCTGTCAACGTCACCGGCGTCTACCTCGTGTCGAGGGCGGTCGTCCCCGTGATGATGGAACAGCACTCGGGTTCCATCATCAACATGTCGTCTTGTATCGCACAAATCGGGCTCGCCCGACGAGCTGCATACGCAGCGACGAAGGGGGCCGTGTTGTCGTTGACGAAGTCTATGCAAGTGGACTATGCGCCTTATGGCATTCGCGTCAACGCACTGTTGCCGGGGACGATTTACACGCCGTTCGTCGAGAATTATTTAAAACAGTCCTACGTAGATCCCATACAGGCCATCGAGCAACTGAAACTTCGCCAACTCGGTGGCGAATTGGGAACGCCAGAAGACGTGGCATACGCTGCACTGTATTTAGCCTCTGACGAGTCGAAATACGTGTTGGGGAGTGCGTTGTCGGTCGACGGTGGCGTACTCGGCGGCAAGTCGGTGTAAAACGCGGTCGATGCGAGGGCCGAGGTGACATTTGAAGCTTTGAATTGGCAGATTGGGAAAGAGGAGTGGAGCGAGTTGAAACTACTGAATGTTCGAGTACAGGATGACGCGTATGAATTGGGGGTGCTCACGGACAAAGGTGTCTTGACGCTGTCAAAGGCGGCCAGACGCTTTGGCGCGACCGCACCGCTGACCATACAGGAGGTCATTGAGCAAGGGGATACAGGCCAAGACATCGTTCGCCAGCTCGTTTCACAGGCCATCGACGACGGTGACGTCTCGCTGTTTGAGCACCCTGACAGCATTCAGTATGGTCCGTGTGTGACGTCGCCAGAGAAGATCATCTGCGTTGGCACGAACTATCAAGCCCATGCCGCGGAATCGAATTTGCCGACGCCGACCTCTCCTCCGCTTTTTTCCAAATTTAATAACAGCCTCGCTGGTCACGGGTCCATCGTCCAAATTCCACACCAGACGGAGCAAGTGGATTACGAAGTGGAACTCGTCATCGTCATGGGCAAAACCGCAAAAGACGTGTCGGAGGAGGAGGCGCTCTCGTACGTATTTGGCTACGCGACTGGAAATGATCTGTCGGCTCGCGACTTACAGTTCCGGACCTCGCAGTGGCTGCTCGGGAAGACCTGCGATGGATTTGCCCCAATTGGGCCATATGTCGTCACAGCCGATGAGGTTCAAAATCCGAACGATTTGAACTTGGAATGTCGAGTAAATGGACAGCTTCGGCAGTCATCGAACACGAAGGATATGATTTTTAATTGTGAGTTTTTAGTAAGTTACATTTCGAGGCATATGACCTTGCGACCGGGGGATGTGATCTTCACCGGGACTCCTGAGGGGGTCATTCTTGGTTTTCCGGAAAGTGAACGGCAGTGGCTCTCATCGGGTGATGAAATCGTCACATCGGTAGAAGGCCTCGGTCGGCTGCGAGTCGTCCTCGAATAGTGCGAGAACGGGCGTCCCTGGGGGCTGTGTGACGAGCCGGTGGGCTCTGCGCCCCCAGAGCCCCAACGGATGTTAGGGCTCGGATGCCGACTGCGCGTCTGCTGTTTTACACTTACTTTTTCAACGTCTTACTGAGTTCCAGCAAAGCGCGAACAACGACAAACAGTGCTGCGAGATAGTAGAAGATGAGAGCGATGACATGTGTCGGATCGACCATCGTCAGTAATGAAATGATGATGAGCGGAAACACATCGGTTAGTACAGGGCGTGTGATGACGTCTGCGAGGGTACTGACCTGTTCACTCTTCCGAAGGTTCATCAACAGTTTTACAATCATGTTGAGACCAAGGACAATGAGGACGACTTGAAACGCTAAGAGCATTGCTGCATTTGAGAGAATGATGGATAACACGTGCGTCACCTCCTTTAGAACGAATTACCCTCACTTATCCTTATGCGATGAAGACTGTCGCGTCACGACAGTTGCCCACCACTCACCTGCTTGTTCACCTGAACCGGGCGGACAGGCAATGTCGACCATACCGAGCCCCTCAGTGCATGAAGCCGATGCGTGTAACGTGCATGATTTTCTCCAAACGGAAGATTCTAACTTGCGAGGAATGGGGAAGCCAATACGGCGTCCACACGTTCACGGTTCTGACAAATCCGCCGCCAGGATCCCGCTAAATCGATATCGAAGTTGTATTTTGGTGTTCTAATATACCGTCAAACTGTATTATTGAGTGTCATTTATTGGGGGTTATATGGTTGAAAAAGAGAATGGCGACAGTCGCATCCGCTTTGGCTTTAACCGTGTTGGCGGTTGGTTGTGGCATGAACAGTACAGGTGGTACGAACACGACGGCGGGTGGAACCAATGCTACGCCTGGGAACGCTTCCACGACGGGGAAGGGGCTCAAAGTCGGTCTGGTCACAGACACTGGCGGGCTGAACGACAATGGGTTCAATCACCTGGCTTTCGTGGGCGTGACAAAGGCACAGCAGCAGCTCGGCGTACAGACGAGCGTCGTGCAATCTCAATCTGAGTCAGATTACATACCGAACTTGAGCAAGTATGCGGCACAGGGGTACAACCTCGTCATCGCCGTCGGCTATCTGATGCACGATGCCGTGGAGCAGGTGGCGAAGCAATATCCAAAAACGCATTTTATGATCATCGACGATACCATTACGGACAGGCCAAATGTGGTGTCAGCGGTGTTTGACTCGCAGGATGCTGGGTATCTCGCGGGCGCTATGGCAGGGCTGCTCGAAAAGGGCAACATGTTACCGAACTTGAACAAACAGAACGTGGTGGGTGTCATTGGCGGAGAATCGGCACCTCCGGTGAACAGCTACATCGCAGGATTCCAACAAGGCTTTAAGAAGGAAGATCCGAGCGGCAAAGTTCTCCTTTCGTACACCAACAGCTTCACGGACCAAAGTTTGGGAAGTCAATACGCGCAAAACCAATTGTCCCAGGGCGCCGATATTATCTTCCCGGTGGCCGGTGGATGCGGACAAGGTGCCATCAGTGCCGTGAAGGCAGCCAACAAATATGCAATCGGTGTGGATACGAATCAAAGTTACCTAGCGCCGCAAAATATCATCACAAGTGCCACAAAGGGCGTAGACACGTCCGTGTTTGACGTGATTCAATCCCTCAAAAACAACGCATTCAAGTCAGGCGTTGAGACGTTTGGGTTAAAGGGCAATGGGGTAGGCATCACACCTGCGATGAAGGGCGTGCCACAGAGCGTCGTCAACGAAGTGAACCAACTGAAGCAAAATATTATGAGTGGAAAGATCCAGGTCTCGACCACGGTTCAACAATAACGTAGTTGATAGAGTCACGGCGGGCATGGGGTGGAGGGCCCGCCGTGGCTTTTTGATGTCTTTGCTGCCCTAATAGTGACCTCACCGCATCGATTCTACGCAGTCTGAATCCACAAGTTTTCCCGAAGCCGAGCGACTTTTTCGACCGCATCGGACAGACTTCGACATTGTCGGTATGGTACTGTCGACTGGCCTCATTTTTTCGTGGTAAGGGGAAATCTTGTGACAAAGACCACAATCAGAGAGAAAATAGAATTGTTGAGAACTCAGATGATGCGGGTGGCGGAGGAACAAGGCAGTCTGACACACCCGGATGTACTCGCCATAAGCGAGCGATTAGACGTTCTAATTTGTGAAGTTCAATCGGCACGCTTCCACTTGTATCGCACGAAAGCGACGAACAGAGCGACGGTCCGTCCGCTGTGGGCCTCATTCTATCGCTACAAAGCTCGAATCGAACGCCTTGCCCGCTCGTACATTTGATATCCCGGTGATGTTGCGCCGGAAGGACAGATCCGCTCGCCCAGGTGCAATCCAACCTGGGCTAAGCGGCATTCGCCTATCGGCGACGGGGCAGCGAGGCGGTGGTGCGCGAGGAATTCGATCCCATTTGGAGGAGTGAGTTGCAAATGCGCGAAATGGACGAACGATTCGGACGGTTTATCGATAGTTTGAAATGTGGCGTCATGATCGTCGACCTTCATACAGATGAGGCACGAATGAACGCCGCTGCAAGTGAAATGTTGCGCTTGGGACCTCGACAGTTGCCATTTCGTATCGTCCAGGAGCGGCTTGGGTTCGACCTTTTAGCAAAGCTTCGAGATGGGCAGCCCGTTCAGCTTCTGTTAGGCTCACAGCGCTGTGAAGTCACCTCCATTTCGTTCGACGACAATTGGTTGGCCTTCCTGTTCAAAGAGCGATCACCGGAGCAAACTGTGACCAAATCGGTAGAACATCTGGAACAAGCAAACGAGGATTTGCAGTTGATTCTAGATTCTTCACTGGATGACATTCTCATCACAAGTGGGGATGGGATCGTGCTCAGCGTATCCCAATCGTTTGCCAACTCCTATCGAATCCCACCGGAAGATTTGGTAGGGAAGTCTGTACTCGACTTAGAGAAGGACCATATCTTTCAACCGTCTGTAACGCGCAAAGTCATGGAGACGAAAACCCGCCACGTTTTGCTTCAGACGACAATGGATGAGAAGAAGATGCTCGTCAAGGGCGTCCCTGTGTTTGGAGAAGATGGGGAGATTCGGAGGATTGTCTCCTACTCACACGATGTCACCGAACTCCTCGAACTCCGTGCGCATTTAGCGGACATGCAAGAGGAGATGTCGCGAGTCCGGTGGGAACTGGAGAAACTTCGGAGCCGCGACAGGGAGATGTGTGACATTCTCATCGCAAGTGATGCTATCAAGCAACTGACGGAATCGATTTCGCGCATCGCAAAGCACGACGTACCTGTTCTCCTGCTTGGAGAATCAGGTGTCGGGAAAAGCGCGTTTGCCAAGTTCGTCCATCGGCAAAGTGAAAGGAATTCCGGTCCATTTATTGAAGTGAACTGCGGGGCGATTCCGGAACATCTCATCGAGTCGGAACTGTTCGGGTACGAACCTGGCGCTTTCACAGGGGCGGCCAAGTCGGGCAAGGTTGGGTTGATTGAGCTAGCGCACGACGGAACGCTCTTTCTGGATGAGGTCGGCGAATTGCCGCTTGCACTTCAGGTAAAGTTTCTAAAAGTGTTGGAGGACAAGCAATTTCGCAAGGTGGGTGGAACCAAATCGGTGTGGTCAAACTTCCGTCTGGTTTGCGCGACCAACCGCGATATGTCGCAAATGGTTCACGAGGGCAAGTTTCGCGAGGATTTGTATTACCGCCTCAACACGGTGGAGATGATGATTCCACCACTGCGGGAACGACCTGCCGACATTATGGAGTTGGCGATGCACTTCTTGCATCAGATGTATTTGCGTCACGGATTAGATAGAGAGTTTGGGCAGGGTGTGATGCATCAGTTCCTGTCTTATCATTGTCCTGGGAATATACGAGAATTGGAGCACGTGGTAGAACGCGCGGTGGTCCTCTCGTCTGGCCAGTTCATCGAACTGGCCGACCTGCCGCTTTCCATCCGGAGCGTGGAGGCTGTGTCTCCTCCTGCGGCGGATCGATTGTCCCTGCCGGAGATGTTGGCCGCCTACGAGAAGCGTATCTTGCAAGACGCTCGTCAAAAGTGCTCGACGACGACGGAGATGGCCGCGTATTTGGGGGTGAGCCAGCCAACAATCGTTCGCAAATTGCAGAAGTACTTCTAGATTTGAGGTCGCGATTCGACTGACGATGACACTGCAAAGAACTCGTTTATGCAAGATTGAATAATCGAAGTCACATCTGTATACCCCTTTGCGACCAAGGATGGCTTACGCATTTCTAGCGTTTAGCGGGTAGTCAACCTGTCGCCGATTCAAGAAAGAATACTGAATAGACGAAACGATTCGTCGAAGAGCGAGAAATCATCTCACATCGCCTCGACTTCCTCGAGATGGCCGAATTGGCATGCTTCTTGCTATACCTGTGGTAAACGTGATGAAACTATCGCGAGTCGAGGTAATGCTTGAGGATACCGTAGTCGGCTCGCACGTGGAGTGATTGCCTTGTTTAAGCCGAAGAAGTTCGTGGATTTATCGCTTGATCTCACAGACGATACGCCGATTTACCCTGGTGATCCGAAGCCACGCATCGCCGTCGCGACCACCATCGAACGCGAAGGGTACAATTTACATCATGTGCATATTGGCTCACAGAGCGGGTCACATGTGGATGCGCCGTACCACTTTCTGGCGTCTGGCGAGCGCATCGACGAGTCGGACCTGTCCCTCTTCATTGGTACTGGGCTGGTTATTCCGTGCTTAGGCAAAGGGGAACAGGAGCCGATTGTGCTCGACGAAGTCCAGGAGTACGTCGACTGTGCAGAGCCTGGAAATATCGTTCTGTTCCACACGGGGTGGAGTCGGTATGCGGGATCGGACAAATATTTCTTGCATCCCTACGTCGATATCGACGTGATCGACGCGCTGTTGGCAAAAGGGGTTCGCACCTTCTGCATCGATTGTATCAACATCGATATCACCGGCGGCGATGCGTTTCCCGCACACGACGCGATTGCCGCGGTTCAAGGCATCATCGCCGAGAATTTGACGAATTTTGACGCCATCGATTTCAGCCATCCGCTCGTCTCCCTATTTCCGCTCAAGCTTGTAGGATGTGACGGAAGCCCAGTGCGCGCGGTCGCGATGCAACTTGAATAAACTTTGAAAGCGCTTCACAGGGCGCACGTGCGGCCAGGTATGCTTACGGTGGGAGGGGGTTATGATGAAGATCGCGCTCATTCAGGATGCACCCATCCTCGGGGACGTCGAGGCGACGCTCGCGCGCACGCAGCAAATCGTCCGGACCACCTGCGGCGAAAATCCGGTAGATCTAGTGGCGTTCCCCGAGTTGTTCATCGCCGGTTATTTGCCTGAACACTGGTCGTCGATGCCCACTGTCGAGGATGAACGGCGGTGGCTGGAACGGATGCGCTGTCTAGCAGCGGAGAGCCAGGTGTGTACATCGTAGACGTGCCGTTGCACCAGCGCAAGGATTTAGCGGACTGTGTTCGCTATGCCACGATGCGGCAAACGCATGCGTACAGGCCCTTGGTCGATTCGCATTTCGACTGACCGGCTGGAAATCGTTATACAAGTTCCACCGTGGTCGATTACGGACAGAGGGGCGCGTCGTGGCTTCGTTCATGCACTTCACGACTTTAACCGGTACTGCTTCAACTTTCGAACGACCGTCGGTTGGCTCACGTCCAACGCCTTGGCTATCGCGTACGTCGAGCGATGGCGCGCGAGCGCCTCGGCGAAGATGGACCGTTCGAATTCGTCCACGCGCTGGCGCAATGAAGTCCCTGCCGTGTCGGCAGGGCATGCGGCGGCATGCTGACCCTCAAGCTTTGCCGCGACTTCCTGCACCCGTTTGTCCTCCTGTTCACCGTGCTGTGGCAAGAACCCGCGTACATCGTCCTTGGTGAGATACGGTGATGGACTGGTGATGGACTGGTGATGGAGATGCGCTCCAATACATTCTCCAATTCCCGGACGTTTCCCGGCCAATCGTACGTCAGAAGCAGGTCTTCTGCTTCTGGTGACAGCTTCACTTCAGGCACGCCGTGAAGCACTGCAAACCGGCGCAACAGGCCATGGGTGAGCTTCGGGATGTCCGCCGTCCGGCGGCGCAAAGGAGGTACTGTGATGGGGATGACGTTCAGTCGGTAATACAAATCGGCGCGAAACGTGTCATTTCGGACCATGTCCTCGAGGTTGCGGTTGGTCGCGGCGATCAACCGGGTGTTCACTGTACTCGGCCTGGTTCCGCCGACGCGCGTAAATGTCCGACGCTGGACGAAATCCAATAGCTTTCCTTGTACGGACAAGGGCAATTCTCCAATCTCGTCGAGAAACAGCGTCCCTCCGTCCGCCAGTTCGACTTTGCCTTTTTTTCCTGCTTTGTTCGCGCCTGTAAACGCTCCGCGTTCATATCCGAATAGTTCACTTTCGACGAGCGTTTCCGGAATCGATGCACAGTCCACAGATACAAAAGCCTCGTTGGCCCGCGCACTATGTTCATGGATATATTCCGCCAATCGGTTTTTTCCGGCTCCCGTCTCTCCGAGGATGATAACGGTGGCGTCTGTCCCTGCTACCTTGCCCGCGAGCTCCAACACCTGCTTTATCGCGTCACTCTCGGCGACGAGCGTCGCGGTGGGGTTCAATGAACTGGGACGACTTGTCGAAGTTTTTAGTTGCTCCGCCATCCAGACATCGAGACGGACGTCCGTGATGTCCTTTGCATTCGATACCACTTGGACGAGGTTCCCACGTTCGTCGAAGACAGGGTTGGCGGTCGCAATCAGTGTCTGCCCAGACGACGTTCTCTGGAGAATGGTGATTCGGCGTTTCTCTTTTAAGACAATTGAGATGACAGACGGATAGAAGACTCCTTGTTGCTCCAGTTCAAAAACGGATTTGCCAATCAGGTCGCTGCGTCGCATTCCATACAATTGCTCTGCCGTCTCGTTTACGCGGACGGTCACACCATCGGCGTTGGTGACGAACACTTCATCCAGTGACGCTTCGAGAATGCGCTCCAAATCGCTGTTCTCAGAGCGGAGTTGCTCGATCTCGCGCAGCAGGTGCGGGTTGGTATCCGGCACACACTCGACCAGCACCCCGTTTGATCCGTGATGGCGCTCATCGTGTAGTCGAAACACGTATCCTGCAGGGAGTCTGGGGTAGACGTCCTCCCATACGAGAGAGTCCGTATCGAGGTGAAGAAGGCTCTTGGCCGATTTGTTCATCCATTCAATGATTCCGTTGCGCAGCCAAAAGATTGGCGTGTCTAAGCTCTGAAACACTTCGTAATTCACCTTGCGCGTTCACCTCGTGAAACGAAATTTCTGATTCAAGTGTATACGATTTCAATTCAAAATTGAGATACGAATTTGAATTGGGTGGTGTGGCGCGGGTGTGCTCGAGAAGCAAGTTCCTTAGAGTCGCAGGTACTTTAAGGCCTCTTTCATCCGCTGTGTAAGCTGGCACGAATATTGCTTGATGTAGAAGTAGACACCCGCAGAAGGCTGCGCGGTGAGATTGATAAGCATGAGGAGGATTCCGATGGATACACAAATCATCGCTTCAAAGAGCCTATTGCAGCTTCACTCTCAGTACGTGCCAAAAGGCGTTAGTGTACAGAACAAAGTAGTCATCACTCGCGCACAAGGAGCCCGCATGTGGGATGAGGAAGGCAACGAGTATCTGGATTTCGCCGGTGGAATCGGCGTGCTCAACGTGGGAAACGCCCAACCGGAAATCGTCCAAGTCGTTTCGGAACAGGCACAGAAGCTGTTTCACACCTGTATTCACGTGACGCTGAACGAACCTTATCTGCGGCTCGTCGAACAGCTTTGCAACATCGCGCCAATCGATGGCGAAAAGAAGGCCCTGCTCTTAAATAGCGGCGCGGAGGCGGTCGAGAACGCAATCAAAGTGGCGAAGAGCTATACAGGGCGTTCTGCCGTCATCGCGTTTGAATCCGCGTTTCACGGACGGACGACGCTCGGCCTTTCCTTGACGAGCAAGGTTCACCCCTACAAGGCAAAATTCGGTCCATTCGTACCGGAGGTCTACCGCCTGCCGTTTCCGAATCTCTACCGCAAACCGGAGGGGCAGTCCGCACAAGATTTCATCGACGAGTCGATAGCGACGTTGCAGAGGGCGTTCGACACGTACGTGAATGCAGACGACGTGGCAGCTATCATCATCGAACCGGTGCAGGGAGAGGGAGGATTTGTCGTGGCGCCACCGCGTTACATGCAGGCGCTGCGCGACATTTGTACAGAGCATGGCATCGTCTTCATCGTCGATGAGATTCAAACGGGATTTGCGCGCACTGGCAAACTGTTTGCAACGGAGCATTACGAGGGACTTAACCCGGACATCATCACGATGGCGAAATCGATGGGAGCGGGATTGCCTATCTCGGCAGTCGTGGGGCGACCGGCCATTCTCGACTCGACAGAGGTTGGGGGATTGGGGGGGACGTACGGTGGAAATCCGCTTGCGGCGGCCGCATCGCTGAAGGTCATCGAAATTATGGAACGCGACGAACTCGCCTCGAGGGCTCAGCAAATCGGCGAGAAGAGCGTCGCAATGCTTAGCCGCCTGCAAGAGAGGATTCCGTTTATCGGGGACGTTCGCGGTCTTGGCGCGATGGTAGGTGTCGAATTCGTACGGGATAGCGCAAGCAAAGAACCCTATCCAGAACTCGTCGCGCTGATCAGTCAAAAGTGTTTTGAGAAGCGCCTCGTCACGGTCAAGGCGGGGGTGTACAGCAATGTCATTCGCCTGCTTTGCCCGCTGGTGATTACGGATGAAGAGTTGGAAGAGGGGCTCGCGCGCCTGGAATCGGCGATAACTGAAGCTGTAGCAGAACTCTCTTAACCATCGAGAAAACTGGCCCGCGGCATTTTCGAGGAAGTGATGGGTCTTCCCTCGGGCATGCCGCATAGTTCCCTGAAGGAGGACCATATGGACGCAAAACAGGTGACGCTCCGTCGGACTTTGACTCTATTTCCACTGCTCCTTTTTGGCCTCGCCTACATGGCACCCATGATTGTGTTTGGTACCTTTGGTGTGGAAGACCAGACGACGCACGGGCTGGCGACCGATGCGTACATTCTCGCCTTGATCGCCATGCTCTTCACGGCCTATAGTTACGGGCGCATGGCGAAAGCGTATCCAGTATCCGGGTCTGCCTATACGTATGTGCGCAAGAGTATGAGTTCCCATCTCGGCTTTCTTATCGGTTGGGTGACACTGCTCGATTACTTCTTTCTTCCGATGGTCATATGGCTCATTGGTGGTGTCTATCTTTCCGCCGAGATTCCGAGCGTGCCAGCTTGGGTTTGGATCGTTCTATTCATTCTCGTCACTACTGTCCTCAACATCATTGGTATTCGGATAAGTACCAATGTAAACGTCACGATGATGGCGTTTCAGTTCTTGGTTATCGCAATATTCTTGGTGTTGAGCGTTCAGGATGTCCTTCGTGGGATGGGGAGTGGGACGCTTGTCTCGAGCAGGCCGTTCGTCTCAAATCAGTTTCAGTTTCCACTGATTTTAGCGGGGGCGGCGATTGCCGGATATTCATTTCTTGGGTTCGACGCGGTGACGACCATGACCGAGGAGACCATTGAGCCTGAGAAGACGGTTCCGCGCGCCATCTTTTTGATTACGCTTGTCGGCGGAATCATTTTTATCATTGCAACCTATGTGACACAATTGGTGTATCCGGACTACACGAAATTCGTCAATGCAGATTCGGGCGCATCGGAAATCGCCATGCAAATTGGTGGACACCTGTTCACCGCCATCTTCACGGCCGGACTCATCCTCGCACAGTTTTCCTCCGGTATTTCCGCGCAGTCGAGCGCCGCGCGTCTGCTCTACGCCATGGGGCGCGATTCGGTGCTGCCGAAGAAATTTTTTGGACGGCTCAACGAACGTTTTCAGACTCCACATCTAAATATTTTGTTGGTGGGGGTCGTCGGTCTCTTGGCACTATTCTTGACCGTCGAGACGTCTACCTCGTTTATCAATTTTGGGGCGTTCAGCGCATTCGCGTTTGTGAACATCTCCGTCATCGCCCATTACTTTTTCCGCGCGGGCAGGCGCAAGACACTGCTTCACGTCTTGCTTTATTTCGCGATGCCAGCGGTCGGATTTTTGTTCGACGGGTGGTTGTGGCTCAATTTGGACAAGAACGCGCTGATACTAGGTGCTATCTGGTTCGCTTGCGGCGTCGTGTACCTCGCATTTCTGACGGGTGGTTTTCGAAGAGTGCCGCCTGAACTCAACTTCCATAGTACCGACGAAACGCTAGGCGGCTGAATCGTTTCGAGAGGGAGCTTTGAAGAGAGGTATAACCGCTCCAACCAAATCGTAGCTATCAGGTGATGTGGGAAACAGTTAGGTGTACATTAATAGTAAACTTCTGAGTAGGGTGCTGATGCTGTGTACTGGATCATCGGTGCGGTTTGCGTTGCAGTGGGTATTTTTTATACGACGTTTGTCTTGCCGACGCGATGGTTAAAGGTCGAACGCGTGCGAATTCCGTTGAACACAGGACTAAAACTGGTTCAAATCAGCGATTTACACGTCGAGCGCAATCGGATTCGACCGGCGGCGATCAAGGCGGTCATTGACAAAGAATCTCCGGATCTCCTATGTATCACCGGAGATTTTCTCGACCAGCGCAATGCCCTCGTTCTGTTGGTCCCGTTTCTCAAGATGCTTCAGTCGACCGGCATAAAGACGTACGCAGTGCTTGGCAACCACGATTATATGTTGAAACAACCGTCAGAACTCATTCAATTGCTGGAGGAGTTCGGCATCCAGGTCTTAATCAACGAAGCGGTGGAACTCCAAACGGTGAATCTGGTCGGAATCGACGACTTTGATTCAGGTCACAGCGATGATACTGTCCTCCAATCTGTTACGCCAGGAAAGCCAATCGTGGTCATGACCCATGACCCGACGTTAGCACTGTTCATGAATCGGCGGGTTGATTACATGTTCGCTGGTCATTTACACGGGAAGCAGTTCAACATTCCATTCCTCTTCAAGCTGAAGAATATGGGGCCATTGGCGGCCTCTGGAGTGTACAAGGGCGTTCATGAGACGGAGCGCGGTACGCTGTATATCTCCAAAGGTGTCGGCCAATCAGGCTATAATTTCCGCTTCTTGGTCCGCAGTGAGATCACCGTACACGAACTGTAACCACTGGAAGACCAATGTTTCAGCCGTTAAAACCGTTGGAGATGGTTATTTGTGGTGTACACGCGTCATTGGCTGGAAAAACCCGAACGCCTATAATTGGGGATGCCCAATACTCTTTGCCCGATTCCCCTTGCGCAGTCCTCTCCATGCCAACTGTGCGGGGGGATTTTTTGTGGCCATTTTTGTCTAAGGGGATCATCAAAGCCCCATGTAATTCTCGAATTGACCCACGAATGACTGCAAAATCACGTGCATGTGCGCCTCTATCCAGTGCTTGGCAATCACCCCGAACACGATGGCCCCTGCTAGCGAGCCTACGAAACTACAGACGATGACAAGAAGAGCCAACATCGGCCATTTCATGTGAAGCTCCGCGGCGTATGGGCGAATGATTGAGCCTGTGCGAAACGCCGCGCGTCGGTCGCGTTGTGAATGAGCCGTCCGCTTCGCTGGCAGCCTTCAAGCCACACCGATAACTCGTACTTCGATACGAGAATTCGCCTGTCGAGGTGGAGAGAAGGGAAAACGCGCTTTTGTGCCATCTCGTATGCAGTGACGACTGGAATTTGGAGAATGCTAGCCACTTCGTGGATAGACAACATGTTTGAGTAGATTTATTTCACCTTCATTTTCACCTTAGTGATCACGCGCTAAGCGCGGAAGAACGACACCGACAAAATGGTATCTCTGGTCATAGGATGCCCAGAAACGCATGATTCAAACGAGACTCTGCCTATTGCAAAACGGATACTGCCACCGAAATCACTTAGGTACTGGCACCCTCGCCTGGGCACTCGAGTATGATTTAGAGGCGGAGCACTCGTTCTGGGATCGGGGGGGATTGTATGCGTGGCAAGGTCTACGTGCAATCGGGTGGGCCATGGGAGCAAATCATCGGCTATAGCCGAGCAATTAGAATTGGCAATCGGGTTGTCGTGGCGGGGACGACAGCCATTCAGGAACAAGGCGTCGTCGGGGTAGGTGACATTTACAAGCAGACCGTCTTCGTGCTGAAAGTCATCGAAAAGGCGTTGGCGTCAGTGGGAGCACAGATGTCTGACGTGATTGTCGTGAGAATTTTCGTCACCGACATGTCGCAGTGGGAGACCGTTGCGAGGGCACATCGCGAGGTGTTTGCGGATGTGCGGCCAGTCACCACCGTCGTGGAAGTGAAGGCGCTCATCGATCCCAGGCTGCTCGTCGAAATCGAGGTGGAAGCCGTTCTTTGTGAATAAGGCACGGGTGCAGGGGGACTTCTCCAGTAGGTGGTGGTGTGGACCGCGCACCGTTGGCTTTGCGTCACCGTGTGCGACAGGAGTTAAGTGGGGGGACCGCGTCGTGTGCGTCACAAGACGACGCGGCTATTGCTGTGCCTTGTCCGCCTCAGGCGTTGGGAGAGGTGGCAAGTTCAAGGAGCTCTAAGCGGCAATCGTCACAGACAGGCTTCTCCTGAAACTCTGA
The DNA here is from genome assembly GCF_026651875.1 of Alicyclobacillus fastidiosus. Lineage (GTDB taxonomy): Bacteria > Bacillota > Bacilli > Alicyclobacillales > Alicyclobacillaceae > Alicyclobacillus > Alicyclobacillus fastidiosus. The sequence goes on along the minus strand of NZ_CP104067.1, from coordinate 3,978,185 downwards.
CACTGCTTTTGTGCTGTCGCAAAAAATGCACGATACCTCGTATTTGCGCAGCATGATCCGGTCGCCTGCCGTGTAGATCTCCAGCGGATCGCGGACGTCGATGTGCAATGTCCTTCGCAGTTCAACGGGCATGACAATTCGGCCGAGTTGGTCCACTTTCCGTACAATTCCTGTTGATTTCACGATATGTTCCTCCTATGTAACTCGTTGCGTCGTTCATGCACTTCAAAAAAACCGCCAACGTGGGCGGTTTGAAGTAACGTAAGACAGTACGTTTCCATGGTATCCCTGGAACTCCAATCGCTCAATGGAAGGAAATTGGGAGTGATGGGTAAACGAACCAAAAAATTTTGCAGGAGGCTGCATTGCCGCGAGATGTGCGATAATATGGCTATCGAGTGTTGTTGAGAGGGGTCGTACTTTGAATATCTTAGAGGAATTAGAGTTTCGGGGGCTTGTGTTTCAAACGACGGATCGGGCTGAGTTGGAGAAGTTGCTCGACGAGCAGTCCATCGGTTTATATGTGGGGTTTGATCCGACGGCTGACAGTTTACATATCGGGAGTCTGCTTCCTATCCTGACGCTGCGCCGCTTTCAGTTGGCGGGTCACAAGCCGATTGCCGTAGTCGGCGGTGCGACTGGGCTGATTGGGGACCCGAGCGGGAAGAAGCAGGAGCGAACGCTGAATGGGCCCGAAATGGTCGCAAATTGGACCCAAAAAATCCACGCGCAACTATCGCGGTTCATTGATTTTGAGGCCGAGGAAAATGCGGGAATCGTGGTCAATAACTACGATTGGACCGGGGACATGAGCGTCATTGAGTTCCTGCGGGACATCGGCAAAAATTTCAGTCTGAACACGATGCTCAACCGTGAATCCGTGTCGGCTCGCCTGGAGACGGGGATCTCCTTCACCGAGTTCAGTTACATGCTGTTGCAATCGAACGACTTTTTGGAGTTGTACCGTCGACACGATTGTGTGCTGCAAATCGGTGGATCAGACCAGTGGGGGAATATCGTCGGAGGCATCGACTTGATCCGCCGGGCAACCGGGCAACAGGCATACGGCTTGACCATCCCGCTCGTCACCAAATCGGACGGTACGAAATTTGGAAAGACCGAGTCCGGCGCAATTTGGTTGGACGCGACGAAAACGTCGGTGTATCAATTCTACCAGTTCTGGCTCAACACCCAGGACGACGACGTGATCAAGTTCCTTAAATACTTCACGTTCCTGTCAAAGGAAGAGATTGAGGCGCTTGAACAGGAAGTCGCAGACAACCCAGGTGCGCGGAAAGCGCAAAAGGCGTTGGCGGAACACGTGACGACACTGGTGCATGGCCAGGCAGAGACGGAGCGTGCCATTCGGATGTCGAGTGTGTTGTTTAGCGGTGACATCAAGGAACTGAGCGTGGATGAGATTCAAGAAGTCTTCGAAGGCGTTCCGTCTACCAGTTTGCAGAGAGATCACGCGACTGACATCGTGTCTCTCCTCGTCGCTAGTGGGGCGTGTTCGTCGAAGCGCCAGGCGCGTGAGGACGTCACCAACGGGGCCATTAGCGTCAATGGCGACAAAGTGACGGACGTGGAACGCGAATTCACCCACGAGGAGATGTTCGGGGGACAGTTCCTCGTCATTCGGCGCGGGAAGAAGAAGTACTTCCTCGTCAAATTTGAGTAGTCTCGCCGAGTCACTGGTCTTTCACGAGATTCTTTCTGTGGAGCACCGTGCCTGGCGACGGACGGGCGTCAACTGAATTTGCGATTGGGGCGGCTCTTCTAAGAGCCCTCATCCCAGTGCAAGTGCACGGATAGGGGGCGTCAGAGCCGCCTGTCTGTTTGTGTGGAACACACAGGGGCGTTCAGATTTTCCCGGTCAATTTCAGGATGAGCCCCGCCCACAAGCAGAGACAGATCCCCAGACCCATGCCAATCAATCGGTCTTTCATCGTGTTCACCCCTGTTACCCGGTCTCAACCACGTTGCGGTTAATGAAGTATACGCGTGCGAACATCAAACTTTCGGTACACGGTAAGGAACTTTTAGACATACACAAGCGAGGAGAGAACATGGGAGAACAACGATCCGGTACATCCAATGGACAAATGCTGTGGGCACTTGGTTTGGGAGGATTCTTGGTGAACGCCGACAACCGTGCTATCGCACCGATGCTTCCGGCGATCGCCCACTCGCTTCACACGACGTCGGCGTCTGCAGCCCTGCTCGTCACTGCTTATTCCATTCCCTACGGGGCTTTTCAACTGGTCTATGGCCCACTCGCGGAGAAAGTCGGCAAGGTGAACACCATTCTCATCGCACTCTCACTATTTGCGGTGGGGACTGTATGCTGTGGACTCGTGGACCAATTTTCTTGGCTGTTGCTCCTGCGGTTTGTGACGGGCATGTTTGCAGCGGGGATCATCCCGACGACACTTGCGCAAATTGGGGATCGATTTAGCCTCTCGCAAAGGCCGAAAGCCATCGCGTTCTTCATGTCCTTCTCGACATCCGGTCAGGCCATGGGGATCGTCATCGGGGGACTCGTCGCTCAGTTCCTCAGTTACCGGATGTTATTTATCTTGCTTGCGGTATTGTCCGTCCCAGCGATTTACGCGATGCTGCGTCAACGGCACAGTTCATCCAGGGTGGCGGCCCCGGAAGCGGATTCGCTCTCCCGACGGTATCGTCTGCTGATGACGACGCGGCGCGCGTGGATAGTCTACGGTCTCGTATTTACCGAAGGACTGGTGTTTTATGGCGGCTTCACGTTTCTCGGCGTGTTTGGCGTCACTTCCTTGCACCTGTCCTATTTGGTGATAGGTTTATTGACTGCGACGTACAGTGTTGGGGCGTTTGTCGGGAGTCGAACCATCACGACGGTCCTCGCGCGGCTCGGTACAAAGCGCATGCCGATTCTAGGATCACTGCTCATGACACTTGGCTTTGGCATCATTTGGGGGTGGCAGAGCGTCTTTGTGCTGACGTGTGGTTTTGTCGTTCTAGGATTCGGCTTTAGCTATTGTCATTCCACCTTGCAGACGTTTGCGACCGACTTGCTGCCCAACGGGCGGGCTACGGCAGTGTCTGTATTTGCGTTCTGTCTCTTCCTCGGCAGCGGGTTAGGGCCGGTCGGAACGGGACGCGTTTTGGACGCTTACGGAGCGGGTGCAATGCTTGGATCCGTGACCTGTGCAATGCTGGTATTTTCGCTGATGTGTTTTGGGGCCACGCGGCAGAAGAGTGGACTCGGCGTGGCCGGTCTGCAACACAGTGAGCGTTCGCTCTAAGCGGTTGCTGGACATTCGATTTGTGATTTTCGGGCGAATTGAATATGATGAGGCCTTGACGAATGATGTGTAAACCGTGGAGGTGACGACGTGCTATCAAAGGAAAAATTGAACCGCTTAAACGATCTCGCCAAAAAGGCGAAACAAACCAGTTTAAGCGATGAGGAACGAGTGGAACGCGACGCGTTGCGCAGGGAGTATCTCGACAATTTTCGAGAGGGGTTCCGGGAGCACTTGGACCGGATTCACGTGGTCGACAAGGATGACCTGTCGAAACCTCACTAAAGAATATAGAGTCGCCTTGCGGCTCCTGACCTCGTGCGAGGTGACGTACAAAACGTCCTCTTCTGTGATCACCTCGCAGCTCATGTCAGCGTCACACATCATCGATTAGGGGTTCTGTGTACGCTCAAGTTTTGGTGCACTTTCTTCGTACGCCAGAAGAATGATATCTCGGTGTGTCTGTGCTCGAAGCTGTTCTTCCAATCGCTTGATGTCGTTGAGCGTATCCTGGCTCAGTTGAGCAAATCTTACATCCTCCATGTCCATTCCCACACAATTCACCTCCGTGACAAGCCTGTCCGTAGTATCGGCCATGAATCGGTGGCTTAGACCTATCTCGCACCTTGTATCGAGCGTCGCTTTTATGTAGCTTGGGAAAGGTGTCATATACTTTTAAATTTTGTAGAGAGAGCGTGGCTATGAATCGTTCATCACTTCAATTGAATCGCAAAGCCGTCGTATGGTGGATGCAGAGTGCAACCGGTGTCACGCAAACCACGCAGTTTATGGTCATGCCATTCATGGCACTGTATATGTCCTCGCATACGCACGCAGACCCGAGCGTCGTCGGGTTGGCGGTAGGGACCATTTCGCTTACGTCGACCGTGCTCAGTTTCTTGGGTGGATCCCTCGCGGACCTCTTCGGGAGGAAGTGGGTCATGGCTTTCGCCATGCTCGTCAGTACCCTCGCCATGCTGGAGTTTGCGGCTGCAGGCAGCGTATGGTCATTCTTTGTCGTCAGTGTGCTGACAGGATTGTCGCGGGCGTTGTTTGGCCCGGCCTCACAGGCGATGTTAACCGATTTGACGCCACCTGAGAGGCGTTCACAGGTGTTTGGCATGAACTACTGGATGAATAATATCGGGGCGTCCGTGGGCCCGATTATCGGCGGTATGATCGGCAGTGAGGCGCCAAAACTGACCTTTTACCTAGCGGCGGGCATCAGTGCTGTCTATATGGCGGTGATCGCCCTGCGCTTTCCAGAATCGAGGAGACCGTCAGGCGAAGTTCGAGAGGTCAGGATTGGGGATGCGATTCAGACCTTGCGGACAGATTACGCACTCATCGTCTTCATTATCGCGGGCATCCTGACGAGCGTCGGGTACTCGCAATTTGATACGACTTTACCCCAATTTATGCAGACTTTGTTTGGTACGCACGCCGCGTCGCGGGATTACTCGTACATCTTTGCGGCGACAGGATTTGAAGTGGTTGTGCTTCAATTTCTGATCAACCGGTTTAGCCAACGGTTGGGGCTTGGTAGTGTTCTCCTAGTCTCACAAGTGATTTACGCGATAAGTTTTTTTGGCATTGGTATATCCCATACGTTTATCGCCTTTTTGACCTGGTCTGTGATTCTCACGTTGGGTGAAGTCATGGCGGCGCCGAGGCTAGCCCAGTACATCAGTATGCTGGCAGATGAGCGAATGCGTGGTGCCTATTTTGGTGCCAATTCGCTGTCTAACTTGGGATTTTTTCTGGGGCCGTTCATGGGGGGCGTACTCTTGCATCATTTCGGCGCCTTTTCGGTCTTTGGCGTGGTCGCGCTCTTCGCACTCTGCGCTGGGCCGATGTACCGCCTCTCGCACCGAATGTATAGGCACAGGGTAAAGACAGACGAGCGGGATGGCGTAAATGCCACCTTGCGTACCTAGTAAAGGGCAGAGGTGCGCCGGGACAGTCGCCTGTGAAGTTGGTTAACGGTTACCAGTCAACGTCGAAGTACACAACCGTTTGCTCGCACCAGGTTCGCCAAATCGAACTGCACGCCTTTGACGCTTGAAGGATCAAGAAGGTCATGGACTCACCTCTTTCCAGAAGGATGCCAAGGCCGTGGCGATGGTCTTGAATCTCTCGCTCTCGCGGCATGTCCCGTCGCGTGTTCGTATCGTTTAGTTTGTCTTTACGCGGACAACTTTATGCGCCTTATTTCACCTGTTCGCTTTCCTGGCGTCGATGGGCGGATGGATTCTCGGTTTGCGAGATTTTGTCTTCGCGGGGCTTTTGCTCGTCGACCGGGAGGACGCTTAAACTGCCTGTCGGCTCGAGTATGGCGTATTTGATGCTACGATAGTCAAAATACCCTTGCTCTCTGAGCATCTGGTTTAACAAGTCGACATTCACCTTGGTCTGTTTGAGGTGAGGGAGGATGTATTCCCCTTGGTGGATCAACACGACAGGCTTGCCACTCGTAACGAGTCTAAATCGCTTACTTTTGATGGCGATGACGGCGGCGATAATCGTGACGGCAGAAAACGCGACGAGTTGAATGGCGCCGTCGACGATGCTGTGAATCGAAGTCGAGGCCAACATATTTGCGGCGATGTTACCCATGCAAGCACCAGCGACCCAATTAAAATAGGTCGACTGACTAATTTGTGTCTGTCCTATCCAGCGCACGAGGATCAGCAAGATGATGAATGTGATCACCGCTGCGACAATCGTAAACAACAAGTGTATCGCCATGTCATGTCTCCAATCCACAAAGTACGCTATTAGCCTCTCCAAACCCGTTGAGAGGTATGTGAGGACCTGCCATCCACCGATGGGGTTGCCCACTTGGGTCTTTGTGGGTGGGATTGTTCTCGGTCAGTCCGCATGTTAAATAGGTCCATACGTACGCGCAGATTCAGATGATACAGGTGTACATCACGAAAAAGAGGGGGCTGTCCCAAAAGTCAATTTTGGATTTTTGAAGCCCAACTTTGATTAAGAATTCCTTAAAACAAAAAGCCTCCATCTCCACTTTCACTGTGGATTTTGAGGCTTTTCTATATGATGTTGGGACTGGGTGATTTGGTACGACCCTTTTGGGACACCCCCCTTGCGATATGATCATGTTAGAACATTCGGCGGACCGCCGACACGTGGTGAGCCCAATATGAGCCGGGTTTAACGAGAGATATCCTACTTTGCCAAGGCCGCCGCCTTCCTGAATCACCTGGTCGTTCCCAGCGTAGATGCCTGCGTGGTGACCGTCGTCGAAGATGATGAGAGCCCCAGGTTGCATAGAAGTGCGCGATACGTTCCAACCAACATCATTGAACTGAGCGCGTGAGGAAGTCGTCATCTTATAACCCAACGCATGACGATGCACGTAGGACGTGAAGTTGGAACAGTCGAAACCGTATTGACCTCGATCCTCGTTGTGCCCCCAGATATATGGCGTGCCCATCTTACTCTTAGCCACATTGAGCACTGCGTTCTCCTTCTGAACAGTGCTCGCGCTCGTAGGTACGCTCGCTTTCACGCGTGGATCCATTGTCACACCGGGTGGCAAAGCAGAAGCACTGGCCCACGGTGTGTCGACAGCCTAACATGGTCCGCTCACTCGTTTCATTGCTGAAATTCCGGTAGGAGTGGTGGGATTACCACGCACGGGGACGCTTTTAACTCTATTGGAGTATTCAGGTGAAGGTGCGTTGATCTACGCGAAACGAGGGGGGCATGGTGCATGATGGATGGGAGAGTGGCATTGGATGAAGGCTTGGCGTAGCACGCGATGGGTGACGTTTGGAGACGAGCTGTCGTGTGTTGCGGGAGACAAGGATGGGAGGCGTTGCGACAACGATTTTGAGGGGGACCGGGCTGTCAGCAGTGACTCGAATGACTGGTGACAGCCTAGGTTCCGAGGGTGTTTCGGTGTAGCGGGTCCTGCGACAGGTCCCTGACCTTCGCCAGGTGTGTGGAGCATTGCCGAAGTTACTTCAAGGTAACCGTACTGCTTTGACCCAACATGGCCGCACCTGAAGTTTCCTGATAAATCACGCGGACGTAGCCGGTTTGCCCGCGCATCGCATCGGTGTATAGAAAACTCATGGTCTGTCCGTCGCTGTTAATTGTGAAGCCCGGCACGTTATTTCCGCTGGTTCCGTTTTTCGACGCTTGCGTGAGCGTGTTGACCACGGGCGATCCGTTTGTCGGGATCCACTCCAATTCCTCCAATTGATAACCTTGTGGAGGATTCGCGATAGAGAAGGTGAGCAGTCGACCGGCTTTGCCCGGAGCGTTGTCAATGACGACACCTGGCGCCGGTTGGGTCGCTGCCATGCTGTTCACTGTACCTTGCGGCCAAAACACCGAGATGTGATCCACGTGCGAGGACACGGACCCGCTCTGGGACTTCGCGAAGACCCACAACAATTGATAATCGGGGCCTTCTGGGTAGAGATAGATCTGCGAATCGGATGTCTCTCGCACGGCACCCGGTTGACCCAGCACCTGCTCGATGTCCGCTAGTGTAACAGACTGGATGGCAGACGAGAACGAGCGGACGTCGAATATCTGCTCGCCCTTGTTCAACCCGAAAGCCGCTTGATGTGCGGGGAACGTCGCGTAAATTCCCGCTCCGGCCTCGTTTTGTTGCGCCGGCTGCCCCCAAGCTTGTTGAACCGCATCGATGTTTGATTGAACTTTGTAGGGAATCCCTACTGCCTGACCGGTTTTCGCCAGCTCGTTCGCTTGCCGCACGGTCTCCAGCGCGGTGCTGCTAGACGGACTCGTACTGGACGTGGGTGTGCTCGGTGTTGTTACCGTGCTTGTATTGGAAAGTTGCGTGCTGTTGTCATTTGTCGAGTTGGTCGCCGCCGTATTCGTCGTGGGCTCGGTTGTGACATTGATAGCTTTCTGGGATGCTGGCGCCGTCGTATTTGCACCTGCGCACCCCGTGACAAGTCCGCCTGAAAGGATAGCCGTGCCGATTGCGCTCAAAATCCATCGTGATGTTTTCACCATTCACACTCCTAGACACCGGTTTTAAATTGACAAAGCGACCCACCTGTGGATTATCTCGCCTGTGACCCACCTTGTAATACCCGTTGCGATGTTATAGACGGCGCGGTCCTTGTAATTGTTACGTCGCGCTTTGATCTTCCGCTAATGACGGGTGAACAATTTGCATAAGCAGGGGATGCAAAGCCTGTCGCAGGACAGGCAGGGGGACCGTCGCACTTAGTGAAATCTCGGTTACTATATCCAACTCGCCAAGAATCTATATAAATTCTATAAAAATGCTTGACTGATTGCAGTCGAGTATTGTACGATATCGCTCGTGACATCAAGGGCCCATAGCTCAGCTGGCTAGAGCGCACGACTGATAATCGTGAGGTCGGAGGTTCGAGTCCTCCTGGGCCCACCAGTTTCTCGAAAAATTGTTGTTGCGATAGAGTTCGATAGATGGTATGATATAACTTGTCGCTTGAAGTGACATCTTGTGCCCGTAGCTCAGCCGGATAGAGCGTTTGACTACGAATCAAAAGGTCGGGAGTTCGAATCTCTCCGGGCACGCCACGTGCCGAAGTGGCGGAATTGGCAGACGCACACGACTCAAAATCGTGCGGGAAACCGTGCCGGTTCGAGTCCGGCCTTCGGCACCATTTTTGGGGGTATAGCTCAGCTGGGAGAGCACCTGCCTTGCAAGCAGGGGGTCGTCGGTTCGAATCCGTCTACCTCCACCACATTCCTCGATAGCTCAGCGGTAGAGCATCCGACTGTTAATCGGAGGGTCGTAGGTTCGAATCCTACTCGGGGAGCCAATTCATGGCCCCATGGTCAAGCGGTTAAGACACCGCCCTTTCACGGCGGTAACGCGGGTTCGAATCCCGCTGGGGTCACCAGGACGGTTAGCTCAGGGGGAGAGCACTCGCTTCACACGCGAGGGGTCGGCAGTTCGATCCTGCCACCGTCCACCAGTAATCACTTCGACGCGGGGTGGAGCAGTTGGCAGCTCGTCGGGCTCATAACCCGAAGGTCGCAGGTTCAAGTCCTGCCCCCGCAACCATGTGGAGCCGTGGTGTAGAGGCCTAACATGCCTGCCTGTCACGCAGGAGACCGCGGGTTCGAATCCCGTCGGCTCCGCCAACTTACCCATTTGGGTCCCGTTGAGAACCAGTGGTGAAGACAAAAAATGCCCGTCGTCACTCGGGCCCATAGCTCAGCTGGCTAGAGCGCACGACTGATAATCGTGAGGTCGGAGGTTCGAGTCCTCCTGGGCCCACCATTTGGATGGTGGGCATTTTTGTGTCCTCTTTTAGCTTAAAATCCCGTTGACGTCGGCATTTTTGTCGTGTACCGTTAGCATCAGTCCAGTTGAGTTAGTTGAGATGAGTTGCAGTGTTCCGCATCGTCGGTGCACTCGAGAGGAGTTTGTACAGTGTTACTCGTAATCGATAATTATGATTCCTTCACGTACAATTTGGTGCAGTATTGTGCCGAATTGGGAAGTGAAGTGGTTGTCCGTCGCAACGATACCCCGTTACAAGAACTCGTATCCTTACATCCGTCCGCAGTCATTGTATCTCCAGGTCCCTGTTCACCGACTGAAGCGGGCGTGTCCATCGAGGCCATCCGGTACTTCGCTGGTCGCGTTCCTGTATTAGGCGTGTGCCTTGGTCACCAATCGCTCGCAGTCGCATTTGGCGGCCGCGTGATTCGCGCTGCCACGCCCGTGCATGGCAAGACATCCATGGTGAACCACAATGGGGACGACCTCTTTTGCGCTGTCCCATCTCCCTTTCGCGCGACGCGATATCACTCTCTCGAAGTCGATCCCGCCACGCTCCCCGCATCTTTCACCGTCACGGCTCGAGTGGACGACGTCATCATGGCGATGCGCCACGAACCGACTGGCGCTTTGGGTGTACAGTTTCACCCAGAGTCCATTTTGACCGATGCTGGCAAGCGGATGCTCGCGAACTTTTTGGCGACGGCCGCGTAAATCTCCGCTATGGACTGGCGAGGTTTATTTGGCGCCGATTGATTTCAATCCGAGAGGAGCTTATCTATCGTGCAATCGCATCGCTATCCCATCGAGGGGCAAGTTGACCCTTTTTATTTATATCTCCATGTTCAAACGGTCGTTGGGGAAGGCAGAGCCTTTCTCCTCGAAGCAGGTCGCGACGATGAGAACAGAGCCTACCAAATGAGCCTCATCGGTGTGTGTCCTGTCGTCGAGGTACAAGTGAAGGACGGGCTTGTGACAGTTTATGTCGACAAATCCCTCGAAGCGTCGCTGTTGGATTTGCCTGGCGGCGTAGAGAATGAGCTGTCGTTGGATGGAGTGTGGCCGAGCGTCGTCAGTCGGGAGGCACACTATTTCCGACCGAAGGACCCGATGGTATTTCTCGAACGACTGAGAGTACGGCTTCAGGAAATCTGTGCGCCCGATATGAACGAGCCATTTAGCGCCGGATTTTTGGGGTATGTCGGATATGACGGTGTACATTACCTAGAGCGGCTGCCAAAGTCGACTACGGATGATCGAAATGTGCCCGATATCCGCCTACAGTGGCACGCGGCTGTCGTCCAGTTGACAAGAGGGCAGATGGTTTTGCATCGCCAGGACGAAAACTTGCATGCAGGGGGTCTAGAGGGCTCGCTCGCGTCGCAACTGAGTCGACTGGCGATCGAACTCGAGCGCATTGCAGACGCGGGGCTAAACGAGCCCGAAGCACTGCGACGTGCCAAGAGCCTTTGCTCTGGCGAAACAGAGGTGCAGTACGACGTCTCGAAGGAAACGTACTGCAATAGCGTTGAACGAGCGCGCGAATACATTGCGCAGGGCGACATTTTCCAGGTGGTTCTGTCGACGCGCATGCGCATCGACCATGCATTACATCCCTATGCCGCGTATGACGCGTTGCGCCGTCTCAATCCTTCTCCGTACATGTTTGTCGCGGAGTACGAGGGGATGCGCCTGTACGGAGCGAGCCCAGAAGTGCAGTTTCGTGCCATCGATGGCCTTGCGGAGATGAAGCCAATCGCGGGAACATCCCGCGGAAGGGGCGGATCACGTGAGGAAGATGAGGCGCTCGTCGCAGCGTTGAAGGCTGACCAAAAGGAATCGGCAGAACATGTGATGCTGGTCGATCTCTGCCGCAACGACCTCGGGCGCATCTCAGTCAGCGGGTCCGTTCACGTGCCGGACTTCATGGTCGTGGAACGGTACTCACACCTGTTTCACCTGGTCTCTCGCGTCGAGGCTACCTTGCGTCCGGACGTCAGCGTGTTTCATGCGCTCCTCGCGACATTCCCAAACGGCACGCTATCCGGTGCACCGAAGATTCGTGCGATGGAGATCATCGATGAACTCGAGTCCCTCCGCAGGGGACCGTACGGCGGCTTTATCGGGATGATTGACGCGATGGGCAACGCGAACACGGCGATTGTCATTCGCTCCGTGCTGGAACTCAGTGGCACGCAGTACGTACAAGTAGGAGCTGGAATCGTCCTGGACAGCGTGCCAGAGCGTGAATGGCAAGAGTGTCATCACAAAGCTGGCGCCATCCTCGACGTGCTACAGGGAAGTCGTCGCTAAGGGCAGCAGCCTAGTAGGCGTTCCCTGTTTCATTGCGGCACCCCTCGTCGGCCTATCGCCGTTCATCGGGGGTGTCGCGGAGATTTATCGAGATGAAATTGAGATCAGCTATTGCACAAATCATCTATGCATGTTATGATACTAAACGTCGCTTGCGTCCGTAGCTTAGTGGATAGAGCGCTGGCCTCCGGAGCCAGAGGTCGGGGGTTCGAATCCCTCCGGACGCGCCACTTAGAAATACCAGTAGCATTAGGGCTTCTCGGGACTTCCGAGGAGCCCTGTTCTTTTGCTCAAAAGTGAGCGATCTACAAACTTTCTACAAATCATTTTTATGGTTTGTCTCTCCTCCCATCATATCCTCAAGTTTCTTACTGCATCTTCTTGGAGCCGACGTGTAACAGGGCTCATCGGCAGTAACTGTTATAGTGGAGTGCCCCAACCTTTGCGATATAACTTTGAGATCTACACCAGATTCAAGCAACCATGTCGCGTGCGAGTGACTTAAGTCATGAAAGGTAACGACTGGTAGCCCGAGCTTAGTGAGAGCTACTTTAACACCTCGAGCAAATATGTGCGGATCGGGGACGCTTCCGTCAGGGAGGCGAACTACATACAAAGAATCATCCCAAGGCTCTTCGTGATGCATTGCCAAGCAAGACTTTTCGTAAGTGCCGTTAGTCGTTTCGTCTCGTTTTTGCACCAGAACCTTATTTGGAATGTTGTATTAAGAATGCAAACATGATATGGTGTTCTTAGGCAATATTCAGACTATTTACACGTTGGATTGCTTTTGTTTATATTGGTAAAACCATTTAAATGAAAAATGGTTTATCGAAGTTTGGTTGAGTGGTAGCGATTTGTAACGTGCACCAAGACAACTGACGATTCTACCATTGAACACTGGAGGTTTACGATTTTTATCATTGAGGAAGACGTGGCGCAATCACTCATCGACAAAATCGTTCTTGCCTCCTCCACTCTGAAGCAGAACATACTGCATCCAAGGAAGAATCTCCTCCAACGTCGCCGTATTTTTCAAAGCAGGGGTCGCCCCGACGTGCCGAATGGGTCGATATTTACAGTTTCTTGTTTTATTCACTGTCGAGGTCATGATCCTTGATATCTCAATGGGAGGTAAAACGAATGAGCGAAGAGACGTTCCGTATTGTGGAAATCGTAAAATTTCAAGAATTGCAAGCGGTTCCGCTCAAAAATGTGCGACTGGAAGATACCTTTTGGTCGTGGAGATTACAAGTTCACAAAGACGTGACTCTTGAAGCATGTCTGCATCATTGCGAGGAAAAAGGCAGAATTCGCAACTTTGCAAAAGCTGCAGGCCAGAGCGATGGGGAATTCGAAGGCATCTATACATTCAATGACACAGACGTATATAAAACGTTGGAAGGCGTCGCTTACAGTTTAATGCTATATCCAAATGAGCAATTGGAGCAAAAATGTGATGAAATTATCGATCTGATCGCCGCTGCACAGCAAACGGATGGGTATTTGTGTACGTTTTTTACCCTTAAGGAACCTGATAAGAAGTGGACAGATATGAACAGTCATGAAATGTATTGCGGCGGGCATTTGATGGAGGCTGCCGTGGCGTATCGACAAGCTACGGGGAAAAATAAACTCTTGGATGTAGCGCGCAAGTTAGCAGATCATTACGATGATACATTTGGTCCAGGAAAACGCCATTGGGTCGAGGGGCACGAAGAAATCGGAATCGGCTTAGTGTCGTTGTATCGGGAGACTGGGGAAGAGAGGTACTGGAAACTTGCACAGTGGTTGCTGGAAGAGCGAGGCAAAGGTCATGGTGTTGGGCGCGTTTGGAAGATGGAGGGTCTAGGCCCCGAATACTCTCAAGATCATGTTCCGGTACGCGAAACTGTCGACGTACGGGGGCATGCTGTACGTGCAATGTACCTCTATTCGGCAGTTGCTGACATCGCAGCCATAACAAGGGATCGGGAGTATTTAGCCGCACTTCACAGAGCATGGGACAGTGTCGTGTTCAGAAATATGTACATCACCGGTGGAATTGGTTCTTCCGGCCACAATGAAGGGTTCAAAGAAGATTATGATTTGCCGAATGAAACCGCTTACTGCGAGACGTGTGCCTCGATAGGCATGGTCTATTGGAATCATCGACTGAACTTATTGCATGCTGACGCAAAGTACGCAGATATTTTGGAACGATCGCTTTACAATGGTGTTTTAGCTGGCGTATCCCTGTCGGGAAAAGAGTTTTTCTACGACAATCCGCTTGCGTCTGATGGGAGCCATCACCGTTTGGGATGGTTTGAGTGTTCGTGTTGTCCGACTCAAGTCTCACGCTTTATCCCCACGTTAGGAAAATATATCTATGCTTTCGGTGAACGCGGGATTTGGGTGAATCTCTATGTCGCCAGCACGAGCGTATTGATGGTAGGCGGATACGAAGTCGGTATTGTTCAGAAGGAAAACTATCCATGGGAAGGGACTGTGGCCTTGTCGATCGAAACAAGCGCCCCTCGGCAATTCGAATTCAACTTACGCCTCCCAGGTTGGTGCAAACAGGCAACCGTCAGTGTAAATGGCCATCGGGTCGAAGAGATAACAGTAAACAACGGGTATATCTGTCTGGATCGAACATGGGCGAACGGAGACACGGTAGTCCTCGATTTGGCAATGCCAGTTGAGAGAGTTCATGCGCCGTTTGAGGTCAAGGCCAATCGCGGCAAGGTCGCTCTACAGCGTGGACCGATTGTTTACTGTGTCGAGGACGTCGATCACGTTCAAGGTGTGGAAAACTTGAGACTATCATCGAATACTGAATTGGTGTCCGAGCATATTTCAAGTTTGCTTCACGGTGTAACGGTCATTCGTGGTTACAGTGAAAGCTCTGCTCAAGCGCTGACCGCGATCCCCTACTATGCCTGGGACAATCGAAGTCCAGGGAAGATGGCGGTGTGGTTGCAAGAGAACCGAACTTAGAGGCGATGAAAACAAGTGGTGTCGATAAATCACAGTTTCTCTCGATCTCGCTGTCGCGTTCGGCGAATTTTATTTCTATGCTCGTCAACATACATCGACGACATTGTGGCACTTTGTGATGAACTAATTGCTGCTCATGGCGACTGGTTGCCGTCATATCAGTGAATCAACAGGTGAACGAGTATCGACCGATAGGGAAAGGTAGAAGGAGGTACAGAATATGAAAGTCGTGTCAGACCCCAGGATGAAGGCTTTACCGTTTGATCTCAAGGATGTTGAGATCACGGACGGACCATTTCGCCTAGCACTGGAGTTGGACCACAAGTATCTTTTGGAATTGGACTGTAATCGTTTACTCGCGAGATTTCGCGAATATGCAGGGTTGAAACCGAAGGCACCCCATTACGATGGTTGGGAAGCTAGTACCTTATCTGGACATTCCCTTGGACACTACCTATCCGCCTGTTGCATGATGTATGACGCTACTGGCGATGAAGCGCTGAAACATCGGATAGAATACATTTTCGATGAATTGGAGGCCTGCCAAAGTGCGCACGGGGATGGGTATGTGTCAGCCATTCCGAGAGGAAGAGAACTTTTTGCTGAAGTAGCGTCTGGGAATATCCGTTCGAAAGGGTTTGACCTCAACGACGGTTGGGCTCCTTTGTACACTCTGCATAAATTAATGGCCGGTTTACGAGATGCGTATCGCACAATCGGGAGCAACAAAGCTCTCGCAATTGAAACTGGGTTAGCAGATTGGTTAAAACAAGTATTCATCAATTTGAGTGACGAACAGATGCAAGACATTATGCGTTGTGAATTCGGCGGTATGAATGAGGTACTGGCCGATATCTATTTGGATACTAGCGATGAAGACGCTTTGGCGTTGGCGGCTCGTTTCTATCACCATGACGTGCTCGATCCGCTAGCGGAGAGCAAAGACTGTCTTAAAGGCAAACACGCGAACACACAGATTCCAAAACTCATTGGGTTGCTGAAGCAATACCAATGTACGGGTGATGAGTCGCTTCTTAAAACGGCAAAATTCTTTTGGGATCGAGTGGTAAATCACCATTCATACGTTACTGGCGGGAACAGCAACGGCGAATATTTCGGGAGTCCTGATAGTTTAAATGACCGACTTAGTCTCAGCACGACAGAGACATGCAACACCTACAATATGTTGAAATTATCTGCACTCCTATTTCAGTGGGATACCTCCGCAGAAATCGCCGACTACTGCGAAAGGGCACTCTATAATCACATTTTGGCCTCAATCGACCCTGAGACGGGAGGTGTTTGCTACTTCCTATCTTTGGCTATGGGGGGGTATAAAAATTTCCAGGACAAATTCAACCACTTTACTTGCTGTGTTGGCACGGGAATGGAGAATCACGCGAGTTATGGCGGTCAAATCTATTTTCACAGCGCAGATACGTTGTACATCAATCAGTTCATCCCCTCTCGCCTGAATTGGCGAGAAAAAGGGATTCTGTTGCTGCAGGAGACGAGTTACCCGAACGACCACAAGATCAATTTTCACATACTCGGCGATTTGTCCGCGTCATTCACGTTCTGTATCCGATATCCCAACTGGGCACAACGGGGGATTGACGTGAAAATCAACGGGGTCAATCAGTCAATCGAAGTGGGCCCAGGGCATTTTGTTCAATTTGATCGCGTTTGGAATCCTGGTGACTTAATTGAGCTAAGCATTCCGATGTCGCTGCGAATTGAAACGATGCCAGACAATCCGTCGCGTGTAGCAGTCATGCATGGACCATTGGTACTGGCTGGAGATCTGGGACCCGTTAATGACCCAGCCGCCAGTCATCCGCTGTATGTTCCTGTGCTTATTTCTCCGAGCCTACAGATAGACAGTTGGGTGGAACCAGTTTCGGGCGCGCCAAACAATTTTCGCACCGTAATTGGTCACCCACGCAATGTGACGCTCGTACCTCTCTATCAAATGGTTGGGGGTCGGTATTCAGTTTACTGGGACGTTTTTTCTTTATCCGAGTGGGCAATGCGAGAGCCTGAATACACATCTGCCATTGAACAAGTGAGGGGGCTGGAGCAGTGCACAGTAGACTATGTACAACTCGGCGAGATGCAACCGGAGCGGGACCATCAGTTTGACGGTGACATGATATATCTCGCGTCACTCAATATTCGAGGTTGTCGGTACGCTGTAAACGGTGGCTGGTTCTCTGTGGTATTAAAGGGAGATCCCGAAAAACCTATGTTTTTAGTAGCGACTTATCTAGCAGAGCCCGAGCCAGATTGCGACTTTTCGGTGTTCATCAACGGCATGGAGGCCGAGTTTGTCGCGACTGAACCAGCAGAATCCCCGTCACTGCGCAACGTAAGTTATCTCGTACCAGAGGACACGATGAAATCGGATGTGATGACAGTGAAATTTCAAGCTGCTGCTGGAAAGCGAACACCAAAGGTGTACGGCTTAAGAACCGTTATCAGGAACCTGTATGAGACTTTATAAACTGAAACCTTTCGATAATGATGGACTAGATGCTCTTTCCGTCCGAAATTTTGGGTGGGCGATATGAAGGGGAGCGTTTACAAGGGGCGGATAACCGGTTTATTGCCGGAATTATCTGCGCCGTGAGGAAGAAAAGCGTGATCTACTATGAGCCCGAACAAATTTATGTACGACAGCCGGTGGAGCCGAGACCAAACACTGGGCGCACCTTTATAAATGACAGAATATTTAAAATTGGTAATTGTTTCGGTGTTTTATAGGTGTTATACTAATGGGAATACGTTTAAATGGTATTACCAATATAACTGATATTCCTACGGGTATTGTTATCAATTGTAGTCCATGGTTGCAGGTTCTGCCTAAGCATTTGCCGCTTGATGGGGAAACATGCCTTAATACGATTCCGTCAATGTCTTTTAGAAATTCAGGGAGATAGGAGGGAGGAAATATGTTTCGTAAATTGTTTTCGATGTCGGTTATTTGTGGGTGTTTATCTATCCTATGTATTCTACTGAACCTCCATCATCGTGCAGAACTTATTGTAAGCATCGATTCTTTATGTGTTTCTCTCTTACCTGCAGGTATTGTGTTGGTGTTGTCTCTAGTTGATCGAAGAAGAGACGGACTGAAGAGGTCGTCTGGATGAAGCGAACAACGAATTTCGCGTACCGTTGACTGCACACAGAACTGAGAAGGAGCGATTGGTGTGGCGCTCGTGAAGCGTGTTTTGCTTATGCTGTTTCTCATTTGGCTGACCGTAACCGCAACATTTTTCCTGATTCGCTTGATCCCAGGAAATCCAATCATCATGCAGTTGAATCAATTTGTACAACAGGGAATGACTTATGAAGCTGCTCTTCGCAAGGTGAATGCAATGTATAACATTAAAGTCAATGCCCCCCTTATCGTACAGTACTTCGAATACATTGGGGGATTATGTCACGGCCAGTTGGGTAAGTCTGTGTTATTTCCAAACGCAACGATTCTCCAACTGATCGCCGAGACACTACCTTGGACGGTTTTGACAGTTGCCAGTTCGATTTTGGTCAGTTTCATCATCGGTATCCTACTGGGAACAGTCGTGGCATATCGACGTGGGGGGTGGCTGGATCAAATTTTGACGCCAGTTTCCTCCGTGTTAAATGGATTACCAAATTATTTGATTGGCACATTGCTATTGTTCTTTTTTACGGTCATCGTACGATGGTTTCCATCACAAGGGGCATATTCACCAAATGTCGTGGTTGGATTTAATCTACCGTTTATCTTAAGCGTTGCAAGGCATGCCATACTTCCAGTCTGCTCCTATGTGATTTCATCGTTTGCAGGGTGGGTACTGTTGATGAAAAGCAACACGATTTCCGTCTTAGGCGAAAACTTCATAGCTGGAGCCCGAACGCATGGGATACCGGAACGACGGATTATGTTGCGCTATGTGGCACCGAATTCCATCCTCCCGATGGTGACCAACGTGATTCTTAGTATCGCCTTTCTGTTCGGGGGATCGATTTTCGTCGAGAGCATTTTCAACTATCCGGGAATTGGATATCTCTTTAGCCAAGCGTCAGCCAATTCCGACTACGCCCTGTTGCAGGCTTTGTTCGGGGTCTTAACAATAACCGTCATTGTTGCAAACTTTATCGCGGATATTCTTTACACTCGACTTGACCCGCGTATCACACTGGAGGACATCGCATGACACTGATTCGGGTTGTGTGCTCAAAGGTCCGTTACGTGTCTGGCGCCATACTGCTTCTTATCTTTGCCGTACTTTCAATTTTCGGAACACTGCTCTATCCGCACGGTACACCGATGGATCCGACAAATCTCTACGCCCCGGCAAGTTGGAGTCATCCGTTTGGTACGGATTTCGCAGGTCGCGACATTCTGGGTATGGTCGTACTCGGAACGAGACCAGTAATTGTTGTCGCTGTGTTGGCTGGCATCATCACGCTGTTTGTAGGCACACTTGTTGGTCTTCTGTCCGCTTATGTGGGTGGCATTCTCGATACCGTGCTGATGCGTTTGACCGATTTCATTCTGGCGTTGCCTTCATATCCAATCATGATCGTTTTGGCTGCCGTACTACACGTTAGCGGAGCGCTTCCCATGGCCGCATTGTTGTCGGTCACGGCTTGGGCGGGATTGGGTCGCGCGATTCGGTCGCAGGTGCTGAGTACCAAGAAGCAGGAGTACATCGAGGCAGCGAGATCGCTTGAAATCGGACACTGGCGTATCGCAATTGGGGAGATGCTGCCGTCATTGATGCCGTACATCATGATGCACCTGATTATGGCGGTGACCGCAGCCGTATACGGGGAAGTTGGCTTGTATTTCCTCGGCGCAGTACCTGTAAACAGCGCTAACTGGGGCGTCATGCTGAACTGGGCATTCAATGTCTCGGGTGCGATTTACACGCCTCAGAGCGCGTTGTTCCTCGTAGCACCGCTGCTCGCCATTACGCTGCTGCAAACCGGAGCCGTTCTGTTCAATCAAGCGTTAGAGGAGTACTTTAATCCAAACTTGCGAACAAGTGCATGACGGCAGTCGAACTTATGGGAGGTGATGATGTGTCTCATCAAGACAGCGACGTCGTACTTTCAGTACGCGACTTGAGTGTAGTCTACGGGGCGCCAGCAAAGGGTCGCAAACGCAAGTCTGCGCCGCCTGCGGTTGCTGTAGACCACGTTTCACTAGATCTAAAGGCGGGTGAATGCATCGGTTTGATTGGCGAAAGCGGCAGCGGTAAATCCACGTTTGGCTACGCAATCATGAACCTGTTGCCAAAACCCGGTCGTATTACGAATGGGAAAATTGAACTGCTTGGGAGCGGAGATCTCGTTCGTCTCGATAACCGTCGCTTGGCGGCCATCCGTGGGAAACAGATCGGAATGGTATTTCAGGGTGCACAGAGCATGTTCAACCCACTCATGACAATCCAAGATCACCTGCGCGACATTTTTCGGGTGCACGGCGTGGATAATCAAACGGGGTTGAACGAAGCCAAGGAGTTGATGAATCGCGCTCGGCTCGATGTAGGTCGGGTACTCCGTTCATACCCTCATGAATTGTCCGGTGGTATGCGGCAACGCGTTGCGATTGTGGCGTCGGTCATGATGAAACCTGATGTCCTAATTCTCGATGAGCCTACAACAGCGCTCGACGCCCTTAGTCAAACGCTAGTGTTGGATATCCTGCGCGATATCCGGAGTGTACAGTCCATGGCAATGATTTTCATCACACACGATTTCGCCGTCGCTTCAAACATTGGAGACCGAATTGCTGTGATGTACGCCGGACAAATGGTTGAAGTCGGACCGGTACTTGACGTTTACCGCAGGGCTTCTCATCCATATACGCGCGGTCTGATTGCGTCCGTTCCCTCATTGACGCGGGCCGATGGAGAACTTGCGGGCGTCCCTGGTCAACCTCCGAACATGAGCGACTTGCCGAAAGGGTGTCGGTTTGCGGACCGTTGCAATTTGGTCACGGAACAATGTCGAACGCGCGTACCTGAGACACTCACGGTGGGCAATGAACACGACGTTATGTGCGTACGTGCGATTGAGATCGGGGAGGAGGTGTCCGTTCATGTCTGATCCGGTGCTTGAACTTAAGGATGTAAGCAAGTATTACAGAGTTGGCCGTGGACTATTTGGAACCAAAAAAATGTTGCGGGCGCTCCAACCGCTGTCGTTTGCGGTGGCACGAGGAGAAATCTTGTCGATCGTAGGTGAAAGTGGCTGTGGCAAGTCAACGCTTGGTAAGTTGATGTCATTCGTCACGCCCGTGACAACAGGTGAGGTGACGGTCGATGGAAAGACAGTCCACAGTTTAACTGACAGAACAGGTCGGGACGTTCGCCGCGCGGTACAAATCGTCCACCAGGATCCTTACGCTGCGCTGAACCCGAGAAAGACAGTCGGGAGTATCCTCATCACGCCGATAGTTGCCAATCACCTCGGCAATCGTCAAGAAGCAAAGCGGAGAGCAGTCGAATTACTTGAACTGGTCGGATTGCATCCTGCAGCTAATTATTTAGGAAAGTATCCCTTCGAATTATCAGGAGGCCAGCGTCAACGCGTCGTAATCGCGCGGGCTTTAACAGTAAATCCAAAGGTCATTGTCGCGGATGAGGCGGTCTCCATGATTGACGTGTCGTTACGGCAATCAATTCTCACTACCCTGAAAGACCTGCGTACACGACTGGGCGTGGCGGTTGTGTTCATAACCCACGATCTCGCTTTGGCTCGCCACTTTTCTGCCGGACACAACACGATGGTCATGTACGCAGGACAGATCGTGGAGTATGGTCCGACCGAGGAAGTCATCGAAAATCCGCGCCATCCATATACTGCAATTTTACGTTCCACTGTACTCGATCCTGATCCGGATGTGGTTCATGACAGCGGGCTAAAAGCGCTACCCGGAGAGCTTCCGGATCTAAACGTCGAAATCCCCGGTTGCCCGTTTGTCAATCGCTGCCCACTAGCGAGTGATATTTGCCATACCCATCAGCCTCATCTTCAAAAAGATTTAACGGGGCGCTCAGTTGCCTGCCACACACCGATTGAGTGGTCTGATGTGTCTGGGGGTGAGATGTTGGCGAGCGCTACATTGTTTGATTAATTAGGAAGGATTTTTGGGGTAATCAAAGGGAGGATAGAGAAATGGAAAAGAAAAGGTTAATGGGGCTTTTTGGTATTAGTCTTTCCACTATACTTCTTACTAGCGCATGCTCCACGATCCAGTCACAATCGACAACTGGCCCAGTTTCCACAATCAATTCGTCATCGAAAAATCAATCGAATGAATTTGCGTCTTCAGCGAGCCACCCGTTTACAGCGATTGCAACCTGGAACTTTGCGAACGGCTATAACCCGCTAGAAACAAACAGTCTGACGAGTTGGTACCAGTCTGGTATTGTGGACCCGCCACTGGCTTGGGTTTCACGGACTGATGTGGGCTCGAGTGGCATCATACCAGGTGTTGCATCGAAATGGAGCATGGATGGGAGAACGCTTTCAATTTGGGTCAACCCGAAAGCGAAGTGGTCTGACGGGACACCCGTAACAGCCAAGGACATGTTGCTTAGTCTCCAAATTGCATTATATTTAAATCAATGGATGGGATTGTCTGTCGGTCCAATGAAGATTGTCAACGACCAGGAAGTTCAAGTACAAGAGGGCTCTGTCCCATATCCAAACTTTATGCCGTATGTCCTCGGTTACACGCCAGTCTACTCCTACGCGGAATTCGGCAAGTTCATTCCAAGCAATATATATCAATTATTCCTCGATGCCAACAAGAGTGGCAAGGTGGGTTCTGACGCCAGTACAAAGATAACCAACATTTTGACAGCTATGGAGGGCTACAAGCCGAACTACACCATCAGTTGTGGTCCATGGGAACTTCAATCCGCATCGAATTCGCAAGCGCTGTTCAAGCCGAATCCGTATTTTTGGAATGCCAAGAATATCCCCGAGTTGGAACTGTTGAACGGTACGAACGCTAGTCTCGAGTATACTTGGGCGGCGCAAAGTCAATTTACGATTGGCGGGGTTCCCAACATTACCCCGAACCTATTGAATCAGTGGTTGCACTCGGATTCAAGCCACAAGGTGATTTACAGCACGTTCTTTGGCAATGTCGGGATCGCATTCAATACATCTGTCTATCCGTACAACCAATTGCAACTCCGACAAGCGATGGCATATCTCATCGATCGACAAGATGTAGCACATGTCTCCAACCCACTGATGGACAAAGCAGTGAACCCCCCGGTGCCCTTTTTTGACAATATGAATGTACAGACATATCTGACCGCCCAGCAACGTAGTCAACTCAACCCGTACAACTACGATCCTGCAAAAGGTGAAGCGCTTCTGAAATCCATGGGCTTTAAGCGAACCTCGAACGGTTGGGTGATGCCAAACGGCAAACCTTTTGAACCGAAAATTTCGGCACCGTCGACAACCCCAGCTTGGCAGGAAGCTGCTGAGGTCATCAAAGAAGACCTCAGCAAGGTAGGTATCCAAGCGCAGGTCTATTTTCCTGCTGCGAACATCTACAATACTGATCTCGAGGCCACAGGCAGCAAAGGAATGGACATGGCAATCGGCTGGGAAGCCTTCTCTGTTCGTCCATACAATAACTTTGCTGATGCGGCCTACTATACAGCTGGTGTGAACATGGACTATGGCACACAGTCGTACACGATTAGCAGTGGTGATCGCGGCTTACCGAAAATGACCGATCCTAACGGTAGACCGGTCGATCTCGCCAAACTAGCCGCCCAAACACTATACACCGCGAATACGGAGAAATTAAAGAAGGCCATTTGGCAAATCAGTCAGATCAGTAATAACAATCTGCCCATGCTTCCTCTGTGGGAAGACTACCGCAACGTGAATTATATCGACACACAGTACTACACCGGATTTCCTGCAGGTAACAACCCGTTTTGGGTTATCCAGAACAACTTTGGCCCCAACTGGGCTGCGTTTTTTTACGCCGGTATGATTAAACCAGCAAAATAAGTATCTCTGCGAGACTCACTCGACGGTTTACCTGTCCTACACACACACTAGACAAAGGTCAAACCATTTGGTTGTGTTAGTAAACAATCTGAAGTTCCGAAGAATGGGGGAAATGATGTATGGCAGATTCCAGCGTGTTAATGGAAGGGGCAGTTCTCTACCACGATCATCGTGAAGATGCAAATCTGGGGAAACTCCCCGGACGAGTGGGATGGACAGATTTGGGCCAATTCACCAATCACGGTATCTTTCAGCCATCTGTCGGAACCATTCAGGCAGTCATGATCTTTGTGGATTTTCCAAATGCTCCAGTTTCAGAAGCACCTAAAAACTACCAACATACAAGACCGTACTACGAATGGCTCGTCCCTGGCGGGCGTCAGTGGTTTATAGATGCTTCGTTCGGTCGAATGGACGTTCACGTTACACCAATCAATCGCTGGTACAGAATGAGCAAGGTCGACGACACGTATGGATTTCAACGCGGTATCAGTTCCGATCAACATACAAATTACATCCAAGAGGCGGTCCTTCTTGCCGCAGCCGACGTGGACTACTCTAAATACGACGTCGTTTACATCGTTCCTTGCAAAAATGCATCCGGAATCACGTTCTCACCAACTCATATTGATGGCGGTAGAAATAAGGTTGCTGTCAACGGGCGAGTGGTGACGCATGCTGTGACCTTCGGTCAGGATATGTGGAGGTGGGGGTACAAGGTTATGAACCACGAAACACTTCACATTTGTGGACTTCCGGACCTATACGCTTTCGAGGAAAAGGGCAATCCGTCTAACAGTCACTACTTTGTGGGGGGCTGGGATGTCATGGGCCTGATCAGCGGCCACGCACCGGATCCATTTGCGTGGCACAAGTGGAAGTTAGGCTGGCTAGACGACGATCAAGTAGACGTTGTCACTAAGCCGGGCGCTTTCATACATCATCTCTCACCAATAGAGTCTTCCGGAGGTACAAAGATGGTAGTCATCCCACTTTCGGAGACATCAGCCTTCGTGATCGAGTCTCGTCGGCCCCTTGGCAATGACAATTACGCAACGGATAGTGGTGTGTTAGTCTATCATGTCGACTCAAGCGTGCGCACGGGGCGCGGTCCTTTGTACGTCGTTCACGGTAATCCGGAACTGAGGGATACGTACGATCCGGATGATGTAAATACTGCCTGCCTGGGTCTGAATGAAAACAAATTCGCAACCTTCGACGATCCAACAAGTGGCGTCAGTGTTACCGTCATCAGTCAAAGTGAGGTAGAGGATGTTGTTCTGGTTAAACGCAGCGACCAAGCAGTGAGTTTATGAGCTTAAATGACATGGATGTATCATAAACCGCTCGCAACGCGATTTCGAGAACTGGAAAAGGCATTGCCACAAAACGTGGGGATGCCTTACCTAGATTTATTGTCCAACGATAATTATCGTCGAAATTTAGGTCTCTCAATTTTGAATTTTCTGTATTGATGTGTCCTAGCGATAGGTCTATACTTTTCTTAGTCAAATGGTTATACCTTTAACGGGTCTGGCAACATGCTCTTATACAAAATCCGAGGGGGACGCAAGATGAATCAGGACTTTTTTATGCGAAATCGGGCACACGTAGCAAGCAGGGTAAAGGATAACTCTATATTGATTCTGTTCTCAGGCAAATCAGTCCAAAAATCAGCTGATGAATTATACCCGTTTAGTGTGAATCGAAATTTCTACTATCTTACGGGATTAGATTATGAAGGAGCCATTCTACTGGTCGAAAAGAAAGATGCGGGTGTGAAAGAGACATTGTTTATAGAAGCAGGGAGTGAGCACAAGGAAAAGTGGAACGGTAAAATGCTCACTTCCAAAGAGGCTAAGGAGATATCTGGCGTAGAACAGGTCAAATATCTGGAGAATTTTTATCCGGAGTTGGAGCGGTATCTTCGAACCGGGAAATTCACTGACGTGTATTTAGATTTAGAACGATATGGTTGGAACGTCGCTGTATCCCTCGAACAATCCTTCGCAGAGGAAATCAAATCAAAGTATCCGCATATTCTCTTGAACGATATATATCACCAAATTTGTGAGTTGCGGACGAGAAAGTATCCCGAGGAAGTCGAACTCATTCGAAAGGCGTTGGAATGTGCGAATTCAGGATTTCAATCGATGCTATCAAATACACACATTGGTGTCATGGAGTACGAGCTCGAGGCGCATTTCGATTTTGCCATAAAACGTTTAGGCTCGAAAATGGCCTATGCCCCAATTGTGGGTGGAGGCATTAACGCTACAATTATGCACTATATCAAGAACAATCAAGAAGTCAAAGACGGAGATTTAATCCTAGCGGACGTTGGAGCAGAGTATCACTACTATAAATCAGACATCACGCGCACATTTCCGGCCAACGGGCGCTTCAGTGCTAGACAACGGAAAATCTACGACATCGTGCTAAAAGCTGAACTTGATACGATAGCGTGTATCAAACCT
Organism: Alicyclobacillus fastidiosus; assembly: GCF_026651875.1. GTDB lineage: Bacteria > Bacillota > Bacilli > Alicyclobacillales > Alicyclobacillaceae > Alicyclobacillus > Alicyclobacillus fastidiosus. The sequence goes on along the minus strand of NZ_CP104067.1, from coordinate 3,951,804 downwards.
GGTGTCCGTCATGGCTATCTAAATGAAGTTACCTGCAATGTGCTCGCACAAGGTTTGCGAGACCTTGGTGTGATTGTAGAGGATTCAGAACTCGAAAAATACTATTTCTACAACGTGAGTCACTATCTTGGGTTGGATACACATGACGTTGGCGCGTATGACGTTCTTCGGCCAGGAATGGTTCTCACGGTTGAGCCTGGTATTTATCTACCAGACGAATCGCTTGGTATTCGCATTGAGGATAACGTGTTGGTCACAGAAGACGGCTATGAAATCTTGTCAAAGGACATCATTCGAACAGCGGACGAAATCGAGGCGTTTATGGCCGCACGCTAAACTATGAAAAATCGGAACCAAAATACTTGCTGCTCCAAGGCGTGGGTGCTTAGCTACTTAGGTGACTCAGACATCGAGGTGTGTGATAGCGCTTTCTATATTTTGATTTGGGGGAATCAAAATGAAAAAAGTAAGCGTAAACCGAAAAGTATTGGCTATGGCATCCGTATGTGTTCTAGGGACGTTAGTAGTCGGGTGTGCAAGCCCATCAAAAAGTCCACCAAAGAACTCAGTCATGAATGCCGCTGCTGGGACAAGTCAGCAACGACCACAAGTTGGGGGGGACATCGTCATCGACAGTCCGCTCCCGCCAAAAGCCTTGGATCCAGCCGAGGCTTTTGATATGGCTTCCGGGGAAATCATCAGTGCCATGTACGACCAACTGCTGATGTACAAGGGGACCACGACGCAAATTGTACCAATGGCGGCGAAGAGCTATTCCGTGTCGCCAAACGGTAAAGTGTATACATTTCAATTGCGCAAGGGAATCAAGTTTTGGAATGGTGACCCACTGACGGCTCAATCCTTCATAGACGAATTTGAACGGGTTTTAAACCCGAAAATTGCGTCTGCTGGAGAAGGATTTATTGATCCCATTATCCAAGGTTCAGCCGCGTATGCAGCGGGTAAGGCGAAGACGATTTCAGGGATTTCTGCGCCCAATCCTGATACGCTCATTATTCGTCTAGAGAAACCTGAACCGTTTTTCCCTAAGATCCTGACTATGACGTTTTTTTCGGCTGTCGACCAAAAATACATTAACTCGGTCGGAGAAAACAAATACGACTCGCAAGATGCGATGGGTACCGGACCGTTCGAATTAAAGGATGTTACCACGAATAGTGTCGTCCTGACCAGAAATCCGAGCTACTGGCGGACTGACCAATATGGAAATCAACTACCGTACCTGAATCAGATCACCATTGACATCACAGAAAATACGGCCCTCGAAGCGCAGCGCTTTGAACTGGGAACAACAGCATTCTTAGGCAATCTAACGAGCGGCATTCCAAATGATCAATATCCTACATTTGAAACAAACCCAGCGCTGAAAAAGACAGTTTTGCAAGTCCCGATGGTCAGCGTTTGGTACGTCGATATGACGGTGAAGGATAAGCCGTTTAACAATGTGTTGGTCCGAAAAGCGCTTGAATGGGCCATCAATAAGGCCTACATCATTAAACTTCTAAAGGGTCAGGGAGAAGTGGCGAACCAACCAACGCCACCGATGCTACCAGGGTACAACAAGCACCTGCCATCCGACGCGACGTACGGATACAATCCCGCAAAGGCGAAACAACTGCTTGCTGAGGCCGGATATCCAAAAGGATTTTCAATCTCTCTAGAGACGTTCAACACGCCTACAGACGAAGCAATTATCACAGCCATCGCGGGGAATTTGAACGCTATCGGTGTGAAATGCAAGATTCAACCGATGGAGGGATCGACATTTCTAACTGAGTATCTGCAGGGGAAGGTGCCGTTCTTCTTTACAGGCTACAATCAAGATTTTCCGGATGCTTCAGATTTCCTCAATACCGAATTTAATTCGGCGAACGCGCCTGCGACCGATAATACTTGGTACGATAACCCGCAGGTGGATAGTCTATTGAACGAAGCGCAGACAGACACCAACCAACAACAGCGTGTAAAGATTTATGAGCAAATTAACGCTGATTTGATGGCGGATGCGGCACAGATTCCAATTTACATTCCGATGGACACCATTGCCGTTCAGCCTTGGGTGCACGGATACCAGATGAGTCCAACACAGTTTGATCCACTGACGACGATATGGATAGACAAAAATCATTCGAAGTAGTAGGGGAGATGGATTTGGAAGATTATCTTGCAGAACGAGTGAATCGAGCCAGAACGTTACTTGTAGCGCAACAATTGGATGCAGTGATAGCTACATCTTCTTCGAATTTCTACTATTTCACAGGAGTTCATATAGAGCCGCATGAACGATTGCTAGCATTCATACTGCCGCGACAAGGTGACCCAGTTATTCTCGCACCTAAGCTCCATGAAGAAGAGTTTGCGGGTATCTCCATCGAAGCTAGGTTCTGGAGCGATGGACAGGATACCACGGAACTTCTCGGTACGGTTTTGCCGAAAGAAGGGAATATCAGCGTAGACAGCAGTTGGCCAAGCAAATCACTTCTTTCATTGATGGCACACAGGCCGAACTTGCGATTTGTCGACAGTGCAACTACGCTTTCGCATCTACGATTAAGGAAGGACGCTCGCGAGTTGTGTCTGCTTCGGGAGGCGGGAGTTCTGACGGATCGAGTCATGGCGAACGTGATTGGTGACATTCGGGTCGGAATGACGGAGTTGGACGTCGTTGAGAGGCTCAAGCACTTTTGGCGGCAGGAAGGGGTTTATGAGCTTGCATTTGCACCGATTGTCGGTGTCGGTGCAAATGGGGCGATGCCACATCACCAACCTGACGCTACGCGCATCCAGCCGATGGACACGGTCGTTATCGACATGGGCGGTATTTGGAAGCATTATCTCTCTGATATGACGCGTACCATTGTCGTGGGTGAAGTGGCTCAACCTGTGCGGGAAGCGTATTCTATCGTGAAACAGGCGCAATTGGCTGGGATGGCGGCTGTGAAACCGGGGGTGCCTATCGGCGCGATTGACGTCGCTGCGCGAACCATCATTTCCGACGCCGGGTATGGTCGCTATTTTAACAACCGAACAGGGCATGGCGTTGGCATGGAGATTCACGAGGAGCCGTATGCCTACGGCGAGAATGCTACTGTGTTGGAGGAAGGTATGGTCTTTAGCGTGGAACCAGGAATCTACATACCAGGTGGATTTGGTATTCGGATTGAGGATGTCGTTATCGTGACAGAAGACGGGTGTGAAAGTATGTATCAATTTACTAAGGAATTGTTAACTGTATGAGTAAACGGCCGGGGCCCCGTCATTCATCTCGACTATGACGAAGGCCCCGGCCGTCTTCTACATGGCAGGAGGCCTTAACGCACGTGATACAGGCTCTCCCGTGCCTCTGCAATGCCTGGCGCAAACTGAATGAGCGACTTCGCCCTCGTGCGCACGACATCTTGCATCGCTGCAGAGACCTCATCACACAAACCAGCGTCTTGGCAAATCGAGGCACCTGCCAACCGCCCTTGTGCCATTGCAACTTTGGCACTTTCAATACCGGTGATATTCCCAGCGACATATAACTTGTCAACTGGTGTGCGAAGTTGTTCGTCATGCACTGGAATATGCCCACCAAGCGCAGGAATGTATGTAAATGGGCAGCCGATGACACTGGCTAACTCGGCCATCGGATACAATCCGCCTGCGATGGCAACGAAATCGACGTCGACATCACGTTCACTTCCAGGAATTAGTTCCCCAGCTCGATTCACGTCGGCAAGCGTCACGGATTCTACCTTGTCAATTCCGTTGATTTGTAAGGCTGCCGTCCTCAACTGCAGGGGTACACCCCACATCTTAATGCCGCGTTTCGGCAAAAAGCGTGTAGCCACGCGAGACAAGCGCAGGCGTTTCGCCCACTTTCCACCAATTCTCAACAGTGCAGAGGGTGCCATATGGGACAATCCGATCAGAGTTTGAAACACAGCTGCCGGATTAGCCGCTTCCTTGGTGAACGGACTCTTCGCAGGCAGGACGATACTGACAAGTTCCACTTCGCTCGCAATGAGTTCACTGGCAATGGCCATTGCGAGAACGTTTACGCCAATCACGATGCCTCGTTTACCTGGTTTTACATAATGGACATTGGTCATGACCTGCGCTGCTCCGACTGACATCACACCCGGCAACGTCCAACCAGGGAGTGGTGTTGGAATTTCCGCAGCACCTGTCGCCAACAGTAGAAAGGTTCCCTGTACGTTTTCACCAGTGAGCTTCACGGACCATCCGGTCGCTGTACGTACAATATCGTGAACCGCTTGACCACATCTGAACACAACGCCCAGTTCAGTGGTCTCGGATACCAATTTGGCTGCAACTTCTTTGCCAACCCACAGACCGGTATCTGGTTCCTCGTGAAATTGGCCGTTCATTCTGCCACCTGGTAATGGAAACTCATCGATGATGGTTACGGAAAGTCCATGTTCCGCAACGACTCGCGCTGCAGATAGGCCTGCCGGTCCGGCACCGACAACGATCACGTCGAATCTGGAGGTCGTTTCTTCCATATTAAATTGTCCTCCCTGTAATCTCGTTCGGCAACTGGCGGCCTGAAAACACGACCATCCCGTCTTCGACTGGGGTCAAGCATGCGCGAACTGTTCCTCTTCCCGCCACTTCGACACGACACTCCATGCAATGGCCAATGGCGCAGTAGAAACCACGCGGCGTGCCGCTTTCCTCGTGTCTTCGCAGCAATCGTCTGCCGTTGGCAAGAAGTGCAGCAGCAATGGGCTCGCCGATGTACCCTTCTATCACATTACCATCGAATTGGAAAGTTGCCGTCTGTGCTTCTTTGCGTGGACCCAGGATGGGATGGCTGAGGATACGATGCATTTATTATTCCCCCTTTGCTAGTTCGCCGAAAGTCATGGGGCGGACGGGTGGGCGATATGATAGATTTTCGGTTGTGTAAGGTGCCAGTGGATTCATCTCATGTACCCAAGCTTCAACTAAATGTCTGCAGACACGTCCTTGACATGCACCCATGGTTGCTCTCGTATTCATTTTTAATTGTCGAGATGTCACGGCACCATTCGCATAGGCTTTTTCTAAGTCTTCGACGCGGACTTCTTCACATCGACAAATAAGCAATGAGGATGTACTCATTCAATAACCCCCAACCATCAGGTATCAAAACATGAAAAATGTAATCAATTAAATTGTTTGACCATTGTGTTTCCAACATTATAGAGAGTGTGTATAATTTCTTTTATACTACAATAATCAATATGTTTCCGCAATTTTGAAAGATGTGCGTGTTTCTTATCTGGGTAAGGAGACAAGGGATGGTGACCAAACGTGCGAATTGCCTCATCCGATATCGTAGTCGTCGGCGCTGGTATTATTGGTTCCGCCATCGCTTACTACTGCGCAAAACTTGGAATGGATGTTACTGTGATCGAAAAGGGGGAAATCGCCGGCGGGACGTCTTCGCGCTGTGATGGAAATATCCTGGCCATTGACAAGGACCCTGGCTTCGACAGTCAGATGTCCCTCAAATCTCAGCAATTGGTCGCACAACTAACAAAGGAATTGGATGAGGAGTTTGAATATCGTGCCCCCGGCAGTATTTTAGTGTGTGAGAATGATGATGAGATGGAGGCGGCAGGGCGTTGGGTACAACGACAGACCGACGCAGGACTACCTTTTCGCATGCTCAGTCAGCAGGATTTGCGTGACGAGTGGCCTTATCTGGCTCACGATTTACCCGGAGGGCTCGAGTGCGCCACAGATTCAACTGTAAACCCTGTCTTGATGACTTATGCGCTGGCAAGAACAGCTCGTCGACTTGGCGCAAAATTTCTGGTAAAGACGGAGGTCAGGCGGATTCTGCTTGATAGTAAGGGCGCGGTCGAAGGCGTTGACACGTCGGAGGGGGTGATTCGCTCAAAGTGCGTCATCAATGCGGCGGGCGTATGGGCAAAGCATGTGGGAAAAATGGTCAATGTAGACGTACCTATCGAGCCAAGGAAAGGGCATATCTTGGTTTCTGCACGAACCATGAACATTGGCAAACGCAAAGTGATGGAATTCGGATACCTGATGAGCAAGTTCGGCGGATCGAGGCAGGTTGACGAAGAAATGGATAAGCACGGGGTGGCTCTCGTCTTTGAGCCTACCGCATCGCAAAATTTTTTGATCGGCAGCAGTCGTCAATTCGTTGGCTATGATACAAAAGTTGACTCTAAAGTCATTCATCTCATTGCGAAGCGCGCCATTCGTTTTTTTCCAGTCATGAAAGATATTCAGATGTTACGGAGCTACGCCGGGTTGCGCCCATGGACGCCGGACCATTTGCCTATCGTCAGTTCAGTTGATGAAGTTCCCGGTTTTTATATCGCGGCAGGTCATGAAGGGGATGGCATCAGCCTCTCCGCTGTGACTGGGAAAGTGATAAGTGAAATTTTGGCGGGAATAGAAACTTGTATTCCAATTGAACCACTACACTTAAAGCGATTCACTGAGCGCGCCAGAGATGAGGGGGTACACGTATGAAGTTTTCTAAACTCGTTACGACAATAGATACGCATACGGGCGGTAACCCCACGCGGACGGTCACGAGCGGTGCGCCGGAACTCATCGGTCAAACGATGACCGAGAAAATGGTCTATATGAAGGAACACCACGATGATTTCCGTCGTGCACTCATGTACGAACCGCGCGGTCACGAGGTCATGTCCGGATGTATTCTGACTGCGCCGTGTAATCCGAATGCGGACATCGGGGTCGTCTATATCGAGACGGGCGGATATTTGCCAATGTGTGGACACGATACGATTGGCGTGTGCACAGCTTTAATTGAAGGTGGAATCTTTCCTTCCGACAAGACAACGCTACGATTGGACACTCCCGCGGGCTTGGTCGAAGCCAAGCTAACTATCCGCGACGGGAAGGTTGAAGGTGTCACCTTCACAAACATTCCATCCTTCCTCTATAAAAAAGACATAGTCGTAGATGTCGCAGGTGTTGGTTCGCTGACACTCGATATTGCGTATGGAGGAAATTTTTATGGTTTGGTCGATGCGAGCACGATTGGCCTCGCTTTGTCGGCTGACAACGGGTCCAATATCGTTCAACTGGCAGTGCAGATTCGCGAGGCTGTCAACCGAACGGTCGACGTCGTCCATCCCGAAATTCCTGTGATTCAAGGTATGACACACGTCGAGTTCTATGGGGAGCCGATGTCGCAAATGGCGCACTGCCGGAATGTGGTGGTGGTACCGCCAGGCGGAATTGACCGATCACCGTGCGGGACCGGAACGTCAGCTAAAGTGGCTACACTCTTTGCGAAGGGAGAACTAGCCATAGGTGAAGAATTTGTTCACGAGAGCATTGTTGGCTCCGTGTTCTATGCGAAAGTATTGGAAGAAACGACCGTGGGACATCTTCCTGCAATCGTTCCACAGGTCTCTGGGGCCGCATGGGTGACAGGGTTTCATCAATTCTTACTTCATGATTCAGATCCTCTCAACGACGGATTTTTACTGATTTAAAGGGGGTGAGTGGGTGGAATTCGTCAAGCACTTTTCGACCATTGACACACATGTTTGTGGCGAGCCGATGCGCATTATTACAGGTGGAATTCCGTTTCTGCGTGGACAGACGATAAGTGAGAAGGCGGAACATTGTCGGCGGATTTTCGAAGCAGATAGACGCGTTTTACTGTTTGAACCACGCGGTCATCATGGTATGTGTGCGTGTATCGTGACGGAACCGGTTAATGCAAACTCAGATTTTGGCGTCATCTTTATGAATAATGGCGGTTACAGCAGATTTTCCGGGCACGGTATTATCGCTGTCGTCACTGCTCTTCTCGAAACAGGACATGTACGTCTTAAAGAACTGCAGCAGTCCATATACATCGATACGGAAATCGGCGTTATCGCAGCACGCGCGCATCGCCGTGAGAGCGTCGTGGAAGCTGTCTCCTTCGAGAATAAGCCCGCTTTCGTTCATACGGCAGACGTGGCAATCCCGTTCGAGAATTTGACGATTCAGGCCGATATCTCGTTTGGCGGTGAATTCTACGCCACGGTTGACGCAGTTGCCGCGAAGCTCCCCATCACGAAAGGACAAATCCCGTTGCTCCAGCAAACCGCTCATCAGATTAAACAGTATTTGAACCGCACTTTGAGCGTATCGCATCCGGACTTACCGCATATCCAGAATATCGCGGGTGTCGTGTTCTTCGATGCGAGTCGGGATGATCACGTTCGAAACGTCACTGTTTTTGCTGATCGCCAGGTCAATAGGTCTCCGAGCGGGACGGCGGTATCTGCACTACTCGCGACACTTGTGCGGCATGGCGGGCAGAGAATCTGTACCCCGTCTATCCATGAGAGCATTATCGGTACCAGCATCACGGCGACGCTTGTAGGTGAAACAACGGTTGGGCATTTTCCAGCGGTCATTGCTGAAATTACGGGAACAGGCTTTGTCACTGGCATTCATCAAATGGTGGTGGATCCGACAGATCCGCTCGCGCAGGGCTTTTTACTTCAATGATTAGAGATTTTGTTAAGTGTTAAAAGCATGATATCGTTTACGTCATTGATACCGTTAAATGTAAGGAAGGGGCGTTGTAAATGGGCGATTCAAATGTGAAGCAGGTAAACGGCATGTTTAACGAAGTACGCCCAGTTCGTGGGTTTGAAGATATTGTCCAACAAATTCAAGAGGCCGTTGTACAAGGTCGTTTACAGGTCGGAGATCGCTTGCCAAGTGAGCGAGAGCTTTGTGCTATCTTCGGTGTGAGTCGCCCTACCCTGCGAGAAGCGATTAGGAGTCTCGAAGCTGCAGGCGTAGTCGAGGTACTGCGTGGCACTTACGGCGGCACATTTATCTCGGAACCGAAGGCTGAACAAGTAGGGCAGTCACTAGCAGCCTTGATTCGATTCCGTGGTGCGACCGCTGTTGAACTCGCAGAGTTTCGCACGAGTTTTGAGTCGGAAACGGCGTTATGGGCTGCGAAGCGGGCAACAGAGGAAAATAAGCAGACTTTGTTTACCATCGTTGAGCGCATTCGAGATTCCTTGGAGAACACCAGTGTGCCCTGGAGCGTCTTTGTTGACTTAGATTTGTCGTTTCATGAAGAGGTGGCCCGTGCTTCGCAAAACCAGATTCGCGTGGCTGTGATGATGGCCATTTACGAAGTCATTCGCAAGAACGCACTCGTTATCGGCGAAATTGAAGATACGAATTGGCGTAAGCAACAGTATGAAGAATTAACCGCCATCGCAACGGCGATAGGTGATAATAACATTCGTCAGGCGAAACGATTAATGAGAGATCACGTGTCACGCAACTCCGACGCTATCACCGGACTGGCGCACTAAGCTAATGCCAAATGGAATTTGATTTGAGTAATGGGGTGGATGTAAATCGAATCGAAGAACTGGATTGGCGGCGAGTGGTTTGTCCCACATGGTGAGGAATTTATCGTGAGAAATCCTTCCGAAATGTCACACGAAGTCGGTGTGGTGCACCTTTCACCTGCATCGGACGTCTTTCGCGCAGCACAGGCGGCGAGACGTTCGTTACCTGCTTGGGCTTCGCTGACCGGTGCGAAGCGCGGAGAGTATCTCTACAAAATAGCGATTCTACTAGAACAACACATTGATGAGGTTGCCAACTTAGCCAGTTCTGAAATGGGAAAACCGATTTCGGAATTGCGTGGAGAGGTCATGCGAGGTGTACATCTATTAAAGTACTATGCGGCGGAAGGTGTTCGCTCGAATGGGGACGTCATCCCATCGAACGAATGCGACGTTCTCCAATATAGCGTGCGTGTTCCGCTTGGTGTTGTTGGTATCATTACACCATGGAATTTCCCTGTGGCAATCCCGATTTGGAAGCTGGCTCCGGCACTTATCTGTGGTAACACGGTGATATGGAAACCGGCGGAGAATGCATCATTGACTGCGACTCTCTTAGCTGAGCTATTCGTTGAGGCAGAACTGCCTGCGGGTGTCGTCAACGTAGTCATGGGGAGAGGCAGTGATGTCGGCGATGCGCTGGTTTCGCAGGCGATTGTCGATGCCATCAGCTTTACAGGGTCCACCTCAATTGGCCGGCAGATTGCCGTCAAATGCGCTGACAGGAATGTGAAGTTTCAAACGGAAATGGGTGGAAAAAACGCTGCAATAGTCCTCGACGATGCGGATTTAGTTAAGGCTGTACCAGCTATTCTGAGTGGGGCATTCCGCTCAGCGGGTCAAAAGTGTACCGCGACCAGTCGCTTGATCGTCCAACAAGGCGTAGCACCAGCGCTCATCAAAGAGATCACCAAGGCGGTCGCAGAACTGGCCGTCGGTCATGCACTCGACGCTACCACGTATACGGGACCGGTTGCTTCTCAGGCGCAATATCAAAAGGTATTGTCTTACGTTAACCTGGCGAACACGGATGGGACTATTGTCGCGCAAGGACGGTCAAAGGTGGACCCATATAGTGGTTTTTACGTCATGCCAACGGTGGTTTCTGACATCGATGCTGACCATGCACTTGTGCAAGAGGAAATATTCGGCCCTGTGACAACGCTTTTGACAGTCCCTGATTACGATGCAGCAGTGGAGTTGTGCAATCGTACGCTTTATGGACTTAGCGCTTCTTTGTTTACAAGAGATTTGTCACACGCCCTATCCTTTTTGAACGATGTTTCGGCGGGGATGGTACGTGTAAATCAGGAAACGGCTGGAGTTGAGTATCAGGCTCCGTTCGGTGGAATGAAACAGTCCAGTTCTCATATACGGGAACAGGGTCAAGCTGCGCTCACTTTTTACAGTCAGGTAAAGACATGCGCTATAGCCTATTAATCCAGGAGACATGAGGTCCGACTATCTACTACAGCTAGTATATGTAATATTCTGAAAAAACTCTTGTCATCTATCTTGCTTGGATTTACAATGAAAACACGTCAAATGGTCTAACCATTTATAATTTTGAGAGCGTAATTAGGAGGAAGAGATTTTATGGCACGTTTTGAAGGGGTACATGTGGCAATTATTACTCCGTTCACTTCAGACACTCGTGAGGTGGACTACAAGAAATTGGATGATCATGTAAATTGGTTGATTGAAAAAGGTGTTCATGGACTTGTACCCTGTGGTACCTGTGGTGAATACGCCCAGTTGAGCGACGAGGAACGCGGCAAGGTCGTTGAAACAGTTGTTGTTGCGGCAGCGGGACGCGTACCAGTTGTGGTCGGTGTGGCGGCTCCAACGACCGAGAGGGCGGTATTCTGGGCAAGACAGGCAAAGCAGGTAGGTGCTTCCGGAATCATGGCACTGCCACCAATCAGTTACAAACCGAAGTGGGCTGAAGTAGTTGCATATTACGAAGCATTATCAGATGTTGGATTGCCTGTTGTCATCTATAACAATACGCATGACAACGCAACAGATTTGACGCCAGATCTACTTCACAAGCTCGAGAGTATCGAGAATATTGTCGCTGTAAAGGAATTCAGCGGGGATATTCGACGGATTGCCGAAATTCAGGAGAAAACTAACTTAGAGGTTTTGGCCGGTGCTGACGATTTGGCACTAGAAGGTTTGCTCGCTGGGGCGTTCGGTTGGATTGCTGGACTGGCGAATGCCGTTCCAGAGGAATCAGTTAAACTGTTTGAACTTGTTCGTGATGGGAAGTTTGAAGAGGCAAGTGCACTTTACCGTACCATCTTGCCGCTGATGCGTTGGGATTCCACACCACGACTTGTTCAAGCGATTAAGTATGCGATGGAGCTCGCAGGTCGTCCAGTTGGTGAAACACGGGCACCGCGTTTGCCTCTTGATGACGAAGACCGGAAAGCCGTCGAGCAAGCGTTCTATCGTGCACATGTAACGGTATAACGTAAATGTGGGAAGCAGTGCTCGATTGCTTCCCGTTCTCTTCATGTCTAAGTCAAATGATACCTAGTAGTCAATTATGTGATTGTTTCAATTATAAAATAAATGAAAGCGTTATCGTAATGCTCGGTGAAGGAGGATAGCCCGGAATTGAACCAATGAAATACGAATGAATGCATGCTTTAACATTAGGAGGGAGCCTATGGCGGGACAAGGGAAGTTCAAACGGCAGTTGTCACTGATTGATTTGGTGTTTATTGGGTTTGGCTCAATTTTCGGCTCGGGTTGGCTCTTTGCATCCAGTCATGTCGCCTCAATTGCAGGTCCCGCAGGTTGGATTTCTTGGGTCATTGCTGGGATTGCTGTCATTCTTTTGGGGCTCGTGTATGCGGAACTCGGCGGATCGATTCCACGCGCTGGTGGTGTCGTGCGATATCCGGCATATTCCCATGGTCCTTTGGTAGGTTTTTTGACCTCGTTTGCCACACTCATTGCGTTCACTAGCCTCATCGCCATCGAGATCGAAGCAGCTCGACAATATGCAACTTCCTGGTTGCCAACGCTGACGGTAGCTGGATCATCCGGCAGTCCAACTGTGTTCGGTTGGTTCTTTCAATTCGCACTCCTGCTCTTTTTCTTCCTTCTTAATTACTGGAGTGTCAAGACGTTTGCAAAATCAAATACAATTATCTCAATTTTGAAATTTATCGTACCGACACTGACCATTGTTTTCTTGCTCATACATCTTAAGGGAGCAAACTTTCACGTCCAAGGATTTTCTCCATACGGGTTTACTGGGATTGAAAGTGCGATATCAACAGGTGGTGTCATCTTTGCCTATTTAGGACTACAGCCGATTGTCGGGTTTGCCACCGAAGCGAAAAATCCGCAGCGGACGGTTCCTATTGCTATCATTGTCTCCATTGTTCTTTCTACGATTGTCTACGTCCTTCTTCAGGTCGCATTTACTGGGTCCATTCCGACACACATGCTGTCTGGCGGTTGGTCGCACGTCGGTTCCCAATTTACCTTGCCATATCGCGATATCGCAGTCGTTTTGGGACTAGGCTGGCTAGCTATTCTGGTGACGCTCGACGCTATTGTTTCTCCGAGTGGAACGGGGAATATCTATATGTCCTCTACGCCACGCATGATTTTTGGTTGGTCGCGCACAGGCACGTTGTTCAAATTGTTCGCGCGCGTGGACGAGCGCACGGGAATTCCACGACCCGCACTGTGGCTTACGTTTGCGATGTCAATTTTTTGGACGTTACCATTTCCGTCGTGGGGTGCGCTTATTGGAGTCGTTTCTTCCGCATTAGTCTTCACATACGCAATTGCTCCAATTTCGGCGCACTCTTTCCGTAAGAATGCACCAGACATCTCACGCCCATTCTATTTGAAGGGAATGTCGGTGATAGGTCCAATATCTTTTGTAATCGCTTCGCTCATCGTCTATTGGACCGGTTGGAACACGGACTCATGGCTGCTAGGTGTACAGTTCTTGATGTTCATACTGTATCTAATTTTTCGCAAATTTGTGCCGACGAAGCAAGTAAGTTTTGCTCAACAGTTAAAATCGTGCCTCTGGCTTGTCTTCTACTACGTTATGATGATTATTCTCTCATACTTGGGTACATTTGACGGTGGTCGCAACGTGCTTCGCACGCCGTGGGACCAAGTTGCCGTTTGCATTGTCTCGCTAATTACGTACTATTGGGGAGTAAACACAGGACTGCCGACGGCGATTTTTGATGAGGATGCCGTCGAGACAACGACGCTTCACGACATGGGCGGACAGTCGCCGACCATCCACGGGTAGGGTTAGTGGATGATTCACAGTAAGGCAGGCAGTGACAAACGCATGAATGCGCGGAAATATTTGTAGTTCCGAAGTCTGCAGTAAACCATTTAAAATTCAGAATATGACGGCGAATGAACATGTCTAAAACAGAGAACACGCAAAGAGAGCGGAGCCGTTTAAGCTACCGCTCTCTTTGCGTGTTTCTTATACCAGTATTATGAAATTTGTAGATCGATGTTTTCTAAGCATCACATCTACAAATAATCTACAAATTATCTACAAACACAGTGTTCTCAAGCGCGTAAACTGCGTTTAAAATCGCGTCATATAGCCCCACATACACTATTCAGTGGAACTCCGGAGCCAGAGGTCGGGGGTTCGAACCTCTGGACGCGCCATTAGAAATACCAGTAGCATTAGGGCTTCTCGGGACTTCCGAGGAGCCCTGTTCTTTTGCTCAAAAGTGAGCGATCTACAAGCTTACTACAAATCATTTTAATGGTTTGTCTCTCCTCCCATCATATCCTCAGCTACACTGGGGGGTCTTAGTTTCCATCGTGCTGCCTTGTTGGATACCACAACAAAACTGGGGCTATTAGCCGAAGTTATAGATCTCGCTCATGCAGGGTTCCCAGAGAAGAGTCCGCCGCATTAAAATGTGGCGGACGTTTCATCTACGCACTTTGAGAATGCTAACCATTGGAGTATTATGAGTATTCTGCCTAAACACGCTTATTTTTGTAATATATCCGAGTATTTTGGGGCGTGGACTTGGTCGACGTATGTGCCATTCTCTTTCATCCGATGGTACTCTTCCTCCCATGGCGACTCCCGAAGACGTGTTGGGCCATTACGAACATCATGCCCTAAGTCAACCCTTGATGGGTAGTGACTATAAATCATCATACGTCGTGGTCGATTCGTAAAATTGGGCCGTGAATTATGCACGAGCAATGCATGGAACAGCATCACGGATCCTGGAGGTGCCAGCACGTCCACTCCGCCGTCTGGATCTACGAGCCCAGGTTTTACTTGTAATCCGATATCAGACGGTTCATGTTCCAAGTGTGTCAGGTGCGTACCTGGCCAAACGTGTAGTGGGCCATTATCAATGGTGCATTCATCTATGGAGATAGCTGACGACATAATGTCTTGTGGATAATTCTGTGCAGAGTAGTAGGCCCAATCATTATGGATAGGAAATCGATCATCCCCATTCGAGATAGGTATACCATCGACTTTATCTGTAAGAGGCTGTTTATAATTAAGCTTTTCCTCCATCAGTATTGGTTTACATTCCATAATCTGCTGCATTGGTTCAAGCAGTCGAGCGTCTTCCGAAATATGCGTCAGATAGAGCGAGAGATCATTGATGGGTTGAATCTTCCGCACATTCTGTGTGCCATCTGGTGTTAGGTTCCAATCTAAGCGTCCACTGCGACGTGAGTGTGCAATCGATGAATTTAAAATTAGCTCGAGAATATAGTCGGACTCCTCTTTCATTCTCCGAACCTCTTTTGTGTTGAATACGCCTTCGAGTATCAAATATCCATTGCGTTCAAACTCCTGTAATTGGTCTTTACTCAGTCCATGTGCCATGCTTCGTCGTGCCTCCCATACTTTAAGTTCCTGTTTGTTCATGCAGCTTCAGATTAATTACGGTGCGTTTATATGTAAATACACTGTATGCTCTCTTTATTGAACTCATTTGATATTCATGCAAGAGGACTTCGTTAGTTGGAGGTGGGGTGGGCTTACAAACAACGTATCAAAACAGTCCAACTTTTAATCAATTTGATGTATTGTGTACAAAATTGGTTTCACTTATATTTACCTGTGATAGCGGTTTCACAGATCTTACATAGCTCACTTTTATGGGGGCTTAATTATGAGTACGACAAGGAGTTCTAATTTAAACGGGAACATCCCAAGTATAGTTTTCGCTGGGGAGATTATTGTGAAACCGGACTCTCAATTGGAAACAAGGGTAATACCGGAATATGAGTTGGTATATTTCCCTAAAAGGTCTCATACTCGGTACCTGTTGGGTGATCAGACGTATGAAGTGTCTGCCCCAGGGTTTATCATCACGCGTCCGGGCGAACAGCATGCTTATTTTTTCGATCCCCTTGAAGCCACACGGCATTTGTTTATCCACTTCACCGTTCAAGAACAAGCAGCACTGGAGCTAGAACTGTTGCGTCGCGCTGTATGGATAACATCTTACAACACACTTTTGCCTACATTGCTAAGGGATATTATGAATATTTCGTATTCTGAGGGTTTCCATTGGAAAGTGCGGTGTAATCGGCTGCTGGGTGTAGTGCTAGAGGAATTAAATGCTCAATTATGTCAAGAAGAAGCTCATGGACAACTTTCCAGGCCAATTCGTTCACCACAGTTAAAAGCGGCACTGCAGTTTATTGATGAAAACTTGAATCGAAACTTTAGGATCTCCGAAGTAGCTTCGTTTACGGGATGGACACAATCTCATTTGAGCCGTGTAGTTAAGGAATATACAGGGCTGTCTCCGAGTTTGTTTATTATGAATAAACGCATTGAGCGTGCATGTCAGCTTTTATTATACGGTGAGCTGACTGGAATTAAGGAGGTGGCTTATGCGATAGGCTTTGACGATGAGCAATATTTTTGTCGGTGTTTTCGTAGGGTTACCGGCATGTCTGCATCTGAATACAGAACTGCTTATGGAGATGCACGGTTCCAAAATTTATATCCTGTTGATGATAGAGATACAGCCTACCCTTTGAATCAGTGGTTCTACTTTAGTGGATCAAATATCCGCTTAATGAAGACAAGTCAGAAGGGAGTTGACGGGGAAGAATGAAAAAGTTCTTGCATGGAAGACTAAAAACCTTCGCCAACTGCGGGTTGAGTTTAGTAACTGTGTCAGCCTTGGCCGGATGTGGCACTCAGGTGAACAAACCGGTAACCATCACCGTATGGACATACGGGAATTACGCTGTTGCTCCTCAAATAGCGCAGGAATTTAACAGTCAGCATCCTGACATTCATCTCGTCTTTGCACCAATTCCGCTACCACCGGGCCAGTCTAGCTACACATTTGTAACCGGCAAATTAATCGCCTCTGAACTTTCTGGAACGGCACCGAACATTATACTCAATGACCAAACCACCACAGCCGGATAGGCCTCAAAAGATTTACTCCTTCCGTTGAATCCGTATTTAAAACAAATCGGTATATCAAAACAAGATTACCCGAGCGGTGCCTGGGCGAGTGCAATGTATCAAAATGACGTGTACGGTGCACCTGTCGATTGGGATCCAGACAACATGCTCTACTACAATATCGACTTGATGAAAAAAGCTGGAATTTCGTCACCTCCCAAGACATTCAGCCAACTCTGGGACGACGCGAAAAAAATGACTATAAAAAAGGGCCAAGAATATACCCAGATGGGTTTCATCCCGTGGGAGGGGTACATCTTTAATGTGTTTGGCTGGGCGCATCTTTACGGTGGAACACCGCAGTCGCCAGATGGAAAGATATTACTGAACAGCCCTGCGATGTTGAAGTCGGTGACATGGGAGCAACAGTGGGCAAAGCAGTATGGCCGAAATGCAATTGGAAATTTCGTGTCTTCAACACCATCGGGGATGGATCCGTTCATTGATGGCAAGTTAGCATTTATGGTTACGGGCGACTGGGAATTGCCTAACCTACAAAAGTATACAACGAACTTTAAGTTTGGAAAGGATTGGGGAGTAGCCACTGCACCGATTCCTAAAGGTGGAACAACAGACTATCTTGCTTCTGGATGGGCCTGGGTCGTTCCTAAAAGGACACCTCATTTAAAAGAGACACTCAAAGTCATTCAATGGTTGAGCGAGCCTCAACACAATGCGGATTGGTGTGTTGGGTCAGGGTGGATTCCAGCCTCCAATCCTGTTTTGAAACAGGCCACACCGATGCTTGTAAAGGAAAACCCCGGCTTTCAGCCCTTTATTGAAGAGCGCAATCTCCATCCAAACTTGACACCTGAATTTCCTGCGACGAACAATGCTGAAACGGTCGAAACGGAGGGTACAGCTGCGGAAAACAAAGTCTACAACCTCACCATGTCCCCAAAAGCGGCGCTGAATGAAGCTCAAACTCGTGCAAAGTCCGGGATCTAGTGTCGATACGGCGCATCCCGCTTAGCCAACGAGATTTCCAAGGAGGGAATGGCCATGGTATCGCTCATCAAAGATAAGCGTGAGCTTAGACGTGTGGGGAAAGGGCTGTTGTTCATCTCCCCGTGGTTAGTTGGTTACTTGTTGTTTATGGCGTACCCCTTGCTGTCCTCGCTATACTACAGCTTCACCAAATATGACGTCATTAGTCCGGCGCATTGGGTTGGCCTGAATAACTACATCCAGATTCTCGATAGTGATAGTGTGTTTTATCAAGCCATACGCAACACCTTGTATTTTACAATTGTGTCCGTTGTCTTTGGTACGGTTGTGTCGTTTGCCATTGCTTTACTTCTGAACAAAATCCGCTATTTTGCTTCTATTTTTCGCACGATCGTCTTTTTGCCAAGTATTCTTCCAGCCGTGGCAGGGACCATTCTTTTCGTGTGGGTACTCAATCCGTCCTATGGGATTGTAAATGCCTTTTTGCGCCTACTGCACATCCCAGCTCCGGCATGGTTTTCAGATCCACATTGGTCGATACCAGGCCTTGTTCTAATGAGTGCCTGGACCGCTGGACCATAGGTCATCATTTATCTATCCGCATTACAAGGCCTGCCTGAGGACGTCTATGAAGCTGCTGAACTCGACGGTTGCAAGTCATGGACCGCGTTATTTCGAATTACAATACCGCTCTTAAGTCCGGTCATTTTCTTTAACGTGATCATGAGTGTAATTGGGGGATTACAGACGTTTACCCAAGGGTTCATTGCAGGCGGATTAGATGGGGCGCCTGCGGGAAGTCTGTTGTTCTACGGAATGTACATCTATGAGCAAGCCTTTGCTTTTTTCAACATGGGATATGCAAGCGCTCTCGCATGGATATTGTTTATCGTTACAGCGATTTGTACTGCTATAGTCACCCGCATGTTGGGGAGGTATACCTACTATGAAAACTGAGGTTACGTTGGCATCAGACTTGCAGACAGGTAATGGTAAACGTCCGGCGAAGAATGGAAGAAGACTCGGTATGGCTTCTGTTGTGCAAGTCATTATCAAGTATATTGTGATTACTGCAATTTCTGTTGCTTTTTTGTTGCCGTTCTTGTGGCTTTTGAGTAGTTCGTTGAAATCTTCGGGGCAAGAGTTTATCTTGCCGCCACAATGGTGGCCAAAACCGTTTAAGTGGGCTAATTTTCCGGATGTATTTTCGTATATTCCGTTTGCTCGTTTTTACTTAAACACGGTTATCGTACAATCGGCACAGTGGTTGGTTCCGTTCTATCAAGTGTGGTGGTCGCGTATGGATTCTCGCGTATGCAGTGGAAGGGGCGCGAATTGTTTTTTAACCTGATGCTTTCGTCTTTGATGATTCGAGCCATCGTCATTTTAATTCCCCAGTACCTGTTGTTTCACAGTTTTGGTTGGATCAACACGTACTACCCTTTGATTGTGCCGGCCTTCGCAGGAAATGCATTCTTTATCTTTATGTTGCGGCAATTCTTTCGGCGGATTCCAGAAGAGATATCAGACGCTGCGCGGATCGACGGGGCTGGTGAACTAAGGATACTAACTCACATCATAGCCCCTATGGCACGTCCGGCTATTGCAACGGTGGGCGTATTTTCGTTTTTGGGAGCCTGGAACGATTTTCTTGGGCCATTAGTATACCTGAACTCCGAAAATAAGTACACGTTGGCACTCGGGTTAAACATGTTTGTGTCGCTGTACTCACAGAAATGGCCGTATTTGATGGCGGCTGTAGTGATGACGGTGGTTCCAGTTATCGTTCTGTTCTTTCTCTTCCAAAAATCTTTTCTCCGTGGTATCACACTCACAGGCATATCGAGATAAGGTGTCTTTGGTGAATTCGTTGCAGCACAGGGTGTGCCTATCCAACGAGGGCATGGGTGCTATTAGTTAGTGGCCCCTGAAAAAGTCCACGAATTGAATAAAGAAAAGGAATCGCAATGCCCGTTGGTGAAGTGGTTGTTGTCGAGACAATCACAGATCCACCCGAGGTGTGTGCGAATTCCTTTTGCTTGAGGGTTCGGCATCATGCCTCGGGAATCCTGTTAGGAGGCATGAGAAAATGCTACGAACTCACCAAAATCAAGTGACACTGTGGGACTCATTTCTCCCCGAATCTCTGCTTTCGCTACCTGCGGAACTTGAACGTATCGACCAGATTTTGAATGACGAGTGATTCATGTGGCCATTCCTGGAGAACTTTAATACCACCATGGGACGTCCGACTGTCCCCGTTCAGACCTATCTTCGACTCATGTATATCAAATTTCGTTATCAGCTGGGCTATGAAACACTCGTTCAGGAGGTCAGCGACAGTCTTCACTGGAGACGGTTCTGTCATATCGCCATTGACCAAAAGGTACCTGACGCAACCACACTCATCAAAGCTCTAAGCGGTATGGTGAGGGCACGATTGAACATCTAAATGAATTGCTAGTCAAGAAACTCAGCGAAGAATGAGTCATTCGTCATCGCAAGTTTCGTACAGACACCACGGTGGTGGAGTCGGATATCCATCACCCAACGGATGCAACGCTCTTACAGGACGGGGTACGTGCCATTACTCGGACGATAAACAAGATTCGTAAGGTGGCGTCCCACGCTACAGAAGGGTTTGTCGACCAAACTGACATCGTAAAACGAAAGGTGCTGTCTTTCGCGAAAGTGTTGCGCCGACGCATGAGCCGGTCCTGGGATGAAGTGAACAAAATTACGCAGGACGTAGTCGAGATTACGGAAAGTGTTCTGCAGCAGGCAGAATCAGTGATTGAAAAGCTACAGCGGTCAACGAAGCAGTCTGTGCAAAAGCAAAAGCACGGATTGCAATCTTTGGTGGATCAAACTGAGCGGAAACCGTATTATTCCAGACCGACTGATTAGCATCCATGACCCGATGGCTCGGCCAATTAAGAAAGGCAAGCTGGCCAAGAAGGTTGAGTTTGGATACAAGGTCCGGATTGACGAAACGGAGAGCGGATTTGTCACCGGTTACGCAGTCTACTCTGGAAATCCATCTGATGACGAGATGTTGATCCCTGCAGTGGAACACCACCAAGAGATATTTGGCTCCGCACCTCATGCAGTAGCAACCGACCGGGGATTCGGCAGCCGTAAAAACGAGCGGGTCTTGCAAGAGGAACTTGGGGTAAAACATGTCAGCACTCCGTTTCGAGGAAAGAAAAGTAAGAAACGGACAGAGCTGGAGCAGGAACCTTGGTACAAGGACTTAAGCGATTTAGAGCAACAGGAGAAGCAAAGATTGGCCTCTTAAAACAGAAGTACGGACTCAACCGCAACCGATTCCGTGGACATTCGGGCACGGCGGTGTGGGTTGGGTTCGGAATTCTAACCCACAACCTAAGAAGAGCAGCCCAGGTAAGCAAATAAGTTGGCACGTGGATACCAATCACCGATAACTCCTAATAGAAACACTTCATCCGAATCGGGCCGACCTGACCGCTGCAAAAATGTAGACTTTTTCAGGGGCCACTAATTAGTATCCTCGACGACACCCTGGGCATCCAGGATCCACTACGATGTTTCGTGTCATTGGTACATAATAGTGCCGCGGTACATTTACAATTACGTGGCGGTTAACATTCACGATAGGATGAACATATGGTACCTCGCGTGGAATGTAACAGTTCCGCACGTTATAAAGCGGCGGACAAATCTGAGCAGGACATCTCATTTCGTACGCACCTCCAATCGATTCATGTATAAAGTAGTACATGAAGACGGGCGTAAGAATGAAACCGACGTTAGCCTGTCCATGAGTTACGATTAAAACGGCTCCCCTTAATTTACATAGTTGAGAGCAGGGTGAGCGCCCTTTTATTTGTTACTATTGACTCCATAAAACCTGGAACTCCTCTATTTTGACTCCCCAGAGATATTTGTTACCGATTAGCTCCTGCATTTTAGATAATTCTTTTTTATGCACTTCAGGCTCTTTGACTGTATCCCAAAATGTAATCCATTTGTGCTCGCCGTTTTCATAATCCGCTAGGAAGTTTGCTCCGACAAATCCATCTTGATCATGGAGCCATAACATGGCTTCAGCTGCCATACGCTCGGATTCCTGTTCTGTACCCGACCCTATGACAAACGTAATCACATGTGCATACATCGGAAACTCCCCCAAAAGTTAAACGTAATCGAATTCACCTTATGTGATGGAGGAGGCGATTGAACCTGACTAAGGCCTGCATACGTTGCCAATGTAATTAGCAACTACAAATGGCGCACCCCGGTTCGGCTGTCTCTCGACGCGCGTGGTGAGCTCACGTCTGCCAGCTTAGTTTAAAAATTTAATCTGACCACAACAACTTGTATGAATTTTTCTCCTATACTTAGTCGACCACCTAATATATCCCTTGTTATCGTACCCTCAGGGAGGGGATAACCGTGAGATGTGTACTGGTGGAGTTGGACTACTTTGATTTCGATTTCGAGGAGTTACATGCGTATGGTGAGATCGTAATGGTGGCTCCGGTGGAACAAGCTCTCGGCATGCGATGTACTGTGCAACAGATGGAGGCCATGTCGAAGCATCTGCTCGTTAAGAATTGTATCGACGTAACAGAGGAAATTGCAGAACTGCATAGGACACTCCCGGAGGATTTCAAGGTGGAGGGTACTTATTTTGTGCCGTTTCGGACATCCTGAAAATCCTGAGTGCTGTTGCGAAGGACCGCGCCCCAGTACACCGTGCGATGACGACTAGAGGGCGCGGTTTTTATTTCCTTTCCCTTTCATCTCGTTCGATGCGTTCCAGGGTACGTAAAGCCCAGAGCCCATATCCCACATTGAGTAAGACACCAAATAAACTATGTCCAAGTAGGCAAATGATTGCAAGTATAATACTGAGATAGATATCAAACGACATGAAACGTTTGTTAAATCGATAATGGCGTCTCACTGTAACACCCGTTTCGTTAACTCTTTATTTTTTATATTTCCCGAGGCGGCGTGGCGAGATGCGTCCTAAATTATAAGGAAATAAATCTTCATCAATGGTGCGGCATGCTTTGTTACCGATTCATTTAATCTGGAACTTGAATAATCGCTTCGTTCTCAATCCTTATGTTCATCCTCCATCGACATCATCATCTCGCCTCAATCTACTGTTCCAAATCTAAGTGTTCGGTGGTCTGCCATAGTTCATCATACCATTGAAAGAACGCGTCTCGTGGAATGCGAGGGCTCCGGCCTATATAGAACTTCGGGAGATCATTGCGAGTGCGTATCAGCTCATAAGCTTGATTGATACCTATGTTCATGCATGCAACCGTAACGCAAGAGCAGTGAGGACATAAAATCGAGCGGACGCCTAAATGGCTCCGCTCCTTTCTACAATCGCGTGACTTAATCGAGTTTCACATTCCGGTAACTCGTTGAAACCAGCTATCATCGCAATACAGCAGCTGGTAACCTGGAGCGCTTGGTCACAGGTGAGTGGGATGAACTGTTGATACTAATGACAGTTGAATGCTTCATTGAGGCTCGCCAACATGACAAAATCGCGGGAACTTCTCTGGGGAATATTGTTGTCACGTCCTCTGAAGATCAGCGATGGATTATCGCCGCTACGGAGTGGCATAAGCGAAGAAGACAATATTTAAAATCCGCAGCCCGAATCCTAAGTGCCCTAATTGGACCGGAGCTATGGAACAAGGGAGCAGCGTTGGTTGAAGATGTTTAACAGCACACTTTGGTTAGACCCGCTTCGGCGGGTTGTATGATGGTATTAGGCAGTGGAGAGAGGCGCTTGCTGATGACGACCAGCAGGCGTCTTTTTTTGTATGCCTGCAGTAAATCTCCGTCCAGCGAATGGAGTGACCTATTTCGGTGGTAACTCGCAACAGTTTCCTTCGAAACGATATCAGCAACCCTCTCGGTCTCTGCCACCGCTCTCGTGGGCATTCGCCCGTATCCAATCGTGCGTTCTGCCCATACGATACAGGGCATTAGGAACTGGGGGCAAAGAGGAGTTGAATCGATGGATAAGAGGAAACAATCTTCTCGGTACGTAGTGCTCGATTTAGGAAAAAGCATTTCCACTGATCTACTGGCAACGCCTTGTTCAATGTCTCTTGCGGTTCAAAGATCCCAAATTGATGGGTATCCCTATAGTTGCCTTAGCGTGAAAAAAGTAATTCCCTGTACGTTTAAGAAAGGCAAGTTGTATAAGTTGTGATCGTTGAATCCGTCTTAATTATTTTAGGATTTGGCGGTATTGTGTTTACTCGATGGAAACTAAGGGAACGGGTTCTAAAACGCACAAACCGTCATAAATCATCAAGGGAAGAAAAGAGGAGGACAATGTAGCCCCTTATACAGTTGATGGGGTATTGCGGCAGAACAACGAGGGGTGCAACGATGACCCCTCTTGTTGTTTGCCTTCGTGAACTACGCCCTGTGTTTCATCTCCATAACGCCATCCGGTTCCAGTTCAGCCACCTTTCATCTCGTGTTCCACAGCCATTTTGTGAATAGCCTCTTGATCCGTCCCAGCGTCGACAAGCGTATATGTTGGGTACCTGTGCGTAGACGCATCAACGTGTATTGCGTAGAAACTGTATGTAGCCATGCTACCTCCAAAAGAAAAAAGCCGCCCGAAGGCGGAGGGTAATGGTACCGCATTATATATGCTGTATAAATTCATCTGAGTATATCCTTTCGTATCATGGGTAAAACTAAATATGCGTGAAGCAATACAAAACAGGCCATCATCCTTCGGGGTGTAGCCTGTTTTGTATTGCTTCCGAAAATGAGAAAGTCTCACCCTGGTCCGCTGTCTCTCGACGCGCGTGGTGAGCTCTGTTGTTGATTTTAATATCCGCGTTAGTCTGGATTAAATTTATTTATATGGGCGTTTGCCCATTACGAAGCGTTGATTTCGCCCATACATTACGACATCTCGGAAATGAGAGGAGAAGCACGATGTCGATCAGGAAGAAATCGCGTTATGTTGTTCTTGATTTGGGAAGTAGCATCAATCCTGATGATTTATTCGAAACAACGTCAATGTCATTTGAGGTTCGTAGAGCGGATAATCAAGAGCGACCCTATACAAGGTATTCCGTGAAGCGTGCTATACCGTGCAAATACGAGCGGGGAAAATTATACAGGTGTTGATCAATCGCATAGCAAGGCGAGACCATTATTTTGACCCGGGGAAGGGCATTCGATTTTCTAAAATGAAAATCAACTGAGGCGTATCCTCCTTGCTAGCCCCTGCAGAAATGCAAGGGCACTTTTTGTTTCCAGGTGCAACACGTGTGTTGTCATGTACAGTGTTTTGAGCGCCCGAATTGCATTGTTGTCTGACGAATCATTTACTAGGACCCATACCTATCGCCAAGTAAATTCCTTCCAATACAACTAAGGTTGAAGGCGTTTTCCTTATTTAGCCGCATTTCTTGCCGTGTTGCCTAAAGAGTTTGTGGTACTACCAATTGCGTTCCCAATGGCGTTCGTACCGTTACCAACGGCATTACCGGTACTATTTGCGGCCCTTTGTGCGCCTTCACCACAACCCGTTACTAATAAAGTGGGGAGGACCAAACAGACTATGAGCCTACGGAATTCATTCAATTGTCTCCTTTACTGGCAATTCGCATAGATCGCATTTTTATTTTTCCGTGTGACAAACGTATTATGCATTTAGAAATAACAGCGATTTTCTGAACGATAATAAGGCTTTCATCTTAGGTTGGGGTATGTGTGTTAAATTAGCTTATGCACGGCGACTTTCCATTGGCCACGATGCGCGACTGTATTTCGTGTGTACATCTTCGTGAAAAGTAAGCCGTGCAACACAAACTTTTCATTGAAATTGTGGTTCAATTAGATACCATTTACTGAATATACTTTCTTCGAATATTTTCTTCTCGACGCTCGTTTATAAGGGATAGTAGCGCCTTCATGAACTTGAGGTTTCTTTGTACTGTGGGATCTTTAAACATTTTATACATACCAATCATGCCTATTTTGGAAGTGTCGCACTTGGCTCGTTCTTGTGCAGCATTAACTAAAACAACACCGTATTCCAACCTATCCTGAATAGGTTCGATATCTCCGAACATGGATTTTTCTAGGATGTCCGTCATTTCGGCATCCTTTAGTAGTGACTGCGTTAGATCGTACATTGCAGAAGTGATCTGCATCATTTCTGTTAGCTTTGGGAGCATGCGAATTGAAGTTTCAAGAAATTCTTTTACCTCTGGTTTCACTATTGAACCGAGTATATCAGAATGATTCTCATCAAATGAATGTTCAATCACTTCGTCTCACGCCTTTCACCGTAATTATGCGATAAAATTCTACAATTATACCTATCCCCACACGGGATTAAAAATTGCTCACCTCATGAGTCTTGACAAACTGTTCTACCCGTTCATTCAATGCATGGGAGGCTTTGGTCGGAATCTGATGTTTAATGTTTTGAACGAATGTCAGTTCACTGTTGGACAGTCGGTCATGCAAGAGACGGCCATAGGAATGAAATCCATGGTCTTCAACTCCATACACAAGTAATACGGGAACGTGAATCAACGCTAGACGATCTGTACAGTCGTAATGAAGACTGGCTTGGTAGTATTGTTCCATGTTTTTTGGATTGCCCAGCTTTGATTCCTGGTAAGTTTTCCACATCAACCCTTTGGTATCTGAATTGCTCCAGGAAAGTGATAAAGCTAGTGGACGTATTGCACCAATTCTTGTGGATATGATACCCAGCCGAATCCGAGTTGCCAGTCGAAAGTCATGTATTTCCGACATTCCACCAACTAAAATACCCCCTAAAGCTCGGTTAGGGTGCGTCAACAGAAACTCAAGCACGATGGATGCCCCAGTTGAGTAGCCACAAAGATACGCCTCTTTGATCTTAAGGTGATCCATCAAATGCCTTATGTCCTCAACGATGAGCGGATAGGTTATCGCTTGCTGAGAGGCTTGGCTTCTACCGTGTCCCCGTATATCGAATCGAACGGTTAAAAAATTCCGTGATAATCCCTCCATCTGATGAAGAAAACTTATGCTGCTTAATACAGGCGGGTGAACAAGGATTTCGGGGTTCCTCGTCCCATTTTTTCATAAAAAATATTAACGCCATTGAGTTGTGCACTTGGCATTCGGGTCTGCACCTAATTTCGACTTTGGACTAATAACTCTTACAGAAAGAGTCCCCAAAGCGCTCTGTTTTCATACACTACAGCCAAAGGTTAGAAAACCAATCTACAAAAGATGGTGGGTTTATCCCGTTGGTCTCGTGGTATTGCTCATCATTATCGGCGTTGCGAACGGGGGAAACAGTAACCCTAAAGCGTCCCAACCTGTGGTATCAGCTTCAACGGCCAGCACGCAAAGCACATCAACCAAACAAACTTCGGATCCTGTTCAAAAACAGTCTGCTTCACAACCTGACTTCACGATTAAAGTTACGGGTAGTTCCGGCGTACACTTTTCCGGTGATGTGATGGTTGCTTCTTCAGATGATTCGTCAAACTCTGAAACGATTTCCGCGTCTGTACCTAAAACCATTACGATTCAAAAGGCCGCAAAGATTTCTGTTGTATTTCAGAATCAAGGAGCAACCGGATCGTTCAATGTAGCGATTTATCACGACGGAACATTAGTTAAAGAGGGATCAACATCATCTCAGTACGGAGCAGTAACAGTTGCAAGCCAGTTGTATTGACCCATTTTGTAACGGTTCAGAACCCCACCCTGCTACGGATGGGGTTCTGATACCAGTTTTATGAATTTTGTAGATCGATGTTGCCCTATACCCTCATCTACAAATAAACTACAAATCCTCTACAAAACCCTTATCCTAGGACACCTTAAAACACACTTGATCACCGCATGTATACCGCCCTATGCGTTATTCCGTAGAACTCCGGAGCCAGAGGTCGGGGGTTCGAATCCCTCCGGACGCGCCACTTAAAACAGAAGAAACACCAGTTGCACCAAGGCTTCTCGGCCCACCCGAGGAGCTTTTTTTCTGTCCCGCGAGCTTGCTAAGAATTTTACGCAGTCGGCAAAACGTCCTATTTTTCGACGGATTATGCACGAGCAATGAGGGAGTCTATGGGAATCAATTGAGGGGGATGGTTTCCATATGAACATTTGGTCAGGCTCGCAACATAATCCAATCCCAAATCGGGACCTTGCACGTGAAACACTTGTTGCAACACCCATTGTCATTCGCCAGATGACACCTGAGGAAAGAGCCTGGGTCGAGTCACTGACGCCACCTCAGAAAAGGAGAAAGAGTGGGCCGTACTGGTGAGCATCGCGCTAGACGTTGTTGAGAGGACGAGGCGCGAGATAGATCCTATGAAAGAGGCACCACAGAAAAACCTCCACGATGCCAGTCGATATCGAGTGCGGTCGAAAGCGAGCGTCACTTGAGATGAGAGTATCGGCTGAACGATTCGCGGAAAATGGGGGAAAGCTCATTGCTTGACGTCATCTTCTTTCGACAGGAGTGACGGTCCGGTTAGTCCCACGCTTTGTATCGTTAAGTTTGCCTTAACCGAGATATCACTGTCAGCAAAATACTGATAGATTTGGGTATTTACGATGAATGAGTACGCCGAATCCAAAGGCGTCAAGCCTGTATTCCTTTTGCATGAAACATGGATTACTTGCAAAGCTTGCTGCTCAGCCTGTTTGTCCAGAGCTGCTTCCAATACTTTGACATTGTGCGGTTGAGATAAATCTAAATTTGTATTGTTTTCGCTAATTGCACCCTTACCAGTAAGGGTGACGTGAATATTCATGTGGTTTCCTTGCAGGACGGGGTTGATTTTACTTTTTAAGCTACTCATCTCTATTGCGGCGTTTCCCTTGGCTCCAGGGATGAAGGCAGTGACTTTATTCGTTTTCAGTTCCCCACGAATCCATCGTCGAGTGATCGAGTTCTTGAAGTTTAAATATCCCTTGAACTTTAAGTCTCTATCAAAAATCGCAAGTCCAAAACTTCTTATATTTGGAATGGGATCATTTTCGTCACCCTGTTTTAAACGATCAGAAGAAGCATCTGAGATCATTTTAAACGCAGGGAGAACAGGGGTGTCCCCATTACTGGACGCTGCCATTAAAAAATCCCGCAGGGTGACATCCGGTTTTACACCGATTGCCTGATGTATATTCACAGATGCGAAAGCGGGAAGGCGTTCAAGCGGATAGCTCTGTTTGAAAAAAGCATTCGCCGTTCCTCCCTTTACGATCATCAAATCTGTTCGGAGACGAACCGCAGGATTGCGACTGTATTCATCGATGACCTCTCCGATACCGTATTTCGCCAGACCATCCCCGATCAAGAGGATACGTCGCTGTCCAGCAAACCAAGGTCGAGACAACTTAGTCTGCATATTCAGCCCTGCCTCCTGGATATTATCGCCAACTCCTGTTGCAATACAAAAAGCGTTACCCTTGCTACCCCCACTTTGACCGGGGACTAATTTCTGAGGGATAGCAAACTGGTCCGTTGCCTGATACTTTTCGTCATCTGTAATATCCATTCCCCAGCCTAAAAGAAGAGCCCTGTCATTAATGTCTACACGGTCCCAGCAACCTGTCGTTAAGGACATTGTGATCAGTAAAATCACGCCAATTGAGCGTACTTTCTTGTGCATCGTGCACGTTTCACCTACTTTCCAACCTCTTCCGTATCGTGCCGACACCCCAAAGGAGGGTTGGAATGGCGAGGAAATCAACTGGGACGATATATGGGCTCCAGAATTTTTGTGGATAAATGACACTCACAATCACGTTGTTTGGCGGGAGCATCGCCAAGATGAGCATGATTGGAGCCGCGATCCAAAGAATGATTTTCCAATTCTTGATCCCCAACCATTGTGCTGAACCATAGGACAAAATAAACAAGTAGAGTGACAGTTTGACAAATACACTGAATATCCAAACCGCCACAATCACGACATCTAAATTTTGGATAAACCTCATCAAATTAATGAATTTTGTGGGACGCTCATGAGGGGGATAATCATCATGATCATGACGGCCTCTCCGAGAAACCCAAATGGATGTACCGCGCCTTTCATAATCGATACGAAACCGGAGTCGCTGTAAACTGGGAGTAATTGATGCCAATTGGCAGTATTGAGTTCGAGTACAAGGCTGACCAAAATCATGATACAAATCACTGGACCCATCATCTCACTGCATCGCGCAATTCCTTCAATTTCACCCCGCAAGGTCATATATACGCTCACCAACAAAATTGCAAAAATGAGCACAACTACGGGTGTTTTGATGAACAGCGTAATATGAATAAAGCCACCGGCCTCACGAAGGATAGCAGGTGTCACGGAATACCACATGACAAAGTAAGGTATGACGATCACGATGCCAAACCATTTGCCGAGAATGGTTTGGCTGTATTGAATGAGGGTTTGGCCGAGATTCGCATCATGCTGACCCTCTTTGTATGAACATGATTTTGGAGATCCGTTCGGATACGTTTGTCTTTATGACCAAACTGTTGCTCTAATTCTTTCGGCTAGGATCCGGCTTTTGTCCTCTTGAAACGCGCTGATTATTGTCGCTTGCAATGAGTGTAGGACGACCAGTCATGGCCCAATGTGGCGCCCGGATCAACACGTCGCCTGTCCAATTTCGTTTGCCCTACAGGGACCATCTGCTTCGTAAGCATTTCCGCGACAGTTCGAATATCCCCTAAACTGTCCGGTAAACCATGAGACATCAATGGATTCAAAATCATGCCTTCTAAGACTTTTGTATCAATCAGCCCATCGACGTATACTAGTAAGAGGCTCGAATGATGTTGAATTTGAACTTGTCGAAATACCACATCGGAGCAATTTTTAAAGACATCCATCAATATTTGTTTGTTTTTTTCAATATGCTCATCAAATACCTCATACTGGCGTTCGGAATCCGGGTGTATATCCGGGTGTAGAGGATTCAACGTGGTTCATCGTTTTTACATGTTTTGATTTCATCGGTTTCGGTTTCCGAGTCCGAACCTCCATTGATGAATCCTCCTGCTTTGTCGATTCAAGAAACGCCTATGCATTTCATACGGTTTCCTTTTTTGCTCATTTATGTAAAGAAGGAATCGTTTGCTTGGAGCTACAGAATGAACGGCCTGATGTGAAGGAACGCTATAGCAATTTGCGTCTCTTGACCTGCTAAGCGGGGGGAGAGGGGAAGGGTATGAGGCACGCCTAGCGAGAGACGCCTGCTGATGACGACCAGCAGGCGTCTTTTTTGTCTGCCTGTAGTACCGAACCGTAGAGTGCTCCGCACTCACTGCCGCACCAGCCGCGCGTGCTCCACTTTGATGCACTTGTCCATGATGATGGTCTTACCGTGCGATTGTGCTAATTGTGCGGCCGCTTCGTCGTGAACGCCCAGCTGTGCCCAAATGACTGGTGCCGACAGGCCGAGCGATTCTTGCACGACGCCCTCGAGCGCCGCTGAGTTGCGGAAGACGTCGATGATGTCGACTGCGTCGTCCAGCGCGGATAAGGAGGGAACAGAGCGGACACCTAGCACTTCCTTCGCGTTCGGATTGACGGGAATGATTTTGTAACCGTGCTGCTGCAGGTAGTGTGCGACCCCGTAACTCGGTCGATTTGGCTGGTCGGACAGTCCTACGACTGCAATGGTGCTCGCACTCGAAAGGATCTTTTCGATGACTTCGTCGGTCGGATTCTCAAACATTCCAGCACCTCCTATGTATCACCATACCATTATCATCCAGTTGGGTGCCAATCCTGTCGGATGGCACCCAGGTGATGTAGGGATGACGAGGTGGGAGTCACTTACATACTGCTCTCGCTTTCTGTGTAGTCATACGCAGAGTAATGGTAACTCGGGTAGGCTGTGCCCTCGACGCCATATGCCGTCGTCGTGGTCGCGTCGTAGTTGTAGTCGTAGTGCGTCATGGCGTAGCCCGTCGCTACGGGAGCCCCCACATACCCAGTTACCGGGCAAAGGAGGAAGAACAGCACGAAAATAATTAAGAACACAACAGCCCATCTTGTATATCCGCCGAATACACCCATCATGGTCGCCTCCTTCAGATGTACTGCATGGAATGATGGGACAAACGCCCGTTGATACGGACACCCGCACAGAAATTCGGGGGGTTTTGATCCTCTCGGAAATACTTCTCACTCGCTAGAAGTTTCGGTATACTGAATTTAAATTCACAATAGGGGATGTTTATACATGGACCGTAACCCGCGCGTAGGCGTCATCGGGGCGACCGGGTATGCCGGAATGGAGTTGGTCAGACTGCTGTTGCATCATCCGAAGATGGACCTGACCTACCTGGCCGGATCGCGAGAGCGGGACGAGGACTTCTCGGAACTGTTTGTGCATCTCGCGCACGCACCTGGCACCCCTGTCGAAGCGTTTGATGCAGACCAGTGCGCTGACCGGTGTGACTTGGCGTTTGTGGCGCTCCCATCTGGCGAGTCTGGCCGCATCGCAGGACAATTGTTCGAGCGCGGGATTCGCGTAGTCGATCTCTCCGGGGATTTGCGCCTTCCCCCGGACATCTATCAACGGTGGTACGACAAGGTCCCGGTCGCCGCGGCACTCCAGTCGGCGGCTGTTTATGGGCTGACGGAATTCAACGGGGCAAAGGTTGCAACTTCCAAGTTGGTGGCGAACCCTGGTTGTTACGCGACGGCCGCGCTCCTCGCGACAAAGCCGCTCGAATCGGCGGCTTTCGTGGATGTGTCTTCGCCGCTGGTCATCGACGCCAAGTCTGGTGTCACGGGTGCGGGGAGGAGTGTTAAGCCACACTTGCACTTCGCGGAACTCGAGGACGACTTTTACGCCTACAGAGTCGGCTCACATCAACACACTCCGGAAATTGAGCAGGCTTTGGGCCATCGCTTCTCGGTCGTCCTGACGACGCAACTGCTCCCGATGAGCCGAGGGATTTTTGTGAGTGTGTACGCGCGTTTGAATTCGGTCCCGACGTTCGACGACATCTATCAACGCTATCTCAATACGTATCGCGACGCTCCGTTCGTCCACGTCTTGAAGCCGGGACAACTGCCACATCTGAAGGCCGTGCTGGGATCGAACTACGCGCATATCGGGCTTTCGTTGAACGAATCCTCGCGACTGCTGCAGGTGTTCTGCGCGATTGACAACTTGCAAAAGGGGGCCGCGGGGCAGGCTTTGCAAAATGCGAATCGGATGTTTGGTTTTTCCGACACAGAAGGTCTAGCTGCCACGTCGATGTGGATGTAGAAGGAGGTGCGATATGCGCATTGTCATGAAGATCGGCGGCGCGCTCGACGGGCGTGGCAACGAAGCCTTGAGAGCCACGCTCGGGCAGGCGCGGGAAGGTGGTCACGAAGTGATTCTCGTGCACGGGGGAGGACCTGAGATCTCGCGGCAGTTGGCAGAGGCGGGCATCGATCTGCCGTTTGTCGACGGGTTGCGAGTGACGACGGAAGCGGCGATGCCGGTCGTCCTGCGAGCCTTGCAGCATTGCAACGCACAACTATACCACCAGTTGGATCCAACTGGCGATGTCATCGTCCCGTTTACGGACGGCACGACCGTCCAGGCGCAGTTCTGCGGACGGGACCGGGTGGGTGAAGTGAACGATGTCGTCACGCAACCACTCGTCGAACAACTGCAAAAACATCGCGTGCCGTTGCTACCTCCCTACGGCGTGGACGCCACTGGCCAGTTCTACAATCTAAACGCCGACACGACTGCGGCGCACGTCGCCAAGGCGGTCAACGCCGACAAGCTGTTACTGTGCACCAACGTGGCGGGCGTGTTTGCGGATTTTTCGCTTGGCGTCCAGCTGTACGACGTCACGCGGGAAGATTTGGAGCGCCACCTCGCCGAATCCGCGTTTTCCGCTGGGATGATTCCCAAAGTGAACGCGATGCTGTTCGCGGCCTCTCGCGGTGTGAAAGAGGTGTGGGTGGTCGATGGGGGTGACCCAGACAGTCTGTCATTCGCGCTGTTGCACGAGGCAGCGCCATTCGATCCCGCCCGCACCTCGCACGGGACTCGCTTGACCACGCGAACGCGCGTCGCTGGCGCCTCACGGGTGGCCAAGTAAATCGGAATTGAACTAGCCAACGATATCGGGCAGGCCGTGGGCCGCGCTGCGGTGTGGAATGCAGGGCGACATATGTTTTGGATAGAAGAGTGATCATGGAGGTGTACAGATGAGTTCGACGACCAATGCTACGTTAAGCCACGTGGATTCGCTGTTCAACAACTACGGGACGCGCAAACTCAGCATGGTGCGAGGCGAGGGTGTGTTTCTGTATGACGAGACTGGGGCGCGCTATCTCGACTTTACGGCAGGAATTGCAGTATGTAACCTCGGACACGCGCACAAAGGGTTGGCTGTGGTCATTGCAGAGCAAGCGCAAACCCTCTTGCATACGTCGAATCTGTTCTTAGTCCCAGGGCAGGTGGCGTTGGCGGACAAGTTAGCGGGCATCGCGGGGCTTGCAGAAGATGCGAAAGTGATGTTTGTGAACAGTGGGACGGAGGCAAATGAAGCCGCGCTAAAACTGGCCCGCAAGTACCACGCAGCGGTCGCGAAGACGAACCGCACGAAGGTCCTGTCGCTGCCTGGCGCCTTTCACGGTCGGACGATGGGCGCATTGTCACTCACGCCAAAAGCTGCATACCATAATGGATTCACACCGCTTCTACCGGACTGTCTGACTCCGAACTCGCTGGAGGATGTCCTCGCGGCCATCGACACGGACGTCGCGGCGTGTATTGTGGAAGTGGTGCAAGGAGAGAAGGGCGTGTATCCACTTCAAGCACAGTACCTTCAGGAGTTGTCCAAGCGCCTGCGAGAGGTCGGTGCGCTGCTGATTGTCGACGAAGTCCAAACGGGTGTCGGCCGCACGGGTACCTTCTTCGCATACGAACAAGTCGGCATTCAGCCCGATATCGTGACGCTTGCAAAAGGCCTTGGGAACGGCTTTCCGGTAGGAGCTGTCATCGCGCGCAAATCGGTCGCTGCAGCGTTTACACCTGGTGCGCACGGCACGACCTTTGGGGGAAACCCATTGGCCATGGCCGTCGGCAATTACGTGTTCGACACCGTGACGAAAACAGGGTTCCTCGAGGGAGTCAACCGTGTGGGGAAGGCTTTAGAGGAGGTGCTGTTGCGCCATTTTGAACATGTCTCGGGGCGCGGTTTGATGTGGGGGTTCGACGTGGCGGACGCCGCGTCTTTCACGAGCAGAGCCGCCGACAGGGGCCTCCTTGTGACACAGTGCAGCGACACGCGTATCCGCGTGGTTCCGCCACTCATTTTGGAAGAGTCACACGTGCAGGCCTTTGAGGAGATTGTGCAAGAAGTCATTTAATTATGCATAAAAAAACCATCCGAAGGAGAGGCTAGGGCTGGCTGCTTCGGATGGTTTGATTCGATGTGGTATCGCAGAAGGCGCCAATAAAAATTGTCACGCTTCTCTGATGGCTTGGAAAGCTTCGTAATGTTGTGTATAATATACCATGGCTACCTCATCGCAGTGGTAAAACTTCTTGCAGTAGATGCAGTCCTTCCAGACTTTATGTGGCAAACTCTCTTTGCGTACGACGTGGAAATTCAGCTTCTCGAAGAACCCCGTTTGGTATGTCAACGACAAAACTTGTGCAATTCCCAGTTGTTCCGCCTCGTGAAGGAGATGCTCAACGACCTTGCGTCCGACGCCTTGGCCATGTACTTGTGGATCTACAGCGAGTGAACGAATTTCTGCAAGGTCTTTCCAAAGCACATGCAGGCCTGCCACACCCACGACGCGACCATCCTCGACGGCGACGGTAAACGATTGTAAATGTTCGCACAAGGATTTGACGGTTCGTGGAAGCATGAGTCCATCATCCGCAAACTGTTGTATAAGTTGTTGCATGCTCTCGACATCGGCCGCTGCCGCTTTCCGGACTTCCACGCAAGGGGCCCCCTTTCAACCTTGCATATATTTATAACATGCGATAGCATTATTATTCAATATATCGTATATTATTTCAGTGTGGACTGTAGAAATTTTAACCATCAAATTCAGAATTGACGCGACGAAAGAGATAGTGTCAAACTATTTTGCAAAAAAAGGAGTGGCGAACGTGGACTTGAATGCGTTGTCGATGGACATTCACCGCGAACACGATGCATGCGGAATTTTTTCACAGATAGAGAAATCAGGTCAGCCTTCACATAACACCGTTCAAAACGGGCTGGACGCACTCAAGGCGATGCGGCACAGAGCCGGCTACGTCGCCGGTGAGGGGGACGGTTGCGGACTGTTGTTGGACATTCCGCGGGCTCTCTGGAAATTCTGGTTCGAAGCTGCCGGAATCGATACGAGCCTCGTCGAGTCACCTGGATTTTTCGTCGCACACATCTTCCTAGACTCAGATCAGGCTGCGCACTTACAGTCGCTCGTCGACGCTGAATTCAGCAGTCGCGATGTGAAGGTCTTGATGCACAAATTGGATGGTGCCAACCGTGCGGCGCTGGGGCCGATGGCGCAGGCGGTGTGCCCCGTGTTCTACCAGGTGGCGGGTCTCCTCGACGGCGCAAACGACGAACTGCTCGCCGCCCTGTTTACGGCGATTGACGACATTCACGGCGTACACGTCGCGTCGCTTTCCCACGAGAGCACCGTTTACAAGGTGATCGGAAACGATGAGACACTGTACCGCTTTTACTCGGATTTGCAAAATCCGCTGTTTAAGTCGACGTTTGTCCTCGCGCATACGCGCTACTCGACGAATACTGCGACGTCGTTTCCGCGCGTTCAGCCGTTTTCGTCGCTCGGGCACAACGGCGAGATCAACACGATTCTGCGCTTCTACACAGAGGCGTCGATGATCGGCGTGCCGGTCCGGCCGGACTTCAGTGATTCGCAGATGGTGGACAGAGCGCTTCTGTCGTTTGTCTCGGAGCGTCACTGGACACTGTTTGAGACCGCTGAGTTGCTGTTCCCGCCAATCGTCCACGAAATCAAGCAGATGTCGGATGAATTGTCCGATTTGTATATGTATTATCGCTCCATCTGGGGGCCGTTCGCACAGGGGCCTGCCGGCGTCATGATGCGGCACGGAAAGGCGGCAGTCTTCAGCGTAGACGCACTGGGTCTCCGCCCCATGTGGCTGGTGGAAACCGATACAGCCTACTGCTTTAGCTCGGAACAAGGCATCATCCCACAGTCCACGTGGGTGCGTGAACCGAAGCCGCTGTCGCCAGGGGAAAAGGTCGGCGTGAAGTGGGATGGTTTTGGCGCACAATTGTACCTCTACCACGAATTGCAGCAGGACGTACTCGAGTCTGCGAAGCGTCGGTTCAACTTCCGCGGGGAGCACCGGAGTCTGCACTTTGCAGCGCCCTACGGACAGAAGACGGAAGTCCTGCATCCACAGCGCGACGACAAGCCGCTCGACGTCCGCTCACTCGCATTTGGGTTCCGCGATGACGATATCAAATTGATTGAGCAAGAAATTCAAACCGGCATGGAACCCATCAAATCGCTCGGTTTCGACAGTCCACTCGCGGCGCTCTCGCAAGAGGCGACCCTGTTGTCCGACTTCATGCATGAAACGGTCGCCGTCGTGACCAACCCGGCCATCGACCGCGAGCGGGAGATAGAGCACTTCAGTACCCGCGCAGTGCTCGGGCGCCGCCCGTCGTTTGACGGACTCTACAAGGATGCGCCGCGGATTGAGGTCCATGCGCCGGTGCTGCTCGAGGAGCTGCCGAAGTCATATGGATTAGAGTTTCAGGACATGCAGAACCTCGCTCACCGCTACGGCACGATGTGTTACGAGGACGCCTTGGCACTTCTGCACACGAGCCCGCACGGCACGGTTGAAATTCTCATTCATCGCGAGGCCGAAGAGTCGGTAGAGAGCGCGCTCCAACGCTTTCAATTGGAGGCCCTCGAGGCGGTTCAAGCCGGTGCCAACGCCATCGTATTGGACGACCGACTGCAGTTTAAACGCGGTCATCATATCGATCCGTTCTTGGTCACGGCCGCCATCCACAAAGCGTTGTTGCGCCCCGCCAACAAGAACAAGGGCGAGCACCTGCGCCGCCGTACGAGTTTAATCCTTCGCAGCGGGGGTCTGCGCAACCTGCACGACATCATGGTCGCCGTGGGCCTCGGCGCTGACGCCGTCGTTCCGTACCTGTTGTGGGAAATAGCGGCTGCTCGAGGGGATATGCACGGTATCGAGAACCTGTACAAGGCGATTACCAAGGGCATTGAGAAAGTGATTTCGACGCTTGGCATTCACGAGGTCAGGGGTTATGAACGGCTGTTTAGCGCCATCGGCCTCTCAGAAGAGGTAAGCCAGTACCTCGGGATTCCGACCTTCTGCGGATCTGAGGACGCGGGACTCTCGTTTAGAAAGCTCGAAGCGCAGTCTGCACAGCGGGAAGAGTGGTACGCAGCGGCTGATCGGAAGTCCATTCGGCCGAACAAGTTATTCCAGCTCTATCCGCGCATCTGGAAGGCGGCCGGTTCCGTTGCGCAGGGAGACGTCTCCTACGAGGAGTACGTTTCCAAGCTCAACGCGTTTGAGACCGATAATCCGCTGAGTTTGCGGCACGTCCTCGGTTTTGACGAGCAACAGGACGCGGTGGAAGGTCCGATTGACACCACGGTCGATGGGCATCAGTACCCGATTTTGATCAGCTCCATGTCGTTCGGTTCGCAAAACGAGGTCGCGTACAGGGCGTACGCAGAGGCAGCCCACCGCCTGAATATCGTCTGTGTAAACGGCGAAGGCGGGGAGATCAAAGATCTGCTGACAAAATATCCGCGTAACCGCGGTCGGCAAATCGCCTCTGGCCGCTTTGGCGTCAACGCCGACTTGTGCAATGGGGCATACGTCTTGGAAATCAAGATCGGGCAAGGGGCAAAACCGGGCGAGGGCGGACACTTGCCTGGCTCTAAGGTCACAGTCCAAGTCGCCAACGCGCGGAACGCGACGCCGGGTGTCGATCTCATTTCGCCGTCGAACAACCACGATATCTATTCGATTGAGGACCTTGCGCAGGTCATTTTCGAGCTCAAGGAGATCAACCCCTTTGCGAAGGTCTCCGTCAAGGTGCCTGTGGTGCCGAACATCGGGACCATCGCCGTCGGCGTCGCAAAGGCTGGTGCCGATATTATCACCCTTTCCGGGTTCGACGGCGGTACTGGTGCGGCGCGTGCGCATGCCATCCGACACGTGGGACTCCCGATGGAAATTGGCGTCAAGGCTGCACATCAGGCGCTTTGTGAGGCTGGATTGCGCGACGTCATCGAGATTTGGGCAGACGGCGGCATGAAGTCCGGTTTTGACGTGATGAAGGCCATTTTGCTCGGGGCAAACCGCGCTGGATTCGGCACGATGGCGATGGTGGCCATCGGTTGCACGTCCTGTCGGGCATGTCACAAAGACACCTGTCACGTCGGTATTGCGACTCAGATGCACGACATGGAGGAGGCGACCGCCAAGGGGCTCAAGTCGTTTACGCCGCGTGAGTTCGAAGAGGCGACGCAAGAGCTCGTCACGTTCTTTGGCGCGATTGGCCAACACGTGGCGCAGTTGACGGCGAAGCTCGGCGCTAGTCGCACGCAGGACCTGGTGGGGAGAAGCGACTTGTTAGTACAACTTCACGAGGAGACGCGTGTCGACACCACTTGGTTGCGCTCCGTCAACGAGGTCTACGTCGGGCGTGGAACGAGTGTTCGCTACAGGACCTTCGAAGAGGCGTACGGCGACGTGCTGCAGGAGGTCGCATCGTACTCGGCCGCGACAGGCACGGATGGTGTCGCGGTTCACAGCGCGACGGCGAGTGCGGTGAGTGGCCGTCAAATTCAGGCGGTCCCCCGGGCGCTGGGAATTCGCGAGAGCGGGGAGACCATACGCAGCGGTCGCAACGGCGAAACGCGCCACATCGTGCACGACGGGGTGGCAGGTGCTGGGTTCGCGGCTTACCACACGGTCGGGATGACGAGCATTGCCTATGGCGGTGCACAGGACGGTGTAGGCAAAGCGGCGTTTGGCGGCAAGGTGCTCGTTCTCAAGCGCAGATGTGCCGATGGTCAGTGGCGCGGCGGCTCCGTCGGGAAGGGTCTGGCATACGGTGCTGGCCACGGTTTGTTTATCGTGCAAGGTGACGCGGATGCGCGCGCCGGGATTCGCCTTTCCGGCGCCGACATCATCATCGGCGGCGAAGTGACCGAACCTGTCCGCGATGATTTTGCTAGTATCGCCAGCCGCGCAAACATGAAGGGGTTTGCCTTTGAGTACATGACCGGCGGCCGTGCTATCGTGATGGGCGACCCAGGACCGTGGATCTGTTCGGGGATGACCGGGGGACGTGTCTACCTTCGATTCCAACCAGAACTTGGGCTGAATGAGACGGCTTTCCGCCGTCGGATTGCGAAGGGTGCCAAGGTAGCCATCCGTTTCATCGATTCCACCGGCGAGAAGGATTTGGTGGAACTACTCGGAATCTACCAACGCGAACTGCGTAAACAAGGTCAGGTAGAAGCTGCGAAGCGCCTGCAGCCGTTGATTGATCATCCTTCTGTGCACTTCATGATGATTGAGCCGGGTCACGATATAACGGACCAAGACATCGCGACGGAATAAGTGGGTCCATCGTTCGTCAAGTTTTATCCACCCATTCCGATATGTCACAATATCGTCATTTTCTTCACTGGGGCGCCAAACCCTCTCAACAGCGGGTTTGGCGCTTTTTTGCGTCCGTTTTTACAAAACAAATTGCATAAGGAATCATACAAGCATTTGATAACTATACATACATGTGTATAATAATACACAGGAGAACAGACGAAGCCAAATGCGGCTCGGAATATAGAGAGGAGTTTTGCGGAGTGGCGATATCGGAAGCGGCAAGCGCAGTGGGGCGGGGGTCTTCGACGGTTGTTCCACTTGGATATAACTATTTATCGGTACGGCTTCAGAATGCATTGTGGGAGGCACATCAATCGCTTTGTGGCCGGGACTTCCTACATTTCAGCGACGTTGGCACGAGCGAGCTCGAACGGCTCATCCGTCTCGCTCAGGTGCTCAAAGAGGCTCAGAAGAGCAATTTCACGCATCGACTCTTAGCTGGAAAGACGCTCGGTCTGATTTTTGATAAATCGTCCACTCGGACGCGCGTATCGTTCGAAGTTGGTATGTTGCAACTCGGCGGCCACGCTCTGTTTTTGCCCGGTAACCAGCTCCAGACGGGGCGCGGCGAACCGATTTCGGATACGGCGCAGGTCATGTCGCGGTACCTCGACGGCGTGATGATTCGGACATTCCGCCAATCGGATGTCGAAACGTTTGCGGAGTATGCGTCGATTCCTGTCATCAACGGTCTGACGGACGAGTTTCACCCGTGTCAACTGATGGCTGACGCGCTGACCATCCTCGAGCATATGGGCGGTCTTCAGGGCGTCACCGTGGCTTACGTGGGAGACGGCAACAACATGGCAAATTCGTGGCTACAACTCGCGCCCAAACTCGGCATGAACATCCGAGTGGCTACACCCCCAGGCTATCAGCCGCTGGCGCACGTGGTGGAAGAGGCGAAGTTCCACGCCGTGCACAATCACACGCAGGTGCTCGTGACGACGGACCCGCTTCGCGCGGTGGAAGGGGCGGACGTTATCTATACCGATACGTGGGTCAGTATGGGAGACGAAGCGGAAAGCGAAGTGCGGTTGAGTCGGTTTGAGGGGTACCAAGTCAACGAGGACTTGTGTGCGTTGGCAAAACCGGACTACATTTTCATGCATTGTCTGCCCGCTCACCGCGGGGAGGAAGTTTCCGAGTCCGTGATCGACGGAGATCACAGTGTGATTTTTGATCAAGCCGAAAATCGCTTGCACGCCCAAAAGGCGATTTTGGCTGCGTTACTGGCGGATGCAGGTGCATTTGGGGAGGATTTGTGATGAAGGAGAAACTCGTTCTAGCATATTCCGGCGGACTAGACACATCCGTTTCCATCCCGTGGATCAAAGATCACTACGGGTACGACGTGATTGCCATGTGCGTCGACGTGGGAGAGGGGAAGGACCTTGAAGCCGTCCAGAGCAAAGCGGTTCAGGTAGGGGCAATCAAGTCTTACAACATTGATGCAAAAGAGCGGTTTGCAAACGAGTTTATCGCACCGGCCCTGAAGGCCAACGCCCTCTACGAGGGCAAGTACCCGCTTGCATCCGCGTTGTCGCGGCCGCTCATCTCGCAGTTGCTCGTCGAGGTCGCAGCTTCGGAAGGGGCTGTCGCGGTCGCTCACGGCTGCACCGGCAAGGGTAACGACCAGGTTCGCTTTGAAGTGTCGATTCACGCGCTCGCTCCCGATGTCAAAGTCGTCGCACCCGTTCGGGAATGGGGCTTCACACGCGACGACGAAATCCGCTATGCGCACGAGCATGGGGTGCCCATCCCGGTAGATTTAGACAATCCGTTTAGCATCGATGCGAACTTGTGGGGCCGGGCGATTGAATGTGGCGTCTTAGAAGATCCATGGCAGGCTGCTCCAGAAGCGGCGTTTGAGTGGACGGTGGCGGCTGAGGCGGCACCTGACGAAGCAGAGACCGTCGTCATCGGGTTTGAACAAGGCGTACCCGTCTCGCTCGACGGGCAACCGTTAGCGCTCGCCGAGCTCGTCGCACAGCTGAACGGAATCTGTGGCAAGCACGGTGTTGGCCGGATCGATCACGTCGAGAACCGCCTCGTCGGCATCAAATCGCGCGAGGTCTACGAGTCACCCGCCGCGCGCGTCCTCATCAGCGCGCATCAGGAGCTCGAGCATCTTACGCTGACGAGAGAAGTGCTTCAGTACAAGATGGGGTTGGAACTCGAATACAGTAAGCTCATCTATAACGGGCTCTGGTTCTCACCGCTAAAAGCGGCTTTCGACGCGTTCATCGACTCGACGCAGGCGCACGTCACGGGAGAGGTGCGCGTGAAACTGTACAAAGGGACGGCTCAGGTCACAGGTCGCCAGTCAGCCTATTCTCTCTATCGTCACGATTTGGCGACCTATACGACAGGTGACAGCTTTGACCACATGGCGGCCGTCGGCTTCATCTCGCTGTGGGGGCTCCCGACGACGGTCCATGCGGCGCTTCACGCCGACAGTGAGGCGGCGCCGAAGCTCGAAGGGCTTTCCGTTTCTGTGGCCGAGCTTCCGGTGAAGGAGGGGACGGTCGTATGAAGTTGTGGGGCGGACGATTCGCGGAAGATACCAATGCATTAGTCCTGAAGTACACGGCCTCCATCTCGTTTGACGAGCGCCTTTGGCCGTACGACATTCGAGGTTCCATCGCGCATGCGCGAATGCTCGCGGATTGTGGGATCATCAGCCCTGCAGAGGGGCGGCAAATCATCGAGGGCCTGGAGTCTCTGGCTGCTGACATCGAAGCGGGTGAGGTTACATTCGCCCTCGACGACGAAGACATTCACATGAATATTGAACGCCTTCTGACCGAGCGCATCGGGGCCGTCGCAGGGAAACTGCATACAGCCCGCAGCCGGAATGACCAGGTGGCGCTCGATATGCATATGTTTGTTCGCGATGCGGTCTCGTCGATCGCGGACGGCGTGAAGGAACTTCAAGCGGCGCTCATCCGTCAGGCGGAAACCCATCTCGGTGTCATCGTGCCTGGGTTTACGCACTTGCAGCGCGCGCAGCCAATCCTGCTCTCACACCACTTTCTCGCATACGTATGGATGCTCGAACGGGACAAGGCGAGACTGTCGTTCCTCGGCGAGCAGGTCGACCGCATGCCGCTGGGTGCCGGGGCGTTGGCGGGCACTACGTTTCCAATCGACCGCCAGCAAGTGGCCAATGAGCTCCAGTTCTCGTCCATCTACGAGAATTCATTGGATGCGGTGTCGGACAGGGATTATCTGCTTGACCTCTTGTATTCCGTTTCGACTATCATGACGCACCTCTCACGATTGTCAGAGGAGCTCGTCTTGTGGTCGACAGAGGAGTTT
Source organism: Alicyclobacillus fastidiosus (assembly GCF_026651875.1). Taxonomy (GTDB): domain Bacteria; phylum Bacillota; class Bacilli; order Alicyclobacillales; family Alicyclobacillaceae; genus Alicyclobacillus; species Alicyclobacillus fastidiosus. The sequence goes on along the minus strand of NZ_CP104067.1, from coordinate 3,907,929 downwards.
GGCTGGGTGGAGTTGGCGGATCAGTACGCGACTGGATCGAGTATGATGCCGCAGAAGAAGAACCCAGATGTCCCGGAGCTCATCCGCGGGAAGTCGGGCCGGGTGTTCGGGCACCTCGTCGGCATGTTCACCGTGCTCAAGGGGCTGCCGCTGGCGTACAACAAAGACCTGCAAGAGGACAAGGAAGGTGTGTTCGACGCCATCGATACGGTCCTGCCGGCGCTCAAGTTGATGGCGGGGACCATCTCCACGATGCGCATTCGCGAGGGGCGCCTCACAGACGCCTTTGCGCGCGACTTCTCGAACGCAACCGACCTCGCCGACTACCTTGTCCGTAAAGGTATCCCGTTCCGCCAAGCGCACGCCATCGTTGGCCAACTGGTGCAATTGGCGATTTTGCAGGGGACGAACCTCTTGGGGCTCGATTTGGGCATGATGCAGGCGGCGGCAAGTGTCATTGAGGAGGACGTCTACGAACTGCTGAGGCCTGAATCGGTCGTCGCCGCGCGGCAATCCCGGGGCGGTACCGCGCCGAGCGCAGTGAAACTGCAACTGGCGCTCGCCAAGGAACAGTGCGGCGTGGAGTAGACGCTTGGCGACACGGATGAAAAGGCGCTAGTGAAACGTTTACATTTCACCAGCGCCAGATTCCCCTTCACCATTCCTTCCGAACTGCGGTATGATAAGCGAAATGAATCAAAGTGATGATAGAAACGCGGTGTCTGGGAGTGCGAACAGAGCGATTTTTCTCCGGGCGCCTCAACTAGGGAGTGGAGTGGCGTGCTAGTAGTTCAGAAGTACGGGGGGACGTCGGTCGGCTCGACTGAGCGCATCCGCCTTGTCGCAGAGCGCATCCAAAGAACGCTTGCGCTCGGGCATCAGTGCGTGGTGGTGGTGTCCGCGATGGGTCACAGTACAGATGCGCTGGTGGATTTGGCGAAAGAACTCTCCGACCAGCCCGACGCGCGGGAGATGGACAGCCTGTTGGCCACGGGCGAACAAGTATCTGCGAGCCTTTTGGCGATGCGGCTCGCACACCTGGGGACGCCGGCGCAATCCCTGACGGGGTGGCAGGCGGGCATCGAAACGGAGCGCGTGCACGGGAACGCGCGCGTGACTTCCATTGCGACCACCCATTTAAAGAGCCTGCTCAGTCAGGGGATCACGCCGATTGTCACAGGCTTTCAGGGGATTGCAGAGGGACATGTCACGACGCTCGGCCGCGGCGGGTCGGATACGAGTGCGGTCGCTCTGGCGGCGGCGCTCGAAGCAGACGCGTGCGAGATCTACACCGATGTGGATGGGGTGTATACGACAGATCCGCGCGTGGTGAAGCAGGCCCGCAAGTTGGCACACGTGTCCTACGACGAGATGTTGGAACTGGCCAATCTCGGCGCACAAGTGCTACACCCCAGAGCCGTCGAAAATGCGAAGCATTTTTCGGTTCCGTTGGTTGTTAGGTCGAGTTTTTCCGAGGAGGAAGGAACATCCGTCGTGGCTATTACAGAGAATGCATTGGAAGACCGTCAAGTTGTCACAGGCATCGCGTTTGAACGCCAAGTCGCCCGCATCGCAGTCATCGGCGTCCCGTTGGCGCAACACGGGTTGGCGACCATTTTTTCTGAGTTGGCTTCGCACGGGGTGAACGTGGATGTCATCGTCCAGAGCGTGGTCGAGGTGGCGGCGGTAGACGTATCCTTTACAGTGAACGAACCGGATGTGAAACAGGCGGTTGACATCGTGGAGGGGCTTCGGTCAGATCTCGGCTACACCGCTGTGGAAAGTCAAACGGATCTCGCCAAGGTGTCCATCGTCGGCGCCGGCATGATCAGCAACCCGGGCGTGGCCGCGCAGATGTTTGTGACCTTGCGCGATGCGAACATCGCCGTTCACATGGTGAGCACGTCGGAAATAAAAGTGTCCTGCGTGGTGTCCGCGAGCGAAGTAGAACGCGCGGTCAAGGCTCTGCATGCCACGTTTGTCGAGGCAGATGCAGAGGCGAGCTTGACGGGGGCGGGATCGAAAACAAAGTAAATCTGAAAAATTCGTGAGAATATTGCATGCTAAGCGCTTTCATGGGCGGACCGCATCTTGACCAGAGCGGTCATCGTCTATAGTCTGAACTATATAAATAATTCACGTTGCATGACTGGCGGAAATGTGGTCAACCACAGGGGAGTGCGACGATAGACAAGCCGGCCGCCTGGGCACTCGTAGTTTCAGAGTGTCCCGGTGGCCTTTCTTGTACTTGAATCCACCCTGACGATGCTCTCGAAGCACAAGTCAAGACAGTCATACCGTGTATGTTCACGAGGGGAGAGAAACGGGACACATGCTAAAGATTCTCGTAACAGATGATATCGCGAAGATGGGTGTCGAAGTACTCGAATCGCTGCCGGACGCCTTGGTTGAGGTACGTACAGGCTTGTCCGAATCGGAGTTGCTCGAGGCGATAGAAGACGCCGATGCGCTCGTCGTTCGTTCTCAAACGACGGTGACACAAGAGGTCATCCGGGCTGCGCGACAGCTCAAAGTTATCGGCCGCGCCGGCGTTGGCGTGGACAACATCGATTTGGAATCCGCCACGAAGCGCGGCGTGCTCGTCATCAACGCCCCGGATGGCAACACCATTGCCGCCGCTGAACATACATTCGCTATGATGATCAGTCTCGCTCGGCACATCCCGGCCGCCAATCGGGATTTGCTCGGGGGAAAATGGAATCGCAAACGTTGGGTAGGCGTCGAACTGCGGGGGAAGACGCTGGCTGTGCTCGGTATGGGGCGCATTGGAACTGAGGTGGCCAAGCGCGCGAAAGTGTTCGGGATGAACGTGGTCGGATTTGATCCGTTCCTCACGGAAGAGCGCGCTACAAGTCTCGGTATCGTCAAGGCAACACTAGACGATGCCGTCGCTCAGGCTGACTTCATCACCGTTCATACGCCACTGACGAAGGAGACGCACCACATGATCGACAGTGCCCGTCTGCGCACGGTCAAACCAGGGGTGCGGATTGTCAACTGTGCGCGTGGTGGCATCATCGATGAGATGGCACTTTGTGAGGCGTTAGAGGACGAGCGCGTCGCTGGGGCCGCGCTCGACGTGTTTGAATCGGAGCCACTGCGCGAAGACCACCCGCTGCGCCGGTTCGAAAACGTCATTTTGACGCCGCACCTGGGTGCGTCTACGGTCGAAGCCCAGGAGAACGTAGCCATTCAGGTGGCTGAACAGATTGTGCACGTGCTCAAGGACGAGCCGTTTGAACACGCGGTGAATCTGCCGAGTCTAAGTGCGAAGCAGAAAGAGAGCCTTAGTCCCTATTTGGCACTCGCCGAGAAGCTCGGATTGTTTGCCGCGCAGCTCGCACAAGGGGCTCCCTCAAGCATTCGCGTGACGTATACAGGTGACGCGTCCGCGCCAGATGGTGGGTATTTGACGCGGACGGTTCTCAAAGGTCTACTCGGATTTCAGTACAGCGATGATATCAACTACGTAAACGCCTTGCGCTTCGCCGAGGAGTCTGGGCTTCGGGTGCAGGAGGTTCGCGAGACGCGGGGCCGAGTGTACACCAACGAAATTTCGCTTTCTATCGAGACCGAAAACGGTTCGCATCACCTCGCTGGCACGCTGTACAGCGAATCGGGGCCGCGTATCGTCGAGCTCGACGGCTATCCCATCGACATGCCGAGTGAAGGCGTCCTGCTCTTTACGCGGCACAAGGACCAACCGGGGATGATTGGCCGAATCGGTACGTTCCTCGGAGACGCACAAGTAAACATCGCGGGCATGCAAGTGGGACGCCGCGAAAGCGGCGGGGAAGCGATTATGCTTCTCGCGGTCGATCGCTCCGTGTCCACCGACGTCATCAAACAAATTGAGCAAGTTGACGGAATTTCGATGGTTCGTGCCATCGAGCTGTGAGGGGGGATGTCTTGTGAAGCGGATCGACAATTTTAATGCGGGCCCCTCTGCGCTGCCCTTGTCCGTGTTGGAGCGCGTTCGCGAGGAACTGGTCGACTATCAGGGAACGGGCATGAGCGTCATGGAGATGAGCCATCGCAGTGCTGCGTACGAGGCGATTCACGACGCAGCTGAGGCGAAGTTGAGGCGTTTGCTGAACGTCCCAGACGATTTTCGGGTGCTCTTTCTCCAGGGTGGCGCGAGTTTGCAATTTGCGATGCTGCCGATGAATTTCCTGGGCCCCGACGAAACGGCACTGTACGTATTGACGGGGGTCTGGTCTGAAAAGGCAGCTCAAGAAGCGGTGCGGTTTGGGCATGTGGTGGTGGACGACCAGGCGAAAGCAGAAGGGTACACGGACGTTCCAACGCAAGTCATGCGCCCGGCGGACGTCGACTTGCGCTACGTCCATGTGACGTCGAACAACACGATTTACGGTACGCAGTGGCGCGAATTGCCGGTGACCGACAGCCCGCTGGTGATCGATATGTCGAGCGACATCCTCTCACGCCCGGTCGACTGGACGAACGTCGGCGTCGCCTACGCAGGTGCGCAAAAAAACCTCGGGCCGTCCGGTGTCACGGTGGTATTCGTTCGGGATTCCTTCCTGGCGCGGGCCAACGGCGACGTGCCGACGATGCTCGGTTATCCGACGCACGTGAAACAGCGGTCCTTGTACAACACGCCGCCGACGTTTGCTATTTACATCATGGGCCTTGTCCTCGACTGGATTGAGGAACAGGGCGGCGTGGAAGGAATCGCTGCGCGCAATCGCGAAAAGGCCGGTTTGTTATATCGGGTGATAGACGAATATCCGGACTTTTATCTGGGACACGCCAAAGAGCGGGCGAGATCGGACGTGAACGTGACCTTCCGCCTGAGGGATGATGAACTGTCAGCTCGTTTCCTGGCGGAGGCCACAAAGCGGGACTTTGTCGGGGTAAAGGGGCATCGTTCCGTTGGGGGTTGCCGCGTGTCCTTGTATAACGCCGTTTCTGTAGAGTCGGCCACCCGATTTGCGACGTTCATGGAGGATTTTGTTCGAGCGCATCGATGATGATGGAGGAAAAACATGTTTACCGACGTTCTGTTTGACATCGACGGGGTGATGCTCAGTGAGGAGCGGTACTTTGACGCTTCGGCGCTGACCGTCAACGAGCTGTTGACTAGTTCCCGCTTCTTGGGGCTTCAATCCGTGGCGGGGGCGTATCGCGCTGACCTGTCAAATGACGATATCGCCGCGGTTCGACAAGCGGTTTTCCAGCGCGATACGGTGCTTGAGAAGTTGAAAAACGTAGGCGTAAACGCGAATTGGGACATGGTGTACCTGGTGTTCGTGAGTGAACTCGCACACGTCCTAGGATCCTGTGAAGCGGTGCCACAGTTCAAACGCGCCGTGGTGGATGCACTTCGGGATGGGTGGTCTGTTGCGGCGATTCAGTCGCTTGGTTCGGCCATCCGCCAAGACGCACAGCAGCAGGTGGTGTCCTACGACCATTACGATCACCTGTATGGTGGGGCGACCACGCGCGACGAGTTATTCGATCGTGCGCGGACGGTGTTTGCGACGGCTTTCGGCCTTGAACTGGATGATCACGCGCTGTGGATCATCGGCCAGGAGGCGTTTCAAGAGTGGTACTTAGGGGATGACTACACGCGCGCTTCGACTGGGAAGAAGGGTTTCCTGACGAGTGAAATCCCGTTAGTTCAGCCGGCGCAGTTCCAATCGCTTTTGAGCGATTTGCTGGACCGCAAAATCCACCTGGGCATTGCCACAGGTCGCCCATTCACGGAGACGAAAGTGCCACTTGAATTTTTCGGCTGGTGGAAATTTTTTGACGAGGCGAAAGTGTCGACGGCCTCGGACGTTCTGTTCGCAGAACAGCAGGTGCCAGAGGCGCGGCCGCTGTCCAAACCGCACCCGTTTTCCTACCTGCGCAGTCTGACGGCGAACCATGATCCGGCCGCGTTGCTCTCGACGAGCCTACCGCTAGAAGGCAAGCGAGCACAGGTGCTGATTGTCGGCGACTCCATCGCGGACGCCTTGGCCGCGCAGCGTTTAGGCGCATCGTTCGCGGCAGTGCTCACTGGATTAGAGGGTGTGGCGGCGCGCCCGAAGTTTGAACAGTTGAACGCGGATTTTATACTGGAAGACGCCCTGCAGGTGAGCGCCCTGTTCACTTGATTGCCCTCGGGTGACAAAAGGAACACCGACTGTAAGGCGCGTGAAACAGAAGCGAGAAAGGCTTCGTCCTGCCCATGGGGTGTGGATGAGGCCTTTTGCGTAAGAAGCGCGGTTGCGACGGTCTATTGTCTCTACTCAGGGGTTGCGAAACTGGACAAATCCGTGCTAAACTATCACCTGTTGCGAACTGTAACGTGGAGAGATGTCCGAGTTGGTCGAAGGAGCACGATTGGAAATCGTGTAGGCGGCTAAACCCGTCTCGAGGGTTCGAATCCCTCTCTCTCCGCCAGAGACTTCGCCACCTTGGCTCAGGGGTAGAGCGGCTCACTCGTAATGAGCAGGTCGTCGGTTCAAATCCGACAGGTGGCTCCAGAATCAACTGCAGACTTGGACAGGCTGTTGCAAAAAAGCCGTTCCCGTTAGGGAGCGGCTTTTTTGCGTCGAAAGCTTGGTGGCATTCGTAGGGGTTTAGTCGGCCTCTTTATACTGCGATTTGAGCGACTCGACGACGCTTGGATCGGCGAGCGTCGTCGTGTCCCCGAGGACGCGTCCTTCCGCGATATCCCGCAGCAGGCGCCGCATAATTTTCGCGCTGCGCGTCTTCGGGAGCTCCGCCGTGAAAATGATTTCCTCCGGACGTGCCATCGCTCCAATTTTTTCGACGACGGTCTGTTTCAAGGCCGCGACGAGCTCTTGGTTCGTCTCGATGCCCTCGCGCACGGTCACAAACGCCGTGATGGCCTGGCCCTTAATGTCGTGCGAGCGCCCAATCACCGCCGCTTCGGCGACGGAGCTGTGCGATACAAGTGCGCTCTCCACTTCGGCCGTGCCAATGCGGTGTCCGGATACGTTGATCACGTCATCGATGCGCCCGAGAATCCACACGTACCCATCTTCGTCGAGATGAGCGCCGTCGCCGGGTAGGTAAATGCCCTCGAACTTGCCAAAGTAGGTATTTCGGAAGCGTTCGTCGTCTCCCCAAACCGTTCTCAACATCGAAGGCCAAGGCTTTTTAATGACGAGGTAGCCGCCGTTCTCGAAGCCCACCGACTGGCCGTGTTCGTCGACGACGTCCACGTCGATACCTGGTACCGCACGCGTCGCACTCCCTGGCTTCGTGGGCACGATGCCCGGAAGTGGGGCAATCATGGCGCATCCCGTCTCGGTCTGCCACCACGTATCGACGATGGGGCATCTTTCGTTTCCAATGTGCTGGTGGAACCACATCCACGCCTCAGGGTTAATTGGCTCACCGACCGTCCCGAGCAGGCGCAGCGTACTCAAGTCGTGTGCAGCGGGATGCTCCGGTCCCCACTTCATAAAGGTGCGAATCGACGTCGGGGCCGTATAGAAGATGGTTACGCCGTATTTTTCGACGATTTCCCAGAATCGATCCCGCCCCGGATAGTCCGGTCCCCCTTCATACATGACCACCGTCGCACCGGCTGACAGCGGCCCGTACACGATATACGTGTGCCCGGTGACCCAGCCAATGTCCGCTGTGCAGAACCAGACGTCCTCGTCCTTGATGTCAAACACGGAGCGCATCGACGTGTTTGCCCCAGTCAGATAACCGCCGGTCGAGTGGACGATGCCCTTGGGCTTGCCGGTGGTCCCGGACGTATACAAGAGATAAAGGATATCCTCAGAGTCCATGGGCTCGGCTTCAAATGGGGTGGTGGGCGCTTTAGCCATCAAGTCGTGCCAGTAGACGTCACGTCCTTCCTGCATCGTGGCGCCAGCAGAATCGCCAACCCGCCGGACGACGACGACGTTTTCCACTTTGGTCGCGGACAGCGCTTCATCCGCGTTTGCCTTCAGCGGAATGACGCCACCGCGCCGCCAACCTCCGTCTGCCGTGATGAGCACTTTGGCATCCGCATCCTCAAGCCGTTGCTGGAGCGATTTCGACGAAAAACCGCCAAATACCACCGAATGAATGGCGCCAATCTTTGCGCACGCAAGCATGGAAATCGGAAGTTCTGGAATCATCGGCAGGTAGATAGTCACTCGGTCGCCCTTTTGAACCCCAAGCCCCTTGAGCGCATGTGCCGCCTTGTCCACCTCGCGGCGAAGCATGTCATAGGTGAGCACGCGGCTGTCACCAGGCTCACCTTCCCAAATGATGGCCGCCTTGTTCTTGCGTGGGCCAACAGCGTGTCTATCCACACAATTGTAAGCGGCATTGAGCTTGCCGCCCACAAACCACTGCGCGTGAGGGGGTTCCCAGTTGAGAACGTTTTCAAATGGTTGGAACCATGTAAGTTGCTCGGCTTGCAGGGCCCAGTAGGCTTCAGGGTCGTTTGCAGCGCGCTCATAAATCGTTTCATCGTTGAAGTTTGCCTGAGCACGAAACTCGTCTGAAGGGGAGAAGCTGCGGGTCTCGTGAAGTAGGGTAGAGAGTTTTTCGGAATCTACACTCATGTGAAGGTACCCCTTTCGACGTGAAATTTGTCACTTTCTCACATTATATTTGAAAAATACAGATACACAACTGCGATTTGGACTAGGCATGCTATTTTCGTGCCCCGGCATGGAACGTGCGGTACCGACGAGGAGCGGAAAGAAAATCGATGCGCGGGCTCGGTCGAAGCGCCGCGCGCCAAGCCCAGACGCAAAAACGGGGCGGCACAGGGTGGACATATCTCGCCCTGTGCCGCCCCAACGAAGGACGCGTGCGCATTACGCGTTTTCGTCGTCGTCTTCTTCCTCTTCGTCAAACAGGTCGTCGTTGTACGCGTCAACGACTTTCTGCCACTCATCGTCGTTGTCTATCTCGGCGAGCACCATCTGGTCGCCTTCTTCTCCGTCCACGCGGAAGATGACGCCTTCTTCCGTCTCGTCGTCGATGGGCAAGAGGACTGCGTAGTCCTTGCCTTCAACGGTGAGCACTTCACCGAGGACAAACTGGTGCTCTTGGCCGTTTTCGTCTTCGAGGATGATGACTTCGTCTTCGTCGTGTTCATGGTCGTGATCGTGCGTGTGTTGATGCTCGTCCGCCATTTGCGTTTCATTCCCATCCGTTATCAAAATTTGGCTGGATGCCATGTTTGCCCAGCATATCACCGTTCGATCCCGCTGTCAACGAGCTCTGGCGAACAGGGCAACACCTGCGAATTCTTCATTTATTCGGTCTTGCGTTGCTCCACTGCAGCGGATAGACGGCTGGAGATAGCGTCCAACAGCTCGTTCAGCTTCGTCTGCGCTTCTTCGAACGCCTGAACCTCAGGCATCGCGTTCAGTTTGTCCAATAATTGATCGGTTTCTGCAAGCAAATAGCTATAATGCATGGGCGGCACCCGCCGAGCCTGGAACTCTGCGACCTGTTCCCGCAACTCGCGTAGGCGGCGCCAGAGGTTCATGGCTTCGCCATTCGCCTGAAGCTCCGCTTCGGCAGCCCGGTAGACGCGTATTTCAGGCCTGTGCAAAATGAGCTTCGCGAGTTCATCCGCCTGGACGATTAAATCGACTCTGTCCAATGCACACACCTACCGTATCGTCGTCAGGCCTCAATGTCCCGGTGATGGCCGTGACGGTTATGCAACTCGTTGTGTTGCTGAAATGCACGTGTGGGACGCGTTTCTATAAAGTCGCCCCAAATTGCCAAAATCATTCCGCAAACCATACAAATGGCAAGGGCGACGTACGAGTGAAGAAGAATGCCCACGAGGACGAGGGCAAACAGAAGACTAAACAGCAAATAACGCAATGGTCTCGTATTTTGCATGATCATCCCTCCCGGGGTAGCCACCTTCATTATACGATACAGTTGTCGATGCCATAAGGGGAGAAGGCGTGCAAAACAAAGAAAAACAACCTGGTGCAGCCGAAGCACACCCCAAGTTGTTTTGTATGCGATAAGCTATAGACGAGCTGCCGACAGCGTCACAGGAACCGGCGTGCTCTCCAGGTTAGGCGCTCCTCTTCCCGTTGCAGCAGTTCGAGTTCCTTGACGGCCGCGTCAAACGCCGCTTTGTCGCGTCGGTCCAACGCCTGGTCAATCCGCTGTTTGACCTGATCTCGAAGCTTTGCTCGCTCCTCCACTTCGGACAGCACTTGCTGCACTTCTGGTGGAATTGGGAGATCTGGTAGATTGACAAACACGTACAACTTTTCCGACGAGTTGGCTTGATGCGCAAAGAAAGTCTGCAGTGTCTGCAGGACTTCGTCCGCCTGACTGACCTTTTTGATGCGCCCATTGATGGGAATCCGCGCGATCATGCCGTGGCGCCCAATGATCAACAACGGAACGTTTTCCAAGACGATGTTCGTCGCTTCCAGTTGCGCATGACGTGCTGCAAGAAAATCGATGACGGAGTCCGCTCCACTGGGTAGGAGTTTTGTTTTAAGTGTCAGGATTTCGTCCTTGGTCATCATCGGAATCACTCCCTTAACAGTCGGAGTTCCAAGTTCTTGTATCATACGCCGTGCTCACACCATTTGGTCGTGCACAGGTGCCCAGACACCTACGAATAGTGTGCAACTATTGTAGCAAATCGCTGAGGGAGAAGAAAGTGAAAAGCGCATGCATTGGGCTTACTTGCATCCTTTACCGGTCTAACCAGTGCGCTCGTGACAGATACTACATGCCGGAGGGGATTAGGCTATGGACGAGTGGGTGTATTTTGCCGGGTTATATGAATCGAAGTTTGAAGCGTACTGCGCCGTGATGTGGGTGGAAGCAGACGAACGAATTCGACGTACCGCTCGTCCCACAGACGTCGAGGTGTACCGAGCGAAGAGTGGCAAGTACGGCGTGCGCTTTCGCCGCCAAGAAGCAGCGATGTCAGCTCGGTGGATGTGAGCCTTTTCACAGTGCAAGGTCTTATCAATTCGCGTTTTGATGAGGCGAGGGCTGCCCATACTAGGAGGGCAGCCTTCGCGGCGTCATTGCGTCGGGTTTTCCATCTTCGAGTAAGATGGAATGTCGTAATCGTTGTCAGGTTGGCTGGACGAATTGGATTTCGACGAAGAGTCGCTTGCCGATGCCCGACTGGAAGAGTGCTTCTGTTGCTGTTGGGACTGATTGCCCATCAGTTCCGTGACGGCTTGCATCGGGCACCATCCGATGGCGCCTTCTGCCAGCTTCATCGCGCCAAACGACCACAAGAGGGTTCGTGTCATCGGGGAAGCGCGGCGGCGCGACGCCATCCCGAGGGACAGAAGGCCAGTTACCATTCGAATATAACGATCCGGCGTGCTAATATTCTGTTGCACAACGCGTCATCTCCCTTTGCGATTTAGGAACAGTATTCGCCTGGATGGGCGCGTCTATGAAATCGACCTACACACTGACTTTGACTTTCCTTGACTAAATGGAGTTTTTCGGGCATCATGGGTATTGTATTAGTGAATAAAGGAGGCGTGTTGGATGGGTCTGATCCCGTACGTTGTTGAACAGACGTCGCGAGGCGAACGCAGCTATGACATCTACTCTCGGTTGTTGAAGGACCGTATCGTGTTTTTGGGCACGGCCATCGACGACGATGTGGCGAACGCCGTCGTCGCGCAATTGTTGTTTTTAGCAGCAGATGACCCGGAGAAGGACATTCAGATGTACATAAACAGCCCGGGTGGCTCCGTCTCCGCAGGTTTGGCGATTTACGACACGATGCAACACATCAAGCCGGATGTGAGTACCATGTGCGTCGGCATGGCAGCCAGCATGGGTGCCGTATTGTTGACTGCAGGTGCCAAGGGCAAGCGCTATGCACTGCCGAATTCGGAAGTGATGATTCACCAACCGCTTGGCGGCGCGCGTGGTCAGGCTTCTGACATCGAAATTCACGCGAAGCACATCTTAAAGACGCGTGAACGCCTGAATGCGATTTTGAGTGAACGGTCCGGCCAACCGCTGGAGCGCGTTGCCCGCGATACCGACAGAGACAACTTCTTGTCTGCTCAGGAAGCCAAGGAATACGGGTTGATCGATGACGTGATCGTCCGCTGATGGACGAAAGGCCGCATGTTTGACATTCGCTCTTCCGAAAGTAAAGGCGCGCACACGCAGCACTTGCTGCGTGTTGACGCGTCTTTTTTGATACGATTATGCTTGTACGGTGGTCAGGGGGAAACTACATGTCGCAAGAAACGATTTATCTGGATTACGCGTCGACGGCGCCTTTGTTGGAGGATGTCAAAAAGCGCGTAACGGCCATGCTCGACGTGTTCGGGAACCCGTCCTCTCTTCACCGCATCGGGATGGATGCGGAGGCGAGGCTGTCTGCGGCACGCGAGTCCGTCCTGCAAGCACTTGGTGCACGAGAGGGGCGCCTCGTGTTCACGGGTGGCGGCACGGAGGCGAACAACTTGGCGGTTCGAGGAAGCGCCCCGCACCTGGAACGGCGTGGACGGCACATCATCACGACCGCGATTGAGCACCCGGCGGTTCACGAGCCGTTGCGCGCGCTTTGTGCCCAGGGATGGGAAGTCACGTATGTTCGACCGGATGAGAATGGGGACGTGTCCTTGACGGACGTCGTGAACGCCATTCGACAGGATACGGTGCTCATCTCGATGATGCACGTCAACAATGAGACGGGCGCCATCTTACCCGTAGAGGAACTGTCTGGTGTTTTGAAGGACTACCCAAAGATTCGTTTTCACGTGGATGGGACGCAGGCGTTGGGGAAAATTCCTGTTCGGCTTGCGGACACGTCCATCGACTTATATACGGTCTCCGCACACAAGATCGGTGCACTGAAGGGCGTCGGCGCACTCTATGTGCGCCAGGGCGTTCGCCTCGAGCCGATCTTGTACGGAGGGGGCCAAGAGGCCGGCACCCGTTCGGGAACGGAAAACGTGTTGGGCGCGGACGCTTTTGGACTCGCAGCGGCCATAGCTGTGGAAAACGTCCGTTTGGACCAGGATGCAGCACAGACGCGGCAGTGGTTTATCGACGAACTCGAACAAATTCCTGGATGGATTGTTCGCAAGCCGAAGTGTGCGTCCCCGTATATCGTCAACGCGTCGCTGCGCGGGCTGCGAGGTGAGGTCATCGTGCACGCCTTGGAGTCAAAAGGGGTGTACGTATCCTCGGGTAGCGCCTGCTCGACGGCGCGCGGAAAGCAAAAACGCAGTCACGTGCTCGAGGCGATGGGGCTTGCACTGGAGGAAATCGATGCAGCGGTGCGCTTTTCGTGGCATCCAGGCACAAAGAGAGAAGATCTGAGAAAGGCACTGGTTATCGTGCGCGAACAAAGCGAATGGCTTCGTTCGATGGTCGGTGCGTGAGAGGGGTACAGGATGTTTGATCATATTTTAGTTCGCTACGGTGAGATAAACACCAAGGGGCAGAACAGGTCACAGCTTGAGCAGATGCTCATGCGCAACGTGCAACAGGCGGTGAGGCACTGGGACTCCATCCGCGTGCGGCGCATCAGCAACCGCATCCTCGTAAAGTTGAACGGGGCACCTGTGGACGCCGTCTTAGAGGCCCTCGTGAAGGTGTTTGGCATCAGTTCTTTGAGCCCTGTGATGGTGGCACCACTTGACGTCGACGCCATCGTCGCTGTGGCAAATCAACTATTGGATAGGATGGCGGTGGCGCCACGCACGTTCAAAGTGGAAGTCCGACGCGGAAACAAGCGGTTCCCGATGGACAGTCCGACATTGACGCGGCACGTCGGGGCGGCGCTGCTCGCTTCACACCCCTCGCTGACAGTGGACGTACACCAGCCAGAGGCGACCGTTCAAATCGACGTTCGAGATGAAGGGGCGTTCTTGTACGCAGAGAAAATTCCTGGTGCGGCTGGGTTGCCAGTGGGGATGAGCGGTCGTGTGTGCGCGCTGTTGTCCGGTGGCATAGACTCGCCTGTAGCGGTGTGGAAGGCGATGAAGCGGGGACTCAAAGTCGATCTCGTCCACTTTCACAGCTTTCCGTTTACCAGCGAACGCGCCCAGCGCAAGGTCGAAGAATTGACGAGCACGCTGGCGTCGTGGTCGACTGACCTCAACCTACACCTGGTATCGCTGACACAGACGCAGGCGGCGATTCAAAAGTCCTGCCCCGAGCAGCTGAGAACCATCATCCTGCGGCGCATGATGTTTCGCATCTGCGAAGCGATGGCACGTACGAAGGGATGGCTCGCGCTCGTAACAGGCGACAGTTTGGGCCAGGTGGCAAGCCAGACGCTGGAAGGGATTTTTGCCGTGGATTCGGTCACCTCTCTAAGCGTGTTGCGCCCTGTGGGGATGGAGGACAAGCAGGACATCATCGACGCGGCTCGGCACATCGGGACGTTCGAGACATCGATTCAGCCGTACGACGATTGTTGTTCGCTATTTGCACCGAAGCGTCCAAAGACGCACCCGTCGTTGGCGGAAGTGGTTCGGGGTGAGGACAAACTCGACGTCGAACAGTTAATTGAGACGGCGCTTCAATCTGTCGAGACAAAGAAAGTCGCGGCGCGCACCGAATCTCCGATGCAACTGACATGAAATGACCACTCGTGGGCAGACTACGTCCAGGAGTGATAGCATGGGAATTTTTCGCCTATTCTTTCGCACGTTTCGGTTGCTCTCAATGCTCTATATGGTGTTTCGTGCATCCCGCTTGACCAGGGCCATTTGGCTTGTCTCGACGCTCTGGCGGATTTTCCGCCGCCGCTCTGGCGCAATTCAGCGTCCAAAAGTCGTGTTTACGTTTGTCGGCCCGCGCGATGAGACGATTTATCGCCGGCGGGGCTGGCGGCGCATCAGCAAAGGTGAAGGCGATGGGCAGTAGACGAGCAGGGGCCGAGAGCGCTGCCCTTTCGATAAACTGGATGAAATCCGTCTAAACGATGATCTTCGGATCATCGTTTTTCTATGTTTAACCCCTCTCTCAGTTGGTTATAACAAATGATAGTCTCGTGATAACTCATAGCAGGACACGTGCGGGAAACCATTACACAGTTTGACAACTTAGGAGGGCACAGCATGCGTCAATCAAACCGAGCCATGCGTCAAGACGCTTGGACGACAGAGGACGACGAAATTCTAGCGGAAATTGTCTTGAAACACATCAAACAAGGTAGCACGCAACTGGCGGGCTTTAACGAAGCATCCCGCCGCCTTGGGCGGACGGCTGCCGCTTGCGGGTTTCGTTGGAACGCCTGCGTGCGGAAGCAGCAGCGCAATATCATTGAAATCGCGAAGGAAGAACGCAAGCGCAGCAAGTCAGAGCGCGTTCAGGCGCAGATGGAAGGCGGAGATTTAGACCATCCGACGGCGACGCTGATGTCGTGGGCACAAGTGCTTCGCTTTTTGCGGCAAGAGAAAAATACGGCGCAGGAGTGGGCATCGCGTTGGCGCAACGCCGAGCGCCAGGCGACCGAGTGGAAGAATCGCTTTCGCGAGTTGCAGGACGAGCACCGCAGAATTCGCGACGAATACCAGCAATTGAGGAACGACTACGACACGGTCGCCAAGGATTACAAGGTGCTGGTTCAAATCATGGAACGCGCGCGCAAGGCAGCGATTCTCGATGACACACAACTATCGGAAGGGTTCATGTACCAAATCGACGAATTTGGAAATCTCGAACGCGTCGATCACGTCGAACCAATGGAGCGAGCTGAATAAGCTCGCTTTTTTTTATCGGCTGGGAGGAGTTTGTGCATGTTCAAAATGTTTCCGTGCCACCCTACTTTGAGGAAGGTGAGCAATGATGGCGCGCAAACAGCGTATGAACTGCACAGGCTGGAACCGTTCGCGAATCGCGGTAGTCGACCGCGTGTGTGAGGTACCGGGTCGGGTCTGGAAACGACTTTGCACGATGGTCTGGCTCGTGGTAACCCCATTCGCGATGACGGGCTGTTATGATCGCCAGGAGTTAGAGCAACAGGCGTTCGTCAGCGTTCTGGGCGTCGACAAGGCACCGGATGGGCTGATTGACTGTACATTTCGCATCGCCTTGCCGGTGAATCCAACCGGAGGCGGCGGGGGGAAATCGGCCGAGCCGCTGGCTGGCAAGGAGCCTGTCACCATTCGTGCGCACAGTATTAACGAGGCGATGGTGTTGGCGTCCGGATCGATTGAACGGAACGTCACGTTTTCGCATTTGAGTCTGATCCTCTTCGGGGACGATCTCGCCAAGCAAGGCATCCTTAAATACGTTCAACCGCTCATTCGCTACCGCGAGTTTCGTCGCACGGTTCCATTTGCAGTGGCGAAGACGTCCGCAAAGGATTGCATCGCGCAGTTCGCGCCAATGCTCGACACGTCGAGCGCACGCGTGAACGACAACATCGCGGTGATGACCAATCGCTCTGGTATCGGTCCCGTCTGTCGGCTGCACGAGTTCGCGACGGCCATCGAGAATCCGCATCAAGATGTCGTGGCGCCACTTTACGATATCAACAAGTACGTCACAAAGCAGGCTGAGCTGTCGGATCAATCGGCCGTGAGCTATCAGGCGGGGCAAGTTGAACGCACCGGTGGCAACCCGGTGGATTGGATGGGGGCGGCGGTATTTCGCGGGGACAAGGTCGTCGATTACCTGAGCGGACACGACACCATCCTGCTTCGATTGCTCGAAGGTGGCATGAACAAAGCGAAAATAGATTTCACAAGTGGAGACAAGAGCGACGATATCGGGTTGGCGTTACACAAGGAACACGCGCCGCGCTTTTCGGTGACCTTGTCAAGGCCCTTGCAAATTCGCGTCCACGTGCCGATCGACGCGGACGTGGTCAACATCGCGAGCGGTAAGGATTACTCGGGAAACGCACAACGGTACGAGTTGGAGCAGATGCTCGACCAAAAATTCAACACCCAAATCGAGGCGTTGCTTCATCGCCTGTTGGTCCATGACCAGGTCGATGTCATCCCCATCTCTCGCTACATCCGTGGGCAATTTTTGACTTATCAACAGTTTGATGCGTACCCCTGGATGCAAAAAATGAAGGACGCCAAGATCACGGTCGAGACGGATCTACACATCCGACGGTTTGGCGTTCAGAACCAGCCTTTGCGGACAAAGGCCTGAAAGCTAAGGCCAGAACTGTGCGCGAGCAGCACTTTGGAGCTGCCTGGGTGACGGGGGTGCCGCGCCCTGTGGCGGTTGTGCCTGCGCGATGGGCGGGGCTTGTGGCGGACGATATCCGTATCCCCATTCTGGATACATCCGATTTGGCCTCGGTGGTTCGGGTCTGCCGGGGGGCGCTTGCAGAGAAGGATGGGGTGATTCGGCAGGATTTGTCGGTGGCCCATCGGGCGTGTCCTCTGTTTCGCTGGCCCCGCGAGTGATGGTCGACAAGGCGGTTTGGACGATGCCTCGGAGTAGAATGGAGAACATCGGGCTCTCGACAAAGCTGAGGAACTCCTTGGTGTTTAACTCAGAGCTAGCACCAAACGACTCGCGTAGCGCTTTTGACAGAGCCAGTGTCAACCGCAGATATTCGCGCTCTGTCAACCCGAGCGCCTTGGCCTCCAACCGAATCTGTCGACTCATTTTCGCGACGGACTGCTTTCGTTTGCGATTGGTCTTTGCCATCTGTAAGCTGTCTCACTCCTTTCGCACCAAAGGAGGTGCCAGGTTGGTGCACGGCCACCAACCTGGCGAGTTGCACGCGGTGCTGAAGTAACCAATGCGACGAGTGAGTTGGCCTGTATAGACCACTGCCCGTACTGTGCAGAGGGGAGACGAAATCAGGGCAACCGCCCTCCGTTTGGACTGATGACCTGCCCAGTGATAAACGAGGACGCCTCCGAGGCCAAAAAAGCGACTACATTCGCGACGTCGACAGGTGTACCGAGGCGCCCAACAGGCGTCTCTTCTTGCATCTGCCGCCGCTCTTGCGCGGAAAATCCCTGCATCATATCGGTGTCTATCACCCCTGGGGCGACAGCGTTGACCGTGATCCCAAGACTTCCGACCTCGACGGCGAGCGATTCGGTCAGCGCGATGACGCCCGCCTTGCTGGCGGAGTATGCCGCCTCCATCGCCGCGCCGCGCAACCCGTGGACCGACGCGAGGTTGATGATGCGTCCGCCACTTGCCCGCTTCAGGTAGGGAATGGCCTCGCGACAACACAGGAAGGTGGACGTGAGGTTGGTTTGCAACATCTTCTCCCACTCCATGAGCGAGAGGTCCATCAGCAATCCGTAGTGAGCGATGCCAGCATTGTTCACCAAGATGGACGGATTGCCGAGTTGCGTAGCTTCGAGAAACAGTCGTTGCACGTCCGCCTCGACGCCCACGTCGGCTTGTACGGCAATCGCCCGCACGCCTAGGGCTTCACAGGCTTTTACCGTGCACATGGCCTGCTGACGCTGCTCGCGGTAGTGTATGACGACGTGTGCCCCGGCCTCTGCTAAGGCGATGGCGATGGCTCGTCCGATTCCGCGCGAGGCGCCGGTGACAATCGCCACCTTGCCCGAGAGGGTCGCCGTTTGCTGCAATTCTCGTGATTCTGACTTCATGCCGTGGTATGCTCCTTGTGAAGATGATCGAAAGCAATTTTGGATACGTTCCGAACAACCCCATATAGACAAGGTCGCCCTACTTATTTTACTTTAGTAGATGCTTGTTGTTATGATTGAATTTGAAGCAATCATATCTGATCTCCACGTGACGTACATAAGGTGAGGTGCGTATTTTGGCTGGTTTGTTCGATCCGCTTGTGATTCGCGGTCTCACGCTCAACAACCGCATCGTCGTATCGCCGATGTGTCAATATCAGGCCGAGGCCAACGGGTATATCAACGATTGGCACATCGTTCATTATGGGTCTTTGGCACTGGCCGGAGCCAGTCTCCTGTTTGTCGAGTCGACCGCCGTCGAGGACCGCGGCCGCATTTCCAGCCGCGACGTCGGCCTCTACGAGGACGGACAAGTCGAGGGACTTCGCCGGATCGTCCAGTTCGCGCATGCACAAGGCGTCAAAATGGGCGTCCAATTGAACCACGCGGGCCGGAAAGCCGACCTTGACGACGATATCATCGCGCCGTCCGCCGTCGCCTTTAGCGACCGCTATCGAACGCCGCGCGAGATGACACCAGAGGATTTTGCGAGCGTCCTCGAGGCTTTTCAACAAAGTGCGCGGCGCGCCGTCGCAGCGGGCTTTGACGTAATTGAAATCCACGCGGCGCACGGCTACTTACTACATCAATTTCTATCGCCTTTGTCCAACCGACGCCAAGACGAATATGGCGGGGAGCGGGAACAACGCCTGCGCTTTCCGCTCGAAGTCGTTCGAGCGGTTCGCGCTGTCATCCCGCACGACATGCCGTTGTTCGTGCGCGTGTCCGCGAGCGATTACCACCCAAATGGCTTGTCCATCGAGGACCTTCGCTATTTTACCCAGGCGTTTCGAGATGCGGGCGTCAGTCTCGTCGACGTGTCGTCCGGCGGGAACGTCCCCGTAGCGCCGGATAAGGTTTACGCCGGGTATCAAATCCCGCTTGCAGAATCGATTCGTTCGCACGTCGACGTGCTGATCGGCGGCGTGGGGATGCTCGACGACCCGGTGCTGGCCGATTCGATTGTGCAATCGAACCGGGCAGATCTGATTTTCATCGCGCGCGGGTTCCTGCGCAACAAGAACTGGGGACACGACGCTGCCATCGCGCTCCGTCAGCCTGTCCGTCCGCCTGCGCCCTATGTGCGCGCGTACCCAACTTCACAAGCTTGATTGGTGCTATTTGGCGGCTGGTCCGTCAGAAAGGCACATTCGAAGGGAATGTTCTCGTTTGAAGTGTACAATCCATCAGGCGCCTACGGGGAATCGCCTTACCGATACCCACTTGTTTCATTTTGACCAGGTGGCGCATCTCTATGACCAACAGAATCCCACGAATACGGACACGTTTCGGACGCGGGCGGAGACCGTCTCGCAGTGGTTTGACGGCGCACACCGCCAGGCTCTGGTCGACAGCCTACTGGGATATGGCGCGCGAATTGGGCAATCCTCCATTCAGGTGAAGGCTACAAAACGCCTCCTGGACCCAACTAGCGTCGCGGTGGTGACCGGGCAGCAGGCGGGGTTGTTGACGGGGCCGTTCTATTCCATCAGCAAGGCGCTCAGCGCCATCGGACTCGCTGCCCAACTGGAACGCGAGCTCGAACGGCCGGTCGTGCCGATCTTTTGGGTCGCATCGGAAGACCACGATTTCGGCGAAGTCGATCACGCCTATATCCTCGGCGACGCGCACGATGTGAGGCGAATCAAACTCGCCCACTCGTTTGACGCACACCAGATGGTGTATCACGGCGCCCTCACCGAGGAGCAAGTGACGGGCGTGCTCGACGAATTGCGCAGTTGTCTTCCGGAATTGCCCTATAAATCAGAAGTCCTGACGACGCTCAAAGAGTCGTTTGAAGTGGGGGACAGCTTGTCCATTTGGTTTGCACGGCTGATGGCGAAACTCTTGGCCACCCACCCAATCGTCATTTTAGATCCCTGTTTACCCGAACTGCGCCGACTCGTGGGCCCTGTGTTCGCCGACACGCTCTCATCGTTTCCAGCGCTGCAAGAAAATCTTGCACATGCTTACGAAGAGGTAGAGCGGTCGGGATTTCAACATGAGGTCGTGCGGGATGAGCGCAATTCTACGGTGTTTTACGTGGTCGAGGGGCGGCGTTACGTGTTGGAACGCCGCGACGACGGCAGGTTTGTCACGCGCGGACTCGGGACACTGCACTCCCTCGAGCAACTGCTGGACGTCGCGGCCACAAATCCCGAGCGTTTCAGTTCCAACGTGTTGTTGCGCCCGGTGATTCAGGATCACCTCATCCCGACCCTCGCGTACGTAGGTGGACCGTCCGAACTCGCCTACCATCCGCTGTCGCGCGCAGTGTTTCACGTCCATGGTCGCAAGTTGCCTCCGCTCGTAATGCGTCAGCGAATCCGTATCGCAACGCCGCCAGTGGCGCGGACGATGGCGCAATGGGGTATCTCGTTTGAAGATCTCACCAAGCCTTGCGATTTGGTCGCCACCCGTGCACTTGGCGACCTGTCGATGGCGCTTCGCGAGCAAGTCACGGGGCTGGAGACGGAATTCGCCGCCTCCATTGAGCGTTTCGCGCGCCAGTTTTCCGAACTTGGTCCGCAAGTAGCGGATATCGCATCACGGCAAGTGGAACAGCAGAAGCAGTTGGTTCGGCGGCTGGAAATGAAGGTCTATCGGCTGGCCGAGCGGCGGCGTTCCGACGACGTGCAGCAATTGCGCCGCATTGAACACTGGTTCTGGACGGATGGCCACGAACAAGAACGCAGACTCAGTCCGATGAACGCTTGGGCCGAACTAGGCCGGAAGTGGTTTGATTCGCTGCCTACCTGGGGGCACTACCAGCAGCCTGGTGCGTATATGGATGTCACCGTGGACTGATGTCTCCACTCTCGTTCCTTCCATAATAAAGATTGTCTTTACAACGGCCCGCCCGCGAGAATCCTCGTGTTGGCGGGCTTTTTGTGTGTCTAGCACCGCGGAATATTTTTCTCGGGTTTTTCCGTTTCCAAGGGAGGACTTTGCTTATGTGGCCCGAAAACATATAATTGTGGTGAGTTGTGGGGCAAAGTGGGGATAAAGGACACGAAGGTGGAACCAAGATGTTTATGGGGGAGTTCGAACATTCGCTAGATGCGAAAGGTCGGCTGACAGTGCCGGTCAAGTTTCGCGACGAACTCGGACCTCAATTCGTTGTCACCCGCGGCCTTGATAAATGTTTGTTTGTATACCCTATGCAAGAGTGGCAGATATTAGAGTCCAAGTTGAAGGCGTTGCCTATGACGCGCTCCGACGCTCGTTCCTTTGTCCGATTCTTCTTCTCAGGAGCATCCGAATGCGAACTGGACAAACAGGGTCGCATCCTGTTGCCGCAAAAATTGCGCGACTATGCCGAGTTGGACAAGGACTGCACGCTCCTCGGGGTTTCCAACCGAGTGGAGATCTGGGATACGAACGTTTGGGCCACTTACGCGGATGAGGCGGAGTCCTCATTTGCTGACATCGCCGAAAAGCTGGTGGATTTCTCGTTTTGAAGCGATGAGTAGGGAGAATCAACCTTGGATTTTAACCATGAGACCGTTCTATTAGAAGCAACTGTTGATGCTGTCAGACCACGAGCTGGCGGTCGCTATATCGATGCGACGCTCGGGGGCGGCGGGCACACTTCGCTGTTACTTTTGCGCAGTGCGCCGACTGGCCAAGTGATGGCGTTTGATCAAGATGAAACAGCCATTCAGAACGCGAACGTGCGGTTTAGGGATGTGCTGAATCGGCTGATGATTGTGCACAGTAACTTCCGGGAGATGGGGGAGCGTGCCCGGTCGCTCGGATTTGAAGCGGTAGATGGCATCGTGTTTGACCTCGGCGTGTCCTCTCCTCAATTCGACATCGCAGAGCGCGGTTTTAGCTATCGATACGATGGACCGCTCGATATGCGAATGGACAGGCGGCAGACGATGACGGCCGAAACGTTCGTCAACGAGGCCGACCAAGAGGAGTTGGCGCGCGTCTTCTTCCGGTACGGAGAAGAGAAGTTCAGTCGGCCCATCGCGCGGCGCATCGTCGAAGCCCGCGCGGAGCATCGAATCACGTCGACACTAGAGTTGGCGGACCTGATTAAATCGGCCATTCCTGCGGCCGCTCGCCGGACGGGACCACATCCCGCACGGCGCGTGTTTCAGGCCATTCGCATCGCCGTGAACGACGAGCTCGGCGTCCTTGAAACGGGGCTGGAAGCGGCTTTTTCACTGCTTGCTCCGGGTGGACGAATGGCTGTGATCAGCTTTCATTCGCTAGAGGATCGGATTGTCAAACAGACCTTCCGAGATTTTGCCACAGGGTGTATTTGTCCGCCGGAATTGCCAATCTGTACGTGTGGAAGAACGCCATCCGGAAAGCTTGTCACGCGCAAACCGATAGAACCGTCGGAAGCTGAACAAACACATAATCCGCGGGCGAGGTCAGCCAAACTGCGGGTCATCGAAAAAATATAAGCCCACCGACTTATCGGGCGGGAATTTCACAGCAGAGTGGAGGTAACAGGATTATGGGACTAGCCCAGGAACAAATCGGAGCATCGCGCATGGGACAAACGGTTCGTTCACCACAACAGCAGGAGAGGCAGAACCAGCGTGTGCGCGAAGAGACGCGGCGGAGAACGCGTCTCTTCCAACGCGTTAGCCTAGGCCTGTGCTGCACGGTCAGCTTTGTCGCCGTTTGGGTCGTCGCCGCAAAGGGCGCGTCCGTTTACAGTATGAGCTACCAAAATAGTCGCTTGCAAAGCCAGATTCAGCAACAGGAAGCAGACAACGCAACCCTGTCGGCGCAAGTGGCGAAGGAGAAGGACCCATCCAATATCCTGTCAAAGGCGAAGGCCCTTGGGATGCAAAAACAATCGAAGACCGTAACTATCCCTACGCAAGCAACCGGGAAGTGATGAAATTTGCCTACGTACAATTCCGGTTGGAAGTCGGATAAAAAGCATCCGCAAAAACGTAAGTCAAATCGAAACAAAAAGCGCATGTGGGCGCTTCAAGGCGGGCTCGTGCTCGCCCTTTCAGTAGTACTCTGGCGCGTGTACGACGTGCAAAAAGTGTATGGCAAGCAATTGCAGCAGAACGAGGCGAAGTCAGTTGACGTCTCCCGTACGTTGCTCGCCGCCCGCGGATCTATCCTGGATGCGCAGGGCAACGCGCTGGCGTACGACGTGTCGGCGTTTTACGTCGATATCGAAACCACCGACTTGAAGCAGCACCTCTCCGAGGCGGCGGCGATTCTCGCGCCGATTGTGGGTTCCAACGTGGCCGATATGACCAAACTGCTATCCAGCTCTGCAGGCTGGGTGGAACTGCCGCACCCCGTCATGGCACCGGCGAAGGCCCAGTTACAAACTGCGTTTGACGACCACAAGTGGGCACCTAGTGACACTTCTATCAACTGGAGCGGCGAAGTCACATTCACGCCCACCGAACAGCGCTATTACCCGTTTGGCGATTTTGCAGCGAATACTTTGGGTTACGTCTCGAACGGCATCGGCTACGGTGGCGTCGAGCAGGAGTACAATTCGCTGTTGGCCGGGACCAATGGTTCTGTAAGCTTCCAGCAGGACAGCGAAGGGTTTCCGCTGCCGGGAAGTGTTCACGTCACCAAGCAGGCGCAGCCTGGTGACAGCGTACAGTTGACCATTGACGAAAACATCCAAGGCTTCGTTGAAAATGTGATGAATAACCTGGTTCAGAAGTATCAGCCGGAGAACGCCGCCATTATCGTGACCAATCCGCAAACGGGCGCCATCCTCGCGATGGCCAGCCGACCTACGTTCAATCCAAACTCGTACTGGCTGACGCCGAGTGCGCTGTCGCAGAACTGGGCGGTGACGAGTACGTTCGAGCCGGGATCGACATTTAAGCCGTTCGTCCTGGCTGCGGCCCTCGCGACGGGCGCCGTTTCGCTGAACCAGACGTATCAGTCGGGGCAGACGACGGTGGATGGGACCGTCATCCACGACTGGAATGATGTCGGTTGGGGGACGTTGACGTATCAGCAGGCGCTCGAGGAATCGAGCAATGTCGGGTTCGCGAAAATAGCGATGGCACTCGGCTGGAACAACATGAATA
Organism: Alicyclobacillus fastidiosus; assembly: GCF_026651875.1. Taxonomy (GTDB): domain Bacteria; phylum Bacillota; class Bacilli; order Alicyclobacillales; family Alicyclobacillaceae; genus Alicyclobacillus; species Alicyclobacillus fastidiosus. The sequence goes on along the minus strand of NZ_CP104067.1, from coordinate 3,883,238 downwards.
AATATATGAATCTGTTCGGCTTCACGCAGCAGACCGGCGTCGATCTCCCGCACGAAGGAAAACCGATTTTGTTCCCCAGCAGTCAGCAGGGTCCGGTCGAACTCGCCACCTCCGGCTTTGGTCAAGGGATCTCGATTACGCCCCTGCAGCAGATGGCGGCCATGGGGGTCATTGCGAATGGTGGAAAGTTGATGAAGCCATATGTGACGAGTAAAGTGATAGCTCCCGACGGGAAGACGGTGAAGCAGGTTGAGCCGACGGTCGTGCGCCAAAACTTCATCCCGCAAAGCGTCCTCGACGAAGTGAAGCAGACGATGGTACTCGACGTCTCTGATCCGAAGTACGGCATCGATGCGGCTGCGAAAATTCCAGGCTACGAAGTTGCGGGAAAGACGGGTACCGCGCAAGTGGTCGATCCGGCGACAGGGCAGTACTACAGCGACCGCTTTATCACGTCATTTATGGGCTTTGCACCGGCCAGCGACCCGAAAGTGGAGGTCTACGTCACGGTCGACTACCCGAAGACGGCGGAGGCTTCGACGTGGGGGAGTACCATCGCAGCCCCCTACGCGAAGGAAATTATGAAGGATTCCTTGCAGTACTATCACATCGCTCCGACAGGAGATGTGCAATCGGCTTCGCAGGCGACATCCGGTGCGGGGAAGGTCACTTATGTACAGACACCGAGCATCGTCGGGATGTCGGAGCAGGCGGCGACACAGAAGTTGAGCGCGCTCGGCCTGAACGGCATGTTCGCCGGGGATTCAGGAAACGTCAGCAAGCAGTGGCCGCCCGCGGGTGTGGAGGTCGCGAAGGGCAGCAAGATGTATGGTCTTTTGAGCACCAATGGCGGTGATAAGGTACCTGTCCCAAACATCACGGGCCTTTCCTTGCGGGATGCCACAAATCTGCTCGCGGCCCTGTCCTTGAACATTCAACCGACCGGGTCCGGATTTGTGTCATCGCAGTCGATTCCTGCAGGTACTCAGGTCCCGACAGGGTCGAGTGTACCTGTCACGTTAAAACCATGAACGCCGCCCTGTGACGGGGTTGCCCTACAGCCATTTCGAGATGCGCTGCGGGGCAGCCCCGTTTTCGTTGTCGGCGCAGATGGCACGCGCCCGGGTCCACCGCCTCTGCAGAGAGCGAGCCGCGGCACTCCGGCCTTTCGTCTCGTCCTCCGCGCTTCTACTAGAGGAGTTGTCCGCATAGGATGATCTCGATGAACAAGCTTGGAGGCGAAGGACGTGCGAGTGACTCGAGGGATGATGCGGCGCCGGTTGGTGTGGCTTCTGATGATACTGCTCATAGGCATTGCGGCGCTGGCAGGACGTCTTGTGTTTGTACAAATTGTGCAGAATAAGTGGCTTTCCAGTCAGGCGAAAGATTTGTGGGAGCGCACCGTGCCGCTGGCGGGCATTCGCGGCAGCATTCTCGACAGCGCGGGGCAGCCCTTGACCTACACGGCCTCGGCGCCTTCTGTGCTGGTCGTCCCTGCTCAGGTGAAGGACAAGGAGGGCACGGCGAAACGGCTTGCACCGATTCTCGGGATGACCGAGGACAAAGTTCTCGCGACGCTCAAAAAGCGGAGTTCGATCGAGTACCTCCGTCCAGGTGGTCGGAGGATGAGCCAGGCGCAAGTCGACCAAATTCGCCAACTCGACATGCCTGGTATCTACATCACCGAGGAAGGCAAGCGCGCGTACCCCTACGGAAATCTGGCCGCGCAGGTGCTTGGCATCACGGGGTCTGAGAACCAGGGGCTCACGGGCATCGAGCGCGAGTACGACAGCCAACTGACCGGCGAAAAGGGCGGCATCACGTTTTTCGCAAAGGCAAACGGCGAACTGATGCCGGGCCAAGGCGAATCGGTGCAGCCAGCGACCGATGGCGACGACGTCAAGCTCACCATCAACTTGCAAATCCAACAATATGTGCAGCGTGAAATCGAACAAGCTGTTGCGGAGTACAATCCGGACAGCGTCACGGCGCTGGTCGAAAATCCGCAGACGGGCGCCATTCTGGCGATGGCCAATTACCCGACGTTCGATCCCGCCGACTGGCAGGACGCTCCCGCCTCGACGTACAATCGCAATTTGGCCATCTGGCAGACGTTCGAGCCGGGATCGACGTTCAAGATTGTGACGCTCTCGGCCGCGATGCAGGAAAACAAGGTAAACTTGAAGGACGGCTTTTACGATCCCGGTTACTACGAAGTCGCCGGCCACCGGATTCGCTGCTGGAAGGCAGGCGGGCACGGGTCGGAAACGTTCCTCAACGTCGTTGAAAACTCTTGTAACCCGGGCTTCATCGCGCTGGGTGAACGTCTAGGCAAAAACACGCTGTTCTCATACATTAAAAAGTTCGGGTTCGGTCAGAAGACGGGCATCGACCTGCCCGGTGAGGGGAACGGAATTCTGTTTAAGCAAAGCCAGGTCGGACCGCTCGAGTTGGCGACGACGGCGTTTGGCCAGGGCGTGTCGGTGACGCCGATTCAACAGGTGATGGCCTTAGGCGCGGTGGCCAACGGCGGCAACCTGATGAAGCCGTTCGTCGTCCAAGACGTGCAGAGCCACGACACGGGTCAAATCGTCTCCGAGACGAACCCGACGGTCGTCCGCCGAGTGATCTCGAGCAGCACGGCCGCGAGTGTGCGCAGCGCGCTCGAGAGTGTCGTCGCCCAGGGCAGTGGCGGCAAGGCGTTTAAACCTGGGCTCCGGATCGCGGGCAAGACGGGAACCGCGCAGGTGGCGAAGAACGGCCGATACGAGTCAGGTCACTATATCGTGTCGTTCATCGGCATGGCGCCGGCGAACAATCCGCAGCTCATCGCCTATATCGCGATCGACAATCCACATCCGAAGAACGGAGTCGTGTTTGGCGGCGTTATCGCGGCGCCAATCGTAGGGAACATCCTCGCAGACAGCTTGGAGGAGATTGGCGTGGAACCCGCGAACAACGGCATTCCGAAAAAATACAAGTACGGCGATGCGATTCCGATAGAAGTGCCGAACTTTACGGGCCTTAGCCTCAAGGACGCCAAACAGTTGGCGCTGCAGAACACGTCGAATCTAAGAGTGACGATTCAGGGCAGCGGGGTTACGGTCGTGGCGCAGTCGCCGGCAGGCGGCAGCAAGGTGGACGAAGGGTCGACCATCCGTCTAATTTTAGGGGATAATCCCGCTTCTTCAGTCAATTGACAATGCGAAGCAAAAACAATAGAGTGGGCATGGACTCAAGGCTTTGTCGTACACAGGAGGGACGTTCATGCGGTTAAAGCAGTTGGTTCAACCGCTGTTATCATACGAAATTCGAGGAAACGAAGACGTCGATGTAGAGACCATTGAGTCGGATTCGCGAAGAGTGGGCCCTGGTGCACTGTTTGTCGCCGTCCCGGGGTTCACCGTCGACGGGCACGCATTTGCAGGGCAGGCGGTCGCCGCGGGCGCGGTGGCGCTGCTCGTGGAACGGCATCTGCCGGAACTCGATGTTCCGCAGGTGATCGTGAACGACAGCCTGCGAACGTCGGCGGTGCTGGCAGATATTCTGTATCGCCATCCTTCGCAGGCACTTCGCATGGTCGGCGTCACGGGAACCAATGGCAAGACGACGGTGACGCACATCATTCGCCATATTTTGGAGTTTGCTAGGAGATCGACGGGGCTCCTTGGTACGGTCGGCGGCGTCATCGGTGGGCGGTCGTTTCCAGTCGCCAACACGACGCCACACGCGGTGGAGGTACATGGATTTCTGAAGCAGATGGTGGATGCTGGGTGCACCTACGGCGTGATGGAAGTGTCCTCGCACGCCTTAGTGGAGCGCCGCGTGGCGGGCGTCGACTACGACGTCGCGGTGTTTACCAATTTGTCGCAAGACCACCTGGACTTTCATGGGACGATGGACGCCTATGCGCAAGCTAAATCGCTGTTGTTCGCACGGCTCGGAAATACATATGGCGAAAAGCGACGGGACAGTAAGTTCGCGGTGGTCAACATCGACGATGCATATGCCCCTGTGATGATGGGCGCGAGTGTCGCGACAACGCTGACGTACGGGCTGGCCGAGACTGCCGATGTGCGCGCCTCGGACGTCGTGCTCACCCACCTCGGCGCTACGATGAACGTGACGACGCCCTTCGGGACGTTTCCCGTGACGACGGGTCTCATCGGGCGTTTTAACGTGTATAACGTCTTGGCTGCAATCGCAGTCGCCGTCGTCGAGGAGATTCCCGTGGCGACGTTGCAGGCTGCACTCTCCTCGTACGAGGGCGTCCCTGGACGGTGCGAGCGCGTAGACGAAGGTCAACCGTTTGGGATCTTTGTCGACTACGCGCACACGCCTGACGGCCTCGAAAACGTGCTTTCGAGCGTGCGCGAGTTCGCTGCGGGGCGCGTCATCTGCGTCGTGGGATGCGGCGGCGACAGGGACAAGACGAAGCGGCCGCTGATGGCGAGCGCGGCACTTTCACTCAGCGACGCTGCCATCTTCACGAGTGACAACCCCCGGACCGAAGATCCAGAGCGCATTCTCGATGACATGGAGGCGGGACTTCCAGCAGGGTCGCAGTACAGGCGGATTGTCGATAGAGGAGAAGCCATCAAAGTGGCCATTCAGGAAGCTCGCGAGAACGACGTCGTCGTCATCGCAGGGAAGGGTCACGAGGATTATCAGATTGTAGGCAGAACAAAAATTCATTTCGATGATAAGGAAGAAGCGCGTAAAGCTGTCCGTGCGCGGTTGTCCGACAATTCGTTCTAGGAGGCACTCAGGTTGGACTTACGAGCTCTATTTTTCACGGCGATTGCGGCCTTTGCCATCGCACTGCTGCTAGGCCCGATCTCGATTCCACTTTTACACCGTCTCAAATTTGGTCAATCCATTCGCGAAGAAGGGCCACAGCACCACAAGGCGAAGGCGGGGACCCCGACGATGGGCGGTGTCATCATCCTGCTCGCAGTCATCCTCACGACCTTGAAGTTTGCGTTTGGGAGCTTGGATACGCTGATGTTGCTTCTGGCGACCGTCGGCTTTGGACTGATTGGGTTTGCGGACGACTTCATCAAAATTGTCAAGAAGCGAAACCTCGGTTTGACAGCGAAGCAAAAGCTGCTGTTTCAAGGCATTGTGACCATTCTCTTATTCGTTTTGCTGTGGTTTGAACAAGGGGATGACCACTCGTTTGGCGTGCATATCCCGTTTAGCAACTGGGTAGTGCCGCTTGGCATCTTCTACGTCCTCTTTTTGTTGATTGTCCTGGTCGGTACCACAAATGCGGTCAATTTGACCGATGGTCTCGACGGATTGTTATCCGGTTGCGCGATCATGGTGTTTGCGGCGTATGCTGTTTACGCATACTGGCATACGAACTACGACGTGGCCTTGTTCTGTGCCGCGATGGTTGGGGCGTTAGCCGGCTTCCTCGCATTCAATCGCCACCCCGCGAAAGTCTTCATGGGCGACACCGGATCACTCGCTATCGGTGGCGGGCTGGCCATGGTTGCCGTCTTGACGCACAGTGAACTGGCCCTGGTCCTGTTCGGGTTGGTCTTCGTCATCGAGGCGCTGTCGGTGCTGATTCAAGTTTTTTCATACAAGACGTTCGGGCGCCGAGTGTTCCGAATGAGCCCCATTCACCACCACTTCGAGCTCGGTGGTTGGTCAGAGTGGGAAGTCGTTTTGGTGTTTTGGTTGGCCGCCTTCATTTGCGCATTTGGAACGCTTGCACTGGTCTCTCATTGACGCGTCTACACATGCATGAACAAAGGATGAAGATAAATGAGTCTGAATCGTACTACTCGCGACGAATGGTTTCGCAACAAAGGTTCTGTCTTGGTCATCGGTTATGCGCGAAGTGGCGCTGCCGCTGCCGAGTTGTTGACGCGCCACGGCTTTTCGGTGACGGTCAACGACCGTCTTGCACGCCCCGACTCAGATGAAACACTCGAACGCCTGGAACGTGCAGGCGTTCGTTTTGTGTTTGGGGATCACCCACTGTCATTATTGGAACAATCCTGGCTGTTTATTGTAAAAAACCCTGGAATCCCGTATCACATGCCACTCATTGCGAGGGCTCAGGAGAGAGGCATCCCTATTTTCACGGAGATCGAAATCGCAAGTTGGTATACCAACTCGCCGATATATTCTATCACCGGGTCGAATGGCAAGACCACGACCACGACACTGGTGGGAGAGATGCTGGACGCGGCGAAGATGCAGCCGGTCGTCGCAGGGAACATCGGAACGGTGGTGTCCGGGCTCGTCGATTCCGTCCGTCGCGAGCAGCCGATTGTGCTCGAACTCTCGAGTTTTCAACTGCTTGGGACGGAGTGGTTCCACCCGCGCATCGCAGCGTTGCTCAACTTCTATCCGGCCCACTTGGACTACCACGGGACGTTTGAAGAGTACCAGGCGGCCAAGTGGAGAATGTTTCGGAACATGGAGGCAGGCGACGTGGCGGTGCTGAACCGGGACCAACCGCTGGTCGCAGAGGGTGCCACATCGCTCACGGCGGATGTTCACTGGTTTAGCACAGAGCAACTGGACTTTGAGCACGGCGCCGCATTGGTCGAGGGGAATATCGTCCTCGTGAAAAACGGCGCGCACCGCGTTCTCCTGCCGGTCGAGGAGGTCGCGCTCAAGGGGCGGCACAACCTTCAGAATCTGCTCGCGGCGGCGGCAATGGCGCAGGCGGCCGGCGCTTTTGACGACGCGATTCGCCATGTCGCGCGCAACTTTCAGGGTGTGGAACACCGTTTGGAATTGGTTCGCACGGTCGACGGCATTCGTTTCTACAACGATTCGAAGGCGACCAACCCGGACGCTTGTAAGCAGGCGTTGCACGCGTTCCCAAAAGATGTCGTGTGGATTGCTGGGGGACTGGACAGGGGCATTTCCTTCGAAGACCTCGTTCCGGATTTACGAGGTCGCGTAAAGGCGGCCATTCTGCTCGGCGAGACGAAGGAGAAGATTGCAAAGGCCTGTGCGCTTGCAGGTATCGAGGACGTCACGCTCGTCTCTTCGCTGGACGAAGCGGTCGCCGCGGCGAAACAGCGGGCCGTCACAGGGGACGTGGTGCTGCTCTCACCGGCGTGCGCGAGCTGGGATATGTTTACGTCGTTTGAAGTGCGGGGAAGCATGTTCAAAGAAGCCGTGCATAGACTTTAAGAGGTTGTCCGAAGAGGGGCGGCACCGGTGGCCCAAAAAGGGCGGCGGTGCCCGCGCGGCGCGTTGACCTTCGCCGCGCCCGCTTTGGACCTTAAGGTTCGCATGGCGAGGACGAGCTATGGCACTCGTCCTCCGGCGCTTGAGGAGGGGCATTACCCGTGCTTCGATCCCGCACGTCTAACACATCGGGAAGTTCATTCGACTTGGTTATCGTCGGCGTGATCATCATGCTTCTGTGTCTTGGCATCGTCATGGTCTACAGCGCTTCATCCATCATCGCGGCCAACAAGTTTGACGATCCCTTCTTTTACCCGAAGCGGCAGCTGATCTGGGCTATTCTCGGCGTCATCGCAATGATGTGGTTCGCCCGTTACGACTACCACAAGTTGCGCCAGCACGCCGCGAAGTTGGCCATCGCCAGCTTCGCGATGCTGGTGCTGGTACTTATCATCGGTGTAAACCGGGGTGGGTCAAAGGCGTGGCTCGGATTTGGCTCGCTTGGCATCCAGCCTTCGGAGTTCGCGAAGCTTGGGCTGATTGTCTTTCTCGCACATATGTTATGTGACGCGGGAGACCGGATGCAGTCGTTCTGGCGCGGCTTCGTTCCCCCTCTTGGCACGGCCGTCGCGGCGGTCGGCCTGATTATGCTCGAGCCGGATTTAGGGCAGAGTGTCGTCATCATGGGAACGACGCTCTTGATGATGTTTGCCGCCGGGACGCGCATCCGGCACTTAGGGGGCTTCTTCGGCCTCGGCCTCGTCGCATTTGGCGGGCTGGTGGCGGCAGCACCCTATCGCATGCAGCGCATCGTGGCCTTTATCGACCCGTGGAAGTATCCGAAAGGGGAAGGGTATCAGATCATCCAATCCCTCTACGCACTCGGATCCGGTGGCATTCTCGGCCTCGGCCTCGGCAACAGCCGTCAGAAATTTCTGTACCTTCCAGAGCCGCAGACCGACTTCATCTTCTCCATCATCGGCGAGGAACTCGGTTTTCTCGGTGGGCTCGCGCTGCTTATGCTGTTCGGTGTGCTCGTGTGGCGGGGCGTCAGGACGGCGATTTACGCGCCAGACGAGTTTGGGTCTTTACTTGGGGTCGGCATTACTGGCATGATTGCTGTGCAGGTGCTCATCAACATCGGAGTCGTGACGGGGTCGATGCCGGCGACGGGCATTACGTTGCCGTTCATCAGCTACGGCGGATCTTCTTTGACCCTGATGTTGTCGGGCGTTGGAATCCTGTTGAATATCTCGAAGCAAGCCGTGTTTCCGCATCGGTGAGTTTCGTCATCCTCGACAGAGGTGATCACGTGAAAGTTGTATTTACAGGCGGAGGGACAGGCGGACACATTTATCCCGCTTTGTCCCTTTGGCGCTATATGCAGGACCAGGCGATATCACTCGAGCCCTATTACATCGGAACGACACAGGGGCTCGAGCAATCTATCGTCAGCAAACTCGACATGCCGTTTGAGACCGTGGAAGCCGCGGGTTTGAAACGGCAGGTGTCGCTCGCCGCCGTCTCCACGCTCCTGAAGACGGCGCGAGGTTACTTTCAAGCGAAGCGTTTGTTAAAGCGCTGGCGCCCGGACGTCGTCGTGGGCACGGGCGGCTTTGTGACGCTCCCGGTCATCTTCGCGGCGCACTCCCTGCGCATCCCGAGCGTTGTCTGGGAAGGCAACGCGAGGCCTGGACTCACCAACCAGCTCTGCGCCGGTCGCACGGACGCAGTGGCGATTTCCTTTGCGGACAGCGCACGCTTTTTCGCTAAGGCCAAGCGCGTCGAACTGACTGGCAACCCACGCGCGAGCGAGGTGCTGCAAGTGGATGCGGGCGCCGTGCGCGGCGCGCGTGACGAATACCGCATTCTCCGCGACCAGAAAGTGATTCTCATCTTCTTGGGAAGCCGCGGTTCGGAGTCGGTCAACCGGGTGGTGACGGAGGTCCTCCCGAAGTTTGCCGAGCATCCGGAGTGGCGCGTGCTGTTTGTGACAGGGGACCGTCACTACGAGCACGTCAAGCAATCTGTACCTGACCTCAGCCACAACGTGTCCATCATTCCGTTTATCTACGACATGCCGAGCCTCTTGCCGCACGTCGACTTGCTCATTAGCCGAGCGGGCAGCAGCACGCTGGCCGAAATCTCGGCGCTTGGAATCGCTTCGATTCTGATTCCGAGCCCGTACGTGACGGCCAACCATCAGGAGGAGAACGCCAAGCGCCTCGTCGATAAAGGAGCCGCGGCGCTCCTGCGCGAAGCGGATCTCTCGGCCGATTCGCTGTGGGCTGCCATCGAGCGCCAGATGCAGCAAGACGCGTTGCGCGCGATGAAGGGTGCCGCCAAATCGTTTGGCACGCCAGACGCGGTCGAGCGGTTCTACCAATTGGTCATGGACGTGACGCGCGCTCGCTGACGCGAGCGCCAGCGCAGACCTGTGACCCTCGAAGGCCCGCTGCAATGGGCGATTCCCAAATCGCGCACGCAAAGGAAATGGGCGGTGTCAGGCCGCCCATTTCGCCGTTCTTTAGCGGCGCATACGGTATCTGGCCCAATTGCAATCGCTCGCGGCCGCATCCCCTGCCCATCCTTACTTTCCTCATCCACCCCGATTCGGGGCCGAATCGTCATAGAAGGTTCGCAAAGCGGAGCCTTTCCTTCTTACAAGGTTGGGATACAATAGGGTACAGCAGTGCACGGGGCAGTTGACCGTGCCACTTTCACGTGTACATACCAGCATCTGCGCGTGATACGAGCTAGGATGCGGTCATTTTACGCTGACATTGTGCATCCGCACAGTTTGCCCGCGCACGCATATGATGCCATGCGGAACCTGGGCGTAGGCGTGTGGGGAATATCAATAATGGAGGTTCGCGCATGGTCTCTGAAACGTTGTTGCCAGTCTTCTCGTCGTATGGGGTGAAGGATGTTCGCCTCAATGAGTCGATGGCGAATCATACGACCTGGCGAATCGGTGGTCCAGCTGATGCGCTGGTTGTGCCGACGACCGAGGGTGAGCTTCAAGGTGCGGTACGGGCGGCGAACGAACTGAACCTGCCGGTGACGGTGATTGGTCGAGGTTCGAACGCACTCGTGCTTGACGGTGGCATACGCGGTGTCGTCGTAAAACTTCACGACGGATTTGGTGACATTCAAGTCGATGGGACGTCGGTGGTCGCGATGGCGGGCCGTTCGTATGTATCTGCCGCCAACATCGCCGTCCGCCACGGACTTTCGGGATTGGAGTTCGCCACTGGAATACCTGGCACCGTCGGTGGTGCCGTGATGATGAACGCAGGCGCCTACGGGCGAGAGACGTGCGAAGTTCTCACGTGGGCGGATGTCATGGATGCCAAGGGCGATATTCACCGCTATGCGAATGCCGACCTGCACTTTGGATACCGCTACAGCATCTTGAAAGATCACCCAGGAATTGTGGTGCGGGCGCGTTTTGACCTGGTCGAGGGCGACCGCGACGCCTTGATGGCGAAGGTGAAGGGGTGGTCTGCGCGCCGGGCGGGATCACAACCGCTGTCGTGGCCGAACTGCGGTTCGGTGTTTCGGAATCCAGAGGGGACGCACGCCGGTCATCTGATTGAAACGGCAGGCCTCAAAGGACTTCGTCACGGAGGCGCTCAAATCAGCGAAAAGCACGCCAACTTCATTATTAATTGCGGAGATGCAAAGGCGGAAGATGTGCTTTGGCTAATCCGCCACGCCCAGATGACGATCCGCGATAAGTTTGGGATCGATTTGGAAACTGAGGTCCGCTTTTTGGGTGAACCGGCCTCAGGGAGGTGACGGGTGTGGATTTGTTACGCATACAGGGTGGTGTACCGATTCGTGGTGAAACGCGCGTATATGGAGCGAAGAATGCCGCATTGCCGATCTTAGCCGCCACCGTCATGGCGGCGGGGACGAGTGTCATCGAGGACGTCCCGAATCTCGAGGACGTTCGAGTGATGATGCAAATTCTCGAACAGCTTGGCGCTCGCGTGCGGTGGTACAGCACTACCAGTGTCGAAGTCGACGCTTCTTCCATCCATAGCACAAACGTGCCGGCAGATCTGATGCAGCGTATGCGTTCGTCCATTTTCCTAATGGGCCCACTGTTGGCTCGATTTGGTGATGTGACCTTGTCGAAGCCGGGGGGCTGTGTGATCGGGCAGCGCCCGATTGATTACCACTTGCACGGAATGCGGCAGCTTGGCGCAAAAATCGAAGAACGACACGGCTACATTCGCTGCTCCGCCCGGCGACTTGTAGGGACGTCCATCACGCTTGACTTTCCGAGTGTGGGTGCGACGGAGAACCTGATGATGGCCGCGGCACTGGCAGACGGGGTCACAGTGATCGAGAACGCGGCGCGGGAGCCCGAAGTCGAGGATTTGGCGCAGTTTCTGATGGCCAGCGGCGCAGCCATCGACGGGGCGGGGAGTGACACCGTCGTCATTCACGGGTGCTCGCATCTTCACGACACTACGTACCAAATTATTCCGGATCGGATTGTCACGGGTACGTTGCTGTTGGCTGCTGCAGCGACGCGGGGAGAGGTCACGGTGCTTGGGGCACGCTTGAATCATCTCGGTGCCATCGTCCAAAAACTGCGCGACACTGGTGTCCGAGTGGACGTAGACCGTGATATAATTACGGTCAAATGTGACGAGACCCCTCAGGCAGTCGATTTTCGGACCGCTCCATTCCCGGGTTTTCCAACTGACCTACAGGCGCCTTTTATGGCCCTTTTGACCACATCATCTGGCACGAGCGTCATTCACGAAAGTGTTTTTGAGGCCCGCTTCAAACATGTTGATGAGTTGAAACGCATGGGTGCCGACATCGCTGTCGACATGCGAACCGCTGTGGTGCGCGGTGTGCCCACCCTGTCCGGCGCTCGGGTGACAGCCAGCGATTTGCGCGGCGGTGCCGCGCTGCTGGTTGCAGCGTTGATGGCAGATGGCACAACAGAAGTGGATGGAGTCAAACACATCGACCGGGGATATCAGTCGATTGAGGAGCACCTGGCTATGCTCGGTGCGCGCAGCGAGCGCGTTTCACTGTGAACCGACTTTGCGCCCTGGCGGCGGAGATGACCTCCGCTGCACGGGCGCATGGCCGAGCGCGCCCGACATCTCATGATGCCCTGGCCAAAGCGCCTTCGGCCGTTTTGGACAACCTTCATCAAAGGACGTGAAGTCATGCCGCAAGTGGCCCTGACGCCAGCGGACAGACAGCGACGCAAATCCCGCAACCGAAAGATCGTCATCGGTTTTTTTGCGTTTATTGGCGTTGTCGTTTTGCTCGAGTCACCACTCACGCGCATCCGCTCGATGACCGTCTCTGGAAACACGACCATTCCAGCAGACCGCGTCATTTCGGACAGTGGATTGCACAAAGGTCAAAGCCTTTGGCAAGTAAATGGTGGACACGTCGCGAGCCACATCACTTCCATGGAGCCCATGATTCAATCGGTCAGTCTGTCGACAGATTGGTTGCAAGGCACCATTCATGTCACTGTACGCGAACGTCAAATCGTAGCCGTATACGAAACGTCGGGCAAATTCTATCAGCTGCTGAACAATGGCGTCGTGTATCAAGAGGCGGCTCCAAAGGACGGGTTGGCGACCCCCATCGTCACGTCGACACAGGCTCACGTGACGTTAGGACAAGCTGTCAGTCCTGCCGTATCCGCGATTTGCAAGCAATTGACGGGTGTTGATGCAGGCGAACTCACCGATGTGTCCGAGTTCCACGTCAACGGCGACGGGACGGTTTCCCTCTACCTCGACAACCAATTCGTCGTCACGTGCGACACAGAGGGACTTGCCGGGAGCCTGAATGCCATGCATTCCGCCGTTCAGTATTTTATTCAGAAAGGGTACCAACCCGGGAACATCGACTTGAGTGGATCGCCACCGTATCTTTATACACCTTTTGACAATCAAGGTGCCGGTTCGAAGCAAAAGGGGGCACAGTGATTTTGAACACGCGCACAAAGTTGACGCTTTCCCTGACGGCCGTCTCGGTTGTCCTCGGACTGATGGTGTCCCTCGGCTACCGACAGACTGAGCTGTCTGCCCGCTTGGGTTCGCTCACCTCCGGTAGTCTAGCCGTCAATAAGCAACTGACGTCCAAGCTCGCGAATTTAAAGGCGGCGAATCAAGACTTGGAGCAGCAACTGGCTGCGGTCACGGCGGAGGTCAATAAGTACGAGCAACAATCGGCGGGATCGAGTGGTGCGCTCAAGCAACTCCAGACCAAGATTCAAGACGAGCGCATTCTGGCTGGCACGACGCCGGTTCATGGCCCGGGCGTCGCAGTGACCTTGAATGACGCTGGGACGACCGGCATCGACGTGGAACAGGGCATCACGCACGACTGGAACGTGCGCAGCGTGGTGAATGAACTGTTCACTGCTGGCGCCGAGGCCGTAACCATCAATGGCGTGCGCGTAGTCGCCACGTCGGCCGTCAACTGCCAGGGGCCTACGGTCACCGTCAACGATCGGCAGTTGACTGCTCCGTTTGAAGTGGATGCCATCGGCGATCCGACGACGCTGAAGAACGCCCTGACGCTCTCAGGCGGCATTCTCGACGCACTTCGCCAACAGGGCCTACAGGTGTCCACGCCGGCGCTAGAGACTGATATTCAAATGCCAGCCTACACCACTCCGCTGCAGGCCGGTGTGGGAAAGTGAGTGAGCGCGTATGCAGCGTAAAAGTTTAATCCTAGGGGTCTCGGCCATTTCCGCCGCGCTTGGCTTCATGCTGACGGTTCAGATTACATCCCGCCCGTCGTACAGCGGCAACAGCACGAGTTACATCGACCTGCGCACGCAGGTGGACGAGCTGGCCCAGGAGCACCAGATCCTCGAGAACGACATCTCTAAGGACAACGCTCAGCTCGACGAGTACCAGGCGGCCAAAGAGAGCGGATCTAGCTTGCAACAAGTCCTGTTGAACGACCAAAAGACGGTCGAAGAGCAGGCTGGCATCACGCCGGTGAGCGGCCCGGGGATCGTCATCACCATTGAATACGACCCTACGGTTCCCGCCGTTCCTCAAGATATGGCTCTGTATCCGAGCATGCAAGATCAAATGCTCGCGGAAACGGTGAACACGCTGTTCGGCAACGGCGCGACCGCGATTAGCATCAACGGTCAACGTCTGGTGACGACGTCGTCGATTCGACTCGTATCCGGCCTTGCGGGAATTGAAGGCGTCAACGTCAACAAAGTACCGATTACGATGCCGTACCAGATCATGGCAGTGGGCGACGTTCAGACGATGCAAGCCGCTTTGACCGTCGCGAGCCTACAGGATTATTACAACATGATGGGTGTCGGCTTTAAGGTCACGGCGCACGCACAGAAGGACGGAGTGCAAGTCGTCGGCTACAGTGGCGTGCTGCCCGGAACTTGGGCAAAGGAGGGTAACGGTTGATGATCTGGTTACCAGTTTTAGGCCTTGTGGTTGGCGTGGTATTGGGACTCGTCACGAACGTCACGGTCCCGGTCGCACTCTCGAGCTATTTGTCGATTGCCATCTTGGCTGCGCTCGACACCGTGCTTGGAGGAATCCGTGCGAGTCTGGAGAAGTCATTTGACGGTGCGGTATTTCTCACAGGTTTTTTCACCAACACATTGGTGGCTGCGCTTCTGGCGTACATTGGCAATCAACTCGGAGTAGATTTGTATCTCGCTGCGGTCGTCGCGTTCGGCGTGCGCCTGTTCAACAACATTGCAGCGATTCGACGCGGCGTGTTTCTCCTTCTGAGACAGCGAAAACTGACTCGGGAGAACGCCGCTCAACGGGCACAATCGTGAATATTTTTCATCAACGAAGAGGAATGTCGAAAAACGTGTGGAAATATAAAGAGAATCGCAGTCTTCGGCGCTCTAGGGAGGTGCCACTCGGTTGGCCAAAGAAGATTACATCGTCAGTCTCGACATCGGCACTTCGAAAATTCGAGCCATCATCGGGGAGCCCACAGGTTCAAGCATCAACGTCATCGGAGTTGGTTCCGCCTCTGGTGAAGGCTTGCGCCACGGGTCCATTGTCGATATAGATTTGACCGTTGAATCCATCCGTGAAGCCATCGACCACGCTGAACGCATGGTGGGCATTCACATTTCTTCTGCATACGTAGGTATCTCGGGAAACCACATTCAGTTGCACAGCAGCCACGGCGTGGTGGCTGTGTCTTCGGCGGATCGAGAAATTTCGGATGAAGACATCGAACGCGTCTTGCAGCAGGCGCGCGTCGTTGCGCTTCCGCCTGAACGTGAAGTAATTGACGTCGTCGCAAAGGAATTTGTCGTAGACGGTCTGCGCGGCATTATGGATCCTCGTGGGATGCTCGGGGTTCGACTGGAAGTCGAGGCCTATCTCATCACGGGTAGTCGCACGGCTATCCACAATGTCGTTCGCTGCGTTGAACGCGCAGGGCTCGAAGTGGCAAACTTGGTGTTGATGCCGATGGCGGCAAGTCACATCGCCTTGTCGATTGACGAACGCAAACTCGGCGTCGCGCTCGTCGATATTGGTGCCGGAGCCACCACTGTCACCGTGTTTGACAACGGGGTATTGATGGGAACGAGCATCATCCCGATGGGCGGGGATTATGTGACGCACGACATCGCCATCGGTCTTCGCACGAGCACCACTTCGGCGGAGCAAGTGAAACTTCGCCATGCGTGTGCGGTGGCTTCACAGGCCTCGGAGAACGAGACCTTCCAAGTTCCCAGGATGGGCAGCAACAAGGATACCGAGTATACGCAGTACGATTTGGCAACGATAGTCGAACCGCGTATGCAGGAGATATTTGCACTCGTGCGAAAAGAAGTAGAAAAGATGGGATATGCGGATGACCTGCCTGCGGGTTATGTGCTCCATGGCGGCGTGCTCTCCACACCTGGAGCGGCTGAACTCGCCGGAGAGGAACTGCAGGCACCGGTTCGTATCGCTATCCCCGAATTTTTAGGCGTGCGAGATCCGTCCTTCGTCAACGGCGTTGGAACTATCGCGTATGCCGCTCGCACAGGCTTGCGTTCCACGCCGACGGATCAGGCGCCCGCGATGCGCCAGGTGAAATCGTCGAGTGGAATGTTTACGAAGATTAAAGATTGGTTGCGCGACTTTGTATAAGGCTGAGAGGTTATCAGCTCGTTAGTGTGTCCGGAAGCGTCATTCGTGGCACCTTTCGGACAACCTCTCGTCCCCTGACCGCGAGAGAGGCAGGGACAAGCGTAGAGCGATACAGTTTGAGGAGGAGCAGTCATGCTGGAATTTGATTTTGAATCGGATTCCCTGGCGCATATTAAGGTGATTGGCGTCGGCGGCGGTGGGTGTAACGCGGTCAACCGCATGATTGAATCCGGCGTCAAAGGCGTCGAATTCATCGTCGTCAACACGGATGCCCAGGCATTGAAATTATCGAAGGCGGAGACACGGCTCCAGATTGGCGAAAAGCTAACTCGTGGTCTGGGTGCAGGTGCTAACCCTGAAATTGGCAAGAAGGCGGCGGAAGAGAGCCGCGAAATGCTCGCGAACGCACTCAAAGGCGCGGACATGGTCTTTGTGACAGCGGGGATGGGCGGTGGAACGGGCACCGGTGCAGCGCCAGTCATCGCGGAGATCTCCAAGGAGATCGGCGCGCTGACGGTCGGCGTCGTCACCAAGCCATTCCGCTTTGAGCAGCGCCGTCGGATGGTTCAGGCGGAAATGGGCGTCTCTGCTTTGAAGGAAAAGGTAGACACGCTGATTGTCATTCCGAACGACCGACTGCTTGAGATCGTCGACCGCAATACGCCAGTCTTGGAGGCGTTCCGCGAGGCGGACAACGTCCTTCGACAGGGCGTGTCTGGCATTTCCGAGCTCATTGCCACACCTGCACTCATCAACGTCGACTTTGCGGACGTCAAGGCCATCATGACCGAGCGGGGTTCCGCACTGATGGGTATCGGTATCGCCGCGGGTGAAAACCGGGCGGCGGAGGCAGCGAAAAAGGCGATTTCCTCGCCGCTGCTGGAAACGTCCATCGACGGTGCGCGCGGTGTCTTGATGCACGTCGCGGGCGGCACGAACCTGAGTCTGTGGGAAGTCAATGAGGCGGCAGATATCGTGTCGACGACGGCGGACGCAGAAGTGAACATGATCTTCGGCGCGGCGATTGATCCGGACCTTGAGGACGAGATTGTCGTAACCGTCATCGCCACGGGCTTTGAAGGAAATCAGGTCAATCAGGTCCACCACGAGAGCCCTGCAGAACACGTGTCTCGCGGTACAGTGCAGCGTCACAGCCAAGTCAACGATACGCCGCCGTCCGTTCCGAATTCCGGAAATGCGTGGGACGTTCCTGCGTTCATGCGTCGTCGAGACGGGAATAAGTTCGGTCGCGATAGGTAAGCGTACAATCCCCAGGGGGTTGTCCCATGAGTCGACTATCGACTTGTAGGACAACCCCTTTTTTAGTCGAATGGTCATTGTCACCAAGTGTTCTAGGCGAGCCCCACCTGGTTTTCAGCTGCCGACAGGTCTTCGACAACTTCCTCAGCCCCTCCAAGATTTCTACACCTGTCCCCCATCTTCTACAAAAAGTCTATGAGATTTCAGTCAAGTTCCGACAGGCTTCGTAATAGAGATAAATTATACTTTCCCTAAAACGGCTCGAGGTGGTTTTGTGCCTGCGACGCCAGTTGTCTACATCGACGTAGTCTTTCTCGTCAACTTTGTGATGGACGGCGTGCTCCTGTGGACCACGGGATGGTTGCTCAAGCGAAATATGCGATTGCGAAAAGTGGCGTTGGGCGCGTTCATCGGGTCTTGTTACGGGCTGTTGATGTTCTTCCCCAGTTTGTCCTTGCTCACCACTTGGCCAGGGAAGGCTTTGATGTCTGTAGCGATGATCTACGTAGCGCTGCCAAAACGGGGAATGCTCGATTTGCTTCGAGTGATTGTCGTGTTCTTCTTCGTCTCTTTCGTTTTCGCCGGAGCGGCCGTAGCACTCGGCTTCGCCATTCCCAGCACGTCCTTGGGGAAGGGGCTTGCCGTTTCCGGACACGGGCTGGTGTTTACCACGTCTGGCGAGACACTTGCACTGATGGCCGCTGTACCCATCTGTGTGTTCGGCATGCAGCGGATAGTCGCGCGAATTCGTCGCGTGCAACAGCGGACCAATTGGATTGTCTCGGTGGAGGCCCGATTTGGAGAGTTGATGGTTTCGTTCAATGGACTATTGGACTCCGGGAATCAGTTGTATGATCCCGTCTCGAGGCGGCCGGTATCGTTTGTCGATATGGACGTACTCTTACCAGCCCTGCCGGAGAGCGTTCAGGCGGAAATTGCCAAGGGAGCGGATCTCTTGAGTGCGGTGGCGGCGCTGGCGGCATCTACGTCATTCTCGCTGGTCCCGTTTCAGGGTGCGAGCGGGAAGGGGTTAACTGTGGCGCTGCGCCCAGATGACATCGTCGTGGAACAAAAGGGAGAGCGTTTGACGGTGAGAGACCCGCAACTCTTGGCGGTGTATCCAGGCCGACTTAGTACCGATGGAACATTCGATGCGATTTTGCATATGGACATGATGAATGGAGATGACGAGGTTGAAGGCACTCGACACACTCAAGGACCTCAATATGAAATTGCGAATTCGCCTGCGGTTGTTCTATCTACGCGTTCGCGTCAGACTCCAAGGCAGCCCTGACGAGGTCTATTACGTTGGAGGAAGTGAGGCGTTACCGCCACCGCTCACCCGCGAGGAGGAGCAATATTTACTTGAACGGCTGCCATCCGGAGACGAATCTGTTCGGGCGATGCTCATCGAACGCAACCTTCGTCTAGTGGTCTACATCGCCCGCAAGTTTGAAAATACGGGAATCAACATCGAGGATTTGGTTTCCATCGGGACGATTGGCCTGATTAAGGCGGTTAACACGTTCGATCCGACCAAGAAAATCAAGCTCGCTACATACGCATCGCGATGTATTGAGAATGAAATATTGATGTACCTTCGTCGAAACAACAAACTCCGCTCCGAGGTGTCGTTTGACGAGCCGCTGAACGTGGATTGGGACGGTAACGAGTTGCTCTTGTCCGACGTGTTGGGAACCGAATCCGACACCATTTATCGCAATCTCGAAGACGAAGTGGACCGCGAGTTGTTGTACGATGCGCTCGAAAAGTTGTCAGAGCGCGAACGAAAAATCATGCAATTGCGCTTCGGGCTCGGTACGGGCAGAGAGATGACGCAGAAGGATGTCGCAGATCTCCTCGGCATTTCGCAGTCTTACATTTCTCGCCTCGAAAAGCGAATTCTGAAGCGCCTGCAGCGCGAGTTTAACAAGATGATCTGAACCTTCCAAGCCCCTTCCTCGCCGTGATCGCGAATCGCGGCGGAGAAGGGGCTTTTTCGTTTGAATGCCGCCCGCCTTTCGACGACACAGAGGGCGACTACAGCGGGTTTTTGCGTCTTCTCAAACGCCTTGCGAGGCTCTCTGCATGCGTGCATAAGTTCACCCCTCGCGGACATACTGAAGACGAATTCTGGAAATTTTCAATATGTCCGTGGCAGATCGAATGCACCTTTTGGGGGGAACTTCTATGAAGCGCAACAAGGTCGAAATCTGCGGCGTCAATACCTCACAGCTTCCGGTTCTAACAAATGTTCAGATGCGGGATTTGTTCGCAAGGTTGCAAAGCGGGGAACTTCCCGCACGCGAACAGCTCGTCAATGGGAACCTCCGACTCGTCTTATCTGTGATCCAGCGTTTTAACAATCGAGGCGAATATGTAGACGACTTGTTTCAAGTGGGCTGTATTGGACTCATGAAAGCAATCGATAACTTTGATTTGGGGCAGAATGTACGATTCTCTACATATGCGGTGCCTATGATCGTAGGCGAAATTCGACGCTATTTGCGCGACAACAATCCGATTCGCGTTAGTCGTTCCTTGCGAGATATCGCTTACAAGGCATTGCAGGTGAGAGACGCGCTGACGACGCGTCACCTGCGGGAACCAACCATCATGGAAATTGCCAAGGAAATGGACGTACCGAAAGAAGAAGTGGTATTCGCACTGGATGCGATTCAAGATCCCGTCTCGATGTTCGAACCGATTTATCACGACGGTGGAGATCCGATTTACGTCATGGACCAAATCCACGACGACAAGGAGCAGGATGCTAGCTGGGTGGAAGGCATCGCGCTGCGCGAGGCGATGCACAAACTGACAGATAGAGAGAAGAAAATCCTGTCGATGCGGTTCTACGAGGGGAAGACGCAGATGGAAGTAGCCGACGAAATCGGTATTTCCCAAGCGCAGGTGTCTCGCTTGGAGAAGGCGGCCATTCACCGCATGCATAAACACATTCAGTCGTAAATGCCTGGCCTCTCGTCATATACATGAAGTATGACGAATAGGAAGGCGGATCTGGTCTTGATGCGAATTTCCGATTTACAGGCGAAAGATGTCGTCAACGTCGAAGATGGAAAGCGTCTTGGCACCATCGGCGATTTGGAGTTGGATACCGACAGTGGCCTTGTCCGCTCGATCGTGATTCCGGGACAGGGTCGCTTCTTCGGAATGGTTGGCGGCAGCCAGGATTACATTATTCCGTGGAACCAAATCGTGAAGATTGGGTCAGACGTCATTCTTGTGGATTTGCGGCCAGCCCAAGAGACGGGATACTACTTGCCCCCAGAGTCCGGAAAACGTGGCACTGGCGGATACTGAGAAAGAGCTAATCCAGTCATCGCCAAATGCAGCACGGCTCATGTATGATGGGTGTGGGGGGATGAGCGTGCTAACAAATTGGTCGCAACAGCGCAACACGATAGGCGTGCAACCCGAATGGACGGCTTCGGGTGTGCGCGCCTTATTTACGTTCCGTCACCACCCGGACGATGCAACACGTTCGCTCGATTTTGCCTTCCAGGAAGGAACCTCGCCGGAAGTGACCGTCGCCAATCGGGCACTGGTCGCGAAGCAAGTGGGTGTGGATCTCGAGTCTCTCGTGTTCGTGCGGCAAGTCCATGGGACGGACGTGGCCGTCGTGAACGCGGCGCACCGCGGGATGGGGGCACTCTCGATAGACGCGGACAGAATCGCCGCCGACGCCATAATCACAGATGCCGTAGGCACCACGCTGTGTATTTTGACCGCCGATTGCGTGCCCGTTCTCTTTTACGATCCAGTGCATCAGGCCATCGGTGCCGCACACTCTGGGTGGCGGGGAACAGTGGGGCACATCTGTGACCGGGTGATCGAGGCGATGTCCCGTGAATTTGGCACGCGGGCGAGTGACCTGCGCGTGAGTATTGGACCTTCTATTCGAAGTTGTTGTTACGAAGTGGACGACGTGGTGGCAGAACCCGTCAAACGAGCGTTTGCTGGAGGCCATGTGTTAACGCCCCGGTTCGGCAAACCGGGCAAGTACTGGTTTTCGATGCAAGGCGCGATTCGATTGGACTTGGAGCGGATGGGCGTACTTAGAGACGCCATCGAAGACACCGGATTGTGCACATCCTGTCGAGTCAATCATTTGTTTTCACATCGAAAAGAACAAGGGCGGGCCGGTCGGCTCGCGGCGTTGATTGCGCTCGCGTGAATGGGGGCGATGTCGTGGATTTTGAGTATATAGCGGATCATGTCCGACGGGTGCGAGAAAATGTGAATGACGCCTTGGTGAGAAGCGGTCGCGAGGGTGCAGCCGTCAACGTGATCGCGGTCACTAAGTCGGCGCCTCCAGAGGTGCTGCCGGCACTCTTTCAGGCTGGCATCACAAACGCAGCAGAAAACCGTTGGCAAGTCGCGCGGGAAAAGTTGGCACACCCAGGGGCTAAGCAGTTCACATGGCACTTTATTGGTTCTCTACAGACCAACAAAGTCAAATATATCGTTCCGAGGTTTGATTGGATTCACTCAGTCGACCGCTTGGAACTGGCAGAGGCGCTGTCGCGCGAGGCTGCAAAGACTGGGCGGACGCTGAAAGTCTTGTTGCAGGTCAATATCGCTCGCGAGCCGCAAAAGCAGGGGTTTCATGAAGAAGACGTGCGGCGCGCTGCCGAGTTGGTGGCGCAGTTGCCGCACCTGGAACTGCGCGGCCTGATGACGATGGCGCCCAAGGTCGCTCACAGCGAGGAGGCGCGCCCCGTCTTTCGGGCGTTGGACGAGCTCCTGCGCCAGGTGCGCGAGGAAATGCAACTTCCGGCCTTCGATCAACTGTCGATGGGCATGTCTGACGACTACCCGGTAGCGGTAGAGGAAGGTGCGACGATGATTCGCGTCGGCCGCCAACTGGTCGGTTCGGCGGATGCCACACAGGGGGGACAAAACCGATGAGCGTACTGACGACGATTGTGCGGGGCCTGTTCTCCGCTTACTGGTATGTCCTGCTGGCGACAGCGCTCGTCGGCTTTGTACCTGACTTGCGCGAGACGCAACTAGGGCGGTTGCTGGGGCGCGTGACGGATCCTTATTTGAACCTTTATCGGCGCGTCATTCGGCCCGTGGTCGTCGGACAGGTGACGCTGGACTTGTCGTGGATGATTGGCGTCGCGGTATTTTTTGTCATCGAAGAGGCAGTCGGTTCGGTGATGACGAGACTGTTGGTGAATCTATGAGTAGTACATACGATTGGGTGCGCGATAGCGAGCGCCCGTTTGCGCGCACGAGCGAGGATTGGTGCAATCAGGTCGAGTCTCGGGGGCAGTGGTATTTAACCGACTTTCTCACGCCGCGAGAGGAGTACCTGGCGAAGAGTGTCGCAGGTCGGCGAGGTATCGTCGTGGAGGCGTTTGGCGGCTATGCGCACGCAGAGCGTCGCCGCCTCCTTTTGATGCCTGGTGAGTGGTACCCAGAGGCGGAAGACTTTGCGATTGAGTGTCTGGAACTGGACTCATTGGAGGGCGCTCTTCGCCACAAAGACGTCCTTGGCAGCGTGCTGGGGCTTGGTCTACAGCGAAAGATGTTAGGCGATATCGCCGTCGTGGAACAGAAGGCGTACGTCTTTGTCGCACAGAGTGTGGCGAACTTCATTTACGAGTCGCTCAGCCGTGTGGGGAGATCGACCGTCGCGGTGGCCAAGGCAGCCCACCTGCCCGACTTGCCTGCACCGGCATACGACGAGAAGGACGTCAGTCTTGCTTCGCTTCGGTTGGATGCGATTGTCTCCCACGCCTGCCAGATGGCGCGGTCAAAAGCACAGGCCGCCGTCGAGCGCGGGGATGTGACGCTGAACTTCGCACAGGCGACCAACCGGGATGAGGTCGCTGAGGGCGACCTGCTGTCCGTGCGCGGGTTTGGCAGGGTGAAGATCTTACAGACACTAGGCACGACACGGCGCGATAGGATGCGAATCCGCGTGGGTATTCTTCGCTCAAATGCATAAAAACGACTGGGCACTCCGGGAAGGAAATTCTCGGTTTGTGTCGAAATACGTCAGCATGGAGTTTGTCGGCAACTGCCTTTTCTCGAGGACTGCTGTCGAATAAGGAGGACACACGGTGCCCCTGTCGCCAATAGACATTCACAATAAAGAATTCGGTCGTTCGTTTCGAGGGTATAACGAGGATGAAGTAGATGACTTTCTCGAACGCGTCATTCAGGATTACGAGGGTCTGATTCGCGCCAATAAACAGCTCGAGGAAGACATGAATCGACTGAATGAAAAGCTGGCCCATTATAACAGCCTTGAGGACAGCTTGAGCAAGTCGATTTTAGTCGCACAGGAGACCGCTGAAGAGGTGAAGAGCAACGCGCGCAAGGAGGCGCAGCTTATCATTCGCGAGGCGGAAAAGAATGCGGATAGAATTGTGAGTGAAGCCTTGAACAAGGCACGCAAAATCGCTTTGGACATGGAAGAAATGCAAAAGCAAGCAGCGGTCTTCCGCGCGCGGTTCCGCTCCCTTGTTCAATCCCAACTCGAGATGATGGAATCGGGCGACTGGCAGTCTTTTGACCGCGACCTGGCGCGCCGCGAGGCCGCAATCGCTGAGTCTGGGCTATAAGTTGTACTGCATGGGATATGTGGCGAGACCCTGCCGGTGTTCGCGCCCACGGAGTTTTGCACATCTTTACATAAAACAGGCTGTCCAGTGTCTGGGCAGCCTGTTTGAGCAGTGTCAATGTATGTGAGTCGGCAACACTTGGCGCTGGTTCGTCAGTTCAACCTTCGCCCAATGAGGAAGAGGCACAGGCCTACACCAAGGATAATTAGGCAAACAGGCGTAAGTGGAATCACCATTTGAAACCACAATCTCGTCAACCAACACGCCACCAAGAGGATGGCACCAATCCACAGCAGTATCCAAGCCGCGGTCAACAATTGATTTCGTCGCAACCAAATTCTCTCCAGTCGTGCAGTTCATCCATCTACAACATCATACACCTTGCGATACTTCCGGCGTTTGACAGTCTCGTGAACATTGGGTTCGCGACGCGAAAATGTGGCTATCCGTGGGATAATGTGGCGCCGACGCGCCGGTATGGATTGTTTCCAAATACCTACACTAAGGCCGACGGATGATCCCTTCCAATTGCTTTGAAGGTGGTGCATAGGATGAACCATGAGCAACTGCGCGCGGAACTGGTCGCGGCAAAACAGGACATTAAAACGCGCTTACAGCGAAACACAGAGAGTGCCAATCTGTCGGAGGGCATGCAAAACGAGATTTCTGAGCTGTCCATTTATGACAACCATCCCGCAGATATTGGAACCGAACTGTTTTTACGCGGGCAGGCAGTCGGCGATCGCATTCGCGATGAAGCGCAGCTTGAGGATATTGAACAGGCCCTTGCCGCAATGGACGAGGGCACGTATGGGCAGTGCAGAAAATGCGGTCAGGCCATTCCCATGGAGCGGTTGTCGGCGATGCCCACTGCCATGTACTGTATCGAGTGTCAACACGACGAGGAAGCGCAGAAAAAACACCATCATAGGCCGGTCGAGGAACACGTGCTATACCCTGGTTTTGGAGAGTTTTGGCACGACCGTGAGGACCAGAATGCCTACGACGGAGAGGATACTTGGCAAGATGTGGAGCGCCACAACGAGCGCCCAACGTATGACCATTGGTACGAGCAGATGGAGTTAGACGATAACCAGGGTATTGTCGACGACATGGACGTGGTTACGAACGAACAATATCAAGATCAGTTGCCTCCGTCGCCTACCTATCGTCCTCGCGAATTCTGAGGGCGAACGTGTCGGCGCGCAAGCCGAGGCGGAGACATTCGAGCGCGATGACATCGGTCGGCGGGATGTTGCCGAGGCTGACGGTTGGCCCGAAGCGCCTGATCAGTTCTACCTGCTGCGCTTTTTTGGGCGCCTCCCAGATGATTTTCGCTCGAGCCTCGGCTGATAACAAGTTTACGAAATCGTTGAGCATCGATGTATCGACTTGCCCTTCTGCGCCGTAAATGCCCGCATTTTCACCCGATTCTCGACCTTCGATGACGACGAAGTCGGCGCCCGCTTCCAAATCTTTTGTCACTTGCGTGGCGTAGTCGCGGATGTCGACGGTGTGATCGAGCTTTTTACCCACTTCGGAGATGACGACCGGTATCGCCTTTTTGGCAGATGCAATCGCCCGCAGCCTCTCATCGGGGCGCAGGTCAATCGTTCCGTCAGATACCTCGATAGCCGTGAATCCGAGTTTCACACAGCGGTCGAGGTACTTGTCGTAGACGTTTTGAGAGAGCGCGATCTCGCCGAGTGTACCCCCGGGACAGGACAACACGGAGAACACTCGTGCGAGGGACAACTTTTGTCTGAGGATGTGTCTGGGATACAGGCAACTGGTTCCGAAGCCGAATTTCAGCACATCGATATAGGCCGAGGCCACCTCGAGCAAATCGCTCACCTGCTCGTAGCCGAGCCCTTTGTCGATGACCATCGTCCAGCCTGACTCTCGCGGCTTCCCGGGGCGCTTGCCGAGTGGGTACTGGATAATTTGTGAGAAAGCGCCTGAGTCTGATAAAATCACGGTGTTCACGCTCCCGAGTATTGTCGTCTATCCACGGTATGCCGTTCGCGTGCCATCGTGTGCAGGTAGGGAGCAGTCCAGATGAAATAGGTGACACCTAGTGCTCTATATCGTTGCTGCTTTAATTTACGTGCTTGATCAATTGGTCAAGTGGCTGATTCGTGCAAACCTACCGGTATTTCACGCAGTCACCATCATTCCGGATGTCGTTGAATTTTTGCACATTCAAAACACTGGCGGAGCGTTTAGTATTTTCCCAAATCAGATCTGGTTGTTCGTGTTAGTGGCGGTCTTCGTCGTCGTGGCCGTCGTCGTCATCGAGCGCAAGTATCGACCAGGCAAATTGGCCCAGGTGGGGCTCGGCCTTTTGTTGGGCGGCGCGGTAGGCAACATGACGGACCGCATCATTCATCACTCAGTGACCGATTACGTGTACTTTTCCATTGTTCATTTTGCCATCTTTAACCTCGCCGACGCGGCGATTGACGTTGGGGTGTTACTCCTCCTCATCAACAGTTTCCGCTCGCCAAAGAACACCAAAACGGAAACGAAGGAAGACGTCGAATCATGAGAAGTGCGGTAAGAGCAGTTTATTTAGTGGGTTTGGAAGACTCCGGAGAGCGCCTCGACAAGTGGCTCACGGAGCACCTCCAGGACGACGATGTCGACATCTCGCGCAGTGTCGTTCAGAAGTGGGTCAAGTCTGGACTCGTCACGAGAATTCCGGCGGGGAACGTGAAAGCCAGCGACCCGATTGAGCCGGGGCAGCAATACGCGGTCGAGGTTCCGGCGGACGATCCGTTTACGATTGTACCGGACGATATTCCACTCGATATCGTCTATGACGACCACGACGTCGTCGTCATCGACAAGCCCCGTGGCCTCGTGGTTCACCCTGGCGCTGGCCATCCGCGGGGGACGGTCATCAACGCCCTGGTCGCCAAGGGCATCACTTTGTCCAGCCTCGGTGGCGAGATGCGACCTGGTGTCGTTCACCGCATCGACAAGGATACCAGTGGCCTCGTGATGTTTGCCAAGACGGAGGTCGCTTACTACGCGTTGACGGAGCAGTTGCGAGATCATACGGTCGACCGTCAGTACCTCGCCATCGTACACGGGCGAATGACGCATCAGAGCGGCACGATTGATATGCCAATTGGCCGCGACCCGCAGGATCGGCAAAAGATGGCGGCGACCGACAACGGAAAGCGCGCCGTGACGCACTTTCAGGTATTAGAAAAGTTTGAGCGGTACTCGCTGGTCGAGTGTCGACTGGAAACCGGGCGGACGCATCAAATCCGCGTGCATTTCGCGGCTATCGGGCATCCCTTGGCAGGAGACCAGGTGTATGGACGGCGGCACAGTTTACCGATTGAGGGGCAGGCGCTTCACGCACAGACGCTTGGTTTTGTCCACCCGACCACGCGTGAGGAAGTCCGGCTGAAGAGCCCGGTGCCTGAGGACATGCAGCAACTGGTCGACAAATTGCGATCCGGCGTCCTGTGCTAGTTGAATCGCCGTCGCGTCGTAGTTGACACAACTGCGCACAACTGATAGGCTATGAACAAATTGAACTGCCTTTAAACCAATCCCGTGAGGTTGGAAAGGAGTCGTGAAGGCTACACGTGTATCCTGGTGGGACACACGTGTAGTCGGTGCAACGCGGCCACTATCCTCCGGATGGTGGCCGTTTTTTGTGCAATCGACTTCGAGCAGCGAAAGGCGGAATAACCTGTGCAAAATAAATCGCAAATCATGGACGATGCAGCGATGCGTCGGTCGATGACCCGCATGGCGCACGAGATCCTCGAGCGCAACAAGGGACTGGACGACATCGTCCTCGTCGGCATTTTGACGCGAGGTGTGGCCCTCGCGCAGCGCATCGCGGCAAAGCTGCAGGAGATTGAAGGGGAGAGCGTACCGTGCCTGACGCTCGATGCGCGACCGTTTCGCGACGACGTCGCGCACGACCAGGTACAGCAGGTTCCTCCACCGGATTTGAACGTCGTGGGGCGCAATGTGGTCCTCGTCGATGACGTCCTGTACACAGGGCGCACCGTGCGCGCGGCACTCGATGCCATCATGCGCGCTGGACGCGCACAGTCTGTGCAACTCGCGGCACTGGTCGACAGAGGGCACCGCGAGTTGCCGATTCGCCCGGATTTTGTCGGAAAGAACGTGCCGACGGGCCGGATGGAAGAAGTCATCGTCAAGTTAGCGGAAGTCGACGGCGAAGATGGAGTTTGGATAGTGAGCGAACGCTAAGGCAGGAGTGGTTTCGTGTTTCACGTATCGACAGTACAGCAATTTGACCTCGAAAAGACGACGCACTTGATCAAGCACGCAGAGTATCTGCGAACGGCCAAACGCGCGGACATCCTTCATCGCCTGTCAGGTTCGTTGGTGGCGACGCTGTTCTACGAACCAAGCACGCGTACGCGACTCTCGTTCGAAGCGGCAGTCTACCGCCTGGGCGGTCAGGTCATCAGCGCAGAGAACGCCCGCGAGAACTCATCGTCGAAAAAGGGCGAATCGTTGGCCGACGTGTTCCGAATCGTGGGTGCGTATGTCGATGCCATCGTCATTCGTCACCACAGCGCAGAGGAACTCGAAGAGGCCATCGCCTACGCCCCGGTTCCCGTGGTCAACGCCGGTGCCGGCAGCGGTGAACATCCGACGCAGGCGCTGCTCGACGTCTACACCATTTGGCGCGAAATCGGGCGCTTGGAAAACCTATCTGTAGCCGTACTCGGCGATTTGAAATATGGACGAACCGTCCATTCCTTGCTTCGCATGCTCGCTATGATGCCGAACATCTCGCTGAAGTTGTACTACCCGCAAAGTCTCAGTCTACCGCCGGACATCGCGGCTGAAATGGAGCGCGCGGGCGTTCGCGTGGAACAAGCAGAGAGCGTCGAACAGGCGCTTTGTGGCGCAGACGTCGTATACCAGACGCGAATCCAAGCGGAGCGCTTTGAGTCGGTAGACGAGGCATGCGCGGCGAGCGACTATGCGATTCAAGCCAAGCACTTGTCCATTCTTCCGAACCACGCCCGAATTTTGCACCCGTTGCCGCGAGTCGGGGAAATCGACCCAGCCATCGATCCGGATGCGCGTGCGGCGTATTTTCGCCAGGCGGAGAACGGCTTGTATCTGCGAATGGCACTCATCGACCAACTGTTGAAGGGGGAATTGTCGTGAAGGTACGACTGGAAGGCGGGCGCCTGCTCGACCCGAGAAGCGGTGAACTGTTTGAGGCGAACGTCGCCTACGACGATGTCACCGGGCTGATTGTGGCGGTGGGGAACGACCTCGGCGAGGCGGATGAAGTGGTGACTCTGAATGGTGAACTGGTACTACCAGGCTTCGTCGATCTCCACGTTCACCTGAGAGACCCCGGTTTTACCGCCAAGGAGACGCTGGCGACAGGCCTTCAAGCGGCCGCGGCCGGCGGGTTCACGCAAGTGGCCTGCATGCCGAACACGAATCCTCCGACCGACCAGCCAGCGATTGTACGGGATATCATTGCGCGGGGGCGAGACGCGAAAAAGGCGGATGTCCACCCAATCGCCTGTATCACCGTCGGCCAGGCCGGGAATGAGTTGACCGATTTTGAAGCGCTGAAAGCCGCTGGAGCGGTGGCCCTTTCGGACGACGGCAAGGGGGTTCAGCACGGTGCGCGAATGCTCGAAGCGATGGAGCGCGCGAAGGCCGCCCTTCTGCCGGTGGTCATTCACTCAGAGGATGAGACGCTCTCCCTGGACGGTGTCATTCACCCCGACGCCGCAAAGCGCATCGGTGTGAAGGGGCTGTTGCCGGAATCCGAGGCCGCGATGATCGCCCGCGACATTCTCTTGGCAGAGCGCACGGGTGCCCATCTGCACGTGTGCCACGTGAGTACGGAACAGTCCGTGGCCCTGATTCGCTGGGCGAAGGCACGCGGCGTTCGCATCACTGCGGAGGTCACACCGCACCACCTGCTCTTGACCGAGTCCATCATTACGCATGACGACGCCGTCTTTAAAGTGAACCCGCCGCTTCAGGGCGAACGGGATAGGCACGCGTGTCTGGAGGGCTTTCTCGACGGCACGCTCGACATCATCGCGACCGATCATGCGCCGCACACGCGGGAGGAAAAGTCGCGAGGCATTGCGAAAGCGCCGTTCGGCATGGTCGGCATCGAGACCGTCTTTCCACTGCTCTACACATACTTGGTGGCCCCAGGTGTGGTTCCACTCAATCGACTGGTGGATGCGATGACGCGAAGGCCGACCGAACTGTTTGGGTTGCCTGGCGGGATCATTCGCCCGGGTGCACCCGCAGACCTCGCCATCGTCAGGACTGACGAGGAGCGGCGCATCGACCCAGAACTGTTCTACTCGAAGGGCCGAAATACGCCGTTTGCAAACTGGCACGCTGCGGGCTGGACGGTTCGCACCATCCTCCGCGGCAGACAAATCTTTGAACAGGGTGAGGAGCGATACGAATGAACAACACGCATAGACCCATCGCGCGTCTCATTCTCGAAAGCGGGCTCGTGTTCCAAGGCGTGGGATTTGGTGCCACGGGCCAGCGGTTTGGCGAAGTCGTGTTCAATACGGGAATGACAGGGTATCAGGAAATTCTTACGGACCCGTCGTACTACGGTCAGATTGTCACCATGACGTACCCGCTCATCGGAAACTACGGCATCAACGTCGACGACGTGGAATCTCGACATCCGCACGTGCGGGGCTTTGTCGTCCGCGAGTTTTGTGAATTTCCGTCGCACTTCAAACAGACGGAATCGCTTGAGGATTACCTCAAGGAGCACAACGTGATCGGCATCTCGCAGGTGGATACGCGGCAACTGACGAAAGCCATCCGCTCCGAAGGGGCCATGCGGGCGGTCATCACGACGAGCGACACGCCGACGCAGGAATTGCTTCGTAGGATGCATGAGGGCAGCATCGTCGACGCCGTCAAATCGGTCACCACACAGACGGTGTACCGCAGTCCTGGCGCAGGATTTCGCGTCGTCCTCATCGACTACGGCATGAAGTCAGGCATTTTGCGCGGATTGCTCCGGCGCGGGTGCGACGTCATCGTCGTGCCGGCGACATCGACGGCCAAAGAAATTCTGTCGTGGCATCCACACGGCGTGATGTTGAGCAATGGCCCTGGCAACCCGGAAGACGTTCCGTTCGCGGTCGAAACACTGCGAGGCCTGCTTGGTCAAGTGCCCATTTTCGGAATCTGTCTGGGTCATCAGTTGCTCGCGCTGGCTTGTGGGGCCCGGACGAAGAAGATGAAGTTTGGCCATCGTGGCTCGAACCACCCTGTGAAGAACTTGCTCACAGGCCGCGTCGACATCACCGCGCAAAATCACGGTTACATGGTCGATGCCGATTCGCTCCAAGGCACTCCCTTGGCGCTCACACATGTGAATTTGAACGATGGAACGGTGGAGGGTCTCGCACATAAGACCTTGCCTGCCTTCTGTGTCCAGTACCACCCGGAAGCGAGACCCGGACCGACAGACGCCAACGGTTTGTTTGACGACTTTGTCGAGATGATGAAATCTGTGCAAGAGGGGAGTTTCGTACCGTGCCAAAACGCAAAGATCTGAAGAAAATCATGGTCATCGGCAGCGGCCCAATCATCATTGGTCAGGCCGCTGAGTTCGACTACGCCGGTACACAAGCTTGCCAGGCACTGAAAGAGGAGGGGTACGAGGTCGTCCTCGTCAACTCCAATCCAGCGACGATTATGACCGACCAGGACATCGCCGACCGCGTGTACATCGAACCTATTCGCCTGGAATTCGTTTCGCAAATCATTCGCAAAGAGCGTCCAGATGGGCTGTTGCCGACCTTGGGCGGGCAGACGGGGCTCAACATGGCAGTGGAACTCGCGAAAAGCGGAATCCTCGAAGAAGAGGGCGTCGAATTGCTCGGGACGCCGCTGTCCGCCATTGAGAAGGCGGAGGATCGGGATTTGTTCCGCAACTTGATGCGCGAGTTGAACCAGCCGGTGCCGCCAAGTGCAATTGTCCACACCGAGGAAGAGGCAAACGAGTTCGCCGAGCGCATCGGATTTCCAATCATCATCCGACCGGCTTACACGCTGGGCGGTACGGGTGGCGGCATTGCGAAAAGCTGGAATGAGTACGCGGAAATCGTGGAACGAGGGCTGACGCTCTCGCCGATTCACCAGGTGCTCGTCGAACAAAGCATTGCCGGTTACAAGGAAGTGGAGTACGAGGTCATGCGCGACGGCAATGGCACTGCGATTGTCGTCTGCAATATGGAAAATCTCGATCCCGTCGGCATCCACACGGGCGACAGTATCGTCGTCGCGCCGAGTCAGACGTTGTCCGATGCGGATTACCAGATGCTGCGCGACGCCAGCCTGACCATCATCGGCGCGCTCGGCATCGAGGGCGGCTGTAACGTTCAGTTCGCACTCGACCCACACAGTTCGAACTACTACGTCATCGAAGTGAATCCGCGCGTCAGCCGCTCTAGTGCCCTCGCGTCGAAGGCCACTGGTTATCCAATCGCGCGCATCGCCAGCAAAATTGCGGTTGGCTACGGTCTGGACGAATTGCGCAACCCTGTCACGCAGGAGGCGTACGCGGCGTTCGAACCTGCACTCGACTACGTGGTCACGAAGATTCCACGTTGGCCGTTTGATAAATTCCGCAGCGCGCAACGCCAACTCGGCACGCAGATGAAGGCGACGGGCGAAGTGATGGCGATTGGCCGCAGCTTCCCCGAGTCCTTGATGAAGGCGATTCGGTCCCTGGAAATTGGAGCGCAGTCGCTGTGGATCAAGCAGGCGCAACACTGGTCCGACACCGAGCTCGAGCGCAAGGTGGAAGTCGCCGAAGATGACCGCCTGTTCGCGGTGGCTGAGGCGCTTCGCCGCGGCTGGACGACTGCGCACATCCATCAGCTCAGCCGCATTGACAATTGGTTCCTCTGGCACCTGGAGCGCCTGATCGCCATGGAACGCAAGCTGACTGAGCTCGGAAAGACCCGCGTTCCCACCCCGAACTTGTTGGAAGACAACGCATCGCTTCTGACCGAGGCCAAACAGAACGGTTTCCCGGACGTGGAACTCGCGCGCCTCTTGGGGACCGACGCGCAGACTATCTGCGCGTGGCGCAAGGAGCGGGGACTGGTGCCGGTCTACAAGATGGTCGACACCTGTGCTGGCGAGTTTGCTGCCACGACGCCGTACTACTACAGCACGTTTGAGCGCGAGGACGAAGTCATCGAATCGACGCGCAAAAAGGTCGTCGTGCTCGGCTCAGGGCCAATTCGGATAGGTCAGGGCATCGAGTTCGACTACTGTACCGTACA
This sequence comes from Alicyclobacillus fastidiosus, assembly GCF_026651875.1. Lineage (GTDB taxonomy): Bacteria > Bacillota > Bacilli > Alicyclobacillales > Alicyclobacillaceae > Alicyclobacillus > Alicyclobacillus fastidiosus. Next base: position 3,849,749 of record NZ_CP104067.1, on the reverse strand, counting down.
CGCGGTCTGGGCACTGCGGCGTCAAGGGTACGAGGCGATTATTATCAACAACAACCCAGAGACGGTGTCGACTGACTTCAGCACGTCGGATCGACTGTACTTTGAACCACTGCACGTCGAGGACGTTTTGAACGTCATCGAACGCGAGCGACCGGAGGGCGTCATCGTTCAATTCGGCGGCCAGACGGCGATTAATCTAGCCGCGCCTCTGGCGGAGGCCGGAGTGCGGATCTTCGGAACGTCGCGCGAGGATATCGACCGGGCGGAGGATCGCGAAAAGTTCGACGCGCTTCTGACCGAGCTCGACATCTCCCGACCGCAAGGCGAGACGGTGACCACTGTGGAGGAGGCTGTGCAGGCCGCCGAAGGTCTTGGCTATCCGGTGTTGGTACGCCCCTCGTACGTCCTTGGCGGGCGCGCGATGCAGATCATCTCGAACACGGCCGAACTCTTGCAGTACATGGACGAAGCCGTTGAAGTTTCGGCGCAACACCCGGTTCTCATCGATCGGTATGTGCAGGGCGTCGAGGTCGAGGTCGACGCCATCAGCGACGGCGAAACCGTGCTTATCCCGGGCATTATGGAGCACGTGGAGCGAGCAGGCGTGCACTCAGGCGACTCCATCGCCGTCTATCCGCCGCAGCATCTCTGCGAGTCGGTGAAGTCGGTCATCGAGGAGTACACCTTGCGTCTCGCCCGCGGCCTGAAGGTCCGAGGCTTAGTCAACATACAGTTCATCGTCCACGACGACGTGGTCGAGGTCATCGAGGTCAACCCGCGTTCTTCCCGCACGGTTCCGTTCTTGTCGAAGGTGACCGACGTAAAGATGGTCGATCTCGCCATGCACGCCGTCTGCGGTGGCTCGCTTCGCGAACTCGGACTGGAGAGCGGGCGCGTAGAAGAGGCCGATACGGTCGCCGTCAAGGTACCGGTGTTCTCCTTTGCGAAGTTGCATCGCGTCGATATCAGCCTGGGCCCAGAAATGAAATCGACCGGTGAAGTGATGGGGCGGGACAGCCAGTATGAAAAGGCCTTGTACAAGGGCATGCTCGCGGCGGGCACCGTCGTCCCGGCGCACGGCACGGTCCTGGCCACCATCGCCGACAAGGACAAAGAGGAGGCGTATCCGCTGCTCGCCGAGTTTGCCCGGCTCGGTTACCGACTCACCGCGACGGAAGGGACCGCCAAATTCCTGCGCGAGCGCGGACTCGAGGTGCGCGTGGTCAACAAGCTGGCGCAAGGTACGCCAAACTTGGCCGACGATATTCGCCAAGGGTGCATTCAGTTGGCCATCAACACGCTCACGAAAGGACTCAAACCGGAGCGCGACGGATTCCGAATTCGCCGCACCGCAGTGGAACACGGCGTCCCATGTCTCACATCGCTCGACACGGTCAAATCGCTGCTCGACATCCTCAAGCTGATTCACTTCCAGACGATGGCGCTCGGCGATTCGTCCAAGGTTGAACTCCACGAGAGTGGGTGGCGGGCGTGACGGTAGAAGCCGCCCTCCTGGAGTCGAAATACGACGCGGCGCGCAAGGCGACGTACCTTGCGCTCGACGTCGACCAGCCCGCGCGCGCACTGGAACTCGTCGAGTCGTTTGCGCCGGTCATCGATGGCTTTAAGGTGGGACTCGAGTTGTTTCACCGCGCGGGAATGGCCTTCGTCGACCAACTGCTCGCGCGCAACCTTCGCGTCTTTCTCGACATGAAGCTGCACGACATTCCCAACACGGTGAGTGGGGCATTGCGCGCCATCTGTGATTCGCCGATCGAAATGGTCAACGTCCACGCGCAGGGCGGCCGCAAGATGCTGGAAAAGGCTCGCGAGGCGGTTTCTGCGAGTGCATACCAGCCGTTGCTCATCGGGGTCACCGTCCTCACCAGTCTGTCGAGTAGGGACATTCGCGAACTGGGCGTCGTCGGAGAACCGCAAGACGCAGTTCTGCGCCTCGCAAAACTCTGTCAAGAAGCCGACCTCGACGGCGTCGTCTGCTCCGCAGAGGAACTCAACATGCTGCAGACGGTCGTTCCGTCGACGTTTGAACGCGTCGTGCCTGGCACGCGGCTTGCCACAGACGACGCCCACGACCAACAGCGTACCCAGGCGCCTGGTCAAGCGATGGCGGCGGGCGCGACCCGGCTGGTGCTGGGACGAGCTGTGCGCGACGCGGCGGATCCGATGTTGGCGTTACAGCGTTATTGGGATGAGATGATTGAGGGAGTGGATAGACGCCATGGAACTGCTTCGCGATAGTTATATTCAGGACATCGAGACGCTTGCACTCGGCCTACTTCAGATTGGTGCCGTTGAGTTGCGCCCCACTCAGCCATTCACGTGGTCCAGTGGATGGAAGTCCCCGATTTATTGCGATAACCGATTGATTCTCGGATACCCAATTTTGCGGGGCCAGGTCGCCGCTGCATTCGAACAGATTGTCCGCACGGATTTCCCAGGTGTCGAAGTGGTGGTCGGCACCGCGACTGCGGGCATTCCACACGCCGCGATTTTAGCGGATCGGCTGAACCTGCGAAACGCCTATGTCCGGTCGCAGGCGAAGGCGCACGGCCAGGGCAAACAGATTGAGGGCTTTGTCCGCCCGGGGATGAAAGCAGTCGTCGTCGAAGACACGCTGTCCACCGGGAAGTCCGCCTACGAGGCGGTCGCCACCCTGCAAGCTGCCGGTGTCGAAGTAATGGCGGTATTCACCATCCTGTCCTACGACTTCGACGTCGCGCGCGGGCGAATGGAAGAGAGTGGTGTGCCTGCGTACCGTCTGGTCCCGTACCGTGCGCTCGTGCGCGTCGCGCGTGAACGCGGCGTCGTCACGGACACCGATGTGGAACTCTTGATGCGTTGGCGCGAATCGCCCTCCACCTTTTAATGCACAGCCTGCACATCGAGCAGCAGTTAGAGATCACAAAAATGGGCATCCCGCCACGGCGGATGCCCATTTTGTCGATTTTTTGTGAAGCGGCGCTCTTTACACCCAACCGCGCCAGCGCATCGCTTCCGCGAACGGGCGAATGCCCACCATGTACGCGGCAAGGCGCGGCGTGACTTCGTATCTATCCGCGGTCTGCAAGATGTTGTGGACCGACTTGACCATCATCTGTTCGAGGCGATGGTTGACTTCATCTTCCGTCCAGTAGAAGCCCTGGTTGTTTTGCACCCATTCGAAGTAGGAGACAGTTACCCCACCTGCGTTGGCCAGTACGTCTGGGACGACCAAGATGCCACGCTCGCTCAGAATCGTATCGGCTGCTGGCGTGGTTGGGCCGTTCGCGGCCTCGACGACGATGGACGCCTGGATATCGGCGGCGTTATCCCGGTGAATCTGGTTTTCGAGCGCTGCAGGAATCAGCACGTCACATGGGAGTTTCAGGAATTCCTCGTTCGATATGACGTTCTGATAGGCCGTAGTGACCATGCCGAACGAGTCCTTTTGGTCAATCAGCCCTTGAATGTTCAGGCCGTTTTCGTCGTAGAGCCCGCCATTTGCGTCGCTGATCCCCGTGACTTTCACGCCCCATTGTTGCAAGATGAGGGCCACGTTGCTGCCGACGTTGCCAAAGCCCTGGACGATCACGGTCAAATCCTTGACGTCTTTGCCGAGGCGCGTTGCGGCTTCGCGCATTGCGATGCAAACGCCCAGTGCCGTCGCCTGATTACGCCCTTGTGAGCCGCCGAGCACAAGCGGCTTGCCAGTGATGAAGCCAGGGGAGTCGAATTCGCGAATGTGGCTGTACTCATCGTACATCCAAGCCATGATCTGCGGGTTTGTGTAGACGTCTGGTGCGGGGATGTCCTTCGCTGGGCCGACAATTTGACTCACTGCGCGTACATATCCGCGAGCCAGTCGCTCCTGTTCACCCATCGACATGGTGCGAGGATCACAGATGATGCCACCTTTTGCTCCCCCGTAAGGCAAGTCGAAAATGCCGCACTTGAGGCTCATCCAAATGGACAGTGCCTTCACTTCGTCCAATGAGACGTTTGGATGGAATCGAATTCCGCCCTTGGTAGGGCCTATCGCATCGTTGTGCTGTGCGCGGTAACCTGTGAACACTTCTGTATGACCGTCGTCCATCTTCACTGGGATACGCACAGTCATGACGCGTACCGGTTCCGACAACAAGTCGTAAATTGTCTCTTCGTACCCTAGTCGGTGAAGTGCCTCGTGCACAGCCGCTTGCGTGTTGGTCAACACGTTGTCGCCAGGTGCGGGCATATTTGCACCAGCGACGAGCCGCTTATTGGTCTGCTGGGATGACACGGACAAACGCCCCTCTCAAGTATGTAAAGAGTTCGATGATATCGCGTAGATAGCTTGAAATATACAAATACCGTTTTATAATAAACCACTTGGGGCACGATGAAAAGTGCATATGATTGGGGAGTTGGACGCACTTGTCACCGAAAATGAGCAGTTTTCAGGCATACGCGAAACACGCACGTCAAGTGACGTCCTCGTGGGTGTTCTACCTCCTGGTGACCGGCCTCGTCATCTGTCTCGTGTTCGTCCGTCCACCGCTCGTCTTTCAGGGTGATACGGATACGGCGCGGAACTATCTGAACACCATCGTGTCGTCGTTGTCCACCATTCTCGCGTTGTGCATTTCGATTATCCTCGTAGCCATCCAGATGACAGCGAGTAACTACACGCATCGAGTCCTCGATTTTTTTGTGCGCCTGCCATACAACGCGTCCTTATTTTTGGTCTTCTTTACCACCATCATGCACAGCTTTCTCCTGATGGCGAAAATTCGGGAACCCGAACGAGATCCGCTCACACTCCCCCTACAATCGGAGATGAGTGCCGACCTCATCCTCGTGTTCATCTGCTTTCTCAGCTTGTTGCTGTACATGTACGCCGTCGTTCAACTGCTGAAGCCCGAGCGGATTATTCAGTTGATCCTGCGGGAGTACGACGGCGCCGTCCGGAGCGGCCGCTGGCGCGCGGCGATGGAGAACGTCGAACAGATCTGCGACATCGTCAAACGGGCGGCGTCCGTCAACGACTCGGTGACAGGGACGTACGGACTGACGCGCATGCAGGAAATCGCGGCGCTGTTGCCGATGCCATTTAATGAAGACGACCCCGCGCTCGTCATCCATCGCTCGTTTCTCAATCAGTGGGGCGAGATTATTGGCGTGACTGTGAAGGAGAAAGAGACGGGAATCATCTACGTCGCACTCGACGCCCTCTACGAACAAGGCTGCCTGTATCTCGAGCAAGGGGCATTCGTCCCAGCGCAGGAAGTGGTGAAGATGTACCGCCATATCGTCTTCAGCCATCTGCTTCCAGAAGGGCAGGAATACTACGCGGAGACTGTCGCGCAGCGGCTGTACCGCCTGGCCGCCACGGCGTCTTGTGGGACGTGGCGAGGAAAACAGTTTGCGGTCCGGACGTGGGAGACGATTTTGTCCTGTGGCGAGAACTGCTTCCGGCTCGGGAAAGGATACCCCAGCTTGTACGCTGGATTTTTGATGATTGAGGAGATCACCGACCTCTTCGCCAACCTGGTCGACACGCCATTGTACCACCGCGCACTTCTCAGCTACTTTTCCTTGTGGAAGGCTTTCGCCGCCGTGGCTCAGCGGAAGGACGTGGCCGCGTGGGCGATATGGTGGTCGGCTCAGGATTTCACAGAGGATTTACGGACGCGCGGCCGCGTGTTCGCCCTCGAGTTGGCGAGGCACGAAGGGCGTAAGGAGTTGGATTCGACCTTGACGCACCTCTTGCCAGCGCCGACAAACGGGCCGCAGGAGCGACCCGATGCGGACTTCAAGGCGATTTGGGTGCGCCTGTTCGACGGCATCCCGTACGCTGCCCGGGAGGGTGAGGAGTCAGGTTCAAGTCTGGGAGACGGATGACGCGGTCCGACTGAGAATGGGTTCTAACAACGTCCGATCCGGCGTGACATACACCGTCGTCTGGTTGTCGTACAGTGCGAATCCCGGCCGAGCGCCATTCGGCTTCCAGATGTGGCGGACTTCGGTGATGTCGACGGGCACCGTCGCCGAGTCGCGGCCGCGGCTGAAGTAAGCCGCGAGCAGTGCGGCTTCATCGACGGTCGACTCGGGAATCTCTGCGGCCGTTTCGCGGCGGATGACGACGTGCGACCCAGGTTGGTCTTTGACGTGCAGCCAGAGGTCGCGGCCGTCGCTAGTTCGGAATGTCAGCCGGTCATTTTGCAGGTTGTTGCGCCCGACGCGAATCAAAAATCCGTCTGTCGACACGAATGCGTCAGGCCGGCTCTCGATGCGCTGTGGCGACTTCGCATTCTGGCGCTGGTTCTTCGATTTGCGCTTCGGGGCCTTTTCTTGGAGAAAGCCTTGGCTGATCAACTCTCTGCGGACTTGCTCCAGGTTTTCTAGGCTTGCGTCTCGAAGCGACTCTTCGACGTTTTCCAAGTATCGAATATCCATCTGCGTAACTTCCAGCTGTTCGGCCACAGCGTGGGCCGCCCGCTTTCGCTTGGTGGCTTGCTTGAAGTATCGCTGGGCGTTTTGGATGGCGTCGAGCGATGGATCGAGATCGATGGCGATGGGCTGATTGTCCTCGTAATAGTTCGGAAGCGTACAGCGCGCCTGTCCTTTTTCAATTTGATAGGCAAACGCCGTGAGGAGTTCAGCCTTCATCCGATACTGGGACTCGTCGGCGCTCTGCTCGAGCGATTGCTTTAGCTTGACGAGCTTTCCGCGCAATTTGTCCAGATGGTCGCTGACCACCCGCCGCAATTCGTCCTGCAGGTGCGAGTGGTAGAGCACTTCACCGTTGTCCGCAAATCGACGGCGAATCGCCTCGCTGATGGACGGACACAGCGCGTAATTCTGGCGATGGGTGAGCAAGAACGGTTCACACTCTGTCGCCCGGCCCATGTCATCCAGGGATACGGTGGAGGATTCTGATCCAGCCTCGACCGCCTCGACGAGTCGGCGAGCGACTTGATACACGGCCGTCGGTGCGTCGAATTGCAGGTGATGAACGGTCTCTGCAGCCGCCCGATGCAATATTTCTCGCGCAGAGGTGGGGCCGATGCCCGCGACGTGACGGAGCAGTAGGTGTTCATTTTCCTTCGCCCTCAGATCATCCGTTTGCAGCCCCGCAAAGACGCTTGCGGAAAGTTCGCGAATGTCCGACTTGTCCTGGGCCGGCGGTAACACGTAAGGCGCGCCGGGAAGCACTTCGCGCACGCGGGACATGTGTTCGGTGACGCGGACGACGGAGTCGACTATTCGCCGTTGCCCCTCGTCGTCCGTCCGACAGAGGATGATGTTGCTATTGCGGCCCATCGTCTCGCAGACGAGCACGTACGTGCGCAGATCGCCCACTTCGTCGATGGCCTCAATCGAAATCTCCAGGATTCTATCCCAGCCGCGCTGCGCAATGTTCACCACGCGTCCACCCTCGAGGTACTTGCGCACCAGCATGCAAAACATCGGGGGTTCCTTTGGGTTTTCCGGCCGTTCGTCCTGCAACAGGTGAACGCGGGCGAATTGTTTGTGGGCGGAGATGAACAACCTGGCGGCCGGACGGCCCGGCATCCGCAGTGCGAACAACAGATCTCGTTCCCCAGGCTGATAAATTTTCTCAATTTTACTTCCTGCTAGCTGCTCATGTAATTCGAGCGCCAAGCGTCGCATGGTGAGTCCGTCCATGGCTTTGTCGCTCCTTTGTATACGATCACGACCGCTGTACCGAATCGGTCTGTGCAATCGCTTTAATCTTTGTCGTCAGCATCTACCGCCAGTATATCGGGAGAGCGAAGTGTTCGGCAAATACGCCACAGCTCGTCTCTTTCCTTGGACATGAACCTCGGCAGACAAGCATAGAAATTACGAGACAAGTTCATGAAGGGGTGGCTCCAGTGGAACAGAACTGGCATGCGCTGACATCGGCCGATTGCCTATCGGCCCTTGAGAGTTCGGAGGCCGGTCTTTCCTCTACTCATGTAGAAGAACGACGGAAGGTCCATGGCCTGAACCAACTGAGCGAAGGCACCAAAGTCTCTTTGCTCACGGTATTTCTAAATCAGTTTCGCGACTTCATGATCATCGTATTACTTGCTGCCACGCTGATCTCAGGGCTGCTTGGCGAGTTTACAGATGCCATCACGATAGTTGCCATCATTTTTCTTAACGGCATCCTCGGTTTCATTCAGGAGGTTCGCGCAGAAAAGTCTCTGTCCGCGTTGAAGGAACTGACTGCCCCGATGGCACACGTGCGCCGCGACGGCGTAGTCACAGCCGTGCCCGCGAAGGAGTTGGTCCCAGGGGATGTGATCCTCCTGGAAGACGGAGACAGAGTACCGGCAGACGGTCGCATCTTGAAATCTACGGTATTCGACGTGGAAGAGTCTGCCTTGACTGGTGAATCAGTGCCGTCGAGCAAGGACGCGAGTGCGAAAATCGACGCCGACAGCAATTTGGGTGACCGCATCAACATGGTTTACATGGGGACGATGGTGACGCGGGGCAAGGCGGAGGTCGTCGTTACGGCCACCGGCATGGGGACGGAAATGGGGAAAATCGCGGACCTCATTCAACAGTCGGAGGACATGGACACGCCGTTGCAACAGCGGCTCGACCAGCTGGGCAAGATGCTCGTCTGGATCTCCATCGGCATCACGGTGCTCGTCGTCATCGCCGGCGTTCTGCACGGGCACGAGATCTATGAGATGTTTCTCGCCGGCGTCAGCTTGGCGGTCGCCGCGATTCCCGAAGGGCTGCCGGCCATCGTCACCATCGCGCTCGCGCTCGGTGTGCAGCGCATGATTCGGCGCAATGCGATTGTGCGCAAACTCCCATCTGTCGAGACGCTTGGGTGTGCGACGGTGATCTGTTCCGACAAGACGGGGACACTCACGCAAAACCGCATGACCGTACAGCGCATATTCGCCGATGGGGCGTGGTTCTCGGTGACCGGATCAGGCTACGACCCGGAAGGGGAATTCCTGTTCGGCGAACGCAAGGTCGACCCGAGCCGTCGGGCGGCGCTCAAGAGCTTGGTCGAAATCGCTGGGACGTGTAACAATTCGTCGATGATTCAAAAGGAGGTCGACGGACGCACGGATTACACCGTTCAGGGCGACCCTACGGAGGGGGCACTGCTCGTCTTGGCACGCAAGGCTGGGTTTGCTGAACCCGAGTCGGTGTACAAGCGAATTGACGAACTGCCGTTCGACTCCGACCGGAAACTGATGTCCGTCCTGGTTCAGTCTGGCCATGACGTGTTCGTATTTGTCAAAGGCGCTCCGGACGTCCTCCTAGATCGCTGTGAACGCGTCCTTCTCTCCGGGCGCGAAGAGGTGATCTCGCAGACGACCCGCAAACAGATCCTCGGCGCCAATCAGGAGATGGCCGCTCAAGCGCTTCGCAACCTCGCGTTTGGCTACCGCAGATTCAAGAGCGTGGAATCGGCCAGGCGCGCGCCCGACTGGGAAAGCGAATTGGTGTTCGTCGGGCTCTGCGGCATGATCGATCCGCCTCGCGAAAACGCCCGCCAAGCGATTGAAGTGGCGCGCGAGGCAGGCATTCGCACCGTCATGATCACCGGTGACCACCAATTGACTGCGACAGCCATCGCCGCCGAACTGACCATCCTCGCGGATAATGGCCGGGTTCTCACGGGCGCCGAGTTGAACACGATGGACGACCGCGAACTGGAAACGGCCGTGGACGACGTCTTCGTATTTGCCCGCGTGACGCCAGAGCACAAGCTTCGCATCGTTCGCGCTCTGCAAGCGCGCGAGCACGTCGTCGCGATGACGGGGGACGGAGTGAACGACGCACCCGCCATCAAACAGGCGGACATCGGGATTGCGATGGGGCTCACCGGCACCGACGTGGCCAAGGAGGCGTCCAGCCTCGTGCTGGCCGACGACAATTTCGCGACGATTGTATCGGCTGTCGAGGAAGGTCGCGGTATCTACGACAACATCAAGAAATTCATTCGCTACCTGTTGGCTTCCAACGTCGGCGAAATCGTGACGATGTTCCTCGCGATGCTGCTTGGTTTTTCCCTGCCCTTGGCACCGATTCAGATTCTCTGGGTGAACCTCGTGACCGACGGCTTGCCGGCCATCGCCCTCGGTATCGATCCGCCGGAGGACGACATCATGCATCGCCGCCCGCGCAACGTCCGCGAGGGCATCTTCGCCAAGGGGATGGGCGTGAAGATCCTCTCCCGCGGCATCCTCATCGGACTGGTGACGCTGGCTGTGTTCGTCTGGTCACTGCGTTCGTCCAGTCTGCAACACGCACAGACGATGGCCTATGCCACACTCACGATGTCACAGTTGATTCTCGTCTTCGATTGTCGGAGCCTCGAGGGCGGCATCATGAAGCGGAACATCTTCGGAAACCTGTGGCTCATCCTGGCCGTGCTGTCCTCGGTCGGATTGTTCCTATTAACCATTTACGTACCGAAGCTCGCGGTCGCGTTCCACACGGAACCGCTTAGCGCCACGGATTGGATTCTCGTTCTCATCCTGGCAGCCATCCCGACGTTCGCCCTCTCCATCCGCCGCATCGGTCGCAACGCGCTTCGCCCGAAGGCTTCGACGCAGGGCGTCTGACGGTTGACTGGATACTTCGTCTGGTCGTGAAAATCCAAAGGGATGACGGGCTGATTCGGGGCGAATGCCGCGGACCAGCCCGTCTCTTTGATCAAGGCGCCGCAACCGAGTGACACCCGGGACGAGCCAGCATACACCGAGGGCTTCCCTGAAAGCCACGCGGTGTGGCGGGATGAGGGAGGCAATGTTGTACGGTGCCCACAAACATCGTACAATGACGTCAATCACGTGGCAGCCTGGAGGCAATGCGATGTCTTTACGAAGTATGACCGGGTACGGACAAATGACTTGTGCGAACGACCAGGTTCGCGTCTCCGTAGAGATGAAAACGGTAAACCACCGGTTCGCCGAATTTCACATTCGCGTTCCGAGGGAGTGGCTGGCACTCGAGGATATCAGCCGGCAAGAGCTCGCGCGGCATGTCCGTCGCGGGCGGGTAGACGTGTTTCTGAATTTGGAGTGGATAGGGCAGACGGCGGACGTCGTCGTGAACTGGAAGCTCCTCGATGGCCTCATCGAGGCCGAACAAAACCTCCTCCGACGTTTTGGAAAGGACATCGAGGCCCATACTGTTCGTGACTGGTTGAAGTTTCCGGACGTGGTTCAGGTCGTGCCGCAGAGCACAGCGCTCGACGAGGTTCAGGATGTGGTACTTACGTGTCTGAGGGAAGCCGCCTTGAAGTTAGTGGACATGCGTACACGCGAGGGCAGTCGACTGGAAGCGAGCTTTCGGGAGAAATTGGGTCAGTTGGAGGAGCAGCTGTCACTGGTTCGCCGCCACGACAGGGAAGCGGTCGCCAACAAGCACCTGCAGTTACAGGCGAGGTTGGCACAACTGCACGTCGAGGTCGAGCCCGAGCGAATTGCTCAAGAAGTCGTGTTGCTTGTTGATCGGAGTGCGGTAGACGAGGAAATCGTCCGGTTAGCAAGCCACATCGAGGCGTTTCGGGACACGATTTCGCAATCTGGTCCAGTGGGACGGCGACTCGACTTCGTCGTTCAGGAGATGCACCGCGAGGTGAATACCATTGGGGCGAAGGCGGCTGACGCCAAAATTGCGGCTGCGGTCGTCGAAATGAAAGTCCTTGTCGAACAGTTGCGGGAACAAGTGCAAAACGTAGAATGAGATCATACAGGTTTTTCGCTTTCTTACGAGCGAAAACGTGGTACAATGATGATTCGGGAAGCACTGCACTTTTCACGTACCACGATGATTGAGAGAACGACACACTTGAGGTGAAGAATATGTTGTATCCTTCGATTGACAAGTTGATCGACCTGACGGACAGCAAATACGCGTTGGTCGTCGTAACGGCAAAACGCGCGCGCAAATTGCAGAAGGAGAACATGAATCAGGTCGGCTCGTCGACTACTCGCAACGTCAGCCGGGCGCTGTGGGAGATTTACAACGGAGACGTCACGACCACCAATAAAGTCAAGCAAGAAGAGGCGTAAGCCTACATATGCTACCTGGGCAGAGCAGCCAAGCGGTTGTTCTGCCTTTCTTGCGTGAAAGTCGGAACGGGAGGGCGGTTGTATGGAACAGAAGTCCATCTTGGTCGGAGTCGGCGGCGGAATTGCCGCCTATAAATCAGCGTCTCTATGTTCGCTGCTGGTGAAGAACGGGTTCGACGTGCAGGCTTTGATGACCGAGCACGCGACGCGGTTCATTCAGCCGCTGACGCTACAGGCCTTGACGAAGCACCCGGTGATCTTCGACACGTTTGCGGAGCCGAATCCGTCGGAAATTGCGCATATCGCCGTGGCGGATCGGGCGAAGTTGTACGTGATAGCGCCAGCCACCGCCAATCTCATCGCTAAGTTAGCTCACGGGTTGGCAGACGATATGGTGACGACGACAGCGCTGGCGGCCACGTGCCGGACGGTCGTGGCCCCGGCCATGAACGTCCACATGTATGATCATCCTGCTGTCCAGGAGAATTTACAGATTTTGCGCGATCGCGGCGTGATCGTCATGGACCCGGGCGAAGGGCCGCTCGCCTGTGGGTATACCGGCAAGGGCCGGATGCCGGAACCCGAGGACATCGTGTCGGTGATTAAAGCCCTGCTCGAGGAGCAGCAAGACCTCGAAGGTCTCCACTTCGTGATCACGGCAGGACCCACGGTGGAAGACATCGACCCAGTTCGGTTTCTCACCAATCGCTCGAGCGGCAAAATGGGGTACGCCCTCGCGGCGCAGGCGATATCGAGAGGGGCCAAAGTGACGCTCGTCTCCGGCCCGACGCACTTGAACCCGGTACCTGGGGCGAAGATGGTTCACATTCGCAGCACCGAACAGATGCTGCGCGGGGTACAAGAGGCGATGGCCGACGCGGACGTGTTGATAGCGGCCGCTGCGCCTGCGGACTACCGGCCGGTACAGGTGTTTGGTCACAAGTGGAAGAAATCGGACGGGTTGCCGGAACTGGCACTCGAGGAGACGCCGGACATTCTTGCGACCGTCAGTCGCTCCCGTCGCGAGGGCCAAACGATTGTCGGGTTTGCCGCTGAAACTCGCGACGCACTCAGTTTTGGCAGGCGCAAGTTAGAGTCCAAGGGCCTCGACATGATCATCGTGAACGACGTCAGCCAGCCCGGCGCTGGATTTGATGTCGACACCAACCAAGTTGTCGTCATCTCCCGAACAGGGGACGTCGACACGTTGCCAATGATGGCCAAGTCGAGCGTGGCGGATCGGATATTGACGCGGGTCAAGGCGCTTCGCAACAGCGTGGATGGAGAACGGACCGGATGAGTCAAGTCGGTACCGTGGTCAGTGTGTTCATTGATTCCCCGGGCCTGTTTCTGGACAAACCGTTTGACTACAGCGTTCAAAGCGAGCTGGCCCAGTCCGTCGAGGTGGGCCAGCGCGTATTTGTGTCGTTTGGCCACCAGTTCAAGTCGGGCGTCATTTGGCAGGTGCATCACAAAGTGGCAATCGGGGAGAAGGTCAAGCCCATTCTCGATCTCGTCGACGACCAACCGGTCCTCACACCTGAGCAGTGCAGTTTGGCGAGCTGGCTGTGCGAGCGGTACGCCTGCACGATGTACGATGCAATAACGGCCATCTTGCCAGGTGCATTTCGGGTGAAGGGCGATATCGTCATTCAACCTGTACAAACGGCGCTGGTGCCCGACGACATCACGGCGACGCCTCTGTGGGGCTCGATTGCGCGGGACAAGCCGACGGAGCGCGCGCTCTTCGCCCAGTTTGGGAAGTCGGCGCGGGCGCAAGTGGCAGCCTGGGAGAAGGCTGGCTATCTCCGGCGGCGCCTCATCGTCAAGGAAGAGGTGCAAGCCTTCGAGGTATCGTGGCTCGTGCGCCAACGCCCGGCACAGGAATTGCAGGCCGCGGCGGAGGTTCGGCGAAAACGCGCGTCAAAACAGGCTCGGTTGCTCGAGGCCTTGGCGCGTGCGGAAGAAATCGAGTGGAAGCGGTCTGAGTTCAGCCGAGACACGGTCGAGGCGCTCGTTCGAGAGGGGTGGCTCATCGAACAGGTTCGCCCCAAATCGCGATTGAAGTGGGCAAAGCAGAAGGTCGCTGCGCCGCCGGAACTGACGGAAAGCCAAGCTCGGGCACTCGCGCACATCCGCGAGCAACTCGATGCGGGTACGGCCCGCACCGTCATCCTTCACGGGGTCACCGGGAGCGGCAAGACCGAAGTCTATATCCGCTCGATAGAAGACGTCCTTGCGCGGGGGTTGTCGGCCATCGTCCTCGTGCCGGAAATCGCCCTCACGCCGCAGATGGTCGGCCGTTTTTACGCCAGATTCGGCGAGCGCATCGCGGTACTGCACTCGGCGCTGACGCTCGGCGAGCGAAGAGACGAATGGGGCCGCATCTTACGCGGGGAAGCCTCGATCGTAATCGGGGCGAGGTCGGCTGTTTTTGCCCCCGTGCAAAACTTAGGACTCCTCATCGTCGACGAGGAACACGAACCTTCCTATAAACAAGAGGAAGCGCCGCACTACGATGCGCGCGACGTCGCGTTAGAGCGCGCTTCGTCGTTCGGCGCGTTGACGGTATTCGGCTCTGCGACGCCGTCCCTTCAGGCGCTCTACCTGGCTGAGCACGGGCAGGCCCGGATGGTGACGTTGCCGATTCGGGTGAATCAGCGGCCACTGCCTGCGGTCGAGATCATCGACATGCGAGACGAGTTGCGCGCGGGCAACAAGTCGCTTTTTAGCGATCGCCTGGCCGACGAGATCGAGAAGACCATCGCGCTGGGGCAGCAGGTGATTCTCTTCCTCAACCGGCGCGGTTTTGCCTCTTCGATGTTGTGTCGCGCCTGTGGCGAGGGCATGCATTGTCCGCACTGTGATATCAGCCTGACTGTGCATCGGGATGCGCATGGGATGCGGCTGGTGTGTCACTACTGCGGCTACGAAGAGCAAAGTCCTGTTGAGTGCCCGGCGTGTGGCGAACGCGCCTTGCGCTCGTTCGGTATTGGGACGGAGCAGATTGAGCAAAGTTTGAAGGAGACGTGGCCACAGCTTCGCGCCCTGCGCATGGACGTGGATACGACGCGTAAAAAGGGGTCGCTCAAGCACATCGTCGAGCAGTTTGAACAGCGGCAGGCGGACGTGCTCATCGGCACTCAGATGATCGCAAAGGGCCTCGACTTTCCGCATGTGCGGTTGGTCGGCGTGATGGCCGCCGATACGATGCTCGAGGTGCCAGATTACCGGGCAAACGAGCGGACGTTTCAGTTGCTCACGCAGGTGGCCGGCAGAGCTGGTCGCGCCGAAACGGATGGAGTGACCATCATTCAAACCTACCGCCCGGACCATTTCGCCGTCCTGGCCGCAGCGAGGCACGACTTTCCGTCGTTTTACCGCGAGGAGCGAATGCAACGCGAGGTGTTTTCGTATCCTCCGTTCTGCGAAATGGCCGTGTTTCTGGCGACGCATTCGGACGAGGTTCTGTCGCGGGGAGCGGCTGCTCGCTTCGAGCGCGAGCTGCGCCGGGCGTCGCTTCCGGACGGGACCGTGGTCCTTCCGGCGTCTCCGAGCGGAATCAGGCGCATAGAGGATAAATATCGCTATCAAGTTGTGTTAAAGTATCAGCGTTGGGAAGACGTGCGAGATATTGTCGATCCCGCCTTCCGCCTCGTCAAACAGCGGATGAACGAGTACGGTGGCGCGTGTCGGCTCGATGTCAATGCCCAGCGCATTGGCTAAATACATGGGTGTGAACTGCGAAAGGAGGCCTCGTAGTGGCGATTCGAATGATCCGAATAGGGGAAGACCCTGCACTGCGGCAACAGGCTAAGGAAGTTACAAAGTTTAATGCGGCGACGCATAAGTTGTTGGATGATATGGCCGAGACGATGCGCCACGCGGACGGTGTCGGTTTGGCCGCGAACCAGATTGGCATCCTCAAGCGCCTCGTCGTCATCGATGTCGGACAAGGACTCATCGAATTGGTAAATCCGGAGATTCTCGAGCTCCGCGGCAAGCAGTACGGCCCTGAGGGTTGTCTCTCCCTGCCGGGGCTCACAGGGAAGGTGGAGCGTGCGCAATACGTCCGGATCCGCGCGCAAAATCGCTACGGAGAGCCGTTTGAGTTAGAGGGACAAGACTTGTTGGCGCGCTGCATTCAACACGAGATCGATCACCTCAATGGTATTATGTTTACCGATTACTTGCGTGCAGAAGAGATTGAACGCGTGGAGGAGCGCGCGTGATGGGGGTCAAGGTGGTCTTTATGGGCACGCCTGATTTTGCGGTGCCAACGCTAGAAGCGTTGGTGGCGCAAGGTTGGGACGTGCTCGTCGTCACGCAGCCGGACAAGAAAGTGGGAAGAAAACACGTGATCACGCCGCCGCCGGTGAAGGTAGCCGCGCGAAAACACGGCCTTCGCGTCCTTCAGCCGACGAAAGTGCGCGAGGAGGCGAGTGTTCTGGAGCTTCAGGCATTTCAGCCAGACCTCATCGTGACCGCCGCGTACGGACAACTGCTACCGGCGTCCGTCTTGTCCATCCCGCGCGTGGGGGCCGTCAACGTCCACGCCTCGCTACTGCCGCGCTGGCGCGGCGCCGCTCCGATTCATCGCGCGATTATGGCCGGAGATACAGAGACCGGCGTGACCATTATGGAGATGGTGCAGGCGCTCGATGCAGGACCCATGCTTGAGCGCCGCGCCATTCCGATTCTCAACACCGACAACGTCGGCTCCCTGCACGATAAACTCGCGCAGTTAGGCGCGCAGATGTGCCAACAAGTGTTGCCGAGGTATGTGGATGGCGCGTTGACGGCCACGGAGCAGCCGGAACAAGGCGTCACCTACGCCGCGCGCATTGAACGCGCCGATGAGTTTATTGATTGGACCGGGTCGGTCACAACCGTGGATCAGCATATTCGGGGCTTGTCGCCGTGGCCTGGGGCCACTGCCTGGGACGGCGAAGCCACGTATAAAATTTGGTCGGCGCACAAGGTGCCGATAGAGGCGAGGCTCGAGCCAGGCGAGGTGCGCCGGGTCGGCTCAGATATTCTCGTCGGCTGCCTCGACGGAATCTTGTGCCTGGACGAGGTGCAACCCTCAGGTCGGCGAAAAATGGCTGCACGGGATTGGTTTGGCGGGATTCGCCAAGACGCCTTTTCGTTTGTGAAAGGATCTCCATCATGAAAAACACAGCTCGGTCTATCGCCTTTGAGACGCTTGCGCGCGTGTACAAGGATGGTGCGTACACGAACATCGCGTTGCAGCACGCGTTGACTGACCGCGAATTGTCGCCCAGGGACAAGGGACTCTGCACGGAAATTGTCTACGGTACCGTTCGCCGCCAGATCACCATCGACGCGTTGCTACAGTTGTACGTCAAACGCAAACTCAAGGATCTCGACCAGGATGTCCTCACGATTCTGCGAATGAGCGTCTACCAGTTGGCCTTCTTGGAGCGGGTACCTGCTTACGCCGCGATTGACGAGGCAGTGGAATTGACCAAGCGCCATGCTCGGGCGGCGAGTGGATTCGTCAACGGGGTGTTGCGCTCCTACGTGCGGGAGAGTGCGCCGACGGAGGACAAAATTCAGGCTTTTCTCGCGAAGAAGCGGGCGAACGAGGTGCTATCTCTCGGCGTGAGGCACGGCTTTCCAAACTGGATGGTGCAGAGGCTCATGCGAGCGTATGGTCGGGAGCGCGCGGAGGCGATTCTCGCGGCTTGTAATGAACCGGCGCCGCTCACCGTTCGCGCAAATTTGCTCAAGACCACGCGTGAGTCGCTCAGGACAGCACTTGTGGAGGCTACACAGGCGCAGGTTCGGGACGGTGAGTTGTCTGCACAGGCACTCGTCATTCCAGCCGCCGTCAACGTGGAGACGCTTGAACAGTACCGTGCGGGCCAATTCACCATCCAGGACGAGGCCGCAATGCTGATTGCGCCGCTGCTCACGCCACTTCCAGGCAGTTCTGTACTCGACATGTGTGCCGCTCCTGGTGGAAAGACCACGCACATTGCGGAGTTAATGCGCGATGAGGGTACCATAGATGCATACGACGTGTATCTGCAAAAGGTCAAAATGATTCAGCAACAGGCGACACGGCTTGGGCTTAAGAGCGTGACCGCCCGGCTTGGCGATGGCCGCGACTTCGCCCAAAAAGAAGCCGCATACGACGCCGTGCTGGTGGATGCGCCTTGCAGCGGGCTCGGTGTCATGCGCCGCCGACCGGACATTCGCCATCGCCGGAAACAGTCGGATATCGAACAGCTGACGAGTCTGCAACGCGAGTTGCTCACAGCCGCGATGCACGCGGTTCGACCAGGTGGCATCGTGGTGTATGCGACTTGCACGCTGTTGCCGGAGGAAAATGAGCGCGTGGTGGAGTGGGTTCAAAGGGAGTCTTCCGATGCGTTTGTCGTCGAGGATATCCATGAACTCGTCCCGGAGGTATTTCGTCAAGACGTCCACCACGGCTTGACCATCACGCCGGAACGCGTTCTTACAGATGGTTTTTATATGACGAGACTAAGAAAAAAGTAGGGGGTGACCGCGTTGGTACACTTGTACGATTTTACTCTGGCGGAACTGACCGCTTGGATGAAGGAAGAACACGACGAGCCCGCATATCGCGCTCGACAGGTGTTTGAGTGGTTGTATCAAAAGCGCGTGACGTCGTTCGAAGCGATGACCAATCTCCCCAAGTCCCTTCGTGCTAAGCTCGAGGAGACGTGCGTGCTGGGCACGGCAGAGGAAGTGACGCACCAAGAGTCGAAAGTCGATCCCACCACCAAGTTCCTGCTTGGCTGGCCGGACGGGGTCACCGTCGAGACCGTCTTGATGCAACACAACTACGGGAACAGCGTCTGTGTGTCTTCTCAGGTCGGTTGCAAGATGGGCTGCACGTTCTGCGCATCCACACTGGGTGGCATGCTCCGGCAGATGCGGGCCGGAGAAATTGTCGAACAATTGTTGTTTAGTCAGCGGCTGCTCGACAAGAAGGGCGAGCGGGTGTCGTCCGTGGTGCTGATGGGGTCCGGTGAACCGATGGACAACTATGATCAGGTCATGCGGTTCGTGGAAATCATCAGTGATCCGCACGGCCTTGGCATCGGCCAGCGCCACATCACCATCTCCACGGTCGGCCTGGTACCGGGCATCAAACGCCTCGCGGACGAAGGGCGGACGATGACGCTCGCCGTTTCCCTGCACGCGCCGAATGACGAGCTTCGGTCGTCGATGATGCCGGTTAATAAAGCCTATCCGATTGCCAAGCTGATGGATGCATGTCATTATTACAATCAAAAAACGGGCAAGCGGATCAGCTTCGAGTACGCCTTGGTCGGCGGCACGAACGATTCGCTCGAGTGCGCGAAGGAATTGGCTGACCTGTTGCGAGGATTGCCCTGCCATGTCAATTTGATCCCGGTGAACTACGTACCAGAGCGTGACGTTCAACGAACGGCGAAGAAACAGATCTATGCGTTTTGGAACGCGCTCCAGGATTACGGGGTCAACGCGACGATTCGTCGCGAGATGGGGCATGACATCGCGGCGGCCTGCGGTCAGCTCCGCGCCGAGCACATGAAGCAGCGCGCGTAGGGTATTGGTGTCCAATTTGAGTGCTCGTCCGAGGAGGTTTACCTCGTCGGACAGCCTCTTTAGCTTACAGAGGTGTTCATGGAATGTTATATGCTGCAAAATCCCACATCGGCCTAGTTCGAACAATGAACCAGGACGGCTACATCATCGTGCCAGATCTGTTGCGCGGTGGGTTATATCTCGTCGCCGATGGCATGGGTGGCCCGTCCGCAGGAGATGTTGCAAGTCAACTGGCGGTAGAGCGGGTCAGCGCCTATATGAAAGATCACATTTCGGCAACTAGCGATCCGGCTGATGTGCTGTTAGCAGCTGTCCATCACGCCAATGAGGCCATTTATCAAGAGGCAATTGAAAATCCCTCATATCAGGGTATGGGAACGACCGTCGTGTGTGCGTATGCCGATGCAGAGCAGGTACACATTGCACACGTCGGCGATAGCCGTGCATATTTGCTGTCGGGT
The DNA here is from genome assembly GCF_026651875.1 of Alicyclobacillus fastidiosus. Lineage (GTDB taxonomy): Bacteria > Bacillota > Bacilli > Alicyclobacillales > Alicyclobacillaceae > Alicyclobacillus > Alicyclobacillus fastidiosus. The sequence continues at coordinate 3,829,660 of NZ_CP104067.1, read as the reverse complement.
GGGCAGCTTCGCCAGGTGACCAAGGACCACAGCCTCGTCGCCGAATTGGTTCGCCGCGGCCAGTTGACCGAAGACGAAGCGAGAATTCACCCGCAGCGCAATATCGTGACGAGATCGCTCGGGACGGAACCGACAAGTGTCCCCGACGTCAATACGTTTCCTTGGCAGTCGTCGGACACCATTCTTCTGTGTTCCGACGGGCTGACCAATCTCGTGTCAGATCCGGAAATCACGCAGTTCATGCGCAGGGCGCAAGAATGTAAGGACGAGTCGTCGCTAGGTCGCGTCGTGGACGAAATCATCGAACTCGTGCTGCAACGCGGTGGCTCCGACAATGTCACAGCTCTGTTTGTTGTCCACCGAGAGGGGCGTGGTCAGGCTTGAACACGCGCATCCTAGGTGGGCGGTACCAGCTCCAAGAGGTCATCGGCGGCGGTGGCATGGCTGTCGTCTATCGCGCGGTTGACACACTTCTCGACCGGGTGGTAGCCATCAAAATGTTGCGCAGCCAGTTTGTCGAAGACGAGGAGTTTGTCGCTCGGTTTCGCCAAGAGGCGCAAAATGCTGCCCGTTTGTCCCACCCGAATATCGTCAATGTATATGATGTCGGAGTGGTCGACAAAGAATACTACATCGTGATGGAATATGTGGATGGCCAAACGTTGAAGGATATGATTGTCGAGCGGGCACCGTTGCCGGTCGACGAAGCCATTCAACTGAGTGTGCAAATTTGCGCCGCGCTATCGCATGCGCACGAACAGCACATCATCCACCGCGACGTCAAACCGCACAACATTTTGGTGAATAAATTCGGCGTCGTGAAGGTGACCGACTTCGGCATTGCGCGAGCCGTGACAGGGAACACCATTACGGACAGACAGGCGACCAGCGTCCTTGGTTCAGTGCATTATTTTTCGCCTGAACAAGCCCGTGGCGCTCAAACGGATGCTAAGAGCGACATCTATTCGCTCGGTGTCGTCCTGTACGAGATGCTTACAGGCAGCCTGCCGTTCAGTGGTCCTTCTCCGGTCAGCGTCGCGCTCAAACACCTGCGGGAGCAGTTTGTCGAGCCGCGCGAGCTGAACAAGGCCATTCCGCAAAGTGTCGAGAATATCATTCTGCGCTGCATGGTCAAGGCCGCAGAGGGCCGCTACGACAACATGGCGGCCGTGAAGGCCGATTTGGAAGACGCGTTGAAGCATCCCAATGTACCTAAGTTTCAACCGTCTGACGACTATGACGACAAGACGATTGCCGTGCCCGTCGTCGGCGAAGGCTTTTCCGATGTCTCGCCAGAGTTGCGGGCGGCGCGGCCCAAACGGTCCTGGCGCAAAGTGGCGATGTATACCGGGATTGTGGTCGCCGCAGCTGCGGCGCTTGCAGTCGGTGGCTATGCGGCCATCGTGCTTGTGACGAATCTCGTCAAGGTCCAGAATCTCAACTTGCCATCGGTCGTCGGCAAACCGGCGGCTACTGCGATGAAGTCGCTGGAGGCCGCAGGCTTTAATCCGAACCAGATTCAAGAGGACTATGAACCCAATACGAGCAAGCCAAAGGGTATCGTGTACGACCAGTCGCCTACCGGTAATACGCAGGTGAAGCAGACTCGCCAAATCACGTTGTACATCAGTAAAGGTGCGCCACAAGTGTCGATGCCGGATGTGACAGGTCAGCCGTACGACCAAGCCAAGCAGTCGCTCGTCACGGCAGGTTTCTCGGCAAACAATATCACCGAACAAGTTGAGCAGAGCTCGACAGTGCCGTCCGGGCAGGTGATCTCGTCAAATCCCGCCGCTGGGCAACAAGTCTCGACGGATGGAAAGATAGTCTTGACGGTCAGCCAACAGGAAAACACAACGGTTCCGAACCTGCTTGGCCTGTCCTATGCGGACGCGGTGCAGGCGCTCAAGAACGCGAACTTGCAAGTTGGGCAGGTTACACACAATCAAGTGACCAATATCCCCAACAACCAGGTTTATTATATTTATCCGTACGTCGAGGGGCAGACGGTGCCGGCGGGATCGTCGGTCAATCTGTACGTGGCCGACAATCCGCAGTCGTCGGGTGATAACTCCACGAGGTCCGACAATTCGACTGATAACGGAACGGGGAATGCGACCTCGACGTCCGGTTCAGCCGAGCCCCACCAGGTGTCCATCACCGTACAGGCCAACAAGGGAGCCTCGACGCAAGTGAAAATCGTGATCGACGATGCGAATGGACAAAATCAGGTCGTGGTCAATCAGTCCATTCAAAAGACGACGACCTGGCAAGAGACCTTATACCTGAACCAAGGCCAAAAAGGCGATGTGAAGGTCTATGAGAACGGCAAGCTAATGAACGATTACCCGGTCAACGGTTGACCGATTGGAAGGGAGCGTCCGTGTGGGAGAAGGACGGGTAGTGCGCGCGATCAGCGGATTTTTCGACGTGTACGACGAAGGAGTGGTTCGTCGGTGCCGCGCTCGAGGCGTGTTCAAGAAGCAGGGCGTCACAGTCCTCGTAGGCGATTTGGTGGAGTATGATCCCATCGGCACAAACGAAGGTGTCGTTACGTCCGTTCTACCACGGCGTTCTGAACTGATTCGCCCCCCAATTGCAAACGTCAATCAGGTGCTGGTGGTGTTTGCGTTTGTCACACCGGACCTCAATTTCTTGATGCTCGACAAGACAATCACCGCCGCTCTGATAGCGGGCGTTCGCCCTGCCGTCGTGCTGACGAAGGCAGATCTCGTCGACGCACAGACGGCGGCCCGTATTTGTGAAATCTATCGCGGGTGCGGGTTTGCGACGCTCGCCATCGCGACCAAGCTGGGAGAAGGCGTGGAATCCGTACGGTCGCTGATGCGAGGGTCGTTAAACGTGTTTTCGGGGCCGTCCGGGGCGGGCAAGTCGACCCTTGCCAACGCCTTGGTGCCTGGGCTGGAACTTCAGATGGGGGCAGTGAGCGAAAAAATCGGTCGCGGCAAACAGACGACGCGACATGTTGAGCTATTTAAGCTGGATGAAGACACGTGGTTGGCAGATGCGCCGGGCTTCAGCCAATTGCAGGTAAACGTGGAGTCGCGCGAGCTGAAGAGGTTTTTCCCTGACTTCACAGAGGCAGGCGCGGCTTGCGCGTATCGCGGATGTGTACATATTGACGAGGACGGCTGCGCGGTCAAGGCGGCCGCCGCCAGTGGCACCATTCAGACGTCGCGCTACGACAGTTACGTGCAGATTTATGCGGAAATCCGTGAGCGGGAGGAGAATATGTATTGAGGATGCAAATCGCGCCCTCTATTCTGTCAGCCGATTTCGGGCGGCTTGCAGCAGAAGTAGAAGAGGTTATCGAAGCTGGTTGTGACTGGATTCACGTAGATGTGATGGACGGTGCGTTCGTGCCGAACATCACGATGGGGCCGCAAGTCGTGGAGGCCTTGCGCAAGCGGTTTGATTGTACCTTGGACGTGCACTTGATGGTCCAAGCGCCAGAAAAGGTGATTCCGGCATTTGCAGACGCTGGGGCGAGCGTCATCACGGTTCACAAAGAGGCGACTCCTCACGTGCACAGGGCGCTCGAAATGATCCGTACGCTGGGTGTCAAGGCGGGGTTAGCGCTCAATCCTGCGACCGAGCTCGACGGCCTGCAGTACGTCGACGACATCATCGACTTACTCCTCATCATGACTGTCAATCCTGGCTTCGGTGGGCAATCGTTCATCACGGCGACGCTGGACAAGATTCGCTCGGCGCGCGAGCGGCTGATCCGTTCCAATCGTGGAGACGTTCCAATTGAAGTGGATGGCGGGATCAATCTGCAGACGATTTGCGCTGCCAAATTGGCCGGCGCGCGAATTTTTGTGGCCGGGTCTGCCGTATTTGGAGAAGAGGACAGGGCAGGGGCTATCAATGCGCTTAAACAGGCGCTTCGCGAAGATAAAAGGTAAGTGAGATCGGATGTCGGGTTACGACACGGGCAGGCGGCCTTCCCAGCGGGGAAATGGCCGCCTTTTGCTGTGGCGACGAATCGGGTGTCGAACATATCGCCCCTGTGCAGTTCACTGTGAATTTAGACTTGTCTCAGCACATTTCGACACTTGGCGAATATACATAGTTAGCGATAGAGGCGCTTGCCCAGCCAGATAACCTGGTGCAGGCTGGTTCGAGGGGGGGAAGTGGTCTTGAAATTTTATACCATAAAGCTGCCGCGATTTCTCGGTGGCATCGTTAAAGCGATGCTCGGCACCTTTACGAAAGAGTCGTAAATCCGGATGTAACCTCCTCAGTAAAACAGAAAAAAGCACCTCTCGGGGTGCTTTTTTCTCGTTCGATGTCAATTATATGGCGCGCGTGACCTTGCCCGCTTTCAGGCAACGCGTGCACACGCGAACCCGCTTCACAGTCCCGTTGACGTTGGCGCGGACCAACTGAATGTTGGGCAGCCAACGACGCTTGGTCAGGATGTGCGAGTGGCTCACCTGGTTGCCGACCTGAGGTCCGCGTCCGCAAATTTCACACCTTCTAGCCATGCGAACACCTCCTTGACCACGACTTACGTATGTTGCAATTATCATGGTTCATACGCCGAAATTGACCTCGTGTAGTGTAGCACATATGCACAGTTCCCGCAAGTGTGCTTCCGAGGACGTGCGTGTTTATAGTACAATAGTGGAAAACACGAGAAGTGGATAGGGAGGACTCCCATGCCGAAGACCATTGAAACCCAATACGGCCAAATATCCGTCGCAGATGAAGTCATTGCAACCAGTGCAGGTTATGCGGCTATGGAATGTGAGGGACTGGCCTCGATGGCTTCCCGACGGCAGGTGGTAGATCGCCTCACGGAAGTGTTTGGACGAGACAATCCTGGCCGCGGTGTGGAAGTGCGATTTGCTGACGGGTCGTTACACGTCGACCTGTATATCGTCGTCAACTATGGCGTGAACATCTATGAAACAGCCCAAATCATTCGGCAGAAGGTCCATTATCTATTATCTGATACGATCGGCGTAGAAGCCGCGAGCATCAACATTTACGTTCAAGGCGTCAAGTTTTAAACGCATGGCGAATGCTTCGTTCGAAACGCAGGGCGTTGCGCGTCGTACCAGAGTACCTTATGGAGTGTCGTCCCAGTGAATTTGAATCAAACTCCTGTGCGCAGTTTACCTGGTGTCGGCCCCTCAAAGGAGACCGATCTCGCTGCGCTGGGCATCCATACTATCGGTGATTTGCTACATGCGTATCCTTTTCGCTATGAGGATCGCCGAGTGAAACCTTTAGCTGCTTGGAATGATGGTGAACGAATCACAGTTCGCGCAACCGTTGCTGGTACAGCAACGGTTCGCTGGCGTGGTGCAAAGTCGATGATGACGGCGAGGCTGCGTGTCGATGGGCAATCGACGGTCCTCGCTACGTGGTTCTCACAGCACTACCTGAAGTCGAAAATGACCGACGGTCGCGTCGTCATGGTCACGGGCAAATGGAATCAAGAGAAGCGGCTGATTGTCGTGTCTGAGACGTCATTTGACGCATCTGAGCAAACGCGCGTCAACGTGCCGTTTCTGCCGGTGTACCACGCCAGTAAATCATTTGGATCCCGACAGCTTCATCAGCTCATCTTGAAGGCACTTGACTTATATGCGGATGAGTTACCAGAGCTTCTACCGTTTGCACTCGCGAAAAAGTATCGCCTGTGGTCGCATCGCGATGCGGTTTGCGCGATGCATCAGCCGAATACGGCAGAGGATTTGCGCCAGGCCCGTCGCCGGCTCGCCTTTGAGGAATTCTTGTTGTTTCAGATGCAATTGCATTGGTTTCGCCAGCACCGCACGGAGCCGCAAGGGCTGGAAAAGCAGGTGCGAACAGACGCGCTGACAGAGTTTGCGGCGGGTTTGCCAGCACCGCTCACCGGCGCACAGCTTGCGGCGTGCAAAGAGATTCTCGAGGATCTTCAAGGCCCCAAGATGATGGCTCGCCTGCTTCAGGGCGACGTCGGTTCGGGGAAGACGTGGGTCGCCCTGTTCGCGTGCTACGCGGCCTTCTCAGCCGGATTTCAATCTGCGCTCATGGCCCCGACGGAGATCCTGGCGGAACAACATCACCGCGAGGCTGTGCGCGTTTTGTCGAAATTCGGCATGCAAGCCAGGCTGCTGACGGGGAGCGTCGGATCGAAGGAGCGCAAGAGCATACTGGACGGTCTCGCACGCGGCGAAGTCCATGTCGTGATTGGCACCCACGCCTTGCTCACAGATGATGTCGCGTTTGACAAGTTGGGGCTGGTCATCACTGATGAGCAACATCGGTTTGGCGTATCGCAGCGCTCCGTCTTGCGGGCGAAAGGGGAATCCCCTGACGTCCTGATGCTCTCGGCGACGCCGATTCCGCGTACGTTGGCCCTCGCCGTATACGGCGATGTCGACGTGTCCGTCTTAAACGAGCTTCCGCGTGGCCGTCAACCGATTCAGACGTTGGCCTATTCGATGAAGCACGAAGACGAGGTTTTGCGGTTGGTTCGCCGCGCGCTCGACAAAGGGCAGCAGGCGTACATCGTCGCACCGACCATCGAGGAGTCGGAGACGGTCGAGATGGCGGCTGTCACAGAGATTTACGAACGTCTACAGGACAAGCTGGCTGGGTTTCAGGTACAGCTTTTACACGGCAAGATGAGTGCACGTGAGAAAGATGACATCATGCGAGACTTTCGGGACAAGGCGTCGCAGGTTCTCGTGGCGACGACCGTGATCGAGGTGGGCATCGACGTGCCAAATGCCACGGTCATGGTGATTTACAACGCTGAACGGTTTGGTCTCGCACAGTTGCACCAGCTGCGAGGGCGCGTCGGCCGCGGTTCAGAGGCCAGCACTTGCGTTCTGTTGGCCGAGGTGAATAGTGATACCGCGAAAGCGAGAATCGAGACGATGGTGGCGACGCAAGACGGGTTCGCCATCGCGGAGAAAGATTTAGAGTTGCGCGGGCCGGGCGAGTTTCTCGGAGTTCGTCAAAGCGGTTTGCCGCAATTCGCAGTCGGTGATATCGTCAGAGACCACAACATTATGACGGTGGCGCGCGAAGAGGCGACCGCGATGCTCAAGTCCGATTCGTTCTGGTTATCGCCGGCGTATGAGACGCTGCGGCAAGCGATTGCGCAACTGCCCGAGCAGGCGTTTTATCGAGATTGATACGCTGTGCATGGCGTGCGCAATTTGTCGCATGTGGTCGAAACTGGCAATTATAAAACATGATAAATCCCCTTGGTCGGAACATACTACGTGTACAACCACAAGGGGAGGTGAAATGGCATGGCGAATAACACTGGAGGCAACCGCGAACACTTGATCTCCGGAGCAAGCCGCGCACTTGACCAAATGAAATACGAAATCGCTTCCGAGTTCGGCGTGCAGTTGGGCGCTGAGACGACCGCTCGTCAGAACGGTTCTGTCGGTGGTGAAATCACAAAACGTTTGGTGGCATTTGCTGAACAACAGCTCTCTGGCCGCTAACACCTTGTGTTGGAACGAAAAAAAGGCTGTCCCTTCGGGGATAGCCTTTTTTTCGCGTTCTGCATCGGTTGTTCGAGTCGCTTAGCCGCGGCGCTTGGCAAAATGGACCACGATTTTGTCCCCGGTCATCTGCAGGATTTGCACCAACACAATCAGAATGACGGTCGTTACAATCATGACGTTGGTCTGAAAGCGTTCGTAGCCGTATTGCACGGCCAAATTGCCCAATCCGCCACCGCCGATGACACCAGACATCGCAGAGTTCCCGACGAGCGCCACCGCCGTGAGCGTGACGCCTGCCACGATGCTCGGCCAGGATTCGCGCAGCAGCACGCGCGTCACGATGGCGCCCACACTCGCACCCATCGATTGAGCCGCTTCGACGACGCCAGGATGCACTTCGCGCAATGCTGTCTCCGAGACGCGCGCAAAGAATGGGGCCGCACTCACGACGAGTGGAACGATGGCGGCGTTGATGCCGATGGACGTCCCAACTATCCACTGCGTCACAGGGATCAGCGCGATGAGCAGGATGATAAACGGGATGGAGCGCACCACATTGACAATGACGGACGTGATTTGATAGACCACTCGATTCGCCAGGAGTCCGGTTCCCGACGTGAGGTAAAGGACAATGCCGATGGGGAGGCCGATGACGACGGACAATAGCGTCGAGATGGCGATCATGTAAAGCGTCGCACCGGACGCCTGCCATATTTCTGGCCAGACAATGCCGTTTAGCACGATGCGTACACCTCCGATGGCACGGTTTCGGTAACGTCGTTGGCGATGACATAACCACGTCGGGTGAGGGTCTCGGCGACGCGCTGCACGGCTTGTGGCGTACCGTGCCAGGCGAGTGTCAACTGGCCATATGGCACCGATTTGATGGTGTCGACGGTTCCTCGCAGGATACTGAACGTACAGCCGGTCTCCTGTGCGACCTCGGCCAGAACGGGCTCATAGGCCAGTGCACCTGTGAACGACACCTCGAGGACGCGTCTACCGTCTTTTTGCGTGCTGATTGGCATTGCGTCCGTTGTGCTGTGCACTTGGAACAGACGTTTGCTGACGGCGTGCGACGGTGCCAGCAGGACGTCGATGACGTTTCCAGTTTCCACGATCTCGCCGTCAGCCATCACCGCCACGCGGTCACAGATGTCGCGCACGACCTCCATTTGGTGCGTGACCATCACAATGGTGAGTCCGAGCTGGCGGTTGATGTCTTTTAAAAGCGCTAAAATCGATTGGGTCGTCTCCGGATCGAGTGCGGAGGTGGCCTCGTCGCACAGCAGAATGGACGGTTTCGCTGCAAGTGCGCGCGCGATGGCTACACGCTGTTTTTGTCCACCGGATAACTGGCTCGGGTATTGCCCCTCGTAGCCAGCGAGTCCGACGAGGTTGAGCATCTCGGCGACGCGGCGCTTCGTCTCGTCAGCAGGCGTTTTCGCCAATCGCAGCGGAAACGCGACGTTTTCTGCGACGGTCGCAGAAGATAGAAGATGAAAATGCTGGAAGATCATACCGATGTTGCGACGTGTCAGGTTCAGTTCTCGCTTGGACAACTTCGTCAAATCCGTGCCGTTGACGACGACCGTGCCTGTCGAAGGGCGCTCCAGCAGGTTGATGCAGCGAAGAAGCGTACTTTTGCCAGCCCCTGAGTACCCAACTATCCCGAATACTTCTTGGCGCTCGACGTGAAGGGAGACATCGTTCACCGCGGTGACGAGATTCCCTTTCTGCCGATAGGTCTTACAGACCCCGCTGAGTTTTATCATGACAACTCTCCTAATCTTGATAAACAGGTGAATAAAGCAATGTGGCGCGCCTTTGAGAAGGCGCGCCACATTGCTCGTCTCCTCATCTGTCGGACTGTCGTCCGCAGGATTTAGCACCGCTTATCGGTCGAAACGCCGATCATCGGTTGCCGGGCTTCATAGGGCCAGTCCCTCCGCCACTCTCGATGAGAATATATATCCTGTTTTTTGTTGTTCTGAGGTCACATCAATCAGACAGTCATGGATTTTATACCACCCACCATATCATTGCAACCCTATTGACAAATGCGCGAGTCTCGCAGTATAAACTGTTTCAGGCCCACGGCGCTTCGTCGCGTCGCGGATAAAACATCAAACCGACAACTTCAAACACAACACACTCTTATCGAGAGTAGGCTGAGGGACTGGCCCGATGACGCCCGGCAACCGACACGACAACGTGCACGGTGCTAACTCCTGCGGAACAATTCCGGGAGATGAGAGGACATGCGTGATCATGCCTCTTTTCCCTGTGAAAAGAGGCTTTTTTCGTGGTTGTGGGCCTAGGAGTGGAGAGGGGAAACGAAAAGTTATGAAGAACATTCGCCAAGCATCCGTTGCACTGGCCACGGTGACACTCGGCGCCCTATTTGCTGTCGGGTGCGGAACAAATAGTGCGAGCAACGACGGAAACGGAAGTTCAACTGCGTCAGCAAAGAAGGACGTCGTTCTGAAAGTGGCCGCTAGCCCGACGCCACATGCGGAGATTTTGAACGATATCAAGCCGATTCTCGCGAAAGAGGGCATTCAACTCGAGGTCATCGTGTACAACGACTACATTCAGCCGAATCGGGCTTTGTCGTCCGGTCAGGTAGATGCCAATTTCTTTCAGCATAAGCCGTACTTGGAGAACTACAATGAGATGAACCACACCGATTTAGTCCCTACGGTAGCCGTTCACTTCGAGCCGCTCGGAATCTATCCAGGCAAGAGCAAGTCGCTCGCGAACATTCCGAACGGCGCGACCATCGCCGTTCCGGATGACACCACAAACGAGGCCCGCGCGTTGTTGCTTTTGCAAAACGCAGGCATCATCAAGCTCAAGGACCCAAACAGCATTTCTGAGACGAAGGAAGATATCACGTGGAATCCGCACCACGTCAACATTGAAGAACTCGACGCTGCGGCGATTCCGCGTACTGTACGCGACGTGAACTACGCGGTCATCAATGGAAATTACGCCCTCGATGCAGGATACACTGTGGCGGATGCGCTCGACGTCGAAAAGGCGAACAGCCTAGCGGCGAAAACGTACGCAAATTACATCGTCGTTCGACCAGATGAGACGAACGACTGGAGAATAAAAGACCTGGACAAGGCCATCACGTCACCACAGGTGAAGCAGTTTATCGAAACCAAGTTCAAAGGTTCCGTGGTTCCAGTATTTTAAATCTGTAGACGAAAACGCGTCATGAAAACGACGACTGAGCGTCCGTTCGCGACGACCGCCAACCGGAGCGGTTGCTTGCGGGCGGACTTTTTTTCCCTCTTTGCACGGCACGCGCGACACACACTAGGATCGGAAGAGGTCATGCCCGGCTCGCGGGATCCAATGGTTGCCTAGACAAAGCTCTGAAAAACACCTATATTGACTCTAAACTAGAGTGTAAAAAAGAGGGAATCATGAAATCGTTCGTAATCAAATGCGCACTTCGGCTGATGCCGAAACGTGCTTATACTTCTCTGCTTGGGACGATTGTCGGCAGTCGCTGGAGTGCGCGGCTCATTCCATGGTATGCGCGCCACTTTTCTGTCGATGTCGACGAGCTCGCCAAGCCGATAGACGAGCACATGAGTTTAGGGGAATTCTTTTCACGAAAATTGTCCGCAAAAGCGAGGCCCATTTCCGTCGGACTGGTGTCGCCAGTCGATGGGGTGGTCAGCTCGATGGGGAGAATCGACGGTTATACGCTGCTGCAAGTGAAGGGTCAAACGTATACGCTCAACGAGTTTTTAGCCGACGACATCGCAGCGGAGCGCTACGCTCACGGGTGGTACATCACACTGTACCTGAGTCCTAGCGATTATCATCGGATTCACGCCCCGACCGCTTGTACAGCCCGTCACTACCGCCATATCCCAGGGGCGTTGTATCCGGTGAACGCGCACGGTGTGCAGCACATACCCAAGCTGTTCGTTCAAAACGAGCGCGTGATCACGTATTTTGATTCCGCAGACGGCCCCTTTGTCATGGCCAAAGTCGGGGCCGCAGGTGTTGGGACGGTCATCGTTCCGTTTGGAGAACTGCCATCCCGGCGAAACCGCACCCGTGGTCAAGTGCGCGACGCGTCCTGTCACGAGACGTTTGCGAAGGGCGAAGAAGTGGGCTACTTTGCGCTCGGTTCGACCGTGGTCCTGCTGTTTCCTTCCAGTTTTCCGCTGAGGTTTGTCGTCGAATCGGGTGAGAAGGTCAGGATGGGACACACGATTGCCACCGTTGTTCGCTGATTGGTAGGTCGCCAATATCGCAGCGAGTGACCGACGCGATTCGGCTTCTAAAATGCGTCATCGAGCGTTCCAGGCTTGCCCCTATGCATGAAAACTTGTACATTGTAGTAGGAATAGACTAGCGTGTACATTCACGTGAATGGGCACAGAACTGGGATGTCAATTGCAGACACCGATTGTTCCATGATCGCCTGAACGCTTGGCAGGACGAGTCCGGCAAGTCAATTCGCTTCTATTACTTGGCGACTATTTGGCGACTTGTAGGACTACGAATTTGTCGAGCTGCTCTTTATAGACTTTCGACCCAGCTCCCGATTGCCACCTCATAAAGTTGGGTACAATGGGAGAGTACGGCACGTCGGGCATCGATACGAGGACGGTCCCATCCCTTGTTCACACGAGGCGCAAACCACATCGGTTGGCAATCGATGCAAAGGTTGATGGAGACCGCAGGAAAATACCGTGACCGCACCGATTTTGACGCGGTCATACCGAATGCAACTTGGAGGTAATTGATACACATGCGAATTGCGATGTTTACGGAGACGTTCTTGCCATCGACGGACGGGATAGTGACACGTTTGCGTGCGACGCTCAACTATTTGGAGCAGGAAGGGCATGAAGTGTTGTTATTCGCACCGTCCGGTGCGCCAAGCCACTACGCCTCCGCGACCATCGTAGGGATTCCGGCAATGCCGTTTATCCTGTACCCGGAAAAGCGGTACGCTTTGCCGCTTCCGCGGATTGGCCGTGCAATCAAACGATTTCAGCCCGATTTGATTCACGCGGTCAACCCAGCGTTTTTGGGTTTAGGTGGCATCTACTACGCATGGCGTCATCATCTGCCACTGATTGCTTCTTACCACACCAACGTGCCCGCCTACGCCAGGCACTACAAGCTGAATTTCTTGGAGCCGGCACTGTGGTGGTATTTTCGTACATTGCACAATCGCGCCGATATGAATCTGGCGACATCTCGTGCGACGATGAATGAACTCGAAAAGCAGGGATTCTTGAACCTTGGCCTGTGGGAACGCGGTGTGGACGTCGAGATGTTTCAACAGGCGAAGCGTTCGAGTGCGATGCGCAAACGGCTGGCTCCCAATGCCGGGCCGTCAGATCCGGTGCTGCTCTACGTAGGGCGTTTGGCGTCGGAAAAGAACATCGAACGCATCCGCCCGTGTTTGGACGAATTTCCGAATTTGCATTTGGCCATTGTCGGGGATGGACCGTACCGTCGCGATTTGGAGCAGATATTTGCCGGAACGAACGCACAATTCACCGGGTACATGCACGGGGAGGAACTGGCGGAGGCGTACGCGTCCGCAGACGCGTTCTTATTTCCGTCTACCACCGAGACACTCGGCTTAGTCCTTTTCGAGGCCATGGCCACTGGGTTGCCCGTGCTGGCCGCCGATAGTCCGCCGACGCGAGAGGTGTTGGAGAACGGCCGCGCCGGGTTCATCTTCGACTCCTCGTCGGACGTATCGATGATTCATCTCGTTCGCCAACTGATCACCGACGATGAGCGGCGCAATCAGATTCGAGATCGAGGGTTGCAAATCGCCAAGACGTTGGACTGGGCTGGACCTAGCCAACAATTGTTGCAGCATTATGAGACGGTGTGCAAAGCACACGGGTTAATCTCTCGACCGGTTGAGTCGGGAACCCGCTAAGGAAACAAAATGGGTTGCTCCAATGGTTCGCGGAGCAACCCATTTTTAATTTTCCAGTTGAAAAGGTCCTAACGGCGACCACCCGTAGTTTCGTTCCAGTCCGTGAGGGCCTGTTCGACTCGCGCAGCAATCTGAAGCAAGCGAGCATCCTTCCCGAATCGCCCCACCAATTGCAGGCCAAACGGCAGACCGTCCACGATGCCGCCTGGAATCGAGATGGCGGGCATGCCAGACAGGTTCCATGGATTCGTAAATCGCGTCATCAAGGGACGGATATGGCTCGCTTCGCCGCGTACGACGACAGACTCCGTTCCGAGTATAGGTGCGAAGACTGGGGTAGTCGGTAACAGGATGACGTCGATCTCGTCGAACCAGCCATCGATTTCCCGCTGGAAGGCTTGGCGGAACGCGAGGCTGTAGATATAGTCCTGAGCGGATATCTTACTGGACGTTTGGAGTCGCTCGAACACGTCCTCGCCGTATAAATGTCCGTGTTCTTGTAGCCACGTCCGGTGGACGGAGAACGCTTCCGCACCTTGGATATTGCCCTGATGCAGCGCGATTTCGTCTTCGTCAAACCGCAGTTCGGACTTCCAGTTGACGAGATGGCTCTCCTCCAAAAACGATACGAGTTGTGCAAAGTGATTTGCCACAGGGTCGGTCGCAAACCGCTCGACGAGGCGGCTGGGGATGCCGATGCGAAGCGGCCCCTCTGCTATCTCATCGAGTGCGCCAAGCAGCGACGAACCAGTTCCGTGCGTGAGCGCGAGGACGTCAGTCAGGAGCGCGGCGTCGCGGACGGTGCGGGTGAGTGGGCCGACGTGATCGAGTGTAGAGGCGAGCGGCAACACGCCGTCGACTGGTACGAGGCCGTGCGTCGGCTTGTAGCCCACGATGCCCGTGAGGGAGGCGGGAATTCGGATGCTGCCGCCCGTGTCTGTGCCGATGCTGGCCAGTGCGAGGGAGGCCCGGACGGAGGCGGCGCTTCCCCCACTAGATCCGCCTGTCATTCGCTTTGTGTCCACCGGATTTCGCGCGGGCCCGTAATGGGCGTTCTCGTTCGTGATGCCGTAGGCGAATTCGTGGAGGTGCGTCTTCCCGACGATGATGGCGTGGGCTCGTTCGAGCCGCTGGACCACGCTCGCGTTCGCGGTGGGGCGGTAATCCCGGTATATTTGACTGCCGTAGGTGGTCGGTGCGAACGACGTGTGGATCAAATCCTTGATGGAGATGGGGGCTCCCGCTAACGGACCGAGTCCTTCGGGAAATGACGTGGCCAATGTGTCGACAGCGTGCGCGCGTTGTCGCGCATACGCGTCACTGACCGTCAAGAATGCATTCAGTTCGGGGTTCTGCGAATGAATGCGCTCGAGGCAATGATTCGTCAGTTCCTCTGCAGTCCACTGTCCAGCCGCGAGCATACGCAGGCCAGTTTCCAGTGAATCGGGGAACGTGTGAACGGACATGGAACTGATCACTTCCTTTGTATGGGGATCACCCAGTGCGCCTCGACGGGCGCACGCTGGGTCAGTTTACTTGAATCACGAGAAACCCCGCACGCTCGAGGTCGTTGACGAGGGTGTCGAGCTTTTGCGACTTTCGCACCTTCAACAGTACGCGTCGATTTAGGTTCTCTCCTGCATCGAATGGCACGCAGGTGACGACGCTCAGGCCGAGTCGGTGCGTCGTGTTGAACAGCCGCTCGAAAGCCCCCTCTACTTCCGGGACGCCAAGGAGCAGTCGGTCCGCTTCCACGTTTGTCGCAAAGGCGACGGCGAGGGCGCTCTGAACGTCACTGCGCTTGACGATGCCAAGGAATTTTCCGTCTTGTACGATTGGGACGAAGGGAATGCGAATGATGATTTCAATCGTATCTTCGAAATGATCTTCGAACGTGAGCCGTGGCACATCGTGAATGACGCATGTGGCGACCGAGTGTTTCGCGAACTCCGCGAACGATGTGTTCCCGGAAACGGCCTCGAACGCCTCGAAAATACTCCGTTTGCTGACGATGCCCACAAACCGATCCGCTTCCCCAACACAGGGCAAGCTCAGGTGTTTGGACATTTTGTTCAGTGCAGATGCGATGGTTTCGTTCGGATGGATAGAAGTAAGTTCGCAAAGCGGCGTTAAAAAGTTGCGGATAAACACGTACAGCACCCCCATTCTCGCTCCAAATTATACTACGCCAGCCGAATAAATAGGGAGCATAAGTTGTGTTCTGGACGCAGAAAACCCACGCCCGGGTACGCGTGGGTCTGCGGTGCCAAACCGACGTGGTCAGCACGCTTCTGGGAGAGGAGAAAACCGGAGGAAGAGTGGATGGGGACCTTGCTCTTCACCCGCGGTTGCCTACAACAGCTATCGCCGTTGTCAAAGTTAGTATCGGCCAAATGAGGGCTACTCATACACAGTTTGTGAGAATTATCTTGCGGTTTTGTCGAAAAATCACCGTATGGTAAAGTTGTGAAATCAAGATGCAATAGCAGGAAGAGGCAAATTATGCGAGTCATTGCGGGAACGTGGAAAGGACACGCGCTCCAAGCACCGAAAGGGCGCGATACGAGGCCGACGACGGACAGAGTCAAGGAATCGATGTTCAGCTTGCTACCACACCGATTGGACGGTGTGGTCGTCGATTTATTCGCTGGCTCTGGGGCGCTCGGAATCGAAGCGCTGAGCCGGGGTGCCGCTAAGGCGGTGTTTGTGGATGCAGATAGGCGGGCGGTCGGCGTCGTCCGCGAAAACCTGGCGAAGTTGAACGTCGGCGACCGGGGAGTGGTCTGGGTTTCGGATTGGCGCAAGGCTGTATCTAGGCTCGCCGACGAATATCCAGATGTCGATTGGGTGTTTCTCGATCCGCCCTATGCACAAGGACTTTGGCAACAGGCTGTGGCGGCGTTGGCGGACTATGTTCACATTCATGGCGGCATCGTCTGCGAAACGCCGAAACATTATCTGCTGCCGCCAGACATGAGTGGATTTGTTCAAGTAAAATATAAGGTGTACGGCGATATCGCCGTAAGCATCTACGAGCCCGTGGTCGAGGAACTGTGACATTCGACTCGAGGCGAGGTGCGGCACACCGTGGAACCGGGGGCAAAAATATGCGTCGGGCGATCTATCCTGGAACGTTTGACCCGATTACAAACGGCCATTTAGATATCTTGCGCCATGTCGCAGGGCTGTTTGACGAAGTGACCGTGGGAATCTTACATAACCCGTCTAAAAGTCCGTTGTTTCCGCTCGACGAACGGGTTCGGTTTGTACGCGATGCGACGAAGCAATACCCGAATGTGCGGGTGGCCTCGTTTTCTGGTCTGCTCGTCGACTACTGTCGCGCCAACTCGATTCTGTACGTCGTCCGGGGAATACGCAACCCAGCAGATCTGCAAGTGGAAATGCAGATGGCGCAGATGAATGAGTCAATCTATCCGGAAATTCATACGCTCTTTATACCTACGTCTCCAACGTACTCGTTTGTGAGTTCTTCCTTGGTCAAGGATGTCGCCATGCATGGCGGTTCCGTCGGGGAATTTGTGACAGACGTGGTTCGTGAAGCGTTGGCCGACCGCTTGGCTCGGCGCGGATGAACACCGAGGGGTGAGAGATGTGTACGAGCGAAAGGTCGGACTCGCGTTAGGGTCCGGTGGTGCGAAAGGGTTTGCACACATTGGCGTGATCTCGGCGCTCGCCGACCACGGCGTGCCCGTCCACGCAGTCGCCGGCTCTAGCATGGGAAGTCTCGTCGGGGCCGTCTACGCGATGGGGACGCCGCCGCGGATGCTTCGGGGGCTCGCCCTGAGTCTCAAACGGCGCCACTGGCTCGACTTCACCGTGCCGAAAATGGGGCTTATCCAAGGGGAGCGAGTTCGGCATCTCGTGGGTTTGCTCACGCGAAATGCGACGTTTGAGCAAACCGTGATTCCGCTCGCAATCGTCACCACCGACATGATTGCGCGCCAACCTGTCGTCTTCCGCTCCGGCAACATCGCCGAAGCCGTCCGCGCCAGCATTTCAATTCCAGGTGTATTCGTCCCCGTGGTGCGCGACGGTGCCGTCTACGTCGACGGCGGCGTACTGGAGCGCGTGCCGTCCGGGGCGGCATGGGATTTGGGGTGCGATGTGGTCATCGGCGTCGATGTCGGGGTAACACCAGTGGGCTCCATTCCAACGTCGATTATGGACGTGATCATGCAGAGTCTGGAAATGATGCAGGAACAGGCGTGCAATCAGGTGGAACGCGTCGCGTCTCTGACCATCACGCCACCCGTCTCAAGGATTGGCACCGCTCAGTTTACCCGTGCGGCGGAGGCGATAGAGATCGGATATGCCGCGACAGTTGAGCGGTTGCCGGAAATTCAGGCATTGCTGCACAGCGCTGACGAACCCGCGTTTCCAAATGTGACGCGTCTTCAGGAATGAAACTTGATGGTGATAGAAGGGAACGAGGGAACCATGCAACTGAACATCAAGAGCATCAAGCGCGAAGGACACGTCGATTTCGATCACACACAGCAACTGCCGCGCATTGCGGCGGAAGTCGTCGACGTGAAGGAAGTGGACCCGATTCGCGTCACGGGGACGGCGACGTGGACGGACCCGATCCTCCTGGTCGAAGGAACGATTCAAACGAACGTGCACTACATTTGCAGTCGGTGTTTGACCGTGTTCGAGCGTGCGCTTTGCACGCGCTTGTCGAGGGCGTATTCGGTCGATGCCGGACAGGTAGAAGAAGACATTCCGTTGGTGTCGGGAGAGTCGCTAGATCTGACGCCGGACATCGAGGAGGCCGTATTCCTGAGCCTTGACGAACGCCCGCTCTGCCAGGCTGACTGCAAGGGGCTTTGTCCGGAGTGCGGCCGCAATCGCAATGAGGAAGCGTGTTCTTGCGACACTCGTCCAATTGATCCGCGTTTAGCTGCATTAAAAGACTTGCTTTCCGACGGCGAGTCGGAGTAAGATGATGTGCGGTAGTCTGTAAAGGAGGTGTCACGGCTATGGCAGTACAACAACATCGTAGTTCTAAAACGAGAAAACGTCTACGTCGAACGCATTTTAAACTTGAAAAGCCAACTTTGGGGACCTGCCCACAGTGTGGAGAATACAAACTCCCGCACCACGCGTGCAAAAACTGCGGTACCTACAAGGGACGAACAGTGATTGCAGTCAAGTAAGTGCGATGACATGTAGAGACCGACCCGCATTCGGGTCGGTCTTTTTCTCGTTTTGTGCAGAGGTCGCAAAGGCGGGCTCCACTTGTAAAAAGTGCGTGGACTCGCGCGGTGAAACGGGATATATTAATATGTGGTACTAAGTTCGGTGGAACTGAAAGAGGGTTGTCATTCTGAAGAAGTCTGAACGCCGCTATGCCTTGGTTGCTTTGTTGGAGCAAAATCCGTTCGCCACGGATGAACAACTCGCTGAGCGGTTTGGCGTCAGTGTGGCGACTATCCGACTCGACCGCAGCGCGCTGCACATCCCTGAAGCACGAGAGCGGATTCGTCGCGTCGCGTCAGACCGTCAGGATGATTTGCGCTCATTGGACGAACAAGAGTTGATTGGGCGTCTAATCAAGTTGGAACTCAATCGATACGCCGAGTCCGATTTGACGATTCAACCCGTGCACGTCTTTCGTAGGACGGGTATCGTTCGCGGACATATTTTGTTTGCACAGATAAATTCCTTGGCTACGGCACTGATGGACGCCGACGTGGCA
Source organism: Alicyclobacillus fastidiosus (assembly GCF_026651875.1). Classification (GTDB taxonomy): domain Bacteria; phylum Bacillota; class Bacilli; order Alicyclobacillales; family Alicyclobacillaceae; genus Alicyclobacillus; species Alicyclobacillus fastidiosus. The sequence continues at coordinate 3,810,519 of NZ_CP104067.1, read as the reverse complement.
CTGACCGCCAAGGCGGAACTCCGGTTTTCACGACCCGTTCACCTTGGGGACAACGTACGGGCCCGTGTGGATGTCATCGGAGAGCACGGTGACGTCGTCCGGTGTCGTGCCGTGAGCCAGGTAAATTCGGAGATAGCCGTCCAGGGCATCGTCTGGGTTCAAAAAGATCCGACGGACCTTGGAGCGGATTTAATGGATGAGGGGGAAGCTCGGTGATCACGATGGCCGTAGATGCGATGGGTGGGGATTATGCACCTGTCGCGCCGGTAGAAGCTGTTTGCCAAGCTGCAAAGTCGTTTTCGGATACACAGTTCGTGTTGATCGGGGACGAATCGCAGCTGATGGCGGCGGCAAAGGGGGACATTCCAAACAACGTGACGCTGAGGCATACCGATGTGGTCATTGCGGCGGACGACGAACCTGTTCGGGCGGTTCGTCGCAAAGCGGAGTCATCACTTGTCATGGCAGCCAAGATGGTGGCTGACGGGGAAGCTGACGTGATGGTGTCCGCGGGGAACACGGGCGCGATTATGGCCGCTGGCATGCTTGTCATAGGTCGATTGCCCAGTGTGGATAGGCCGGCCTTAGCGCCGGTGTTGCCGACGTTTGACGGCAGGGGGGTGCTCCTTCTCGACGCGGGCGCGACGATGGATGCGAGCCCCGAGAATTTGGTGACCTACGCCTATATGGCGACAGAGTATGCGAAGCACGTTCTGGATATCGAAAACCCGCGAGTGGGGCTCCTGAATGTCGGGACTGAGGACACGAAGGGAAATGCTATCGCAAAGGCGACGTTCCCTCTGTTAACGCAATCTCGTCTCAACTTCGTCGGGAATGTAGAATCGCGGGAGATGATGGCCGGTTCCGTCGCGGACGTCGTCGTTTGCGACGGCTTTGTCGGCAATGTCGTGCTGAAGCTGGCGGAAGGAATCGGGCTGGGGCTGTTCAGTGGAATTAAAGAGACATTGACATCGAGCTTTATGTCTCGCGTGGCTGGTAGTATCATTCGGGGCAAGTTTCGCGAGTTTCGCAATCGATACGACTGGGCCGAATACGGAGGAGCGCCGTTCCTCGGCGTCGCTGGCGGACTCATCAAGGCGCATGGCAGCAGCAATCCGCGCGCTTGGTATATGGCTTTGTCGCAAGCGAGAAAATTTGTTGCAAATGACGTGTTGTCGAAATTATCATCTGCGATGGAAGATCGTCAGGAATGATTTTTAAAGGGGGAACTTCATGACAGGGCGCGTACGGGCGGGGATCCTCGGAACAGGGTCTGCATTACCCAAACGGGTATTGACTAATGCCGATTTGGAGCAGATGGTGGAGACCAATAACGAGTGGATTGTGACACGTACTGGGATTGAGGAGCGGAGGATCGCAGAACCGGGCGAAGCGACATCGGACTATGTGGCAGTCGCGTGTCAGCGAGCGTTGGAAATGAGTGGCGTCTCGCCTTCTGACGTCGATATGTTGATCTGTGCGACGGTTACACCGGATCATGCGTTTCCATCAACCGGCAACATCGTTCAAGAACGCCTAGGTCTGACGAAGGCAAGTGCATTCGATTTGAGTGCAGCTTGTAGTGGTTTTCTTTACGCTCTGTCATTGGGGACGTCGATGATTGAAGCGGGGCGCGCGAAGTATGTGCTCGTGTCCGCCGGCGACATTCTATCGCGTATCGTGGATTACACGGACCGCACTACGTGTGTGCTGTTCGGCGATGGCGCCGGTGCGGTACTGCTCGGTCCTGCACATGGCGACAGCGGTGTGATGTCGTTTAACATTCACTCCGATGGCAGTGGGAAAGACACCCTCTATCTCAAGGCTGGGGGATCGCGTTATCCTGCGACGCAGGAAACCGTGGCGAGTGGCGATCACTATCTCAAGATGGCGGGGCGCGATACGTTCAAATTCGCGGTTCAAGCGATGGTCAGCGCCACGGAAGAGGTGTTGGAACAAGCTGGGCTGCAACCGGAAGACGTGGCGCTCTACGTACCGCATCAGGCGAATTTGAGAATTATTGACGCCGCAAGACGTCGCTTCCATATTCCGGATGACCGGGTGGCGCTCACACTGAATAAGTACGGCAACACTTCTGGCTCATCCATTCCGATCGCGCTCGACGAGTTTTATCGGGCAGGTCGCGTGAAAAAAGGCGACGTTGTGCTGTGCGTGGGGTTTGGCGCAGGCCTTACTTGGGGCGCCGCCGCATTTCGTTTGTAGGAGGAGCACAGAATGAAAACCGGTATCGTCTTTCCTGGACAGGGTTCGCAATACGTGGGGATGGGCGCGGCGCTGATACGCGAGTACAGCGTCGCGCGCGACACGTTTGCACAGGCGGATGAACGCCTCGGCTTTGGCCTCACGAAACTATGTTTAGAAGGGCCAGAGGACGAACTTCGACTGACGTACTACACCCAACCGGCACTCTTGACGGCGAGCATCGCGTTTTATCGCGTGCTGGCGCAACGCGTTCCGCTGGCGCCGATTGTCGCGGCGGGGCACAGCCTTGGGGAATATAGCGCACTGGTCGCCGCCGGCTCTCTAGCCTTTGGCGACGCAGTGCATTTAGTACATAGGCGGGGGAGGTTGATGGACGAAGCCGTTCCGGCTGGACAAGGGGCTATGGCGGCCGTGCTCGGCCTCGACGAACAACCGCTGGCACTCGTGTGTAAAGAAGTGATGGATGCAACCGGAGAGGTCGTCGAACTGGCGAACCTCAACTGCCCGGGCCAAATTGCTATCTCGGGCACCGTGGCTGGCGTGGCACAGGCGTCCGACCTGGCGAAAGAACGAGGTGCAAAGCGGGCCATCCCGCTCACGGTGAGCGGGCCGTTCCACTGCAGCTTGATGCGTCCGGCTGCGGAGGCGTTTGGCGCTCTGCTCGATGAGACTCCAATTGCAGACGCGACCATTCCGGTCGTCGCAAACGTGGACGCACAGGCGAATCAGGAAGCTGCGGCCATTCGCGATGCGTTAAAACGCCAACTGTATTCGCCTGTTCGCTGGACGGATGACGTCTTGACGATGCAGCGCATGGGCGTTGAGCGCATTTTGGAGCTTGGCCCTGGAACCGTTTTGTCGGGCCTGATTCGCAAAATCGACAGAGGGATTCCGACTGCGCACGTGGAAGATGAAACGACACTCGCAGAAGCGATGGAACTGCTCAGCAATTAGGAGGAACTTCGTTGGAAGGCAAAGTATCTATCGTTACGGGCGCCTCGCGAGGGATTGGCCGCGCAATCGCCACGCTGCTCGGCGCAAATGGCGGGAAAGTTCTCGTCAATTACCAGGGACGCGAAGATGCGGCAAAGGAAACCGCACAGCTCATCGAAGCTGCAGGTGGGCAAGCTATTGTCGAGCGGGCTGACGTAAGCGTCGCAGAGGACGCCAAGCGGCTCGTCGATGTGGCTGTGGCGACGTTTGGGCGAGTCGACATCCTGGTCAACAACGCGGGTATTGCTCGCGATGGCCTGCTGATGAGAATGAAGGACGAAGACTGGGATGACGTACTCAATACCAACCTGCGCGGCGCGTTTTACATGACGCGGCAGGTGGCTCGTCCGATGATGAAACAACGGGATGGTCGGATTATCAACATCACGTCCGTCTCCGGGATCATGGGAAACGCGGGCCAAGTGAACTATTCGTCTGCGAAGGCCGGCATGATTGGGTTGACGAAGGCTTCTGCAAAGGAGCTCGCCGCGCGTAACATCACGGTGAACGCCGTCGCTCCCGGGTACATCTCGACGGAGATGACGGAGGTGCTTGGCGACGATGTCACCGAGCACATGTTAAGTGCGATACCGCTTGGTCGACCAGGAACACCCGAGGACGTCGCGGCAGTTGTCGAGTTTCTCGCATCTGATGCCGCACGATATATCACGGGCCAAGTCTTGAATGTCGACGGCGGCATGGTCATGTAGTATACTGCTGAAGGAGGTGAGAGGATGGCGAACGATACGTTTGAACGCGTTCAGAAAATCGTGGTCGACCGCTTGAGTGTCGATGCTGATAAGATTACGATGGAAGCCACCTTTAAGGATGATCTTGGGGCGGATTCGTTGGACATCGTCGAGCTGATCATGGAATTAGAAGACGAGTTCGACTTGGAAATCTCTGACGAGGATGCTGAGAAGATCAGCACCGTAGGTGATGTAGTTACATACATCAGCGCTCACCAGGGATAATCAGACGCGTCACATTTGGACAGTCCCGTGCGCGAGCCGGGGCTTTCTGCTGTATAGAGGGGGTGACAACGTGACACGAAGAGTAGTTGTGACAGGTCTCGGTGTCGTGACGCCCGTCGGGAATGATGTGCCTACTTTTTGGGCAAATCTACTCGCCGGTAAGTCAGGCATTCGCGAGATCGATCGCTTTGATACGACGGATTATCCGACGAAGATAGCTGGGCTCGTCAACGATTTTCAACCGGAGCGCTACATCGACAAGAAGGAAATCCGCCATATGGATTTGTTCACGCAGTACGCTGTGTGCGCGGCCCACGAGGCGATGGAGCATTCGGGATTGGAAGTTACGGATGAGAATCGGGATCGGATTGGGGTTTATATCGGTTCCGGTATCGGCGGTATTGGAACGACGCTGAGCAACTATCGCATCTTGCTCGAGCGCGGGCCGAAACGTGTGAGTCCATTCCTGGTGCCGATGATGATCAGCGACATGGCGACTGGACAAGTTTCCATCGATTTTGGCTTGCGCGGTCCGAACAGTGCCCCTGTTTCAGCATGTGCGACAGGCTCCCACGCAATCGGTGATGCGTTCAAGTTGATTCAGCGTGGAGCAGCGGACGCGATGGTTGCCGGCGGCGCAGAAGCGGCGGTCGTCGATATCGCACTAGCGGGCTTCAGCAATATGAAGGCCCTGTCGGGTCGCAACGACGACCCAACACACGCGAGCCGTCCATTCGAAAAGGACCGTGACGGATTTGTCATGGGCGAAGGTGCCGGTATCGTGGTTCTGGAGGAGCTCGAGTTTGCACAGCGGCGGGGTGCGAATATCCTTGGAGAAATTGTCGGCTACGGCATGTCTGGGGACGCTTACCACGTAACGGCACCGGCTCCAGATGGAAACGGTGCGGCGCGCGTGATGACGGCTGCTCTTGAAGATGCAGGTATTGATCCGACGACCATCGATTATATTAATGCGCATGGAACGTCGACGGAGTTTAACGACCGCATCGAAACACTCGCGGTTAAGCAGGTGTTTGGTGACCACGCCTACAAGTTGGCGATGAGCTCGATTAAGTCGATGACAGGTCACCTGTTAGGAGCTGCTGGCGGCGTCGAGGGCGTAGCCTGTGTATTGACGCTCAAGGACGGAATCATTCCTCCCACGACGAACTATGACACGCCAGATCCGGAATGTGATTTGGATTATGTGCCGAATGTCGCCCGTAAGAGCGATGTGCAGTACGTGATGTCGAATTCATTTGGGTTTGGTGGGCATAATGCTTCGTTGATTTTCAAGAAGTACTGATTTAGCAAAGGCCCTCGAATCTGCGATTCGCGGGTTTGAGCGGACAACCTATTCGTTTACAGGTAGTTGTGGCAAGCCCCTGGCATTGACCGGGGGCTTTGTACCATTCAGGGTTTTGAGGGGCCGTCGCTGCGGGCGCGTTAGCGGCAGCGCCTCAAGATCTCCGACAGGGAGAGACAGCGTTGAAATCCAAATGGGATGAGCTCCAAGATAATTTGAATATGCACTTTAAAGAAATTAATCTCTTGAAACAGGCGTTTACGCACGCATCTTATCGCAATGAGCACCGAAAAGCGCAGATTCAGGACAACGAGCGCTTGGAATTCCTCGGAGACGCCGTTTTAGAGTTGCTGATCAGCGATTTTCTGTTTAACGCATATCCGCACATGCCTGAGGGCGAGCTGACGAGGATGCGGGCCGCAATCGTGTGTGAGCCGTCACTTGTGATGTTTGCAAAGCGCCTGGCCTTTGACGAATACGTCCGCCTTGGGCGCGGTGAGGAGAGATCCGGCGGCCGCAGGCGACCTGCGCTGTTGGCGGATGTCTTTGAAGCGTTTTTGGGTGCGCTCTACATAGACCAAGGGATCGATCGCGTTCGCGAGTTTGTCGACACGTACATCATTCCACATCTCGCGGACGCGAAGGTGGGTGTCGACTATAAGACCGCGTTGCAAGAGTGGGTGCAGCAGCGTATGGGCGTATCGTTGCGCTACGTCATCGTCGAAGAACGGGGACCGGCGCATGCGCGGGAGTTCGTGGTGCACGTTCAGGTTGGTGATACCGTGATGGGTATCGGTGCCGGAAAGTCCAAGAAGGAAGCTGAACAGCAGGCGGCTGCTGCGGCTTTGAAGTCGTTTATGGATAACGCTTCCGAGGAGCGGGACACGAGTGTATCTAAAACAGATTGAAATCGTGGGTTTCAAATCGTTTGCCGAAAAGAGCAAATTGGTGCTGGCGCCTGGCGTGACGGGCGTCGTCGGCCCGAACGGGAGTGGCAAGAGCAATATCGCGGACGCCATTCGCTGGGTGCTAGGCGAACAGAGCGTCAAAAATTTGCGCGGGAGCAAGATGGAAGACGTCATCTTCGCGGGGAGTGACATGCGCAAACCTACCAATCTGTGTGAGGTATCGCTCGTTCTCGACAATGAGGACAGGCATCTGCAGGTCGTCTTCGACGAGGTCACGATTACGAGGCGCGTATTTCGATCCGGCGACAGTGAGTACTTCATCAATCGCCAACCGTGCCGGTTAAAGGATATCCACGAGCTGTTTATGGATACAGGCCTCGGCCGTGAGGCGTACTCCATTATCGGACAGGGTAAAATCGAAGAGATGTTATCCACCCGCTCAGAGGACCGGCGAGGTCCCTTCGAGGATGCTGCAGGTATCGTCAAGTTTAAGCACCGCCGACGGGAGGCCGAGCGCAAGCTCGAGGAGACGAAGGCGAATCTGGTACGGGTAGAAGATATATTGGCAGAGCTCGAAGAGCAAGTCGGGCCGCTCGAGAAGGAGAAAGATCGGGCTGAGCAGTATCGCGAGTTGGCCGATGCCTTAGAGGAAGCGGATATTACCTTGCTCGTGGTCGAGATCGACAAGTTGAACGCCCGCTTCAAGCAGGCGGCGGTGGGTGTAAACGACCGCCAGGCAGAGCGGGATGTCGCGCAGTTGGCCGCACAGGAGGCGGAAGCCAATTGGCAGGCGGAACGCGACAGGCTTGACGCGCTCACGCAGCAGGTGGAAGAGCTTCAACAGAGTTACGTGGCGCTTGTTGAGCGCAGGCAGAAGCAGCAAGGTGATTTGGCTTTAGTTGAACAGGAACTGGGCTATTTAGAGGAAACAGAGCGCGCTCGCGTTGCGCAACAGGCACAGCACGCGGAAGAGCTCAAGGCGCTCGAAGCGAGCGTTGAACAACTTCGTCAGTCGTATCAGACCGCTGAGGGCGGATTGCACGTGAAGTCTGGCGAACTGGAAGTCGCTGCCGAAGGCTCTAAGGATGAGCGGCGGGTTGAGATCTCCTCGCGGATAGACCACCTCAATGCGGAGTACATCGAGGCAAATCACCGTGCGGCTACCTTGCGCAACGAGTTGAAGATGTTGGACGAGCAGGTCGAGTCGGATGCGGGAAAACGCACGAAATATGAGCAGGACGCCGCCAGATGGACGGAGCAAATCGCAGCGGCGGACACCGCCATGGAAGACGTCAAGACGTCGATGGAGGAGCTGACGACTGCGCTTGAGGCGTCGGCGGATGAAATCCGGACTTGTGATGCCGAATACGAGAAAGCCACCGCCGCGGAGGCGAAAGCTGTATCAGAACTGCACAAGGTCCAAGCGGATATACAAACCTTGTCCGCACGGCTTGACCTCCTTCGCGACTTGGAAGAGGGGTATGACGGTTACGCACTCGGCGTTCGAACCGTGATGCAACAGGCGAGCCGGAATCGGTTGTCTGGGGTCCACGGCACGGTGGCGGAGCTTATCCGCGTCCAGAAGGACGTCGAGACGGCTGTCGAGACCGCGCTTGGCGGAGCGCTGCAGAACATCGTGGTGGCGACGGAAGCCGACGCGCGAGCGGCCATTCAGATGCTGAAACAGCGCCAGGCGGGTCGTGCGACGTTTATGCCCATCGATGTGATTCAGTCGCGTCGTCTGCGGGAAGCCGATATCGCGAAAGTGCGAGGGCAGCGGGGATTCGTCGGCATCGCAAGCGATCTCGTCGAGACGGACGCGCAGTTCCACGTGGCCGTGGAACACCTGCTCGGCAATGTGGTCGTCGCCGACACGCTGGAGCATGCGAACGCCCTCGCCCGCGTTCTGCAGTATCGCGTGCGCATCGTCACCTATCAAGGCGACGTCGTTGCACCTGGCGGTATCATGAGTGGGGGACACCACCAGCGCAAGGGACCGGGTCTGCTTGGGCGTTCGCGGGAGCGGGCGGATGTCGAGACCCGGCTCGGCGAGTTGCAAAGTCGCGAAACCGCATTGCGCGAGCAGCAGGCGCAGTCCCGCCGCACGGTCACCGAAGCGCAGGCGAAGCGGACCGAGGCACAACGCGTCCTAGAACAACATGCGACGACGAGGCAGACGCTGGAAGGCAAGTTGCGCGAACTCACCTATACAAAGACGTCGGCGGAGGAGCGTTTAGCCGCGTTGCAGTGGGAGTTTCAACAACTGGCTTCGGGCAAGGAAACGATTTTACAGCGCCACGAGGAAGCGGTTCAGGCACTCGCCAAAACGGATGCCGAACTCGTTTCCATTTCGGAGGCGATGGTCGCCGAGCGCGAGGCGTTGGCCGAGTTTGAAAAGCAGCAACAGTTGATGCAGGACCGGTTGACTGGCTTGCGAATTGAAGTCGCCACATTGCGCCAAGAGCGCGACACCTTACGCGTAAGGTTGGAGGAGGCCTCGCAGCGCAAGGCCAGGTTGGAACAGATGGTGGCGACCGCGGTGGCCGATTCCGCGGCGTTTATGGAACGCAAAGCGCGGTTGCAAGAACAGGCAAAGCGTGCGTCGGAGCAGGTGACCACGCTTGTCGACGAGGTCGCAGAGCGGCAAGCGCACCTCGATGATGCACGGCAGGCGCGCTTACAACTTGAGGGTGAAGTGCGCCGTCTGGAACAGGTGGTCACCGCGCACCGCCAGGCGGTACGACAAGCGGATGAGTTGTTACACCGGGCGCAAGTGGCTTCTGAACGCGCCGATGCGGATTTGGCTCACGCGTTGCAAAAAATGGGTGACACGTTCGGGATGACGTATGAATGGGCCAAGGAACGATATCCGCTCACGACGACCCCTGAGGAATTGGAACGTGAGGTGCAGCGACTGCGCCGTTCCATTCAGGCGCTGGGTGATGTCAATCTCGGCGCTATCGAGGAATACGCGCGGTTGGCGGAGCGCATTGGTTTCTTGACTCAGCAGCGCGACGACTTGGTGTCCGCGCAGGAGAAACTCGATCAGCTGATCCTGGAGATCGATACCGAGATGGCCAACCGGTTCATGGAGACGTTTACCCAGATTCAGCGCGAGTTCGCCAAGTCGTTTGAGATTCTGTTTGGCGGCGGCGAGGCGCGACTTGAGCTTACGAATCCAGAAGATCCGCTCACGACGGGCATCGACGTCATCGCCAAGCCCCCTGGGAAGCGCCTGCAGAACTTGAACCTGTTGTCGGGTGGCGAGCGTGCGTTGACGGCGATGGCATTGTTGTTTGCCATCTTGCGCGTACGACCTGTGCCGTTTTGCGTCCTGGACGAGGTAGAGGCAGCGCTCGACGAGGCGAATGTCTCGCGATTTGCCCAGCAGCTCCGCGTATTCGCCGGGGAGACGCAGTTCATCGTCATCACGCACCGCCGCGGTACGATGGAAGAGGCAGACGCGCTCTACGGCGTGACGATGCCAGAACGTGGCGTTTCGTCCCTTGTGAGTGTACGATTGGCAGACGAGCTCGATTTTGAGACCGCGTGAGTGACACTCGCGCGGTCTTGTCGGTCTGTACGACACAGGTCGCCAGGCGAACACCTAGAAATGAAGTTTCGAGCAGGCTGGAGATGACGGATGCGACGTCAATCGAAAGGGGAATTTTTCGCATGGGGTTGTTTGACCGCTTTAAAAAAGGTCTTCAAAAATCGCGCACGACGCTCGCGGAACGGCTGGGCAACGTGTTTCGTTCACGCAAGCTGGACGAGTCTGTGTTCGAGGAGATGGAAGAGGCGTTTATCGCTGCCGATATGGGCGTAGAGACGGCTATGGCGCTCGTCGAGGACGTCCGCGCGCTGGCTCGCAAGCATCGCATTGAACAAGCCGAGGATTTGCCCGATTTGATGGTCGAAGCGATGTCCTCTATGCTTTCCGAAGCGGACAGCAGCATGAATTTCGCCACCGATGGTCCGACGCTAGTGTTGGTTGTCGGCGTCAACGGGGCTGGCAAGACGACTTCGATTGGCAAACTGGCCAACTACTACTTACAGCAAAACAAACGTGTGCTGCTGGCGGCTGCCGACACGTTCCGCGCGGCAGCGATCGAACAATTGCTCGCCTGGGGGGAACGGGCTGGCTGCGACGTCGTGCGGCACAGTCAGGGGGCTGATCCAGCGGCGGTGGTCTTTGACGCCATTCAGGCAGGAACGGCGCGCAATGTGGATATCATTCTCTGCGATACGGCGGGTCGCCTCCAGAATAAGTCGCATCTGATGTCCGAACTCGCCAAAATCCGCAAGGTTGCCGCTCGCGAATTGCCGGGGGCACCTCACGAGGTGCTGCTCGTGCTCGACGGGACGACAGGGCAAAACGGGCTGAGCCAGGCGAAGGTGTTCAAGGAAGTCGTCGACGTCACGGGCATCGTCGTCACGAAGTTGGACGGCACGGCGAAGGGCGGCATCGTCATCCCGATTGTGCACGAACAAAAGATCCCGGTGAAGTGGATCGGACTCGGTGAGCAGATGGACGATTTGCAGCCATTTGACGCGCGTGCCTTCTCGGAGGCCGTCTGTCGCCCGTAGCGCCCGCGCGGTTGCATCGCAATATTGTGGCCGGATCGAAAAAGCAGGGTGTAAAGGAGATATACTTGACAGTGTCTTCTTCAACGGATAATATGGATGAGGTCACTCGGATGGGCGATTTGTACGACTTCTATGGGGCACTCTTGACGGTCAGGCAGCGTCAGATCATCGAGATGTACCATTTGGAAGATTGGTCGCTCAGCGAGATTGCGGAGTCGCTCGAGATCAGCCGCCAAGCGGTTCACGACCAGTTGCGCCGAGCAGGCGAACAGTTGGAGCAGTACGAATCGGCACTTCAACTGCGGGCGGCTGCTAGAGGCCAACGCGAGGCTTGGAGTCACCTGATGTCCGTTTGGACGCACGTCAAACAAGAACTCGCCTCGTCGTCGCAAGTGGCCATGGCGGAGGCATTACAGTTGCTCTTTCAGAAGCTGACAGGATTCACGGGAGGTGATGTAGATGCTTGAAGGATTGTCGAGTAGCCTTCAGAAGGCGATGGGCCGTCTTCGCAGCAAAGGGAAGTTGACCGAGGCGGATGTCGCGGAGGCGATGCGCGAAGTGCGCTTGGCGCTCTTGGCGGCGGACGTGAACGTGAAGGTCGTGCGAGACTTTGTGGAGCGCGTGCGGGAGAGGGCTGTCGGACAAGACGTCCAAAAGAGCCTCACACCGGGTCAACAGGTGATTCGAATCGTCTATGAGGAACTCACCGAACTGATGGGCGGTACCCAATCGCGTATCCAGATGGCGTCGAAGCCCCCTACTGTCATCATGCTTGTGGGTCTGCAAGGTGCCGGTAAGACGACGGCTATCGCGAAGCTCGCTCTATCGTTTCGCCAACATCAGCATCGACCGCTGTTGGTGGCGGCCGACGTCTATCGTCCGGCTGCTATCGATCAATTGCACGTCCTCGGTCGGCAAGTCGATATCCCGGTATTCGACATGGGAACGCAGACGTCTCCCGTCGAGATCGTTCGCCAGGGTATGCAGGAAGCCGAGCGCCAGGGTGCGGACGTCGTGCTGGTGGATACCGCCGGGCGATTGCACATCGACGAGGACTTGATGGCGGAGCTCGATCACATCAAGTCGGCTGTACAACCCAATGAAGTCCTGCTCGTCGTCGATTCGATGACGGGGCAAGACGCGGTTCACGTGGCAGAGGCATTTCATCAGCGTTTAGATGTCACCGGCGTGATTTTGACCAAGTTGGATGGCGACGCGCGAGGCGGTGCCGCGTTGACAGTCCGTGCCGTGACCGGGTGCCCGATCAAATATGTGGGCCTCGGCGAGAAAATCGAGCCTTTGGAACCGTTCCATCCGGATCGGCTGGCGTCTCGAATTCTCGGCATGGGGGATGTGTTGAGCCTCATCGAGCGGGCCCAAGAACGGTTCGATCTCGACAAGGCCAAAGAGATGGAAGAACGCATGCGTTCCTCCACATTCACCTTGAATGACTTCCAGGAGATGTTCCGCCAAGTTCGCAACTTGGGACCTCTAGATCAGGTCATGAAGATGATCCCTGGAATGAACAAGCTCAAGGGCATTGAGAACGTCGATTTGAACGACAAGCGTTTCGTTCGAATGGATGCCATCATCTCCTCGATGACGGCTGCAGAACGACTGGATCCAAGCGTGATGAACGCCGGTCGTCGTCGTCGCATTGCCAACGGCAGTGGGACGACCGTCAGAGAGGTCAATCAATTGCTCAACCAGTTTGAGCAAACGCAACAAATGATGAAACGAATGTCCGGTTTGGGCAAGAAGATGGGGCGTCGCAATGCGATGAGCGCTCTCAAGTCCATGGGTGGACTCGGCGGGCTCGGAGGATTGAAAGACGCGGCACAGCTTGCCAACCTAGAGGAATCGTTGACATCGAAGGGGACGTCGCACGAGCCACGACAGCGACATCACCGCGCGAAAAAGAAGCGCAAATAACAAATGTTTCGGAGGTGGTCTTCGTGGCAGTAAAAATTCGTTTGAAGCGTATGGGTGCAAAGAAGAATCCGTTCTACCGTTTGGTTGTAGCAGAATCCCGTTCTCCTCGCGACGGTCGTTTTGTTGAGGAAATTGGCACGTACAATCCACTCACACAGCCGGAGCAGATTAAAATTGACGAGGAACGCGCACTGTATTGGTTAGGAACCGGTGCACAACCTTCGGATAAAGTCCGCTATTTGTTCCACCTGGAAGGAATTCTTAAGAAATTTCACGAACAAAAACTTCAGAAGTGAACCTGTGGGCGGCTGTGTGCCGCCCTTCGGAGTGATCTGACGTGAAAGAACTTGTACAGTACCTCGTGTCCTGTTTGGTGGACCACCCGGATGCGGTCGAGGTTGTAGAAGTGCAGGACTTTGACGCAATCACCTATCGCGTCAAAGTCCACGCCGAAGACATGGGGCGAGTCATCGGGCGACAGGGCCGCATTGCCAAGGCTATCCGCAACGTGGTGAGCGCGGCTGCGTACCGACAAAAGAAACGCGTATTTGTCGACATTCAGTCTTGACGATTGTCGTCATGGAGAAGGGGAGATACGGTTGGAAATTCGTCAACCCGTCGCAGTCAAATTGGTCTTGACCGAAGCGACCAAGCAACAGATCATTCAAGAACAACGGCGTCAAATCGAGCAGGTCATGAACGAGCTCGAGCAGATTGAGACGCAGGGCAAGGAAGCGCTTGCCCAGGCGATGGCGCAAGGCGGGGAATTGGCCCAGCAGGTTCGCCAACAAATCGAGAACGAGAAGAATACCCGCGAGCATCGCCGTGAGGAATTGTTCCAACAGATGCAACAAATTCAACAGATGGAACTCGGTACCGAGATTCAAAATATGACGGTTGAAACCGTGGTTTCCGTGAAACCGGGAGACGACTGGACAAAGGTTCTGCTTGGGGCGGAAATCATCGTTCGGGACGGCATCATCCAAGAAATTCGTCAGAACGGCCAGAAAATCGAGGGTTGACGCAGTCGAATGACACTCCCAAGGGTTCAGCACATGGTGTTGGACCTTTTTTTGTGGAAATGGAGAGGTGAAGGATGACTTCGTACTACACCGTTGGTGTAATGACCAAACCACATGGACTTCGCGGCGAGATGAAGGTGTACCCGCGCACCGACTTTGCGAAGAAGCGATTCAGCCCCGGGTCTAAGCTGTACGTGCGGCCCGAGGGCGGATCGCCGATCGCACAGGTGGAGGTTCGCTCCGGTCGCAGGCAACAGAATATGTGGATCGTCGGCTTCGAGGACCTGCAATCCATTCACGACGTCGAACGGTGGCGCGGCATGGAACTTTGTGTGGAGGAATCGGACCTCGAGCCACTGCCCGAAGGCACATATTACATTCACCAACTGATTGGGCTTCAGGTATATACAGACGAGGGGACGTTCGTCGGCGAATTGAAGGAGGTCCTTACTCCGGGCGCGAATGACGTGTATGTGGTCCGTGGGCCGCTCGCCAAGGACGACGTCTTGTTGCCGGCGATTCCAGACTGTATTCAAAAGGTCGATCTCGCCGCCAATCGCATGACCGTCCACCTCTTACCGGGGCTCCTCGGCGACGACGAAGATTAAGGAAGGGCCGACTTGACATGGCATTGAACATATTTGTGCTCACACTGTTCCCGCAAATGTTTTCCGGCGTGTTTGGTGAGAGTATGATGAAGCGCGCTTTCGAGAGCGATGTCGCAAATATTGAATATGTCGACTTTCGGCAATTTGCCAAAGACAAGCACCATACGGTCGACGATACGACGTTTGGCGGCGGTGCAGGGATGTTACTGAAGCCGGAACCGCTCTTTTTAGCCATGGACGACATCAATCGACGCCATGGAACGGTGGAGCCCCCGGCAGGCCGCGTGATCATGCTCTCGCCCCAGGGGCGGCGCTTCAATCAGGAAATCGCACGCGAGTACGCCGAGTGTGAGCGGCTCACATTTTTGTGCGGGCATTACGAAGGGTTTGATGACCGCGTTCGTCAACAGCTCGTCACCGAGGAGCTCTCGCTCGGGGACTTCGTGATGACGGGCGGTGAAATTGCGGCGATGGCGGTGACTGACACGGTTGTCCGCCTGTTGCCTGGCGTGCTTGGCAACGCAGTTTCGTTAGAGGATGAGTCGCACGCCAGCGGGCTGCTCGAGTACCCCCAGTATACGCGTCCGGCTTCTTTCCGGGGCATGGACGTGCCGCCGACACTCCTCTCGGGCAACCATCAACTGATCGCAAAGTGGCGACTGCGTCACGCGCTGTACCGCACTTGGCGTGAACGGCCGGATCTCCTGTCAACGGCGATGCTCGACGATGAAGAGCGAGCGTGGTTGGCCAAGTTCGAGCGGGGAGACTTCAGTGACATCGATATCCCGTGACATTCTGGATGTCGCGCGCCTGTTGAGCTCGTCGTCACAGTTGTAAAAAGGGGGCTACAGCAGGCGCACAGATTGATGGCTGTATCCCGGGGAAGGAGCGCCTGCTGTAGCCAATGTATCGTATGGCGTCTAGCTGTGCAGCGTTCAAGTAGCTTCTCCACGAGGTGTATACCTTCCTCTCGTAGGTCGGCGCTTAGATTCGCCCTGTTTCCACCGTGGGCACGTACGAGTTGCGTCCCGCGAATGCGCTTGCTTGTGTCCGAACATGTTGTGTCCGAACATGTTGTGTCCGAACATGTACTGTGACGCGCTGTGACGCGCTGTGACGCCGACCCAATGATGAGGTGCGCATATCCGCTATCGCACTCCCCTGTCTGCTTGACATACTACACGTAGTCGTGATATATTAGTCGCTGTCGCTTCGGTGACGCTGTGATACCCAAATGTCTCGCGTCACTTTGGATTTGGGCTTTGGCCCAACTTGTTCAACTATCGGTTCATATGAATCGATGAAGAAAGTTCCAGTGACAACGACGGTGCATTCGTGGTATATTGTCTGAGCTGCTTCGGCGGCACTGATTGATTTGGTTCCTTGAAAACTAAACACACACGCCTAAAAGTTTCGGTCGAGACGACAGTCGTCGTCGAGACATTAGAAGTAACGCCAGTAACATTTTTTGAGAGTTTGATCCTGGCTCAGGACGAACGCTGGCGGCGTGCCTAATACATGCAAGTCGAGCGGACATCTTTTGATGTCAGCGGCGGACGGGTGAGTAACACGTGGGCAATCTGCCTGTCAGACTGGAATAACACTCGGAAACGGGTGCTAATGCTGGATGACACATGGGAAGGCATCTTCCTGTGTTGAAAGGTGCAACTGCATCGCTGATAGAGGAGCCCGCGGCGCATTAGCTAGTTGGTGAGGTAACGGCCCACCAAGGCGACGATGCGTAGCCGACCTGAGAGGGTGACCGGCCACACTGGGACTGAGACACGGCCCAGACTCCTACGGGAGGCAGCAGTAGGGAATCTTCCGCAATGGGCGCAAGCCTGACGGAGCAACGCCGCGTGAGCGAAGAAGGCCTTCGGGTTGTAAAGCTCTGTTGCTCGGGGAGAGCGACAAGGAGAGTGGAAAGCTCCTTGTGAGACGGTACCGAGTGAGGAAGCCCCGGCTAACTACGTGCCAGCAGCCGCGGTAATACGTAGGGGGCAAGCGTTGTCCGGAATCACTGGGCGTAAAGCGTGCGTAGGCGGTTGTGTAAGTCTGAAGTGAAAGTCCAAGGCTCAACCTTGGGATTGCTTTGGAAACTGCATAACTTGAGTGCTGGAGAGGCAAGGGGAATTCCACGTGTAGCGGTGAAATGCGTAGATATGTGGAGGAATACCAGTGGCGAAGGCGCCTTGCTGGACAGTGACTGACGCTGAGGCACGAAAGCGTGGGGAGCAAACAGGATTAGATACCCTGGTAGTCCACGCCGTAAACGATGAGTGCTAGGTGTTGGGGGGACACACCCCAGTGCCGAAGGAAACCCAATAAGCACTCCGCCTGGGGAGTACGGTCGCAAGACTGAAACTCAAAGGAATTGACGGGGGCCCGCACAAGCAGTGGAGCATGTGGTTTAATTCGAAGCAACGCGAAGAACCTTACCAGGGCTTGACATCCCTCTGACCGGGCTAGAGATAGTCCTTCCCTTCGGGGCAGAGGAGACAGGTGGTGCATGGTTGTCGTCAGCTCGTGTCGTGAGATGTTGGGTTAAGTCCCGCAACGAGCGCAACCCTTGACCTGTGTTACCAGCACGTAGTGGTGGGGACTCACAGGTGACTGCCGGCGTAAGTCGGAGGAAGGCGGGGATGACGTCAAATCATCATGCCCTTTATGTCCTGGGCTACACACGTGCTACAATGGGCGGTACAACGGGAAGCGAAGCCGCGAGGTGGAGCGAAACCTAAAAAGCCGTTCGTAGTTCGGATTGCAGGCTGCAACTCGCCTGCATGAAGCCGGAATTGCTAGTAATCGCGGATCAGCATGCCGCGGTGAATCCGTTCCCGGGCCTTGTACACACCGCCCGTCACACCACGAGAGTCGGCAACACCCGAAGTCGGTGAGGTAACCTTTCAGGAGCCAGCCGCCGAAGGTGGGGTTGATGATTGGGGTGAAGTCGTAACAAGGTAGCCGTATCGGAAGGTGCGGCTGGATCACCTCCTTTCTACGGAGAAACAAGGCTTTTAGGACGTGGGTGTTTAGTTTTGAGGGAGCCAAAGCCCTTGTGGCTAGGTAAACTCAAGGTACCTTGGCAACTGAATATGGAACAACCTCGAATAAGTAAAACCGGTAACCGTAAATGCGTAACAGGTTAACGAAACCGGATTTATAGATGGAATAATCACGTTTGTGGTTAGGAAGTCAAAACGGTGAAGTTAGAAAGAGCGCACGGAGGATGCCTAGGCGCCAAGAGCCGAAGAAGGACGGGGCGAACACCGAAATGCCACGGGGAGCTGTAAGCGAGCACTGAGCCGTGGATGTCCGAATGGGGAAACCTGCTAGTGTGAAGCGCTAGTATCGTGCACTGAATTCATAGGTGTACGGAGGCAACCGAGGGAACTGAAACATCTAAGTACCTCGAGGAAAAGAAAGCGAACGCGATTCCGTAAGTAGTGGCGAGCGAAAGCGGAGAAGCCTAAACCGTATACGTGGTACAGACTGCAGTCGATGCGTATGCGGGGTCGAGGGGCTGTTGGTGGCAACCTGCAGGGAGCCAGCAGGAAGCAATTCGTAGGAGAACGGCATGGGAAGGTCGGCCATAGACGGTGAGAGCCCGGTAACCGAAACGGATTGTGGAATGTGCAACAGACCCCAAGTACTGCGGGACACGAGAAATCCCGTGGGAATCTGGGAGGACCACCTCCTAAGGCTAAATACTCCTTGGCGACCGATAGCGGATAGTACCGTGAGGGAAAGGTGAAAAGAACCGCGGGAGCGGAGTGAAATAGAACCTGAAACCGTGTGCTTACAAGCAGTCGGAGCATCTTTAAGGTGTGACGGCGTGCCTTTTGTAGAATGAACCGGCGAGTGATGATGGCAAGCAAGGTGAAGGCGAAGGAGCCTGTGCCGAAGCGAAAGCGAGTCTGAATAGGGCGGTATAGTTTGTCGTCATCGACCCGAAACCGGGTGATCTACCCCTGGTCAGGGTGAAGTGCGGGTAACACCGCATGGAGGCCCGAACCCACTGGCGTTGAAAAGCCAGGGGATGAACTGGGGGTAGGGGAGAAATTCCAATCGAACCCGGAGATAGCTGGTTCTCCCCGAAATAGCTTGAGGGCTAGCGTCAGGGAATGAGAAGTGGAGGTAGAGCACTGATTGGGTGCGGGGCCCGCGAGGGTTACCAAGCCTAGTCAAACTGCGAATGCCACTTTGTCGAAGAACCTGGCAGTCAGACTACGAGTGATAAGACCCGTGGTCAAGAGGGAAACAGCCCAGACCAACAGCTAAGGTCCCAAAGTACTGGTTCAGTGGGGAACGATGTGGCGTTGCACAGACAACCAGGATGTTGGCTTAGAAGCAGCCACCATTTAAAGAGTGCGTAATAGCTCACTGGTCGAGTGGCGCTGCGCGGAAAATGTAACGGGGCTAAACCAGACACCGAAGCTATGGATGGAAACATGGTAGGGGAGCGTTCCATTTGCGGGGAAGCTGAACTGAGAGGTTTGGTGGAGCGGATGGAAGTGAGAATGCCGGTATGAGTAGCGAAAAGACAAGTGAGAATCTTGTCCGCCGAAAGCCCAAGGTTTCCTGGGGAAGGCTCGTCCGCCCAGGGTAAGTCGGGACCTAAGGCGAGGCCGAAAGGCGTAGTCGAAGGACAACAGGTTGAAATTCCTGTACCACCAACATCGCGATTGAGCGAAGGGGTGACGCAGGAGGCTGAGGGAAGCGGCCGGATGGAAGAGGCCGTCCAAGCAGCGAGCGAGGGGTGTAGGCAAATCCGCACCCTATGAATCGTGAGCTGTGATGGGGAGGGAAGTACAGTACCGAAGTCCCATAAGTCACACTGCCAAGAAAAGCCTCTAGCGAGTGGTGAGGTGCCCGTACCGGAAACCGACACAGGTGGGCGCGTGGAGAACACGAAGGCGCGCGGGAGAACTCTCGTTAAGGAACTCGGCAAAATGGCCCCGTAACTTCGGGAGAAGGGGCGCTTCGAGAGAAGCCGCAGTGAAAAGGCCCAAGCGACTGTTTAGCAAAAACACAGGTCTCTGCGAAGCCGAAAGGCGAAGTATAGGGGCTGACGCCTGCCCGGTGCTGGAAGGTTAAGAGGAGGGGTAAGCCGCAAGGCGAAGCTCTGAATTGAAGCCCCAGTAAACGGCGGCCGTAACTATAACGGTCCTAAGGTAGCGAAATTCCTTGTCAGGTAAGTTCTGACCCGCACGAAAGGCGTAACGACTTGGGCGCTGTCTCAACGAGAGACCCGGTGAAATTGTAATACCTGTGAAGATGCAGGTTACCCGCGGTTAGACGGAAAGACCCCGTGGAGCTTGACTGTAGCTTGATATGGGATACGGGTACGTCATGTACAGGATAGGTGGGAGACAGAGAAGCTTGGGCGCCAGCCTGAGTGGAGTCGGCGTTGGGATACCACCCTTGAGGTACTTGTGTTCTAACCAATGGCCATGAAACTGGTCATGGGACAGTGTCAGGTGGACAGTTTGACTGGGGCGGTCGCCTCCTAAAGAGTAACGGAGGCGCCCAAAGGTTCCCTCAGCGCGGATGGAAATCGCGCGAAGCGTGTAAAGGCACAAGGGAGCTTGACTGCGAGACGGACAGGTCGAGCAGGGACGAAAGTCGGGCTTAGTGACCCGGTGGAACCGAGTGGAAGGGCCATCGCTCAACGGATAAAAGCTACCCCGGGGATAACAGGCTGATCTCCCCCAAGAGTTCACATCGACGGGGAGGTTTGGCACCTCGATGTCGGCTCATCGCATCCTGGGGCTGAAGTCGGTCCCAAGGGTTGGGCTGTTCGCCCATTAAAGCGGTACGCGAGCTGGGTTCAGAACGTCGTGAGACAGTTCGGTCCCTATCTGCCGCGGGCGCAGGATACGTGAGAGGGGTCGTCCTTAGTACGAGAGGACCGGGATGAACCGACCGCTGGTGTACCAGTTGTTTCGCCAGAAGCATAGCTGGGTAGCCAAGTCGGGAAAGGATAAGCGCTGAAAGCATCTAAGCGCGAAGCCTGCCTCAAGATAACGTATCCCATTCCGTTAGGGAAGTAAGACCCCTTGAAGAAGACAAGGTAGATCGGTCTGGCGTGGAAGCGTAGTGATACGTGGAGCGGACAGATACGAATCGGTCGAGGGCTTCACCCGATGAACAGAAGAAGAGGTTGTTCCATGATTCAGGCGCGAGATAAGGGACCCTGAGGGAAGCAGAAATGCGGACCTCGGGGTCTTTTTGTGTTGGTCGGGGATTGGGGCGATGCTGCGGCGGAGATAGACTGGACGTAAGGGCGGGTTGGTGGAAGGCACTAGCACATAGCCTTACGTCGACGGGATCATCCACACACGTCTTGTACAGGCGATTCTTGTCCTTTGGTCGAACATAGAAACCACCCTCATTGGCCTTAGCCTGGATTTGAGCCAATACGTACACCAACTGGTATGGCTCTCTAGCAAGTTACCGGGGCTGTGGGAATCGTCGCGTATGAGTGTAGAAACTGCCCCACAGTCGGCCGTGCGGCCCTGCAACCTAGCGTTGGGACCGACCCTGAGAGATTTAACGCGTATGCGCTGGTCTGGCCCTCAACAAGGGCGTTCGAGCGACGTAAAGACGCCATGAGGGGATGGAATGGATACGGGATGTAAAATAGCAGGTATCGCCTTGTTTGTGGAGAGGGACCACTCCGAATTCGATAAACTTATATTCACCGCTGACTGTAACTAATGAAGCCTTTATGACGACTTAAAAATGAACATTGCGTGACAGAAATTATCGAGAAAAGAGGATTGGCTTTGGCGAGGGACGTTGGTTGGTGAAAACGAGCCGACTCCGGGGAGTGGAAGAGGAACACTTTGTTTTCTAGGGTGGAGTTTGTGCTCCTGAAGAAGAGAAACCGGCAGCGATAGGGATTTGCTCGATCCGCGTACAACGTCGCACCGTCTGTCGCTGGGTACGTTTGACTGTAGTCCAACATCGAGTAGGATGAGTTAGATGAATGGGGAGTGAGAATGGGTGATGCGGTATATTCTCACCCCGTCTTTTCCCGCGTGGACAGTTATATGCTGTATGAGAACCGCGCTTTTTCGTAGATGATAGAGCGGTCTAATCAGTTTTTGCGTGAAAACGCCCTGTTTGCCTAGGTGCCATACGTTCGTTGTCTGTCAGTGCAGCGAGTTCACCGCAACGGGTGCGCTACGCTGGTATATCCGCTTCTCCCGGCTTGTTGTGGTCTAGTTACCCATAAAAATGGCGATTCCGCCCCCCTGTACAAAACACCGCGAGATCAGTACAATTGTCCAATGTGCCGCGTTTCTCGACCATGTAAAACGAGAAATTTGGTCACTGATAAAAATTCCAGTTGACCATAGTGGTGAAGTCGTGTTACTATTCATCTCGCTCTCCTATATCGCATGAAACGACGAGCGGTCGGGACGAGTGGAACGTAAGATTCATGTCGAAGTGGCGGAATCGGCAGACGCGCACGTTTGAGGGGCGTGTGGGGAAACCCGTGCGGGTTCAAGTCCCGCCTTCGACACCAAGTTGGTTTTGCCATTCATCACAAGTTTTGTGTCCGTAGCTCAGCTGGATAGAGCAACAGCCTTCTAAGCTGTGGGTCGCGGGTTCGAATCCCTCCGGACACGCCAGAACATGCGGGTGTAGTTCAATGGTAGAACTTCAGCCTTCCAAGCTGATAGCGTGGGTTCGATTCCCATCACCCGCTCCATTGGTGAATCTATAGATGTACCGGGTTCACTGCGTCGAGTGTGTAGCATCCTTTATTGGACAGGCACCTCGCGAAAGGTTTTGTGGGGGTATAGCTCAGCTGGGAGAGCACCTGCCTTGCAAGCAGGGGGTCGTCGGTTCGAATCCGTCTACCTCCACCACATTCCTCGATAGCTCAGCGGTAGAGCATCCGACTGTTAATCGGAGGGTCGTAGGTTCGAATCCTACTCGGGGAGCCAAGCTTTGCTCCCATAGCTCAGTTGGCAGAGCGCATCCATGGTAAGGATGAGGTCACCAGTTCAAGCCTGGTTGGGAGCTCCACGTCATGGCCCCATGGTCAAGCGGTTAAGACACCGCCCTTTCACGGCGGTAACGCGGGTTCGAATCCCGCTGGGGTCACCATTTGTGGGCGCTTAGCTCAGCTGGGAGAGCATCTGCCTTACAAGCAGAGGGTCGGCGGTTCGATCCCGTCAGCGCCCACCACATGCGGAAGTGGCTCAGGGGTAGAGCATCGCCTTGCCAAGGCGAGGGTCGCGGGTTCGAATCCCGTCTTCCGCTCCATATCGGGACAGCTGATCATGTTCGCATCGACCAGCGACCCCGGGCGGCTATAGCTCAGAGGGAGAGCACCACCTTGACATGGTGGGGGTCATAGGTTCGACTCCTATTAGCCGCACCATCACGCGGAGAGGTGTCCGAGTTGGTCGAAGGAGCACGATTGGAAATCGTGTAGGCGGCTAAACCCGTCTCAAGGGTTCGAATCCCTTTCTCTCCGCCATTTTGGCGGCGTAGCTCAGTTGGTTAGAGCACACGGTTCATACCCGTGGCGTCGGTGGTTCGAATCCACTCGCCGCTACCACGTTTGCCACCTTGGCTCAGGGGTAGAGCGGCTCACTCGTAATGAGCAGGTCGTCGGTTCAAATCCGACAGGTGGCTCCATGCGGAGGGGTACCAAAGTGGCCAAATGGGGCGGACTGTAAATCCGTTGCGGAAGCTTCGAAGGTTCGAATCCTTCCCCTCCACCAAGTGCGCGAACTGATGCCATTTGTGTCAGGGCGTGCTCAACTGCGAACCGGTGCGAGGCAATTGCACCGTGCTCGGCAGTGTATTGTGTGGTGAGTGTGGCGAAGGGGTTAACGCACCGGATTGTGATTCCGGCATACGTGGGTTCGATTCCCATCACTCACCCTTGATGGGGAATAGCCAAGCGGTAAGGCAACGGTTTTTGGTACCGTCATGCGAAGGTTCGAATCCTTCTTCCCCAGCCAATGTGCCCTTAGCTCAGCTGGATAGAGCGTTTGACTACGAATCAAAAGGTCGGGAGTTCGAATCTCTCAGGGCACGCCAGTTTGACGGAGCATAGCGCAGCTTGGTAGCGCGCCTGCCTTGGGAGCAGGAGGTCGTGGGTTCGAATCCCGCTGCTCCGACCAGTCGATTGTGATGGCGTGATCGACAATTACCATGGGGGTATAGCTCAGCTGGGAGAGCACCTGCCTTGCAAGCAGGGGGTCGTCGGTTCGAATCCGTCTACCTCCACCACGTCAGTTGATTACTGTACGTGTGTCACATCGAGATGTTAATGCCGAATGGTGTAATGGTAGCACGACTGACTCTGACTCAGTTAGTCTAGGTTCGAGTCCTAGTTCGGCAGCCAAGACGGATAAGTCTCTGGCTTTTGGTTCATCCGCTTTAGATGCGAGAATTCTGCAGTCGACAAGTGGTTGGCCATCTGTAAAAAGTTCTGGGTCATTAGCTCAATTGGCAGAGCATCCGACTCTTAATCGGCAGGTTGAAGGTTCGATTCCTTCATGACCCACCAAATATGGAGTGATGGCCGAGTAGGTCGAAGGCGCTCGCCTGCTAAGCGAGTATATGGTGAATAACCGTATCGAGGGTTCGAATCCCTCTCACTCCGCCAGTTTTATCATTTGGAGCTGTGGTGTAGAGGCCTAACATGCCTGCCTGTCACGCAGGAGATCGCGGGTTCGAATCCCGTCAGCTCCGCCAAAGACTCATCCGATTCGTTCGGGAGTCCACATATGCATGCGGTCGTGGCGGAATTGGCAGACGCGCAAGATTCAGGTTCTTGTGGGGGCAACCCCGTGGAGGTTCAAGTCCTCTCGACCGCACCAGGTAAACAGTGTACGGAAACCCGTACACTGTTTTGTCCGTTCAGCGCACGATGCGCTTCTAAGCATCTACGCCGGCGTCTCTTGTGAGTGGGCGATGTGGGTTGGATTGAAACTGATTTTAGACAGAGGAGTTATCCTGATGATTCCAGTTGAATATCAGGTGCGATTCGTGTTATATTAGTCGACGTCGCTTCGGCGGCACTGCCGAACAAACAGGATATACCAAGTCGCCGGAACACCAGCTCACAAGTTCGAACCGCAACGTTCGAACGAACTGAAGAAAAATATTCCAGTAGACAACGACGATAGATTCGTGGTATATTGTCTGAGCTGCTTCGGCGGCACTGATTGATTTGGTTCCTTGAAAACTAAACACACACGCCTAAAAGTTTCGGTCGAGACGACAGTCGTCGTCGAGACATT
The DNA here is from genome assembly GCF_026651875.1 of Alicyclobacillus fastidiosus. Taxonomy (GTDB): domain Bacteria; phylum Bacillota; class Bacilli; order Alicyclobacillales; family Alicyclobacillaceae; genus Alicyclobacillus; species Alicyclobacillus fastidiosus. The sequence goes on along the minus strand of NZ_CP104067.1, from coordinate 3,785,692 downwards.
TATGAAGTAACGCCAGTAACATTTTTTGAGAGTTTGATCCTGGCTCAGGACGAACGCTGGCGGCGTGCCTAATACATGCAAGTCGAGCGGACATCTTTTGATGTCAGCGGCGGACGGGTGAGTAACACGTGGGCAATCTGCCTGTCAGACTGGAATAACACTCGGAAACGGGTGCTAATGCCGGATGACACACGGGAAGGCATCTTCCTGTGTTGAAAGGTGCAACAGCATCGCTGATAGAGGAGCCCGCGGCGCATTAGCTAGTTGGTGAGGTAACGGCCCACCAAGGCGACGATGCGTAGCCGACCTGAGAGGGTGACCGGCCACACTGGGACTGAGACACGGCCCAGACTCCTACGGGAGGCAGCAGTAGGGAATCTTCCGCAATGGGCGCAAGCCTGACGGAGCAACGCCGCGTGAGCGAAGAAGGCCTTCGGGTTGTAAAGCTCTGTTGCTCGGGGAGAGCGACAAGGAGAGTGGAAAGCTCCTTGTGAGACGGTACCGAGTGAGGAAGCCCCGGCTAACTACGTGCCAGCAGCCGCGGTAATACGTAGGGGGCAAGCGTTGTCCGGAATCACTGGGCGTAAAGCGTGCGTAGGCGGTTGTGTAAGTCTGAAGTGAAAGTCCAAGGCTCAACCTTGGGATTGCTTTGGAAACTGCATAACTTGAGTGCTGGAGAGGCAAGGGGAATTCCACGTGTAGCGGTGAAATGCGTAGATATGTGGAGGAATACCAGTGGCGAAGGCGCCTTGCTGGACAGTGACTGACGCTGAGGCACGAAAGCGTGGGGAGCAAACAGGATTAGATACCCTGGTAGTCCACGCCGTAAACGATGAGTGCTAGGTGTTGGGGGGACACACCCCAGTGCCGAAGGAAACCCAATAAGCACTCCGCCTGGGGAGTACGGTCGCAAGACTGAAACTCAAAGGAATTGACGGGGGCCCGCACAAGCAGTGGAGCATGTGGTTTAATTCGAAGCAACGCGAAGAACCTTACCAGGGCTTGACATCCCTCTGACCGGGCTAGAGATAGTCCTTCCCTTCGGGGCAGAGGAGACAGGTGGTGCATGGTTGTCGTCAGCTCGTGTCGTGAGATGTTGGGTTAAGTCCCGCAACGAGCGCAACCCTTGACCTGTGTTACCAGCACGTAGTGGTGGGGACTCACAGGTGACTGCCGGCGTAAGTCGGAGGAAGGCGGGGATGACGTCAAATCATCATGCCCTTTATGTCCTGGGCTACACACGTGCTACAATGGGCGGTACAACGGGAAGCGAAGCCGCGAGGTGGAGCGAAACCTAAAAAGCCGTTCGTAGTTCGGATTGCAGGCTGCAACTCGCCTGCATGAAGCCGGAATTGCTAGTAATCGCGGATCAGCATGCCGCGGTGAATCCGTTCCCGGGCCTTGTACACACCGCCCGTCACACCACGAGAGTCGGCAACACCCGAAGTCGGTGAGGTAACCTTTCAGGAGCCAGCCGCCGAAGGTGGGGTTGATGATTGGGGTGAAGTCGTAACAAGGTAGCCGTATCGGAAGGTGCGGCTGGATCACCTCCTTTCTACGGAGAAACAAGGCTTTTAGGACGTGGGTGTTTAGTTTTGAGGGAGCCAAGCCTCGTATGAGGTGGAAGCAAACTCAAGGTACCTTGGCAACTGAATATGGAACAACCTCGAATAAGTAAAACCGGTAACCGTAAATGCGTAACAGGTTAACGTAACCGGATTTATAGATGGAATAATCACGTTTGTGGTTAGGAAGTCAAAACGGTGAAGTTAGAAAGAGCGCACGGAGGATGCCTAGGCGCCAAGAGCCGAAGAAGGACGGGGCGAACACCGAAATGCCACGGGGAGCTGTAAGCGAGCGATTTATCCGTGGATGTCCGAATGGGGAAACCTGCTAGTGTGAAGCGCTAGTACCGTACACTGAATACATAGGTGTACGGAGGCAACCGAGGGAACTGAAACATCTAAGTACCTCGAGGAAAAGAAAGCGAACGCGATTCCGTAAGTAGTGGCGAGCGAAAGCGGAGAAGCCTAAACCGTATACGTGGTACAGACTGCAGTCGATGCGTATGCGGGGTCGAGGGGCTGTTGGTGGCAACCTGCAGGGAGCCAGCAGGAAGCAATCCGTAGGAGAACGGCATGGGAAGGCCGGCCATAGACGGTGAGAGCCCGGTAACCGAAACGGATTGTGGAATGTGCAACAGACCCCAAGTACTGCGGGACACGAGAAATCCCGTGGGAATCTGGGAGGACCACCTCCTAAGGCTAAATACTCCTTGGCGACCGATAGCGGATAGTACCGTGAGGGAAAGGTGAAAAGAACCGCGGGAGCGGAGTGAAATAGAACCTGAAACCGTGTGCTTACAAGCAGTCGGAGCATGCATGACATGTGACGGCGTGCCTTTTGTAGAATGAACCGGCGAGTGATGATGGCAAGCAAGGTGAAGGCGAAGGAGCCTGTGCCGAAGCGAAAGCGAGTCTGAATAGGGCGGTATAGTTTGTCGTCATCGACCCGAAACCGGGTGATCTACCCCTGGTCAGGGTGAAGTGCGGGTAACACCGCATGGAGGCCCGAACCCACTGGCGTTGAAAAGCCAGGGGATGAACTGGGGGTAGGGGAGAAATTCCAATCGAACCCGGAGATAGCTGGTTCTCCCCGAAATAGCTTGAGGGCTAGCGTCAGGGAATGAGAAGTGGAGGTAGAGCACTGATTGGGTGCGGGGCCCGCGAGGGTTACCAAGCCTAGTCAAACTGCGAATGCCACTTTGTCGAAGAACCTGGCAGTCAGACTACGAGTGATAAGACCCGTGGTCAAGAGGGAAACAGCCCAGACCAACAGCTAAGGTCCCAAAGTACTGGTTCAGTGGGGAACGATGTGGCGTTGCACAGACAACCAGGATGTTGGCTTAGAAGCAGCCACCATTTAAAGAGTGCGTAATAGCTCACTGGTCGAGTGGCGCTGCGCGGAAAATGTAACGGGGCTAAACCAGACACCGAAGCTATGGATGGAAACATGGTAGGGGAGCGTTCCATTTGCGGGGAAGCTGAACCGAGAGGTTTGGTGGAGCGGATGGAAGTGAGAATGCCGGTATGAGTAGCGAAAAGACAAGTGAGAATCTTGTCCGCCGAAAGCCCAAGGTTTCCTGGGGAAGGCTCGTCCGCCCAGGGTAAGTCGGGACCTAAGGCGAGGCCGAAAGGCGTAGTCGAAGGACAACAGGTTGAAATTCCTGTACCACCAACATCGCGATTGAGCGAAGGGGTGACGCAGGAGGCTGAGGGAAGCGGCCGGATGGAAGAGGCCGTCCAAGCAGCGAGCGAGGGGTGTAGGCAAATCCGCACCCTGGTAATCGTGAGCTGTGATGGGGAGGGAAGTACAGTACCGAAGTCCCATAAGTCACACTGCCAAGAAAAGCCTCTAGCGAGTGGTGAGGTGCCCGTACCGGAAACCGACACAGGTGGGCGCGTGGAGAACACGAAGGCGCGCGGGAGAACTCTCGTTAAGGAACTCGGCAAAATGGCCCCGTAACTTCGGGAGAAGGGGCGCTTCGAGAGAAGCCGCAGTGAAAAGGCCCAAGCGACTGTTTAGCAAAAACACAGGTCTCTGCGAAGCCGAAAGGCGAAGTATAGGGGCTGACGCCTGCCCGGTGCTGGAAGGTTAAGAGGAGGGGTAAGCCGCAAGGCGAAGCTCTGAATTGAAGCCCCAGTAAACGGCGGCCGTAACTATAACGGTCCTAAGGTAGCGAAATTCCTTGTCAGGTAAGTTCTGACCCGCACGAAAGGCGTAACGACTTGGGCGCTGTCTCAACGAGAGACCCGGTGAAATTGTAATACCTGTGAAGATGCAGGTTACCCGCGGTTAGACGGAAAGACCCCGTGGAGCTTGACTGTAGCTTGATATGGGATACGGGTACGTCATGTACAGGATAGGTGGGAGACAGAGAAGCTTGGGCGCCAGCCTGAGTGGAGTCGGCGTTGGGATACCACCCTTGAGGTACTTGTGTTCTAACCAATGGCCATGAAACTGGTCATGGGACAGTGTCAGGTGGACAGTTTGACTGGGGCGGTCGCCTCCTAAAGAGTAACGGAGGCGCCCAAAGGTTCCCTCAGCGCGGATGGAAATCGCGCGAAGCGTGTAAAGGCACAAGGGAGCTTGACTGCGAGACGGACAGGTCGAGCAGGGACGAAAGTCGGGCTTAGTGACCCGGTGGAACCGAGTGGAAGGGCCATCGCTCAACGGATAAAAGCTACCCCGGGGATAACAGGCTGATCTCCCCCAAGAGTTCACATCGACGGGGAGGTTTGGCACCTCGATGTCGGCTCATCGCATCCTGGGGCTGAAGTCGGTCCCAAGGGTTGGGCTGTTCGCCCATTAAAGCGGTACGCGAGCTGGGTTCAGAACGTCGTGAGACAGTTCGGTCCCTATCTGCCGCGGGCGCAGGATACGTGAGAGGGGTCGTCCTTAGTACGAGAGGACCGGGATGAACCGACCGCTGGTGTACCAGTTGTTTCGCCAGAAGCATAGCTGGGTAGCCAAGTCGGGAAAGGATAAGCGCTGAAAGCATCTAAGCGCGAAGCCTGCCTCAAGATAACGTATCCCATTCCGTTAGGGAAGTAAGACCCCTTGAAGAAGACAAGGTAGATCGGTCTGGCGTGGAAGCGTAGTGATACGTGGAGCGGACAGATACGAATCGGTCGAGGGCTTCACCCGCATGAAAGAGGTTGTTCCATGATTCAGGAGCGAGGATAAAGACAAAGTTACGGAGCGACGTAACTGGAAGCTTGAGTGAAGGTGTGAGTAGCACATCTGCAGGCCGATAGGCCGAAGCCGTGCGAACGAATACCTGAACGCCAAGCGGTCTGGTGACCATAGCGGAGGGGAAACACCCGTACCCATACCGAACACGGACGTGAAGACCTCCAGCGCCGAGGATACTTGTCCCGAGAGGGGCTGGGAAAGTAGGTCGTTGCCAGGCGAGTGAGAAGGACCCTGAGGGAAGCAGAAATGCCCACCTCGGGGTCTTTTTGTGTTGGTCGGGGATTGGGGTCTGTATCGAACAATCTGAGGGATATATGTTCGTGTTTTTGGGGGGACCGACATATACATGTCCCTTCACAGCCGGACATGCACCGCAGTTGTGGTTGTCAGGTCTCAGGGAAACGTCGCTTTGGCTGCATCACCCGAAGTGCGTTTACGCTTTGAACCACGTCGGCGGCGACAGCGTAGCGCCATTCTCAATCTCTACTCGGGTACCGACGGGGATGGTGTCATAGAGTTTTTGCAACGCAGAGGCGGGAAGTTCGATACAGCCGAGTGAATCGGCCCCGCCGATGCGTCCCTCTTGATTGGTGCCGTGGATGGCGTAATTCGTTTCGTTCAACGGGAAAATGTACTTTCCGTACGCGTTTGCCGCGTGGTTTACGATGCGCTGTGAGACGACGAAGTCGCCGGTCGGGGTGGGGGACGAAGCCGCGCCAATTCCAACTGCCGTCCGCAGGACCGTCTGGCCATCACTTTGTAACAACAATGTTCGATCCCGCAAGTCAATGCGCACAACAGGCTGCACAAATGGCACGATCCGGGTGGCGCTGCTTGTGAGGGCCGTGGTCGGATCGGTTGTGGGGACGTAATCGATGTTGGATAGAACACTGGCGCGTGGAACCATCGATGCGAGCGGCTGCAGGGTCGCAGGGGGCACGTCGCCGTGCGTGGTCAAGTAGTACGCATAGGCTGTCCGGGCCACATTTAAGTCAGCACTGGAAATGGCGGATGTGGGAGCGGATGAAACAGGCGCGCGCTGGGTTGTCACGGATGCGGAAGGTGCAACAGTGTTTAGAATGTAAATGGTGAACAGGTTGTCCCCTTCGCTGACGGCGTATCCTTCTGGTGTCCCATCGTAGAGCAGTTTATAAGGCAAGTCTGGTGTCATGGTCGACGTGTCCACGGCGTGAGCGATCCCGTTTGTGGTCAGCGTGCCCACCCGGATGTTGCCGGCAAATTGCGTGGAAGGAAGCACTCCGATGTGCTCAATCGTATTCTGATACGATTCGTCGATGGTCGTCGTGATGGTGTGTCGGTATACGTAATGATACAGAAACGGCAATGCAAGCAGTACAAGACACAGCAGCAGCCACGGCAGCCAACTCATCCGTGCGCGTCGCGTCGTTGACCGCTGCGCGTAAGTTTTGGCGTGGTCCTGGTAGAATCGCCGCAGCTGTTTGAAATGCCAATACTTATTGAGCATGTCCAATGTCTCATCGTAAGTGAGCAGCGGAGCCAGTTGCTTGTGCAACTCCATCGATTCTTTGTGTCGCAGGAGTGTGAGGTACCGTTCTTTAGCCTTGCGATATTGTCCTGCGCGTACGAGAAGTTTCGCCTCGTGAATCGGGGAACTGGGCGAAATCGCTTGGTAGCGCATGGCTTTTAACTCATACCGGTCGTCACTTGGATTCACGTACACCCCGGGTTTCAGTCGCTGCAGGCCATCGGTTCGTTCTTTCATGTGTGATCGCCTTTCTCTGGTTGGACTAGGGCCTGTCCTAGAGAAGCTATCGGTCGGGACCCTCGATTGATATCTATGAATCAATCAGAGCGTTCAGAATGAAAGCTACGACACGGTGCGAACGGAAAACAGGGCCGCCCCCCAGTCATTTTCGGTGACTGAAGGACGGCCCCTTTTACTTCTAGCCAGCTGTTCTCAGTGCTTGTCCGCCCTGCGTGCAACCAGGTAACTTCCCATGATCAAGCCGACCGCCACCAAACTCACGATGGTTCCGGCCAGCGGCGAGGTGATGATCACGGCCACGAAAATGGCAATCAGCGCTGCAAAGGCCAAAATCGTCGTGGGTTTTGGGCCCTGCTGTTTCCAGTGGCTTGCGAGCAAAAACATCCACACCAACATCACGGTGTAGCCCGGGATCACCATCAGGTCGTTAAACGTGTTTCCCTTGGCGAAAAAGGCGACCACCACGCCGATATAAAGGAAGAAGGTGCTGAATAAGAGCGCACGGACAGGGACGTTGCCCCTAGTCACTTTGCGGAACAGCTTTGGCGCGTTGCCGTCCATCGCCTGTGTGTACAACATCCGACTTGTGGCGTACATGCCGGTGTTGACTGCCGACAGGACGGCCGTCAGCATCACGAAATTCATAATGCTGCCGACATATGGAATGCCAATCTGCGAAAAGACCGTCACAAATGGACTTTGTGTGCTGCCCAACTGCGACCAGGGAACCAGGCTGACGATGACGGCGATCGGCAAGAGGTAGAACAATAAGATCCGCACGATCACGCCCCGCGCAGCACGCGGGATGGTCCGTGTTGGGTCTTCCGTCTCACCGAGTGTCATCCCAATCATTTCGATGCCGCCAAAGGAGAACATCACGACCAGCATCGCGGCCGCCACGCCGCCAATTCCATGTGGGAAGAACCCGCCATGCCCGACAAGATTACTTGCGACTTGATGCTTTGAGTACCTTGTGGCGAGCAAAATCGCTCCGAATATGACAAACAAGGACAACGTCAAGATCTTGACGCCAGCCAGCCAGTACTCCGTCTCCCCGAACACGCGGACCGGGGTCAGGTTGAGGATGGTCATCCCTACGGAGATGAGCAGTGCGAGCACCCAGAGTGGAACGGACGGAAACCAGAACTGCAAAAACATACTCGCAGCCGCGGTCTCAGCCGCCATGACGAGCACCCAGTCGAGCCAATAAATCCATCCGCTCACGTAGCCCGTGAAATGGCCTAGAATGGGATCGATAAGTCCTTTGATCGTGGTGGCGTGTGGATTCTGTACGGCCATCGCCGCCAATCCGCGCATGACGACAAGTAAGATCAGCCCGCCAACCAAGTACGTGACGAGAACGCCAGGGCCGGCTAAGTGGATGGAGGAACTGCTCCCCTGAAATATCCCTGATCCGATAGTCCCGCCAAGGGCCATCATGAGGATGTGTCGCGACTTCAAATTGCGCGTAAGTTGTGAATCTGGCTTACTCATCTCTGCTAGTCTCCTCTCGAAACCACTGTGCCGAGTACGGGTGACCCCGAATTCCGCACATCCTATTATTCTACAACAAATCGACGCGGTTTCGACGAATGTCGAAATAGGTAGTTCTCGTCGAAACTTCCGAAAATGTGCTGTACATGGTTGTCTTATCCCGTACAATTAGTAGACTGAACATACAGGCAACGATTGGCCTGGTCGTATAAGCGCCGTATTTGTGGGCTCTACATATGTGTGCACCTGTCAGGCTTGACAGATTTGAGAGGACGTGACGGTCATCGAACGTGCGAGAGTTGGTATTATAGGTTGTGGAAATATCAGCGAGATCTACTTTAAGAACTGTCGAGCTTTTGGGTTGGACGTCGTCGCCTGCGCCGATCTCGACGTGGACCGCGCCAAAAGCCGCGCCGAACAATTTGGAGTCGCGAAGGCCTGTTCAGTCGACCAACTTCTGGCCGACCCGAATATTGAGTTCGTCATCAATTTGACCATTCCCAGTGCGCACGCCTCAGTTTCCCGCCAGGCACTGGAAGCGGGTAAACATGTTCACTCGGAGAAACCGCTCGCGCTAAACGTAGAAGAGGGACGGTCCTTGCTCGCGCTCGCGAAAGCGAAGAACCTCCGTCTCGGATCGGCTCCGGACACGTTCCTCGGCAGTGCATTGCAGACGTGTCGGAAGTTGATTGACGACGGGTGGATCGGCAAGCCCATCGGTGCAACCGCATTCATGGTGGGGCATGGGGTAGAGGCGTGGCACCCCAATCCTGATTTCTTCTATCAACCGGGCGGCGGGCCGATGTTTGACATGGGGCCTTACTACCTCACGGCGCTCGTGCATCTATTGGGGCCCGTTCGCCGGTTGACAGGGCTCACGCAGGTGACGTTTGCTGAACGCACCATCACGACCGAACATCGCTTCGGTGAGAAGATTCCAGTGAACGTGCCCACGCACGTCGCCGGTCTGTTGGAGTTTGAACAGGGCGCCGTAGGGAATATCATTACGTCGTTCGACGTCTGGCACTCCGAGTTACCGCGCATCGAAATCTATGGAACGGAAGGGTCCCTGAGCGTGCCGGATCCAAACAACTTCGGTGGAAACGTTCGAGTGCGTCGCAAGGGGGCACAGGAATGGAGCGATATTCCGCTCTTGTTCGGGTTTAAGGAAAATAGCCGTGGGTTGGCCGTCGCCGACATGGTCGATGCGGTGCGCACGGGCCGTTTGCATCGAGCGAATGGTGAACTGATGCTGCACATCGTCGAGTTAATGCAGGGCATTCACGTGGCGTCCGATGAGGGGCGGCACTATGACATCCAGACGAGGTGCGAACGCCCTGCTCCGTGGCCGGTTGGGTTTGATGAACAGGCTCTCCTGCTCGCCTTGGGCGGTCATCTGGCTTAAGCGCGCGTGCCTGAACTTTTAACATGTCGCCAAGGGACGCCGAACCTGAGGCGTCCCTTGCCTTTCGAGTACATTCACCTGTTTCTACGAATTTAGAGATCGCGGTTGGCGAGCATTCGGGTCTCCCCATACTCGCAAACTGCGTGATGTTTTGGAGCGTGAGCGCGTTGAAACTGATTGGCCTCGATATTGGTACCACATCTCTTTGCGGAGTCGTCGTGGATACACAGACTAGCGCGATTGTGGATCAGAAAACGCGTTCAAACGACGCGAGCGTGGCGGGTGAGGGTCATGCCTACCTTCAAGATGCCTCGAGGATTTTTTCCATCGTACAGGACATCGTTCAAGAACTTCTAGGCCGTCACAGAGATGTCGCGGCGGTGTGTGTGTCGGGGCAAATGCACGGCGTACTGTACTTGGACAAGGACGGTCGGCCTGTGAGCCCCCTCTTCACGTGGCTCGACGGCCGTGGCAATCTCCATTGCGATGGCAAGCGGACGTATCGCGACGCATTCGCGGGTCTCACTGGCTACGAAGTGCCAACAGGGTATGGGTTGCTGACGCATTTCGTCAACGTACAAAAGGGAGAAGTTCCGAGTGATGCAGCGGCGCTCTGCACCATCGCTGACTACGTGACCGCAAAACTCGCGAACATCGCTCATCCTGTGACGGAGCCGACTTTGGCGGCGAGCCTCGGCGTATTTGACCTGGTGAAGTCACGGTTTGACGAGGAGGCGCTGCTGCGAGCAGGCATTCGCCCCATGATGCTCCCGACCGTTGTGCCATCCTGTACCGTCGTTGGTCATATGGACGACGGCGTTCAGGTCGTGACCGGTGTCGGCGACAACCAGGCGAGTCACATCGGCTCTGTGCAGTCGCTTGCGGATACGCTGCTGGTAAATGTCGGTACGGGGGCACAGTTGTCGTTGATGGTCCACGAGCACGTGTCGGTGCCCGGTTTCGAGACGCGGCCGTTTCCGGGCAATCGCTATCTGCTTGTGAGTGCGACGCTCGGCGGTGGGAAGTCGTATGCCTTGGTGGAATCGTTTTTCCGCCAGGTCCTTGAACTGTGTGGTGTCGCTACACAGGAGCCGCAATATGGTGCGATGGATCACCTATTGGCGAAGGCGAGCCAGGAGAACCTGCGCAATGATTCCCGTCAGCGAAGTGGGAGCGGCGCGGCACCTGGCGCGCTTGTCCATACGACCCTGACTGTTTCGCCGCAGTTCTACGGCACGAGGGAAGACCCGTCGTCCAGGGGGGCGATCACCAACATTTCAGAAGACAACTTCACACCGTTGGACTTGATGGTCGGTGTGCTGGATGGGATTGCGATAGAACTTCATCAGTATGTGAAGGCACTTCCGGGTACTTTACAGATGAACATCAAACATCTCGTCGGAGCGGGAAACGCCATCCGCAAGAACGTCTACTTGGCGTCCATCGTGCAGGATATCTTTGGTCGTTCACTTCTCGTTCCACGCCACCGGGAAGAGGCAGCTGTCGGCGCCGCACTCTGCGCGGGCGTCGGGGTGGGGGCGTACGAATCCTTTAACGAAGCGGCGGCCGACGTCATCGATTACGCCTTGCCATCATAGGTTTCGGGAGATGGCGACTGGCCGGTCCGTTTGGTAATCCCTCAAGTTGCCGAGTGACTCTCGCCCAACGAGATCATCCGACGACATTTGACGATGGTGTGTTCGGGTTTCGAACGCCGCACTGTTGTTCTCTTTTTTATTTACATAAATTTACACTTGTGTAGTTCAACTTGGCGTGCTATATTAATCGACGTCGCTTCGGCGGCACTGCTGAACAAACAGGATATACCGAGTCGCTGGAACACCAGCTCACAGGTTCGAACTGCAACGTTCGAATGAGCCGAAGCAAAATGTTCCAGTAGACAGCGAAGATAGATTCGTGGTATATTGTCTGAGCTGCTTCGGCGGCACTGATTGATTTGGTTCCTTGAAAACTAAACACACACGCCTAAAAGTTTCGGTCGAGACGACAGTCGTCGTCGAGACATTAGAAGTAACGCCAGTAACATTTTTTGAGAGTTTGATCCTGGCTCAGGACGAACGCTGGCGGCGTGCCTAATACATGCAAGTCGAGCGGACATCTTTTGATGTCAGCGGCGGACGGGTGAGTAACACGTGGGCAATCTGCCTGTCAGACTGGAATAACACTCGGAAACGGGTGCTAATGCTGGATGACACATGGGAAGGCATCTTCCTGTGTTGAAAGGTGCAACTGCATCGCTGATAGAGGAGCCCGCGGCGCATTAGCTAGTTGGTGAGGTAACGGCCCACCAAGGCGACGATGCGTAGCCGACCTGAGAGGGTGACCGGCCACACTGGGACTGAGACACGGCCCAGACTCCTACGGGAGGCAGCAGTAGGGAATCTTCCGCAATGGGCGCAAGCCTGACGGAGCAACGCCGCGTGAGCGAAGAAGGCCTTCGGGTTGTAAAGCTCTGTTGCTCGGGGAGAGCGACAAGGAGAGTGGAAAGCTCCTTGTGAGACGGTACCGAGTGAGGAAGCCCCGGCTAACTACGTGCCAGCAGCCGCGGTAATACGTAGGGGGCAAGCGTTGTCCGGAATCACTGGGCGTAAAGCGTGCGTAGGCGGTTGTGTAAGTCTGAAGTGAAAGTCCAAGGCTCAACCTTGGGATTGCTTTGGAAACTGCATAACTTGAGTGCTGGAGAGGCAAGGGGAATTCCACGTGTAGCGGTGAAATGCGTAGATATGTGGAGGAATACCAGTGGCGAAGGCGCCTTGCTGGACAGTGACTGACGCTGAGGCACGAAAGCGTGGGGAGCAAACAGGATTAGATACCCTGGTAGTCCACGCCGTAAACGATGAGTGCTAGGTGTTGGGGGACACACCCCAGTGCCGAAGGAAACCCAATAAGCACTCCGCCTGGGGAGTACGGTCGCAAGACTGAAACTCAAAGGAATTGACGGGGGCCCGCACAAGCAGTGGAGCATGTGGTTTAATTCGAAGCAACGCGAAGAACCTTACCAGGGCTTGACATCCCTCTGATCGGGCTAGAGATAGTCCTTCCCTTCGGGGCAGAGGAGACAGGTGGTGCATGGTTGTCGTCAGCTCGTGTCGTGAGATGTTGGGTTAAGTCCCGCAACGAGCGCAACCCTTGACCTGTGTTACCAGCACGTAGTGGTGGGGACTCACAGGTGACTGCCGGCGTAAGTCGGAGGAAGGCGGGGATGACGTCAAATCATCATGCCCTTTATGTCCTGGGCTACACACGTGCTACAATGGGCGGTACAACGGGAAGCGAAGCCGCGAGGTGGAGCGAAACCTAAAAAGCCGTTCGTAGTTCGGATTGCAGGCTGCAACTCGCCTGCATGAAGCCGGAATTGCTAGTAATCGCGGATCAGCATGCCGCGGTGAATCCGTTCCCGGGCCTTGTACACACCGCCCGTCACACCACGAGAGTCGGCAACACCCGAAGTCGGTGAGGTAACCTTAGGGAGCCAGCCGCCGAAGGTGGGGTTGATGATTGGGGTGAAGTCGTAACAAGGTAGCCGTATCGGAAGGTGCGGCTGGATCACCTCCTTTCTACGGAGAAACAAGGCTTTTAGGACGTGGGTGTTTAGTTTTGAGGGAGCCAAGCCTCGTATGAGGTGGAAGCAAACTCAAAGCGCGTTTCAAGATGCGAGGAGTACAAGGCGGGAGGACGATGATGAGTCGAGCGTACTTTTGTACGTGAGCGAGTCAGAGGACGACCAACGAAGGAATCCGAAGCAGATTGGAAGGCGCGAGGTACCTTGG